>NZ_AP046090.1:0-228529 GCF_059718135.1 Methylosinus sp. is20ea | reverse complement strand
TTCGACAGCTCTCGCTCCCCCGCCGTCGAGCCAACGGCCGAAGGTCGTGTTCGACACGCTCGAGCAACGCGTTCTGCTGAATGCGGACGTGCTCGCGGTGAGTCTGGCGGCCACCGCCCCACAGCAGCAGGCGCATGACGTCGTCGTGCAGCTCGTCGATCCCGCCGGGACCGCGCAGACCGGCGCGGCGACGCAATCCCCATCGACGGCAGGTTCCGCAGCGGGTCCCAGGGTCGAAATCGTCGACCGCAGCAATTCGACAATTCTCGCGAGCGCCGATCTCGCAGGCCTCGAGCAGGTTTCCATCGTCGGCGGCGCGGGCGCGGACACGCTCACCATAGACGCGGCGTCATTCGCCGGCCGCCAATTGCCGAATTTCGCCTTCGCCGGCGGCGATGGCGCCGATACGCTGATCTGGGACTCCAGCGACGCAGCGACCTGGACGCTTCACGAGGACGGCTCGGGCGCGATCAGCGGCCCCGCCAATGTGAGCTTCGCGGATGTCCAAAATCTCGTCGGCGGCGGCGCGGACACGCTGATCGGCGCCGTGACGGACACCGACTGGCGCGTCGAGGGCGCGGGCGCGGGCTCTGTCGGGGCTTTCGTCTTCAGCGGCTTCGCCAATCTCACCGGCGCCGCCGATAATAACGACACTTTCTCCTTCTCGACGAGCGGCCGTCTCGCCGGCGTGGTGGATGGCGGAGCCGGCGGCTTCGACACTCTGGTCCTCGACGTCGGCGTCGCGCAGAGCCTCGTGTCGACAGCGACGGGCCCGGACAGCGGCGCCATCGCCTATGACGGCGGACTCGTGACCTATCACGGCCTCGAGCCGGTCACGATCAATGGCGTGGTGGCCGATGTCACCTTCGATCTCGGAACGCTCTCGGGCAATTCGAGCGGCGTGCAGGCGCGGCTGACGGATGCGGGAACCACGACCGACGGCGTCATGACTCTCCAAAGCCTCAACGGCAAGTTCGAGAGTCAGACGTTCAGCGCGCCGACGCATTCGCTCACTGTGAGCGGCGGCTCGGGAACGGACAGCGTCGACATCGTCTCGCTCGACAGCACCTTCCATGCGGCGTTGAAGGTGAGCACGCTGCTCTCGGGCTATGATCCGTTCGACGAGGGCGGCCTGCTGCCCGGCGACAATCATCTGACGCATAAGAGCGTCGTCAGCGTCTCCGGCGATATTTCGCTCCATGGCGGCGCGCTCACTCTCGAGGCCGACACCATCTATGTCGGCACGGTCGCCGACCAGACCGGCTCCAGCGGCTCCTGGACCGCCGGCGAGACCTATACGCATGTGGCCGCGACCGGAGGCGCCGGAACGGGCGCCGAGGCGACCATCGTCGTCGATGCGGATGGCGTGGCGACGGCGCGGCTCAGCGCCGCCGGAACGGGCTATAGCGTCGGCGACGCGCTCACCTTCGCGCCGAGCGGCGGCGGCTCGGTGACGATGACGCTGCGCAATGTCGCCAATTCCGCGATCGTCTCGACGGAGCTCGCGGGCGGCAACGCCGGCGAGATCTTGTTCGGCAAGCAGAAGACCAATGCGGATGGCACGACGAGCCTCGCCGGCGGCGCGCGCATCGCGCTCGGCGCCAATGCGCAATTGCTCGCAGGGGCCGATACGGCGAACGGCCACAAGGCCGGCAAAATCTCGCTCGCGACCTCCGATGTCGCCACGCGCCTCGTCAGCTGGCCGGGCGATTTTACGGCCAAGGACGCCGCCATCGACATTCGGGGCGCGATCATACGCGGCGGCGCGATCAAGGTGAACGCGACCGCCAAGGACATCAATCTCAACAGCGACGCGCCGGCCGCCGCCGCCGGCTTCACCGGCACGCTGACGAATCTGCTGGGGCAGATTCCCGGCGTTCTGCTCAGCGCTGCGACGGGCGTCGATCTCTCGGTGATCCTGCGCGGCGCCGACGCCAAGATCAATGTCGACGATGCGACGATCGAGGCCGAAGGAACCGTCGACATAAAGGCGGAAACCAAAGTCGACACGCAAGTGTTCTCGATCGCCTCGGCGCTCGGCAGCGGCGGCCTCGCGAAATATACGGGCCTCGAATTCGCCGGCGGCTACGGCCTCGCGCAGAGCGACGTCGAGGCGAATATCGGCGGCTCGACGGTCATCGACGCCAGCGGCAGCGTCACCATCTCGGCCAAGGGCTCGACCTCCGCCAAGACGGTGTCGCGCGCCTCCTCCAATCTCGACAGCACGGTCAATCCCACCGCCTCCTCCATCGCCATCGCCATCGCGCATACGGATCTCACCGCTCTGGCGACGGTCGGCCTCGATGCGTCGATCACCTCGCGCGGCGGCAATGTCAATGTCATCGCCAATGGCGCGACCAAGACGACGCCGGACGCCAGCACCATCAGCCCCATCGACGGCCGCGCTGGCGTCGGCGTGGCGCTCGCCTTCGAGTTCGGCACGGTGAAGGCGTCGCTCGACGGAACGATCAAGGCCGCTGGCACGGTTGCCGGCGATAGCGCGGACACCAAGACATTCGATCCGATCGGCGGCGTCGATCCCACCACCGACATCATCACCCTGCCCAATCACGGCTTCACCAATGGCCAGGCCGTCGTCTACACGCCCTATCTCGTCAACACATCCGTCGCCGGCTCCACCGTGCTCGCGGTGCAGGGGCAGCAGAGCGATTCGGTCGGCGGGCTCGACAAGGGCAAGACCTATTACGTCATCGTCCTCGATCAGGATCATATTCAGCTCGCCAAGGAGCCGTCGATCGATCTCGATCCGTCGGGCGTCGATCCGACCGCGACGCAGACGCTCAATGTCGTCAAATCCAAATTGTTCGACATAGATGCGATCGATGCGAGCGCGAATACGATCCATATCGCCGCCCATGGATTCGAGACCGGCGATCTGGTCGCCTATGACGCCGGCGGCAATACGGCGATCGCCAATCTCACCGACAAAGCCATCTACACGGTCGACAGAATCGATGACGCGACCTTCCGCCTGAAGGACGGCTCCGGCGCTGTCATTCCGATCGCGCAGGGCGCGGCGCTGGGCGCGCAGACCTTCACGCGCACATCGGACAATAAGAAGGCCGAGGTCGATCTCGCCAGCGTGGACGCCAATGGCCGCATTCACGTCAAAAATCACGGCTTCGCGATCGGGACGTCGATCGATGTGACCTATGATTCGCTCTCCGAGAATGATGTGACGCTCGGCGGCGTGCAGGCGGCGCATCCGTATAAATTGGTCGCCACCGACGCCGACACATTCGAGCTGCGCGACGCGCAGACCAATGCGCGTATCACGCTGACCGATCCCGGCTCGGCGGCCACTCATGCGCTCGCCTATATCGGTTCCGTCGCGAGCTTCGATCCCGCCACGGCGGTCGACGGCGCGCGCGACACGATCACAATCGCCAATCACGGCTTGAAGGACGGCGACGCCGTCATCTATGCCGTCGATCCGACCAAATCGACGACGCTGTCGCGCGCCTTCGAGCTCGATGCGATCGATGCGACGGCGAAGACGATTCATATTGCGGGACACGGCTTCGCGACCGGCGATCAGGTCACTTATGACGCCGGCGGAAACACGCCGATCGCGAATCTCACGAGCGGCGCCGTCTATACGGTGCAGAAGATCAGCAACGATCTGTTCCAGCTCAAAGACTCGAACGGCGTCGTCGTCTCGGTGGCGCAGGGAAGCGCGCTCGGGACGCACAGCTTCTCCAACGCCGCGACGCAGACGACGGGCAGCGTGACGTTGGCGCGCATCGACACGGCGACCAATCGCATCTACCTTCAGAACCATGGATTCACCGCGACGGCGGCCGCTCCGCTGCTCGTCGATTACGCCTCGCTCGAGACGCTCGGCGCCTCCGCCATCGGCGGATTGCAGAGCGATCATCAGTATAAGCTCGTCACCGTCGACGCCAATTCCTTCGAGCTGCGCGACGCGACGACCGAGGCGCTGGTCACGCTGTCCGATCCCGGCGCGGCCTCCATGCATGTCATCGCCGATAATCGCGTCTATCAGGCCTCTCGCGGCAATGTGCATGATCTCACCGCCGGCGACCGCGAAATCCGCGGCCTCGCCGCGGGCGAGCAATATTATGTCGTCAAGGTCGACGACAATCACATTCGTCTGGTCGAAGATCCGAGCGAGGTCTCCGCGGTCAAGGCGATCAATCTCACCAGCGACGGCAAGGGCGCCAATCACACGCTCGCTGCGAGCACGAATACGGATGGCATAGGCGTTCAGGCGATCCTCGATTCGCAGACGCGCAGCAAGGCCAAGCCGGAAGTCGGCAGCAAATTCAATCCGACGAAATATAAAGACATCTTCACCAAGCCCGACATAGCGCTCGCGACCATATTCGGCCAGGCGTCGGCGACGAGCGGCAAGCAGACGGTCACCGATCCGTCCACGGGAAAGGACGTCACCAAGGACATCACCAATGACGGGCTGAGCGCCGGCGGCGCCATCGCGGTCAATGTGGTGATCAATGATATCGAGGCGACGATCGGCAAGAATGCGACCGCCGCCAAGCCGACGACGCTGCAGACCGATCACAATGTCGATGTGCTGGCGACGAGCACGCAGCGCACGCAGCTGATCTCGCAATCCGACGTCTCGAAATCGAAGACGAAATCTGCGACCGCCAAGGCGGTCGATCTCTCCTTCGCGGTCGGCGTCTATCTCAATGACGCCAATGCGACGATCGCCGGAAACACGATCGTCGACGCCGGCGAGACGGTGACGGTCGCATCCTCGCTCTCCTATCCTTTCCTCATCAATCCGCTGGATCTCGTTCTCGGCGTTCCGCAGGACATCGTCACGCGCGGCGTCAGCGGATTGACCGATCTTCTGGACGGCACGTTCGGCGTCAGCTCGAAATTCATGAACACTTGGGTGATGGCGCGCGCCAAGGCCCAGGACACGCAGGCGACCTCCGTCTCCGGCTCGATCGCCGTCAACGCCTATATCGATCACAGCACGGCGGTCATTCAGTCGGGCGCCCGCATCAATCAGGCGCCGCCTTCCGCGACATTCAACCCATCCGCGACGCAATCGGTCACTGTCACGGCCGATGTGATGATGCAATTCGCCGAAATGGCGGGCATCGGCAAATGGTCGCTGAGCGAGAGTCCGTTCGGCAAGGCGAAATATGAGAAAAAGAAAGCCGGCGAGCTGCTGCGCGGCGGCGATGTGGTCGATGTCTTCGGCCGCTCCGGCTCCAAGGCGATCGGCGGCTCCATCCTCGTCGACGACATAGAGAACACCGTCTATGCGCGCATCGAAGGCGACGCCAAGGTCGGCATCGGCGCGAGCGGCGCGCTGACCATTCATGCGACCGAAGATATTTTCCGCCTCGCCATAGCGCAGTCGGGCGGCAAGACCGATGACGGCGGCCAATTCGCTTTCGCCGGCAGCGGGCTCGCTTTGCGCCAGCGCAGCGATGTCGAGGCCGGGCTCGTCGCGACGGCGAGCTTCGGGCCGACAGTCACCGGCGGCGGCGCCGTGGACATAGAAGCGACGACGGGCGGAACCGAGGTGGAGATCGCCGGCGCGATCATTGTCGCCGGCAAGGGCTCGAACGGGCTCGGCATGTCGGCGCTCGTCAATGACGTGGAGCGCAAAGTCTATAGTTTCATCGGCGCCGATCCGAGCAAGGGCGGCGATCCGAATGCGACGCCGGCCGGCGCCGTGTCGATGAATGTCGGCGACACGTCTCTGTCGGCCACGACGACAGGCGTCGTCGTCGGAGTCGTGGGCACGGCGACGGTGCTGACCGGACCACAAGGCGCGCCGCAGAACCTCGGCGCCTCGGCGAATGATCCGCTCGACGGCATTTCGCTTCCCACGCTGTTCGAGGAGGCGCCCAAGCCCAAGAGCGGCTATGGCGTCGCCGGCAGCGCCGGAATCAATTTCATTCGCGACACCGATCTCGCCTACATCAATGCGCGCGGCGCCATGTCGGTCGGAACTTTGTCGCTCACCGCCGATGATACGCAGACGATCGTCGCCATCGTCGGCGGCGTCGCGGTATCGGTCAACGCCGGCACGGGGCTCGGCGGCGGAACGACGATCGGCGGAGCCTTCGCGCTCAATCAGCTCACGGCGGATACGGAAGCCTTCATCGCCGATCGGCTCGCCGTCTCCGGCTCGCCGGACGCCAATGGGCTCGTCATCGCGAGCCATGCGGCGGCGCTCTCGACGCGCGATGAAATCTCGCTGAAGGCGACGCGCGGCGGCACGCTGGCCAGCTTCTCGGCCGCCGTCTCGGCCAATACCAATGAGCAGGGCGACGCTTTCGCCGGCTCGGTCTCGGTCAATCGCATCGTCGACACCACAAAGGCGACGATCGACGGCGCAAAGGTCGGCGCCAATGGCGATGCGGCGCTCACCGCGCGCGACGAGGCGCAGCTCGTCGCCATCGGCGGCGGCGCCAGCTATACGGCGGGCGCCAAGGGCGTCGGCGCTTCGCTCGGCTTCAATCAGCTCAGCGCCAGCACGGTCGCCGGCGTGCTCGGCGAAAAGCGTCGCAGCTCGCTGACGCTCGGCGATGATCTTTCGATTCTCGCTGTCGACGATCAGAAATTATGGGCTTTCGCCGTGTCGCTCGGCATTGCGACCGGCGGCGGCGTCGACAGCAAGGCGGTGGCTTTCACGCTCGGCATAAATGTCATTTCGACCGATCAGAAAATCTTCAGCCGCGACAATTCCTCGCAGATTCTCGCGACGATCCAGAACGCCGATGTGATCGCCTCGGGCGTCTCTCTCGAAGCCAAGGACAATTCGGTCATTTATGCGGTCGCCGGCGCGCTCGGCGTCGGATCGCAGGGCCAGGCCTATGGCGTCGGCCTCGGCTGGAATCAGATCGCATTGCAAGTGCGCGCCACGGTCGATGATTCCTCCATCACCGCGGGAGCGGGCGGCGTCAGCATGACCGCGCATTCGACGCAGGACGGGCCGATCTCCGTCGCCGGCAAGATCGCCGCCGTCGCCGTGGGCGGCTCGAAAGGCAATGGCGCGACAGTCGGCGCGAGCCTTTCGGTCAATGGCGTTTATAATACGATCGAGGCGATCGTCTCCAATGGCTCGACGCTGCGCACGACGACGGGCTCGGGCGGCTCGGTGAATCTGCGCGCGAGCGACGAATCGACGATCAATGCTCTGACCGGCGGCGTCGCCATTTCCAGCTCGGGAAGCGCCGTCGGCGCGGCGATCGGCGCCAATTACATCGCCAATCAGGTGACGGCGAAGGTGGACGGCTCCACGATCGACTCGAATGGCGACGCCATCATCGAGGCCGAGGAGACGGCGGCGATACATTCGCTCACCCTCGGCGGCGGCGGCGGCGACAATGTCTCCTTCGCCGGCTCGCTGTCGATCAATGTCATCGACGACACTGTGACGGCGGCCGTGGTCGGCGCGGCGTCCAATCTTTCGGCGCGCAATAATCTGCGCGTGACCGCCGATGACACGGCCAATATCGTCGCCATCGCCGGCGGACTCGCCGCCGGCGGCGACGCGGGCGTCGGCCTCGCGGCGACCAATGTCACCATTCTCGATACGACCAAGGCCTATGTCGACGGCGCCGCGACGCTGTCGGCCGGCGGCGCCGGCAACGCCTTCACCGATACGCTCGGCCAGTCGCGGCACGGCCTCTCGATAGAAGCGAACGCTGGAGAATCCGTCGTCATCGTCGGCGTCGGCGGAGCCTTCGCCGGAGACGGCGCGGGGGCCGGCGCGCTCACCCTCACTTATATCGATGTGAGCGCGCTCGCTTATGAGGATGCGCCGAGCGCGACGCCGGCGGCGGGCGCGGGACTGCATTCCGATCACGACATCGACATCGTCGCGCACGGACATTTGTCGCTGGTCGGCGTCGCCGGCGCCATCGCTGGCAGCGAGGTCGGCATAGGCGCGGGCGCAGACGCCGGCTATGTGAAGCGCCGCCTCGAGGCCTATATCGGCGCCGGCGCGAGCGCCAAGGGCGGCGATAATGTGATCGTCGACGCGCAAGGCGATGTGACGATCACCTCGGTTTCGGCGGCCGTCGCGGGCGCCAGCGAGGGAGCGGGCGGCCTGACCATCGGCGTCTCCGTGCTCGATCTCACCGCCAAGGCGCATATAGACGCCGGCGCCGTCGTGCGCTCGGACGGCAATGTTCTGGTTTCGGCCGAGGACGACACCACGCTCGACCAAGTTTCCGGCAATGTCGCCGCCGCAGGGACGGGCGCCGGCGGCATCGCCGCAGGCGTCGGCACTGTGAAGAAGACGACCGAGGCCTATATCGCCGCAGGCGCCTCGGTGACGGCGCTGGCCAAATCCGGCAAGAGCGGCATAGTCGCCAATACCGGCGAATTCGGCGCGCCGCCCGCGACGGCCAATGCGCAGCAGCAGGGCGTCTCCAAGGATTTCGCCACTTCGGCCGTCGATTACGCCGCGGATACGATGAATGTCGCGGGGCACGGCTTCAGCACCGGCCAGGAAGTGATCTACACAGGTCAGTCGCTGGCGCTCGGCGGGCTGCAGACCGGCGGGCATTATTTCGTCATTCGCATCGACGACAATCATTTCGCGCTAGCGGCCGATAAGAGCGCCGCGCTGAACGGCCAGAAGATCGATCTCCTCGACACGGGCGTCGCATCGACAGCCCGCCATGTGGTGCAGACGCTGAACAGCACCGGCGTGCCGTCGATCAGCAATAAGGATTTCAACGATCCGTCACTGGCGAATAATCGCGATCGCAAGCCGCTCGTCGCGACGCAATCGGGCGTGATCATCGTCGCGGTCAGCGTCAATGATCTGACCAGCGCCGGCGTCGGCGTCGCCATCGCCGGCGAGGGATCGGGCGCGCTCGCGGGCTCGGTGAGCGTGCATCAGATCGACACGCTCGCCCATATCGACCAGGGCGCGCGCATCAATGCGGATGAGGATACGGGCGCGGGCGCCGGACAAAATGTGCTCGTCGCCGCGGGCCGCACCTATAATGGTCTCGCGATCGGCGGCGGCCTCGCCGGCTCGGGCAGCTTCTCGGTGACGCCGGCCTTCGCGGCGCCGGTGCTGAAAGGCGCGACGGAAGCCTTCATCCAGGGCGCGACGAGCGGCAATAGTTACGACACGATCGTCGACGCCGCGGGCGACGTCGCCGTCGTCTCGCACGCGGTGACGGATATTCTGAGCATCGCCGCGGGCATTGCCGCTTCGGGAGAAGTCGGCCTCGCCGGCTCCGCGGCGGTGATCGTCATCGACACATCGACGATCGCCTCCATCTCCGGCCGTGTGCGCGTGTCGGCGACGGGCGATGTTCTGGTTTCCGCCAAAGATGACACCACGACTTATGCGATCGGCGGCGCCGTCGGCGTCGGCATAGGCTCCGGGGGCGGCGCGGGCGCCGTCGACGTCACCTCGATCAAGAAGACAACGCTGGCGACCATAGGCGATTATGCGATCGTCGACGCCTACGCCAATAGCGCCGCATTCATTTCCGACGCGCCGGACGGGACCTATTCGAATAATGGCGGCTTCGCACAAAAGACCGCGCGCGGCGTCGCCGTCCTCGCGGCGACGTCAGAAAAGATCGTGTCGGTCGGCGCGAGCCTCGGCGCCGGCGCCTATGCCGGCATAGCGGGCGCGGTGACGGTGGAGCTCGTCGACTCCGACACACTGGCGACGATCGGCGACGGCGCGCAGATCAATCAGAACACCGCGGCTACGGCCGCCAATTCGCAGAGCGTCATCGTCGCTGCGACCAACAAGCTCGATCTGCTCACTTTCGCCGGCGGCCTGGGCGCGAGCCTCGGCGCCGGCGTCGGCGCCTCTGTGGATGTCGGCGTGCTGCGCAACGACACGCAGGCGCTGATCGGCGGCGCGAGCGTGCGCGCCAAGGGCGACACGGATGTGTTCGCGCTGTCGCGCTGGACCGTGAACGCCAACGCGATCAGCGCCGGCGCCGGCCTCGTCGGCCTCGGCGGCGGCATCATCGTCTATTCGATCGGCGGCAATTTCACCGACAGCTATTCCACCTCGGACGGCTCCTCCTCGGCCCTCAGCAGCGACAAATCCACCGTGCTGACTTTCGTCGAGAGCACGGTCGGCACATTGTCCGGCCGCATGCAGACGAGCGACGCCTCGTCGCCCGCCTTCGATCCGGCGCAGAAGGTGAACGGCGCCGCCGAGACGATCGATCTCGGCGCCGATCGCGGGCTGAAGACCGGCGACGCCGTCGTCTATGACGCGGGCGGCGGCAATGCGATCAAAGGGCTGAAGGACGGCGAGGTCTATTTCGTCATCGTCGACAGCGCGCATCCGCAGCTGGTGAAGCTCGCCGCCTCTTATGAGGACGCGCAGCAAGGCCATGCGATCGACATAGATGCGGCCGGCGCCAGTGGCTCGCAGCATCGTCTCGCCGCCGGCAATGCGCAGATCGCCAATATGGCGCGGAGCGCTTCGACGGCGAACACGCCGGCGGGCAGGGTGAATTCGGCGACCAAGGCGACGAGCGGCGTCACCAGCGGCACGACCGCCGGCATATTGCAATATGCGGACATCGCAACCGGCAATCTCGATGTGATCTCGCGCGAGGCGCTCGATCTCACGGCGCGCGCCGGCGGCGTGGCGGGCGGCGCGGCGGCGCTCGGCGTCGGTCTCGCCATTGTGAGCATAGACGCGGACTCGACCGCCTTCGTCGCGCCGCAGACGACGATCACTGGGCTGAATCCCAGCGCCGGCGAGCTCACCGTCTCCGCCAATCTCGACTCCAATGCGCATGTGCTCGGTTTCGCCGGAGCCATCAGCGGCTTCGTGTCGCTCGGCGGCGCGGTGTCGCTCATCGACGACACGAGCTCCGCGCGCGCCTTGCTCGGCGCGACGCCCGGCGCGTCGCATGACGATTCCTCGACCATCGAGGCCTCCGCGCTCTCGGATGCGACGATCGTCACGGGCTTCCACGAAGTCAGCGTCAAATCCGTCGCCAATGTCAATCATTATCTCGCCGACGGCGCCTGGTCGGTGTCCGGCGTCGCCGGTCTCGGCGCGGCGGTGAGCAAGCTCACCATCACGGGAACATCGCAGGCGATCGTCGGCAAGTTCACGCAGATCGGCTCCGCTGCGGCGCAGATCGCCGGCGATGTGAAGATCGACGCGCAGCGCACGGTCACCGTCAATCCCTTCGACGCCAATCAGCCCATGGGCATCGCCATAGGCGGCGGCGCTATTGTCGGCGCGGCCGCGGGCGTGACGCTCATCACCGTCGATGGCGCCGTCGCCGCGCGCATCGGCGATGATGCGGCGGTCTACGCCGGCGGCGAGGTCGATGTTCACGGAACCAGCACGACGACCGCGAACAATCTCGAGATCGACGGCGGCGCCATAGGCGGCATTGCGGTCGGCGCGGTGATCGCGCAGGCGAAATTCGCGCCCGTCATGGCGGTCGGCGTCGGCAAGCGCGCCTTCATCCGCAGCCGTACGACGGATGTCAAAGCCTCGCAGACGACGTCCGTCAAGCTGCTCGGCTATGCCGCCGGCGGCGGACTGGCGAGCGGGCAGGGGCTCGACATAGAGCTCGAGATCGATCCGACGACGACGACGACCATCGACGACGGCGCCGATATCGCCGCCACGCAATCGGCCTCGGTGCAGTCGGTGACGACGACGACCTCCTTCGCGACCGGCGACGCCGGCAATTATGGCGGCGTCACCGTCATCGAGGGCGGAAGCACGAGCACGCTGAAGAACGCCAACAGCCTGAGCGTCGGAACCGGCGCGCATATAGCGGCGGGAACGGGTCTTACGGTGCTCGCCGACACCACCAATAATGCGAAGGCCGATGGCGACGGCGGCGCGGGCGCGGTGGTCTCCATCATCGGCGCGACCTCGACGGTGAACGCTTCCGATGCGACGACGACAACGATCGGCGGCGGCGCGCAGCTCTCCGCGGGCGGCGATCTCTCGGTCGAATCGCGCACGTCCAGCACCGCCAAATCCGCGCCGCATGCGTCCGCCGGCGGTCTCGGCGCCGATACGCGCGTCACTGGAAATCTCACCTATGGCGGCGCGACCAAGACAGATGTCGGCGCCTCGACGCTGACGGCGGGCGGAAAGCTCGACGTTCTCGCGCGCGTCACCACGCTCGATCTGAAGATCGACGCTGTCGCCAAATCGAGCGCGCTCGGCGCCAATTCCGAAGCGCATGCGACATTGAGCCGTCCAGAGTCCGCTCCGGGCTCCTCCAGCCCAACTTCCGATGCGCTGGTCGATCTGCATAGCGGCGCCACGCTGAATGGCGGCGGCTCCGTCAATGTGAAGGCGCGCCAGGAATCCGTCACCAGCCTCGCGAGCGCCGACGCCACGACCAATGGTCTCGGCGCCTCGACCAACAGCTATGCGAAGAATGATTTCGATGTGACGACGCGCGTCGTGGCCGAGAGCGGCAGCGCCGTCCATACGCGCGCGCTGACGGTCGAAGCCTATGGCTCGCCCAATGTGTCCGGCTTCGTCGACGCGAGCTCCCATGGCGCGGCCATCGACACGGGCGCCGAGCATCCGTCGCAGACAATCGTCTATCAGCGCGCCATCGATTTCAACGCCGATGTGTTCTTGTCCGGGCCGCCTGCGCCCGAGCTCGTCATCGACGCGGCGGGAAATATCGTCAAGCAGCAGGGCATAGGGACGGTCACATTTCAGAACGGCGTCTTCATCGTGCCGGATATCGTCAACACTTCGACCGCCGCCGGCACGGCGACATTCTCCATTCCGAGCTGGGGGCAAGATCCGACGCCCGCGGGCTATGGCACGACGCCGGGCGAGGATTCGATCAAGGGCTCGCCCAAGATCACCTTCCTCACCGCTTTCGATCATGTCCTCATTCAGAATGCGTCGAATTTCGATGTGCGGATCGGGCTCATCAATCCGCTGGCCGCGACGCCCAATTTCGCGCAGAACGTCGTCGTCGACGTGACCTATAAGAAGGATTTCCTGCCGGTCACGAGCGCCGATCCGGGCCACACCGCCGTCACCATCGCCAACACCTCGACCGCCGCGCGCACCAAGGTGACACTGAGCGACGCCATTCTCGACGCGCTCGGTCCGGTGTCGATCACGACCGCGAATGGCGATATCGTCGCGAATGCGAATGGCCGCATAGAGGCGACCACTCTGTCGCTCTCGGCGCCGAAGGGCGCGGTCGGCGCTTCGGCTTCGCCGATCCGCACCGCTTCGACGCGCCTCGACGCGCTGGCGCGCGATGGAATCTTCATCAGCGAGACGGGCGATCTCGAGGTCGGCTCGGCGAGGTCGACGGGCGGGACTGTGAGCCTTTCGGCGACCGGCTCCATTCTCGACGCCGACGCCGGCGTCGCGGTCAATGTGAGCGCGCCCAATCTCATCCTCAACGCCGGCGGCGGATCGATCGGCGCAAAGGCCGATGCGCTGCGCATCGACGCGGCTCACGCAGCCGGCTCCTTCATCGCCTCGGCCAAGGGCGATGTGGTCGCGACGGATGTCGCGGGCGGCGTCGGAATCGGGACCGTCGCCTCGACGACGGGCGACATCGTCATCGCGACGCGCGACAGCAATGCGGTCGGCGAGGACATCCTCTTCGGCGCGACCTCCTTCATGAGCGCGACATTGGGCGCGGCGTCGCTCGCCGCCGGCGACAATATCGTCATGGCCGTCGGAGCGACGCTGAACGCCGCCAAGACCGCGACATTGACCGGCGACGTCGGCGATGCGGATTCGGGCGTGGGCGCGCTGATCGATCTAGAGGGCGCGATCACCGCTGCGGCCGTGTCGGTCGTCGGCGGCGCGGATCGCGACACCATCGTCATTCGCGGCGTGTCCGCCAATGCGCCCACGACAGTGACGACCGGCGGCGCCGAGGATGTCATCCTCATCGGCAGCCGCGCGAGCGCGACGACCAATGCGAGCGGCGAGCTGACGGCAACGAGCAACGTCGGCGGCAATCTCACGACCATCGCCGGAACGCTGACCGTGACGGGCGCGAATGACAAGCTGGCGTCGCTGGATCTCGACAATTCCGGCTTCGCGCAGGGCGTGACCGGAACCGTCTCCGACAGCGAGGTCGCCGGCTTCGGAATGACCGGCAAGGTCGTCTACAGCGATCTTCGCTCGCTCGCGCTGCATCTCGGCGCCGGCGCCGACACGGCGACGGTGCGCTCGACGGCGGCGGCGACCATCACCTCGCTGTTCCTCGGCGATGGCGCCGACTCCGTCATCGTCTCGGGCGCCGATGCGACGGTGAACAGCCTCGCGGGAACGCTCATTCTCGACGGCGGCGCCGGCGCCAATACGCTGCTCGTCGACGATAGCGGCGACACGGTGGCCAACGCGGGCGTCATCGGCGGCGCCAATGGCAATCAGATCTTCGGCTTCGGCATGGGCGGAACCGATCAGTCGGTGGTCGATCCGAACATTGGCGTCACCTATGGCAATTTCGCCAAAGTGACGGTGAAGGCCGGCTCCGGCGCCGACGCCATCGCGATCGCGGCCAGCTCGACGGATACGATCGTCGATGCGGGCGCCGGCGCCGACGCCATCACGCTGGGACCGAACCTCGCCAATATTCGTGGCCATGTTCTCGCGCGCGGCGGCGGCGATGCGGGCGACGCTTTCTCGGTGAGCCCGACGGTCGACTCCAATCTGACGCTCGACGCCGCCTCGGCGACGCGCGGCCGCATCACCGCGGTCGGCATGGCGCAATCGGTCGAGTTCGAAGGCGTCGCGGCGACCACTATCGCGCTCAGCGGCGCGACGACGAACACTGTCACGATCAATGGTTCGGCGACGCCGATCATCGTCGACTCCAATGGCGCGGTGGACCGAATTTTCATTCACGGCGCGGGCAAGGCCACGACGATCAATCTCGGCGCGGGCGACGATGAGGCGATCGTCTATGGAACGAGCGCGCCGCTGCTGGTCACCGGCGCCGGCGACGCCGACAAGCTCACTGTCGATCTCTCCGGAACGCCGGCGGCCACGACAACAGGCGTGATCCATGACGGCGCCGCCGTCGGCGAGGGAATCGTCTCCGGTCTCACCGCCGGCGATGTCGCGTTTCGCTCTCTGGCCGAGGTCGATGTGAAGCTCGGCGACGGCAATGACACATTCACGCTCGACGCCCATGCGGCGACTCTTCCGGCGACCATCGTCGGCGTGTTCGGCGGCGGCGGCGATGATCTGATCGAGGCGCGCAGCGTCGGCGCGGCGCGCACCATCGTCGATGGCCAGTCGGGCAAGGATACGCTGCAGGTCGAGATCGCGGCGCAACCGATCGCCAATCAATTCACCTCCATCGACAAGACGGTGGAGCAGCTCATCGTCGATAATTCGGCCAATTCGACGGTCGCGATCGCCTGGACTCTGCTCGACACCGACCTTCAGGCCATGGCGCTTCCTTCCGGGTCGCCAGTCTCGGTGATCTCGACGGCCGGCGCGGATTTGACGCGCATTCTCGGCGGCAAGATGGGAACGGACACGCTCGATGTCGTGTCCACCAGCACCGCCAATGTGAATGTGACGATCGACAATAATCGCATCACGCTGCAATCGGGCCTCGTCGTCGTGACCCAGCCCGATCCCGCCAATGATTTCGACACCTATCGCAATTACGACAAGGTGCTGAATTTCGACGGGCTGAACCAGGGCGACATCGCCTATGCGTCGAATGGCTTCCGACTGTCGACCTCCAACGCGCTCGGCCTCATTCGGTCCGACGCCATCAGCCCGGCGGCGCAGGCGCGCGCAAATGGCGATGTGCTGACGCTGCAGGCGGCGCGCGCCGATGGAACGCCGAATGGCGACGGCTTCACGCTCTATTCGCTGGAGCTCGCCAATACGGCGGCGAGCGGAACGGCGGCCGTCGTATTGACGGGCCATACGCTCGGCGGACAGACGGTGAGCGCCGAGCTGAGCCTCGTCGCCGGCGCCGGCTTCCAGCGCTTCGACACTTCGCTCGCGAGCTTCTATGGGCTCGACAGAGTGACGCTGACCGCGAAGAATGCGTCGACGCCATTCGGCTCGATCCTCGTCGACAATATCGTCGCGGTGGACGATCTGCCCAATGCGGCCGCGACCGTCGCGCCAGCGACCGTGTCGACCTATACGATCTCGAATGATTTCTCGATCGACACGACGGTTTATTACGAGGGCCAGTGGGTCTGGATCAACTCGGGTAAGATTCAGGTCAACTACAATAATGGCGGAGCAGCGGTCGACGACACGCTCGATTTCACCAATGGCGGCTGGTGGTATCTGGGCTATAGCCAGTCCGGCTTCTCGATCACCGCCGACGCGAGCGCCACGAGCGCGAACAATGGCATGGTCTCGGTGAATTTCGCCGGCGATCTCAACCTGCCCGCCGGGCTGAAAGTATCCGCGGCGGGCGCCAATGCGCTGTCGTTCGATGTCGCGAACAATGTGCAGCTCGCCGACAATGTGACCTTCGATCTCTCCGCTCATGATCAGACCGCGGGCGCCGGCGGCGGCGCGGCGGGTGGCGCCGGCGCGGCGGGAGCGCGCGCGGTCGGCGGCTATGGCGGCGGCGGCGGCTCCAACGGCAGCCTTCCGTCCGATTTCACCTTCCAGGGCACGAATTCCGCGGGACAGGGCGTCGGCGGTCCCTATGGCACGGGCGACAACCACGGCGGCAGCGGCGGCTATGGCTCCCCGAGCTATTACGGCGGCGGTGGCGGCGGTGGCGGCGGCGGCGGAGCCTATCAGGATTTCGGCCGCGGCGGCGGCATAGGCGGCGACGGCGGCTGGGGCTATTACGGCAATTGGGGCGCTCCCGGCGACGCGGGCGGGCTCGGCGTCGGCAATCAATATAATGGTTCGGCCGGAGGTGGCGGCGCCGAGGGCTATGCCGGCTACGGCGGCTATGGCGGCGGCGGCGCCTATGGCGCCTATGACATCGTCAATGGCCAACGCCTGCGCGACGGCGACGGTTATGACGGCGGCGGCGGCGGCACCGGTGGAACCGGCGGAACCGGCGGCGACGGTCTCGCGGGAGCGAATTCCGCGACTGGCGTCGCCATTTCCGGCGGCATGGGCGGCGGTGGCGGCGGCGGCGGCGGCGGCGGCGGTTCGGGCGGCGGCGGTGGCGGCGGCGGCGGCGGCAATGGCCGCCATTGGACGAGCGGCTTCCTCGGCCTCACCGATAATTACATCGGCGGCGGCGGCGGCGATGGCGGCGGCGGCGGCGGAGTCGGCGGCTACGGCGCCGCGGGCGGCATGGGCGGCGCGGGCGGCGGCGCCTTCCAGCTGGTCGCGCAAGGTCAGATCCGCGTCGGCAATAGCGACGCCTTCGCCGCGATCGGCGGCGCGGGCGCGACCGGCGGCGCCGGCCAGAGCCCCGATCCGAATTACGGACCGACGTCGAGCGGCGGAGGGGGCGGCGACGATTCCGACGCCCATCACGGCGGCAATGGCGGCTCCGGCGGCGCGGGCGGCCCGGGCGGCGACGGCGGCGACGGCGCCGGCGGCTCCGGCGGCACGATCAAGCTCTACGCCAGCGATCTCACCTCGGGCGGCGCGACGCTGAAGACCTCCGTCACGACCTCGGGCGGCGCCGGCGGCGGAAGCGCCGACAAGGGCGGCGAGGGGCGCTTCATTGTCGCGAGCAACACCTCTCTCACTTTCCAGAGCGGCTCTGTCGTTTCTGGCAATGGCGGCCAGACGGCCTTTGCGGCAACCGATCCCAAGGTCGAGCATTTCACCGGCCCGCGTCAGTCGAACTCCTATATCGCGGGCGCGCCGCAGACCCCGACCATCGTCGGCCTCGCGGGCGGCGCGGACATATACGGCGTCGTCTCCGGGCTCGACGCCGCCTCGATCGACTTCAACACCACGACGCCGCAGCTCGATCACGCGCCTGCGGACGCGCTGCTCGCGGTCATGCTGCTCGACAAGGGCGTCGGCGCGCTGAACCAGGATTATACGGGCTATGATCTGCTGATCGTCGCCAATGTCTCGACGATCAATGTCGCCAATCCGATGCTCAGCGTCGACGGCGCCACGGCGCAAGCGCTGAAGACCAATGGCGTCGGCGCCGATCAGGCGCTGACGAGCCTCGCTCCGGGGCAGGTGTGGGCGACGCTGGTTCCAGAAGGCAGCGCACATAATCACACATTCACGGCGTCGATCGGCGTGAACGCCTCCGGCGCGACGACGCTCACCGGCAATACGCTGTCGCTCGGCGGCAATGTCCAATATCTCTCCATCGCGCGCCCCTCCGCGCCAACGGTCGCGCAGCTCACCGGCTTCGACGCCATAGCGGCCGATCCAGGCGCCAATCATGTCTTCGGCGTTTCCACCGCGACGAACTCTCTCGTCGTCGTCAATGCGGACGATGGATCGCAGCGCCAATTGTTCAAGGAGGCGCAGAACGGCGTCTCCGGCCTCTCGAGCGTCTCCAATGTGCTCGTCACCGGGGTCGACGGTTTCGTCGTCACCGAGAGCGCGACGACCGGCAGGCTCGCGACATTCAAGCTCGCCTCGGCGACCGGCGATCTTTCCTTCGCGCAATCGCAATCGGATGGCGGCTCCTATTACGATTCGATGCGCTATGACGCCGCCACTCATGTGCTGACGACGACGGGCTCGGCCGGCCTGCGCAGCTATTCGCTGAACACGACGACCGGCGCGCTCACTTTGATCTCGACACAGTCCGGCGCGAGCGGCGCCGCGACGGAAACGGTCGCGCAGAACGGCTTCGTCTATTCGGTGAACGCTTCGACCGGCAGCCTCACTGCAGCGAATGTGACGACCGGCGCTTCGCAGACTCTCGCAGGCGCGACCAATGGACTCGTCGGCGCTTCCGATGTGGCCGTGAGCCCGGATGGGGGCTTCGTCTATGTGACGAGCCAGAGCGGCGCCACGCTCTCCGTCTTCCAGGTCACGAGCTCCACGACGCAGCCGCTCGTCTTCGTCGAGACTCTGCGCAATGGCGCCAATGGCGTGCGCGGGCTCGACGCGCCGACCGATGTCGCCGTCACCGCCGATGGCCAATATGTGCTGGTGACGGCGCGCGGAGCCAATGACATCTCCGTGTTCCAGCGCGACCAGCAGACGGGCGCGCTCGGCTTCGTCCAAGTCGTGCGCGACGCGGTCGGCGGCGTGCGCGGCCTGCTGACCCCCACCTCTCTGATCCTGGGACCGCAGAACGGCTCCACGCTCACCGCCTATGTCGGCAGCTTCGGCTCCACGACGCAGCAGGGCGGCCTCGCGACATTCAATGTCGATCTCTCGCCCAAGGCGCCGCCGATCGCCTTCACGACGGAGCACACGGATATAGAATCGATCGGCGTCACGACGGGCGTCGGCGACGACACTGTGTCGCTCGTCTCCGCGCCGCCGGCGATCGTCGGCGCGACCAAGGTGAGCACGGGCGAAGGCTCCGACCATGTCGTCGTCGCCGATTATCGCGGCGCGACCAGCGTCGATCTCGGCGCCGGCGCGGATAGCCTCGATCTGCGCGTCGTCAACGCCAAGACGGCGGCCGACACGCTAGCCATTCATGGCGGCGCGGGCGCCGATTCGATCGATGTGCAGAACACCGGCGCAGGCGCGACGACGACGATCGACGGCGACGCCGGCTCCGATGTGATCACAATCGAGAAGGCGGGCGCCGCGGCGCATACGATTGTCTCCGGCGACGCCGACCCGGACATTGTGCGCATCTCGCTTCCCAATCTCCCCTCCGATGCGGTGACGACGCTGCATGGCGACGCGCCCAGCGCGCTGCCCGGCGACACGCTGATCGTCGATCCTCAGGATCCGAACGCCTCTATCCTCGTCGGCGGCGTCGCCGGCCTGCCGATCCCGCAGACCAATGGCTCGATCAGCCTCGCCGGCAAGGGCGCGGTCGCCTATGACACATTCGAGAGGCTGACGGTTCTGTCGTCGCCGATCGTGTCCTTCTCCGCGCCGAGCTACGCGACCTCGGAAGGCTCCAGCGTAACGCTCACCGCCAATGTGCAGGCGCTAGGCTCGACCAATTCGCTGTCCGGTCCGGTCGTCTTCGACATAGACGGCGACGGCCAGTTCGGCGAAGTGATCGGAACCGCTCTCGGCGGCGGCGTCTATCGCGTGACGCTTCCCTGGGATCGCCTCGTCGATCTCGGCCTCGCCGACAATGGCCTCTATACGATCGCGGTGCGCGCGACCAATTCCGACGGTCTCTCGACCACGGCCGTGTCGAAAATCCAGATCGCCGACACGCCGCCGGCGGTCGTCGTTTCCGGAGCGCATTCGGCGACGGTCGGAACGCCCTTCATCATCGGCTTCACGGCGACCGATGCTTCGCCGATCGACCGCGTTCTCGAATGGCGCGTCGATTGGGGAGACGGCGCGGCTGTCGAGACTTTCGGCGCCGACGCCACGCAGGCGAGCCATGTCTATGCCGCGCCCGGCAATGTCGCGATCCGCGCCACGGCGGTGGACAAGGACACGACTCCGACCGGAGCGACCTCCGCCGCCTATGCGGTGACAGTGGGTCTCTCGGCGAATAATATCGATACGGGCGGCCCCTATCGCATCGCGGAGGGCCAGTCGCTCACGCTGACCGCGCAAGCGACCGGCGCGCCGCTCTCCTATGGTTGGGACATCAACAATGATGGGACGATCGACAAGAGCGGCGCGACGGCGAGCTTCTCCTGGAGCGAGCTGACGGCGCTCGGCGTCAATGACAGCGGCGTCTATTCCACGCCGCATGTGATCGTCGGCTATGCGACGATCGGCTCGGCGACTCCGACGACGATCTCCAAGGCGGTCGGCGTGACGGTGGACAATGCGCCGCCGAGCTTCGCCACCTTCGTCAATAGCGGCCCGGTGAGCGAAGGCGCGGCCTCCACGACGGTGACATTCTCCGGCGTGACCGATCCGTCGATTGTCGACGCCGCGTCGCTGTCTTATCGCTACGACTTCGACAATAATGGAACCTTCGATCTCGTGCAGGGCGCCGGCTCCGCCACCGTTCCCGGCCAATATTTGCGGCAGAGCGGCGCGCTGCTGGTTCACGGCCAGATCGTCGACAAGGATGGCGGCGTCGCCGACGCCTATACGACGATCACGATCAATGAGGTCCCGCCGACGCTGACCGTCGCGGGCGCCGCGACGACGAATGAGGGCGCGGTCTACAGCCTGTCGCTGGCCGCGACCGATCCGGGCGCCGATAAGATCAAATGGTGGGATGTGAATTGGGGCGACGGCGCGCAGGATCACATTCTGATCGACGCGGCCGCCGCCAATGGCAATGTCGTCGCGACGCATTCCTATGCGGATAATGGCGCCTATACGATAAAGACCGGAGCGACCGACAATGACGGCGCCTATGTCGCCGCCGACAGAAACGTCACCGTTCTCAATGTGGCGCCGACGCTGCAAAATGTCGCCGTCGCGCCAGCCGCGGGGCCGGGGTCGGCCGAGATCGCCGAGAACGCGTTCGCGCGCCTCAGCGGCCGCATCGTCGATCCGGGAACGCTCGACAGCTTCCGGCTGAACGTCGCCTGGGGCGACGGGCAGAGCGAGATCGTCGATCTCGCCGCCGGCGCGCTCAATTTCGACGTCGCCCATCGCTATGTTCAGGACGGCGTCTACACGATCACGACCAATATCGTCGACAAGGACCAAGGCGCCAGCGCGCCGACGGTCGTGAGCCTGAAGGTCGATAATGTCGCGCCTGTCGCCGGCGCATTGAGCGTCGTTCCGAGCACGTCGCAAGAGGGTTCCTCCGTCACCGTCTCCGGCGTCTACACGGATGCGGGGCCGCTCGATCTCCATACGATCGCGATCGATTGGGGCGACGGCTTGAGCTCCGCGAGCGCGGGCGCGACGATCATCGTCGATGCGGTCAATCGCGCCTTTACCGCGACCCATGTCTATCTCGACAATCCGGCCGCGGGCGCCGCCTACACGATCTCCGCGATCGTGACCGACGACGCCGGGGCCAAGAGCAATGTCTCGACCGCCGCTGTCGTCGTGACGAATGCCGCGCCGATCATCGCCGATCTCACGCTGAACGGCGTCGCCGCGCAAAAGCAGACGATCGGCGGCGCGCTCGCTTCCAGCCTCACCATAGACGAGAATGGGACCGTGACCTTGCTGGGTCGCTTCGCCGACGCCGGCGCCCTCGACACGCATTCGGGCGCTGTGGTCTGGGGCGATGGCGGCGCCTCTGCGCTGACGATCGACGAGGCGAGCCATACATTCACGGCGACGCATCGCTATCTCGACGACAATCCGACGGGAACCGCGGCCGATGATTATCGCATCGATCTGACGCTCTCCGACAAGGATGGCGGCTCGGCGACGATCAGCGCCGCGGTCACTGTGGCGAATGTCGCTCCGGTCTTCACCACCTTCACCAATAATGCGGCGGAGGTCGGCAATGTGCTGCCGGGCGAGCCGGTGGTGCTCACGGGCGTCTTTGCCGATCCGGGCACGCAGGACTCCTATACGCTCATCGTCGATTGGGGCGACGGGACGGCCGCCGAGACTCTCGCCTATGCCGCCGGAACGCGCGACTTCCAGCTGACGCATAATTATCGCGATCCGGGCTTCTGGACGATCTCGGCGCGTCTTTCCGATGATGATCTCGGCGTCGCGACCGCGACCACCGAGGCGCGGCTCACCGGCGTCGCTCTGCTCGACGGCGTGCTGCGCATCGCCGGCACGCCACAGGACGACACGGTGATCGTGCGCAAGCCGCTCGAGCCGGTCGCCTATTGGAATTTCAATGAGACGAGCGGAACCGCCGTCGCCGACAGCGCCGGCACGCCGCAAAATGGAACGCTCTATACGGATCGCGCGCCCGATCGCGCCGATCCGGGGCCGTCGGCCGCTTTCGCGCCCTTCGGCGCGGCCAATTCGATCGAGTTCCACGACGACAAGAAAGAATATGTCGCCGTCGCCGACGATCCGGTCTTCAATCTCGCGAGCGGCGCGGTGCAGCTCTGGTTCGACCCCAATGACACGGGCCATGGCTGGGGCGACACGCAAGTCTTGTTCTCGAAGAGCAAGAGCGGCCTCGGCGCTGGCCAGCTGACGATCGGCGTCGATCATGGGACGCTGTTCGCCGAGCTCGAGGGCGCAGATGCGGCCGGGCGGCTCGACGTCTTCCGCGTCGAGGGCTGCGACGACGTCACTTGCGGCGATTGGCACAATGTCGCCTTTACTTTCGGCGAAGCCGGCATGAAGCTCTATCTCGATGGCGCGCTCGTCGGCGAGAACGCCTATACGGGCGGATTGCAGGGCAATCACGAGGCGATCGTCATCGGCGCATCCACCGCCGACAATCGCAGCACGTCCGGCAATCTCTCCAAGCTGACCATCAGCGATCCCTTCTCCGGTCACATAGACGAGGTCTCCGTCTATGGCCGCCAGCTGACCGATCAGCAGGTTCAGGATGTGATGCAGAAGGGCGCGCGCGGCGCCAATGATCCCAATGGCGCGACCATCGAGGTCTATGCGAGCTTCCTGCCGATCATCGGGCAGAATGTGATCAAGACCTTCGCTGCGGCCGATGTGAAATCCATCCTCATCGCCACCGGCGGCGGAAACGACACGGTGACTGTCGATGCGAGCGTCGATGCGCCGCTGACGGTGAAGGCCGGCGACGGAAACGACACGGTTCGGGCAGGCTCGGGCGCGTCGGTGCTGCTCGGCGGCCTCGGCGACGACACGCTGATCGGCGGCGTCGCCAGCGACGTCATTCTGGGCGGCGACGGCGCTGATTATCTCGTCGGCGGCGGCGGCAATGATCTCATAGACGGCGGCGACGGAATCGACACTGTCTCCATGCCGATCGTGCAGCCGACCGCTTATTGGTCCTTCGACAAGGTTACGAATGGCGTCGTCGCCGACTCGGTCGGAACGCCGCAGAACGGGACCTTCTACGGCGCGTCCCTGCACGGATCGGACGACGGCGCCGCGACAGCCGACAATGTCTCCTATGACGCCGGGGCCAATGCGAGCTTCGCGGGCGATGCGCGCCAATATGTGGCGGTCGCCGACGATGCGGCGTTGCATTCGGCGGATGGGACGATCGCTTTCCTGTTCGAGGCCGGCGACGCGCGGGGCGATCAGGTGCTGTTCGCCAAGAACGGCTATGGCAATAATGAGGGCGATCTCACCATCGGCATCGCCGACGGCAAGGTCTATGCGCGGCTCGAGACGGGGACGACCTCCTATACCGTCGCCAGCTGCGACGATATCGGCTGCGGCTGGCGTCAGCTCGCCTTCAGCTTCGGCGCCGACGGCATGAAGCTCTACATCGACGGCGCGCTCGTCGACGCCAATTCCTACAGCGGCGGCCTCGCCAATAATCGCCAGGCGATCGTGATCGGCGCCTCGGACGAAGCGAACCGGAACCAGTCCGGCGATCTCTCCAAGCTGAGCATCACCAAGGCGTTCCGCGGCTCCATCGACGAGGTCGCGGTGTTCGGCCAGGCGCTGAACGGCGATCAGATCCGCCGTCTCGTGGTGTCCGGCCCGCGGCTGGCGAGCGCCGGCCCCGGCCTCAGCGGCGCGCTTTCGGACTATCAGCTGTCCTTCGTCGGCGGCGCGCTCCAAGTAGCCGATACGCGTCCCGCGCTGCCGCAAGGCGTCGCCTATTGGTCGCTCGATGAAGCGCGCGGCTCTTCCACGCTGGCGGATCGCGCCGGCGCGCCGCAGAACGCCACTTTCGTGACGAAGCTCGCTTCGGACCTCGGCAACGCCGGGCCTTCCGCGACCGCGGCGCCCTTCGGCGCGGGGACATCGGCGGCGTTCCACAAGGATCCGCGCGGCTATATCGCCGTCGCCAATTCCGATGATTTCGCGCTCGACGACGGAGCGATCCAGCTCTGGTTCGACGCGAGCGGCGCGTCGGGAACGCAGACCTTGTTCTCCAAGGACGGCGCCCATGCGCAGGACGGACTCACCATCAGCCTCGTCGGCCAGCATCTCGAGGTGAGACTCGACGGCGCCGATGGCGCGCATGTCATCGACACGCTCAACATCGTCTCAGCGGGCGCATGGAGCCATCTCGCCTTCACCTTCGGCCAAGGCGGGATGAAGCTCTATGTCAATGGCGTACTCGTCGGCGAAGACTCCTATACGGGCGGGATCGCCGGCAATCGCGAGGCGATCGTGATCGGCGGCTCGAATGCGAATAATTCCGACGCCTCGGGCGATCTGACCAAGCTTCGCGTCACCAACGCCTTCGGCGGGCTCATCGACGAGGTGGCGATCTTCGGCGGCTCTGTCGATCAAGCCTTTGTGCGCCGGCTGATGAAGGAAGGCGCGCGGCAGCTGACCGCCGAAGGCGCGGCCGGCCCGACCATAGACGGAACCGATCAGCTGGAAGGCGTCGAGCGGCTGGTCTTCGCCGATGGAACATCCGCCTATGTGCTCGGCGGCGCCGCCCCCTCCACATTGAGCGCCGCCGATGTGCGGTCTCTCGCCGGCAATGGCCAGCTGGTCGTGCTCGGCGACGGCGGCCAGACGCTGCATCTTTCCGGCGCCTGGGGCGATATCGGCCAGCGCACGATCGGCAATGTTCTCTACGACGTCTACCACAACAGCAGCGCGCAGCTTCTCGTGCAGTCCGGCGTGCAGGTGACGGTCGATCAGCAATTGCTGACGCCGATCGCTTATTGGACCTTCGACGACGCGGGCTCGACTGTCGCGGACAGCGCCGGCGCGGCGCAGAACGGGGTGTTCTACGCGAATGGCCAACCGGATCGCGACGACGCCGGTCCGTCGACGGCGATCGCGCCCTTCGGCGCGGGCGCCTCGGCAGACTTCCACGACTCGAGCCGGGAATATGTGGCGGTCGCCAATGATCAGGCCTTCGCCGTCGCCAATGGCGCGATCACGCTCTGGTTCGATGCGCGCTCGACCTTCGGACAGCAGACGCTGTTCGCCAAGGACGGCGCCGGGCTCAATAACGGCCTGACGATCGGCCTCGACGGCAATCATTTCGTCGTGCAGATGGAAGGGCCGAGTGGCGTCTATACGATCCGCTCGTCGACGACCGTCGCGGCGGGCTCCTGGCACAATCTCGCTTTCACCTTCGGCGCCGGCGGCATGAAGCTCTATCTCGATGGCGCGCTCGTCGGAACCAACGCCTTTGCCGGCGGACTCGCCGCGAACCAATCGGCCATTGTGATCGGCGGCTCCGACGAAACCACGATCGGCGCGACGACCGATCTCTCGAAGCTCAAGATCACCAAATCCTTCGACGGCCATATCGACGAGGTCGCCTTCTTCGGCCAGGCGCTCACCGCCAATCAGATCCAGCAGGCCGCCGTCGCTGGGGCCTTCGGAGTGGCGAGCACGGATGTCCCGGTCAACGTGGTTCCTCCGCCGCCGCCCGCTCCGCATTGCTCCGGTCTCGACGATTGGCTGTGGGTCGAGGCCGAGCACAAGCGCAACCACGCCGATCACGGCGGCCATTGGCGGCAGGGAGACGGCTGGCGCTTCGATTGGTAGCCCTCGGCAGCGGCGCCACGGCTGTAATAAGTTCGTCATGGAATGATGCGAAGCCTGTGCGGCGCTTCAAAAAACACGAAGTCGAAACATTTTCGGTTTCGGGAAAACATTTTCGTTTCAGGATGGAGTCGTCGCAATGGATCTCGTCGAGTCGAATGTGCAGCCTGCGTCCGATATTGCCGAGGGCGTTCGCCAGTCCGCAGTGGTCTGGGACGATAGCAACATGGTCACGCATTTCGCCAATGTCGTGAATATTCAGAGCACGCTCGAGCAAGTGGATCTGTTCTTCGGCACCAATAAGACCTGGAACATCGGCAACGAACGTCAGGTGCATGTCGAATTGACCGATCGCGTCATCCTCAGCCCGCATGCGGCCAAGCGCTTGAGCGTGGCTCTTGCCGGCGTGCTCAGGGAATATGAAGCCCGCCACGGCGCCTTGAAGATCGACGGGCGCTGATCGCGCCGCACGTTTGGCGCGGCGGTGACGCCTTGACAATACTCGCGAGCACGGAGGGGGCGAGCGCTCTGCGGCCCCCCGAAAGGACCAGGCTCCTCGACGAGGAGCGCGTCGCGGTCCTCGAGCAGGCGCTGTGGAAGCGCCTGGACGACGCCGATGACATGCAGGCGCTCCTCGCCGCTTGGCTCGCGCTGCAATGCGGGATGATCTCCTTCGCGAGCTGCGGCGCGGTCGCGCTGCGGGACAATAGCGGCAGTCGCCGCGGCGTGTCATGGCCCGACGGCGTCGACGCGCTCGCGCGCCTTCATGCGACCATCGACCTTACGGTCGCCCAGCGCCGCGGCGTGGTGCAAAAGCCCTCCGCCGAGGCCGGAGCGCCATCGGCGCCGGCGCAGATCGCCTATCCGATCATCGTCGACGAGAAGATTCTCGGCGCCGCGGCTGTCGAGATCCAAGGCGACGGCGCTGCGCAATTGCGGCTCGCCGCACGCCAATTGCAATGGGGCGTCGCCTGGATCCGCGAACGTCTGCGCAGGGACGCGGCCGAGGATGCGACACATAGGCTCCGCCGGATCACCGGCGTTCTCGACATGCTCGCCATCGCGCTCGAGGAGGAGGGGTTCGCGCCCGCCTGCCGCGCCTGCGTCACCGAGCTCGCGTCGCTGCAGCGCTGCGAGCGTGTGAGCATCGGATTCGCGCAGGAGTCGGGCGTGCGTGTCGCCGCCATCTCTCACAGCGCGCATTTCGGGAAGGACCTCAATCTCGTCCGCCTGCTCAACGGCGCCATGAATGAGGCTGTCGATCAGCACGCCGTCATCCTCTATCCGCCTCGCGCGGAAGACTCGCATACGCGCGCGGACGAGTCGCATACATGCGCGGAGCAGTCGCATATCACGCGCGCTCATGGCGAATTGGCAGAGGCGCATGGCTGCGGCGCCATTCTGACGACGCCGATGTTCGCCAAGGACCAATTCATCGGCGCCATGACATTCGAGCGAGGCAAGGACAGACCGTTCGAGCAGGAGGAGATCGAGTTCCTCGAATGTCTCGCCGCGGCCCTCGGGCCGGTCCTCGACATTCGCCGCCGCGACGATCGCTGGCTGATCGTGAAGCTATGGGAGCAGCTTCGCGACCGAGCGCATGAGCTGCTCGGGCCGGGACATGCCGGCCGCAAGCTCGTCGCTCTCGCGCTGGTCGCGTCGACGCTGGCGCTCTATGTCGTGACGGATGTCTATCGCGTGACCGCCAACGCCGTGATCGAGGGCAAGGTGCAACGCGCGATCGTTGCGCCATTCAACGGCTTCATCAAGGACGCGCATGCGCGGGCCGGCGACCAGGTCCGCAATGGGGACGTGCTGGCGACGCTCGACGATCGCGAATTCGCGCTCGAGCGGCTGCGCTGGGTCACCGAGCGACAGAAGAAGCAATATGAGTTCGAACGCGCCGGCGGCGCGCGCAATCGGGCCGACACGCGCATCCTCGGCGCCGAGATGCAGGAATCGGAGGCGCAGATAAGGCTGGCCGACGAGCAGCTCGCGCGAACGAAGCTGCAAGCGCCCTTCGACGGCCTCGTCGTCTCCGGCGATCTCAGCCAATCCATCGGCGCCGCGGTCCAGCGCGGACAGACGCTGTTCGAGATCGCCCCGCTCGACGATTGGCGGATCGTCCTCGACGTCGATGAGGCCCAAGTGAATGAGATCACGATCGGCGCGGGCGGCGAGCTGCTGATCGCCGCGCTCCCCAATGAGACGTTTCCGCTCATCGTCGAGAAGATCACGCCCGTGGCGAAAGCCGACGAAGGCGTGAACACATTCCGCATCGAAGCCGCGCTGCGCGGAAATTCGCCCAAGCTGCGGCCCGGCATGAAGGGCGTCGGCAAGGTGGAAGCGGGCCGGCGACGCATCGCCTGGATCTGGACCCGATCATTGATCGATTGGTTCAAGGTCTGGTCGTGGCGCTGGCTGGATTAGGAGCAGGGCATGGCGTCGCCGCTGCGCAGCGCGTCCTGGTATCGCGTCGCCGCTCTCAAGCCGAGATTGCGCGCCCACGCCCGTATTCATCGGCAGCGCCATAGAGGCCAGCTCTGGTATGTTCTGCAGGATCGGCAGAACGGCCAGTTTCATCGTCTCTCGCCGCTGGCGCATCATATCGTTTGTCTCATGGACGGTCGCCGCACCGTCGACGAGATCTGGGAGATGATGGGCGAGCGTTACGGCGCCGACCAGCCCACTCAGGATGAAACCATCCGTCTTCTCGCCCAGGTTCACGCGGCCGATCTCTTGATCGGCGACGTTCCGCCGGACATGGGCGAATTGGCGCATCGGGCGGACAGGCACAATCGGCGCAATTTCGTCCAGAATGTCCGCAATCCGCTCGCGATCCGCATTCCCTTGGTCGATCCGGAGCGCTTTCTCGCCGCGACCGCGCCTCTGGCGAGAGTCTTGTTCGGCTGGTGGGGCTTCGCCTTCTGGCTGGCGACGATCGTCGTCGGATCGGCGCTCGCGGGAATGCATTGGAGCGCGCTGACGCATAATGTGGCCGATCGGGTTCTGTCCTCGGAAAATATCGTCCTTCTGCTGCTCGTCTATCCTCTCGTCAAAGCGCTCCACGAAATCGGCCATGGCATGGCGACGGCGCGATGGGGCGGCGAGGTGCATGAGATGGGCGTCATGCTGCTCGTGCTGATGCCGGTTCCTTATGTCGACGCCTCCGCCTCCGCCGCTTTTCAGGAAAAGCGGCGCCGCATCATCGTCGGCGCGGCGGGAATCATGGTCGAGATGTTTCTCGCCGCGGCGGCGATGATCGTCTGGGTTCTCGTCGAGAAAGGATTTGTGCGCGCCGCGGCCTTCGACGTGATGCTGATCGGCAGCGCCTCGACATTGCTCGTCAACGGCAATCCGCTGCTGCGCTTCGACGGCTATTATGTTCTCGCCGATTTGATCGAGATCCCCAATCTCGGCGCCCGCGCCAACGCCTATGTTCTGTATCTGCTGCAGCGCTACGCCTTCGGCGTCGAGCATCTCGTCTCGCCGGCGACCGCGCCGGGCGAAGCGACATGGTTCGTCGCCTATGCGACAGCTTCATTCTTCTACCGCATGTCGGTGACATTCGGCATCGCTCTGTTCATCGGCTCGCGGCTCTTCGTCATCGGAATCCTGCTCGCTCTCTGGGGACTCGTCGCCGGTCTCGCGCTGCCGCTCGCAAAAGGCGTCCATCGCATTCTCTTCGATCCGCAGCTGCAGCGGGTGCGGGGCAGGGCGATCCTGGTCTCGAGTCTTTCCGTCGCAGTCCTTCTCTTCCTGATGATGATCGTCCCCGCGCCCTATGCGACCCTGGCGCAGGGCGTCGTCGCCGTTCCGGAAAAGTCGACGCTTCGCGTGCGCACGGACGGCGAGGTGATCGACGCGCTTTTGGCCGAGGATCGTCTCATCGAGGCGGGAACGCGCGTGGCGCGGCTGGCGGACCCGACCCTCGCCGGCGAGACGGCGGTGCTCGAGGCGCAGACGGAGGCCTATCGCCTTCGGCTCGAGGCCGTCACCAATTCCGACCTCGTGCAGGCCAATATATTTCGCGAGGAGCTGCGTCGCCTCGAAGGCGCATTGGCGCTGAACCGGCAGCGTATGGCGGATCTCGAAATCGTCGCGGAGAGCTCCGGTCGTCTCATCCTGCCGCGCGCGGCGGACCTTCCCGGAAAATTCGTCAAGAAGGGCGATCTTCTCGGCTATGTCGTCGCGCGCGGCGATCCCGTGGTGCGAGTGGTCATTCCGCAGTCGGATATAGATCTCGTCCGCAGCCGCACGACCAAGGTCGAGATCCGTTACGTCGGCCGCATCGACCGTGTCGTTCCCGCCGTCGTCGCGCGCGAAGCGCCGGCGGCCCTGGACGAATTGCCGAGTCTCGCGCTCAGCAAGCGCGGGGGCGGCGACATTGCGCTCGATCCGACGAAGACAGACGCGCCGCGCGCGCTCGAATCCCAATTCCACATCGATCTGCGCGTCGCGCCGCAGGAGGAGCGGATGAACATCGGCGAACGGGTCTTCGTGCGCTTCGATCACGGCGGCGAGCCGATCGCTTTGCGCCTGTGGCGCGCATCGCGCCAATTGCTGCTGAGGCAGCTCGGTGTCTGACGCGTCGGCGCCGGCGCGCCGCCCACTGCCGCGTCCGCTGCTCTATGCGGAGCGCCGCTGGCCCCGCTCCGGGCCGTGGGACCGCGCGGCCGAGGCGCTCGCGGCCCGCTTTGCTCCGCAGCTCGGGCGGCTCGAGGAACGCGCCGCCGCTTCCATCGTCGCGCGCGTCGCGACGCATGAGGCGGAGCTGCGCGCAATGTCCGACGCCGAGCTGCGCGCGCGGGGGCGGGGGCTGCGCGAAAAGCTGCATCATTGTCGCGCGCGCGACCGACACGCGATCGCAGAGGCTTTCGCCGTCATCCGCGAGGCGTCTGGCCGCGTGCTGGGCATGCGGCATTTCGACGTGCAGCTGATCGGCGGCAATATTCTGCTCGGCGGGATGATCGCCGAGATGGACACGGGCGAAGGCAAGACGCTCACTGCGACTCTGGCGGCGGCGACCGCGGCGCTGGCCGGCGTTCCGACCCATGTCGTCACCGCCAATGATTATCTCGCGCGCCGCGACGCCGAGCAGATGCGGCCGCTGTATGAGTTTCTGGGGCTGCGCGTCGGCGTGGTGACGCAGGAGATGGCGCCCGCGGAAAAAAAGGCGGGCTATGCCTGCGAGATCGCCTATTGCACGAACAAGACTCTGGCCTTCGATTATCTGCGCGATCGGCTGACGCTCGGCCGGCGCAGCGGCAATCTGCGACATAAATTCGAATCGCTCGCCGCGCCGGCGGGGCGGACGCGCGAGCTGCTGCTGCGCGGCCTGCATTTTGCGATCGTCGATGAAGCGGACAGCATTCTCATCGACGAGGCGCGCACGCCGCTCATTCTCTCGCGCGAGCTGACGTCCGCCTCCGACCGAGACATATTCGGTCAGGCGCTCGAGCTCGCCGGACGCATGAGCGAGGGGCGGGACTATCTGATCCGTCTCGACGAGAGACGGGCCGATCTCACCGCGTCCGGCAGGGCGCTCGCCGCCGAGCTGGCGCAACCGCTCGGAAGCCGCTGGCAGGTCGCCTCGCAACGCGAGGAATGGGCGCTTCAGGCGATCACCGCCATGCGCCTCTTCCACCGCGACGAGCATTACATCGTGCGCGGCGGCAAGGTCGAGATCGTCGACGAATATACCGGGCGCGTCATGGCCGATCGCTTCTGGAGCGATGGGCTGCATCAAATGATCGAGATCAAGGAGGGCTGCGCGCTCTCCGGCGTCCGGGCCACCATCGCGAGAATGACCTATCAGCGATTTTTCCGACGCTATCAGCGCCTCGCAGGCATGACGGGAACGGCCGCCGAGGTCTCCGGCGAGCTGTGGAGGGTCTATCGGCTCGCTGTCGCGCGCGTGCCGACCAACCGGCCCTCGCAACGCGCGCTGCTTCGAGATCGCATCGTCGCGACCGAGACCGAGAAATGGCGCGTCATCGCGGCGACGATCGCCGAGCATCATCGCCGCGGAGCGCCGGTGCTGCTCGGCACGAGATCGGTGGCGTCGTCGCGCAGGGCGAGCGAAGCGCTGACGGCGGCGGGCCTGCCGCATGTCGTCCTCAACGCCGCGCAGGACGCCGCGGAGGCGGAGATCGTCGCCGCCGCCGGCCGGCGCGGGCGCATCACGGTGGCGACCAATATGGCGGGCCGCGGCACGGACATAAAGCTCGACGCCGATGTGATCGAATTGGGCGGCCTGCATGTCATAATGTCGGAACGTCACGACGCCCGCAGGATCGATCGTCAGCTCGCCGGACGCTGCGCTCGACAAGGGCAGCGCGGCTCTTTCCAGTCGATCCTTTCGCTCGATGACGGCGTCACGGACACAAACGCTTTACGCTTTGAGCGGTACTTAGTTCACGTAATGATTCGAGCGGGCTGGTCATGGCCCGCGCGCTTCGCTCTTCGCGCCGCGCAACGACACGCGGAGCGGCTCCATGCTCATATGCGTCGCGAATTATTGGATAGAGACGAGACTCTCGACCATGCGCTCGCCTTCACTGGAAACGCCGAATAGCCGACGCGCTTCGAGCGCTGGGATCGCCGTTGCGATGGTCATCGCGATTTGCGGATGCGCATCGGCGGAACCGGCTCACGCCGAGAACCGACATTTCGATTGCGTCATCGATCCGTCGATGGCGGTCAAGCTCGGCAGTCCGACCGCGGGATTGATCGCAGAAGTGCTCGTCGATCGCGGCGATATCGTCGCCGAGGGCCAGGCGGTGGCGCGGCTCGAGTCGAGCGTCGAGGCCGCGACGCTGGAATTGAACCGGGCCCGCGCGGCCAGCGCGGCGCGCGTCGAGGCTCAGGCGGCGCGGCTGACGCTCAGCAAGGCGCGCATGGGGCGCGCGCGAGAGCTGTTCGAGCGCAACAGCTTCACGCGCGACAAATTGGACGAGCAAAAAGCGGATATGCGCGTCGCCGAAGAAGACCTCGCGCGCGAGAAAGTCGAGCTGCGCCTCGCCGAGCTCGAAGTCGTGCGGTCCCGCGCCGTGCTCGAGCAGAGGACGATCCGCAGCCCGGTCGCGGGCGTGGTCGGCGAGCGAAAGCTGTCGCCGGGCGAATTCGTCCATCAGGACAATTTCATCATGAGCGTCGTGCATCTCGATCCCTTGCACGTCGAGGCGTTTCTGCCTGTCGCAATGTATCCTCGTGTGAAAGTCGGCGCGACCGCCATGGTCTCGCCCGACGATCCGATCGGCGGAAGCCATAGGGCGACCGTTTCGGTCGTCGATCGCGTGTTCGATCCGGCGAGCGCGACATTCGGCGTTCGGCTCATACTGCCCAATCCGGACAATCGGCTGCCCGGCGGCCAGCGCTGCAAGCTCGATTTCGACGATGCGGCGCGCGAGAGGGACTCCAAATGACGGCGGCGAACGCGTGTCTCATGGCGGCGTCATGACGAAGCGTCACGCGGAAAGGCGCGTCGCTCGACGCGGAACGCGGCGCTTTTGCGCTTCATTGCTCTGCTTTGTCGCGCTCGGAGCGCAAGGCATGCGCGCGGAGACCTTGAAGGGCGCGCTGGCCTCGGCTTACGCCAATAATCCGGACCTCGAGGAGCAGCGCGCCATCGCGCGAATACGCGATGAAGACGTGTCCAAGGCAGCGGCGGGGCATCGGCCGAAGGCGGGCGTCTCGATCAGCGCGGGACCGCAAAAATCCAGCGTCCGTCAGCCCGGCGGACGCGATCAGCTACGCAATCGCCTCTATACGAACGATGAGAATTTCGGCCATCCGCGCAGCGGCACATTGAATCTCTCGCTGACGGTCTTCGACGGATGGCGTTCGGACAATTCCATGCGTCAGGCGGAGTCGGGCGTGCTCGCGGCGCGCGCGACGCTGCTCGCCGCCGAGCAGGAAGTGCTGCTGCGCGGCGTCACCGTCTATATGGATGTGCTGCGCGACACCGCCGTGCTCGGCCTGCGCAAGCATAATCGCGCCGTTCTCATCGAGCAGCTGCGCGTCGCGCGCGATCGCGCCGCGACGGGAATGGCGACGGTGGCCGATGTCGCGCAGGCGGAGGCGGCGCTCGCGCAAGCCGAATCCGACCATGCCGCGGCGCGCGAGACGTTGCGGGCGAGCGTGGCCGAATATCGCGAGGTGATCGGGCAGGCGCCGAACCGGCTCGAGCCCGCGAAGGGCTGCGAGCGCGAATTGCCGGCGACGATCGAACGCGCGGTCGAGCGCGCCATTGTCGCGCATCCGCAGGTGATCTCCTCTCTGCATCAGGTGGACATGGCGACGATGGCGGTGAAAGTCGCCGAAGGCGCGCTCATGCCGTCCTTTTCCGTGGGCGGCCAAGTCTTTCAGCAATACGATTCTTATCTCGGCTATCCCGGCACCAGGCAGTTTTCGGCGCAGGTGACGGGAACGTTGAATGTGCCTCTCTATGACGGCGGCGCCGAATATTCCGCGGTCAGGCAGGCCAAGCAGCAGCTCGGACAGGCGCAGATTCATGTCACGGCTCAGCGTAGCGCGGTGCGCGCCAAGCTCGCCGCGAGCTACGGCCATCTCGCGGCCGCCACGGCGGCGCTGCATTTCGGCGGAATATTGGTTCGATCCTCGGAGACGGCGCTCATGCAAATCCGCAATGAGGCGGAGTTCGGCCAAAGGGCGCTTCTCGACGTGCTGAATGCGCAACAGGCGCTGTTCGACGCCCGCGTCAAAATGGTCTCGGCGCAACATGATCGCGTCGTCGCCTCTTGTTCCGCGCTCGCGTCGATCGGCGGCTTGTCGGCCGATGGTCTGAATCTCGACGTGGAACGTTACGATCCGACGAAAAATCTGGAGAAAGTGCGCAATCTGTGGATCGGTCTGGACACGCCGGACGACCGATAAGGGGTCCGGCGGCGGGACACATGACGACGCGCGTGACTCTCCAGAACCCTGCGATCGCGACCGCCCTAGAGTCTTTCTGTGTTTCCTTGAAACACAGAAAGACTCTAGGCTATTGTTTTAACGCGTTTCCAACGCCGAACCGGCGTCCACTTCGGCTGGAAACGCTCTAATGGCTCGACCGGGCGATCTTGCGCTACGATGATCGGATGACGACGAAATCCGACAAGGCTCCGGCGTTCTCCGTGGCGGTAGTCGATTCCGGCGCGAGCGGGGATTTTCCCGTCCTGCCCGGGATCAACCTTTCCAACGAGGGCGCCATCGACGATGTGAGCGACCGGTGCGGCCATGGCGGCGCCGTCGCGTCGACGATCCTCGGCATTGCTCCCGCCGTCGCGATCGTGCCCGTCAAAGTGACCGACCGGCGCGGGGTCTTGCGCGATCGCGATGTTCTGACGACGGCGCTCGAGTGGATTCTCGATCATCACGCGCGGCTCGCCATCGGTGTGGTGTCGATCGCGCTCGGCGATCAGAGCAATCTCGCCAGCGATGCGGAATTGCGGGGAAGCGCGCTCCAATGGCGGATCGCCGCCTTGCGCGCGGCCGGCGTTCTGACCGTCGCGCCGGCCGGGAACTGGCGTCGCCTTCATCAGGGCCGCGGGGAGGGCATGGTCTGGCCGGGAATCCTGCGTGAGGCGGTGAGCGTCGGCGAAGCGCGGCGGGGTCCGGAGGGTCTTCGCTTGAGCCCCGCCAGCCAGCGCCTTCGCGCCACGCCCGAGGGCTTTTGCGCGACCACGATCTTCACGGAAGCGGCGCCGCCCGGGGAGACGAGCGGCGCCGCGGCGGCGATTGCGGGAATGCTCGCGAGGCTCGCGGCGGCCGACCGGCCCGGCGGCGCCGAGGCGGCATTGACTGCTCTGCTTCGCATCCGCCGAGTAGCCCTGGACGAGGAGGGGGGCGCCTGGCCAGCAATCTTGGCGGAGGATGTCGCCGCCGGCTCGACGCCGGCGGCGTTGCGGCTCAGGCCAGAGCCGGGTTCGACACCTTGACCAGGCGAACGATGGACGTGACCAGAGCCGTGACCCGGGAGACCATAGAGACGCCCAGCACGACGGCTTTGACTCTTTCGTCGTCCACCCATTTCGCGGACACGATGCCCGTCAAGGCGATCTTGTCCTCCGGCTCCTCTATGCCGCCGAACACATCCTGGTGCGTGGCGGCGTCGACCGTCTTGCAGACGAAGTGAGCGGCGAAGGTCGTGATGTCCCATGCGCGGCTGAAGTCGTCGAGGCCGTCCGCGCTTTCATTCTTCTTGAAGGCGATGCAGCCGACGACGGTCGTCTTGATCGCCGCCGCCCACATCAGACTGGCGCCCGTCCAGCCGGCGCCGACTTCCTCCGGACTCTGCGACAGCCGCAAGGACAGGGCGACCGTCTCGTTGATCGCGCTCAGAGACTGCATTATCCCTGCGAGCGCGAGACCCGGAACCACGCCGATCTTGCTTTGCTGCAGCGCCTTTACGCTCTGGATGCTGTTGATCCCGACCTTGGCGCTGGTCACGATCATGTCGAGGATCGCCGAGGCGAGCGCCGCCCCCTCCGCGCCCGACTGCACCGTGACCAGGCCATAGGGCAGGCTGATCGACTCTCCCTTCGCGAAAGGAGCCTTGCCTGTCGCGAGCTTATGGGTGAGCGTCGCCGGAATTGCTCCGAGCAGCAGCATGGCGCCGGCGAGACTGAAGGAGGTGTCGACCGAGACGCCGCCGCCCGTCACCAGCTTCACCAGATCCTCGATGAAGGGCAGTCTGATCTTGACCAGCAGAAGATCGCGAATGGCTTTGAGCATGTCGCGAGCGAGATCGAGCAGCCGCAACACGAGGTCGCGTATGCCGCGGAGCATGCCCTCCAGCGCATCCACGCTGACCGCGATGAGCGCCGAGCGCAATATCTCGGGGCTGAGATCCCGCGGGGACGGAATTTTGCCGCCGAACAGCCGGTCCAGATCGGCCCAGATGTTGTCCAGGGTCTGTAGCAGCTCGGAAGCCTCGTCGCTCAGGACCCCTTCGATGAATTTCACGGCGGCCTCGGACGCCTCCGCGAATGGGTTGGGGCCGTCGAATCTGACGATCTCGTCGAGGACGCTCTCCAGACGCTGGGTCACCCAGGCGGTGGCGCTATTGCCCGTCACCAGATCCATCATCTCCTGAATCGGCTTGGTCGCCGTTTCGATTCCCTCCAACAGGCTCGTCCCCTTGGTCGGCGGGGCGAGCACGGCCGGCGGCGCTCCGGCGCTCTTGCGCCAGGATTCGATCGTCGCGATCACATCGTCGATTCCCTTTGCGACGGGCGCCTTCAAATCGCCGATCGACTGTTCGACATGATCCAAGGTCTGATCGATCATATCGAGCATCACATCGCGGACACGCAGAACGTCGTCCCAGTCGAACAGGAATTTGAGGAACTCCCACAGCTTCTCGAGGCCGGTCTTCACCTGTCGCCAGAGCCATTCGAAGAAGCTGCCGACCTCCTCCAGAGTGTTCAACACGAAATGCTTGACCTCGTCGCCGATGGCGCAGATGAAGCGCACCGCATCCTCGGCCTTGTGAATGACGAAAGTCCAGCCCTGCTCGATCGCATGACCGACGCCTTCGAAGAAATCGGCGATCGACTCGCCGAGGCCGATGAAGAACGTCTCGACCTTCTCGGCGGCGCCGATGAGCTTGCCGATCACGTCGCCGCTGGCGGCGGTCACGCCCGTCGCATCGGCGTGAATGCCCCATTGATAACCGCTCGGAAGAGCTGCGGGGCGCAGGGTCGAGCTGAATGCGGCGCCGACCGACGCCTGAACCACGCCGGGCTTGATTCCGCTGGTTCCGACGGCGAGCGCGGCCACATGGTTGAGCGAGCCCGCGACCACATCGACTTGACCGCGCTTATCGCCGGTTCGGAACTCCGCCGGCAGCAGCGGCTCCGAACCGCCGGAGACCGGCACGGTGGCGCCGCGCAGCTCGTCCGGCGAGATGGATTGGAAGCGCTGGTGAGCGCCGCCCGCCGGATTAATGTCATAGAGTCCGACGCCGTCGATCTCCACGCGATAGATCGCCGGAGTCAAGGAGCGGACGCGATCGTAGAGATTGACCCGTCCGTGGGTGTCGGTCTTGGTCTCGACCGTGATATTGGGCCCGATGAATTCGACGCTGCCGTTGAGAACGACGCTCGCGAGCGTCGACGCCGAGATCTTGACCGGCACGCCCGGCCGCCCGACGCTGCCGCCATCGAGCAGCTGGACCGAGGCGCCGTAGCAGGTCACCTTCGCCGCGCGCGCCGGATCGGCGACGGCGAGCGAGCTCTCCTGCCAGATCTTGTGCGCCGCGTCCTGCCATAGGAACGTCGCCTGTGAGTCGCCATAGACGACGAGCAGCGAGGTGGTGACGTGATGGTCGCCCGCAACGGCGGCGATCTCCTGCACATTGCTCCTCATCTTCAGCGATTGTCCGAACTCGCCCGACGCCGGCTTGCGAACGACCGAGAGATCGCCGTCGAGCTCCAGCGCCCAGAGCGCGACGCTTCCGTCCGGCGCGACCGCGGCGACGAGCTTCTGCACATTCGCGGAGACCGCGGCGCTGATGGCCTGCGTCACTTTCGCGTTCCGCTCATTGTCGAGCTCTGCGGCGACGATGAGGGCCGCGCCCTGGCCGCCGATATAGAGATCGGCGCCGTCGGGGCCGGTCGGCCCCGTGTCGAGCACATTGGCGCCCTCGGGGCAGGGCAGCTCGACGACAGGCGGAATCGTCGTCGGACGTCCGGACGCGTCATAGACCGGAAACGGGCGGAAGGAGAGCGTGCGTTTGCCGCCGCCGACGCCGAGGACATGCAGCCCCGAGCCATAGGTCGGATGAACGCCCGCCTCGAAGTCGAGGATCTCCTCGAGCGTGACGGCGGGGTTGAACACGAGCGCAGTGGCGAAGCTGTGGGCGCCGCTGCTCTGGAGAAGATAAACCGCTTCATTCGGACCGTTCTGGCCGGCGAGCACGACCGTCCAGCTCTTGTCGCCATTGTCGAGCACGCGGACGCCTTCGACGCGCACGTTGTCGCGGACGCCGCAGTCGATCCACGCAACCTTGTTCCATTCAGTGGTCTTGCTGCTGAGATCATAGGCGACGAACACGCGGCTGTGCGGCCCATCGTCCACCGCGACCGCAACGGTGATGCGATCGTCGTCGGTGGCCGCAGCGCCGAGCGCGCGCACGCGCGCCGCTCCGCCGAGAGGCGTGGCCATCTCCTCGTCGAGATCGATGACGGTCCAGCCGCCTTCATGTGCGGCGTCGCGGCGCACCAGGAACAAATCGTTCTGGTTGCCGATGGAGAAGACCATCGGGCTCGAAACCGTGGAACGACGATCGGGCAGCGCGATGAGGCGCGGCTGGAAGCGCCCATGGGCGTTCGGATCGGCGAGATCCTCGCGGCCGAAGACGCGGGTGGCTTCGAAATAATCGACGATGTCCGTCGAGACGGTGAGCCGGATCGCCTGGCCCTGATTGTCCTTGGCGTCGAATCCGACGACATGCGGGGTATTCATGTGACTCTCCTGATGAATAAATGTGATGGATCGATTGGTGGAATGATGGGATGAGCGCGCGGACGTCCGCGCCCGCGCGGGTCGTATCAGGGCGCCTTGTAGATGACGTCGAAGGTCAGATCGCCGGCGGCTGAGAATCTCGGATTCTGGAAAGTGAAGGCGCCGCCTCCGGGCGGGATGAAAGCGTGCTGCGCCATCGTGACCGAGAAGCTCTTGAACACTTCGTCGATCGAAACGGAAATCCTCTGGATCGTCTCGGCCTGAAGGTTGAGCAGCTTGTCCGCTGTGCTATCGCCGGTGAAGGCCTTCTCGAAGGCGGTCAGAACTTTCGCGCCCCCATCGATCGAATCCTGCGTGACCTGTGGCGCGCCGAAGTGATAGCTCAGCTTCGGGACCACCTGGAAGTCGACGCCGATGCCCTGAGCCTGCAGCTCGATCACGCCGGCAATATCCTGATAGCCCTCGATGTGAATGTCTTCGGTGTGCCAATGAGCGCCGAGTGTGTAGCCGTCCATATAGGCGTGGCTCGAGACACGGCCGCCGATCGCGATCTGGTTGGTTCCCGGTTGCGCGGCGAGCGTGATCGTCCAGTCGACGGCCTTCTCCCACTCGCGGTCGATGATGTCGCTCGAGTTCCAACGGTCGACGCCGCCGCCACCGTAGGTCCAGGCCAAATCGCCGGCGTTCGGCTCTCTCCCGATCAGCCTGCTGAACCAGGCGATCAGATATTTGTCCAGAAACACGCTCTTGCCGATCGCCATGACGCCGGCGACGAGGCCATCCTTGCCGTCGAGCTTTGCGGGATCGACCCAATCGCCTTGCAGCTTCAATCGCGCCGCGTCGATATTATCGGGCAGCGCGTGATGCGCGAGCATGCAGAGATAGCTCAGCGTGCTGGCGTAGGGCGCTTCGGGATTTGCGTGAACGTCGAAGATGAAGTCCGTGAGCGCGAAAGTCGGAACCGCTTGCTGATTGTTGCGACGGACGACCGTGCCGAGCATGAACTTGCCGAGATCTCCCTGCAGCATCAGATTCAGGCAGCTCAAGGCCTTCGTCCGAGCCGAATCCGGCACGGCGTCGGGAATGTGAACGTCCTTGTCGCCTTCGAGCAGCAGATCCACCTTGGTCAAATCCATGAACAAATATTCGATCGAGAACACCGCGTCGGGAAGACCGCTCGATGTGATGACATCCTTCGCGGTTTGATGCGTGTCGGGATCGATCGCCGCGAGCGCATCGAGATCGATCGGGTCCTTGCCGAGATCGACGATGAACGAGACGCTCCAATCATCCTGCTTCGCGAAGGCGAAGGACGCAGGGCAGTCGGAGACTTCGTCGTAATAATCGACGGTTCCCGAGACGAGTCCGAGCGTCACTCTCACCTGGCCGAGCCGCCCGCCCGGAACATTCAGGCTTATTGTCAGCGGCGCCAGAACGACGTCGCTCAGACCATATTTCGAGTCGACGAGCTTTCCGTCCCTCTTCACCTTCTTGATGGTGATCGTCTCGCCGAAGCTCTTGCGGCGCTTCCACGCCATCCAGGCGTAATAGAGCTGGCTGTCGATCGCCCTTTCGGCGAGCGCGACGCACATGTCGAAATCGGTCAGAGCGTTCGAATGCGGCGCCGACGCTTTCGTCAGAACGGCGGTCCCGCTCGCCTGTTTGTCGAGAGTTTGCAATGACATTGATTTTCTCCAAATATCTGATGTGTGCTTGCCTCTGAGGCCGTCCGGCGCTCAGTGGCTATTTGAATGAAGCAGCCGAGCGGTTTCGGCGGTGGCATTTCTCACAAACCGCGCCACACTACGTGGTCATGCCTCGCAACGAGCGGCGGTCGCGACGAATGCGAATTTCCAGGGATGAGATTTCGTTGGAAACGCATCGAAGCAAAAGCAGAGTCGTTTCATGTTTCCGTCCTTGATGTTGAAAAGCACGAATCCGAGCCTTCCATCGCAAGAACGAAATTCTCGATTTCGCCACGCGCCGCCCTGGGGAACGGCTCCATGATGCGTCGCCGACCTCGTAGGCGAGCACTGGATTGTGCTCTGCTCCGATACGTCAGCAGCATGTGAGCGGAGCCGATGCGCGAGAGCGGCGTCCTCGCAACTGCCGCCTTGTCGACGGCGCGGTAGGAGATAGGTTCGACGGCCGGGCGAGCGACGCACGCCCACGTTTATTTCTGCGCCCCGGCGCCTCCGCGCTTTTCCGGTATTTCCTCGCGCCGGCGACACGTCAGAACTGGAAATTCACCGAGCCGACGAAGGCGCGCGGAGAGAAGCGCCGGGCGGGCGGCGCGACTTTCGACCCGCGCCTTCCTCGGTCGCGCGGCTCCGAGGCTCTCGGCGCGCCGCGTGTGGGATAACGCCGAACTCCGATGGGGTGAACGCGCCCGAGCGCGAGAGCTGAACTACGGCCGTGAGGCGGGCGTCGAAATCTGCCGACGACATCGGCCGGCAAGACCACCGGCGACCCTCGCCGGGCTCGAGCTCATGCATATGAGCCGCGCGCGCCGGCGGCGGACGAGGAACAAATAGCGTCCTGCCCGGCAGTTCTCGAGCGTTTCCAGCCGAAGTGGACACCGGTTCGGCGTTGGAAACGCGTCAAAACAAAAGCATAGAGTCTTTCCGTGTTTCAATGAAACACGGAAAGACTTTATGCGCGCGCGGAGCAAATTGGTTCGTCATCCCGGGTTTAACTCGCCCAAAAAGAAATTTCGTGACAAAACCCCGGGGCGAAGACGGTCGGTCCCAGCGCCCGACGACGGAAATTTGACAACAGCCCCGCCTTCGCCCGATAGGCAGTCTGCGGCCTCAGACTGTAGCCAAACGGGCTATGTGGGTATTCCAGTGAACCAACAACATATGAGTGCGGACAACGCCCCGGATGCGAAAGGTTTGGCCCAGCGGATCGCTGAGCTGAGGATTTGGGCCCGCGAGAAGGGCTATTACAGCGTCCCCTTCTGGGAGCAGGCGTTGCGCTGCCTGGAGCTCGTGGCCGCGCCCGCGCTCGCTTTCGCCCTCCTCGCGGAGGGTGGCGTCGCCGCCGCGCTCGGCGTGCTCGTTCTCGGCCTGCATTATCCGCGGACGGCCTATCTCGGGCATGATGTCGCGCATAGCCAGTGGGGTCCCCGCAGCGGGATGAAGGCGCGCGTCAAATTGCGGCTCATCGCGCTCGCCCAGGGCTTCGGCTCGACATGGTGGGTCGAAAAGCACGAGCTGCACCACGCTTTCCCGAACGCCTGCCGTGTGGAAGAAGACGGAACCCGCACGCCGATCGACGGCGACATCGACTCCCCCCCTTGGCTCGTCTGGGACAAATCATTGGCGCAATACAACGCCAAGGCGCGTCGCGCAGGGCTCGGTCGCGCGCTGTCCTTCCTGTTGCCGCGCTATCAGGTCCCTTTGTTCTTTCCGATACTTTCCGTCGCTCGTTTCAATTGGAGCTGGCAGAGCGTCCAGGTCGCAGTCAAGAACAAGCAATGGGCGGAAGCGACGCTCTGCGCCGCCCATTGGGTTTCCGGCTTCACGCTCGCCGGCGTTCTCACACCGGGAGCGGCCTGGACCGGCTGGCTCTGGTTCCTCGCCGCACAGCTCCTCGGCGGCTTCATCCTCGCCTTCGTCTTCGTGCTCAACCACACGGGCATGGAAGTCTATGACGCGACGGAGGCGAAGGGATTCTATGACCGGCAGGCGCGCGCAACGCGCAACACCCCGACCTCGCCATTTTTCGATTGGTTGACGGGCGGCCTCAACAGTCAGATCGAGCACCATATGTTCCCGAGCCTGCCCCGTCGACGCTTGGCGAAAATGCGTGAAGCGACGAAAGCGGCGTTGGAGGAATGCGGCTACGCTTATGTGACGCTCAGCAACCGCGAGGCGATGCGCGCCGTGCTCTCCACTCTCGGCGACGCAGCGTGGGCGTGAGGCGCCGCCGTCGCAGCTGCTGGTTATGATTTCGGACAGAGGGCAGCTCTGGCGCGAAGCGTAGACCGCGGGGTCGGGGATCGGCGGCAGCGGCGCTTCAGCCGCGCGCCGACGGGCGGTCGGCGGCGAGCGGGCCTTCTGGGTCGAATCGGCGCATGGGGGGGGAATCGTAACCGATAGCGGCGGTTTGTCACCTTGTTTGGCTCTGCTTCACTCTCGGTGCAGTAGGAGGGCGACGGTGACGAGAACATACTGCAATTGCTTGCTATTCAGACATTCTCGGTCGCGACGGTCGGGACGGTAAGCTGCGCTGCCGCATCGGAGCAGTTTATCCAATAATCTCAAACATTTATGTCATATGGCGACCATCGCTTTGCACCGAGAGTGAAGCAGAGCCCGTAATCGCTCGAAGGCGACGCCGGCGGCCGCGGCGATCAGCTGGTGGCGGGCCGCGTAGCGGTCGCCGGCGGGATTGGCGTCGGCCGCGCTGCAAAATCGCGAGCCCGGGATGGGCGCGAGGCGCGCGACGATCGCCTCGATCTCAGAGATCGTTTTCAGACCCATGCCGCCGCCGGTCGCCGCATACAGCGTGTCGGCGCGAATGTTCTCCAAGGCGGCGAGGCTGAGCGCGTCGATCGGCGCCTCGGCGAGGGCGAAGCGCGTCGCGGGCTCCGAACCGCCGGGCAAGCGGAACAGGATCTTGTCGCCGCCTCGCACCGATCCTTTGAAGTCCGGTCCGCGGATTTCGATATGGGTGACGGTTCCCCGGTCGTCGTGATGGGCGAACCAGGCGCTTCCGTACGGCCCTTCTCTCACCACGTCGGCGGCGCGAGCGGCTTCCAGGACGCTCGGGGGAAGGCGACGCTCCTCGGAGAGATATCGCCAGACCGGCGAGCCGCGTCGAAGCCAGGGGCGGCGCGCCCATCTGATCGGGAGTGGGAGATCGGGGGATCGGCCACCTTGGATGTCGGCGGCCGGAAAAGTCGGCTGTATCCTGGTGAATCGGCGCAGGACCTTGCGGACCTCGCCGAAATTCAGGCCGGGTTCGAGATGCTGCACGAGATCGAAGACGTCGCCCTTCGCGTCGCTCTGCGGATCCCACCAGCCGCGGCCCTCGTGGTTGACGATCAGGATTTCTCCCCGCCCGCGTCGATATTTGAGGCAATGCTTCGTACTCTCTGGGCGATCGAGCCGCCATGGCGGCGTCGAGCGCTCCAGCAGCGCGGCGCAATTCGTGCGCGCGCGCAAGATTTCGATCTCCTCGTCATGTCTCATGGTCTCTCGGCGCTCCCTTCGGGCTTCAAATCATTTCGATCGGCTCCGCGACACTCTCTGGGATCGAGCTCATGCATATGATCCGAAAAGACCAGTTGCAGACCAGGGGCGAATTGCGTCCAGCCCAGCAGTTCTATGCCCTCGCGGCGTGAGCCGCGTCACTCTCACAGGCCCGCGTGCCTCCGTAGACAAAATTTGCGACACAACCCGCGCAATTCGCACTCTCGAGAAGCAGTAATTAGCCCCGCTCATTTCTCTCGCGCTTTGCGCGCCCGATAATGCGCGACCTTATCACGATTGCCGCAGATCGACATCGTGCACCAGCGCCGGATATTGTTGCGCCCCCGATCATAGAACACCATCGAGCAGTCGGAATTTGCGCAGCGCTTCATGCGACCCGGCTCCGCCTCGCAAACGAATTTCGCGAAATCGCGTGCGACGGTCGTCGCCACCACATCCTTCTCGATGCGCGCTTCCTCAGCGAGCGCCACATGACCGTCGCGTAGAATCAATCGCTCGCGAATCTCGACCGAGCCGAGCAGACGATCGATCGACTCGAGGCGCCGGGCGGAGATCGCCTCTCCTGCGGAGATCTTGTCGAAGAGCTCGCGGAGCGCCGTGCGCGTCTCCCACGCCGACTTCAGCTCCGCCTTCGAGGGCCTTCCTGCGCAATCGATCCCCGCCGCGCGCGCCCATTTCGCCAGCCCCTCGGCGTTAGAGAGAAAATCGATCGCCTCGCCGTTCATCACCGGCGTCGTGTTGAGAAAGTCGATCCACAGCGCGCCTCCGAAGAAGGGCATGCCGTCTCGCCACTCGCTCGCCTCGATCGTCATCGCCTCGCCCTCTCCCCATGCGCAACCGGCAAGTCTGCGTAACCGGTTAATTGCACCTTGACAGGCGTCGCCGCAAGTGTCACCACTATGTTCGTATTACATCGGTTACAGGAGATCCCATGTTCCTCGCCTCCAATCCCCTCCTCACACTCGCGGCCGTGTCGGCCGCGACTATCGCGACCGCCATGCCCCTCCCGTCCAGCCGACCGCACGTCGAGCATCCAGAAGTCCGACATCGCCATCTCGACGTCATGGGACGCTCGATCTTCTTTCGCGAGGCCGGCGATCCGAAAGCGCCGGCGATCGTTCTCCTTCACGGCTTTCCGACCTCGTCGCGCATGTATCGCGGGCTGATCCCGGCGCTCGCCGACAAGTTTCACGTCGTCGCGCCAGATTATGTCGGCTTCGGCTATTCGGACGCGCCCGCGGCGGATCAATTCCCCTACACATTCGAAACGCCCACCGCGCATGTGACCGGGCTGATCGATCAGCTCGGCCTGCGCTCCTATGTGCTCTACATGCAAGACTATGGCGGCCCGGTTGGATTCCGCATCCAGGCCGCGCGTCCTCATCAAGTCGCCGGATTGGTGGTGCAGAACGCCAACGCCTATATCGAAGGCGTGGGCGAGGCGCCGCGACAGGTATTTCTGCCTCTGTGGGAAAAGCGCGACGAGAAGAGCGAAGCCGGCGCGCGAAGCTTGCTGCAGCCGGATATGACCAAATTCCAATATGTGTATGGCGCGAGAAATCCCGAGGCGATCGATCCCGACAATTGGACGGTCGATCAAGCCTTGCTCGACCGGCCCGGCGTCGCCGCCTATCAGATCGATCTGCTCGAGAACTACAAGACCAATGTCGCCTCCTATGACGCCTGGCACGCGTCCTTCCGCGCGCATCGCCCGAAGACCTTGATTGTTTGGGGCAAGAACGATCCGATCTTCATTCCGGCCGGCGCCGAGGCGTTCAAAAAAGACTTGCCGGACGCCAAGCTCGTCTGGCTCGACGGCGGACATTTCGCGCTGGAAGAGAATGTCCCGCTCGTCGCCTCCGAGATCAAAGCGATGTTCGCCGGAAAATAGCCCCCTCCTCCGGCGAATGGGGCCGATCCGTCCGCCTCTCGGGTCGGCCCCGACTCTCTTTGCGATTCGAAGGAATTTGCCATGCAGAACAAAGAGCGTATCGCGATCGTGACGGGAGCCAGCCGCGGGATCGGCCGCGCGACCGCCGTCCGTCTCGCCAGAGATTTCGCCGCCGTCGTCCTCGTCGCGCGCGACTCTGTCTCCCTCGCGAGCGCGGCCGACGCGGTGAATGCAGCCGGCGCCGCGAGCCTCACGCTCACGCGCGATCTGCGCGTAGCAGATGCGGCGCGGGAGGCGATCGAGACGACGCGCGATCGCTTCGGACGCATAGATACGCTCGTCAATATCGCCGGCGCGGTTCCGCAAACCGATCTGTTCGCCATGAGCGAGGAGGAATGGACGGAAAGCCTCTCGCTCAAATTTCACGCCGCGCGTCGTCTGACGCTCGCCGCATGGGAAACGCTCGCGCGAACCAGCGGCTCGGTGATTTTCATGTCGGGGACCTCGGCGTTGACGCCCAAAGCGTCGCTCGCCGCAGTCGGAACGATCAACGCCGCCATTTCGGCGCTCGCGAAAGCCTTCGCCGAGCGCGGCGTCGGGGATGGCGTGCAGGTGAACGCCGTGCTGCCCGGCCCGGTGATGACCGACCGCCGTCGCGCTATGCTCGCGCGCTACGGCGAGGCGAAAGGCCTATCGCTCGACGCTGCGATCGACGCCTTCGCTGCGGAGACCAGGATCGCGCGCTACGGAACGCCAGAGGACATCGCCGAGCTGATCGCCTTCGCCGTGTCGCCGGTTGCGCGTTGGATGACGGGCGTGACGCTGCGGATGGATGGCGGCGAGATCAAATCGCTATGACGGCGCCGTGGCCTGCGCTCGCGCGCAGCTCCTGCACTTGCGCTTCGAGCGCGGCGAAGCTCGTGTAACGATTGCCGCGCATTCGACGAACAATCCTCGGGACGCTGAGCGCCAGCATCTGCGCCAACTCATCGTGGAGCCACCGAATGAAACACAAATTTACGGTCAGCATCGGCATGCTGCTGTCGTCGACCATTGCAAATGCAGCCGATCTGCCTTCCCGAAAGGCCTCGCCGGATTTTGTGCCCCCCGCTTTGGCTTTTCTTTGGACCGGCCCCTATGCCGGCGTGAACGTCGGCTATGGATTCGCCGACCGCTCCGGCTTCGACGGCGTGCTCGGCGGCGGACAGCTCGGCTATAATGTGCAAGCGACGCCCTTGTTCGTGCTCGGATTGGAGACCGACTTCCAGGGAACCGACATTTCGGAGCGGAGCGGCAGTCCATTCTCGAGGCGTCGGCGCATCGAATGGTTCGGCACGGCTCGCGGCCGGATCGGCGTCACGCCTTTCGCCGTTCCCGCGCTCTTCTATGGAACGGGCGGATTCGCCTATGGCCGCGCGCAACCGAGCTTCGGAGGCGATGGGGTGCGAACCGGATGGACCGCTGGCGGCGGAGTCGAATGGGCGTTCCGTCCCGATCTGTCGGCGAAAATCGAATATCTCTACACCGACCTTTCGGATGAAGCAGGCGGCTGGTGGGCGGACGCTCGGCGAAACCAGTTCCACACGCTGCGCGCCGGCCTCAACTACCATTTCGACCTGTTCGCGCAGACGCCAGTCGTTGCAAAATTTTAAAACGGCGGGGACCAGGCTTCCACAGCCGGGTCCCGATAGGGGGAAGCATTTCAATCCGTGAGAGTGATCGCCGAGACCAACTCATCCGCGAGCCATCGCGACAAGAAAACCGCAGACCGCCGGTCGACGCCCTCTCCATTCTCACGAAAGGCGAACAATTCGCAGAGGTCGCCAAAGGACTTTCCCTCGCGCGCCAATGTCAGCGCGAAGCTCTCGTCCTCTTCGAGCAGTCGATAGAAGCAGTCACGCTCCTTCGCCATATCAAGACAGATTCACGGTCCTCCCCGCACCGGGCGGGCTCTTCGCCGCCCGACAGAGCTTCATAGCGGCCGCAGGTTCCGCTCTCGAGCGTCAGCAGACGAAGGCTCGGTTGGAACTCGAAGCGCAGACGAAACATGTCTTGCGGTCCGAGCGCGGACAGCTCGTCCGCCGAGCCGATTGCCGCGTCGGCGGCGTCGAACGCGTCGTCAAGCCCGCGCTCGAGACAGGCGAGCGAGGTTTCACGGGTGAGGTGGCGCCAACGCGCGCTTTCCATCATGAATTCGGGGAGTCCTCCCGAATACCAGCGCAGATTTGGCGTCGTCGATCGCGTCGACTCGATATAAGCGAGGACGAGCTCTTCGAATTCGCTCTCTTCCATCGAGTTGCGCAGCGCCGGATAGTCCGAGGCGACAGCCGAGGTTCTGGTGCGAACGGCGTGAGCGGGACATAATCCTTCCGTGGGCGCAACCGGACGCTGGGGTTATGGGCGATGCTGAGCGTGGACGATCTCTTCAAAGGACGCCATTACGACCGCGAAATCATCGTTCTCTGCGTGCGCTGGTATCTGCGATACAAGCTCAGCTTCCGAGATCTCGTGGAAATGATGGCGGAGCGCGGCTTGTCGTTGGCCCATACGACCATCATGCGCTGGGTTCAGCGCTACGTTCCGGAGGTCGAAAAGCGGTGGAACCGTTTCGCGCGCCGAGTCGGCGGATCGTGGCGCGTCGATGAGACCTACGTCAAAATCAAGGGGCGCTGGGTCTATCTCTACCGCGCCGTCGATAAGGCAGGAAAAACAGTGGATTTTTTGCTGCGCGCGAAGCGAGATGTCGCCGCCGCCAAAGCGTTTTTCCGTCGTGCGTTCGCGAGCCACGGACGGCCGCCGCGCAAAATCACGCTCGACGGATATCAGGCGTCACATCGGGCGGCGCGCGAGCTTCTCGCACAGCATCGAGGCGGCGAACGGACTCGAATTCGATCTTCGAAATACCTGAATAATCTGATTGAACAGGATCACCGATCTATCAAGCTTCGTTTGGGTCCTATGCTCGGGTTCAAGCGATTCCGACATGCGGCGATCACGATCGCCGGCGTCGAACTCATGCATCGCATCAGAAAGGGTCAATTCGCACTGAGCAGATTTAGAGCCGCAGGCAGAACTGCGCCCGAAATCTGGAGCGCGGTGCTGGCTGCCTGACCCTCATGAAATGCCAGCCCCCTTCGCGCGGCCATCCGCAAAATTTGCACCGCAACCGGCCACAGTAGCAAGTCGCCGAAATCCGCGGCGTTCGCCTCCCGCAAGGCGCGCTGATAATCGACGTAGACGCGCGCGGCGGCGCGCAGCGCATGGGGATCGATCGGGTCGCGGGAATGATCGCTTTTGGCGATCTTGGATTCGACCCAGGCGGCGGCGCCGGCCGGCGTGATCAGATTGTCTTTGAACTTTGCGATGCGATTGCACATGATCTTCAGCGGATCGCGCGCATTGGCGTCGCCGCTCTCCTCGCCATCGAGGCCTTGCGCCTTCATGACGCGCTTGACGAAGCGGCGGCTGTCGTCGGCGTCGACAATGTCGAAATTCGGCCGAAGTTCCGCGATCTCCGGCGCGTCACGGAGCTGACGGGCGGCGAGCCCGTGATAGGTGCCGAGCCAGGAGGGCGCCGCCAGGCCGTCGAGCGCGGCGCGGATGCGCGACGCCATTTCGGCGGCTGCCTTGTTGGTGAAGGTGACGGCGAGGATGCGCGAAGCCGGAATGCGGTCGACGGCAATGCGATGCACGACGGCGGCGGTGAGCGTCGACGTCTTGCCGGTGCCGGCTCCCGCGAGGACGAGGATCGGTCCGAAATGCGCGGCGGCCTGCGCTTGGGCGGGCGTGAGGGTCGCGGCCATCCTGTCGAAAGCATCGGCGGATGGGCTATGCTCCGCCGGCGGTTCGTCGAAGCAGGGCTCGAAGCGGTCCCACTCCTCCATGCCGGCGAGCGGGTCGATGTCAGAGGATCTCGACATGGCAGTTCGCTCCATTGCAGCGGATGAGTTCCCCGCGTTCTGTGTCGACGGTGGTGAAGACGACGAAGTGATCGTCGAAGTAGAAGGCGCCCGTGTCGTTGCGCTCGCCGTCGACGACGACGCCCTCGACGATTTGCGAGCCGTCGTCGGCTTCGACCTGAACGAGCGTGTCCAGGTCCCGTCTGCCGGTCGGGATGTGTCGGCAACGACGACGCATCGCCTCGGGCAGTTGGGAGAAGGCTTCGGCCAGTTGCGCGAGCGTGTCGTCCATCGCGAGTTCGTCGACGGTGTCGGTGAGGTCGATCGCGTCGCCGAGCTCATCGAGCCGTAGAAGGAAGAGTGCGCTGGCGAGCTTCGGCGGCCACGGCTCCCAGGGCGACATGCCGGGCGGCAGGGGCAAGGGATCCTCGTCGAGCGGATCGAGCGTGATCTGCAGGCTCGATCTTATGTCGTCACGGCTCCAGCCCACGACATGATAGGCTTCATTCGCCGCCGCCTGACGATCGGCGCGCTTATGGAGGGCGTAGCTCTCGTCGGTCCACGGCGGCAGGCGGTAGCGTCGATCGACCGCCCGCTGCAGCCGCCGATCGAGCCGTGCGAAGCCCTCGCCGAGATGCGGCTTCAAAGGCATGATCGGGTCGAAGCCGCCGACCAACGCCTCGGTCGCATCGTGCAATAGCTCGCGCAGAGCCTCACGGGGCGCGAGCTTTCCCTCGCGTTCGCGCAAGGCCAGAACGGCGAGGCTGTGCTGGGCGACGCTGAGCGGCAGGTCCCATGCCGAATATCCGCCCCAGCGATAGGCGCGCGACAGGCCGATCGCCAGATCCTCGTCGGTCCAGGCGTCCGGCTTGGGATCGAGAAGGTCGAGCCGACCGCCCGATTTGAGCAACATCCAGGCGCGATGTGATGTCATGGTTCCGTCCTTTCTCGTTGGTCGAGCATGTCGTTCCAGTCGCTGTCCTCGACGGGCGGCCGTAGTCGCTCGAAGGCGACGCCGGCGGCCGCGGCGATCAGCTGGTGGCGGGCCGCGTAGCGGTCGCCGGCGAGATTGGCGTCGGCCGCGCTGCAGAAGCGCGATCCCAGGATGGGCGCGAGGCGCGCGACGATCGCCTCGATCTCAGAGATCGTTTTCGGACCCATGCCCCCGCCGGTCGCCGCATACAGCGTGTCGGTGCGAATGTTCTCCAACGCGGCGAGGCTGAGCGCGTCGATCGGCGCCTCGGCGAGGATGAGGCGCGGCGGCGGCTCCGAACCGCCGGGCAAGCGGAACAGGATCTTGTCGCCGCCTCGCACCGATCCTTTGAAGTCCGGTCCGCGGATTTCGATATGGGTGACGGCTCCCCGGTCGTCGTGATGGGCGAACCAGGCGCTTCCGTACGGCCCTTCTCTCACCACGTCGGCGGCGCGAGCGGCTTCCAGGACGTTCGGGGGAAGGCAACGCTCGTCGGAGAGATATCGCCAGACCGGCGAGCCGCGTCGAAGCCAGGGGCGGCGCGCCCATCTGATCGGGAGTGGGAGATCGGGGGATCGGCCCCTTCGGATGTCGGCGGCCGGAAAAGTCGGCTGTATCCCGGTGAATCGGCGGAGCACCTTGCGGACCTCGCCGAAATTCAGGCCGGGATCGAGATGCTGCACGAGATCGAAGACGTCGCCCTTCGCGTCGCTCTGCGGATCCCACCAGCCGCGGCCCCCGTGGTTGACGATCAGGATTTCTCCCCGCCCGCGTCGATATTTGAGGCAATGCTTCGTGCTCTCTCGGCGATCGAGCCGCCACGGCGGCGTCGATCGCTCCAGCAACGCGGCGCAATTCGTGCGCGCGCGCAAGATTTCGATCTCCTCGTCGTGTCTCATGGTCTCTCGGCGCTCCCTTCGGGTTTCACGGGAAGGGCCAGAGGCCTCGAATCCTCCTTTTCCTTTCCCAAAACGCCGTCGGCAGACCGCGAGGCGGCCGCGCCGCAAGGGCGCGCGGAACGCGCGGGAGCTCGGCGACGAACCCTTGTCGGCGTGGCCGGCGCTAGCGGTAGCCATGTTCCCTCTTCCTTTGCTCCGGATTCCCATTCGTGATTCACTTGTGCGCGAATGCGAAGCGGGCGGGCGTGGAGTGCCGGCATGGCGGCGATGGACGAGATCGCGATCCTGTTGCAGGGCCGCAATGCGGAGGCGAACCGCCATCAGGCTTGGCGCGTCGAAGCCGGGCGCGATCTGTTCGGAAAATGGATGGTGCGCGTATCCTTCGGCCGGATCGGCTGCCGGGGGCGGACATTCGCGCGCGAATTCGCGTCGGAGGACGAGGCGCGCGCTTACGTGCGCGACGGCCTACGCCGGCGGAAAGGCGCCATTCGACGCTGCGGGGTCGAATATCGCGTCATCGACGCGTCGCCGGCGGCGCTGCCTCTTCTGGCGACGCTCAGAATATCGAGCGCCCCGATGAAATTCGAAGCGGCGGGGCCTCGCCTTGAAGCCTGAACGGCCATCGGATGCCGCCGCGTCGCGGGAAACGCTGGTCGGCTCGGTCGAACGCGTGACTTTTTACAATGAGGAGAATGGGTTCGCCGTCCTGAAGGTCAAAGCGCGCGGCAAGCGCGCCCTCGTGCCGGTCGTCGGCCATGCCGCTTCGATCTCGGCCGGCGAATATATTCACGCTGTTGGCGTCTGGATCACCGATCGCACTCACGGTCTTCAATTCAAAGCTGATTTTCTGAAGACGACGCCCCCGACGACGGCCAAAGGCATCGAAAAAATGAGGCGAGACGTGGAAGCCGATATCGTGAGCGATTCTCTCGTCGATATCATTCGCAGCGCTGTTGCTGAACGGCGCCGGTCGAGAAGGCGTCGACCCACGATCCGATTTAATGTAGCGCTCAGATCATCGTACGGCATCCGGATCGAGTTCCGGATAGAGGCTGTATTTGAGAGACCGGGTCCCATTTTTCAACGCTAAATGATCGTGCTCGATTCGATCGACAGTCCAGGATCCGAGCTTGTCGCCGATTGTTTTCCACTCGCCCTGTGGGCTGTTCATCGAGGTCAGAAAAGCCCGCGCCATGGACCTGTACCTCACGATCCCCTTCAGCGAGACTCCCGGAGGAGGCGGCAGAGCAACCGGTTCGGACGTCCGAGCACTTGCACTTGCCCCGTTCTCAGGGCGTCTAGTCCGAGAAAAGATCGGTCGAGACAAAGTGTGCAAATCAACCTTGTTGTACCGCGCATCGGTCGGAGCAATATGAACCAATGTCGGAGGTTTCCATTCGAAATTCGGGCCGGTCGGCGCCGCCGCCTCCCAGAAAAAAGCGGATACTGCAAAAGCCGCCGCGACAACGACCAACACCGTCTCGCAAAGCAGGATCATCGTCATGAGAGGCGATATCCGCGTGGAAGCTACAAGCGCGGCGAGCATGCGAAGCTTATTGCCGGAAGCCATCATCACTCCGAAAGGGATTGCTCCCTAAAAACATTTCGCCGGACCCGTCAAACTGAGCACGTCTTTTCTTTTGAAGGGCGATGCTCCGCAATTCGACTATCTATAGCCATTATTAAATGGAAATATAACTTCTAACAAGCGAATTAGCTTGTGAGTGTTGCCGGTCATTTTGACAACAGGTGCAACCACCAGCGGCGCTCCCTCGGCCTACGGCAGGCAGAGTGTCGATTACCTGCCCAGATTGTGAGCCTGGACAAGTAATTATTTGTTTGCTAATAGCTCAAACTAAGCTGATCGTAATCAGGAATATGTGGCACGATTACGCCGCAGCCTGCGTTTCGCAGCAAAATATTTTCTACGTAGGGGCTCGGTATGAGGAATTATATTTCTAGTTTTCGGGTTTCTACGACAACATTCATCGCTTTGCTAATTTCTGGGCTCGGGGCGCCGGCTCCGAAGAGCGCGCTCGGCTTCTGGCCAGTGGGGCTAACGTCTTCCGCACAAGCACAAGAAATGATGGGCGGGCCGACCATTCCGGATGTGTATGTGCCATCGGCCCTGGGTGAACCTCAGCTGTTATCTCCGATTTACGTCAGCGCGCCTCAGCCGGGGATGGGTGGCGGTGGCGGTGGCGCAGGCAATTCAGGAGGCGCAGGCGGTCCAGCCGTTGCAGCTAATGTCACTCAATCGAAGAACCGTGGCGGCTCGGGAAGCACTTATGTCGGCGATCCCATCAATTATGCCACCGGCAACGCCTATCAGAGCGAGACGGATTATACGACGGTTGGAAGCGTCCCGCTCGTGCTCGCGCGCTACTACAACAGCCTGGACGCAGGCGGTCTGCACGAACTCGGCAACAATTGGCGGCTTGCTTACAGCCGTTCCATTTCCGTCTCCATCAATGGGTCCGCGACCACTGCCAATGTCACGCGCGACGACGGACAAGAGCTGCCGTTCACTCAATCGGGCGCCACATGGTCGCCGCCGACCGGTTCGAATTACCGTCTGTTCCAGAGTGGCGGCGGCTTTACGCTGATAACGGATCAGGACGAAACAGAGACCTACAGCTCCGCAGGGAAGTTGCTCTCCTACGCAAATCGCGCGGGACTTACGATAACCGCCGCCTATGACGGGCAGAACCGTCTGTCGACGGTCACGGACCCCTTCGGCCGCACGCTAACTTTCTCCTATAATTCGAACTCTTTTGTTTCGCAGGCGCAGGCCCCAGACGGAACCGTCTATGTCTATGGCTACGATGGCTCCAATCGTTTGACCTCCGTCACCTATCCCAATGGGGCGCAGCACCAATTTCGTTACGATGACTTCTATCATCCGAATGCCGTGACGGGCGTCGTTGACGAGAACGGCTCTCTCTTCACGACCTATGGCTATGATTACTACGGGCGCGCCATCTCCACGCAGCGCGCCGGAGGAGCGGAAAGCTACTCCGTCAACTACGACTCGATCGGCGGGGGCACAGTCCAGGTGTCGACGCCGGTCGGAGGTACGGAAAGATATACGATCATCAGCGTCAACGGATTCGCGAAGCTAATCAATAAATGGACCAGCTGCTTCTTCTGCAGCCCCAATAGTATATGGGGCCAGAGCGAGTCAAATGCGTATGATGGTCAGGGTAATTTGACGAGCCATTCGGACTTCAACGGCAATCAGACCGTTGTGGCCTATGACACGGCGCGCAATCTGCCGACGTCGCAGACTTCGGCTTCCGGCACGCCTGTTGCCCGCACGATCACCACGAGCTGGCATCCACAGTTCCGCCTGCCGACTGCGATCGGAGACGGCGAGCGTAGCTTCGCCTTCTCCTATGACGCCGCCGGTAATCTGCTGACCTCGACGGTTTCCTCTCCGACGTCGACGAGCACGAGCTCCTACACCTATAATAACGCCGGCCAGGTTTTGACGGCGACGGACCCGCTCGGCCATGTGACGACATACGCCTACGGCGCCGCCGGCAACCTCGCGAGCGTGACCAATACGCTCGGGCAGACCGTCGCCTTCACGAGCTACGACGCCAATGGCCGACCGCTAGCGGCCCAAGATGCGAACGGCGTCGTCACGAATCTGAGCTACAACTTCCGTGGCCAAGTCACATCGAGCATCACACAGGGGCAGACGACCATATACAGCTACGACGCGGCGGGCCAGCTCACGCAGCTGCAAGCGCCGTCCGGGGCCGTCCAGTATTTCAGCTATGACGGGGCGCATCGTCTCATCGGCGTCAGCGATGCGCTCGGCAATCGCCTCGCCTACACGCTCGACGGAGCCGGGAATCGGACCAAGGAAGAGGCGTTCGATCCGAGCGGTGTGCTCGCACGCACGCACAGCCGCGCCTATGACGGTCTCAACCGCCTCAATCAAGAGGTCGGCGCGGCTGGCCAGACGTCGACTGTCTATTATGATTCCAACGACAATATCGTCGCCGTCGAGGACCCGAACGGCAACGGGACCACTTTCGGCTATGACGCGCTCAATCGGGCCTTCGCCAAGGCAGAAAGCGTCAATATCCATAGCCCGGATCCGAACGTCATCGTCTACACCCGTTACACTTTCGACGCCAACGGGCGCCTCGCCAGCGTTACGGATCCACGTGGTCTGGTGACGAGCTACACGAACAACGCGTTGGATCAGCCGACGACAATTTCCAGTCCGGACACGGGCGTCACCACCAGGACTTTCGACGCGGCCGGCAATGTGTCGACGTCGACCGACGCCCGAGGCCAGACGACGAGCTACACCTATGATGGGCTGAATCGGCTCGTGAGGGCGAGCTACGCCGGCGGCTTGGTCGTCACCTATGGCTATGATCAGGGAGCCAACGGGATCGGGCGTCTCACCTCGATGAGCGACGGGACCGGAACGACGAGCTGGGCCTATGACCTCTACGGCCATGTCGTGCAAAAAACGCAGAAGACCGGCTTGATCACGCTCACCACGCGATGGAGCTACGACGCCGGGACCGGTCGGCTCACGAATGTGAGCTATCCGTCCGGCGTCACGATCCTCTACGCCTATGACGCCGATGCGCGCGTGAACGCTATCGGGCTGCAGCGGCCGGGACAGGGGCCGACGACGCTCGTCGACCAGATCGCCTACAGTCCTTTCGGAGCCGTTGCCTCCTGGCGACAGACCGCTTCCGGCGGCTCCTATTTCCGCGGCTTCGACCAGGATGGGCGCGTTGCCAGCATCGTCTCCTCGACCGGTAACACGCTCTCCTATGCTTATGACGCCGGCAGCCGGATCACCTCTATCGCGGAGAGCGGGCGTTCGACAAAGACCTTCGCCTACGACAAAAGGGATCGCCTGACGGGCTATGTTTATGGCGCGGTCTCGCTCCTCTACGCCTACGACGCCTCGGGCAACCGCCTTTCCGACGGCGTTTTGTCCTACACGATCGATCCGAGCAGCAATCGTCTGACAAGCATCGCCGGGCCTTTGTCTCCCGCGGTCGCGCATACCTACGACGCAGCGGGCGATCTGACGAGCAAGGCCGGCGTGTTTACCATGACCTATGACGGGCGCGACCGCCTGACTCAGGCGAAAGTTGGCGCGCTCGTCACTGGCTACGGCGTCAACGGGCTCGGCCAGCGCGTATCGAAGGTCGGAGTGCCGACCGGGCCGGTCGAATATGTCTACGACCTCTCGGGTCGTGTGCTCGGAATCTATGGCCTCGCCGGCGTGACGCGGGAGGAAATCGTCTGGCTCGGCGATCTGCCGATTGCGACGCTCCAGAGCGGCGCGGCTTTCTACATCGCGCCGGACCATCTCGACGCCCCGCATCAGATCGTGAATTCCTCGAATACCCAGGTCTGGTTCTGGGACCATGATCCGTTCGGCCAGGGTGTCCCGGTGGCGTCGGCCGGGTTTGCGCATGACCTGCGCTTTCCGGGGCAGGTGTTCGACGTCGAGACCGGGCTGCACAACAACGGCTTCCGGGATTATCTGCCGGCGGCCGGGCGCTATGTCGAGAGCGACCCGATCGGGCTCGGAGGCGGTATCAACACTTATGCATATGTCGCGAATAGCCCGGTCAATAATGCTGACTCTTTCGGGTTGACCAAAGATGATAAGAGAAAGGCGATATCGGCATCTGTGATTGCATTGCCAGCAATAGAAGTTGAAAGCTTCATTGTTTCCAATGCGATAAGAGGCGGGATGGCGGCGGCTGCGCTGCCGTCAGCTTTGGCAGCGGGAATTCTTTCCGTTACATCGACATCGACGGCAGATCGAAACTTGGACGAGGTTCAATATGTCGTTCGGGCAGGACAAGGTGCAGCACGCAGCTTTGAAAGGGGCACAAGACTCAGCAGCAATGGCTTTGGCTTCTCGGTGCAGACTGCGCCAGGCGTCCCGGTTTCGGAATTGGCAAGAGGCGGTAATTTTCCAAATGCTCAAATCAGCGTGAGCACTATCCAGCGACTGCGAGCAATTCCGGGGGTGTCCGTCGCATTCCCAACTCCTGGCGCGGGCGACTATCACGGGACTGTGAACGTTCCCAATCCTCCTCCTCCCGGCTTCTTCGACTTGATCAGCGGCGCATTTGTTCAACAGACAAATCCATTTCCCGCGCCGAGGTAGGAGAGAGCAAACGTGAAGGATGCGACCATGCTGAAGGTATTCACAGATTTCAACGCTCGTACACAAGACGGTGTTTGCTGGAACTTGGTGTATAACGAAATAGATCTGGCGGATCAGGTCGATAAGTTTAACCTTAAAGGAGGCGATAAGATTATACTGTATCAAGACGATGATGATTTTGAAGTCACGGCGACCCTCGATTTTAGATGGGTCGACGTTCTGGGCCGCGACACCTGGGTGGCAGTTCCCAACTGGGAAACGATAGTAAAAAAGGGCTAACCCATCCTATTCAGTGCGCCCCGAAGGCGTGCATCACCAGTGGAGGTAGGTTCCACCCAGAGAGTTGTCGATTGATCTGGTAGCTGACGAGCGGCTTGGGCGGGCAATCGCTTGGGCCGGAGCCTCGTGACAAAGGCCGCCTTGGGCGGTTGAGCGATCCGGCGGGCCGTAACGCGAGTGAAGTCTGAGCAGGCCTCGAAAGTGAAGTCATGGATGCCGACCCGCCTGAATAACGGGGAAGGCCGCGCGGACGGGGAAGCAATCGACAAGAGCGCCCGTCCGATTCATCGGGGTAATGGGCACGGCACGTCGGAAGGGTGATGCAGGTAATCGGGGGAGACCCGTCATGGTCGGAGGTCGTGGCTTCGACATCGATTGCGTCGATGGACCGGGCGGGAGTCGGACAGGGTCATAATACCGTTGAGGCCGGGTAACTCCGGTGGAGGGAAGGGCCCTGACTTCTGGCATGCTTTCGAAGATGGCGAGGAGAGGGTGATTGGCGATGAGCCTTGAAACGCCCGACAAGATCAGGATCCTTCAGAGAAAGCTCTACTGCAAGGCGAAGGCGGAGCCCGCCTTCCGCTTCTATCTGCTCTACGACAAGATTTGCCGCGAGGACATTCTTCTTCACGCCTATGAACGCGCCCGCGACAATGCGGGCGCGCCGGGTGTGGACGGGGTGACCTTCAAAGAGATCGAGGCGTCGGGCGTGGAAGCGTGGCTCGCGGGCCTGCGCGAGGAACTCGTGTCGAAGACGTATCGGCCTGATCCGGTGCGGCGGGTGACGATCCCGAAGCCAGGGGGCGGAGAGCGCCCTCTCGGCATCCCGACAATAAGGGATCGGGTCGTTCAGACCGCCGCCAAGATCGTGCTCGAGCCGATCTTCGAGGCGGACTTCGAGGACAGCGCCTATGGCTATCGTCCGCGACGCAGCGCGGTCGATGCGGTCAAGGAAACGCACCGGCTGGTTTGCCGGGGCTACACCGACGTCGTCGACGCCGATTTGTCGAAATACTTCGACACGATCCCGCATTCTGACCTCCTTAAATCGGTGGCCCGACGAGTCGTCGACCGACACGTGCGGCGGCTGATAAAGCTGCGGCTGAAAGCGCCGGTCGAGGAGCGGGATGGTAACGGGAACCAGCGCATGAGCGGCGGCAAGAGCAGCAGGTGTGGCACGCCTCAGGGCGGGGTCGTGAGCCCGATGCTCTCCGTGATCTACATGAACCGGTTTCTGAAGCATTGGCGTCACAGCGGATGTGGCGGAGCCTTCCATGCACATATCGTCAATTACGCCGACGACTTCGTCATTCTCAGCCGCGGACATGCGGAGGAGGCTTTGGCGTGGACGACGGCGGTGATGACGAAGCTCGGGCTGACGCTCAATGAGGCGAAAACCTCTTTGAAGAACGCCCGCAAGGAGAGCTTCGACTTCCTTGGCTATACGATCGGACCGCAACGCTATCGGAAAGACGGCCATTGGTATTTGGGCACAAGCCCCTCGAAGAAGAGCGTGATGCGCATCCGGAGGAAGGTTGGCGATCTCCTTGCGCCGGGCAACAAGGGCGCGTGGCCTATCGTGCGCGACAAGCTGAACCGGCTTCTGGTCGGCTGGTCCGCCTACTTCGGTTACGGCACTCGGTTGCAGGCGTATAGAGCCGTCGATCATCATGTCTATGAACGCGTGCGCAACTTCCTCGTAAAACGACACAAGGTGCAAGGACGCGGCACGCGCCGATTTTCTCGTGACGCTGTTTACGGTGAATTGGGCGTGCTCCGTTTTCGACGCGTGCACCTTGCGCCGCCGCTGTGAGCCATGCAGCGAAGCCGGTCGGAAAGCCGGATGCGGGAAACCCGCACGTCCGGTTTGATGAGCGGGGAGGGGAAACGGAGCGCGTCTCGATGCGTCGCCGCGCCCTTCCTCGACTCTACTGAGGCTGCGGCATTTGGCGTGGGATAGATTGCAAGCGCGCGGCATCCATCCCTGCTATTTGGCAGCGGACGGGCCGGAGCCTGTGAAACGCGTTGGAGTGAGCGGACGGGCAAACGGGGCGTTCAGCTCCGTGTGCGTGTGCTCGCGCCACGTGAAGGTGGTATCCCTACGCCGTGGGCCGCCTTTTCAAAATCGAGGGAATAGAGCGAAGCTACGCAGCTAAGTCGGCTTTATGAGCGAGGCAAGCTGCACAGCATGGGTCGGATGACATTGATCACAGGCGGCGAACGGCGGCGCCGATGGAGAAACGAAGACCGGACGCGGATATTGGGTAAGCGTAGCTTTGATCCCACATTCCGATTTTTCGCGTGATTTGCGAGGCTTTGATCTCTGATAAGGAGATCGGCTTGTGCATACGCATGATGATAAGCTCGAACCGAAAGCGGTCCGGCGGCTCGAGTTGATCACGGGGACCGGGCGGCGGCGAGCCTGGTCGAGCGAGGAGAAGGCGCGTATTGTCGAAGAGACGCTGGCGCCGGACGCGATCGTTTCGCAGATCGCCCGCCGTCATGGAGTGACGCCGCAGCAGCTATTCGGCTGGCGGCGGGAGGCGCGGCGGCAGGCAGGCGCCGATGAGCCTAATGGTCACTCGTTCGCGCGCGTGGTCGTCGATGCGGCGAGCGGGAGCGCCATAGCGACGGAACATGCGATGATCGAGATCGTCATAGGCGCGGCGCTGGTTCGCGTTCCGCCGAATGCGGACGCCGCGACCTTGAAGATGGCCTTGCGCATCTTGAAGGCGGTATCATGATCGTCCCGGCGAGCAATGTGAAAGTCTTGATCGCGACGAAGCCCGTCGATTTCCGCAAAGGGATGGATGGACTTTCGGCGATCGTGAAGGAAACGCTTTCGCACGATCCCCATGGTGGCGTCATCTATGTGTTTCGCTCGAAGCGGGCCGACAGATTGAAGCTGCTATATTGGGACGGCACGGGTCTCGTGCTTGTCACGAAGCGCTTGGAGCATTGCTCCTTTCGATGGCCCACGATTTCGGACGCCGTGATGCGTTTGTCGCCGGGGCAGCTCTCCACGTTGCTCGAAGGTCTCGATTGGACGCGCGTGCGCGCCGTTCGCGTGGCGGCTCCGAAAGCCGTGCTGTGAACGCGACAAAACGACTCATGCGCGGCATGTCGAATGATCGCGCGCGACAAGCTTTTGCAAATATCAAGGAGCTGCAGCGCCATCGCGTCGGCGCCCGCTCGGAGAAGATCGACGCCGATCAGCTCGGCTTGATGCTCGAGGACGCAGAGCAGACGTTGGCGGCGGCGACCGCGGAATCCGAGAAGAAGCAGACCAGCGAGCAGAAGGACGCGCGACGCAAGCGCCGCGTCAATCGTGGCGCGCTTCCCGCCCATCTGCCCCGTGAAGAGATCGTCGTCGACATCGGCGACAAGAGCTGTCCCTGCTGCAAAAAATTGCGGCATGTGATCGGCGAGGATGTGTCCGAGCGGCTCGACGTGACGCCGGCGCGCTTCAAGGTCATCGTCACACGCCGTCCCAAATACGCCTGCCGGAGCTGCGAGGGCGAGGTCGCGCAGGCGCCGGCGCAAGAGCGGTTGATCGAGGGCGGCGTTCCGATCGAGGCGCTCGTCGCGCATGTCGTCATCTCCAAATATGCCGATCATCTGCCGCTTTATCTGCAGGCGCAGATTTACGCGCGACAGGGCGTCGATCTCGATCGCTTGCCGCGCGCCAAACAAGGTGAGAGTCCAGCGTCAATCTGGATGAGAATCGCGGGGGTGTCGGCGTGACGAAGGGAGGGCGGAGCTCGGCTGACTCGAAGGCGCACAGACGGCGAGTCTCGCCGGCCTCGCGCCCGTCCAACGACAGTCCGGCTCGTGGAAGGGCCACGCCTTCATTCGTGGCGGCAGAGCCTTTCTCCGCCAAGCCCTCTATATGCCGGCGCTCGTCGCCTGCCGCTTCAATCCGCAGATGAAGGCAAGTTATGTCAGGCTCGTGGAAGCTGGGAAGCCCGCAAAGGTCGCCATCACCGCCGTCATGCGCAGAATGATCGTCCTCGCCAACGCCTTGTTGCGCGATGATCGCACTTGGGCTGAAAAAGCCCCTTGTCCATAACGGATACTCTAGGCGGCCGGCGCCGGCGTCGAGGATTTGAAGGCCCATGGCATCAGCTCGTCGATGGTACGATTGTGGAGGGGCGTCGGCGATCTGCTCGAAGTCGCAGACGTTGTAGAGCGATCTGCCGCGCCTCGCAGGGTCGCCTATCCTGCAAGTGGCTGGGCACCAATCCATCCAGGAGCCCGTCTTGCTTCAGTTCTCGCGAGCCGCCCCATTCACGCCGGCCGCGGACATGAAAGGGGTTGGGCCTTCTCGCGGCGCAAGGGGGCGCCCTTGCGCCCGCCCGTGTACGAGCCAGTGCTCGTAACCCGAGGCGAACAGCCCCTGCCGCGCCTGCGTTTCTACGTCTGGATTTGCCGCGAGATAAGCCAGCTCGTTAAACGGGTTCGCGGAAACGGTCTCTCCAGTATATGTGGAAATGAATTGACGCACGATATTTCCAACAGCGTCGTCGGAGACATGCATACAGTCGGGTCCATAGAGCTCATCGCGCGGGGACATGACCGCCATATCGAAGCTCGGGAAATAGTCCACGTCGGCGTGCGCTCTCGAGAATTCGTCAGCGGCCACCCGCAGCGTGGACTTAGAAATAATATTCGCAACAAGGACATCTTTGCCAGAAAATGTCGCGGACATTGGGACTGGTGAAACAGTCACTACAAACTTTATAGTCGTATTTTTCTTTCTTATGAGATAATATATTTCTTCAAGCGCCATATAATTTGTAGTTACATCAGTAATTATTAACGAATACCTAGATGGCGCCCTATCAACTGAGTATATGCTCGGAGCAGCATTCAGGTATCGGTCTGATTTCTTATCATACCAAGTTTCTGTCAGACCAAGGGTCAGAATAACAACTGTAGCGTCTAATATTCTTGAGAAATAATCGTCAATAAGATAGGCTCTTCTCTCGACAGCTCTCTGCAGGCTGACCGCGGGCGCACCGGGGCATAACTGTAAATCAAACCACCCAGCTCCGGTTTGTTCAAAAATATCTTCGTTAATCACCGGCCTGTCGGCTAGACATTTAATCTCATGCAATATCGAATGCGTAGTAAATTTGTTAATTATTCCATTTATGCGAAAAGGCCATTCGTGAGATGGAGAAATTATTCTTTTGCTCAAGACATCATTATGGCTATATATTAAATGTTCCTCAATATTCCTCGCAAAACACGATCCTATACAGAAATACCTTTCCGCCTGTGCCAAGGTAAACTTCGGCTCGTGGCTGGCGACCGCGAGTGGTCGGCCGAATCTTTCCGTATCGTCGAACCATCGAGAATTGTTGCTTCGTGCAGCTGTCCGCCAAGCTTCGACTCCCGAAAATTCAAATACTGCCATGCTCTTGACTCCGCTCGCCAACGCCGCGACACCTTCGGCCAACCGGCTGAAAACTTCGTGACTGTCCGCGATGCCGACTTTTCCGGGCAATCGGCCGACGGAACGACTCCACACCCTATAGCATATATTTTCGTGCCTGCGCGCAGCGGTTTAGGGGCAGGAAGCAGCCAAAACACGTCCAGGTTGACAAACGACGCATTTTATAATTCTATTAAACCGATAAGTAATGTCTTTTAAGCGCACTCCTCAGGAGGGTGTCATGGGCTACTATTACGGCGATGGTATGGGTGGCGGCTCCTGGGGGGTCTACGGCTGGTGGGGCGGCGGCGGATACACTTATGCCCCTGCCGCATACATTAGTTCGCTAGTTAACGACATCGCAAGCGCGGTTGTCGACGGTTTGTCGGATGCGTTTACGTCGCTCTTAGACAGCCTGGGATTGGACAGCTTCGGGTTGGAGGCCGGCGATGGATCGGCGACGCCAGGGGATCCGCCAGGGACCACAGTCGTCACGGGGATTCGCTATCAGGCGCAAGATCTTTTTGCAGCTTATCCTGTAGACAAGCAGATAGGTAATGCTGCTGTGGGAGCCATCGGAATTTCGGATGACACAAAAGTATTAGAAACCAACAAGACGATAGTAACAAGTGACCTCCTAGTGGCAAATAATTTTGCAATCATAAAGGATGTGATAGCTCCGCCAGGCTATTTGATTCTTGCAACGATCGAGAATAATCAAATTCTAGAGCAGCTTGTCCCGAAACCGTAGCTATGGAGAAGCAAATGAAAAGCCGAGCGCGGCGGATCCATAAGAATATTACGTTGATATTTATGTGCTATTTGCTAGTTCTTCTACCAGAAGACTCGTCTCAGGCGGCAAATCGAACGGCGAGCGAGTCTTCAAGCGCGCAAATCCGCGCGTATGGGGAAGAGGTTCGCGCGTTCATCGCCTCTAGAAGCGGAAAGGATGGAGCATTCAGCGGATTTGTAGCGGGATTTGATCGAGGTCAGACATTGTATCGGCGCTATCAGAATCGGCCGGCACTAGTTTTAGCTATAAAGGATCGGTTCCTGGATATACGTGCTCCATCTGTCTTGATCTTGAATGAAGAAGAAGTCAAGAGGCGTTCGAGTGGGCACTTTGATAGCGTTGAAGAGTTGGGCAAAGAGGCTGGTGGCGTTGTAGAAAAGCCAACCATAGTTTTTAACTCGTTTATGGATTCTACGAAAAAATGGAGCTTGAGACTGCTTTGGCCAGACTGGCAGTATGAACTTATATTTGCGATGCAACACTCAGATGGTGGTGCATGGCTCGACATTCCAATTGATGCAACGCTGTCAGGTGATAATGTTTCAGACGGTGCGTTCGTCCCGAGCAGCGATCCATATGTGCGATTTGCTTTCAAAGAAAGTGATCAAAAATGCAAGATCGCCATTGGACACGTAAATTTGTTCGACAGGGATTTGGTGATGCACCTTTTTGGATATTCTTTCAACACCCGGAAGATCGACGAGAACACGTGGGAGGCTAACGCAGTCTCCGGCAACTGTCGTTTTTCAGTAGACGTCTCAAACTTCCATTTGGAAAATGGTATCTGGGTCAAGGTCAAGGCGCGAGACGTCAGCGACGATTCCGGCCCCGAAAATTATAAACCGTAATAATAGACGATTGTGGACTGTTCCGACTCCGGTGCCGATGCACCAATCGGCGAAACTGCGGACTGAGTTGAGCGAGGCGCATCGTGATCTATAGAACAAATCAATAAGGGAGTTGGGTGTTGCGCGTCACCGTCTTCCTCACCCAAAAATGCACGGCGGAATGCGCGCATTGCTGCGTCTCCTCTGGGCCGGGGCGCGCGGAGGCGGCGGACGCAGATCTCGTCGTCGGCGCGCTCGACGGTCTCGCCGCGGCCCAACCGATCACCTCCCTGCATCTCGTCGGCGGCGAGCCGACACTCGCCAAAAAATCTTTGTTGCGCCTATTGAGCTGGGCGAAGCACCGCAACATCGACGGGCAGATCGTCACCAACGGCTCCTTCGCCGTCAACGACGCGAAAGCCCATGATCTGCTCGCGGAGCTGCACGCCGCGGGGCTCGCGCATCTGCGCCTCTCCTTCGATGATTATCACGCGCCCTTCGTACCCTTCGACCGCATCGTTTCCACCTGGCGTGCGGCGAGGAAAATTCCGTTCAAATCGGTCGTGCTGCTGATGGCCAGAAGCCCTAAGGCCGTGATCGATCCCGATTGGGTGCGTCAACGGCTCGGCGAGGACATTCCCGAGTTCGACGCAACGAGTTGGAAAGCGCGCGAACCAGGCCAATGTTTCTATGGCATTTCGCAGGTCGCGACACAGCGGATCGGCCGAGGCGCGCTCTTCGTCTCGGCGGAAGAAGCGCAGCCTTACACCGACGGCCGCGAGGTGATCAAACTGCGGTGTCCATCGATGCTGGCGGAGCCGACGATCAGCGCGACCAACCGACTCTGGGCCTGCGCCGGCGCCGAGCTCGACGGCAATCCATTCTTAGACTTCGGCGCGCTCGCCGAGGCGCCGGCATCGGAGCTTTATGCGCGAGGCGCGAGAAATCCGGTCGCGCTCGCCATCGGGCTCTATGGACCGGGGTTCCTTGTCAAATGGCTCGAGGCTGTTGCGGGCTTGCCCGCACGGAACGACTACGCGGGGATCTGCGAAATCTGTCAGGATGTGACAACCCATCCGCTTTATCTTGAGGCGCTGAAGCGCCATGGAACGCAGCTCTGGCCGTTCATCGAGCGGCGATTGCAACAAAACGCCGCGCGTTACGGGTCCCAGAATACGACTTCCAGCGAGGCCGGGCAAAGATGATGGATGCGAAGGCGGTTCACCGTCACCCAATCGAAAGCGCCGCCCGGCGCATCGTGTCGACGTGCTCCGCACCATCGCGCGGAGCCTTGAGACCCTTTCCAATACTTCGGGATGATTCACTGGGATGTGGGGAAATGACTCATGACCTGCGATAGACCCATGTTTTTCATCTCGGGTCTTCCGCGCTCTGGTTCGACGTTGCTTGCCGGGATTTTCCGACAAAATCCGGATGTTCACGCCGGCATGTCGAGTCCTGTAGCTGCCCTCATTCGGCAGATGATCGTCGCTATGGGCGCGCAAACGGAATATGCGAGCTTCATCGACGACAATCAGCGCGAAGAGATATTGCGGTCGATCATTTTCGCCTATTATCGGAACAACCCCCATCGATATGTTTTTGATACGAACCGCATATGGTGTGCGCGCTTGAGCCTGCTGGCGCAGCTGTTTGAGGACTTTAAGGTCGTCGTCTGCGTCAGGGACTTGGCGTGGATCGTCGACTCCTTTGAGCGCCTGCACCGCAAGAATGCACTGATCTTTTCTAAAATGTTTCCTGCCGAAGCTGCGGCGACGGTCTACTCCCGTACGGAGTATTTGACATCCAACAACGGCACGATTGGACTCGCTTGGAGCGCGATTCACGAGGCGTTTTACGGCGAATATGGTCGCCACCTCATCTTTGTCGACTACGAGGCGCTGACCAAGGAGCCGGAACGCACCATGCGCCGGCTTTATGATTTTCTCAAGCTTCCCTTCTACCAGCATGATTTCGACAACGTCGTCTACGACGAAGGCGGCGAGTTCGATATGCGGATCGGAGCACCTGGCCTGCATGAGATCGCACGGAAGGTCGAATTCAAGCCGCGACAGACCATTCTTCCGCCGGACATCCTCAAAAAGTTTGCCAACAAATGCTTGTGGACGCTGGAGGCGTCGGCCACAAGGGAAATCGAGGTTGTTCTTCCGACGAGCGGCTATTTGTGGGACAAGTCCACGAAGGGGTCGAATGCAGTGATGAAGTCACGAGACGTCGCGGTCGAAGTTTCCCGTCCGAGCGGTCTGGAAGAAGAAATGGCGGCGCCGTGATGTTGCACGATACGAAAGCCTTTGGCGTTGGTTCTAGCAGACCGTGGAGCATGAACCCGTACAAGGCGACGCGCCATGCAATCAATCGTCAGAGGCCAGGGATCGTCTGGTTCACCGGCCTGTCCGGAGCCGGGAAGACGACCATTGCAAGGGCTGTCGAAATGATGCTGCTTGAACGCGGCGCTCACAGTTTCTTGTTGGATGGCGATAACCTGAGACGCGGTCTCAACAAGGATCTGGGTTTCACACTCGCTGACCGCAGGGAAAATATCCGGCGTGCCGCTGAGGTCTCGAAGCTGTTGACCGAAGCCGGACTCATCGTCCTCTGCGCGCTAATTTCACCCCAAAGGGCGGAACGAAGTCTCGCGCGGTCGCTGGTTGAGAAACACGAGTTCATCGAAGCGTATGTCGATACGCCGATCGAGGTCTGCATCGAACGAGATCCTAAAGGTCTGTATCGCGCCGCATTAGGCGGAGAAATCGAGAATTTTACCGGTATTCACCAACCTTATGAGCCGCCGGACGCTCCGGAGCTAACTTTGCACACCGTAAACCGGTCCCCTGAAGATTTGGCTCGCAAGGTGGTAGAGGCACTGGAGCCATTCTTATCCAGGCAGTAACCTGCCCATCTGCGCCAATATCCGGCGCACGGAGGACGTTCATAGCGGACCGGAAGGGCTTGCGACTGACTCCGCAACAGTAGAAATGGATGACTTTGCAGAGCGCTAGAGCAGCCCAAGTGGACGAAGTCGCCGCGCGAGGAGGAAGCGACGACCAAAGCCCTCGTCATACGGGGGCGCTCGCTGCCTTATGCGTAATCGCCGCCAGTTTCGAAATTCATTCAAGTCCGCAGAGCTTGGCGCACGAGCTTGCACTGGACACCCTAAACATCGATACGAACGACATCATCCGAGCGGCGCGCTTTCTTGGAATGAAAGCCAAAGCGATCAGGCAGCCGAGCCTGGAGCGCCTTTTGTCCATCCCAACGCCGGCCCTGGTGACGCGCGCCAATGGCAACTGGGCCGTGCTTACGAGCGAGGTGTCGCCGGGGCGCTTTGGCCTCTTCGATCCGCTTGAACGGTCTGTCGCTCAGGTCGACATCACCAAGGCGTATGGCCGTCTCGGCGCCGAAGTGATCCTCGTCACGAAGAAGGCCGACGCCGAACGAGAGGCGGAAAAATTCGGGCTGCAGTGGTTTTTCGGTGTTGTTTCTCGCTACCGCAGCGCGATCGTCCATGTGCTCGTCGCATCGCTGTTCATCCAGATCTTTGCCCTCGTGTCTCCGCTGATCTTTCAGATGGTGGTGGACAAGGTGCTCGTCTTCAAGAGCTATTCGACGCTGATGGTGCTCGTGGTCGCGATGGTCGCGCTCGCCGTCTTCGATGGCGTGATGAAATATTTGCGTGCCTATGCACTCAACCACACCTGCAACCGCATCGACGTCGAGCTCGGCTCCGAGCTTTGCGCGCATTTGTTCAATCTTCCCGTCGCCTATTTTGAGGAGCGGCCGGCAGGTTTGACCCTATCGCGCATCCGCGAACTGGAGACGGTCCGCAATTTCCTAACAGGTCAAGCTCTTCTTTCGCTCATCGACGCTTTGTTCATCGTTGTCTTCATCGCCGTGCTGTTTCTCTACTCCTGGAAGCTGACGCTGATCGTCGTCATATCGATACCGGTCTATGCGGGAATCGCCGCGGTGATCCGGCCGATCATGCAGCGTCGCATCAAGCAGAAGTTCAGTCGCTGGTCCTACAGCCAGCAATTCCTCATCGAGAGCGTGATCGGCGCGCAGACGCTGAAGGCGGCCGCGGTCGAGCCGGTCATCCATCGCCAATGGTGCGATCGTCTCGCCGCCTACGCCGAATCCGGTTTCAACGTGGGGATGACTGGCGTCGTGGGACAGACGGCCATTGAGTTCGTCACGAAACTCTCAGTAGCGCTCATCCTTTATTTTGGGTCCGAAGAGGTCATTAACGGCACGCTGACGGTCGGCGGCCTAATCGCCTTCAACATGATTTCCAATCAGACAATCCAGCCGATCATGCGCATTTCACAGCTGTGGCAAGATTTTCAGCAGGTCCAGGTTTCCGTCGAGCGGCTCGGCGACATCATGAATTCGCCCGAAGAGCCGCGTCCCGCGTCGCCGTTTTCGCTCCCGCCGATGAACGGAGCCATCGAGTTTCGAGGAGTCAGCTTCCGCTACCGACCCGAACTCCCCAACGCGGTTCAAGAGATTCGATTGGAGATCGCCGCGGGAGAAACCCTTGGGATCGTGGGCACCTCTGGCTCTGGAAAGTCGACGCTGACCAAATTGCTTCAGCGGTTCTATTCACCGGAAACCGGGCAAATCCTGATTGACGGAAACGATATCGCGCGTCTCGACCCCGCTTGGCTGCGAACGCAGCTTGGCGTCGTCTTACAAGAAAATCTGCTGTTCAATCGAACCGTTCACGACAATATCGCACTCGCTCGCCCACAAATGCGCCGCGCGGAAGTCAGGCGCGTCGCCCAACTCGCCGGCGCGGAGGAGTTCATTTCCAGACTTCCGCTCGGCTACGACACTGTCATTGAGGAAAGAGGCGCCAATCTTTCCGGCGGGCAGCGCCAACGCATCGCCATTGCCCGGGCGCTGGCGACCAATCCGCGGATTCTGATCCTCGACGAGGCGACTAGCGCCCTGGACTATGAAAGCGAAAGAATCATCCAGCGGAATATGCGGGAAATCGTTCGCGGACGCACGGTGATCATCATCGCTCATCGCCTCGCCGCCGTGAGGGAATGCGATCGTATCGTTGGCATGGCCGGCGGCCGGATCGTCGAGATCGGTTCCCACAGCGAGCTTTTGCGGAAGCCAGGAGGGCTCTATGCGCATTTGTGGGCTTTGCAATCCGACCAGGCGGCTGTGTGACAAATGTTTGGTTGGATGAAAGTCTACCTGGCGATCAGCTGGCGCAAGTTGACTCAAAAGCGCGCTGGGAGCTTTTCCGACCATGAGTTCCTGCCGGCCGCGCTGGCGATCGTCGACTCTCCGCCATCGCCGATCAAAGTGAGTTTGATCTATGCTGTAGTTGCGCTCGTCGTCGTCGTGCTGGCCTGGTCTTATTTCGGCCATCTCGATGTTCACGCCGTCGCTTCCGGCAAGATTCAGCCTGCCGGACGAGCGAAAGTCATTCAACCCGGAGACACCGGGACCATCGTCGCGATCAAGATCAAGAACGGTGACCGTGTGCAGGAGAACGATGTGCTGGTCGAACTCGACCGGACGGAGGAGCTCGCAACCCACAAGGCGGCGGAAGACAATCTGAAGGCGCTTCAAGCGGAGAGTTTGCGACGCCGAGTCGCCTTGCGGTCTGCTGGCGTCGACGCGCGCGCCACGATCGTTTGGACCGAAGAGATTCCGCCCGAGATCCGCCTACGCGAAGAAACCGTGCTTGCGGCGGATCTGGCGCAGCTCGACGCCTCGGTTGCGAGTCTGAAGGCTCAAAAGGCGCAGAAGCAGGCTGAGCGAGAAAAGACGCTAGCCAGCATAGTTGTCGAGCGCAATCTGATCGAGGCCGCCAAGGAGCGCCTCAAGATGTTCGAGCGAGTTTTCCGCTTGAATTTCGGCAGTCGGCTCGAGGTGCTGACGGCCCGACAGGACCTGCTCAAAGAGCAAAGCCAACTGGTTGGTCTCGAAGGCTCCTTAAAGGAGAGCATCGCCAATCTGGAAGTGATCGAAGCTGACATCGAGAAGACCAAGAAGATTTTTTTGGCGGACAATGCTCAGAAGGTCGCGGATGCGGAGACCAAAGTGGCCGGCCTGGTGCAGGACCTCGCCAAGGCTCAATCGAAGCTCGAGCAAACGACCCTTACGGCGCCCGTCGCCGGCACAATTCAGGCGTCTACGGTCACCACCATCGGCCAGGTCGTGGCCGCGGGCCAGGAGCTCATGCACATCGTGCCGGATGGCGCTCCCTTGGAGATCGATGCCTACGTCCTCAATCGCGACGCTGGCTTCGTGATTGCAGGTCAAGAGGCGATCATCAAGGTCGATGCCTTTCCCTTCACGCGCTACGGCACCATCACCGGTACGGTCACGCGCGTCGCCGAAGACGCCATGCCAGCAGCGGAAGCGCAGCAGAATTTGCAGGACCCCGCGCAGCCGCCGAGCGGCAACCTCACGCAGACTAGTGCGGCGCAACGGACTCAAGATCTAGTTTACCCCGTCATCGTCACGCCCGCGGCGATGTCTATGTTGGTGGAGGGAAAGATAATTCCGCTGACCTCTGGGATGACGGTGACTGTTGAAATCAAAACCGAGCGGCGCCGTGTGATTGATTACATTCTTTCGCCATTGATCGACGTCGGCAGTACCGCGATGCGGGAACGATGACGAAGTGGCTCGGCGCTCGACGGAGTTCACCGGCGCGCGCCTAATCGGGAAAGCGGACGAGTGAAAGCGTTGTCGTTGTATCGGAAAGTCTATTTCTTGAGCGTCGCTTGCGGTGTGCTCTTCCTTGGCGGCTGCGACATCGAGTGGGAAAAGCCGGATGTCTCGGCGCCGATCCCGCCGCGTTTCAATGAGGCCCTGCCGGCATCGACTTCCTCGTTCGGGTCGTCGTCAAGCTTTGCCGAGAAGTTCGGCTCAGAAGAATTGACCTCGTTCGTCGACGAGGCAATCGAACATAACTACGACATCGCAGCCGCCGTTGCGCGGATTGGGGAGGCCGACGCACGCGCGCGAACGGCGAGCGCGGCGCTTTGGCCTTCGGTTACGATGAGCGATTCCGCCCAAAGAACTCGAACTCCGGGGACAGCTTCGAGCGCAACCCCGAATTATAACCCCGCGGCGAGCTTGCTTTCTAACGCGGGCTATCCGCAGCAGGCGGCCGCTGCGCAAAATCAGGCGGTATTCAGCTCATCGCGCAGAAATCCCTTCATTCTGGGGCTGAACGCCAGTTATGAGATCGACTTCTGGGGAAAGAATGAGGACGCGTCAAAGGCCGCGCAGCTGCTCGCCAACGCGAGCCGTTTCGATCGGAAGGTCGTGGAGATTGCGACGATCGCGTCCGTGATGAACGCTTACTTTCAGGTGTTGAATGCGCAGGATCGCCTGCGCATCGCGGAACAGAACGTCAAGGTCGGCGAAGCGGTCGTCAAGACCATGGAAGGACGGCTTCAGACAGGCCTCGTCACGGTGCTCGACGCGGCGCAGCCGGAGACGGTTCTTGCCCAACAGCGCGCCGCTATCCCCTCGCTGAGGCAAACGCTTCGACAGCAAAAGAATATGCTCGCTGTGCTGGTGGGGCGTGCGCCGGAGGGCTTCGAGGTGAAAGGGGCGTCGCTTGTGAAGCTGCGTTTCCCTAGGATTGCGCCGGGCCTGCCCTCAGAAGTGCTGTTGCGCCGTCCCGACGTCGCGGAAGCTGAGGCAAGGCTGGCATCTCAAGAATTTTCCGTATTGCAGGCGCGCGCGGCCTTTTTCCCTTCGATTACGCTGACCGGTCAGTATGGCGTTCAGAGTATCGTGTGGAGGAATCTGGCGCGTCCAGAGGCGATCGCCTGGGGGGTGTTGGCGAGCGCAGCGCAGCCGCTGTTCGACGGATATAACCTTCAGGGACAGTATGCGCTGCAAAAGACCACCTATGAAGAATTGCTGGCCGCTTATCGCAAGCAAGCTTTGACGGCGCTTTCCGACACGGAGAACGCGTTGATCGCTATCGAGGAGTCGAAGGAGCTGTTGAAGCTCCAGGGCAAAGCCGTTGAGATTTCTCGCCGGGGCTATCTCGCGGCGGAGGGCCGTTTGCGTGAAGGGACGATCGACGTGACCGCGCTCGCGACGACGGAGAGCGCCTATTTTCAGAGCGAGGACGCATTTGAGCAGGCGAGGCTCCAATATTTTCAGTCCGCCGTGACTCTGTATCAAGCCTTGGGGGGAGGCTGGTCGCCGACGACGAGGGACGAGGAGATCGGGCGTGCCGAAGAAGCTTTCGGCGCGGACAAGGGACCTTGGCCATGAGAACCGGGCGATTGGACGCGGGCGGTCTTATATATGATAATATCCTTATATATGATTGTCGTCGCGAGGGTGACCTGCCCCCGAAGTTTCATCCAGCGGCGAGTTGAGTCCCGGCGGTTGATACGCCCGCGGGCGTGGGGTGAGCAACAGGCGATCGGCGGAGCTGGTCCGGGTTGCGCAGCCGATCGCCTGTTGCGGTGAGCGCGGCCGCATAGTCCGCCGGTGTCGCATAGCCGAGGGAAGAGTGCGGGCGCCGGTGGTTATAATCGTGAATCCAAGAGCGGATCTTCTCTCTCGCGTGGTCGAGGCCGAAGAACAGCGTCTCGTTGAGCAGCTCGTCCCGCATGCGGCCGTTGAAGCTCTCACAGAAGCCGTTCTGCATCGGTTTACCCGGCATGATGAAATGCCACTCCACCTTGTTCTCCTCCGACCAGGACAGGACGGCGTTCGAGGTGAACTCCGTCCCATTGTCGGAAACGATCATGCCGGGCTTGCCGCGCCTTTCGATCAGCGCGGACAGCTCACGCGCCACCCGCTTGCCGGAGATCGACGTGTCCGGGATCGCCGCCAGGCATTCGCGCGTTACGTCGTCGACGATGTTGAGGATGCGGAATCGTCGGCCGCTGGCGAGCTGGTCGTGCACGAAGTCGAGAGACCATCGGGCATTCGGCTTCGCCTCGACGAGAATCGGCGCCCGTGTTCCCACGGCGCGGCGGCGCGCGCGGCGCTTCCTCACCGTCAGCCCTTCCTCGCGGTAGAGCCGATAGATGCGGTTCTTGCCCGAACGCTCGCCCTGCTGCCGGAGCAAGACGAACAGTCGCCGGTAGCCGAAGCGCCGACGCGCGTTGGCGAGATCGCGCAGCTCGGCTCGAAGCTCGGCGTCGGCCGGGCGCGTCGACGTGTAGCGCGCCGTCTTGCGATCGATGGCGACAATCCGGCAGGCCCGACGTTCCGACAGGCCCATGACGGCCCGAAGGTGCGCGACGGCTTCGCGCTCGAGCCGGGCCCTACCATTTTTTTGACAAGAGCTCCCGAAGTGCCGCCGCGTCGAGCATCTGATCGGCCAAGAGTTTCTTCAGACGGGCATTTTCCTCCTCCAGCGCCTTCAGCCGCTTGGCCTCGGAAACGTCCATCCCGCCGAATTTGGCCTTCCAATTGTAGAGCGTCGTCTCCGAAACCGCGTATTTGCGAGCGAGGTCCGCCGCCTTCGCGCCGGCTTCCTGCTCCCGCAAAATCCCGATGATCTGCTCTTCCGTGAACCGTTTCTTCTTCATCGCGTCCGTCCTGCAATCGGTCGGACTCTAATCGATGCTGGTGGGATTTTTCAGGGGCACGTCACCGGATCACCTGTTCGTCCCGACCTACGGTCGAGACGAAATATCCGCGCGCCCAAAAATGCTGCCCCACGAAATTGCGCTTCCGCTCCGCGTAAACCCGCGCCAGATGGATCGCGCTCTTGCCTTTGATGTATCCCACCACCTGGGACACCGCGTATTTCGGCGGGATCGCGATCATCATGTGCACGTGGTCGGGCATCAAATGCCCCTCCTCGATCCGGCTCTCCTTCTGCGCGGCCAGTTTCTTGAACACTTCCCCGAGGTGACGCCGCAGTTCGCCATACAGCGCCTTCCTGCGGCATTTGGGAATGAACACAACGTAATATTTGCAGTCCCACCGCGTGTGACTTAAGCTTTCATACTCGTCCATCGTCGGATTTCCTCATCGTGTGCTTGGCGGCTCACGACTGGAAATTTCGACGGTGGACTGCTGAAAACGTCAAACTCCTACTGCCACCCCGCCAAAGCCGGGGGAACTCCCTTACGGTTTAGCGCCCTCTTGGCGGAATGGATCGTCGAGAGGATGAGATATCCTCGTCGCGCAGAGGCGCGACCGGTCTCGTCGCGTCCGGAGGATCGAGCGTCAGCTCGATGAGGAAGCGCTCGGGCGAGGGATAGGAAGCGGCGATCTGCTCGAGCTGGACGAGATCGGCGACGCGATCCGTGATCCGTCACGGTTCCCGAAGGTGGTCTATTAGTCGGCTCGATCCTCGGTCGGAAATGCGCAGTCATCGGGCGCTCGCGAGGCCTCGGGGAGAGCGCAAGCGGATTTTCGACCGAACCAGCGATAGCGGTTGCGCGCGACGAGGCGATAGAGCGCATCGGCGACGAAGCGTGGCAGCAGGTGGACGAGAGGGGCGGCGCGCGCCGGTCCGCGCAAGTGCCGGGCGAGCGCGAGCAGCGCCTCGGTTTCCTTTAAGAGCCGGCCGTTCTCGACGAAGAGAAAGCTCTCGGGCGCGTCGGGGTCGATATCCGCCTGTCGCGCCAAAGCGCGTCCTTCCTCGGATTGTATCGCGACGAAGCGGATCGACGGCGTGATCTCATGCGCGAGGACATAGCGAACGGTCCAGTCGCAGAGGGCGCAGACGCCGTCATAGACGAACATCGGCGCATTCTCCGGCGTCTCCGCCAGCGAGCCGCTGTAATGCACGATATGGCCGACGATCGGAAAAGCGACGTCGATATCAAAGGCGAAGCGCTCGCCCTCGGCGTTCTCGAAACATTCGATCCGCGGCCGGGTCATGCTCGCGAGTGGGATTTTCAGCAGGCGCCATTCGGCAAGCGACCAGCGCAGGCCCGAGGGCGCGACGGCAAGGTCGAAATAGAGATCGAAGGGACCGAAATGCTCGATCAAGCGCCCGTCCGGCGCGGCGTCCATGACGCTTTCATAGCGCCGCCCGGCGAAATCGCGCCGCCAAAACTCCCTCTTTCCGGACAGCGGCGTGAAGCGAACATGGGTCTCGACGCTTTCGCCCGGCGCCGGAAGACCGGCGACAAAGGCGAGCAAAGCGGCCCCGAGGCCTCGGCCCTGCGCGGAAACTTTCGCGCGGCCGCCGGTGAAGATCTCGCGCTCGAGCGTGTGGAAGCGACGGACGGGCGCGGGCAGGAGATCGAAGCGCTCGGCGAGTAGGTCTTGGAAAAGAGTGGTCATGTCTATCTCCATCTTCAAAATTGCGGCTTGGCGACCATCAGCCAGAAGATCGCGATCATGGCGATAAAGGCCGGCCAGCCCAGCGCGAACCACCAGAGGAAATAGTTTCCATAGATCGGCGGCAGCGGCGCGTCTTTCTCAAGACATTGCTCGGCGATGCGCGCCATGCGGATTTGCAGCCACACGACCGGCAGCCAGCAGGCGCCGACGAAGAGATAGAGCGCGATGGCCGCGAGCAGCCAGGGCGTATCGAGCGGCCAACCCTGATCCAATGCGAGCAGCACGCCGGTGACAGGCTGCACGATGATGGCGGGCGTCGTGAACAGCCAATCGGCGAGCACGACATTTCTGTTGCCGACAACGATGGCGTGCAGATCGCCGCGCAGATTGCTGGCGAGGCCGTGAAAGGCCGTGCCGAGACCCGTACCGAACAAGATCGTCGAGGAGATAATATGCACTGTCTTCAGAGTGACGGGATCGAGCATAGGTCAGGACTCCAATGCGATCATGACGAGGATCGCCGCGGCGATGGGCAAATTCTTGAGGAGCGGCGCGAAAGGATGCAGCCAATAATCGGGTGGCAGGCGGGTCGCGATGATGGTGAAGGCGAGCATTGTCGCGAGCTGCGCGGCGCCGGTGAGGGCAGGGCGCCAGCGCAGCAGCAACAGAGCGCCGAGCAGGAGATCGACCGCCGCGCCGCCATAGAGCGCAAAGTCGGCGAGCGCGCCGTGAACGCCGATCTCGGCGAGCAGCGCATAGCTTTTCTCCTGCGGATAGAGTCCGAAGGAGAGAAGGCCTGTCGCGACCCACAACAGGCCGAGGCTCCAGCGCAGCACGGGAGGCAGGAGAAACAGTCGCGCGGCCCGCCTGTCCGACTCGCAGGCCGGCTCCAGCGCCAGAGCGTCGCGAATAGCGCGTGGCGGCCGGCCGAGCGCCGCAGTCATCGGCGCGCAATCGGCGACATTGCCGCGCGAGAGAAGCTTTATCACCTCGCGATTGAGCGGGCCGGTCGAGACGCGCCCGCCGATCGACGCGGCGAGCAGAAAGAGCCGATAGGGCACGTGAAAGAAGCGCGTCGGCTTCAGGCCGAGCCATTCGCGCAATAGCGCGAGCAGCGCATCCGTCGTCATCGGCTCCGGGCCGACGGCATCGAGGCGACCTGGTGAAGGCGCTCCCTCCGCGAGACGCGCCGCGACGTCGGCGAGATCGCCGACATGCACGGGCTGAAAGCGCCAGGCGCCATCGCCGAAGCTCGGCAGCCAGGGCAGGACGGCGGCGGCGAGCAGCCAGCGCGTGCTGGCGCCGCCGCGGCCGACGACGAGCGAGGGGCGCAATATGCGCCAATCGAGACGCGCGCCGGTGGGATCGAGCGCCGCGAGCGTCTCCTCCGCGATTGCCTTGCTGCGCTGATAGAGCGTCTCGCCGTCGCTCTCGACGCCGAGCGCCGAGATGTGAATGATCCGCGCGACGCCAGCCGCGAGGCAGGCGCGAAACAGATTGCACGCGCCCTCCGCATGGACGGCCGCCATGCTATTGGCGCCGTCGTCGCGAACGAGCCCGGCGCAATTGACGACGATCTCGAAGCTCGCGACCTTATCGCGAAGCCGTGCTTCGCCGTCCCGCGCGAGATCGACCTCACGGCGCGAGGCCGCGACGACTTTATGGCCGCGGTCGCGAAGCCGGCCGGCGATATGCCGTCCGATGAATCCGCTGCCGCCGATGATGAGAATGCGGGCCAAGATCGGTCTCCTCGGCAATGGGGGCGAAAGAGCTTCGCCTTCGGGAGACCTATGGGCAATGGCGGCGCCACTGGATAACTATCTGTTTTTATGTCATATGAATGGGTTTTCTATAAACATTAGAGACAGACTTCATTGAACTGCCTATAAACTGAGGATACGGTCGGGCGATGACGCCGAGCCCGCTGTTCACCCTCTCCATCTCGACGACCTTCCTGTCGAGCGTCACGCTTTCGGCGTTTCTCCTGGCTCGGGCGGGCGCGGCGCCGGGCGCGAAGCAGCTCGCGGCGTTCGTCATGATCGTCGGGCTTTTCGCCCTCGGCTTGATCCAGCCCGAGCGCATCGGAGCGGCATCGATGGCGCTGGCGCCGCTCGGCTCGGCGATGGCCGTCGATTTTGCGATCCGGCTGACGGGGCAGGGCGCGCGCACGCTTCCGATCGTCCATGCGCTCGGCGCCGGCGCGACTGTATTGCTTTTCGTCTTCGGCGCCGGCGCCTTTTTCGAAACACATGCAGGCCTGCGCGGTTTTCGCTATGAGGGCGTCGGCCTCTTCGGCGTCGCCGTGGCGATCGGCCTCGCCGCCTACGGCAATGGGCTGATGGCCTTCGCTCTGCGCCGCGCCGAGGGCAAGCGCCGACGCGAGATTGCGATCGTTCTGGTCTCCTCGCTCGTCGGCCTGTCGACGGTCGTCTCTTTCGCGCCGCCACTGTTCGGCGTGGCGGTCGCGCCCTGGTCCATTCTCGCTCTGCCGATCTATCCGGCGCTGCTCGTCTACGGAATATTGCGCTACGAGCTGATGGCCGCCAATGTCTGGGCGCGACGCGCCGCCGCCTATGCGCTCGTGCTGCTGCTCGCCGCCGCCGTCGCCGGATTGCTCGCCGCGGCGCCTTTGAGCTTTTTCGCGCCGTCGATGGATTTCGCTTCCCTGTGGCTCGTCGTCGCCACGGCCATGGCGCTGGCCTTTGCTTTCGGCGAGCCCATTCGCCGCGCGGCGGATCGGCTCGTCTACGCCGGCCCGGAAATTTCCGCCGAGATGATCGCGTTATGGCGTGGCGAACTCGCCGGCGCGGATAGGCCGTCCGAGGCGATGGAAATCGCGCGCACGCATTTGCGCGCGGCGATGCGCCCCTTCGTCGATGTGACTCTTTCCGGCGAAGGGCCGGCGCCGGCGCTTCGCTGCGCCAATGACGGCGGCAAGTGGGAGGCGCCGCTCACAGGCTTCGAGGATTCGCCGCCGGGCGCGCGCCGCCTTGCCATTGTCTACGCCGATGTTCTGACGCAGAGCCTCGACGACATCGACCGCCGAAGAAGCCGCGCCGAGAGCGAGCGGCTCGCAGAGCTCGGAATGCTCGCATCGACGATCGCGCATGATCTGCGCAATCCGCTCAACATCGTGAATATGGCGGCCGCCGCCGCGCCGGCGGAGACGCGCGCCGAGATCATAAAGCAGACGCGGCGCATGAATCGTCTCGTCGCCGAATTGCTCGACTACGCCAAGCCCTGGAAGATCGAGCCGGCCGATATCGACCTCGCCTACGCTTTCGGCGACATTGAGACTCACATCGCGAGTGACGCGCATTTGCGCGCCGATCCATTCCGCTTCGCCCAAGCGATGGATAATCTCATCGCCAATGCGCGCGCCGCCGGCCGCCGCGTCGCCGTCTTCGTCGAGGCGACGCCCGAGGCGATTTTCGTCAATGTCTGTGATGACGGCCCTGGCGTGCCAGAGGAAATCAAGGACCGTCTGTTTCAGCCCTTTGTTTCGCGTTCCTGCGAAGGCACGGGGCTCGGCCTCGCCATTGTCGCCAAGATCATGGCGGCGCATGGCGGTTCCGTCGCGCTCGGCGCGCGCGAGGGCTTTTCCACCTGCGTCACTCTGAGGTTCCCGAGATGAGCGGCGAGACGATCCTGATCGTCGATGACGAGCCCGCTTTCGTGCGCGTCGCCGGCGCCTTTCTGACGCGCGAAGGCTATCATGTCGTGACGGCGAAGGACGCGGCTTCCTCGCGCGAGACCTTCGCGCAGGCGCGGCCAGATCTCGTGCTTCTCGATCTCGTCATGCCGCCGGAGCGCACGCCCGAGGCGGGCCTATCGCTGCTGCCGGATTTCACGAGCGCCGTCACCGTCGTGCTGACGGCGCATAGCGAGCATGCGCTGGCGCTGCGCGCCGTCGCGCTCGGCGCCTGGGATTTTCTCGCCAAGCCCGTGGAGCCGGAGCTGTTGCGCTTTTGCGTCGAGCGCGCGCTCGCCAAAGCGGCGCTGGGGCGCGAGCTCGCGCGGCTGCGCGCGGAGAAGGGGAGCGCCGACGATGGTCTGATCGGCAATGGTCCTTCCATGGCGCGTGTGACGGACATGATCCGCCGCATCGGCCCGGCCGAGCTCCCCGTGATGATCCTCGGTCCCACCGGCTCCGGCAAGGAGCTGGTGGCCCATGCGCTGCATAGAGCAAGCGCGCGTCGCGGGCCTTTCGTTTCCATTCATTGCGGCGCGATCCCAGCCGAGCTGATCGAGAGCGAATTGTTCGGCCATCTCAAAGGCGCTTTCACCGGCGCCCACGCCGATCGCCCCGGCCTCGTCGCGACAGCGCGCGGCGGCACGCTGTTTTTGGACGAGATCGGCGAGACGCCGCTTCCCTGCCAAGTGAAGCTGCTGCGCTTCCTGCAAGAGGGAACCTATACGCCTGTCGGCGGACGCGCGGCGCGGCGCGCCGACGTGCGCATCATCAGCGCGACGCATCGCGATCTGGAGGCGATGATCGCTTCCGGCGGCTTTCGCGAAGATCTCTATTACCGCCTGCGCGGCGTCGTCATTCGCACGCCGGCGCTGGACGAGCGGCGCGAAGATTTGGGCCTTCTCGCCGCGCATTTTCTCGGCCAGGCGGCGAAGAAGCGCAAATTGCGTTTTTCCCAGGACGCTTTCGCTTGGCTCGCCGCGCAGTCCTGGCCCGGCAATGTTCGCGAGCTGAAAGCGACGATCGAATGCGCCGCTGCGCTCGCCGATCCGCAATCATCGACCATTTCCGCCGAGGATTTGAATTTCGCGCGCGGCGGCGGAGTTCCGCTTGCGGCGGAAGCTGTCTCGGAAACGCTTCCCGAGGCGCAGGAGAAATTGGAGCGCCGCATGATCGGCGCCGCACTCGCCGCCACCGAGCACAATCACAGCGCAGCCGCCCGCCGCCTCGGCGTCTCCCGCGTCGGGCTGTTGAAGATGATGGCGAGGCTGGGGTTGCGATAGCTCTGCGTCATTTCGCCGCCACGCTATAGACGACATTCGCGGTGATCGCGTCGCACTACGTCAGACGCGCGAGGTTTTTCTCGTGAACGCGTTCGAAGGTCAGCGCGTCCAATTGCGCGAGCGTTCCGCGATAGCCGCTTCCCATCGCGATCAGCCACCGATCCTCGGCGAGGCGATGGGATGCGGCGGCAAGACAGGTCAGTTCCGACATAATCCCATACCTCATCCCTGACCCGCATCCCTAGGGGCCAACCTCGGGCAAAGCCCCGTTTCATCATCGCTCGGGAGACAAGCCGCTGTCCTTCGCCATCAGTTCTGGACGGGGCCGTTACGGCTTCTTCTCCGACATCGACGCCCGTCACGGCCCACCTCGCCGGCTGCACGAAAGCTGCAAAATAATCCTCGAGATCTGAGAGCAGCCCGTGACTGCACTGCAAAGCCTCGGCGCATGTTCCGAGCATGGCCGACGTCATCTCCATTCCATTACCCACCGGCCTGCCCCGCCGGCTCGTGAACGACGGTTGGTGGCTCGCTCGCCCACCTGACCGGCCCACCGCCGCCCGCCCGTAGCCGTCCGTGAACGGCGGTCCTGCAACATCATTTCATTTCCCGATCGCCGATCTCCAAAGGAAAGCCCGCGATGATCGACCTCTCTTTGTCCTCTCGCTCTCCCATGCAATGGCTCGCCCGCCGGTTCATGTTCGCCGCGGCCGCCGCGGCATTGGCCGACTGGCTATTCTTCGATCGTCGCGGCGTCGGTCTCTCGCTCGCCCTTTTTCTGAGCGGCTACGGTCTGCTGGCGATCGTCGCCAATCCGGTCCGCGCGGACATGCGCCTGAGAATCGCCGCCGCCGCCGGCTTCGTTCTCGCGCTTCTGGCTATCGTCGAGGACGCCTCCTGGCTGTCGTTTCTCGTCGCCGCGGGCGGGACGCTGCTATTCGCACAGGTCATGACCTCGGGCGCCGTCGGCGTCTGGCCCCTGCAATTGCGCCATGCGTTGCGCCAGCCCTTCGTCGGACCGTTCTTGCTGTTCGCCGACGTTCTTCGTGCGCGAAAGCTGTCGCGGATGAGGCGCGAGACTCACTGGCGCGCGGCCGCGCTCGTCGCCTGGATCACGCCGATCGGCCTGTTTCTCCTCTTTCTCTCGTTGTTTGCGACGGCCAATCCGCTCATCGACGAATGGGTGCGGGTCATGGATCCGAGGCGCATTCTCGATCTGGTCTCGCCGTGGCGAGCGGCGTTCTGGCTGGCGATCGCGTGCCTGGCCTGGCCGTTCGTCCACTTCCGCAGCCGGCGCGTGCCGCAGCGGTCGACGCCCGCATCGACGGGCCAGAGGGCCGGCGACGACGCGCTGCTCGGCAAAGACGCGGTGCTGCGATCGCTGGTCGCGTGCAACGTCTTGTTCGCCCTGCAGACGTCGCTGGACGCGGCCTATCTTTGGGGCGGGCTGGCGCTGCCGGCCGGCCTCACCTATGCGGAATATGCGCATCGCGGCGCCTAGTCCTCCTCCCACTCGCCTTTCAGCCGCAAGATCACCGCCGGCGAGAGATTGGGCGCGTCCTTGCCGAGCAAGGCCGTCAGCACATCCTGAAAATCGCCGGTGGAGACGCCGGCGAGATAGAGAGCCGGCAGCAGCGCGTCCACGCTCTTCGTCCGCCGAGCCCATTGCGGCAGGATCGATGAGGCGTAGCGGATGCGCGTCTCGGCTTTCGGCGCTCCGCGGTCGCGCGCTTTCGGTTTTTCCACCTCGACGGGGCCGATCCCGGTCTGGATCATGCGCGCCGGCTCGCGCCCGTGGCGAACGACCCGTCGCCGCCCGTCCGGCAGCGCGAGATCGGCGTGGGCGTCGAGAAACGTAGCGAACTCCGCTTCGACGGCTTGCGCGATGAGCCGCTTCGCCCCCACCCGCAGGATTTCGGTGAGCGGATCGTCGATTGCGCCTTCCTGCCGGAGGGCGACAACTCTATTCTCATTCATGGCGTAACGCTCCTCTTGGAGGTTCGGGTCGGCTGCACACCAACCCCGTTACGCCGCTCTCCTCACGCCGTCATCACCCACTTTCCGCCATAGCTCGCGCAAGCGCGCGATCGGATCCAGCTGGCGTCTCGATGAGACCTACGTGAAAGTCAAAGGCTGCTGGAAATATCTGTATGGGGCGGTCGACAAGGCAGGCGCGACGGTGGATTTCCTGCTAACGGGCAAGAGAGACTGCCAAGCCGCGCTTCGCTTTTTGCGCAAGGCGATCGGCCAGCATGGCGCGCCGGAGAAGATCACGATCGACAAGAGCGGCGCCAACACGGCGGCGATCGAAAGCTACAATGCGGAGCATGAAGCGGACATCGAAATCCGCCGCATCAAATATCTCAATAATATTGTCGAACAGGACCATCGAGCGGTGAAGCGAGTGACGCGGCCGATGTTGGGTTTCAAATCATTTCGATCGGCCGCTGCGACACTCTCGGGGATCGAGCTCATGCATATGATCAGAAAGGACCAGTTGCAGACCAGGGGCAAATTGCGTCCAGCGCAGCAGTTCTATGCCCTCGCCGCGTGAGCCACGTCATTCTCACACGCTCATCGCGTCCATAAACAAAATTTGCGACAAAGCCAATTTTTGCGGATAGCTACGCGATGGGGTCCGGCAGTTCGTTAGGATCAGGCAGCGAGCACCGCACTCCAGATTTCGGGCGCAGTTGTCCCGGCGGCTCTAAATCTGCTCAGCGAGAATTGACCCTTCCTGATGCGATGCATGAGTTCGACGCCGGCGATCGTGATCGCCGCATGTCGAAGTCGCTTGAACCCGAGCATCGGCCCCAAATGAAGCTTGATGGATCGGTGATCCTGTTCAATCAGATTATTCAGGTATTTCGAAGATCGAATTCGAGTCCGTTCGCCGCCTCGATGCTGTGCGAGAAGCTCGCGCGCCGCCCGATGTGACGCCTGATATCCGTCGAGCGTGATTTTGCGCGGCGGCCGTCCGTGGCTCGCGAACGCACGACGGAAAAACGCTTTGGCGGCAGCGACATCTCGCTTCGCGCGCAGCAAAAAATCCACTGTTTTTCCCGCCTTGTCGACGGCGCGGTAGAGATAGACCCACCGCCCCTTGATTTTGACGTAGGTCTCATCGACGCGCCACGATCCGCCAGCCCGGCGCGCGAAACGGTTCCACCGCTTTTCGAACTCCGGAACGTAGCGCTGAACCCAGCGCATGATGGTCGTATGGGCCAACGACAAGCCGCGCTCCGCCATCATTTCCACGAGATCTCGGAAGCTGAGCTTGTATCGCAGATACCAGCGCACGCAGAGAACGATGATTTCGCGGTCGTAATGGCGTCCTTTGAAGAGATCGTCCACGCTCAGCATCGCCCATAACCCCAGCGTCCGGTTGCGCCCGCGGAAGGATTATGTCCCGCTCACGCCGTTTGCACCAGAACCCTAACGAGAACTGAAGCTGAAGGCCTTGCGCACACGGACGAACGGGGGCGATCGGATCGCGCTTCACCAATTGTAGCGGAGACCCGCGCTACCGACATAATTCTGCGAGCGCCTCGCGAATTCTCCGTCAAATTTGGCGAAGAGCGCAGCGCCATGTGGGAGGCGCAGCTCCAATCCTGTCGTCAGCAGGCACGAATTCTTGATCGGCCTCGCGCCTTCGACCGAAAAGCTCGAGCCGGGAAGCAACGCGAAGGACGCGGCGAGGATCGGATTGCCGACCCAGTCATGCGCATAGGCGCCACGCGCCCGCAGCAGCAGAACGGCGTCGCCGGGGGCCGCTATGATCCGAACGAAACGCGCGCCCGCTTCACCGCGCGTATCGGACGACGTCCGTCCCCGATAGGTCAGAGCGAAGCCGCCGCCAGTGGCGTCGTTTTCCGTATAGCCCGGCGTCGAGAGGCCCTGCACCTGCGCGCCGACATAAGGCGTCACGCCGCCGAGTGAACTCGCGAGACGATAGCCGCTCTCGACGCGTCCGCCATAGCTCTGCGCATTCGAGGCGCCGGCAAGCATATCGCCGAAAGCCGATTGGCGTTGCGTCGAGAGCCAATGTTCGGAGAAGGCGAAGGCGGCCGAGACATGCAGCGCGTCGAAGCGCGTCGATCCATAGACGCCGGCCTGAAGGACGTCTCCATGTCCGCCGCCCAGCCCTTCCGACAAATCCCAATTCTCGCCGCCGCCGGCCATGGCGACGCCGAACGTCGTCTGCGGGTCGACGCGATAATCGAGACCCGCCGCGACGCCGAACAGATTCGCGGAGACGTCATGGCTGCCGGTCCTATCCGCATCGCCGGCGAGATGGCCACGGCCGCCGAAGGATTTGGCCCATATGCTCCACCGTCGCGCGGCGTCGGGCGCGGCTCGCGTCGCGGCGCCGGCGATGTGTAAAATCTCATTCGCGATGCGCGGCTCGCTCTCCGCATAGGCGAGCGCCGGCGCGAGCGAGCCGACCCCGCCGACGTCGCCGCCGTCGCGACCAGGAACGGAGGGTTCGAGCATCGTGTCGAGGAAGCGTGCCCCCGATTGGAAGATCGTCTGCTGCGCGCCTGTCGCGGCCTCACCGGAGAGCGGGGCGAGCGCCGCGCCGCCCAGCCCGAACACTTTGACGAAATTCGGCGGCAGCAGGCCGCCTGCGTTGAAATAGCGGTCGAGACCGCTGGCGACGCTATGCTGATCGCTCGGCAGCAGGGCTGCGCTGGCGAGGTTCGCATTGAGGCTCAGATAGACCTCATTCGTCGAATAGCTCAGGCTCTGTGTCAGGCCGGGCGGCAGATTGGGGGAGGCGAGGCCCGTGAAGCTGGTTCCCCCGAGCCCGTTCGCCGCCTTCAGAATCGTATAGCTTCTCGCGAGATAGCTTCCCCGCGCATAGAAAGCCACGACAGCGCCGCCGGTCAGCGACGCCTTGCCGGCGACTGCGGCGCGCGAGGCCGTCGTCGGATCGATCTGCACGAGATAAGTCGAGCCCGCGGAGAAGGCGAGATCGCCGGCGACGGTCGTAGCGCTCGCCGCCGCACCCGATCCCGGCGCGAAAACGCCGCCGCGATCGACGTTCAATGCGCCGACGGTTCCGACGCCGGACAGCGTGGCTCCGGCCCGCACCGTCGTGAGCGACGACGAGGCGATTGAGCCGTCGACGATCAGCGTTCCGCCGTCGACGGAAGTGGAGCCCAAATAGCGGTTCGTTCCGGAGAGCGTCTCGGCGCCCGCCTGCAGCGACACTCCCCCCAAGCCGACGATCACGCCGGCGTAGGAACCGTTCGCATTGGCGAGAGTGAGCGTATTTGCGCCGAGCACGATAGCGCTGGCGGCATCGCCCGAGAGCGCCGCGATTTTCGCGGCGGAGGTCGCTCCCGAAATATCGAAGAGGCCGCCGGCCGACACGGCGACGCCACTCGACGTCGATATGGAGCCGGGACCGACGAGGGCGAGCGCGCCGCCGGTGATCGTCGTCGCGCCCGTATAGGTGTTCGCGCCGCTCAGAGTGGCGGAGCCGCCGGCGGTCACAGTGACGCCACCCGGTCCGGAGATGACGCCGGCGAGCCCGAGAGGCACGGAGTCCGAGCCGATGACGAGCGGCGCGGATGCGGTCGTCGAAATAGTCTGATCCGTGACGAAATTCGGCGTGTAGCCGACCGCCTGGCCGGCGAGATCGTACAGCACCGAATTCTGCAGGAAAAATCCGACGCCGTTGATCGTGAGGTTGCTCGCATTATTCAGAGCGACCCTGTAGGGGCCGGCGGAGAAGAGCTGGTCCGTCGTCGGCGTTGCGCCGTTTGCGCCGCCCACGCTCGTCAGCGTCGACCCCGTGGGCAGATTCTGCGCGCCGCCGAGGCTCTTGCTGTTGAGCTGGACGATGAGCGTCCCGGTGTCGAGAAGCGTCGGCACATTCTGCAGCGACGTCGTGACGCCGGCGTTCACGAAGGTGTAATTCATGTTGACGCCATATTCCCAGGAGCTCGGAGCGTTCGAGTTCGGGAAGTTCCTCGGCGTGTTGCCGGGAGGCGAAGTCCAGGCGAGCGTATTCACGGGCCTGAATTGCGCGAGTAGCGCCGGCGTCAGGCCCAGCATCACGCAAGGGCTACAGGCGGTCACGCTCTGCCCGACCTGCGGTCCGTTCACGGACGCCCCGGGGATTGCGGCGTTCAGCGAGGAGAGCGCCTGACCATTCGCCGCGACGATATATCCTGCCGTGGTTCCGGGCACAACGGCCTGGCCGAGCACGCTGCCGACGACCGTGGTGCTCGAATTGGCGCCGGTCCCGGTTCTGAATTGCGCGAAGTCTCCAGCGCCGAAGATGCCGTAATATCCCTGAAACGCGCCGAGCCCCTGCAACGGAACGAGATCGTTGATCGCGACGCCGTTGCGCGAATAGATCGCATTGATGACGAAGCCCGATCGCGCGCCGCTCGGCGTCGTCGCATTCAGCGTCACGCCCGCGCCTGACTGTGTGACCCCGGCGGGATAGAAAACCAGGGAGGGCGCGCTGACGAGATTGCCGGTGAAAGTGTTGCCGCTCGTATAGCTGTAGGAGACGCCGGTCGGCAGCGTCGAGGCCATGCTCGACGGAACCGAGCCGAAGGCGTCGGCCGAATAGGCCGCATTGAACAACGACGATCCGGTGTCGAAGAGATATGGCCGTGGCGCCTGGCCGCCGATTCCGACATCGATCGTCAATATGACGCCGGTTTTCGCTTGCGCCAATTGGAGCGGAATATCGACCGATTGCGCCGATGCGGCGGGAATGAAGGCGAGCCCGGCGACGAGCCCTCGCGTCGCGGGGCCGGAAAACGAAACATGCGCCACAACCCCACCTGCCATTTTTTCAGAAAACAATTTCGCTGTGAAACTGCAAATCAGGCCGGCGCCTCGTGGGCGAGCGTTGTCGTTCGCCCTGCGGCCGGCCGAGCGATTATAAGCAGAGTTTCAGGTTGTCGCTAGAGGAGGCCGCGGCCTGCGCAGGAAAGCGCCGAATGTGCTTCGTTCATTCGCCAGTCAGGTCTTCTCGCTACAAATGACGCGGTTCCGCTATTTCGCGGCGCTTTCCATCGAAGAGGGGAGGAACATGGCCATCGGCCCCGATCCTCGCGGCGCTCTGATCGCTCTCGACAGATTCGGCCTCGGCGCCAAGCCCGGCGATCTCGCCGCAGCCGCCGCCGATCCGCGTGGTTTTATCTTGGAAGAGTTGCGGCGGCCGAATGTCGGCCGGCTCGAAAACGCTTCGCTCGCGCCGTCCAATGTCGCCCTGCAAGCGCTTTTCGCCGATCAGCAGGAAAAACGCATGGAGCGCGAGCGCAATATGGCCGCGGAGGCGACGCGCGTCTCCATGGCCGGCCCCGGGGCGGCGATGGCCGCGCCCGGCCCCGCTGCGCCGCCGCCCGGCGCCGACGGCAAGCCCAAGCCGCAAGAGCCGCCGATCGAGCAGAAATTGTTTCGCGCCGAGGCGATGGCGCGCTTCGAGAAGCAGGCGAGCGCTCAGTCCGGCTTCGTCGAGCGTCTCGTCGCCTTCTGGTCCAATCATTTCGCCATTTCGGTCGCCAAAGGGCAATTCGTGCGCGTCGCCGCCGGGCCTTTCGAGCGCGAGGCGATCCGGCCGCATGCGCTCGGCCGCTTCGCCGATATGCTGGCGGCGGTCGAGAGCCATCCGGCCATGCTCTTCTATCTCGACAATCAGCGCTCCATCGGGCCGGGCTCGGCGGCCGGGCGCTTCGCCGGCAAGGGCCTCAATGAAAATCTCGCACGCGAGATTCTCGAGCTGCATACGCTCGGCGTCGGCGGCGGCTATTCGCAACAGGATGTGACGGCGCTCGCACGCATCATCACGGGTTGGAGCTTCGCGGAGGCGGAGAGCGAGATCGGCGAGCCGGGCGGCTTCGTGTTCAAAGCCAATTGGCACGAGCCGGGCGCGCCGATTCTGCTCGACAAGAGCTATCCACAAACGGGCCGCGACCAAGGCGCGGCGGCACTCGCCGATATCGCCCGCCACCCGGCGACGGCGACGCATATAGCGACCAAGCTCGCGCGGCATTTCATCGCCGACGCGCCGCCGAAGCCGATCGTCGAGGCGCTCGCCAAAACATTTCACGATACGGACGGCGATCTCTCCGCCGTCGCGGAAAAGCTGATCGAGAGCGATCTCGCCTGGAGCGAGCCGCTCTCGAAAATCCGCTCGCCGGATGAATTTCTCGTGGCGACGGCGCGGGCGACCAGCGTCCTTCCCAATGATCCGGGCCAATATCTCAATATGCTGAATGCGATGGGAATGCCGCTGTGGCAGCCGCCCGGCCCCAATGGCTATCCGGACAGTCTCGACGCCCTGGCCTCGCCCGAGGCGATGAAGCTGCGCCTCGACGTCGCCTGGCAAATCGCGCAAAGGCTGAAGGATATTGGCCATCCGCTCAGCGTGCTCGACACTGCCGCCGGCCTCGCCGCCTCGCGCGAGACGCGGGAGGCGGTGTCGCGCGCGGAATCGCGTCCGCAGGCGCTCGCCATTCTTCTGATGTCCCCCGAATTTCAACGGAGGTGACGATGACCGTCTCGTCTTCCCTTTCCCGCCGTCGTTTGCTCGCGGTCAGTGGCGTGTCTCTGGCGCTGGCGCATTTTCCACGCGCGGCGAGCGCTGCGGCGGCGCGCGATCCGCGCCTCGTCGTCATTGTGCTGCGCGGCGCGCTGGACGGACTATCGGCCGTCGCGCCGATCGGCGATCCAGATTACGCCGCGCTGCGCGGGTCGCTTGCCCTTTCGCCCGTCGGCGAGAAGCCCGCCCTGCCGCTCGACGGATTTTTCGCGCTGCATCCCGCCATGCCGGTCTTCGCGCGGCTCTATAAGGAAGGCTGCGCGAGCGTCGTTCATGCGGTCGCGACGAGCTATCGCGAGCGCTCGCATTTCGACGGCCAAGATGTGCTGGAGAGCGGCTACGCCGGGCCGGGCCACACGGAGTCGGGCTGGCTCAATCGCGCCGTCTTCGCGCTGCAATCCTCGGAGACAGCGCGGCGCCGCGGGCTCGGCGTCGGCGCGGTGACGCCGCTCGTCATGCGCGGGCCGGCGCCGGCGCTCGGCTGGGCGCCGCAGGTGCTGCCGCCGGCGGGCGAGGATCTCGCCCAGCGCGTGCTCGATCTCTACACGCATAGCGATCCGGCCCTCGGCGCGGCGCTGCGCGCGGGGCTCGACGCCGACAGAATCGCGACCTCGGGCGGGCTCACCGGCGACATCGCCAAGGCGCGCGGCGGCATGGACCAGCCCAATGGGATGCGTCAGGCGGCGATGGGCGCGGCGCGGCTGCTGGCGACGCCGGACGGCCCGCGCGTCGCAGCGCTCGCCTTCGACGGCTGGGACACCCACGCCAATGAGAACGGCCTTTTGGCGACGCGCCTCTCGGGCCTCGACGGCGCCCTCGAGGAATTCGAGAAAGGCCTCGGCGAAGTCTGGAAGGACACCGCCGTCGTCGCCGTCACCGAATTCGGCCGAACGGCGCGCGTCAATGGCACCGGCGGGTCCGATCATGGGACGGCGAGTGTTGCATTTTTGGCCGGCGGGGCGGTGAAGGGCGCGCGGGTCGTCGCCGAATGGCCGGGATTGAAGACGAACCAGCTCTATCAGGGACGCGACCTCGCCCCGACGCAGGATCTGCGCGCTGTGCTGAAAGGCCTCATCGCCGACCAGTTCGGCCTCTCGGCGCAGACGCTCGCGGAAAAGGCCTTTCCCGACTCCGCCGCCGTTCCACCCTTGCGAGGGCTCATCGCTGGATGAATACTGGAGGCCGACCCAAGCCCTGCCGGCATTGTGAAAGGCGGGGGCCACGGCGATGGCCAGGAGGCCCGGGATCAGTGTCAGGACGAGCGAGGGGAAGAAGACCCATGTCGCGATCGCAGCCATCGCGCCGCGGATAAGCGTAGCCGGCCAGCGAACTCGGCGGCGGCGCGAGATTTTCGAGCACGAGCAGGGCTCGAGCGAGCCCATGAACCCGACCGCCCCCATCGGGCTTTGTCGCAAATTTTGTTTATGGACGCGATGAGCGTGTGAGAATGACGTGGCTCACGCGGCGAGGGCATAGAACTGCTGCGCTGGACGCAATTTGCCCCTGGTCTGCAACTGGTCCTTTCTGATCATATGCATGAGCTCGATCCCCGAGAGTGTCGCAGCGGCCGATCGAAATGATTTGAAACCCAACATCGGCCGCGTCACTCGCTTCACCGCTCGATGGTCCTGTTCGACAATATTATTGAGATATTTGATGCGGCGGATTTCGATGTCCGCTTCATGCTCCGCATTGTAGCTTTCGATCGCCGCCGTGTTGGCGCCGCTCTTGTCGATCGTGATCTTCTCCGGCGCGCCATGCTGGCCGATCACCTTGCGCAAAAAGCGAAGCGCGGCTTGGCAGTCTCTCTTGCCCGTTAGCAGGAAATCCACCGTCGCGCCTGCCTTGTCGACCGCCCGATACAGATATTTCCAGCAGCCTTTGACTTTCACATAGGTCTCATCGAGACGCCAGCTGGATCCGATCGCGCGCTTGCGAGCACGGAACTGTTTCTCCAGCAAAGGCGCATACTTGACGACCCAGCGGTTGAGCGTGGAATGGTCGACGTCGACGCCTCGCTCTTCCATCATTTCCTCGAGTTGACGATAGCTCATCGGATACGCCACATACCAGCGGACGCCCCACAGGATCACGTCGCGTTCAAAATGGCTGCCCTTGAAATCAATCATCGCGCTATTCCGCCTGCTCAGCTGCCTGCGATCGTAGCCCATATCGACCCGCGTCAAAAAAATTGCGACAAAGCCGTCGAACATGATGGCGAATTGATTTTTCGCCTCGCACCATTCACGTGGCTCCACTCTCCCGCGACTTGGCGCAAGACGAGATAGACGAGCATCATCGCCGCATCGTCAGTCGGAAAATGTCCTCGGGTCCGCACGGCGCGCCGCAGCTTCGCGTTCAACGATTCTATGGCGTTCGTAGTTTATATGATCCGCCGCACCGCTATTGGAAAGGCGAAAAACGGGATGACCTGCTCCCAATTGCGCCGCCAGCCCTGCGCGATCGACGGATATTTCTCGCCCCAATGGCCGCCGTCGAAGGCCTCCAGAGCTTCGCGGGCCGCCTCGGCGGTCGGGGCGCGATAGATCGTCTTCAGCGCGCCGGCGATCGCCTTGCGCTCCTTGTATAAGGCGAATTCCATCGAGTTCGAATGAGATGCGCGATGCAGGTCTGCACGGCCGTCTGCAGAAACACCGCATTGATCGCCTCCGGAAAGTCCTCGAGCCATCGACCACGGCGATCAGCATGTCGCCGACGCCGCGGTTCTTCAGTTCATTCTTCACTCGAAGCCAGAATTTGGCGCCCTCCGAGGTTTCGATCCAAAGGCCCAGAATGTCCTTCGTTCCGTCCGGCGTGACGCCGAGCGCGACATAGACGGCCTTGTTGCGAACTAGGCCCTCATCGCGGATTTTCACGCGCAGCGCGTCGAAGAAGACCAGGGGATACATCGCCTCCTGCGGCGGATTTTGCCATTCGGCGACCGTTTCCAGTGCGAATTCCGACGCAATCCGGCCGGGGATTCCGATTTGATCCCGGCCGGCGTTCCGATTTGAAGTCGGCCACCATTCCGAACTGAAGGCGGCCACCGGGAGGCCCTTCCGGTCCTCTTTTCGTCTGCTGCCCGCAGGTCAGCAACCGCGGCATTCCGCTCGTCGAGATCGACGAGGAGAACGGGATGCCGGCGAAGAGAGAACTGATGGAGTGGATGCCCCCTCCGACGGCATTGTGATGTGCCAATGTGATGTTTGTTCAAACGTCACAGTAAGGAGATTGCATCCATGACTGAGATTAGCATCATCGGACTTGATCTGGCAAAGCGGGTTTTCCAGCTCCACGGAGCGCGGGCCGACGGCAGTATCGGCTTTCGGAGGAAGGTGACGCGAGGCCAGCTTCTGGCATTTCTGGGCACTGTGCCGCGTTGTATCGTGGCGATGGAAGCCTGTGCGACGGCGCACTATTGGGCGCGCGAGATCGATGCGCTGGGGCACTCGGTTCGACTGATTCCTCCGATCTACGTCAAGCCGTTCGTCAAGCGCCAGAAGAACGACGCTGCCGACGCGGAGGCGATCGCGGAGGCGGCGGTGCGACCGACCATGCGGTTCGTCGCCGCCAAGACCATCCGGCAGCAGGCCGGAGCGATGGTCTTTCGAACGCGCGACCTGTTCGTGCGTCAGCGTACGCAGCTGATCAACGCCCTACGGGCTCATCTGGCCGAGCATGGCGTTATCGCGGCGCAGGGCGTCGCCAACGTCACGGCGCTTGCCGACGTCGTCGAAGACGAGGCGAACGGTCTCGATGTTGTGGTGGTCGAGACGGCGCGGCTTTACCTCGAACAGATAGATCTCCTGTCGGCCAGGATCGGGACCCTGGAAAAGACGTTGAAAAGCGAAGCCGCTCATGCAGCCACGACATCGCGGCTGATGACCATGCCTGGGATCGGGCCGGTGTCTGCGATGGCGATCGAAACCTTCGCTCCGGCGATGACGGCCTTTAAGAGAGGAAGGGACTTTGCCGCCTGGGTGGGCCTCGTGCCGAGGCAGCACTCCAGCGGCGGCAAGCCGGTTCTCGGCGGCATCTCCAAAATGGGCCAGCGCGACATAAGGCGGCTTCTGATCACCGGCGCCATGGCCGTGGTGCGTTGGGCCTGCCGCAAGGGGGGCGCCGAGGGAAGCTGGCTGGCCCGCATGCTGGCGCGCAAGCCACGCAAACTGGTGGCGATCGCGTTGGCCAACAAGATGGCGCGGGCGGTCTGGGCCATGCTGACCAGGAATGAGGATTACAGACAAGCAGACCCCGTTCCGGCCTGATCGGCAACGATCCGGTCCGGGCGCGTCGGCGTGCGAGGAGGTCAGTGAACGGTAAGGGCAAAGCGATCGGTCAGGGCGGGCCTGGAAAAGCATGCGAGTCATCGAGCTTCAAAGCTCGCAGAACTGATCTGCACTAGGTCCGCGCATCTCCATACCGGCCAGCGGTCCGCATCCGGCCGCAAGCAAAGGCCTGATACATGACCGCACCCGATCGCACGCCGGCGCCGATCAAAGACCACTTGCGCGAACGGGGGCATCCATACATGACGATGCGACAACTTCGCCAGATGCTGCGGCTCGCCCATGAGGGGGTGAGCGCGCGGGAGATCGGGCAGCGGCTCGGCGTGGCGTGCAGCACGGTGCAGGATTATTTGAAGCGAACGACGGCGGCGGGGCTCATCTGGCCGCTGCCGGAGGAAACGAGCGACGACGCTTTGGAGAAGCGGCTGTTCGCGCGCGTGGGCGTCGAGACGGGCCAGCGGCGCCGGGTCGAGCCGGACTGGGCGGAGCTCGCGCGGGAGATGAAGCGCCCCGGGGTCAATCTGATGATCCTGTGGGAGGAATATCGGGAGGCTTATCCCGAGGGCTATGGCTACAGCCGGTTCTGCGATCTTTTTCGTGGCTTCGAGCGGCGGCTGACGCCGGTGATGCGGCAGCATCACGTCGCCGGCGACAAGGCCTTCGTCGATTATTCCGGCAAGCGGATCGGGATCGTGAACCCGGCGACCGGCGAGATCCGCGAGGCGGAGATTTTCGTCGCCGTGCTCGCCGCCTCCAATCTCACCTACGCCGAGGCGATTTGGACGCAGAAGCTGGCGGATTGGACCGGCGCGCATGTGCGCATGTTTCGCTTTTTCGGCGGAACGCCACGGCTGCTTGTTCCCGATAATCTGAAGAACGGCGTCAACAAGGCCTCGTTCTACGACCCCGAGATCAATGGTTCTGATGGGATGGACGCCCCCCGACGGCCTCGATGTGCCAGAGTGGAGGTGTTGAATCTCACTCGAGGGAGGCGTCCTTGAAAAAAGTTAGCACTATCGGATTGGATCTGGCGAAGAATGTTTTTCAAGCTCATGGCGCGGATTCGTCGGGGGCCGTCATTTTCCGCAAGAAACTGCGGCGAGCGCAGGTGCTGGAATTCTTTGGGGCCCAATCACCCTGCGTCGTGGCCACGGAGGCTTGCGGAGGGTCGTTAATCGCCCTTCCCACAGGCAGGTGACAGGATAGCCATCGGCAGCATAGGATAATCATGCGGGTGTGGTTCCCCTGAATTGGCGCGGATCGCCTTCGACAACAAAATCCTTCCCCAATTCAGTGAATCGAGCCACATCTACCAGCAAGGCGGGTTGGCTTTGGAGCTATCGAGATGTCGAGTTACACGAACAAACCTTCTCCTTCGACACAAATCTCGGCGTCGATATCGGGACGCCTGTTCCGAGCTATCGACTTTCATCAAAATGGCCATCTATCTCATGCGGAGAAAATATACCTTTTGATTCTTGCCGAAGATCCGATTCAAGTCACCGCATTGCATCTGCTCGGCGTCATCATGATCCAAACAGATCGTCCGGAACGCGGCATGGAGTTGATCGATAAGGCGCTGTCGATCAAGCCCGATGACCCCGACGTGCTCTACATCCGCGGCAATGCGCTCCAGATGCTGAAGCGCTTCGACGAGGCGTTGGCGTCCTACGACATGGCCATCGCCATTGCTCCCGACTACGTCGACGCGCACTTCAATCGCGCCAACACGCTCCAGATGCTCAAGCGGCTCGACGAGGCAGTGATGTCCTACGGCAGAGCGCTGTCGATAAAGCCCGACTATGTCGACGCGGTCATCAATCACGGCAATGCTCTCCAGGAGCTCCACCGGCTCGACGAGGCGTTGGCGGCCTATGACAAAGCGCTGTCGATAAAGCCCGGCTATGCTGCCGCCCTCATCAATCGCGGCGGCGCGCTCCAAGAGCTGAAACGGTTCGCCGAAGCGTTGGCGTCTTACGACCATGCGCTGTCGATCAAACCCGACTTCACGGAGGCTCATTATAATCGCGGTAACGCGCTCCTAGAGCTCAAGCGCCTCGATGAAGCGTCGGCCTCCTACGACAAGGCGCTGTCGATCCAGCCCGACTATGCCGACGCCCTCTACAATCGCGGATTGCTCGCGCTGCTCAGAGGCGACTTTATCGCAGGATGGTCTGGGTATGAAAGCCGATGGGATCGCAAAGAAGCGCCAAGGAGAAGCCTATCGATTTCGTGTCCGACATGGATCGGCGAGGACGTCGCCGGCAAGAGAATAATCGTGTACGATGAGCAAGGCCTAGGAGATGTAATTCAATTTTGTAGATATTTCCTACATCTCACCGCATATGGAGCGGATGTGACATTCATTGTGCGCTATAGCCTACTTGGTCTGATGCGCTACTCTATCGTAGGCGTCCGGTTCGTGCCCAGCCTTCCTGAAGGCGAGACCTTCGACTATCAATGTGCTTTGATGAGCCTTCCGTTCGCCTTTGAAAGCCGTCTAAAGCATCCGCCTGGGGAAACGCCTTATCTGCGCGCGGATGCGGAACGCGTACGGAAATGGAAAGCGAGGCTCGGAGACCAAGGTTTCAAGATCGGGATTGCTTGGCAGGGTAGCAAGGCGGGGAAGATCGACATCGGCCGATCGTTTGCGCTCACGGAGTTTCTGGCGATATCGCGGCTGCCGAACGTGCGGCTGATTTCGTTGCAAATAAATGAGGGCGTCGAACAGCTACGCGAATTGCCCGAAGGCATGACGGTCGAGACGCTCGGTGACGACTATGACGCAGGCGATGACGCGTTTGCTGATACGGTGGCGGTCATGGAAAGCTTGGACCTCGTCATCAGCTGTGACACAGCAATCGCGCATCTTGCGGGCGCAATGGCGCGGCCGGTCTGGTTGGCGGTCAAATACGTTCCGGACTGGCGCTGGATGTTGGACCGATTGGAGAGTCCCTGGTATCCGACGATGCGTCTTTTCCGTCAACAGACAAGGGACGATTGGCGTAGCGTCTTCTCGGACATTGAGGGCGCATTGCGTGAGCTGACAGACAAAGAGCGTCAGCGAGCGAAGAAACGCGAACTCGCGACACCACGAGCTCCGGTTTCATGGGGCGAGTTGATCGACAAAATCACGATTCTCGAAATCAAGAGCATCGAGATATTGAAGCCAGCGGCGCGCGCCAACGTGCTGAAGGAACTGCTGCTGTTGCAGGAAATCGTAGATATGTATGGAGGTTGCGACGAGATTTCGAATCTTAAAGACGACCTGAAAACGGTCAACAGCACATTGTGGAAGATCGAAGACGCGATCCGCGAAAAAGAGGGCAGACGAGAATTCGACACCGAGTTCATCGAACTCGCTCGATCAGTCTACAAATTCAACGATGAACGCGCGCTCCTCAAACGACGAATCAATGACGTTCTCAAGTCGGAAATCGTCGAGGAGAAAAGATTCGTCGCAAGCATTACGGCGGTGTCACATTAACTCGGCGTCAGTCCTACCAGCCCGGTGACGAAGTCGGCTTTTGATCAGTCTGGCTCTGGCAAGGCGACGACAGCGATCATAACCGGCGCGCCGTCGAATTCGGGCATGACGACGACGCCGATCGCGACGCCCGTTTGAACGACGAACGGAATGGCCTTTTTGGCGAGGCCGACGAGTGTTCGGGCTCTTGTCCAGGATGGAGAGCGCGGGAATCGCGACACGGCTCGCGGGCGCGGACTGTGCGAGTGATGCGAAACGCTCGGATTGACCTGATTAAATACAAACAAAGATTAAATTGATGGATTCGAGGACGCCGTGCCACAAGATCTGACGCAGGTTTCGGCGAGCGAGCTAATCGCCGCTCATCGTTCGACGGCCCTCTCGCCCGTCGAAGTCGCAACGGCGACGTTGACGCGGATCGCCGAGCTGCAACCGCATTTCAACGCCTATCGCGCGGTCGACGCAGAGGGGACGCTAGCGCAAGCCAAAGCCTCTGAGGCGCGCTGGGCGAAAGGCGCGCCGCTCGGGCTGCTCGATTGAGTTCCCGTCGGCTTCAAGGAATCTGCTCAATGTGAGGGGCTTTCCGTCGCGCAAGGGAAGCCTCGCAACGTCGGGCGCAGTGCAACAGGTCGATTCCCCCTGCCGCACGCCTCCGCGAATCGGGCGCCGTCATATTGGGCAAGACCCAGACGGCCGAATTCGGCCTCAAGGGCATCACGGTGTGAATCGGCTCGACGCTTTGACCCCTAAACGGCATGGGAACATAGATTCAAGCCATTGATTATTCAAGTATATTATTGTGCCCCGCCGATTGGGGGAACGCTCCGCGCCGAGTGACAAGGCAAAGCGACAGATGGACGACCTGCCTCTGACGCCTCCTGCGGCACGGCCTCGACGTCCTCCTCGAAGCTGAACGGCCCGGGTTTTCGGCTTTTTCTTTTTGGGCAAACACGGCGCTGGACGGGTCGCAGATTTATAACATATAAACATAGTATGAATATATATTTATAGGAGGCCAGATGCGGTCGACCCTTTCCATTCACCGACGGAGAATGTCGTCCGGCAGCGCGTTCTTCGTCTATGCGCTCGCGGCCGTCGCCGCGTTCCGGACCTCTTATGCGCAGGAGGCGCAGGTCGAAGACGTTCGTGTCGGAGCCGAGGGCGCGACCCGAAGGGAGGAAAATACGTTGCGCAGCGCCACCCGTTCGGTGGGCTTCGTCAATGGGAAAAAGGCAGAGGAGCAGCATCTCGAGCGCCTGTCCGATTTCTCTCAGCTCGCTCCGAATTATCGGCCCAACGAATCAAATCCCATCGCGTCCCGTCCCGCCATCCGCGGCGTCAGCAGTACGGTAGGGCAGCTCAACCGCGGCAACATCAATCCGGTGGGCGCCGAATTCGACACTGGCTACATCCTCGATAATGTTTTTTGGAAATATGCGGGCTTTCAGGCCGGCGACCTTGTCGACATCTCGTCTTTCGAGCTCGCGCTCGGGCCGCAGGGAACCGCCGGCGGCAAGAATACGACGGTTGGCAATGTGGTCGTCGCGACACAATTGCCGTCCTTCGAGCGGAAGGCGACGATCGAGACGACATTCGCCAATTACAGCCACATCATCGAAAAGCTGAACGTCACCGGACCGATCATCGACGACCGGCTAGCCTACCGGGTGACCGCCTATTTCGACAAGGGCGACGGCTGGATCAGGGATCAGGTCACCGGCGCAAGCTATCTGAACAATGACCGCTGGGGCGTGCGCGGACAGCTTCTCTATGTCGGCGACGAGGTGACCGACCGCCTCATCTTCACCTATGGCGCGCAGCACGAATATACCGCGATCGGCGCCTATACGACAGGTCCCGTGGGCGATTCCGTTCTCGTCTATGCGAATGGAACATTGCCGTCGCGCACTTATGCGCAGAATGTCGCGCTGCGGCTCGGAAAGCCCATTCTGACCTACGATCCGTATCGGCCCTATGACACCAACGCCGGAGGCTTCGGCGAGCGCCATCTCATGGTCTCGAACGAAGCGAACTGGACCTTGGGCCGCAACACGCTCTCTTCGATCACCGCCTATGGCAACTCGCGGGTGATCGGCAATAATCCGTTCGGCAATCAGGAACTGGAGAACAGCGTCGGCGTCTTCTCGCCCTATGTCGATCAGTTCTCGCAAGAATTTCGCCTCTCTTCGCCCAAAGAGGAGCGTCTCGAATGGACCGCGGGACTCTATTCTCTCTATGAGAACGCCTGGAGTCGCACCTATACGCGCTTCGGCAGCGACGCGGCCGCCTGGTATAGCCGCCCGGCGCTGGCGGCGGGCCTGCGGAACAATCGGGACAGCAAGTCGCGAACATTCAGCGTCGCCGGCTATGGGCAGGGAACCTATCACCTAGACGACGCCTTCGCTCTCACCTTCGGCCTGCGAGACAGCTATGAGATCAAGGAAGGCTCCGTATTCAGCTGGGATCAGATCTACGCCAATCAATACACATTCGCCCAGCAAGAGGCGGCCATTCGCGCCGGCGGCGGCCAAGCGCTCTTCGACACTGGCGGACAGAGCAAGACCTTCAATTCCCTCACCGGAATCTTCAACCCGCAATACAAGCTCAACGATAATCTCCTCTTCCACGCTCTCGCCGCGCGCGGCGAGAAGTCGGGCGCGATCAACAATTCGGCCCAGCCGATCCTGGACAGCTCCCTCAACTTCAAAGGCTGGCAGCCGCTCGTCACCAAGCCCGAAACCTCCTGGGACTACGAGATCGGCGTCAACACCAATTGGCTGGACAATCGCCTCATCGCCAATTTCAATTTCTACTGGAGTGACATCTATAATTTCCAGACGAGCCTCACCGACGCCTCCTATACGGACAGCACGGGGCAGCCGATCCGCACATCCTATCTCGGCAATGTCGGTCATCTACGACTGCGCGGGTTCGAATTCGTCGGCAGATGGAGCCCGCTGGAGCGCCTGTGGCTCTCCTTCAACGGCGCTTATACCGAAGCGCGCTGGATCGACTACGCCAATGCCACGCCGCCGACCGACTGGATCTGGCCGACGACAGCGGGCTCGCTCACCGCGCCTTTGACCCTGTCGCGCTCCAACACGCGTTGGGAGAATCTGCCGATCTGGGCGTTCAATGTCGGCGCCACTTACGATCATCCGCTCGGTCCGCTGTTCCGCGACCTCGGACCGGAATGGAACAGCCCGATCACCGGCTTCGGCTATGTCAATGTCGCCTGGCAGGACAAGACGCAGCTCACCGATCCTCATTCGGTGTTGCAATTCTGGCAGCCGGCCTACGCCATAGTGAATGCGGGCATCGGCCTGCGCACCGACGACGAGCGTTACAGCCTTTCGGTGTGGGCCAAGAATCTCTTCGACGAGCGGCCGCTCTATTCCTGGTCGCCCGGCGACGCGAGCAATCCGGCGACGATCGGCCTGCCGAGTCAGCCGCGCGTCTTCGGCGGCACGCTTCGCGTCAAGCTATTGTGAGGGCTGTGGTCGGAATTCGAGCTGCACCGGGTTCGGGATGGATCAAGCGGCGGTTCTGGTTTCGCGGGCGATCTCTATTCTGTCGCGGAATTCGATGCTTTCGACGAGTTTCGGCGTGAATCGGAGCGTCTCGAACGCGCCTCGCCGATTTGGACCCGGCCCGCGCAGTCCGTACAGGCCCGTGGCGAGTGATCGGCCGCATTATGAGGCCGGACACACGAAAACGCCTGACCACATGCATGAACCCAATGAAAAATAGCTCGCATTCCACGGGGCGGCGACACACTATTCACGGCTGCGTTTTGTTGCTCTTGCCGATCCGTCGTGCTGGAGAGCGGCGCTTTCCGCGCTCGAGGCGCAGCAGATACCGCGCGCGCCATTGCGTCACATCGAACTCACTCGATTGGAGCCCCAGCGACCGGCCGCCCGTTGTGACTCGGCCGTCGAGTCGGCCTGAACACTTCGGCACGGGCTTCGACGACCTCCGTTATTTGGCCGCCCGATGCGAAAGGAGACAAGGCCTCGAGAACGGCCTGTCGCATCTTCTCGACGCAGCTCCCGAGCCGTTGAGGCGACGAGGATGATTTCGAAAGCACGCGCTCCACCAAATGCTCGACTGGAATCGTGTGTGCTGTCTCCACGCTTATAGCTTCGGCGCGCCGGAAGCGCGTCCCGGCAAAGAAGACGTCCGGCTTCCCGACATAGCGGTCTGGGCCTGCTGTTTCGGTCCAGCCCCTTCGCGCCTCATCATAGGCGCTGAGCCAAGGATTGCGACCGCCGGCGACGCTGGCGGCGCGGCAAACGAGAATACATCCGCGAGGTCCGACGACGCGATCCAACGCTGCGCGCGTGGGTTGGGGCTCCATCCAATGGAGCGCGCGTCCGATGGTCACGATATCGAAGGTCCCTATGTCGGACGGCAGGGCTTCCGCCCGGCTCTCGATCAGGCGCAATGCCGTGCCCGTGCGCTCCGCCCCTCGGCGCGCGGCCTCGATCATCGCGGACTCGGGATCGACGCCAACGACCTCGCCCACGTAGCGGGCGAAGCCTATGGCCAGCAGGCATGGCCCCGCGCCGAGATCGAGGAGCCTTTCGCGGCCCCTCAAGCCGAGGTCAGCCCACCGCGCCAACGTTTTCGAGAAGCTGCTCCTCGTTGCGCGCGCCGATGATGACATTGGCGACCGTGTCGCGCTGGAGCAGCCAGTTCAAGGCGATCTGCGGGATCGTCTTGCCGGTCTCCTGCGAAATCTGCTCCAATGCGTCGACAACCTGAAACAGGCGTTCCTCATCGAAATGAGGACCGATGCCGGCTATGTCGTGGGCGCGTGTGCCGGGCTTGGCGGGCTGACCGCGGCGGATCTTGCCCGTCAGCTTTCCCCATCCGAGCGGGCTCCAGACGACGGCCCCGACGCCCTGGTCGCGACCGAGATCCAGCAAGTCCCATTCATAGTCGCGATTGAGGAGGGAATAATAGACCTGATGCGCGACATGCCGCGGATACCCACGGTCCAAGCTACTCGACGCGGCTTAGCGTAGGATTTTGGGAAGATTCTGCGATGACCCCTCACACGACCATCATGCGCTGGGTTCAGCGCTACGTTCTGGAGTTCGAAAATCGGTGGAACCGTTTCGCGCCAGGTCGGCGGATCGTGGCGCGTCGATGAGACCTACGCCAAAATCAAGGGGCGCTGGGCCTATCTCTACCGCGCCGTCGACAAGGCGGAAAAAACCGTGGATTTTTTGCTGCTCGCCAAGCGAGATGTCGCCGCGGCCAAAGCGTTTTTCCGTCGTGCGTTCGCGAGCCACGGACGGCCGCCGGGCAAAATCACGCTCGACGGATATCAGGCGTCACATCGGGCGGCGCGCGAGCTTCTCGCACAGCATCGAGGCGGCGCACGGACTCGAATTCGATCTTCGAAATACCTGAATAATCTGATTGAACAGGATCGCCGATCTATCAAGCTTCGTTTGGGACCGATGCTCGGGTTCCAGCGATTCCGACATGCGGCGATCACGATCGCCGGCGTCGAACTCATGCATCGCATCAGAAAGGGTCAATTCGCACTGAGCAGATTTAGAGCCGCCGGGACGACTGCGCCCGAAATCTGGGGTGCGGCGCTCGCTGCCTGATCCTAACGAACTGCCGCACCCCATCGCGTAGCTATCGGCACAAATTGCACCGCAACCGTTTTGGTCACCGCCGCCAAGGTGGTGCGTCGGCGCTTTCCGCAGCGTCAACCGCGCAACAGATATGATAGAGCGAACTCGCAGGAACAAAATCGCTCCTCATGCATCCGTGGGCGTCGAATTCATCGATCCAACTGCCCGAGAGAGCTGGCTTGAGAAACCGTTCGTGCATCGCATCTAGGAAGTCCTTCGCCGTCGGGCCGCAGAAACGATCCTGTCGCGCACTCATCACCAAGGCGGCCTTCGCCGCCTCCGTGTAAAACCAGAGGCGCGTCGAACGATCCACGGCTCCGCCGATCGTCCCGCGTGCGAAGATTTCGCAGTTGGAGCCGACGCCAACGTGCAACGCCGTGTTCCAGAGCCCATCCAAAGCGTTCGCCAGATCGAACCGTCGCAATTTTTCGTAGCGATCCAATAGCCAGATCCACTCGAAGTGATGGCCCGGCTCGAAAGGAAAGTGAGGGCCGTCGAGGGGACGCCATTCATTGTCGAAAAACTCGACGACGACCGAGCCTTCACTTTGAAGAAAGCGCGCAAAGAACAAGTCGCGCACTGCCGTCGCACGTTCCAAATAGCTCGATCTTTTTGTGGCATCGAAAAGCGCAAGTAGCGCTTCCAGCAAATGCATGTGCGGATTTTGACGACGGTGGCCGCGGGAGTCCGGGAGCGTCTCGATATATCCACCATGCGCCGAGGCCATGTATCCGTCCAGGAAATCCAGTGTCTTATCCGCTAGCGCAATATAGGCGCGATCCTGTGTCGTCTCATAGGCCGTCGCCAGACCTAGCAGGACGAACGCATGCGTATAGAGATCACGACGATTATCGACGACTGCGCCGTCACGCGCGACAGAAAACGCCCAGCCACGCGCGCCATCGACGCCGTAATATCGCCTGACCATCGAATCGGCCGCCCGCGAAACCAAGTCCTCTCCGTCCGAAAGCCAGCCGTTTCTATGTGCAGCCCCAAAAGCGTAAATCTGCCGAGCTTGCACCATAACCCGTCTCGGCGTGTCGAGCAGAGGCTCTCCTCGAAAGGAGAGGCTTTCGACGAACGAATCCGTATCCTGGTCCCATCCAACCGACGACCATAAGGGAAGAGCTTCCTCCTTCAACCAGGCGCCGACGGAGCACGGCGCCACCACTCTCGTCATATCATTCCTCTCGGGCTCGTGACGTTCGGCGTAGGCGAATAGAATTGCGCGCGATCATCGGATGTCGACGCTAGAGTCTCTGAGCCGCCGGGCGAGCACGTCTCCACGCCGATCGGCGCCCCTACGATTTCGTGCGAGCATGATGCTTAGCAACACGCTCGATCTCCGGTCGTATAGACTCATAGAGATCGCCCCCCGGGAACACTAGTCCTCGGATCCCTGCACGCCGCGCCGCCTCTACATCACTTTCTTTGTCGCCAACGAGAAAACTCATAGCGACGTCGATCGGCCAGTCTTCCAACGCCTGCAGGATCATGCCCGGGTTGGGCTTACGATCTGGATGATCCGGGTGCCGCCATTCGATATCGACGGCTTCGGGGTGGTAGGGGCAGAAATAAAATGCATCGATGTGCGCGCCCGCGGCAGCGAGCCGCTCGGACATGGCCGTATGAAATCGATGAACATCCTCAATACGAAAGAGCCCGCGCCCAACGCCCGATTGATTGGTGACCACGATGACCAAGCCCGCCGAGTCATTGACGTAACGAATGGCTTCAATGGCGCCTGGAATCCAATCGAGCTCCTCCGCACGATGGCTATAGCCAAAATCGCGGTTGAGCACCCCGTCGCGGTCAAAGAACACGGCAGGACGGCGTCGCGCGGAAAGGTCACGACGCGCTTCGAAGAGAGAGTCCGGCGTTCCGATATCAATGAAATAACCTTCGAACTCTGCCCCGGCCAGCATGCGCGCTTTCGCAAGTCGAGGATAGACGTTCAACTCCATCGAACACGGCCCCTCTCCGACGCAGCCCAAAATCTCCCGTCGAAACACGCCGACGCCGCCATTGATCAACGCCTCTCCGGCGCCACACTGCTTTTCGCGAAAGGCGACGACATATCCATTCTCCGTTACCACGCTGCCGTAACGGCTCGCATTCGATGTCCGACGGAGCGCGAGCGCGCCCATGACCTTTGGCTCGCTCTCTAGCAACGCCGTGAGCCGCCGCAAATTGACGTCGAACAGCGTATCGCCATTCACCAGCAAAAAAAACGGGTCGAGCAATGGCTCCGCATTCTTCAATGCGCCCGCTGTTCCCGCGGGAACGCTCTCAACGATCACACGGACAGCCGCGCCGTGAATGGAGCGGCCATCGTAGCGCTGCGCTATTTTGTCGGCCAAATGTCCCGCGAGCAATAGAATATCCTGGAACCCGTGGCGAGCGATTTCGAACAGCAGAAGGTCGAGAAACACCGTATCTTCGTCGATGGCCATGAGCGGCTTCGGAGTTGCGGCCGCTAAGGCGCCGAGACGAGTTCCCTTGCCGCCGACCAATATTGCTGCCTGTTTCGTCACCATCGCGCCGCGAACCTCTCGTCTGGGCATTCCATCGAAGGTCAGGTCGTTCGCTTCTGAAATTTGGACCAGGCCGCTTTCGAAAGCTCTTTCCAGGCGCTCGCGAATATATCGTGTGACGGAAGCGAGAGCGCTCCCGCCCAATGCGCCAGATAAATCTCTTTGCCATCGGGATCGAGCGGCTTGCCATCTCGGAAAGTGATTCCGGGCGCCTTGTAGAAATTCTCATGCGAAGCATTGTCGACGCAATGCGGCAAGAGCGCGGTCTTCAGCCCACGCCGATGCACGACAAAATTCATCAGAGGCTGCGCGAACAGCTGACCTCGCTTGCGAATGTCGTGAAACATCTCGACGTCGCTGTCGATCGTTGCGAGAACATCGGAAAGCGTGAGGAAGCGGCTCGACGTCACCCAAAATCCGTCGTTGAATAAGAGAGCGTCGTCCAAGAAGGCGTGTCTTTTCCGATTCTCGTTGTAGACATAGTCGAAGCTCGGCGATGCGACGATGAACTCGACCTTCCCCCTTTCGAGGCGACCGAAAACCGGCCTCAGATCCCGAAAAAGGATCACATCGACGTCCACGTAGGCGACCTCGTCGAGAGGCAGTACGAGCGCCTGCAGCTTACGAAGCCGGCGTCGATGCGTGTTAAAGATCCCGGGATAGAGTTGATAGGACAATCGATCGATTTCAACGGGCTCGCTTTCTACAATCGTCGCGCCATATAGTTCTGCTGCACATTTGGTTAGAGACATGTTGTCATCGTAGGGGATGAGATAGAGCGGAAGCGAGGAATTCGTGACGCTATAGCTCTCCAAGAACGGTAGCAACCAATCGATCATTTTGTCATTGGCGACAATCGAGACTCCATATCGTCGGTCGGAGGCTGGCAATTGATCGAACTCGGTCTCGTTCATCTGTAGTTCCATATCCATGCGGACGAATGTCCCATTTGACCGACGCCGGGAATCGCGGCTCGAAATTGCTGCTGCGCCCCGACCGTAGCCCGGACATTCGAGCAGAGGGTGCGCCGCGCGATGCATCCGTCACACCAATGTCAGTAGAAGCAGAAAGTCCTGCATATGGCGAAATTAAGATCGCATCCCGAAACAATGTCGCGCTTTTCCGACTCTCTACAAGATGTCGCTTTTAACTCGAATGCGAAATCATTTGGAAACACGGTTCCCCGGCAAAAAGCGCAAAAGGGGCGCGGGTGGCAGTTCCAAAGAAGGTTTCTTGAACGACATGCCGCGCTTCGAGAGAACGAACAATCCGAGCCCCACCCGGTCATTCGGCCGGGAGCTCGATGGGAAAACGGTCGCCATCGTCCATCCAGCTTGGTCGTCATGCGGAACCTATCGCGTCATTTGCGCCCAAGCCCTGGCCTATCGCGCGCTTGGCGCGCGCGTCCTGTCGATCGCTCTGATGGATGCGCCGACGGCCCAGGCGCCACGCGGGAAGCGGTGGCGGAAGTATTTGAGCGAAACTCACGATCTGCCGGTCGACGAGCGCTATTGTTCCGGTCCGTCCACTCGAAGCTTGGCGAGCCTCTCGTTGCTCAAAAACGGATGGTGGCCTCTCATCCACGGGGACCAAGCGTCCTGGCTGATCGAGCTCGTCGAGCGGACGCCATTGCCCAACGGCCTCGACGACGAAACGATCGACTTCGTTCACGCCAATCACTTCTTCACATTGCCGTTCGTGCGGCGATTGGTAGGAAAACGTCGAGCGCCCGTGGCTCTCGAGACGCATGACATTCAAGCATCTCAATTCCTGCTGCGTAACCGAGATGGGTTCTTTATTTCCCCGCAAATTGGATTCGACGCGCTTCTCGCTATCGAGCTCGAGTGGATGAGAACAGCGGACATTTGCGTGCATCTCAATTACGAAGAGTGCGAGCTGTTCGAGCGCTTGCTGCCGCAAATGCGTCATGCGCTCGTCTACCCTGCGGTTCCGCCGGCGGCGCAATCGCGAAGGGGCGAGAGGATCATAGCCGTCGCGAGCGGGCACTATCCGAACTATCTTGGAATCAAATGGTTGTTGGAGGAAGTTCTGCCTCTGGCGCCGGAGGTTTCGGTCGACATCGTCGGCGATATCGATCAAGTGATCAAAGCCCGCGATAAGCGACTGTACGACGCATATCGACACCTGTTTTTGGGACGCGTGCCGGAGATCGAGTGGGTCTATGAACGCGCAGCCTGCGTTTTGCTGCCCACACTGGGAGGGTTCGGACTGTCGATCAGGACGGTGGAAGCTCTTTCCAGCGGTGCGCCCCTGATTGCGACGCCGCTTGCATTTCGTGGCCTGAATGTCGATTTGCAAGAGATTCGCAACGTCACCGTCGCCACGGATGCGCCGAGCTTCGCCGCTGCGCTTCGGAACGCTCATGCTCGCGCTAGCAGCGGGGATGGCGTCACGCCGAATTGCACGAGCGACACCCGCCGCTTTTTCGATCGAGTGTTCGGTTTCGATGCTTATGTCGAGGCGATCTCGGGAATGGCTGCGGAGATGTTAGTCGCATGAACCAGTCCTTCTTCTTCCGTCCGGCGCACTCGGCGTCACTCGTCGACAAGGAAGTGGCCGTGGTGCATCCGGCGTGGCATTCCTGCGGAAGCTACCAGTCGATCCTCGGTCAAATCGCCGCGTATCGTGCAATGGGCGCACATGTTTCGACTATCGCGGTCAGCACCGATCCCGGTTTCGTTCCCGGCCGCTCCTGGATATGGCGGTCCTACCTCGAGTCGACGTCGGAGCTCGAAAGCGAGGCGCGCTTCATCGGCGGCGCCCCCCTCCGCACGGTTTTGCACCCCAAATTCCTTCGCGACGCCGTTTGGCCCTATGCGCATGGCAATCAGGCAATCATCCGCACGGCTCTTGCGGAACGAGCACTGTTCTCCAAAGATCTCGAGAGACGATCGTTCGATCTCGTGCACTGCAATCACTTTTTTTTGATGCCTGTCGCCGTGCGACTCTCCCGGGGACGCTCGCCGATCCTTCTCGACAGTCACGATTTGCAAGCGCGTCAATTCATGCTGATGAATACGAAGATCGGGTGGCTGCGTCCACATGCGAGCTACGACTCGATGCTCGTAGTCGAGCTCGAGAGCATGCGGTGCGCCGATCTGCTCTTGCATGTGAATGTGGAAGAGCACGAAGCTTTCGCGCAACTGCTTCCGGAGAAGCGCCATGCTCTCCTCTATCCGGCAGGTCCAGAGGCGCCGGTTGGCCCGGGCGGCGATGACATTGTCATCGTAGCGAGCAACAATACCGCCAATGTCGAAAGCGTCGTCTGGTTTCTGCGGCAGGTTGCGCCAAAGATCGCTGGGATCAACGTCAAAATCGTCGGCAATGTCGATAGCGGCGTGCGATCGGAAGCGCCCGACGAGTTCGCACGCTATCGCGATTGGTTCGTCGGACGCGTGGAGGATGTCCGAAGTGTCTATGGAACGGCTCGCCTCGTTCTTCTACCGATGGTCCAGGGCTTCGGCCTGTCGATTAAAACGCTGGAAGCGATGGCGAGCGGATTGCCAATGATCGCGACCTCCGCCGCTCTACGTGGAATGCAGGATGACGCCGCGGCTCTCGGAGAGGTGACAGTCGCCGACGACCCGGACGCATTCGCCCATGCGCTGCGGGAAAAGGCGCGAGAACGGAGTCCGTCGGAAGCCCAGCGACGGATAAGCGGAGTGAGAGCCTATTACGAGGCGAATTTCTCCTTGTCCGTCTATGAACGAAATCTCGAGGCTCTGGTGGCATCGACCCTGGGGAGCGGATGTCAGCCATGAAATCTCTCGCTATCGGCTCAGAGCTCCTGCGGCCTGGAATACGCAGCGTCCAGCCGACGGCAGCGTCGACCATTCGTTCGCGCGCGCCATTGCGCCTGGGGTTCGGAGGCGGCGGCACGGATCTTTCGCCATTTTGCGATTTGCATGGCGGCGCGGTGTTGAACTGCACGATAGATCGCTACGCATATTGCTATGTCACTCCGCGGAACGATATGAAGGTGATCTTCGACGCGCGCGACAAGGGGGTGACCGAAAGCCATGCATTCGGCGCGCCGATCGACAGCTCGTTTGGTCTGCGGCTCCATAGAGGGGTATTCAATCGATTTCTCGAGGATGGCGTCCTATCGCGATCTACAGGCGTCACCATGGTGACGACGGCGGATGCGCTCGCAGGTTCTGGGCTCGGGACTTCGTCCGCGCTGGTCGTCGCCATGTGCGAGGCAATGCGGGAATATGCGGGGGCGCCGCTCGGACGTTACGAGCTGGCGCATTTGGCGTTCGAAATCGAGCGTCGAGAGCTTCGGCTCGCAGGCGGCAAGCAGGATCAATATTCCGCCGCCTTCGGAGGGGTCAATTTCATCGAATTCTTCGACCAGGATCGCGTGATCGTGAATCCGCTGCGCGTGCATAGGAATATCTCGCTGGAGCTCGAAGCGTCGCTGGTGATTTGCTTTACCGGGCTGTCCCGAGATTCCGACGCGATCATCGACGCCCAGATCAGCAGAATCGTGTCGAAGGACGCTGGCGTCGTCGAAGCAATGCTGTCGCTCAAGGAGGCGGCGTTCGCGATGAAGCGCGCATTGCTCGCAGGTGATTTATGTGCTTTCGGAGACATGTTGAATCGGTCTTGGCTGTCGAAGAAAAGCACCGCTGCGACGATTTCGAACGATCGCATCGAGCGACTGTTGAAGATCGGGCATGACACCGGCGCCTATGCCTGTAAGGTGTCGGGAGCCGGTGGAGGAGGCTTCCTCTTGTTCATGACGCCGCCCGAGCGCAAGTCGGAGCTGATCTGTGCGCTCAACGTCGCCGGAGGGGAAGCGACTCCGGTGCGTTTGACCGAAGATGGCGTGGAGGCTTGGACGCAGCCGTGAGATAGTGACTTCTGTCGGTCTTCGCGCCTGGCGGCGTCGCGGCTCGGGCGATGCGGCCATGGCTTTTTGCGAAGTAATTCTGTCGCGCGGCGCTCGCACCCACTAGGGCCTGTTGGGATTCAGCGTGAGCTTATCACGGCGGCGGCGAGATGGATCATGGCGCCGAAGCTCTGATCTGTCTTGTCGGCTCGCATCGCGATGCGTTTGAACTCTTTGAGCTTGCCGAAGAAATTTTCGATCAGATGCCGCCATTTATATATTTCCAGATCGATTTTGCGCGGCTGACTGCGGCGCGAGTGTTGTGAAATCACGACCTTGGCGCCGCGCTCGTCGAGGTCGGCGATGATGGCGTTGCTGTCGAAGGCCTTGTCGGCGATCAGCGCCGCGAAAGACAATCCTTCGATCAACGGCGGCACATCGACAGCGTCGAAACGCTGCCCCGGCATCAGACGAAAGCGCACGAGATTGCCGAGCGCATCGGTGAGCGCCAGAATTTTCGTGGTCATGCCGCCTTTGGATTTGTCTATGGCCTGGCTCGAAGTCCCCCTTTTGCGCCCTGGCCATGGCGGTGGACCTTCACGATCGTCGCATCGACCATAACGTATTCCATGTCGGGCTCATCGGAGACAGCGTCGAACATTCGCTGCCAGACATCAGCCTTCACCCAGTCACGAAAACGCGTGATGCGGTGCTCCAGTTACCGAAAAGCGCTGGCAGATCGCGCCAGGGGCTTCCTGTGCGAGCGATCCACAACACCGCCTCCACAAAAAGTCGGTTGTCCCTCCCGCTGCGGCCGGGATCGCTGGCCTTGCCGAGGCAAAGCGGCTCCATCTTCGCCCATTGGGCGTCCGTCAATGCGAATCGATCCATCCAAAGCTTGCATCACGCCGAGCTAAAAATGGGAATTCCTGAATCCCAACAGACCCTAGATCGGAAATACAATTCTGGCGATGAGGCCGTGCGGGTCGCGGTGGCGGAGGTCGAGCCGGCCCCGATGCGCTTCGACGATTTCTTTGACGATAGAAAGTCCGAGGCCGACGCTTCCGGGCCGCGCGGAGCGCGAAGGGTCGAGGCGAACGAAAGGTTCGAGAATTTCCTCGATGCGTCCGGCGGGAACGCCGGGACCGTCATCGGCCACGTCTAGCACGATGCGAGTTCCGTCCGTCGAAGCGGAAACGTCGACGCGATTGCCGAAATGAATGGCATTTTCGATCAGATTGGTCAGGGCGCGATTGATCGCGTTGGGTCGACAGAAAAAGCGAATGTCCGCGCCGCCTTCATAAGCGATCCGGGCTCCCGTTTCTTCGAATTCGTCACACAAGGTCGACAAAAGAGCGCCGAGATCGAGCCATTCCTTCTCTTCTTCGTCGAAGGCGCCGTTGAGAAAGGAGAGTGTCGAGGCGACCATCGAATGCATCAGATCGACATCGCGCAGAAGCTTGCTTCTGAGACTTTCCATTTTTCCGGCTTGCAGCTGTAGACGCATGCGCGTGAGAGGCGTCCTGAGGTCATGCCCGACAGCCGCGAGCATGCGCGTGCGATCGCTCATAGACCGCATGACGCGTTCCTGCATCAGATTGAAGGCTCTCGCCGCGCGTCGTATTTCGAGCGGCCCCTCTTCCTGGATGGGCTCCAGCGTGATCTCGCGTCCGAATGCGTCGGCCTTGTCGGCGAGACGACGCAACGGTCCGGTGACGCGCCAAACGGCCCAAGCGGACAATGCGGCGAGCGCCACGCAGAGAAACAGCAGGGCTCCCACGAGCGGAAAGGTGAGCCACGGAAAATGGTCTACTCCCGGGTTGGCGGTTCGGATCTCCAGCGTTTGTCCATTCAATGGTAGCAGCGCTTGAAGATCGGTCGCCGGGTCGCCGGAGCCGCAAGAGCGGACAGTCGGCTCGGAAAGAGCATGGTCGAATTTCGATCGCAGCGCCGATTGGAGATTCTGAGCGTCTTTGTCGTTTCCGTCGCAAGTGACGGGCGCGGACGTCAATTGGACGACGAAATCACTTCGGCGTGCGCGGGCGACGATAGCCGAACGCGCATCCTCCGGCGCTCCGAGGACGCTCTCGAAGACGAACGCGATTCGATAGGCGCTCGGCCAAGGCCATGGCGGCGGCGGAGGGAGATTGGTGTTGATGGTCGACAGAATGGCGAGGAAGAGAAAGAAGGTCGTCGCGGAAGACACGGCGATGATCGCAATGATCTGACCGAGCGTCGTCGCGAAGAAGCGCTGAATCATTCGATCGAGACTTCCGGCTGGAAGGCGTATCCATCCGCGCGCACCGTATGGATGACGTCGGTGAACGGATCGTCGTCAGAAAGCTTGCGGCGAAGACGGCTGACGAGGAGATCGACAGATCGCGGCGCAATGGCGAAACCTTCGCCACGCGAGAGATTTATCAGCTCTTCTCGTGAGAGAATTCGGCGCGTGTTCCGGCAGAACACCAGCAGCAGATCCGTCTCCGCGCCGGTGAGTGGCACGCGCAAGCCGGTCGGTGAGCGCAGGAAACGGCGCTGCGGGTGGAAGGCATAGCCGGAAAAGCGCAAGACCAGCTCGGCGTCGAAACGTTCGCCGACCGGAGGACGGCGAAGCACGGCGCGAATACGCGCCAGCAGCTCGCGAAGATCGAAAGGCTTGCCGACATAATCGTCGGCGCCGAGCTCCAACCCGACGACTTTGTCGACCGGCTCGCTAAGCGCCGTCAGCATGATGATGCGCGGGCCGCCAGACGAACGCAGGCTGCGGCAGAACTCGAATCCATCCGCGCCCGGCAGCATGACGTCGAGGAGAACGAGATCGATTTCCTCCCGCGCCAGGATCGGCCCGGCTTCCTCGGAGCTGCCGCAAGCCATGGCGACGAAGCCCTTGGCTCGCAGAAAGCCGGCGAGAAGATCGCGTATCTCGAGATCGTCCTCGACAATGAGGATGTTGTGGGTCTTGTTCAACGCTACTTCGGACTCCCGAGACCGCGCGGCGAGGTCGCCGAGGCGACACACATGGATAGGCGCGTTAGCGCCGATCGGCAATATTCGACCTGTGTCGATACTGACACATTGCGTGAAAATATCAAATAAACAAGCATTTAGTTGAGAACTGCCGAGGCTTGGTTTCATATGTGCGCCGATGACCGGGCAGCGTCGCCTCGGCCTTGGGTTTCGCCTGTTCTCATGGAAAAGCGCCTCTCATTCTACAGAACTTCCGATCGCCCGGCGCGCGCGATCGGAGAGACTGTTCGCCGGTGGCTGAGCCCGGTCGTGGCGTTTGCCGTCATCGCGGGGATTGTGCTTTTGCGAGCGCCATGGAAAAGCCCCGGCATGGGCGCCCCCGGCGGCCTCCCGCCCGTAGGGTCCCCGGGCCTCGCATCCGCCCAATCGGTCACGGTCGCGACCGTGACGAAAGGCGATGTGCCGATCATTCTCACATCGCTCGGCACATTGACCTCGATCGCGACGGCGACTGTCAAATCGCAGATCAGCGGCTATCTCACCGAAATCCACTTCCACGAGGGGCAGATGGTGGAGAAGGGCGAGCTGCTCGTCCAGATCGATCCGCGCCCCTATGAAGCGACGCTTGCCCAATACCAAGGGCAGCTCGAGAAGGATCAGGCGCTGCTCGACAATGCGCGTCTCGATCTGCAACGCTATCAACGTCTGATAAAACAGGATTCGACATCCAAGCAGACGGTCGACACCGCAGCGGCCACGGTCCGCCAATATGAGGGGATCGTGCGCAGCGACCAGGGGCTGGTCGACGCGCAAAAGCTGAACCTCGCCTATTGTCGTATCGTTTCGCCGGTCCGAGGCCGCGTGGGACTGCGCCAGACCGACCTCGGCAACTATGTCACGCCCGCGGATACGAACGGCTTGGTGGTCGTCACTCAGATCGATCCGATCTCGGTCGTCTTCACCTTGCCGGAGGAAAGCTTGCGCAAGCTCATGAAGCGTTTGCGCGAAGGCGCGCGCCCGGCAGTGACGGCCTATGACCGCGCCTTTGCGGAAAAGCTCGCCGTCGGCGTTCTCGACGCGGTGGACAATCAGATCGACACGAGCACTGGAACCGTCAAGCTCCGCGCCTTGTTCGAAAACGCCGACGGCTCGCTGTTTCCCAATCAATTCGTCAATGTCGAGCTGCTGCTCGACACTCAGCGCGACGTGATCGTCGCGCCCGCGGTCGCCGTGCGCGCCGGCGCGCCGAGGACCTTCGTCTATCTCGTCAACCCCGACGACACGGTTTCCGTGCGCAAGATATCGACCGGTGCGACCGCCGGCGGAAGCATCGTGATCCTGTCCGGTCTAGCGCCGGGCGATCGCGTGGTCGTGGAAGGCGCCGATCGCCTGAGCGAGGGCGCGAAAATTCGCATCCCCGGCGCGCAGTCGGCGCGCTTGGGTCAGGCGCTCCCATGAATCCGTCGCGCTTGTTCATTCTGCGGCCGGTGGCGACGACACTCCTCATGATGGCCTTGCTCTTCGTCGGCGTCGTCGCCTGGCGCTATCTTCCCCTCTCTGCGCTTCCGACCGTCGAATATCCGACGATCCAGGTTCAGACCTTCTATCCGGGTGCCAGTCCGGAGGTCATGACCTCCGCCGTCACGGCGCCGCTCGAGAAGCAGCTGGGGCAGATGGCGAGTCTGCGGCAGATGTCCTCGAAGTCCTCGGCCGGCGCCTCCGTCATCACGCTGCAATTCGATCTGTCGCTGTCGCTCGATATCGCCGAGCAGGAGGTGCAGGCGGCGATCAACGCTGCGACGAATTTGTTGCCGAGCGATCTCCCCACGCCGCCTGTCTACGCCAAGATCAATCCGGCCGACGCTCCGATTCTCGTCATCGCCGTGACCTCGCCGACGACGCCGCTGATCGAGCTCCAGACTCTCGCAGACACGCGGCTCGCGCAAAAAATCTCGCAGCTCACCGGCGTCGGCCTGGTGACGCTCGCGGGCGGCCACAAGCCGGCAGTCCGCGTGCGCGCTAATATTCGCGCCTTGTCGGCGCTTGGGCTCAACATCGACGATCTACGCACGACGCTCGGCAATATCAATGTCAACACGCCGAAGGGCACGCTCGACGGACCGCATCGCTCCTATACGATCGACGCCAACGATCAGATTCAGGATCCGCGCGATTATCTCGATTCGGTGATCGCCTATAAGAACGGCCGTCCGGTCAGGCTCGCAGATGTCGCGAAGGTCGAGCGGGACGCCGAGAACACGCAGCTGCGCGCCTGGGCGAATACGACGCCGGCGATTCTGCTCAACGTCCAACGCCAGCCCGGCGCCAATGTCATCGATGTCGTCGACGCAGTCAAAGCGTTGCTGCCGCGGCTGACGGCCGGTCTCCCTTCCTCGATCCGAGCGGAGGTTCTGATCGATCGCACCACCACGATACGCGCCTCGATCGCTGACGTCGAATTCGAGCTCGCCCTTGCGATCGCCCTCGTCGTGATGGTGATCTTCCTATTCTTGCGCAATCTGCGCGCGACCCTCATTCCGAGCCTTTCGGTTCCGCTTTCGCTCGTCGGAGGATTCGCCGCAATGTATCTGTGGCGATTCAGCCTCGACAATCTCTCCTTGATGGCGCTGACCATAGCGACGGGCTTTGTCGTCGACGATGCGATCGTCGTCATCGAGAACATCAGCCGTCACATAGAAGCCGGCATGCGCCCCTTCGACGCGGCGCTGAAAGGCTCGCGAGAGATCGCCTTTACCATCGTCTCCTTGACCGTCTCGTTACTCGCCGTGCTGATCCCACTTTTCTTCATGAGCGACATGATCGGCCGTTTGTTCTATGAGCTCTCGGTGACGCTCGCCTCGGCGATCGTCATTTCGGCCGTCGTGTCCTTGACTTTCGTCCCGATGATGTGCGCGCGGCTCTTGCGCGAGCGGCCCATGCAGTCAGAAGCGCGCGCCGGCGGCCGTGGATGGTTCGATTCTCTGCTCGCCGGTTACGACCGAGCGCTCGCTGTCTCCCTCGATCATCAGAATGCGACGCTCGCCGTTGCGGTCGCCACTCTCGCCCTGACGGCCGCGCTCGCTCTCGTGGTGCCGAAGGGGTTCTTTCCGGTACAGGACACGGGCGTCATCCAAGGCGTCACCGAGGCGGCGCAGTCCATCTCCTTCGCACGCATGAGCGAGCTGCAGACGGATCTCGCCAAGGCGGTCCTTGAAGACGAGGATGTCGCCGGCCTATCCTCCTTCATCGGGATCGACGGCGACAACACGACGCTCAACAGGGGCCGCATGCAGATCATTCTGCGTCCCAAGTCCGAGCGGCGCCTCTCGGCGCGCCAGATCATCCACCGCATTCAAGCGCATGTCGCCAAGGTCGCCGGCGTCGCCCTCTACATGCAACCGGCGCAGGACCTCACCGTGGAGACCGAGGTCAGCGCGACGCAATATCAATTCATTCTCGACAACCCCTCGTCGACCGAGCTCGGCGCCTGGACGCCGAAGCTCGTCACCGAGCTTCGCAAGGCCTCCGGGCTGGTGGACGTCACCAGCGACCTCCAGGACGACGGCCTCGCTGCGATGATCGAGGTCGATCGCGCGACGGCGGCGCGCTTCGGCATCACTCTGGCGACGATCGACAACGCGCTCTACGACAGTTTCGGCCAGCGCATCGTCAGCACGATCTTCACGCAAGCTAACCAGATGCGCGTCATTCTCGAGGCCGATCCCGACCTTCGTCGCGGACTCGACACTTTCGATTCCATCTATCTGCCCTCGGCGACGGCGACGGCGACCAGCGAACAGGCGCCGCTCTCCGCCATCGCGCACGTCGTCGTCGGCCGCAAGCCGGTCCTGATCGGACATTTTTCGCAATTTCCGGCGACGACGATCTCCTTCAATCTCGCGAGCGGTGCGTCGTTGGGCGAGGCGATCACGGCGGTCGAGAACGCCGAGCGCGCGATCGGCTTGCCGACGAGCTTCGGGACGTATTTTCAAGGCGCGACCGCCGCCTTCCGATCTTCCTTGACCAATGAATTCTATCTGGTGCTCGCCGCCGTTCTGGTCATGTATGTCGTGCTCGGCGTGCTCTATGAGAGCTTCGTCCATCCTCTGACGATCCTTTCCACTCTCCCTTCCGCCGCCCTCGGCGCGCTGCTGGCCATGGCGATCACCGGCTCCGATCTCGACGTCATCGCCATCATTCTCCTGATCGGCATCGTCAAAAAGAATGCGATCATGATGATCGATTTCGCCCTCGTCGCCGAGCGCGACGAGGGCCTGCCGCCGCGCGAGGCCATCCGCCGCGCCTGCCTTCTGCGCTTCCGGCCGATCCTGATGACGACGATGGTTGCGCTGATCTCCGCCGCGCCTATGGCGCTCGGCTCTGGCAATGGCTCGGAGCTGCGCCAGCCGCTCGGCGTCGCCATGATCGGCGGCCTCGCCGTCAGTCAATTGCTGACCCTCTTCACGACGCCCGCCGTCTATCTCGCCTTCGATCGATTGGCCGTGCGATTGCGAGGACGTTTCGGCGCCGAGCGGCGGGAGAGCCTCACATGAGCATGGCGGCCCTCTTCGTCGGCCGTCCCGTCGCGACGACGCTGCTCACGCTCGCGATCGCCGTCTCCGGGCTGCTCGCCTTCGGCACTCTGGCCGTCGCGCCGCTTCCCAAGGTCGACTTCCCGACCATAATGGTGCAGGCGCAAATGCCGGGCGCGAGCCCGGAGACGATGGCGGCCACTGTGGCGGCGCCGCTCGAACGGCGACTCGGCCAGATCGCCGACGTCGCCGAAATGACGTCCGAGAACGCCGTCGGCTCGACGCGAGTCATTCTTCAGTTCGGTCTCGATCGCGACATCAATGGCGCGGCGCGCGATGTCGAGGCCGCGATCAACGCCGCGCGCGTCGATCTTCCGACAGCGCTGCGCGCCAAGCCGACCTATCGCCGATTCAATCCTGCCGAGGCGCCGATCCTGATCCTGGCGCTCACCTCCAAGACGCTCATGCCCGGTCAGCTCTACGACAGCGCGGCGACTGTTCTTCAGCAGCGTCTTCTCCAGGTCGACGGTATCGGCAATATCGATGTCGGAGGTAGCTCCCTCCCGGCCGTGCGCGTCGATCTCGATCCCCGCGCTCTGTTCGATTACGGGATCGCCATGGAGGAAATCCGGGCTGCGCTCTCGGCCGCGAACGCCAATAGCGCCAAAGGCGCGATCGACGAGGGCGAGCGCCGTTTCCAGCTCTATGCGAATGATCAGGCCACACACGCTCGCGACTATGCCGATCTCGTCGTCGCCTATCGCGACGGCCGGCCCGTGCTTCTGCACGATATCGCAAAAGTCGAAGACTCTGTCGAGAATGTGCGCAATATCAGCTATGTCAACGACAAATCGGCAGTCGTGCTGATCCTGTTCAAGCAGCCGGGCGGCAATATCGTCGAGATCGTCGATCACGTGAAGAGCTTGCTGCCGCAGCTGCGCGCCGCTTTGCCCGGCGATATAGAGCTGAGCCTCTCCGGCGACCGCAGCGTCACCATACGCTCGTCGCTCGCTCATGCCGAACAATCGCTCATTATCGCAGTGGCGCTCGTCGTGCTCGTCGTCTTCGTCTTTCTGCGCAGCGCGCAGGCGACACTCATCCCCGCCGTGACCGTGCCCGTGTCGATCCTCGGGTCCTTCGCCGTGATGAAATTTTGTGATTACAGTCTCGACGATCTCTCGTTGATGGCGCTGACGATCGCCACCGGCTTCGTCGTCGACGATTCGATCGTCGTCCTCGAGAATATCGCGTGGCACAGGGAGGCCGGCGCCTCGCGCATAGAGGCCGCCATTCGCGGGGCCGGCGAAGTGAGCTTCACCGTGGTCTCGATGAGCGTCTCTCTCGTCGCCGTGTTTCTGCCGATCCTTCTCATGGGCGGCCTCGTCGGTCGATTGTTCCGGGAATTCGCCATCGTGCTGTCGATCGCGATCGGCGTGTCCCTGCTGCTCGCGCTCACGACGACGCCGATGCTATGCGCGCTCTTCCTCGCGGGAAAGGAAGACCGCCCCGCAGGCCGTCTCGCGCGTGCGACCGGAGCCCCGCTCGACGGCCTGCGTCGCAGTTATGACCTTTCTCTGCGCGGCGCGCTCGCCCATCCGCGCCTCGTCCTCTTCTCTTTGTTTCTCACTGCGGGCTTCAACATTTTCCTTTTCGCCGTGGCGCCGAAGAGCCTCTTTCCGCTCGAGGACGGCGGATTGATGATGGGCGGGGTCCGCGCCGATCAGAGCATCTCCTTCGAGGCGATGCGTCTCGAGGTCGAGCAGACGCTCGCGATCATGCGGGCCGATCCCGCCGTCGAGACGGTGACTGCCTCCATCGGCGACGGCGCCGTCAATCAAGCGCGAATGTTCACCACGCTCAAGCCGCTCGAAGAGCGGCTGGACTCGGCCTTCGCGGTCATGGCGCGATTGCGCCCCAAGCTCGCGGCTATTCCCGGCGCCGATGTGATGATGTTTCCACGGCAGGAGCTGTTTCTCGGCGGCCGCATGAGCTTCGCGCAATTCCAATACACGCTGCTCTCCGACGACGCCGTCGTCCTTCGGAGCTGGGCGCCGAAGCTCTATGCGGCGATGAAGCAGCAACCAGCGCTCGTCGACGTCACATCCGATCAACAGATCGGCGGCCTCGAAACCAAGGTGGTGATCGATCGCGCGACAGCGGCGCGCTATGGCGTGACGCCAGACATCATCGACGCGACGCTCTACGACGCCTTCGGACAGCGGCAGGTATCGACCATCTACCAGGAACAAAATCAATATCACGTCGTCATGGGAATCGCGCCGCGATATCTGCAGGACCCTTCCTCGCTCGAGCAAATCTATGTCAGCACCTCGGGAGCGACCGCGAGCGGAACCACCTCCACCAACGCCACCTACGGAACCGTCTCCGTCGCTTCCTCGCAGCCGACCTCCGCGATCGCCTCGGCGCGCAACAAGGCGACGAATTCGATCGCTACGAGCAGCGGCGGCCGTGCGTCGAGCGCCGCCGCCGTCAGCTCCAGCCGCGCAGCCATGATTCCGATCACCGCCTTCGCGCGTCTCGAGCCGTCGACGACGCCTGTCCAGATCAACCACCAGGGCCAGGCCGCCGCAGCGACGATCTCATTCAATCTCGCGCCGGGCGCGACGCTCGCCGACGCGACCGCGGCAGTCGACAAGGCGGTCGGCGACATTCATCTGCCGAACGCGATCCACGGCGCCTTCGGCGGCTCTGCCGGCGCGTCCCAATCGCTCATCGGAACCATGCCTCTATTGATCGGATCGGCGCTCCTCGCCGTTTATGCCGTGCTCGGAATTCTCTACGAGAGCTATGTGCATCCGCTGACGATCCTTTCGACGCTTCCCTCCGCGGGCGTCGGCGCCGTGCTCGCATTGATCCTCGCCGGCGCGGATTTCAGCGTCATCGCGCTCATCGGCGTGTTCCTGCTGATCGGCATCGTCAAGAAGAACGCGATAATGATCGTCGATTTCGCTCTGCAAGCCGAGCGCGAGGATGGGCTGTCGCCGGCCGAAGCGGTTCATCGCGCCTGCCTCGCGCGCTTCCGTCCCATCATGATGACGACTTTCGCCGCTCTGCTCGGCGCAGTGCCGCTCGTGCTCGATCACGGCGTCGGGGCGGAGCTGCGGCGTCCGCTCGGCGTCTCGATCATCGGTGGGCTGATCGTCAGCCAATTTCTGACGCTCTATACGACTCCCGTCGTCTATCTCTATCTCGATCGGCTTTCGCTGTGGTCGCGCCGGCTCTGGCGTCGCGCCTTTCCGGGATCGAGCGTCGCGGAGCTCGCGGAATGAGGAGCCCATCTATGTTTTTCGGGCTCTGCGGCGCCGTCATGTCGCTTCAGGGCTGTTTGATGATCGGTCCCGATTATGTGCGGCCAGAGGTCGTCACGCCAGGCGCATTCAAAGAGGCGCCGAAAGGCTGGAAATTCGCCGAGCCGGCCGACGGCGCCGATCGCGGCTCTTGGTGGCGCGTGTTCGAGGACCCGATCCTTGAGGCGCTCGTTCCACAGGTCGCGATCGACAATCAGAATTTGAAGGCCTATGAGGCGGCCTATCGCCAAGCCCTCGCCGTGGCGCGGGAGGATCGGTCGAGCCTATTCCCGAGTGTGTCGACCAGCGTGTCTTCGACGCGCGCGCGCAGTTCCGGATCGATCGCCAAGACACAGAATGCGCAAGCCACGGCGAGCTGGGAGATCGATCTCTGGGGAAAGATCCGCCAGCAGATCGAGAGCGCCGAAGCGGGCGCGGGAGCGAGCGCCGCGGAACTCGCCGATCTGACGCTTTCCGCGCAAGCGACGCTCGTCACCGATTACTTCGCGCTGCGCTACCAGGACTCGCTGGCGCGGCTGCTGAACGACACGGTGAAGGCCTATGAGCGGAGCCTGACGATCACGCAGAACCAATATGCAGCTGGCGTCGCCTCGCAGTCGGATGTGATCACCGCGCAGACCCAGCTCGAGACGACGCGCGCCTCGGCGATCGGCGCGGAAGTCTTGCGCGCCCAATATGAGCATGCGATCGCCCTGCTGATCGGCAAGCCTCCTTCCGCCCTGTCGATTCCGCGCGGGGAGCTGCCGCTCGCCGTCCCGACGCCTCCTGCCGCGCTTCCGTCGTCGCTGCTCGAGCGTCGGCCGGATATCGCCGAGGCGGAACGCAAGATGCAGCAACAGAATGCGTTGATCGGCGTCGCAATCGCAGCGTATTTCCCCACAATCGACCTCACCGCCGCCGCCGGCTATGCCGGCGCTCCGCCGCTCGTCTCGGCCAGCAACGCCGCCTGGTCGCTGGCGGCGAGCGGCAGTCGGCTGCTGATCGACGGCGGCGCGCGCGAGGCGACGGTCGACGCCGCCCGAGCGGCACATGAGCAGAGCGTCGCCAATTATCGTCAGACCGTGCTCGCGGCCTTTCAGGCGGTGGAGGATCAACTGTCAAATCTTCGCATCCTCGCGCGACAAGCCGCGGCGCAGGCGGAAGCGGTTCGAGTCGCGCGGCGCGCGGTGGAGATCTCGCTCAATCAATATAAAGCGGGCGCCTCGGCCTATACGGCAGTTGTCACGGCGCAAGCCGCCGCGCTCGCCAATCAAGAGACCGCGTTGCAAATTCGGCAGAGCCGGCTCGCAGCGAGCGCGAATCTGATGAAAGCGCTCGGAGGTGGCTGGAACGCCGCGCTCTCGGAGCGTTAAGCAAAACTTTGGAGACTGGGAGAGGCGCGCCTTTGCATAGAGCCCGGCGCGATCGCGGCTGATGATCTCGATAGTGGGACGCCATGGCGCGAGCACATCGCCTCGAAACCAGCGCGCGTGGTGGGCGGCCATGTGCGTAGGCCTCCTTCGCCAACGCTCATGTTGAATCAGAATACGCCCGATTCGAGAATCCTCTCCGATTCAGTCAGACAGGAAACCGCTCTAGAGAATCAGACGGGAGTACGCGCCACGTGCTCGCGGCGCCCTTCGACAAAAGGCCGTCGACGGCGTCGAGTAGGAGAGAAGCCTTCTCGACGCCGAGCGCATGATCAGGCTCGGAGGCGGCGGCCGTCCAGGCTGAACGAGCCGGCGCCGAAGGCGGCGATCTGAAGAAGGCCGCCGACGATGGCGATGTTTTTCAGAAAGTGGATCATCTGGTTTTGATCGGCGAAATTCTTATGGAAGAGCACAGCCAAAATGAGCGTGAAGGCCGCCAGAACCAGGCTGACGAGTCGCGCTCTGTATCCGACGAGCAGAAGGAGGCCGCCGCCGGCTTCGACGATGACCGCGAATGCCAGACCGAGAAGCGGGGCGGGCAATCCGACCGAGGCGATATAGCCTTGCGTGGCCTCGGGGGAAGCGAGCTTGCCGAGACCACCGAGGATGAAGAGCGCGGCGATCAGCAGACGGCCGACAAGGGCGAAGGAGTTGGTTGGATCGGAGGCGTTAGTTTGATTCATGTCGATAGAGCTCCAGAGGTTCGGCGAGAGGGGAAGGGGCGTCGCCGCGGGATCAGGCCGCGAGCGAAGCGATTTGGGCTTTCGCCCCGGCGATGGCGGCCGCTTTCGGCTCTTCGCCGAGATTGAGACCTTCGGCGCGGATGATGGTGACATCGGTCAGGCCGATGAAGCCGAGAACGCCGCGCAGATAGCTTTCGTGATGTTCGAGCGCGGCGGCCGGGCTGTCGCCGGTGTAGACGCCGCCCCGCGTCGAGGCGATGAAGACCTTCTTGCTCTTCGGCAGCAATCCTTGCGGACCATCGGCGCCGTATTGGAAGGTGCGGCCGGCGACGCAGACACGGTCGATCCAGCCCTTGAGCTGCGAGGGGACCGAGAAATTATACATGGGCGCGCCGATCACGATGATGTCAGCGGCGAAGAGATCGTCGATATAGGCGCCGCCGAGCGCGAGATCCTGGCCGAGGGCCGCGCTCGTCACTTCGCCACCCTGGAAGACCGCAATATGCGCATCCGAGAGATGGAGCGCCGGCTCGGCGACGAGGTCGCGGCGGATCACTCGCGCGCCCGGATGAAGGGCCAGCTCTTTCGCCACGACCTCCGCCGTGAGCGCGCGGCTGACGGAATATCCGCCGAGGATGCTGGAATCGATGTGCAGGATCGTCGTCATTGGGAACTCCTCCGGGCCGCCTGCGTGAGGCGTCATAGCTTTGCGAGCGAAGAGGTTTTTCAGAGCGCGAAACATCGAGTGTGTAAGTCGCATAGTTGCATGAACAGGAGAAGCCGGCATATATTTATACTTACCATCGGATAATCCGATGGATTGGAGGCGCGCTATGCTGGACGGGCTCTCTCTGGATCAATTGCGCGCTTTCCTCGCCGCTGTGGACGAGGGCAGCTTTTCCGCCGCGGGGCGGCGGCTGTCGCGCACCCAATCGGCCATCAGCGAAGCGATCGGCAGCTTGGAGACGCATCTGGGGGTCTCCTTGTTCGATCGCAGCGGCCGTTATCCCCGGCTGACGAGCGAAGGCGCTGTCCTCGTCGCCGATGCGCGCTTGGTCCTCTCCGGCGTCGATGGCCTGAAGGCCCGCGCCAAAGGCATGGCCGCCGGGATCGAGGCCGAGCTGGCGATCGCGGTCGATGTCTTTTTTCCGATCGAGGCTCTAGCCGGGGCCGCGACCCAATTCCGCGAGCAGTTTCCCCGCACGCCGCTGCGGCTCTATGTCGAGGCGCTCGGCGCGTCGGTGGAGCCGGTGATCGACGGACGCGCGAGCTTCGGCATTGCCGGACCCTTGCCGATGCTGCCCGGCGGGCTCGTCGCCGAGCGCCTGACCCTCGTGCGCTTGATGATGGTCGCCGCAGCGAACCACCCGTTGGCCGCTTGGAAGGGCGTCATTCCGAAGGAGGAGCTGGCCCGGCACGTCCAGCTGGTCCTGACCGATCGGTCCGCCTTGACGGCCGGGCGTGAGTTCGGAGTCATGGCGCCGACCATTTGGCGCCTCGCCGATCTCTTCGCCAAGCACGCGTTTCTATTGAACGGACTGGGCTGGGGCGGGATGCCTCGTCATACCGTCCAATCCGATCTCGACGCCGGCCGGCTGGTCGAGCTTGCGATCGAGGACATACCTTCCGGCGGGCTCGCTTTGCCGATGTCCGTCGTCTATCGGGCGTCCGATCCGCCGGGACCGGCGGGCCGCTGGATGATCGAACGTCTCGCTGCCTGTCCGGCGCGGATGGGCGGCAAGGACGCGATCGAACCCGCGTGCCATTGAGCAAACACGCTCGCTCAACCGGGAAGGAGGCCCCCCGGACGCGGCGGCGCGAGAGCGGGGATGCGCCCGCGGTGAATTGTCTTCCCGCTCGCGCCGTAGCCAGCCGGTCCCGCGCGGAAAAGGCGGAGCCGGGCCGCCTCGGCTCACAAGAGCCGATGCTCAATATTTCGGCGGAGTGCATTATTTATATAATTGAATTACATAATGTCTCGACTTCAGATGCGCCGGACGCCGGTCGATATTCCCCGCCACCGGATCGGCGACGATTTGGAGCGAACGCAATGGGCCGAAGAGCCGGCATTTCTATCGAAGGCCCCCGCAGACGCGATCGACGCGTGACGCCTATGCTCCTTGTGCAGAGACAGAGACTGTTCGGCGCGCTCGGCATTTCCGCGCTCGGCGTGAGTTTCGCGGCGCTTTCGATCTCGGCGGCTCGAGCGCAGGACGCACCAACCGAGCTCCCGACCGTCGATGTCGCCGCGGCAGGCGCGCCGACCAGCGCCGCGACCGTCGAAGGCGGCTATCGAGTCAAAAACGCCTATGTCGGACCATTCGGCGACAGGGCCCTCGTCGATACACCGCTTTCGATCGATGTCGTTCCGCTCGATCTCGTGAAGAACCAGCAATTGCTCAGCCTGCGTGAAGCCTTTCGGCTCATTCCCTCGGTGCAGGGCGAAAATATTCGTCCGCAGACGCGCGGCATGCAGGCGGGAGTGGTACAGAACACGCGCATCGACGGGCTGAATATCGCGGCGACGACCGATTATCCACTGGAGCAATTCGAGCGCATCGAAGTGCTGAACGGCCTGTCGAGTGCAATCTATGGCCCGGCTAATCCGGCAGGCACATTCAACTACATTCTCAAGCGGCCGACAGACGCGCCGTTGCGCGAGTTTACTTTTTCCTATCTGTCGAAAAGCGCCTGGCTCGGTCACGCCGACCTCGGCGGCTTTCTCGACCCCGAACGCCGTTTCGGCTACAGACTGAATCTGCTCGAGCAGAATGGCGAGACCTATGTCGACGGCAGCCAGTCGAAGCGACAACTGGCGAGTCTCGCCTTCGACATTCATGCGTCGCCGAGCACTGTGCTCGAAACCAATGCGAGCTTCTACAATTTCGCGACGAAAAATCTGCCCGGCACATTTGCGCTCGGCCGCAACGCCGCGATTTTTCCTGCGGCGCCCGATCCTTCCCGGCAGGGCTACGGACAAACCTTCGGGGGTGACGACAATCAGACGGCGATCTTCAGCGGCAGGTTGCGTCATGATTTAGATCAGGACTGGCGTCTGACATTGGGCCTCTTGCGTCAATCCAATGATCGCGCCTCGACTGTTCCGACCAATACGTTGACGGACAATTTTGGAAGCTATACGACGACCGCCGCGACGACCACATTCTCCTTGGACACGGTGCTCAGCAATCAGGCCGCCCTGAACGGGCGCTTCTTCACTGGACCCGTCTCTCATGATATCGTCTTCGCCAATAATGGCTTCCTCTGGGACCGCTATCGCCCCTATGTGCTGGGCGCCGTCACGCTCGGCAACGCCAATCTCGCCAATCCGGCGCTGCTTGCCGCCCGTTCTTTTCCCGATTTCAAGAATCGCTTTCTTTCGGTCGAAACCTTTCAGCAATCGCTCACTGTCGGCGACGTCATCGGCTTCGGCGAACATTGGGGCGCGCAATTCGCACTTTCACAGAGCTGGATCAATGCGCGGAACCTGAACAGCGCCGGCGTGACGACCAGCGCTTATGACACGAGCGGCGTGAGTCCGACGGCGAGCCTGTTGTTCAAGCCGATGCGCAATCAGACCGCCTATCTGACCTATTCGGAAAACCTGCAGCAGGGAGACACGGCGCCGAACGGCGTCGCCAACGCCGGGGCCGTTCTCGCCCCCGTCCGCGCTAAGCAATGGGAGCTCGGCTATAAGATCGATCTCGACCGTATCGATCTTCGAGCGGCTCTGTTCCAGATCGAGCGACCCTATGCTTATACGGTCAACAATGTCTATGGCGTCAACGGCAAGCAGATCAATCGCGGCGTCGAGCTGAACGCCTCGGGAAAGGCGACCGACGACATCACCGTCTTCGCCGGTCTCTCCCTGCTCGATCCGAGGCTCTACGACACCGGCTCGGCGCTGACGAACGACAAGCAGATCCTCGGCCTGTCCCATGTCGTATTCAACATTCTCATGGATTATCAGATCCCGTTCGCGCCCGGCCTCGCCGCGAACGCCAATATCAATTTCGCCAGCAGCAGGCCCGGCAATTACGCGAACACGACCTTCGTCGACGGCTACACCGTCGCCGATCTCGGTCTACGTTACAGCACGCGTCTGCTGGATCACGCGGTGACATGGCGCCTCAACGTCTACAATGTCGCCAATGCGCATTATTGGGCCAATGTCACGCCGACCGGCCAGAACGGCTACAACAGCACGGACTTCGGCTCGGGCACACTCGGCGCGCCACGCACGCTGCGTCTTTCCATGCAGATGGAGCTCTGATCATGTCCATCTCACGAGTCCGGCGCATCGTCGCATTGTCACTTTTTCTTTCGCCGCTCCTGCCATGCGTGGCGGAGGAGGCTCCTGGCGGGCCTCCGCTTCACATTCATGCGGCGGGCAGCCTCGGCGGTGCCCTGCGCGCAATCGTCGCGCGCTACCAACAGGAGACGGGCCAGACGATCACCATGGTTTTCGGCCCTTCGGGCCTGCTGCGCGAGGGCATAGAAAAGGGGAATGAGGCCGATCTCTTTCTCTCCGCAGATCGGCAGCATCCGGAGCGGCTCGCCGCCGAGGGAAAGGCTGCGCCGCCGGTCATTTTCGTCCGCAACACGCTCTGCGCCACGGCGCGCGCCGATCATGCCCTGACGACGGACGGGCTTCTCGACCACATGCTCGATCCAGCGACAAAGATCGGCACATCGACTCCCAAAGCCGATCCCGGCGGCGACTACGCCATGGCTCTGTTCGCCAGGGCCGAGAAAGCGCATAAGGGCGCCGAGCAAATCCTGCGAGCGAAAGCGCGAGCCCTCGTGGGCGGAGCCCCGCCGGAGCCATCGGCCATGCAGCCGAATGCGCGAGCCGGACAAAGCGCCCCCGCGCCGACAAAGAAGTTTCTGCTCGATGGAACAGTCGATCTCTTCATCGGCTATTGCAGCCGGCGGGAGACGCATCCCGATCCAGATCTCGTCAGCGTGCCGGCGCCAGATGCGCTCGCCGTGCGCGCCGATTACGCCTTGGCGCTGTTGCGCGACAAAGCGCCCGAGCAGCAGGCCGCGGCGGCCCGTTTTGCTCTGTATCTGATGACGCCGCGCGCGCAGGCGATCTTCGCCGATTACAATTTCATCCCCGTCGCCGCGCCCTCGGAGCCTTGAGATTGACGGGCTATGTCGCGAATTTTTCTCGCGGGTCGGTATAGGCTATGATCGCAGGCAGGGTGCCGTCGCGCCTTCTTCTCGTTCTCCGCCAGAATCTCATCGAGCTTGTCCGACCAAGGTCCGAGCTCGGGCATCATTTCGATCGGCTGTAGCGACACTTGCGAGCTCGGGCGGAGTGGCGCATTTTTGCGCCTCGACGGTCGGAGGTTCGTCAGTCGCCAATGCAGCCATGGCTGAGGCGCTCGGGAAGTAAAAAGCTCCGCCGGCGGAACGACGATAGCGGCCGGGGTGGGGTCATCGCAGAATCTTCCTAAAATCCTACGCTAAGCCGCGTCGAGTAGCTTGGACCGTGGGTATCGGAGGGGTCGGAAAGCATTCTGTAGCGGCTCGGTCGGCCAAACATAGTCCCCGTTGAAGGTGATGTGCTCCCAGCCGAGCGGCGCGATATGAGCGAGCAAGTCGTCGCGGACCCGTTCTCCGCCGGCAAAAGGAAATCGCCGAAGGCGCGGAATGCGCGGCTCCCTTCGACCCAGATATCTCCAGACCGCAAACTGTCGCGTAGTGACATCATCACCGCGACCTCGTAAGCTCGGCGGTCGAAGGTCGAGCCCTTTCCAACGAGCTTGCGCCATGTCGATTTCAGAAACGCCGTCGGCGGGCGTTGAGGGAGTCGCGTCGGCGGCGCCGCATACAGTCCGCGCAAAGAATCGAGCGCGTCGAGCAGCGAGTCGCTTGGCTTCCATGAGCGATATACAAATGTGTTGAGCAGGACCGGAATCATCCGGCGCACCGCTGGGTATCTTTCGACTATCTCGATCAGATTGTCATCGCGCGTGTTGGCAACGACGCCTTCGGTCTCCGCGACAAGCGCTTTCAATCGCTCCCAGCCGAGCGAACGTTCCACGGCCACGACTTGATCCTCTCCAGATGCTTTCGCCGCCAACATGGCTTTCGCCATGTCGAGAAGCGCGCGGGCCGACGCATCGAGAGCTTTCGCTCGATGTACGAGATTTTCTTTGTAGACGCGATCCGCGCGGCGGAACACGCCGCCGAGCATCTTATCGAACATGACGAGTGCGGCGTCCGTGAGGATCGCTTCCATCTCCCGGGCGAACACGACCAGAGTCGCCAGTCGGCGGAGCGTATCGAACCGCGAAAGGTGCTGGGCGCTGAGAATAGCCGTTTCCTTGGCGATGGACCTATAACGCGCGCGATGAATCCGTTGCTCACGATCTGGCCCGACGCCCAGGCTTCGAACAAATTGCAGGCGCTCGACGATTCCAACGAGGTTCTTTTGGGCCGGCGCTTCAGGCCAATCACGCAACCAAGCGAGTGGCGTGCGATCTCTGCCGTCGCTGACAGCGATCAATGCCTCCAATTCGGAGATCGTCCGCTGCTCAATTCCCTCGACGAGATTCTTGTGGGTCTGCTTTCGAGCGCGCGCGCGAGCCGCCAGACCGATGCGTTCCAAAATTGTCGGCGCCGGCAACAAAATGCCCCGGGTTCTCAAAGCTTCGATCATCGCTGCAATGATCGCGTCGCCGCGATCCGTGCCCATCGCCTCCCCTGTCGCAATTTTAGCGACATACCGATAATCGTCGCGGTTGAAGGGGCGAACACGCAAATACGATTGTATTTCGCCGAGATGCTCCCAGCGCGTTTCCTCTCGACGGGCATACTCGTTAAAGGCGCCACGCGCGATGCTGAGTTGACCGGCAATAAATGACAGGATAGCCGCGGGCGGAATTTCATCGATGCCGAGCACGCGACCAGGAAAGCGCTGGTAGGCGAGATGCACCGCAAAGCCAAGCCGATTGGCGTCACGCCGCCGTCGACGGATCAGCGCCAGATCGTCGGGCGAAAGCGTATAGTGCCGGATAATTGTCGCGGGATCGTTGGGCGGATCGAACAGCTCTGCACGGGCCTGCGGCGAAAGGATTTCATGCTTCTTCATCACCGGCTTCCCTGGTGCGCAATCGGCCGTTCGCGCAGCAGTCCAGCTTTTCCTTATATCTCAATGCCTTAATATCTGCGCAACTCCATCAGCAAGATACCAGTAAACCTCCGTCAGCGCCTTAGCGTAGGATTTTGGGAAGATTCTGCGATGACCCCGTTTCGGGGTCGGCGATGCGACAGCGATCGTCTGGGTTCGCCGCGCGCGTCAGACCGGTGAGCGCGGCGCGCGCAAGCAGGGACAGCCGAAACGCTGCAAGCTCGATGCGCACCGAGATTTCCTGCTGGCGCTGATCGAGGCGACGCCGGACCTGACCATCAGCGAGCTGTTGGAGCGCCTGCTCGCCGAACGCGGGATAAAGGCCAGCCGAGCGACGCTGTGGGGCTTTCTCGACCGCTGCGGTCTGACCTACAAAAAAAGACCGCCCATGCGAGCGAGCAGGACCGCGAGGACGTGAAAGAGCGGCGCGAAGCCTGGTTCGACAGCCAGCTCGATCTCGATCCCGAAAAGCTCGTCTTCATCGACGAGACCTGGACCACGACCAATATGGCGCGCAAGAACGAGCGCGCGCCGAAAGGCGAACGACTGCGCGCCGGCGTTCCGCATGGGCATTGGAAGACGACGACATTCGTCGCCGGCCTGCGCCTGACCGGAATGACGGCGCCGATGGTTCTCGACGGGCCGATCAACGGCCAATGGTTCCAGGCCTATGTCGATCAGGTCCTCGTTCCGACGCTCTCGCCGGGCGACATTGTCGTGATGGACAATCTGGGGAGCCACAAGGGCGCAGGCGCGCGCAAGGCCATCGAAGCGGTCGGCGCGACGCTGCTCTATCTTCCGCCCTACAGCCCGGACTTCAATCCGATCGAGAAGGCCTTCTCCAAGCTCAAAGCGCTGCTCCGCAAAGCCGCCGAGCGGACCGTCGACGCCCTATGGAACAAGATCGGCGCATTGCTGAAGGAGTTCTCTTCCACCGAATGCGCAAATTTCTTCGCCGCCGCAGGATACGAGCCGGTTTAAGGCGAATCCGCTCTAGCACACTATAGGCCCAGGCGACGCCCGTGCCCATTGCGATGAGCGTGAACATATTGAGATTGCTCGTCACGAGGGACCGCGCCACCCGCTCGAAGAACGGCCACCCGGCTCACAGAACGACGGGTGTCGCGAGAACGAATTGAATCCAATTGGAGAGCTGCGGCGAAAGCAATCGATGCAGGCCGAGAAAATGTCCGCCCATCTCCAGAGCGAGGACAGGAACGGCGAGGGCGAGGCCGATCCAGATGCGCTGCGTCATGTCGACGAGCTCCGGGCTCGGCCCGGTCTCGGCGCTCGCGACGACAGGCTCGAGCGTCATTCCGCAGATCGGGCAATTGCCCGGCTTCGGCTGGCGGATTTGCGGATGCATCGGGCAGGTGTAGATCACCTCAGGATGCGTGCCTCGGCCGCCCTGTTCGCTAGGCGCCGCCCCCGCCGGAGAACGCGGATGCTCCTCGTGAGAGTATCGGTTGGCGTGCTCATGGGCATGTTCATGGGCCATGGGAGAACCCCGTAAATTGCCGCTACGACTTAGGATGCGCAGACTTCACCGACTGAAAAACCAGAATATAACGCTGAGCGCGACGCTGACGATCAGCGACGTCGTGATGGGAATATAGGGGCGGAAATCGCCGCATTCGACAGTTATGTCGCCGGGTAGGCGGCCGAGGCCGAACCACTTACCGACGAGCCGCACCAGCCCGACGAGGATCGAAACGATTCCGGCGCCGATCAGAAGCTTCGGCATCTCGACGTGACAGTGATGAGCGGAAGCGGCGTATCGAAAAAGAAGATCTCGACCAACGAGCCGATCGCCATGCCCTGCATGACCCTGTTCTTCAGCGCGCGCCTGCCGACGCACCGCCCGAGGGGTTCGTGAAGCAACCAATAGCTTTTCCCTGCATGAACGAGTTAGCGTTTTTCGTAGTGATTCGGTGGCTGGCGTAAAAATCCCCTGCGACCGAGGCCTCTCAATGTCGTGGCGTGCACAAACTTCCGCCGCTAAGCCGAAGCGACAAAATTTATTCATTATCTACATCCTCGAGAAACTCGGCCCTGCTTCATTGATCGTTGGAGCAGTGCATGGCTGCACGCCAATTCCGCCGCCATTTGTCGCCCCCGAACCGTTCGACGCCGCGGCGCCTGCGCCCGCTACACATTATCGATCTACGATCGGTTCGTACGTCAGCCAACGGCCGATCCAGCCGAGCTCCTGGAAAGACCAAAATGCGCAACTGGCCCGATCATCGGAGCAAGGGCGTCACGGCGGCTCGGAGCATGAGCATTGAAGCGGCTCCCATGCTTTCCATCGACGCTGCGACAGCGGCGGATCGCCCAGAGACTTCGAGCCGGCGCAGCGCTGCTCTCCGCCATGACGCTTTCCGCTTGTGTCGGCTTTTCAGACGACGGCGGCATGAGCATTGTCGCGGACGTCGCCGGTAGCCAGCTCGAGAAGGACGTGCTGGCGATCGGCACGCCGGAGGATGCCGTATCCGCTCGAGCTCGTGTCGAACATCTCCTCTCACGAGCGCTGACGGCCGACTCCGCGGTGCAAATCGCCCTGCTCGACAATCGCGGCCTTCAGGCGGAGTATAACGCATTGGGCTCCGCGGAAGCGGCGATGGTGAAAGCGGTCCTTCCGCCAAACCCGAGCTTTTCTATCTCGCGGATCGCCGGACCGTTGAAATTGGAGCTCGAGGCGATTATCGCCGCCGATATTCTCGCATTGGCGACTTTGCCGGCGCGGGCGGAAATCGCTGCAGATCGATTTCATCAGGCGCAGCTGCGCGCCGCCGAGGAAACGCTCCGGCTCGCGACCCGAGCGCGCAAAGACTATTATCGCGCCGTCGCGGCGCAGGAGCTCGTCGCTTTTCTCGCCAAAGCGAATTCGACGGCCGAAACGGCCGCGCAGCTCGCCAGAGCGTTGGGCGAAACCGGTGCGATGAACAAGCTCGATCAGGCGCGCGAGCAAGTGTTCTACGCCGATCTTACTGCTCGGCTCGCGAAGGCTCGCCAGCGAGTGATCGCGGAGCGTGAGCAGCTAATCCGGTCGCTGGGCCAGTGGGGCGCTGATCTCGAATTCAAGCTTCCCGGCACCTTGCCGGCGCCGCCCTCTCGTCCAAAGAGCATGCCCATGATCGAGCAGGAGGCGGTGGCCCGTCGCCCCGATCTTTTCGTGGCAGGCATAGAACTCGACGCGCTCGCAAAGTCTTACGGGCTCGTCGACGCGACCCGCTTCGTCAATGTCTTCCAATTGTCCGGCATCTACAAGGACACTCGGGAAATCGTCACCAGAGTTTCGAGCGACGGAACGATCGACACCGAGAGAGTTCGATTTAGGGTTTTTGGCCCAGGCGCCACGATCGAAATTCCGATTTTCGACTTTGGCGAGGCGCGCACGCGCGAGGCGGAGCAGAACTTTTTGCAGGCGTTCAACCGCCTCGCGGCGAAAGCCGTCGACGTTCGCTCGGAAGCGCGCCTAGCGTATCAAACCTATCGCTCCGCATGGGACGTGGCGACTCATTATCAACGCGAGATTTTGCCGCTGCGCAAGATCATCACGGATGAGAGCCTTCGGCGCTACGATGCGATGCTGATCGACGTCTTCCCGCTGCTCGCTGAGGTGCGGCAGGGGATAATGGCGAACGTCGCGGCGATCGAGGCCAAACGCGATTTCTGGCTCGCCAATGCCGATCTTCGGGCCGCGGTCATCGGCGGAGTCGAAACGCGAGTCGAAGAGGCGCCCGTATCGCGGATGGATGCGATCGGCCAGTGACGCATGAGGGGAGACAAACAATGATGTCTCGAAGGAACTTCATCGGCGCCGCGGCTGGATTTGTGAGCGTCGCCGCTCTGAGCGGCCGCGCGCAGGCGGCGAGCATTCCGGAGGCGCATTATTCGACGAGTGCGGAGACACAGCCTCCGCTGTTCCCCTCGAATGGTCCCGAATACCAACCCGTCGTGACGTTGAACGGGTGGAGCTTGCCATGGCGCATGAAGGAGGACGTCAAAGAGTTCCATCTCGTCACGGAAGCGGTCGTGCGCGAGTTCGCGCACGGGATGAAAGTGCATCTTTGGGGCTATAACGGCCAATCGCCGGGTCCGACCATAGAGGCGGTCGAAGGCGACAAGGTCCGCATTTTCGTGACTAACAAGCTGCCGGAACCGACCTCGGTCCATTGGCATGGAATTTTGTTGCCGAATGGCATGGACGGCGTGGCCGGCGTCACGCAGCCTCACATTCCACCGGGCAAGACCTTCGTCTACGAATTCGAGCTGAAGACGAGCGGAACCTTCATGTACCACACGCATTCGGACGAAATGGTGCAGATGGCGATGGGCTTGATGGGAATGATCGTCGTGCATCCGCGCGATGCCGAGACTCATAGAGTCGATCGCGATTTCGTCTTCATGCTCGGCGCCTATGACGTCGATCCCGGGACCTATGTGCCGAAGGTCGTGGAGATGACGAACTTCAATATGTGGACATTCAACAATCGCGTCTTTCCCGGCATCGATCCGCTCGTCGTGCGCTTGAACGATCGGGTGCGTGTGCGGATGGGCAATCTCAGCATGACGAATCATCCCATTCACTTGCATGGCCATCATTTTTACGTCACCGGCACGGATGGGGGCTGGATTCCTCGATCTGCGCAAATGCCCGAAGCGACCGTCGACGTCCCCGTCGGAACGATTCGCGCCGTTGAGCTCGTCGCAGACAATCCGGGCGACTGGGCCTTGCATTGTCACAAGTCCCATCACACGATGAATGCGATGGGACATGATTTGAGAACTTTCATCGGAGCGAAACAGAGCCCCAGAGTTGTCAAAGCGATTACCAAACTGGTTCCGGATTATATGCCCATGGGCTCGTCCGGCATGGGCGCCATGGCGTCGATGCACATGCCGGGGCCGGATAATGCGCTTCCCATGATGACCGGAACGGGCCAATTCGGACCCATCGAAATGGGCGGCATGTTCACGCTCATGAAAATCCGAGAGGGGCTGGCGCGCAACGACTATAAGGACCCGGGTCCGTACAAGTTTCCGGAAGGAACCGTGGCTCACGACGTCGAGGGTCGACCGGCAGAGGCGTCGCGGCATGAAGGAATGAAGAGCACGAAAAGCCCTGAGGCGAGGCCTTCCGGCGACGACCATCACGCGCATCATTGAACAGAGAAAAATTGTTGGACTGAGAGCGCCGCTGGAGACGTAGCGAGGAAAACAGCGGCGACGAACCTCGCCGATCGGAGCCAGCGCAAAGACACGTTTTCGTCCGCAGATCGAATGGACAAAGGAGAAGCTGGGCTTGGTCCTTTTGAGCTGGCGCAGACACGAAAGCTCGAATTCGAGCATGTGAAAAAAAGCTATCATCGTCGGACACGGAAGCCGACGCGACGGCTCGCAGGTTTTTCTCCTCACCCACTTGTCACGGCGACGCGAACCATTAGAATTGAACGTGGGGAAACGCAGGCTCCCCATCAGACGGTTCCCGTCCAAGCTCTGCGCAGCTCCCGATTCGTCGGGGAGATTGCGCATGGATGGAAGAACGAAACCCCGATCACCGGCCGCTCCGCACACACATGGCCCTCGTCCCCGAGACGGGCGGGCCTGCGCTTGTGCGTGTCACGTCGTCATTTCTCGGTTCAGCTCGACCGCCTGCATGCCTTGGTCGAAGCGAACGACAGGGAATGCGTCTCTGCCGCACTGGCCAGCAGATTGGCTGGGATCGAATCACTCGAAGAGGAGATCATACATGCGTGCGTTCCTTTCCTATCTGGTCGGCGGGGCTATTCTGAGCGCGGCCACAGCTGCGGACAGCGAACCATTCGACTGGAAAAAGGTCGATGAAACGCTGGGCCGCCAGCCAATGGTGTCCGGCGACGTTCACCGCTACGGATTCCCGCGGAGCGATCTGAAAGTGACGCTCGACGGGGTCACGATCAAGCCGGCGCTCGCGCTCGGCGGATGGATCGCCTTCAAGCCCGCGCATGGAGAAACCATGGCGATGGGCGATCTCGTCATGCTCGAAAGCGAGGTCAATCCTGTCGTCGCCAAGCTGCAAGAAAGTGGGTTCGAGATTACGGCCATCCATAATCATCTACTACGCGTCAGCCCGGCACTCCTTTATGTGCATGTCGCCGGGCATGGCGAGCCGAACAAATTGGCCGTCGCGATCCGCGACGCCTTGGCGGCGAGTAATACGCCATTGACCCAGCCGGCGGCAGCGCCGGCGCCAACGGTCGACCTCGATACGGCGCAAATCGAGCAGATTATCGGCGCCAAGGGTCGCGCCGTCGGAGGCGTGTACCAGTTCGGCGTTCCACGCCAGGACCAGGTTGCGGAGGGCGGGATTCATCTGAGCCCCGAGGGGCCTCTGGGCGTCGCCACGGCAATCAACTTTCAGCCGACCGGCGGCGGAAAGGCGGCAATTACCGGCGACTTCGTGCTCACAGCCGGCGAAGTGAACCCTGTCATTCAGGAATTACAGGCACACGGGGTCGAAGTCACCGCTGTGCACAGTCATATGCTGACCGAGCAACCCCGCCTGTTCTTCCTCCACTTCTGGGCCGATGGCGACGCTTTGAAACTCGCCAGAGGACTTCGAGCGGCCCTCGACAAGACGGCGCGAACGAAAAGCTGAGGGAAAGAGAAGCGCAACGACGCCACCTTCGAACACGTCGCAACGGGGTGCTTCCCCTCGAGAGGCTTTCCCGTTGCCGTTCTCGATAAACGTTTCGATCTGGGCAGACGACGCTGAGCCATGACAAACACATCAGCTCCTCTACCTGACCGATACGCGGCGCCCTCCAGCGAAAGAATGCGAGCATGAGATTCAGGAGATGCTCATTGTTGATGTCTCCAAAAACAATCCTGGGTGAGAAGGTAAACCGGGAGCACTTCTCTAATCGGTTTTCCCTGGCCAACCTCGTGAAGAAGCTTTTCGGGGTATCCCTTGACAAGCCATGGCAGATAATTCTCTAGACCCGTCGTCACGGGAGCCTTCGTCATTTCGATCGTTGCTCGAAGGAGGCTCACGCCAGACCCAAAGCTCGCGGCAAAATTGCCTCTATCGACTTCTTCTACGGTAAGTGGATCGGCAGGGTCGTGAAAGCGGACTAGAAACGGTATCTCGTCACGCGCCAGCTCAACGCTGGCCTGGAGCTTTTCAAGCTGCGCCATCTCGTCGCCGCCGTCGTTCCCGATTGCATGGATGCGTCTGAAGACTGTAGCGGCAGCTCGTGGGCGTTGTCGCCGAAAGAATAGTAGGTCGAACCGCTCCCTTGAAGTTCTAGCAGTTGCGGAGCCAAGAGCGGCGAGGCAATGTTCTGTGATGACCGAGCCTGTTCATGTCTTCGTTTTCAGAGGCAGACCATTCGCCCGGAGCGAAACGATCGTGAGCGCCGCGCCCCTTGAAACTGTTGTCTCTGTTTATGGAGGAGGCGGGCTAAAGGGAGCCGCAGGCCTTGAAGCCGTGTTCGGCGGTTCAGCCTATTTTCATAATGACGAGACTGGAACCGCGTACCTCGGCGTCTGGGGTTCACGAAATGGCGGACGCTTTCGGACTCGCCTTCGATAGGCTGGCCTTACTGTAACCATCATTCCTGAGCCTCCGCCAGCTCGCCTCAAATGGTTCAGCACTGAACAGCGCGGCGATAAGATTGCAGCTAAAACACGGACCATACGCGCCGTGAAAAAGTCTTGATTAGTGCAACGCGGTGGCGGCCCATGGCGCGAGTTCCCTCTTCCGACGGCGGAGGAGGAACTGTGACCCCAAGCGGTCAATTCAGTGGCCAACTCCACTTCGCCCTGGATGCGGCCGCGAGGTTCCTCAATTCGGCAGCGCAAATATGGTCAGCATCCCGCCGAGAGTGGTGTAGTCGGGCAAACTGCGGATCGGGCCGTCCATGACGTCTCGCTTGAGATCGATCAACTCCAGCCCAACGAGCCCGCCGACGCCTGACAGCACGGCGACGAATTGCTTGCCGCTGTGCTCGTAAGAGACGACGTCACCTACGATTCCCGAGCCCGTGTGGAAACGCCAGAGTTCCTTGCCGGTTTTCCCGTCGACCGCTTTCAAATAGCCTTCCATCGTGCCGTAGAAGACAACGCCTGTCGCAGTGACGAGCGCGCCTGAACGAATGGGGTACTGTTCAGGAATCGACCAGCGAATGGTTTTCGATATCGGATCGAACGCGACGAGGGTGCCTCCCCGGTAGTTATGAGTCTTCGTCACATACCCTTCTTGGTAATCTTCCGTTGTCACGCCAAGGTAAGGCTTGCCGATTTTATATTCGGAGGCGAACGGCTCGTTGTCCATGCATTTGGTCGTGAGCGGCAAATAGAACAATTTTTCGCTTGGCGAATAAGCTGCGGGCGGCGGTCCTTTCGCTCCCAAGAAGGACGGACAGATATTCTTCGTGTTGACGTCTTCGCCGCAGATCTCCGGCGTATATTCATCCACGAGCAGCGGCCGGCCATAAAAAGGCGAGTTCTTGTCGAGCTCGACCTTGCTCGCCCAATTGACATGGGCGCCGAAGATGTCTGCCGACAAGAGCTCGCCCGTGGCGCGATCGAGAAAATAGGCGAAGCCGTTCTTGTCGAAATGCGCGAGCGCCTTGCGCGTCGCGCCGTCAACTTCGAGATCGACGAGAATCATCTCGCCCGTCGCGTCGTAATCCCACTGATCATGCGGCGTGACCTGATAGACCCAGCGCACCACGCCGGTGTCGAGGTCGCGGGCGAAAATGGTCGCAGTCCATCTGTTGTCGCCGGGACGCTGTTTGGCGTTTCTGGGCGCCGGATTGCCGGTGCCATAGTAGACGAGGTTCAGATCGGCGTCGTAGGAAAAGGCGCCCCAGGGCGCGCCGCCGCCGATCTTCCACTGTTCGCCCTCCCAGCTCGCAAGCGAGGCCTCCTTGCCGACCGGTTTGCCGAGATGCGTTGTCTTGTCAGGGTCGATCAGCGTATCGGCGTCTGGACCGGTCGAATAGCCGCGCCAAAGGCGCTGACCGGTCTTTGCGTCATAGGCGGTGACATGGCCACGTACGCCGAAATCGCCGCCCGAAATGCCGACGAGCACTTTGTCCTTGAAAATCGCAGGCGCGCCGGTGGAGGTTTCGCCGATTTGCGGATTGCCGTTGGTGCGAGACCATATCGCCCTGCCGGTTTTCACATCCATTGCGACGAGATTCGTGTCGAGCTGGGATAAAAAGACTTTACCATCGCCATAAGCGAGACCGCGATTGACGGCGTCGCCCCCGATTTTCTCCATGATCGACGGATCTTGCCGAGGGTAGTAGCGCCATAGGATTTTGTCGGCGTTATCCGCGAGACGGCGGGCAAACACCTCGTTCGGAAAAGGCGTCGTGAAATAAGCGACGCCATCCACGACCAGCGGCGCGCCTTCGTGGCCGCGCAGCGCTCCCGTCGAAACAATCGTCGCCACTTGCAGTTTTCCGGCGTTCTCCGGCGTGATTTGCGTGAGCGGCGAATATCGCCAATTGGCGTCGTTGCCGCCCTGCGCGCGCCATTCCTTAGGGTCCTGCCGGAAGGTCGCCGGCTCCTCGGCGCGGGCGGGGAGAAGGAGAATTGCGAGCGCAGCGAGCGCGAAAACCTGTCGCATCTTGAAACTGACCTTCCCCATAGCCGCTCAATGATCGCTAAATGTCACATACAACCCAAGCATTTTACGGGCTTTCCCTGCGAATGGCCACTTTTGGCGCGAGTTCCCCCTTCCCGACGGCGAAGGAGGAACTGTGACCCATTGCTGCCGCCTCCAGTCCGCACGGCCAACGTCCGATATCGCCAAAAGCCGATATTCCCGTGCCTGGGCGAAATCACGTGCGATCAGGCCGTCGGCGGAAAGGATGACATTGCTTGGACCTGGGGAACGAGGCTACGCGTCGGAATTCCTGTCGCTTTCGTCCCGGAGACCCGAGCCCGTGACGCCCCTCCATGGCCGCTGATCGGCTGCTCGATATCGATACGTCGGAGGACCGTCTCGACGCGGAAATGCACGTCGGCCCTAGCTGAACTCAGGCTTTGCGCGCTTTCGTCGGCGCGCGTCGTTTCGACGGCTTCGATGTCGCCGGCTCCTTTTTTGTCCGCGTCGTTCGACGAGACGCCTTTGTTGGACCATCCTCTTTCGGCGCCTCGGCGCCGCCCTCGGCGAGGCAGGCGGCGAGAATTCTCTCGATCAAGGGCCGCGTCTCGGCGCTATTGGCGTCCTGCAACGCCGGCGCTCCGAGAACTTCGCGAAAGATCGCCATTCCGACGAGGCAGGCGTTGAACAAAGTCGCGCGTTCGAGCGTCGACGGTCCCTCGAGAGCGGCGGCGACGGGGCCGATGAATTCGGTGGTGCTGCGCGCGCGCAGCACTTCACGGGCTTGCGGATTGGTCAGCGAGCGCACGACGATCTGAAGCGTCTCATTCTGACTCGCGGCGAAAAAGCCGTCCGCGAAATCGGCGCTCAGCCGGCTGGCGTCTATGGTCGCCTGCGACGAGGCCTCCTTGGAGGTCGAGAGAACAGCCGAAAACAGCTGCTCCTTCGAGCCGAACGCGCGGTGGACGAGAGCGACATCCACTCCCACCTCGGCGGCGATGTCGCGCAGCTTCACATCCTCATAGGAGGCCGTCGAGAAACGCGCGCGCGCCGCTTCGAGTATGCGCCGCCGCGTGATTTCTCCGCCGCGCTTCTCCTGAAGCTCCGTCAGTGTCGCCATCTCGATCCGCCTCCTTTTTCGAGCACCTTATTCGGCTCGCGACGCTGGTCAAATGGGGCCGGAAGACATGGATGTCAACAATGTTGTCTCAACAGTGTTGACATCGATCCGGTCTCGCGTATTTTCTCCTCGACCGTTCGGACGACGCCCGAACGCAGGGGATCGAAAACATGATCGAGAAATATTCGACACATTTGGCGCGGGCGCTGTTCGCGCTGACAGTGAGCGCGAGCGCGGCGCGGGCGGCCGATTTGCCCTATACGAAGCCGGCGATCGCTTTCGAGCCACCGCCGCCGGCCTTCAGCTGGACGGGCCTATATGGCGGCCTGAACGCCGGTGGCGCATTGGGCGCGGGCTTCGGCGCTGGCGCATATGGCGACAATTCGCCGAGCGGCGTCGTCGGCGGAGGCCAGATCGGCTTCAATTATCAATTGACGCCGCGCTTCGTCATCGGCGCGGAAAATGATGTTCAGGCCTCGAGCCTGAAGGCGCGAGACGACGGCCCCTATCATCGCGACGCGACGCTGCCGTGGTTCGGAACGGCGCGCGGGCGCGTAGGCGTCGCGCTCACCGAGCCGCGCTTGTTGATCTATGGAACGGGCGGCATGGCCTTCGGCGAGCCGAAGATCGCCGGCGACGGTAAGCTCCGCGTCGGTTGGACCGCGGGTGGCGGCGTCGAATGGGCCTTTGCGCCGAAATGGTCGGCGAAGATCGAATATCTCTATACCGACATCTTTCGCGACATCAGGAACCATGTCTCGGATCGGCATGCGCGATTCCATACGATCCGCGTCGGCGTGAACTATCACTTCGATCTCTTCTCTCCACCGACGCAGCCGTGACGACGGGAGGGCGGGGATGAGATGGGGAAGAAGATGACGCGACGCATCCTTCTTCTCGACCCGGATCGACCGGGCGATACGCTCGAAGTCGAGGTCCTCGCCCGCGACGACGTCGTGCTGACGGTCGCAGTGCCTGGCACGATCGTGAGCTTCGATCTGATACGCCGAGACGATCGCGGTCCCTATCACGGATGGCTCGGCGGCCGCAGCTTCTCTTATGTTCCTGCGGCGCGGGCGAATTCGCAGAGCGCCTCGAAGCGACAGAAGACGTCGACACGGGCGCATTCCCACACACTCTAGATTCAATCCCGGAAGATGACGCGGCGACGCAATCATGCGGCGTCGAGCGCAAAGGAGCATGGTATGGCGGCACAGGATAAAGCGCGTCGACTGATCGTCGCGCTGCTCTGCCTCGGCGCGAGCGCCTGTTCGAGCGTGGAGCCCATCGCCTATTCCGGGCTTCCATCTTCGGCGCATTTGCAGCCCAATCGGCAAGAGGACGCCAAGCGCATTCCGTTTCGCTACGCCGCGACGACAGATTGGCGAGCCTATAATCGGATCATCATCGATCCGGTGGCGATCTATCGCGGCGCCGATCATCAATTCGCCGACATGGCGGAGACCGACAAGGCCTCGCTCGCCGAGCACATGCAGAGCGAATTCGCCGAAAAGCTGAAGAGCCGCTTCTCCATCGCGGACAGGCCGGCCCCGAATACGCTGCGGTTGAAACTGACTTTGACTGGCGCTGTGACGAGCACGCCCGTCCTCGGCACGCTCTCCCGCTTCGATCTCGCGGGCGGACTCTACAATGGCGTGCAAACGGTGCGCGGCGGCGAAGGTCTGATGACTGGCTCGGTGATCTATGCCGTGGAGATACGCGACACCTCCGACAATCGACTGCTCACGGCTTTCGTGGCCAAGCAGTATCCCAGCCCATTGAATATTCCGGCGAGCGTCGGCGCGCTATCGGCGGCGCGCACGGGGATAGAAAAAGGCGCGGAAGAACTGGTGGAGCAACTTTCGCGCCCGGCGAAGTCCTGACGCCGTTCGCGCGGCGCGCAGGACGCTCTTTCTTTCCATGGCGCGGGCGGGGCTCGACAAGTAAAGGACCAGGCGAACATGAGTTCCATCACCATTCGGCGTGGGTTCGAAGTCTTCGATTTGGCGCCGCGCATCGGATCGGCGATCGAGATGGATGTCGCGGCGCTGACGGGTGGCGAATACGCCGCCGAGATTCGCGACCTTCTGGAAAGACGCGGCGTGATCGTCTTTCCGCGACGCCACCTCGACGATGCACAGCACCTCGCGCTGTCCCGGACGCTCGGCGAGATCGTCCCCTTGCGCGGCGACGGGCTTCTGCCGATCACGCTCGACAGAAAAGTCGACGCATTCGCGGCCGAATATTTGAAAGGATCGTTCTTTTGGCATTTCGACGGCGCAAGCAACGACATTCCCGCGCGCGCGGCGATTTTGAATGCGAAGCGATTGTCGCCCGCCGGCGGCCAGACCGAATTCAGCAATTGCTACGCCGCATGGGAGGAGCTGCCGGTCTCGGTCAAGTCCTCCATAGGACGGCTCCGCGTCGTCCATAGCGTCGAAGCGGCCCAGCGACTCGTTAACCCCACGCCCACGGAAGACGAGTTGCGCCGATGGCGAGGTCACGAGCCGAAGACGCATCCGCTTGTGTGGACTCATAAATCAGGACGCAAATCGCTCGCGCTCGGATGCACGGCGTCGCATATCGAAGGCCTGACGCCGGATGTAGGAAGCGCGCTTCTCGCCGAGCTCACGGAATGGGCTACATCGCCGAGATTCGTCTATCGGCACGAATGGAGCGTCGGCGATCTCCTGATCTGGGACAACGCCGGAACCCTGCATCGCGTCACGCCCTATGACGCCGAGAGCGGCCGGCTGATGACGCGAACGACCATCGCAGGAGAGGAGCCTTTGACCTGACGAGCGCGTCGATCCGGGTGCGTCGGGGATGTGGGCTCGACGTCATCGAACCTGCTCCGCTTTGGAATGCAGCCAGTCGAGCTGAGCTAACGGCGCGCGTCGGCCGTGGCTGGTCGCCGCGCCCAATCCCTTTGGCTGCATTTTCTATGTGCCGCGCCGCCGCGCGTGGCTCTAAAAAGCTGCAATCCTTCGCCTCCGGTCTGAGCGTCCGCAAAGCTCGAGGAAGCGGACGCTACGGCCGCACCCGGCGAGTGACGGCTCCTGTCGGAATTTGTTGAAAAACTCGGAAAAACGGCACTCGTCAAATCCGGTGCAAAGCACGTTTCAGGCGAGCTTCGTCAGTGCATGCCATCGTGCAGGATCAGCCGAAGCCCGGCATTCAGTTGACGCTTTGGTAGGTAGACGCCCGGCTCGTTTTCCGATTAGCGCATCACCGGCGTCTAGAAATTTCGACCGGCCTCCCAAAAGACTTTTTCAACAGTATCGGCGCGACCTTTCCGTTCGGGGAAGGCGAGACCCACCTCGGCGATTCGACTGCCTCGACCGCAATGGATCATACGAGTGGAAAAGCGGCATTGTGGGGCGCGCGCCGCGAGGTCCGTCGCGCGTCCGTCTCGGTTATCGCGCGATCGCGAACCTGACGTGGGAGCGGCAACTCGCCCCCTGCGCGTCGGCCGTTAAAAAAATGCTGCATGATGTCGATTTCCGAAAACCCCAATCGTCGTTGTCACGCTAGGCCGGTTAAGCCGGCTCAAACAAGGAGACGGGCCATGCGAGTGATGGTGTTCGTGAAGGCGACCGAGGACAGCGAAAAGGGTATTCTCCCCACGACCGAGCTGCTCGAGGCGATGGGCAAATTCAATGAAGAGCTTGTCAAGGCGGGCATCATGCTCGCCGGCGAGGGCCTCAAACCCTCCTCGAAGGGCAAGCGTGTAGCGTTCGATGGCCCCGGCCGCAGGGTCATTGACGGGCCTTTCGCCGAGACCCGCGAGCTGGTCGCCGGCTTCTGGCTCTGGGACGTCAAGGACTTCGACGAGGCGGTGGCTTGGGTGAAGCGCTGCCCCAATCCCATGCCGGGACCGAGCGAGATCGAAATCCGGCCGCTATACGAGATGGCTGATTTCGAAGAGGTTTTGACGCCGGAAGTCGCAGAGATCCATGACCGGACGCGGGAAAAGCTCCGCGGCGATTGAGATTGTCGGCCGCCGCCTGCTTGCCTCCCTCGCGGCTTCGGCCGACAAGACGGTATGACCGCAGGCGAGACGCACAGGACGATCGAAGCGATTTTCCGCATTGAGCGGGCCAGGCTCATCGCAGTTCTGGCCCGCCTCTTGCGCAATGTCGATCTTGCAGAGGAGCTGGCGCAGGACGCTCTGGTCATTGCCCTGACCGAATGGCCCAGAACCGGCGTTCCGGCCAATCCCGGCGCTTGGCTGATGACTGCCGCCAAACGCCGCGCCATCGACGCGATCCGTCGTGACAAGATGCGTGAGCGCAAGCATGAGGAGATCACTCGGGAGCTCAACGGCGCCTTCGACGGCGCGGCCGACGGAAGCGAGGCGGCCATGAACGACGATCTCGGCGACGAGCTGCTGGGCCTCATCTTCACAGCCTGCCACCCCATACTTTCGGCCGACGCCCGTGCGGCGCTGACGCTGCGTGTCATCGGCGGTTTGACGACGGACGAGATCGCCCGCGCGTTTCTGTCGAACGAGGCGACGATCGCCCAACGCATCGTCCGCGCGAAGAAGACCATCGGAAAGGCCGGTCTGAGCTTCGAGGCGCCGCGAGGGGCTGAACGTGCGGCGCGGCTCCCTTCGGTGCTGGAGGTCATCTACCTCATCTTCAATGAAGGCTACGCTGCCACGGCGGGCGATGACCTGGTGCGGCCGGGTCTGTGCCTCGAGGCGCAAAGGCTGGGCCGCATGCTAGCCGGGCTGATGCCCGAGGACGCGGAAGTGTTCGGCCTGTTGGCCCTGATGGAGCTCCAGGCGTCCCGCCTGCGGTCGCGCATCGGGCCGGACGGCGCCCTCTTGACCCTCACCGAGCAGAATCGCGCACGCTGGGACCGGCTGCTCATCCGGCGAGGCCTGGACGCGCTGGCTCGCGCCGAATCTCTGGGGGGCGATGGCCCCTATGCGTTGCAAGCCGCGCTCGCAGCGTGCCATGCGCGAGCGCTCAGTCTAGCCGACACCGACTGGCTCCGTATTGCGGCGCTCTACGACCGCCTGCGAGCGGTGATGCCCTCGCCGGTCGTCGATCTCAATCGAGCGGTCGCCCACAGCATGGCCTTCGGGCCCGAAGCCGGCCTGCAACTGATAGAGGAGATCGCCGCGGCCGCCGTCCTGCGCAATTATGCGCCCCTGCCGGCGGCGAAGGGCGACTTTCTGTTTCGGGCTGGTCGACTGTCCGAGGCCCGCTGCGAATTCGAGGCCGCGGCCGGGCTCACCCGCAACGCGCGGGAAAGGGCCTTCCTCCTGGCCCGCGCAGACGCTTGCGACTGACCGCATCGCTCTCTGCTTAGTAGCGCCGCTCGGTCGTGACCGAGCCCGCCCGTCGCTCCCGGCCCAAGTGTTAACGTAGCGGCTCCTGCAATCGGCGCGACCTCGCCGTTCGAAAGCGCGAGACTCTGACCCATCTCTGCCATTCCCTTGGCGCGGTCGCGCTACGTGGCCTCCTCGATTTCGACTCGAACTGTGTGTGCTCAATTTCCCATGAGCTTTAGTCGGGCTGACGATAGGCGACCTCGACGAGGATCGGTCCCGGCGCATGGCAGTGGAACGTCAGCGCGCCTCCAAGCACCGTCGGCTGGAGCGCTATGGGAACTCCTGCGGCGGCAATCACTCGATACGTCTCGTAAAATTCGTGCTCGTTATAGAGATTGAACCCGATATGAAACCCGGTCGGAAAGCAGAGCTTCTCGCCTTCCGGCAGTGGGCTGAGTGTTAGAGCGAAGTTGTCTTTGTCGAGCAGGACGGACAGACCATCTTCTCTGCTGAATGCGCAACGAAGTCCGAAATGTCGCTCGAAGAAGGCCCGCGCAGCGACAACATCTGTTGTTGGGACGTCGATATGGTTCAGGTTCATGATGGAAATTCCCCAGCAATAGTGATTGCGACTTGCTGGAACCATCAGTCCGATGCTCCGCGGACAACGACCCAGCAAGCCCGCCGCGACTGCGGCACGCTTATCGTGGGTCTCTGCAGAGCAGAGCACAGAGACTTCCCGAACGGAAAGCGCCGGGCTTACCCCACCGGCACGCTCTTTCTCGATATGGCCAGAATCACATTCGGCTCCCGACACGTCAAGTCGGAACTATGTGACGGCGCAACCGCTGGCCAAGCTCGTCCCCTGATGATTATTAAGCCCTGATCCCGTGCGGTCGCTTTTGAAATTTCTTTCGTCCCAGCGTACTGCTTCAGTTCGCGCAAGCGCATCAAGCTCGCGTTTCAGTAGGTCGCATTGACGGTCCATTCATGCCTGCACGGAAAATTCTCATCGCCATCTCCGGCTCACTCGGCGACCTGCATCCCTTCATTGCGTTAGGGCAGGCGCTGCAAAAGGAGGGCTTTCGTGTCGTCATCGCGACCTCGGCCAACCATCGCGACACCGTCACGCATGACCTCACACGCGCAGCAGCGTTTTGATCGCGCGCCTTTCGTCCATTGCCTTATAGCCCTCGGCGACGTCGGCAAGCGGCAATTCGAGATCGAACACCTTGCCCGGGTTGATCTTGCGGGAAAGCACGAGTTCTATCAAATTCGGCAGGAAGCGCCGCACCGGCGCGGGGCCACCCAGCATTCCGACCTGAGAGAAGAACAGCTGCTGGCCGTCGAATTCGACGCCGTGGGGCACGCCGACATAGCCGATCATTGAGCCGGGGCGCGCGCATTGCAGCGCCTGAGCCATGGATTCCTTGGTGCCGACGCACTCCAGCACCGCATCCGCGCCGATCTTGTTGGTGAGCTCCTTGATGCGCGCGACGCCGGCGTCGTCGCGCTCCGCGACAATGTCCGTCGCGCCATATTCGAGCGCGAGGTCCTGCCTTTTCTTGTGGCGGCTCATGGCGATGATCCGCGCCGCGCCCTTCTGCTTGGCCGCCAGCACGCCCATGAGCCCGACCGCTCCGTCGCCCACGACGACGACGGTCGAGCCGGACTGAACCCGTGCGGCGTCCGCCGCGTACCAGCCCGTGCCGAGCACGTCGGAGGCGGCCAGCAGGCTCGGGATCAGATCTTCCGCCGGCAGTTCCTCGGTCGCGACCAGCGTCCCATCGGCGAGCGGCACGCGCGCCAGCGAGGCCTGCGCGCCGGTCATGAACTCGCGCTGCTCGCAGGACGATTGGAATCCGAACCGGCAGTGTGGGCAAGTGTTGTCGGAGATGCAGAAGGAGCCGACCACGAACTGCCCGGGCTTCACCGTTTTAACGGCGCCGCCGACCTCGATGACGACGCCGCAATATTCGTGACCCATATGCATGGGCGCGGCGATTTCGTTGAGCCCGCGATACGGCCACAAATCCGAGCCGCAAATGCAGCTGGCCGAAAGCCGGATGATCGCATCCGTGGGATGGATGATCTTCGGCTCGGACACTTCCTCGCAGCGTATGTCTCGGGGGGAGTAGAGAACGGCGCCCAACATGGAATAGCTCCTTCTCGATTATCGCGCTCCGGCGAAAGCCGGTCTGCGCAAATTGCGATGTCGCGACTGCCGCGGGACGACAGCCGCGATCTCGAGAGATGCCGAAGCAAGCCTATGTGAGCAGCGCGCCGCCATAGAGCCCGGCCCCGAACACGAGATGAGTCGTGATCGTCAAAAACAGCCCCGGGCGCGGATCTGCCGCCTTCAGGCCGAAGAACCCGCCGCCCATGGCCGGCTTCATGAACAAGAAGGGAGCCGCCATCGTCACAATGCCGAAGGCGAGGCTGCTCGTCAGCGTCGGCGCGGCCCCTGTCAGCTGATGATAGCCGAGATAGAGCAGCCCATAGGCGAGGCCGATCACATAATGGAAGATCCATCCGGTCGCGGTCTCGCCGGCGATAGCCGGCCGCTTGCCGACCTCCGGGTCGAAAATACGTCCGTGGCGAAATCCCTGCACCCAGCGTCCCGTCACCGCCCAATTGGCGGGCGCTATGCCGGTCACGGCGCTTTGCAGATACTGCCAGAGATCGGCCGCCAAAGTTTCGACGACTCCGACCAGCGCGACATCGATAAGATTCATCGGTTCTCTCACTTCGCTAAACGGCAGGGACGCATTCGCCGCGCCGCGGCGCCTGATTCAGGACGCGGCTGAAGCGCTTGCCCTCATTGCTTCGAAATCCACCTTCACCCGATCGGGCTCGGCGGCGAATGGCATATTGCCGGCGTCACGCGCCGCATCGACCGCGCCGGTCGCATCCGCGGCGAGCGGCGCGAAGAGCGCATCGAAATCGGCGGACGCCGGTCCCTTTTCGGCGATGAGCTCGAAGGTCTTCCGCAGCGCCTGCGGCGATGTCAGCGCGTGGACCAGGACCTCGGCGATCTGGCGCCGCGACACCACGCTGTCGCCTGGCGTGCCGGACTGCCGCCTATCGCCCTGCAGCAGCACGAGGCGATGCTGGTCTGCGTCATTGTAGTCGAACCAGCCGGCCCGAACGATCGTATAAGGATGGCCGCTGGCGCGCAGCAGACGCTCCGACCGACGCTTCCAATCATGGGCTTCGGTCGAGCGATTATAGGAGCCGGCGCGGTTGGTCACACCGATCGACGTCATCAATGCGATGCGAGCCCGCCGCGAGCCGAGCGCAGCGAGAATATTGCGCACCCCGCCATAGTCCACACGCTCATTCGCCACGCGGTCGCCATTCGAGCCATGTGTGAAGACCACGGCGTCTATGCCCTCGAGCGCCGGCCCGAGCGTTTCCGGCCGCGTCAGATCGCCTACCGCGATCTCGACGCCGGCGGGAAGACGCGCGCGGCTCGCGTCGCGCACCAGAGCGCGGACCCTGTGTCCTTGCTCGAGGGCCACGGCGAGCACATGGCTCCCGATGCTGCCCGTGGCGCCGACGCACAGAATGGCGAGCGAGCCGTCAGTCATTGTCCTTTTGCTCCGTCGCTGGCGGAGCCGCCTCGTTGATCGCCGCGATCGCATTGAGCGTCCGCGGATAGCCGATGAAGGGCAGCAGCTGCGTCGCCACATCGATCAGCAATGCGCGGCCATTGCCCACATTCCGATTTGCGCCCACATGCGCCCGCAGCTGCGGATCGCAGCCGCCTTGCGCGGCCAGAATGCTGAAGGTCAAAAGCTCGCGCAGCGCAATGTCGAGCCCATTGCGCGTGTAAGTGTCGCCGAAGCAATTCCCCGAGAGAAAGCGCTGGATGTGCATGAGATCGGCCGGGGCGCTCTCATACATGCGCCTTATGGTCTCCTCGCCGATGATGCGGGCCTGCGCCTCATAGCCCTTCTCCATCCGGTTCTGCGGCGTGGTGGTCGACTGTCCCGGCAGCGGCAGTGCGACGCCGCGCGCGGCGAACACATCATTGACGGCGTGGATGAAATCGAAGGCCTTGCCCATGCCCACATAGGGCACGGCGTGATAGACGACCTCCTTCGCCTCGACCGGAGTCACGCCTATGTTCAGCGCGGCTCCCAGCATGACGCGAAACTCGCCGAGCCCCTGGCAGCCGATCAACGCGCCGAGCTGAAGGATCAGCCGTGTGCGTGCATCGAGACGGCCATGCGAGAGAACTTCGTCGAAGGCGAAATTATCGAAGGTCTCGATCAATTCCGGATCGGTCACGGCGAGCGTCGAGACAAGGCCGGGGAAGAGTTCGTCGTGATTCTCGCGGGCTCTTTCGTTCGGCGCCATTGGTCTGCTCCTAGAGGCCGGTCGTCGCCAACAGCGGAGCAGGATAGCGCTCGCCCTCTATGTCGATCTCGGCCAGCGCCTGCCGGATCTCGGCGAGATCGGCGCTCGTCAATTCGACATTCACGGCTCCGAGATTTTCCTCGAGCCGATGCAGCTTGGTGGTTCCGGGGATCGGCACGATCCACGGCTTCTGCGCCAGCAGCCAGGCGAGCGCGATCTGCGCCGACGTCGCCTTCTTCGCTGTCGCGATGCGCTTCAGCAGATCGATGAGCGCCTGGTTCTTCTCCATCGCCTCCGGCGTGAAGCGGGGCAGGATCTTGCGGAAATCATCCTCGCCGATCTTCGTGTCCTTGCTCATCGCGCCGGTCAGAAAGCCCTTGCCGAGCGGGCTATAGGGCACGAGACCTATGCCGAGCTCCTCGCAGACCTCCAATATGCCATTGGTCTCCGGGCCGCGCGTCCAGAGCGAATATTCATTCTGCAAAGTCGTCACCGGCTGGACCGCATGTGCGCGCCGCACCGTATTCGCGCCCGGCTCCGACAGGCCGAAATGCTTCACCTTGCCCGCGGCGATGAGCTCCTTCACCGCGCCGGCCACATCCTCTATCGGCACTTTCGGATCGACGCGATGCTGATAGAAGAGATCGATGACGTCGACGCCGAGACGCTTCAGCGACGCATCGGCGACTTCCTTGATGTGCTCCGGACGGCTGTTCGTCCCGGCCATTTTGCCGTCGACGATATCGAAGCCGAATTTGGAGGCGATCACGACTTTGTCGCGCACCGGCCGGAGCGCTTCGCCGACCATCTCCTCGTTGGTGAAAGGGCCGTAGATCTCGGCCGTATCGAAAAGGGTCACGCCGAGATCGACGGCCTTGCGGATCAGACCGACGCCCTCTTCTCTTGTGAGCTTGTGCGAATAGCTGAAATCCAGCCCCATGCAGCCGAAGCCGAGCGCGGAAACCTCGAGGCCGTTTTTTCCCAAAATGCGCTTTTGCATCACAAAGCTCCTTTCCGCTGTTTCACCGTCGCTGTGGAGACCGCCGCCGAACGCGGTCAGCCCGGATCGACGACATGCTCCATCCATTCGACCGCTCTGCCGTCGAGCGTTTCCGTGATGGCGATATGTCTCATGGCCGTCGAAGGGACGGATCCCGCTGCGGCGATCTTCATGACAAGTCCCTTTCCGCAGCGTCGTTTTGGCGGCCTCCTTGCCGACTTGCGGCGGGGCGCCACGTCTCGAGATATTGGTACCATTGGTCCGCGCCGGGCATTAGACGGAGAAATCCGCATACACTTATATTTTGAATTCATATATAAGTTTCGCGGGGAGGCCGTAGTGGGGGAGCAGCCAATGCCGACTACCCGCGAAACGAAATCGCGTCGGAGCAGAACCCTCATGTCCTCGGCACATCTGATCGCGGAAAACAGCGAGCGAAATGCATCTAACGCCGATAACCAGGAATCCATGAATGAAGCGGGATGAGCTCGGCGATCTCTTGGCGTTTTTGGCTGTCGCGGAAGAGCAGAGCTTCACGCGCGCGGCCGCCCGGATGGGCACATCGCAATCCTCGCTCAGCCATACTGTCCGCCGCATGGAGGAGCGAATGGGGGTGCGATTGCTGACGCGCACCACCCGCAGAGTCGCGCCGACCGAAGCCGGCGAGCAGCTGATCGAAACCCTGCGCCCCGCCTTCGACGATATCGAGACGAGGATCAACGCCGTCAGCGCTCTGGGCCAAAAGCCAATCGGCACGATCCGGCTGACGTCCAGCCGTCAGCCGGCGGTCGGCATTCTCCTGCCGGCCGCGATGCGGCTGATGAGCGAATATCCCGACGTCAATATCGAGATTTCGGTCGAGCAGAAATTCACCGATATCGTCGCCGAACGATTCGACGCGGGCGTCCGACTCGGAGAGCAGGTCGAGAAGGATATGATCGCGGTCCGTATCGGTCCGGATTTGCGCATGGTCGTCGCTGGTTCTCCCGAATATTTCAGAACGCGGTCGGCGCCGCTAACCCCTCACGATCTGACGCAACATATTTGTATCAATTTGCGGCTTCCAACGCTCGGCGGACTCTACGCCTGGGAGTTCGAAAAGGACGGACGGCCGCTCAATGTGCGCGTCGCCGGCCAGTTCACCGGCAATGACGTTCCCATTCTCCTGGAAGCCGCCGTGAATGGCTTGGGGCTCGTCTGCCTGCCCGACGATCAATTCGGCTCGCTGATCGCCGAGGGTCGGCTCCTGCGCGTGCTCGAAGACTGGTGTCCACCCTTTCCCGGCTATCACCTCTACTATCCAAGCCGCCGTCAAGTCTCGCCGGCCTTCAGAATCTTGACCGAGGCTCTCCGCTATCGTGATCCTATTCAGAAATGACGGTCCGCCATTTACTCCCTCCTACTGGCCGCCGGATTCCGGCCGTTGTGCCCGCGCCGGTCCTCGAGCGAACTCAAAAGACGAGGCGGGAGAAGCCGACCGGACAATGATGGATCTCTGTCGTCGAGGGCTTCAATTCGCATCGAAACCTTCGCGAGGAGGTTTTTTCCGCTCTTCGAAATCCCGCGCTCGGCGGTGTCCTGGAAAAGGTTTCCGTCGTGGCCGCGCATCAGATCGTACCCGAGCTACACTCTGAATGAGATCGCAGACCGCCCGACTTTTCGAAAGGCGCGACCGGCTCGGTCGCCGTCGTCTTCTCGATCGGGCTGTCGGGCGCCGTCGCCGGCCACGCCATCACGCGCTCTTCCGGCAATGGCGCGATCGACGCCGCCGTGCATCAGATGCTGGCCGCCTCGCATCCGCCGCCGCTGCCCGGCGGACATTTTAGCGGCAGCGTGACCATTTCATTCGATCTCTCGAGGTGATCGTGTTCAGCATCGTCGCGACATGGCCTTCTATCGCCTGCCTGCCGCTCGGCTTTTGCGGCCTGCCGACGGCGCGAACGTCCGAGAAATCCAGGGGAAGCGGACCCTCCTGTCGTCCGCGCCGAATGGCCGATTATGGCGCAACCTCCCCGTTCGGGAAGGCGAACCGGAAACTATGACCCATCTCCACCTCGCCGAACGTCTGCTGACTACGAGACCGCGTGGACGTTGCCGACTTTGGCGTAAGGCGAGCACCGTAGTGAAGCCCTAGCTTGCCAATCGAGCCGTGTGACGGCAATTTCAGCTCAGCGAAGAGGTTCAGCGGTTTACGCCGGAGTATTCTCTGGCCGATGACAGGACATGGGAAAATCCGAAATCATGATCATGGATGATGGGATTGCCGACGCCGGCGAAAGAAATGAGGGAGCTCGGCTCGGGCTCGGGCTCGGGTCGGGACGCCTCGACCGCCGGTCGTTTCTGTTCGGCTCCGCCGCCGGTCTCGGCGCGCTGGGGCTCGCCGGTTGCGCGACCTCCGACCGCGTGATCCCCGCCGAGATAGCGAAAATGTACGGGCCGCTGTCCAATGAGAAGTTCCCGATCCAGGCAGTCGATCTCCGCAAGGTCGATTCGAAATATTATCGCCAGACGGTGCGCTACGACACCAAGGAAGCGCCCGGCACGATTATCGTCGATCCCGGCAACTATTTTGTCTACCGAATCGAAGGCGACGGAAACGCCACCCGCTATGGCGCCAATGTCGGCCGCGCCGGCTTCCTGTGGAGCGGAGAAACCTATGTTGGGCGAAAGGCCGAATGGCCTATCTGGACGCCGCCCAAGGAGATGATCCTGCGCCAGCCAGAGGCGCGCAAATATGCCGGCGGTATGCCGGGAGGTCTGGACAATCCGCTCGGCGCCCGCGCGCTCTATCTCTATAAGAACGGCATCTACACGGTCTACACGATCTACAGCACCAGCGACCCCGAGACGATCGGGACCGGCGTTACGAGCGGCTGCACCGGCCTCCTCAGTCAGGACATGATCGACCTCTATTCACGAACGCCGATCAAGACGAAAGTGGTGATCCTGCCGGCATAGCCGACGGCGTCGCCCCCGGTCGAGGCGCCGCCGGCTCTGGCAGCGTAACGAACAGAGCCGCGTGAATTCCGATTGTGGCGCGACCTCGCCGTTCGTGAACCGCTTCATTGCCGTTGTCATGGCTCAGATTAAGCTGGGATGAGGACCCTGGCGGCCGATCGGCGTCGGTCAGCGGTGCCTTGTCTCGTGAAGCACTCCGCTGAGCAATGGGCCGACGGCGCCCTCGACGGCGGCCGTTCGATCCATGCGAGCATAAGGCCATATTGAACGGTCACAGGTTCTGGCAGACCGTTTGCCTGATCATGGCGAACGGAACTGGCGCCTGGTCCTTGGTCTAGCGCTGAAGCTCTCCAGCTATAATTTCCGAAGCGCTACGCGCACTCTTGGCGAGCTCTGCGATGGCGGTTACCTTCCCGCCGCGCAGGAGTTCGCCCCTATTCGCGCCGAACATGGAGTCGAAGCCGTCGCCGATTGGGCCGAATGCGTCTCAGGCGTCGCAGGGCCATCGCGGAACGGTTCCGAAGCGAATGCTGGTCCAATCGAAAGTACGCCAGCCAAGTCGCCGTCGGCTTTCAATCTGCTTCCAAAATTGCGCGCCGAATAGCACTCGCCGCATGGCCCTCGACTGAGACGCCGACGACTCGATTGTTCCGTCGCGGCGCGCGTTGTGCGCGCGGGCTCACAGCATACGATCGACGCGTTCGACGCCATAGTCCGTCAAAGATTAGAAAATGACGTCGTGTCCGAGGCTGTCTTGCACTCGAACTGATTTCGCCTAACAATCTGCGTTGAGCGAGTGTTCTCCTCGTTCAAAAGGAACGCGCAATGCACTCGTCGAACCATCGCCCCCAAGACATTTGGATCGAGCAGTGTGAAGCTGCTCGCGGTATCTCTACGAAGTTCGGATTGAAAGCATCCTTCGACTATCTTGTCGGAGAAAAGCTCATGGCCTTCATGGAGGCCGCTGTGCGCTATCCAGATTTCGCGAGAGCGCTTCCTCTTTTCGTCTCAGAGGTGAGACGAACCTTCGATCCGCGTGTGTTGCACGACCATTTGACGCGCATCGAGCGTGAGCACGCAGAGCGCGCTGTGATCGAAATTGAAGGCGAAGATTGCGAGTTTTTCGAGGACGCCCGCGAGAATGAGCGATGGGAGGCTCGGTTCGAGTTAATGAAAGACCTGTTGACCGCAAAACAGCTCGGAACTTCCTGAGCCGAAGAGCCCAGACGACGAGGACGCGCGGCAGAGCGCGAGCGATTGGCGCAATGCGAGGCCTCCCTCGTCCATTTGCCTCCGTTCGCGACGATCACCAGAGCATCCTCCTCTGCGTCCCTGAACTGGGTCAGCTCGCTGGATCGAGGAAAATGGCGGCGATTTCATCCATCAAAGGATGATGGATCCCCACCTCACAGAATTCATTGAACTCCTCGCGAATTGTCTGCTCCCACGTCGGCGCCAAGAAGACGAGACTTCCGATATCCTCGCTGCCCAGTTTGCCGCGGCACTTCAAATAGAGTTGCCGCGCCTCGTCCGTCCTCCCCGCAAACATGAGCACATGGGCCTGGGCGATGTCGCGTCTCTTTCGATCCGTCTCGAAAGGTGCTCGATCCGCAACATTGATGCCTTCGGCCAGGTCTAGGGCGGCCGCGGCGCGCTCTCCGATCGCCCACCAGGCCAGAGCCCGCAAACGATAGGCGTCGAGATCGGCAGGACGCTGCTCGATGACCGCCGTGAAATCGGCAATGGCTCTGATGTGATCGCCTTTGGCGCGCCATGCCCGGCCGCGGTGGCGACTGGCCTCCACTTCGCCGGGTTCGCGCGCGAGTGCGTCCGTGAAGTCGGCAATGGCAAGGTCAAGGAGACCCGCCAATAAATGAGCGCCGCCCCGCCGCAAGAAGCTTTGGGCCACCAAATGGGGATCGGCTTTCCCGCCGAGCTCGATCGCTTTGCTGAAATCGGCGATCGCTGCCTGATATTGCGAGACTGCGTAACGCACGCATCCCCGATCCAGATGATATCCGACGAGCAGATCGTGCCAATAACCGCAATCGTGATCGCGCGCGACTGCGACGCTCAAATCGGCGATGGCGAGGTCGAAGTCCTCATCTCTTCGCGATTGCATCCATCTGGCGTAATAGGTCTCGGCGCGATCGACGTAGAGAAAGGGCTCTCCGCTTCGGAGCATAGACTCAGCGACTTGGTAAAATCGGCGATGGATACGTCGAAGCGTCCGACTGAGCGATGAGCGCAGGCGCGCCACCTGTAGGCGTCGGAATTCTTCGGGGCGAGCGAGATGGCGCGATCGAGGTCGACAATGGCGCTGTTCGAATAAAGGAGCGTTTTCGCCGGCTTGTTGTTCGGTCGATCCGCATGGCTCACAAAGGTCTCGCCGCGCGCGACATAAGCGTCGACACGCGTCGGGGCGATTCGAAGACACTCGGTGAAATCGGCTATGGCGTTGGCATATCGCGCCTTTTGGAGCCAGATGCGCCCACGCAGATAATAGGCTTCGTCGGAACCGGGGTCGAGCGTGAGCGCCCTCGTGAAATCGGCGATGGCGGCGTCGCGCTTGTTCAGCCAGCGCAGCAACGTCCCGCGTTCGAGAACCGCCGCCTTGTCGTCGGGGTCGATTTCCAACACCTTGTCGAGGTCGGCTATGGCGCGAGGCAGATCATTCATGCGCCGATAGAGAGTGGCTCGACGGGCATACCAAGCAGCGTTTTCGGGCGCCGCCTCGATGGCGCTGGTCAGATCGGCGATCGCGCGATCACGATCGCCGAGGTCGAAGTGGAGGAAGCCGCGCGTCGCGTATGCGTAAGCGTTGCAGGCGTCGAACGTGATCGCCTTTGTGAGCTTGTCGAGCGCATCGCGTGCGTCCCCCCTGTCGAGGGCCGCGACAGCCTGCTCGGTCGCCTTATCGGACAGACGAGGAATCGGAGTGCTCATCTCGGCCACCGCAATCTTTTCATCCGCGATTCCTTCGACCGAAATGGCGATCGTCGACGACCACGAGAGATACGTCTCGGGATGAAGTATTATGACCGTTCGGTTGCGACGATTTCCGCCAATTTCGATAATCGCATTGATAGAACCGCGCTCGTTCCGAGTCGAGTCCATCGATCCGAACCCTGGCGAGAGCAGGTCGAGATGTCCGTCTCGGATTGCCGACGATTTGACCGGATCGAGCGGAAAGAGATCGGATGTCGCCCGAGGCTCCGGTGGCCCGTAGGCATGATCTCCCCAGCGACTACGCAGGCGGCTTGCTCGAGCTCCGACGTCAGATCCGGCTTTGCGCTTATGCGAACCTCCCAGGAGCGGGGGGGGTACGTGATCGCATCGTCCCCAACCACGGCGCTCCTATCCCTGTGTTCCCTCCGGTTCGGCCCTTCCCCACTGACTATTCTCCTAACGGGGTCCCGAGCCGCCCCTTCGAATTGGCATGGGACGAGAATGGTCAGCGCCAGACACCGAGGCGGGGTCCGACGCGGACTTCGGTCGAGCGGCAAGGCCGATGACGGCCGGTTTCGGTTTCGCAGGCGTCGCAGGGAGCGAACCGACATTCTCGCGTTGCGCCTTTTCCTCCGCAGCAACCCGTGCAGCCTTGATCCGGTCACGCAGAAAAGGGAGGCGACGCTTGGCGTTCGTTGCTTCCTGCTCGGTGACGAATTGCGTCACCGAGCCGTCCAGATCGAAGCGTGGAGCTCCAGGAATCATCCCGCGCAGATAATCGAGGCCCGTCACGTAGACCCAAAGAGCCTTTCGCACCCTCGCCAGATCGAGGTCGGGGCGGCGCTCGAGGATATCGCCGTGAATGCCAATCGCGACCGCCGGCCGGCCACGGACGTCGCGCGGCTTGAAGCAGGCGGGAAAGCTCATCACCAGCTCGGCGAGCGCGGCATGACCTTCGCTCGCCGGGATTTTGCGGGATCGCGCTCTGCTCTCGAACTCGAGAAGGAGCCGCTCGGCCCTCTGGAGCTCGTCGGATGTGATCGCGGCTCGCACGACGCCGTCGAGATCGACGCGCGGCAATCCGGCAATCACGCTACGAAAATACTCCGGACCCGTGGTGTAGACCTGCAACGCCCGGCTCAGCCGGTCGGGATCGAGGTGAGGCCGGCAGAGGAGAATGTCCGCTTCCACGCCGATGGCGAGGGGCGGCTGGTCTTTCGCGCCATGCGGCTTGAAGCACGCCGGGAAGGCGTAGATCAATTCATCGAGGAGAGCGCGAACCTCGGGCGTGAGAGCGCTTTTGCGCCTCCCCGTCGATCGTGGGTCGCGGTTGGTCGGCTGCTTGGCGCTCTGTCGCGTCGGTCATGAAAATCCCGTTTTCGAAAATGACGAAAAACACTCGGAAACCGCCGGCGCGTTCGTTCAACCGCGGGCCTCTGCGCGGGGCGCGCCGGCCCCGTCTGCAATCGCGCGGCGCTACGATCGTCACGCGCCACCGGTCGCCGGAGAATTTCGCCCGAATTCCCTGTGCATTGCAAGACCGCCCCGTGATCGGGAAGTTTCGATAGAGATACGCGCACCTCCATGTTCGGTTCGGGACGTCTTCCGACACGAGGAGGTCCCATGTCTACAGTCATATTTCATCCGACCTATCGCGGTGACACGCCACGTCGAAACGTGACGAGGCTCGCCGTCGCTCTCTTGCTGGCGTTCGCTGTCCCCGCCTTCGCCGGCGATCCTGTTCCGGTTACCGAGAGAGGTCTCCCGCAAACAGGCTCCCCCGCCTACGCGGGGATGGACCTGCCTGGGTTCTGTCGCAAAATTGATTTATACTTTAATATACTAACAACGCTCTGATATCCGACTCCTGTCGAATCAATCGGTTAAGTCCGCCAATAATGTGCGAATCGGCCTTGGAAAAAGCATTTACTTGAAATTTGCGACAGAACCGGCAGGCGTGACGGTGGATTTCTTGCTGACCGCAAAGCGGGATTGCAAAGCCGCGCTGCGCTTTTTGCGCAAGGCGATCGGACGGCATGGCGCACCGGAGAAGATCACGATCGACAAAAGCGGCGCCAACACTGCAGCGATCGAAAGCTACAATGCGGAGCATGACGTGGAGATCGAAATCCGCCGCATCAAATATCTCAATAATATTGTCGAACAGGACCGTCGAGCGGTGAAGCGAGTGACGCGGCCGATGTTGGGGTTCAAATCATTTCGCTCGGCTACTGCGACACTCTCGGGGATCGAGCTCATGCATATAATACGAAAGGACCAGGTGCAGACCGGTGGCAAATTGTGTCCAGCGCAGCAGTTCTATGCCCTCGCGGCGTGAGCCGCATCACTCTCACACGCCCGCGTCGCCTCCGTAGACAAAATTTGCGACACAGCCCAGTTTGTCCCTGCCGCTCGAAATTCGCTGAGAGCAAATCGGCCTTCCTGATGCTGTGCTCGAGTTCGATGCCGGCGAAAGCGGTTTGGACTCGTCGGATCAAGTCTTCGCCGCTCGTAAGCTCGAAAGCGCGCCAGATCACATAGTCGTCGACGCGCGGCGCGGCGAGGAATTCGGCGAGCTTCTGGCGATCGGCCTCGACGGAAATCGACACATTGCTTCATAAAGCGGACGATGATCGAATTTGGCGTCCTCGCCAACGAATATCCTGAGGAGCACGGCGTCGCGTGGAATCTTCATCTATCACGCTCCTTTCAACTCGTTGAGAAAAGCGGCTGCAACATGCCCGAACCACACAGCGAGAAGGCACAGCACGACAGAAAGACCAACATTCGCCAACGCGCCCATTGCTTCTCCACTCCGCACGAGATTGAGTGTTTGCAGGCTGAAGGAGGAAAATGGCTATTTCGATCTTTGGACATACGACGGAACGCTCGATCGCATCCATCATGCTCTCTATGTGAGGTGTCGCGAGGCGGAACGATCCCCGGCAAAATGCCGAACCTGATCGCGTGCTCATTCCTCAATTTGCACCGCAACCAGCCATCGTGATCTCTCTTCGTTCGCGGCCTATGTCAGGACGGAGGCGCTCGCGGATTTTTGTCGCGACGCCACGATCAGCCGGCCGAAGGCGCGAAACTCGTCGCCGCGGCGCGATGATTTGCGCCAGACGAGGCCGATGGTCCGGCGCGGCTCCGGCGGCTCGATGCGCAGCACGCGGACGCCGCCCCGCGCCGTCTCGATCGACAGACTCATCTCGGGGAGCAGCGTGCAACCCATGCCCGCCGAGACCATCTGAACGAGCGTCGTCAGATTGGTCATACCGAAAGTGTCGATGTTCAGCACATTGCGGCTCTCGCAATAACTGAGCGCCTGTTCGCGCAGGCAATGGCCGTCCTCGAGGAGCAGCAATCGCTGCGCCTTCAGCGTCTCCGCGCTGACGGCGCCGGCGTCCTCCGGCAATCCGCCGGGTGGAGCGGCGAGACAGAATCGGTCCTCGAAGAGCGGCATCGATTCGAGCTCCGGATCGACGGGCGTCGCCAACATGACAAGATCGAGAAGCCCATCCTCCAGCTCTTTCGTCAATGTCGCCGTCTGCGCCTCGCGAAGGTGCAGGGGCCGCAGAGCGGCCGCGCCGCCGCCGCCGATCGCGTCGAACAAGGTCGGCAGAATATAGGGCGCGACGGTCGGGATGACCCCGAGGCGAAGCGGACAGAAATTCTGATCCGCCATCGTCTCCAGCTCCGAAATATCCGCGAGGATGCGGCGGGCGACCTTGGCGATCTCGCAGCCGGCGGCGGTCAAAATGAACAATTTCCCGCACCGCTCGACCAGTTGCGTGCCGAGTTCGGCCTCCAGCTCCTTGATCTGCATTGAGAGCGCCGGCTGCGTCACGGCGCAGAGATCGGCCGCCTTGCCGAAATGCTCGGTGCGGGCGAGGGCGTCGAAGTAACGGAGCTGCTTGGTCGTGATCATCAGTTTTCCTGATCGATAACGAATAAATTCGAATTTCACCTAATCGATTTCGTGCCTTATAGCAAGCTTGGCGGGGGCGCGACGAGGAGGAATGCAATGCCGAATACAACAGAAAAAAAGATGGCGAGCGCTATGAAGCCACGCTCGCGAGCGGGCTTGCGGCGCTTTCTGCGGACCAGCGCCGCGGCGATGGCGATCGTTGTCGGCGCGACGCTCGCCGCATCGGCCGAGGGCGCGCCGCATCCCAATCAATTCTGGTGGCCGGACCAGCTCGATCTCTCGCCGCTGCGCCGCAATACGGCGGAATCGAACCCGCTCGGCAAGGATTTCGACTATGCGAAGGCGTTTCAGACGCTCGATCTCGCCGCCGTCAAAAAGGACATCGCGGCCGTATTGACGACCTCGCAGGATTGGTGGCCAGCCGACTACGGCAATTACGGCCCCTTCTTCATCCGCATGGCCTGGCATGGCGCCGGAACCTATCGCATTCAAGACGGCCGCGGCGGCGCGAGCGGCGCGCAGCAGCGCTTCGAGCCGCTCAACAGCTGGCCGGACAATGCCAATCTCGACAAGGCTCGTCGGCTGCTGTGGCCGGTGAAGAAGAAATACGGCCAGAAGCTCTCCTGGGGCGACCTCATGGTGCTGACCGGCAATGTCGCCATGGAGAAGATGGGCTTTGCGACCTTCGGCTTCGGCGGTGGTCGCAGCGACGATTGGGAGCCCGATCTCGTCTATTGGGGCGCCCCCAAATTCATGGGCAATAATCGCGACAAGAGCGGCGCGCTCGAAAAGCCCTTGGGCGCTGTCCAGATGGGCCTGATCTATGTCAATCCCGAGGGGCCCAATGGCGTGCCGGACCCGCTCGCCGCGGCCAAGGATATAAGAGAAGCCTTCGGCCGCATGGCGATGAACGACGAGGAGACGGTCGCGCTGATCGCTGGCGGGCACACTTTCGGCAAGGCGCATGGCGCGAAATCGCCGGCCAAATGCGTCGGCCCGGCGCCGGCGGGGGAGAAAATCGAGACGCAGGGCCTCGGCTGGGCCAATCGCTGCGGCTCCGGCAAGGGCGCGGACACGATCACCAGCGGGCTGGAAGGCGCATGGTCGGTCGATCCGGTCTCCTTCACCACGCAATATTTGGACAATCTCTTCGGCCATGAGTGGGTCAAGACCAAGAGCCCGGCCGGCGCGATGCAGTGGAAGCCAAAGGACGCGGAGGACATCGTCCCCGATGCATATGAGTCCGGCAAGGCGCATCCCTTGATGATGTTCACCACCGATCTCGCGCTGAAATTCGACTCCGAATACAGCAGGATCGCCAAGCGCTTCCATGACGATCCGAATGCGTTCAAGCTCGCGTTCGCAAAGGCCTGGTTCAAGCTCACCCATCGCGACATGGGGCCGCGCTCGCGCTATCTCGGCTCGCAGGTTCCGAAGGAAGATTTGATCTGGCAGGATCCGGTTCCGCAAGCGGATTACAGGCCGATCGAGGCCACGGACATCGCCGGATTGAAGTCGAAAATCCTCGCCTCGGGCCTCACCGACGCCGAACTCATCCGCACGGCATGGGCCTCGGCATCGTCCTTTCGCGGCACAGATAAGCGCGGCGGCGCCAATGGCGCGCGCATTCGCCTCGCGCCAGAAAAGGATTGGGCGGTCAATGACCCCGCCGAGGTAGCGAAGGTCTTGAAGGCGCTGGAGGAGGTGAAGGCCGGCTTCGACAAGGGCCGCGCCGACGGCAAGCGCGTGTCGATCGCCGATCTCATCGTGCTCGGTGGCTCCGCCGCGATCGAGGACGCCGCCAAAAAGGCGGGCGTCGCGGTCGAGGTTCCCGTCTCGCCGGGGCGAACCGACGCGACACAGGCGCAGACGGATGTCGGATCCTTCGCGGTTCTCGAGCCGAAGGCCGACGGCTTTCGCAATTACTTCGCCAAGGGCGGCGACAAAGGCGCCGAGAAATCGCCGCCCGAGGCATTGGTCGATCGCGCGAGCCTGCTGGACCTCACCGTCCCCGAGATGACCGTTCTCGTCGGCGGAATGCGGGCCCTCGGCGCAAATGAGGGGAATTCGCGGCTCGGCGTCTTCACCTCGCGGCCGGGCGTGCTGAGCAACGATTTCTTCGTCAATCTGCTCGACATGTCCACGCAATGGAAAAAGTCGGCCGAGACGGAAGGCGTCTATGAGGGACGCGACCGCAAGAGCGGCGAGCTCAAATGGACGGCGAGCGCCGTCGATCTGATCTTCGGCTCCAATTCCGAGCTGCGGGCGGTCGCGGAAGTCTACGCCTCGGACGACGCAAAGGAGAAGTTCGTGCGGGACTTCATCGCCGCATGGGTCAAGGTGATGAATCTCGACCGCTTCGATTTGTAACGAGCGCGATCGTTAATTTAATCGAGGCCGTGGGTCGCATCCACGGCCTTTTTGTTGTTATATCAGAACCCGTCGGCTCCGGCCTCCAGCAAAGGCGCATACTTGGCGACCCAGCGGTTGAGCGTCGAATGGTCGACTTCGACGCCTCGCTCTTCCATCATTTCCTCGAGTTGACGATAGCTCATCGGATACGCCACATACCAGCGGACGCCCCACAGGATCACTTCCCGTTCAAAATGGCTGCCCTTGAAATCGATCATCGCACTATTCCGCCTGCTCCACTCCCGGCGATCATAGCCCTAACCGACCCGCGATAAAAATTCGCAACAGAGCCGCAAAATACGCAATGATTATATGCAATCAAGTTTGGCCTTGCCATAAGGATCCGGAGATTCGAATTTCGCCTGACGTTTCCAGGCGCCTGACGCTCTATTTTCTCCGTTTTGCGAGGCTCTTTCCGGCCTCGACCGCCAGCGGAACATAGCAAAAGCTTCGCCCGCCCAATGATCCTCGATAGGGAGCTTCGCGGCTATGGCGGAATAATCGAAATTGCACGGACGTGTTCGGCACAGCCAGCGTCAATGACGTCTCGTCAGCAGTGATGATATCGACTTCGAGCGCCTCTCCAGGGCGGTCTATGTCAGCGAGAGTTATTCGCCTTTCCACGATAATTGCTCCCGAAAAAATCTTTGAAATGAGATCAACGGCAACCAGTCTGACCGCCACCATCGACATCTGGCCCACCTCGCACGCAGCCCTGGCGATCTTCTTCCGCTTCCACCGAACATCGGGACTCGATTAGGCGATGGCGTTGCGCCGGCCCGCGCTGGACATTTGCGCGCACCGCAACCGCACGATCATCTCGTGATCGCAACCGAACACGATGGCACGCTACGCCGTTCGAAATTTGTCCAGGCCATGGTCTCGTCCTCTTCGACGAGGCTACCGGTCCACCCGGCCCTCTCTCGCTCGTTTCCATCGCATTCATCGGCGCGTTTGCCCGGGCCCGCCCTCGAAGATCTGGCGCACGGTGACGAACAGCAGAGGAACGAAGACGATGGCGAGCGCCGTCGCGGCGATCATGCCGCCCATGACGCCGACGCCGATCGAGTTTTGCGCGGCCGATCCGGCGCCGCCGGCGAAAGCGAGCGGCGCGACGCCGAGGATGAAGGCGAAGGACGTCATGACGATCGGGCGCAGCCGCTGGCGCGCCGCGAGCAACGTCGCCTCGATCAACGCCATGCCCGCCCTTTGATGGTCGATAGCGAATTCGACGATCAAAATGGCGTTCTTGGCGACGAGTCCGATCGTCGTCAGCAGGCCGACCTTGAAATAGACGTCATTGGCCTCGCCGAACGACAGCGCCGCGACGAGCGCGCCGAGCACGCCGATCGGCACGCACAGCATGACGGCGAGTGGGACCGTCCAACTTTCGTAGAGCGCGGCGAGGCACAGGAAGACGACGAGGACGGAGATCGCATAGAGCGCCGTGGCCTGATTGCCCGAAAGCCGCTCCTGCCGCGACAGACTGGCCCACTCATGGGCGAATCCGGGCGGCAGGCCGGCGACGAGACGGTCGATCTCCGTCATGGCGTCGCCGGAGCTGGCGCCGATTGCGGCCTCGCCCTGGATCTGGACGGCAGGCGATCCGTTGTAACGTTCGAGGCGCGGCGAGCCGAACGCCCAGCGGCCGGACGCAAAGGCGGAGAAGGGCGCCATCTCGCCCGAAGCGCCACGGACATGCCAGCGGTCGAGATCGTCCGGCTGCATTCGGAAATCGGCCGCCGATTGCAGATAGACTTTCTTTACGCGGCCACGATCGATGAAGTCGTTCACATAGGCGCCGCCCCAGGCTGTGGACAGCGTGGCGTTGACGTCGGAAAGACCGATCCCGAGGGCGCTCGCTTTTTCCTGGTCGACGTCGACCGCAAATTGCGGCGTGTCGTCCTGGCCGTTCGGGCGCATGCCGTTCAAGAGCCTGCTTCGCGCTGCGGCGGCGAGCAAATGGTCGCGCGCGGCCAAGAGCTTCTCGTGGCCGGCGCCGGTCAGATCCTCGAGATAGAAATCGAAGCCGCTGCTCGTGCCCAATCCCTCGATCGCGGGCGGCGCCAGCACGAAGACCTGCGCGTCGCGAATGCCGGCGAGCGCCGCCGTCGCTCGCGCCGTCACCGCGGCCGCGGACAGATCGGACGCCCTGCGCTCCGCGAAGTCGCGCAGGCCGACGAAGGCCATGCCGACATTCTGACCGAGGCCGCTGAAGGCGAAGCCTCTCACCGTCATGACGCCGTCGACGGCCTCGCTCTCTCGGTCGAGGAAATAGCGCGTCACCTGATCGAGGGCGCGTTCCGTGCGGTCGCTGGTCGCGCCGACGGGCAGCTGCACGCTGACCATCAGATAGCCCTGATCCTCCTGTGGCAGAAACGAGCTCGGCAGGCGCGTGAACAGCGCTGCGGCCGCGATCGTCATCACGGCCAGAGCCGCGAAGCCGCGCCTCGGGCGCCGCAGAACGGCGTGCGCGCCATTTCGATAAGCGTCGGCGCCGCGTTCCATCTCGCGATCGAACCAGCGGAACAAGCCGGCCTTTTCCGCGCCCGGCTGCGGCGGACGCAGAAGCGTCGCGCAGAGCGCTGGCGTCAGGATCAGCGCGACGCCGACCGACAGCGCCATGGCCGAAACGATGGTGACCGAGAACTGACGGTAGATGACGCCGACCGAACCGCCGAAGAACGCCATCGGCACGAAGACCGCGGACAAGACCGTCGTGATGCCGATGAGCGCGCCGGTGATCTCCGTCATGGATTTGACAGTGGCCTCGCGTGGCGACAGCCCTTCCTCGCGCATGATGCGCTCGACATTCTCGACCACGACGATGGCGTCGTCGACCAAAAGTCCGATCGCCAGCACCATGGCGAACATGGTGAGCGTGTTGATCGAATATCCGGCGACCGCCAGGACGCCGAAGGTTCCGAGCAGCACCACCGGCACGGCGAGCGTCGGAATGAGCGTGGCGCGGATATTGTGCAGAAAGGCCAGCATGACGAGAAAGACGAGGACGATCGCTTCGATCAGCGTGTGGGTCACCTGCTCGATCGAGATTTTGACGAAAGGCGTCGTATCGTAAGGATAGACGACTTTCATTCCTTCCGGAAACGTCGGCGCGAGCCGATCGATCGCCGCCTTGACCGTCGTGGCCGTGCGGACCGCATTCGCGCCCGTCGCCAGATTGACGGCGAGGCCGGTCGCCGGCGCGCCATTGTAGGTCGATGCGCTGACGTAGTCCTCGGCGCCAAGCTCGACGGTCGCGATATCGCCGATGCGAACCAGCGAGCCGTCGGCCGCGCTCTTGAGAATGACCTCGCGGAATTGCTTCGGCGTCTGCAGGCGGCTCTGCGCCGTGACGGTGGCGTTGAGCTGCTGCCCTCTGCGCGCCGGCAGACCGCCGAGCTGTCCTGCCGACACTTGCGCGTTCTGCGCTTGAATCGCGCTCGCGACGTCGCTCGGGATCAGCGCATATTCGGCGAGCTTGTCCGGATCGAGCCATATGCGCATCGCATAGCCGGAGCCGAAGAGCTGCGTGGCGCCGACGCCTTCGACCCGCTTCAGCGTGTCGTTGAGCGCGCTCTTGACGTAATCCGACAGATCGGTGTCGGTCATCTTGCCGTCGGTCGAGACGAAGCCGACGACCATCAAAAAGGCGCTCGACGATTTGGTGACCGCAAGCCCATTGGACTGGACCATGGTCGGCAGCAGCGCAGTGACGAGCTGCAGCTTGTTCTGCACCTGCATCTGCGCCACGTCCGGATTGGCGGCGTTGGTGAAGGTGAGGGTGATGTCGGCCTGACCGGTCGATGTCGACGTCGAGGTCATATAGTCGAGATGGTCGAGGCCGGTCATGCCTTGCTCGATGATCTTGGTGACCGAATTCTCGACCGTCCGCGCATCGGCTCCAGGATAGTTGGCGGTGATCTGGATCGTCGGCGGCGCGATCTCCGGATATTGCGAAACCGGCAGGCCGGCCAGCGCCAGCAGGCCGCCGAGCATGACGACGATGGCAATCACCGAGGCGAAGATCGGACGGTCGATGAAAAATGCCGAAATCACGCGCGTCAGCCTTTCGCCTGGACTTTGGCCGTCGTCGGCTCGCGCTCGCGCAGCTCGCCGGTGGCGTCGTCGATCACGACCTCGACGCCTCTGGCCTGCTGCCCGGCGCGCACGAGCTGTCGGCCTTCGACGATCACACGGTCGCCATCGCCGACTCCCGCGGTGACCAGCCAATTATTACCTAGGGCCTTGCCGATCGTGAGCACGCGCTCCTCGATCTTGTCGTCCTTGTCGAGCGCCAGCGCGGTCGCCTCGCCCTTGACGTTGCGGGCGACGGCGCGCTGAGGGAGGAGGAAGCCGCCGGGCGCGACGCCTTCCTCGACGATCGCGCGGACATACATTCCCGGCAACAGCAGGCGCGACGGATTGCGGAAGGTCGCGCGCATTGTCACGGTTCCGGTCGTCTGACTGACCTTGGCCTCTGTGAATTCGAGCCGACCCGTCATCGGATAGACCCAGCCATTCTCGAGCCTCAGCCTCACCTCGACTACGCGCCCCGACAATTTGACGCGGCCCTCGTCGATGGCCCGTCGCAGATCGAGCAAGGCGACGCTCGATCGGGTGAGGTCGACATAGATCGGATCGAGCGTGCGGATCGTGGTGAGTGTGTCGGCCTGACCGGCCGTCACCAGCGCGCCTTGCGCCGACGGCGTGTTCGAGCCGAGCGACGAATTGTTTCGGAATCTCCTGTCGCAAGTGGAAGGCTTGTCGCGCCTCGTCGACGATTTACGCATCGTCACCTTGTCGGAGAGTCGCCGGCTGGAGATGCGCTTCGAGCCGACCGATCTCGAGCAGGAGATTGGGCAGGCCGTCGACGCCATGCGGCCCGCTCTCGTCGACGCCGGCTTCGCGATCGAGCTCGACACCCGCCGAATCGTCCTGGCCTGCGACGGGGTACGATTGCGGCAGGCGCTGCTCGCCCTTCTCGAGAATGCAAAACGCTACGCGACGCCGGGGCTTTTGCGCGTTTCGACGAGAGCAGAGCAGGAGAGGCTCGTGATCGCCGTCGAGGACCAAGGGCCGGGCCTCAGTCCCGACTTCGCGCCTTATGCGTTTGACACATTCAGCCGGGCGGAAGCCTCGCGCTCGCGGCGCCACGGCGGCGCGGGCCTCGGCCTCTCCGTGGTGCGCGCCATAGCGGAGGCACATCACGGCCGCGCGGAATACAGAGCATCCTCGGCCGGCGGCGCGATCTTCGAGATCGCTCTACCGCTCCCCGAGCGCGCGATCGTATCGGCGGCGACGCGCCTGCCGCATGAAGGCGCCGCCACGACGCCGATCGAATAAACAGGACGATAGAATGACCGCTTCACCTGCAACGGACAGGCCTGAGAACGAGTCTCTCGTCTACGAGAAAGTCGCTGCAACGCATGTGTCTCTGCGTCGCGTTCTGGGACTGTTCACGCCTTACCGCGCCAAGATCGCCATTGTCGTTCTTTTGATGCTCCTCGGCGCGGGCGCGGGCATGTCGTCCCCTTTTCTCCTCCGCTCGATCATCGACGAGGCTCTGCCCCGTTCCGATCTGCATCAGCTCGTCACGCTGGTTGTCGCCCTGCTGCTCATCGCGGTCCTATCGACCTGTCTGACCACTGCGCAGGTGATTCTGTCCGTCAGGATCGGGCAGGCGATCATGCACGATCTGCGGGTGAGGGTCTATTCGCACCTTCAATCATTGTCTCTCGGCTTCTTCACGGCGACACGCGCGGGGGAGATTCAATCGCGCATCGCCAGCGATATTTCCGGACTGCAATCTCTCGTACGCGCTCGTCGCTTTCGTTCTGGAGATCGTGACCAAGCGAGCGCTCGAAACCATCGGCTTCTACCGCTTCGTCTGGCACCCGGCATTGTTCAATTTCGCCATGTTCCTCTGTCTGCTCGGCGCTTGCGTGCTTCTCTTGTCCACGGAACGGCTGTGAAAACGAAGCTGCTCACCCTCCTTCGCATCGCGACGACGTCGGTGCTCGCCATCGCGGCGGCCTTCATCGTCTGGCGCCTTTGGGAACATTACGAAGCGGAGCCCTGGACCAGGGACGGGCGCGTGCGCGCCGATGTCGTCGCCGTCGCCGCCGATGTGTCTGGGCTCGTCAGTGAGGTGCTCGTTCACGACGATCAATTCGTACGCAAGGGCGAGGCGCTGTTCCGCATCGATCGGGAGCGCTTCGTGCTCGCCTTGCGGCAGGCCGAGGCGATTCTCGAAGGACGCGCGGCCGCGCTCGACGCCGCGACGAAGGATCTCGCGCGCTATCGAGCTCTCGAGGCGACGAAGACGATCGCGGTTTCCAAGCAGCAGCTCGACGCGGCGGTCTCCGCGCAGGCCCAGGCCCAAGCGGCGTTGCGGCAGGCGGCGGCCGACCGCGATCTCGCCCGATTGAACCTCGATCGATCGGAGGTGCGCGCTTCCGTCAGTGGGCCATTGACGAATTTCGACCTGAGGCCCGGAGTCTATGTGACGGCCGGCAAGGGCGTCGCGGCGCTGATCGACGCCGAGAGCCTGCATGTCGACGGCTATTTCGAGGAGACGAAGCTGCCGATGATTCATGTCGGCGACCGCGCCGAGATCCATCTGATGGGCGAGACAAAGACGATTTTCGGGCGTGTCGAAGGAATAGCGGGTGGCATAGAAGATCGTGAGCGCAGCGCCGGGACGACGATGCTGCCGAATGTCAATCCGACATTCAGCTGGGTGCGGCTCGCGCAGCGCATACCGGTGCGCATCGCGCTCGATCCGGCGACCGGCGACGTGGCCATGATCGCGGGACGCACGGCGACTGTCGTTATCGGCGCGAAGAGTCGGCCGGCGCCATGACGCCGCCGGTCGACGAAACAGAGCGAGCGCCGAGGTCGTTCGAGGCTCGTCTTTCGATGCTAGCCTTCAGGATCCCGAATTATAATGAATCCGCTGCTCGGACAATGCTCTAGCTTCGCCGCGTCAAATGGAGCATTCGTGTGACCGTGAGCCTGATGCGTTGCTTCAAAGCGTCCTGCTCACTCCTAATTAGCTCCGCTTCACTCTCGGTGCAAATTGGTTGATCGTTGCGGTTTGGCTCGAGATGTCGCATCTTTCGGAATGAAAACATCAATTTGCTGGGCCCCTGCGCCAAATTTGCAGATTCTAACGGTCGAGCGCCCGGAGGCGGAATGGGCGGTCTCGCTGAGCGCCGACCCGCATGCAATATGTCCAGCATGCGGGCTGCAGTCGAATTCGCGGCATAGTTCCTATCATCGAAAACTCCGAGATCTTCCCGCGCAGGGGACGCCAGTCGACGTTCGGGTTCGCTTGACACGCTGGCGATGCGGCAATCAAAATTGCGAGCGGCGCATCTTCGTCGAACGCATTCCTGGGCGCGCAGCGCCGTTCGCGCGACAAACGACGCGCCTTGCGGGAGTTGTTCGCCTATTCGGGCATAGCGTAGGCGGACGGCCATCCGAACGGCTGATAAGTCGCCTTGGCATGCGGGTCGGTCACACCACGATTTTGAGAGAGATTAAGCGAAGCGCGCGCGGGCGCTGTGCCTGCCGATGTCAAAGTAGTCGGCGTCGACGATTGGGCATGGAAGAAGGGTATCAACTACGGAACGGTGATGGTTGATCTCGAGCGGCGACAAGTCATCGACGTTCTTCCTGATCACCCCGTGGCGTCGACCGCCGCGTGGCTCAGGGGGCTGATGCAAACAGCGTGAGCGGGACATAATCCGTGAGGGCGGAACCAGACGCTGGGGTATGGGTGATGCTGAGTGCGGACAATCTTTTCAAAGGCCGCCATTTCGACCGCGAGATCATCGTTCTCTGCGTGCGCTGGTATCTGCGATACAAGCTCAGCTTTCGAGATTTCGTGGAAATGATGGCCGAACGCGGCTTGTCTTTGGCCCACACGACCATCATGCGCTGGGTTCAGCGCTACGTTCCCGAGTTCGAAAAGCGGTGGAACCGCTTCGCGCCAGGTCGGCGGATCGTGGCGCGTCGACGAGACTTACGTCAAGATCAAGGGCCGCGGGGTCTATCTCTATCGCGCCGTCGACAAGGCGGGAAAGACGGCACGGCTGTCCGGCACAAAAATTGGTTGTACCAGCACATGACATTGATTCTAATCCAGTCCTGAGTTTGGCGACTCGTCGGGACATGGATTGGAGATCAACGTCATGCGGCATAAAAATACAGTCTTTCACGAGCTGCTCAAACTGCTTCCGTGGAAAACCTTCGACGCGCTCGTCGCGCAGCATCGCGCCGACGACCTCGTTCGCAGCTTCACGACACGCCATCAGCTCATCGCGCTGCTCTATGCGCAGTTTTCCGGCGCCGAGTCGCTGCGCGCCATCGAGACGGCGATGTCCAGCCATCAGGCGCGGCTCTATCATCTCGGCGGCAGGGCTCCCGCTCGCTCGACCTTCGCCGACGCCAACCGCCGTGTGGCGCAGACCGATCGCAAGACGCGGCGCGAGATCACGGACGTCGTGCGCCTCATCGATTCGACCAGCCTGCATCTTTCCGGCGTCGGCTGCGAATGGGCGCGGTTCTCCGCCGATGTCTGCGGCGCCAAGGCGCATGTGATCTTCGATCCCGATCTCGGGCGCCCGGTCTATCATTCGCTCACCGCCGCGAGGGTCAACGACATCACGGCGGCGAAGGAGATACCGATCGAGGCCGGCGCCACCTATGTGTTCGATCTCGGCTATTACGATTATGAATGGTGGGCGCGGCTGGACGCGGCCGGCTGCCGCATCGTCACGCGCTTCAAGACCAACACGCCGCTTTGCGAGGCGAAGGCTTTGCCGCTGGCGCCGGGCGCTCGGGTCATGAGCGACCGGATCGGCTTTCTGCCCGCTCGTCAGGCGAAGGCGCGCAAGAACCCGATGGCCGACGCGGTGCGCGAGATCGTGGTCGTGACGGACAGCGGCAAAACGCTGCGGCTGCTCAGCAATGATCTCGACGCGCCGGCGGACGAGATCGCCGACCTCTACAAGCGCCGATGGCTCATAGAGCTGTTCTTTCGCTTGATGAAACAGACGCTTCGTATCAAGCGGCTGATGGGCCGCTCGCAAAATGCGGTGCGCATTCAGCTTGCGGCCGCGCTCATCGCGCATTTGCTGCTGCGCCTCGCGCAAAGCATCGAAAAGAATAGCCGCGGCTTTCTCGATCTCGCAAGACTCGTGAAGGCCAATCTCATGCATCGCAAGAACATCGGAGACATGCGCGCGCCGCAGCCGAAAAGCGATCTAGATCCACGCCAATACGAGCTGTTGCTGTGCTCAGCTTGAACCGGACAGCCGTGGAAAGACGGTGGACTTCTCCTTTGTGCGCAGATGCTGCCTTTGCAGGATTCTAATTTGCACCGAGAGTGAAGCAGAGCTGGCGCGAGGCCGACAGCCGAAAGATTGTCCTTCGCCGTCCTCAGCGTTTTGCCGAGCGTCGTCGTATCGCCCTTGTCGGCTCCCTCGGTCACCCATACGTTCATCGATAATTTCCGCGACCGTAACCTTGCGATCTGCTGCACTTATGAGGACGCCGACGATCTCGACTTCGAGGGGCGAGCTCGGCGCCGAGCGAGCTCCGCAGGGGACAGGCGCGGTTTCTGAAGCGGAAACGAAGGTCGGCCGCAGGGGAAGCGGCCGACCCGCGCATCTCACATCGGCTCGGAGCCGGCCATTCAGGAGCCGGAGACGCCGGCATTCCAAATCTTCCCGCTGGCCGGAATCGTCTCGTGACAGGAGTATGGGCTGACCTTGTTTTCCGCGATCCAGCGCTTCTCCGCAACGGACTCGAAGGGGGGCGGAATCTGGCCTTGAATCGACCAGAGGTCGGCGGGAAGCTCATCCACAGTGACCTCCCAGTCGAATCCGCGGTCCTTGACCCAAGGGGCGATAAAACTATCGATGGTGTGAACCCACCAGCTTCTCACCACAGCGCCGTTCGCCGTTCGGGCCATCTGATCGATTTTGAACCGCACGAACTTCGGGTGCGGCCTGCCGCCGACGAAAATATTATTCGCCGCCACCTCTTCGAAGATGACCACGACGTAAAACGCTGGAATGGGAACCGTGCCGTACGCTTCGGTGATCTTCGCCACGAACTCCGCCTTGTCGGCGTCCGAATAGGCGCCGACCGGAGTGTAGACCTTCCATAGCGGCATTGCGCTTCCTCCCTCGATGTTATGGCTGCGCTCTGCGCCTTCCAGGCAGGCGTCAGCCGGATTGGACCGGTCCCCAGGGCGGGGAGCCAGCCGGAACGACGGTGACCAGCTTGCGATTGACGAATTCACCGAAGCCCAATTCCGACAGCTCGCGGCCATAGCCCGAGCGCTTGACGCCGCCGAACGGCAGCTCGGGGGTCGTCCAGGCCGGCTGGTTCACGAAGACCATTCCGCTCTCGATCCGATCGGCGACCGCGCGGCCGCGCGCTGTATCGTCGGCGAAGACCGAGCCGCCGAGACCGAATGGGCTGGCGTTGGCGAGGGCGATCGCCTCCTCCTCGGTGTCGACGACGAAAAGGGACGCTACGGGACCGAACAGCTCCTGCGAGCAAACCGGGTTTTCAGAGGTGATGTCCGTCAGGACCGTCGCCTGCAGATAGAAGCCCGGCCGGGCGATGCGTTCGCCGCCGATCACGACTTTGGCGCCGCCTTTCTTGGCGGCGCTGATCTGGTCGAGCAGAAGGTTCAATGCGCGTTCCGAGGACACCGGCCCGAGCCCTGTGTCTTCCGCGGTCGGCTCGCCGACTTTCAGTCTCGCCATGCCGCCGACAAAGGCGTCTTGGAACGCCTGTCCTCGCGCCTGGCCGACCACGATGATGCGCTTGGACGACACGCAGCTCTGGCCCGTGTTGAACATCCGGCCGAAGATGGCGCTCTCGACCGTGGACTCGAGCGGCGCATCCTCGAGGACGATGAACGGGTCGCTGCCGCCCAGCTCGGCGACAACCTTTTTCAGATTGCGTCCAGCCCGTTCCGCCACGGCGGAGCCGGCGCGCTCGCTGCCGGTGATGGTCACCCCGACGATGCGGGGGTCGTCGATCAGGCGCCCGACCTGCTCGATGCTGGCGAAGAGATTGGTGAAAACGCCCCCAGGCGCTCCGGCGTCGCGCATCAGCCGCTCGAACGCCAGCGCGCATTGCGGCACGCTTTCGGCGTGCTTGAGCAGCACGACATTGCCCGCGGCGAGTTGCGGGCCGACGACGCGAGCCACCTGATAGTAGGGGAAATTCCACGGCTCGATCGCCAGGATCACTCCGATCGGGCGGGTCTCGAGCACGCTGTCGGGGAAGCCGGAGAAGGTCTTCGGCCTCGAGAATTCCTCGGCGTGGCTGGCGTAATAGTCGAGGATCGCGGCGGAAAGCTGGACCTCCGCCATGGCCGCTCCCGAAAGCTTGCCCATCTCGAGAGTGACGTAGCCGGCATATTCATCCGCTCGCTCCCGCAGCAGCGCCGCCGCTTTCGAAAGGATCCGAGCTCGCTCCGCTACCGGGCGATCGCGCCAGTCCGTCTGGTAGGCCCGTTGAGCGGCGGCGGCGGCCGATTCGAGCGCCGCTTCGGAGATATCGGCGAAGGACTTCAAGCGCGCTCCCGACGCCGGGTTCACAGTCTCGTAGGCCATGCGTTCCTCCGTCATTGTGATCGAGCCACGATGGTTCTTGCAGCGCTTGTTTGTCTGTCTCGTCGCGGAGCTTAGGCGTTCGCGTCGTCGTCAATAACGTCGAACTGTGCCAATCTAGGCGTTCGAACGTGCCACGGGCCGCGCCGGGGAACTCGGCGGCGTCGGTCGATTTGGCGTGTCCCGTCGAGCCTCTGATCGGCCTGCCGACGACGGGACGCCCGTTGCGCGGCGGCAGAAGAGGTGGTCAATTCGCGCCAATGTCCGAACGAGGAGGAGGGATCGTTGAAAGCGATCAAGATCGTGCATCCACTGCCGGACGACCACGACGCTCCGACGCAAAGCCTGCTCGGGTTGAGCGCGCTCGCCGCGGAATTAGGCGCGCAGGGCGTCTCCGTCGAAGAGCTTTTCGCGCGGACGGGCATCCAGCCTCGCCAGTTGGAGGACCCAAAAGCGCGCATGTCCCACCGCCAGCGGCTGTCCATTTACGCCAATGCCCGCCGACTGGCGACGCGACCGGAGATCGGCCTGCTCGCCGGCGCGCGGCAGCGGCTGAGCGACTACGGCATCTACGGTTACGCCATGGTCAGTAGCGCGACTTTCGGCCAGGCGCTGCTGCTCTCCGTCGAACATGTGACCATGGCGGGGCCGGCGGTGAGGCAGATCAGCTTCAGCATCGAAAACAACACCGCCATTCTGCGGAGCCATGGCGTGGAGGCGCTGGGCGACTTGCTGCCCTTCGCCGCCGAGTTCTGGCGCAGCTCGATGACGTCGCTGTTCAGCCACGTCCTGGGAGCGCCCTTTCCGACCGAGCGCATGATTTTCACCTTCCCGCGCCCGCAATATTGGCGGCTCTACGAGCGGATGTTCAATTGCCCGATCGAGTTCGGCGGCGAGACCATGGAGTGGCGTTTCGACCCCGCCGTCCTCGATCGAGCCTGCCCGAACGCCAACCCGATCACCGCCCAGGTGTGCCAGCAATTCTGCGATCGGGTGTTGGCCGAGACGACCGGCGGCGCCGATCTGGCGCGACAGATCCGCGTGGTCTGCCTAAACAGCTCGCAGCAATTTCCGCCCGCCCGGGACATCGCGGACAAGTTGGGCCTTTCTTTGCGCACACTGCATCGGCGGCTCTCGGAGAGCGGCGTGTCGTATCAAGGAATCATCGACGACCTGCGCCGATCGATCGCCATCGAATATCTGGAGAACACGAGGCTGCAGATCGAAGAGGTCGCCGAACGCGTCGGCTTCGCGGATGCGACGAGCTTCCGCAAGGCCTTCAAGAAGTGGACGGGACATGCGCCGAGCGTCTATCGCGGCGGCCTGCAGGCGGGGCCCGACGGGACCCTCTCCAACGCCGAATAGAGGCCAGGAAGCCTTACGCTCGGCGTGATCTGACCCGTTATGCTCCCCTGCGCGAACGATGGTCGCGAGGGCATGACGAGCAGCGAATATGAAAACGCGACGCTCGGTCTGACTGGCAGTTTCGAATACGAATATTGGCAGAGTCGGACATGGCCGGTTCGCCGGTTCGCCGGCACTCTCCCTCCCAGCGACGCAGCGAGGCGAAGCGCCAGCGTTCCAGTCGGCGGCAACGCGACTGTGGAGCACAGGGAGACAGGGAATGACGTCGACCGCCGTCCAGGACTCCCGAACGCCGGCGGCCGACGCGCCCGTCCAATGGACGCTCGACGGCGCAGTCGCCGTGGTGACGATGACCAAGCCGCCGCACAACCTTCTCGACGACGCCATGCTCGAAGCTCTCGTCGCCGCCTATCGGGCGGCGGTCGAGGCCGGCGCGCGCGCCATTCTGCTGCGCAGCGCCCTGCGCCATTTCTGCGCGGGCGCGGAGGTCGAGACCTTCGGCGTCACGACGGTCATACACACAGATCCCGTCAAATTCGCCGCCCTTATGGAGGGTCTGGAGAACGTCCCGGTCCCGACCATCGCCGCTCTGAACGGCGGCGTGTTGGGAGGCGGCCTGGAGATCGCGCTGACCTGCGACATGATCCTGGCCGCGGACTCCGCCTTCATGGGCCAAGTCGAGGTCGCGGTCGGCCTTCACCCGATGCTCGGCGGCACTCAGCGCCTGGTGCAGCGCGCGGGCGTCGCGCGCGCCAAGGAGATCGCGATGCTCGGCCGCCGCCACTCGCCGCAGGCTTTCGAGCGGTGGGGCGTCATCAATCTGGTCGTTCCCGAAGACGAGCTCGGCGCCGTCTCACTGACCTGGGCCCGACAGCTCGCCGCGGGCCCGACGCGGATTCTCGGCGGCATAAAGATGCTGGCCAATGAATCGGCGCGCGCGGGCGTTGCCGCAGCCGACCGGCGCCAAGTCGAGATCAACGAGATGACCTGGGCGACCGAGGATCGGAAACGCGGGATCGAGGCGTTCCTGAAGACCGGGCCGGGCACGGCCGTCTACCAGGGAAACTGAGATGTCCGCGCCCCTCCAAGGCCTGCGCGTTATCGACTTCACCCGCGTTCTCGCGGGTCCCCATTGCACCAAGGCGCTACGCGACCTCGGCGCCGACGTCATCAAGATCGAGCCCCCGTCGGGCGACATCGGTCGCAAGGGCCTGCCGCACATTGGCGACATGGGCCTCTATTTCGTCCAGCAGAACGCCGGCAAACGCAACCTCAGCCTCGACCTCAATTGGAAAGAGGCGCGGGAGATCGTCACGGAGCTCTGCCGCCACGCCGACATCATCGTGGAAAATTTCCGCCCGGGCACGCTCGCGCGCTTCGGCCTCTCTTACGCAGAGGTGAGCGCCTACAATCCCCGTATCGTCTATGTGTCGATCAGCGGTTACGGCCAATCCACGTCCTGGCGCGGCCGGCCCGCCTTCGCTCCCACGGTGCAATGCGAGACGGGCCATACTTCGATTGTCCACGCCCATTACGGCGCCGCTCTCGGCGCGCCGATGAACGACGCCGCGAGTCACGCCGATGTCTATACCGGGCTGCAGGGGGTGATCGCGGTGCTCGCCGCCCTCGAGCACCGGCACAAGACCGGGAAAGGCCAGCACGTCGACGTCTCGATGGCCGCCACTATGCTCTCGGTCAACGAGCGCGCCGGCGCCCTGCTGTCGGAGATCGACACAGAGGGCGAGCCGATCGCTCTTTCGGCCAATGAATCCCACATCTACGAGCTGCCCGGAGGCAAACGGCTGACGATCGCCGCCAGCCCGATCTACACGCCAATGTTCGTGAGCTATTGCGGAATGATGCGGCGGACGGATCTGCTGGTCGACCCGCGGTTCGCCACGGCGCGGCTCCGGAGGACCAACCTCGAAGCCCTCCTCGCCGAGGTGCGGGCCTGGATCCTGACCTTCGAGGATCTGGCGCAGCTGCAGACCCAAGTGGGCGAAGTCCGTTCGATCACCGAGTTCGCGAAGACGGACTGGGCCAGGGAATGGAACGCCATCGTCGCGGTCGACGACCGCAACGGCGGCACGACGCCGATGCCGGGCGCTCCATGGATCTTCAGCGGCGCCGAGCTGCCGGCGCCGGGCGCTCCGGCCTTTCAGGGCGAGCACAATGCCGAGATCTGCGCGGAAGCTAATGTGGCGCCCGAAGCCATCCAAAGCTTGAAGGACCGACGCATCCTTCTGAGCCGCCGCAGCGTCACGGGCGATTTCGATTGAGGTCACCATGATCGCGATCAACCACACACACGACCCGGCCGCACGCAGCTGGGTGGCCGGCGCCGACCGGCCCGACGGCGACTTTCCGATTCAGAATCTCCCTTTCGCGGTGTTTCGACGCGCAGGCGAGCAGCATCATTGGCGGGGCGGCGTCGCAATCGGCGATCACATCGTCGACCTGCATGCGCTCGGAGACGCCGCCTTGCTCGAGGGCGCCGCCGCCGCGGCCGCGCAAGCCTGCGTCTCGCCGTCCCTGAACGCTCTCTTCCGGCTCGGGCCCATCGCCTGGCGAGCGCTGCGCCACGGCCTGTTCGATCTCTTGAAGGAAGGCGCTCCGCCGGCGGGGCGCGACGCCGTGGCCGCGTGTCTGGTTCCGCGGGAGGAGGCGATTTTCAAGGTCGCGACCGACATCGGCGACTACACTGATTTCTATACCTCGCTGTTTCACGCGGACAATATCGGCAGGGCGATGGGCCTCGATCTGGTCACGCCGAATTTTCGCTGGATGCCGCTCGCCTACCACGGCCGGGCCTCCAGCATCGGCGTCAACGGGCGTCCGGTCTGCCGACCCCTGGGGCAGGCAAAGCCTCCTGGCGCGGTCGTCCCGCAGCTGCGGGCATGTCAAAGGCTGGACTACGAGGCGGAGCTGGCGATCTACATCGGCCAGGGCAATGCGGCCGGCGAACGGGTTCCGATCGACGAGGCCGAGGACAAGGTGTTCGGCATCGGCCTGCTCAATGATTGGTCGGCCCGCGACATCCAGGTCTGGGAGCAGGCGCCGCTCGGACCGTTCCTGGCGAAGAACTTCGCGACCAGCGTGTCGCCGTGGATTGTCACCCTGGAGGCGCTGGCGCCGTTTCGCGCGGCGGCGCCACGCCCGGAGGGCGATCCCGCGCCACTGCCCTATCTCGACAGCGATCGGAACCGAATGTCCGGCGGCTTCGACATCGTAATGGAAGTCCGCTTGGGCACGGCGCGTCAGCGAGAGGCCGGCCGGTTGCCTCGGCGCGTGTCGGTCACCAGCTTTCGTCACCAATATTGGACGGTGGCGCAGATGATCGCCCACCATACGGTGAACGGCTGCAATTTGCAGATCGGCGATGTGATCGGCAGCGGCACGGTTTCCGGCCCCGGCGAAGGGGAGGCAGGGGCGCTGAGCGAGCTCGGCAAGGCCGGAAACGCTCCCGTGCCACTAGGCGCCGGCGAGGAGCGCGCCTTCCTCGAAGACGGCGACACAGTCACCTTGTCCGGCTATTGCGCGAAGGATGGTTTCGCTCGGATCGGCTTTGGCGACTGCGTCGGCGAGGTGCAGCCAGCGCCCACATTGTAGAAGCCGCCCGCGACGGCGGCGCCACGCGGTCGCGTGGGCATTGCGATGATCGTGGCACAAGGGCGCATCACGCTCGTCTGGCGGCGTCGGCAAGGGAGATACGCGAATGGTCTCGATAACCACCATGAGGCGGCCATGATCGATAGCTTCACCGTCGAGCATTATGAGCATGTCAGCCATCGCTCCTTCGAGGATGTCGTCGCCGCCTTCGAGGCCGAGCTCGGCAGTGTCGAGGACGGCGCGATTCCAAGGGAGGTGGCCGCGGCGACGAGTCGCACCGACTTCGAGACGCGCATCAGGCGCTACGAGGGTCGAAGCGGCTTCATGCGCTTCTTGACCAACGATCACGGCGCCTGGATGGGGAGGATGGGCACGGACGCTAAAATTCGTTCGTATGTCATCGGCAACCCGCTGATCGCGCAGACCATGATCACGCACGACTCCGGCGTCGGCCTCAACGTCCCGATCAGAGTCGTGATCTTCCGAACGTCGACGGGCGAAGTTCGCCTAGCCTATGATCTGCTGTCATCTCTGATGAGCCGGCTCCACAACGAAGACGTATCCGCTGCGGCTCTCGAGCTCGACGCCAAGCTCCGCGCTTTGGCGGAGCGCGCAAGAGGCGCTGTCGCGTGAAATCGACACGGACGCAGTCCGCTTATGTTTCCCTGACCAACCGGAGGATGACATGACCGATCTCGATGCAGCGACATCCGAGCGCGCGACGCTGGAAACCGCGCCCACACGTTACGTCGAAGGCGGCGGCATCCGCTTCGCCTATCGCCGGCTCGGCCCTTCGACCGGAACGCCACTGGTCTTGTTGCAGCATTTCTCGGGCAACATCGACGCATGGGATCCCGCCGTCGTGAACGCCCTGGCGTTGGATCGTCCGGTGATCGCGTTCGACAACGCCGGCGTCGGCCGTTCCACGGGCGAGACGCCGGACAGTGTTGCGGCCATGGCCCGCGACGCCATGACATTTCTCGACCTTCTCGGCTTCTCGAAAGTCGATCTGCTGGGATACTCGCTCGGCGGCTGCGTCGCTCAGCAGATCGCGGCCGAACACGGCTCCCTCGTCCAGAAGCTGATCCTCGTCGGCACAGCGCCACAGGGCGGCGAAGAGCATTTGCTGGCGGTTCTCGAAGAGGCGTTCTCCCACACCGAAGCGCCGGATCCGCGGCTGCCGCTGTTCTTCACCCGATCGGCGACGAGCCAAGCCGCTGGCAGGGCGTTTCTCGATCGAGTTTACGCCCGGAAGGACGATCGGGACACCGACAACGGCAGCGCCGTAACCGATCCGCAGGCGAAGGCGCTGATCACCTGGTGCGCAACGCCCGACCCTGAGCACGCGATCCTGAGCGCGATCGAGCAGCCCAGCCTTGGTGGTGAGCGGCAGCCACGACACCATGCTGCCAGCGAGCAACGCTTATGCGATGTTCAAGGCGATGAGCAATGCACAGCTCATTCTGTATCCCGACTCCGGCCACGGCGCCCTCTTCCAGCACCACTCACTTTTCGTGAGCCAAGCGCGAGCCTTTCTGGACGCCTAGCGCATCATCCGAGCATGCCGATTCGATAACGCGGCACGGATCGTAAGCGAAGCGCCGATGGGCATTGCCGGCGCGAAGGGCCCGGGAGGCGATCAGGGGCGGGATGTTGCGCCGTCAGGCCGCGCGCGGTTCGATATAGGTGGGCCGACCGCCGTGCGTTAGACCAAGCGCGTCGTGATCACTGGCGAGGTCGGCACGGCGAATATGGCCTGCGACCGTCGCTCGCAGAGGATCGAGACCCATGCCGACTTCATTCTCACGCAGATAGAGGAAAATGCGATCCTCTCCACTCTCGATCGCCTGCACGGAGATGTCCCCAGATCATCTCGAAACTTCTCCCCTCTATCCCGATGCGGGTTCCGCCAGACGCACTCAGCGTCCATCTTGTAGAGGTCGGACGACGACGATTGATCAGCCGAGGCAATCTTCATCGACCGACAACCGACCCGGAAATGAATAGCCTTCACCCCGCGATCAAAAGAATTCATTTCCGGTTCTGCCGCTCATCTAACTACGATATCCACCACTCATACAGGATGGAGAAGGCATTGAAGAAATTGCTGACGCTCGCCGTCATCGGTTGGTTCGGCGTCTCTGGCGCGCTCGCGGAAGCGCCGGATAGAGTTTCCGTAATCGGCTTGCTCCAACAGGCCCCGGGAAACGTCACAGCTACGCCCGCCGGCAAGATTGTAATGAGCCAGCATCAATTCTACGAGCCCAGCGCTTCGGTGGTGGAGTGGCGCGCCGACGGCTCGATCACGCCGTTCCCGAGCGAAGCTCTGAACGATAGGAGCCGGCGCTCGGGACTCTCCTTGGACTCGGTTCTCGGCATTCGCACCGACGTAGATGGCGTCGTGTGGATGCTGGACAATGGAATGCGAAGCAGCGTCACGCCAAAGCTCGTCGGATGGGATACACGCCAGAACAAGCTCCACAGCGTCATTTATCTCCCCGAACCTATCGCTCCGAAAAACGCCTTCGTGAACGACTTCGCTGTGGATCGTCGGCACAATAGGATATTCATCGCGGATCCCGCCGGAGGCGCAAACGCAGCCATAATCGTCGTCGATCTGGCGACCGGAGCGTCCCGCCGCGTATTGGAGGGACATGCAAGCGTCATCCCCGAAAGTCGCGATCTCGTGATCGATGGACGACCAATCGAGACCAAAGACGCATCCGGACGCCTCTCGCGACCGCGAATCGGCGTGAATCCGATCACCGAGGATCTCGCGAACGAATGGGTCTATTTCGGCCCAATGCATGGGACGAGCCTCTATCGTATCAAAGCCGCAGACCTCGCGGACGAAAACCTCGAGCAAAGCGCATTGGCCGCAAAGGTGGAGCGGTACAGCGCCAAGCCCATTTGTGACGGCATAACTATCGACAAGGATGGCAACATCTATCTCGGGGACCTCGCGGACAACGCCATAGGCGTGATCAAGACCGACCGCAGCTATTTCCGACTGGTGCAAGGTCCCGAACTCGCATGGGTGGATTCATTGGCTTTCGGCCCTACGGGAAAATTGTACGCCGTCGTGAATCAGCTCCACAGATCCGCAGCTTTGAGCGGAGGGGCCGATCGATCCAAGCCTCCTTACCTTCTGATCGACGTCAAAGCGCTTGCCGAGGGGATGCCTGGGCGATGAGAAGGCTAGATCTTCGATGATTCGAGCACTCGGCAGACCGACGCGATTTGCTCCCTCAGCCATCTATGCGCGGGGTCACGCTCGCGCAAAGGATGCCAGACCATGACGAGATCATAGCGCGGCAACTCGATTGGAAGCGATAAAATCGTCAACGGAGCCTGCGACATGAAGCAATTGGCGATTCGTTCAGGCAAAGACAATTCCATATCAGTCTGGGCCACTATCAAGGGCGCCGACAAAAAGTGTGGGACGGTCAACGCGACCCGGCGCGACAAGCCACGTTCGGCGAGCCAATCGTCTATGACGCCGAATCGGGTTCCGGTACGCGATATCAACATGTGCTTCATCGCGAGATAGTCGTCGAGAGTGAGGTCTTTCACGCCCGACTTCGGGTGCCCTCGTCTGACGACCGACACCATGCGATCCTCGAATAGCTTTTCACGAACCAGATGGGTCGGCGGCTTCAAAACAGCGTCGAAACCGAGAACGACATCGAGCTCGCCATATTCGAGATCATGCTCCGGAAACGGCTGTTGCGTGCGCTTGATATGAATGTCGACGCCGGGGGCCGTCGAATCGATCTGTTCCATAAGCAGAGGCGCAACTAATAAATCCATGTAATCCGTCGCGGCGATATTGAAGCGTTGCCGGCTTTCCGACGCGTCGAAATTCTCCGGCTCTTGAATCAAGCTATTCGCGTCGCGCAACAGAGCCTTGACTGGACCAGCCAATGAAAGCGCACGCTCGGTCGGCCTCATGCCGCCTGAGGCTCTCACGAGAAGGGGGTCGTCGAATTGCTGTCGAAGCCGTTGAAGCGCATGGCTCATCGCCGACTGCGTCACATACATTCTCTCGGCGGCGCGGGAGACGCTCAGCTCGTCCATCAAGACGTCGAAAGTGATCAGCAGATTGAGATCGAAGTTTCTGAGTTCCGACATCGTGTCCTTCGCTGCATTCCGAGGGATGCTTCGATCGCATGACGAGACTGGGTGCAAGGCCCCCGACCGCCAAGTGAATTTCGCTTATGCCCTCATCGAATTTGATCATTTTTCGTCCGGGAGGACTCTGAATAGTGTTCGCGAGACGTTCGCCTTCGAACGCGGACACACAAAGACAAAATGGCCTCGATGGTCTGGGCAGGAGAGCGAGATGACTGTTACCACCCTCAAAGCGCCAGCTACACCATACACGGGTGAAAAGGCGCGGCTGAGTCGGGCTTATGACTACCTGGTCCTAGTGTTGGCGCTCTTTCTTTTCATCGGCGCCTTTCACCTTCATGTCGCCCTCACGGTCGGCGACTGGGACTTTTGGATCGACTGGAAAGATCGCCAATGGTGGCCCCTTATCACTCCTTTGATGATGATCACGTTCCCGGCCGCGGTGCAAGCGGTTCTGTGGCCCAACTTCCGCTTGCCTCTCGGCGCCACTCTCTGCATCTCCTGTCTGTTGATCGGCACATGGATCGCTCGATTTTTCGCCTATCATTTGTGGAATTTTTTTCCGATCAACGAGGTTCTTCCGGCGACGATGCTGCCGAGCGCCCTCGTGCTCGATGCGGTGCTCATGTTGACAAACAGCCTGACAGTCACCAGCATTTTCGGCGGCATGGCGTTCGCGTTGCTTTTTTATCCGAGCAATTGGCCGATCTTCGCGATGTTTCATATTCCTGTCGAGTACGGTGGAGCGCAGCTCACCGTGGCCGACCTGTTCGGCTTCGAATACATCCGCGCGGGCACGCCCGAGTATCTTCGCCTGATCGAAAGGGGCACGTTGCGCACCTACGGTCAGTATGCGACGCCCTTGTCGGCATTCTGCTCCGCTCTTCTCTGCACGCTGATGTACCCATTGTGGTGGTGGCTCGGTAAGGCCTTCGCGACGACGAAATACGTCAAAAATATCTGAGGAGCCTCGTCCATGAGAAACATGCTGAAATATCTCCTGGCTGGCGCCGGCCTGACTTTGATCACCTCCGTTCTATGGCCGAATGGGGCGCTCGCCCACGGCGAAAAGGCGCTGGAGCCTTTCGTTCGAATGCGGACCGTGCAATTCTATGACGTGGAGTTGTCGAAGACCAAGCTTGCCGTCAACGAAGAGATTGTGATGACGGGCAAATTCCACGTCGCCGAGGACTGGCCGCGCGGCGTGGCGAAACCAGACGTGACATATCTCAATGTGTCGGCGCCTGGCCCCGTGATGGTTCGCACGGAACGCTACATAAACGGACAACCGTCGGTAAGCTCATTCACGTTGAAACTGGGCGGGGACTACGAGTTCAAGGTCGTCCTCAAAGGTCGTGTGCCGGGACGCTTCCATATCCATCCGTTTTTCAACCTGCATGATGCGGGCCCAGTCATGGGGCCGGGAGAGTGGATCGAAATTTCAGGGGTGCCGTCGGCCTTCGTCAACGAAGTGAAGGCCCTCGACGGTTCGGTGATCGATATGGAGACTTATGGGCTCGCCAACGGCGTTGCCTGGCACGTTCTCTGGATCGTCATAGGGTCCGCATGGCTCGTCTGGTGGGTGAGACGACCTTTGTTCTTGCCGCGCTTCAGAATGGTTCGAGACGGACGCGCCTCCGAACTGATTTCCGCGCTGGATACGAAGATCGCCTTCGGGATTCTCATCGGCGTACCGGCGATCGTCCTCGCGGCCAACCTGATCACGGACCGCCGATACTCAAGCGCCATCCCGTTGCAAGCCGCATTGGATCAAATCGAACCTCTGCCCAAAGTCGTAAATGGCGGCCCCGTAAGCGTACGGGTCCAACGGACGGAATTCAATGTTCCGGGCCGGGCAGTCACACTGTTCGCTCTCGTTCACAACAGATCTGACCAACCGGTCAGCGTCACGGAATTCGCGACCGCCAATCTGCGCTTTCTCTCGCCGAGGAAAGATGGCGTCATGAAGGAGCTCGCAGGCCGCAGCGACGCCGATATCGCCAAGGGCGGTCTGACGCTCGATTCGGACGAACCTCTCGCGCCGGGTGAATCGCGAATGATTCGTATGACCGCGACCGACGCGCTGTGGCAGACCGAAAGGCTCGACGGTCTCGTGCGGGACGCCGACAGCCGTATCGGCGGACTTCTCTTTTTCGAAGACGGAACCGGTGCGAGACACATCGCCAGCGTCTCTTCTCCGGTGATCCCAAAATTCAACTGACACGCGGCGAGCCACGACGTGTAATTCGACCAGGGAGACTTGACATGACTTTCGTACCTCGAGCGGCGTCGTCCACGCCGATCCGTGAGACAGCCGGCCTGCCGTGGTATCTTCGAGATATTCTCAAATACCTCGCGACATTCGCAGTCATGAGTGCCATCTATGTCGGCTTCCGACTCTACCAGGGCGCATACGGCATATCGACCGGGCTCGATTCGAGCGAGCCCGCATTCGAAGAGCATTGGATGCGGCTTCTCTACCTCGAAGGCGCTTTTCTCGCCGTGGTTTTTCCGACCTTGTGGGGATATCTCTGGGTTACCCGAGATCGCGACCTTGAGGCGATCGCTCCCAAAGAGGAGATCACACGATACTTCACGCTCACGATGTGGATCAGCATCTATACGTTCGCTGTCTATTGGGCGGGCAGCTATTTCGCGGAACAGGACAACTCCTGGCATCAGGTATCGGTTCGTGACACGCCGTTCACGGCCAACCATATCATCGAATTCTACTTCAACTTTCCATTCTACATCCTGATGGGCGGTTCCGCTTGGATTTACGCACGAACGAGACTCCCCTTGTTCGCAAAGGGAATCTCTGTGCCACTCACGCTGGCGGTCGTCGGTCCGTTCATGATCTTCGTGAGCGTCGGATTCAACGAATGGGGTCATACCTTCTGGTTCCGCGAGGAATTCTTCGCTGTTCCGATCCACTGGGGCTTTGTCACCGGCGTTTGGTTCGCCCATGGAGTCGGTGGAATTCTCCTCCAGCAGGTGACGAGGATAACGGAATTGCTGGATCAGATCGAAGACGCGCCGTGAGACCTAGTTCCTCTCGATAGATGAGCAGCGAGGGAGACTTGCATCGGACGCATGCTCCCTCGGCATGCCAAGCAAATATCTCTCTGTCGCGCGCGAGATCGTCCTGCGGAATCTTTCGCCCTAAACAGGAAAGTGAATCTGAAATGCCACTAGTTCGCATCGACGTAAACAAGAACGCCTCGAGCGATTTGATCCGAGCAGTCAGCGACGCCGTGTGCGATGCAATGGTCGAAGTCGCCAAGGTTCCTATGCATGACAAATTCCAGATCGTCACGCGGCACGACGCCGACGAAATCATTTTTCCTACCGAGGGGTATCTCGGAGCCAATTACTCAACCAATATTATGTTCATCGAGATCATCTGGCTGGGAGGCCGGTCCGTTGACACAAAACAGAAATTTTATGCGCGTATCGTCGACGACATCCACAGGAAACAAAATGTCAGAAAAGAGGATATTGTTATCGTGCTTTTGGACAATGGACGTGAAGATTGGTCGTTCGGAAACGGCATCATGCAATACGCACCAAAGTGATCCGAGTCGTCTTGAGCACAAGCATCGAGCAGCCTTCGAATTCAAACCAAAAATAATGCGGGTCGATACATGAGCGGTTGTGTCGCAAATTTTATCTACGGGCGCGACGGGTGAGTAAAAATGACGCCGCTCACGCGGCGAGGGAATAGAATTTCTGCGCTGGACGCAATTCGCCCGTCGTTCGCAGCTGCCCCTTTCGGATCATGTGCATCAGTTCGATACCAGAAAGCGTCGCTGCAGCTGATCCAAATGATTTGAACCCCAGCATCGGTCGCGTCACTCGCTTCACCGCTCGATGGTCCTGTTCGACGATATTGTTGAGATATTTGATACGGCGGATTTCGATGTCCGCTTTATGCTCCGCATTGTAGCTTTCGATCGCCGCCGTGTTGGCGGCGCTCTTGTCGATCGTGATCTTCTCCGGCGCACCATGCTGACCAATCGACTTGCGAAAGAAGCGCAACGCGGCTTTGCAGTCCCTCTTTGCCGTCAGGAGGAAATCCACCGTCGCGCCTGCTTTGTCGACCGCCCGATACAGATATTTCCAGCAGCCTTTGACTTTCACGTAGGTCTCATCGAGACGCCAGCTCGAACCGACAGCGCGCTTGCCAGCGCGGAACTGTTTCTCCAGCAAAGGCGCATACTTGACGACCCAGCGGTTGAGCGTGGAATGGTCGACTTCGACGCCGCGCTCGTCCATCATTTCCTCGAGTTGACGATAGCTAATCGGATACGCAACATACCTGCGGACACCCCACAGGATCACGTCGCGTTCAAAATGGCTGCCCTTGAAATCGATCATCGCACTATTCCGCTTGCCCCACGCCTGGTGATCATAGCCTCAACCGACCCGCGAGAAAAATTCGCGACAGAGCTCGCGGCGCGCTACAACGCAGAAGGTCCAGCGTCTCTCGGCGACTTGCGTCGGCGCGTCGGCGCGTCGGCGCGTCGGCGACGGTGTTGAAGCCCGAGCTGCTCGACAAGCTACGCGTTCGGCTGAAGGAGCCGCCCATGGATGGCGGCTTGTGGACGAGCGCGAAAGTCGCGGCCTTTCTCGCGCGCGAATTGGGGTTGGAGAAGGTCGCGGTTCAACGCGGCTGGGAGGCGCTGAAAGCCTGCGGCATGTCGATCCAGGCTCCGCGCCCCAAAAATCCGAAGTCCGCCTCGCCGCAAGAGGCGGCGGCGTTCAAAAAAAACCTCGAAGACGCCGTCACGGAAGAAGCCACGAAACATCCGGAGCGGCCGGTCGAGGTCTTCACCAGCGACGAACACCGGCTCGGTCTGAAACCCGTTGTCAATCGGCATCGAAAATTGACCCCCGATCGGCGTTCAAAATTGGCTCTGACGCAATTTTGGTGTCGTTTTCCGTCAGTCAGCTCCGATAAGGCGGGCCTCAAGGAGGTCGAGTTTTGCGCGCCCATACATCTGCCGCTTGATCAGTTTCAACCTGGTGATCTGGCCCTCGGTCTGGCCATTCGACCAAGCGTTCCTGATCGCCGCCGCGACGGCGGAGCGGTCCTTTATGACGCCGCTCGCAAAGGAAGCCAGAAGGCCGGCTTTTGCGAGGTCGATCCAGCCGTCGAGTTCATCCCCGGCCTTCTTGCGGATCATGGCCTGGAACGCGGCGACAGCGGCGCGTGCTTCAACGAGCGCCGGGACGCCATCCTCGATCGCTGCGATCGTCAGAGTCTCCGTCTTCGACAGCGCGTCCCGGCCAGTCGTCATCAGGCGCGCAATGGGGTTCTGTCGCAAATTTCAAGTAAATGCTTTTTCCAAGGCCGATTCGCACATTATTCGCGGACTTAACCGATTGATTCGACAGGAGTCGGATATCAGAGCGTTGTTAGTATATTAAAGTATAAATCAATTTTGCGACAGAACCCGCGATACTCTCGAATCCAGCAAGGTAGAGCATCGCATCACCCCCCGCTGCTATAAGCGGCCGCACGTCGGTTTGATGATCGGCGGGAAATCTCAGTGCGCGAGGCCGAGGCTGACTAAGCGCAGCAAGACGAGGCCTGCGGGGACGACGAAGCAGAACCGCAGCCCCTGGTCGGAATAAAGGCGGACACAAGGCGATCACCTCGAGAAAACGCGCTGCCCTCCTTGTCAGAATTTCAAATTCACTCCCGCCCCGACGTGCGTATCAGGGCCGCCGCCGCCCCAGTTGTCGTCGCTTCCATAGACGCCGCGTCTCGCCGAACTGATCATGGGAATGCTGTCGTAGCCATGTTGCGATGGATTGTTGCTCGCTCCCCATTTGACGCCCACCTCGACACTTTCGGCGACCGGCGTCGTCGCATGGTTCGATGAGCCTTTGCGCGCTGCTGTCGGCCCAGTGGAAGAGGGCGTCGGCAGAGTGTGCTCATCCGGGGCGTCGAAGCAGACCGGATCATCCTTCCACATAGCGCGTGGGCAAGGGCGTTCGCCAAGTGCCGTTTTCCTGCGATCGCGCTGCGCGCTTTCTTGTTTCGTCTGCGCACGATGCGAGCCGATATTGGAACTCGGAGCCGGACGACCGTCTTCGGCTAGAGACAATCCGGACGAGAGGCAGTGGATCATGACAGAGATGATCGCCGTGGAATTTCGCCTGCTAAGCGTCGAGATGCGCTTGGTCGACATTTCCAGACTCCTTCGCTGGACGATAAGTCCTCAAGAACTTCTGACGGAGCGCCGGCGCGACAACGAGCAGCATGATCGGTCCGAGCAGCATGCCGCCTACGACGACGGTCGCCAATGGCCGCTGCACCTGTGAGCCGATGCCGTTCGAAACAGCGGCGGGAAAGAGGCCGACGCCCGCCGACAACGCCGTCATCAGCAGCGGCCTCATGCGTTGTTCCGCGCCATGAAAAATCGCATCTCGGAATTCCATTCCCTGGATCGCGAGTTCTCGGAAGTAAGTGATGTTCAATATCCCATCCATCACGGCGACCCCAAACAGGGAAATGAAACCGATCGCCGCGGAGACGCTGAAGTTCTCGCCGGAGACATAGAGGGCGATCACGCCGCCGACGATCGCGAAGGGAATGCCCGCGAGCGCCAGCAAGCTATCGCGAAGCGAATTAAACAGGCTGTAGAGAAGCGAGAAGATGAGCAGGAAGGACAAGGGCACGACGATGGCGAGGCGCGTCTTGGCCTGTTGCAGATTGCCGAATTCGCCGGCCCAGAGAATTTGATAGCCTGGCGGAAGCGTGACCGCTTTCGCGACCTTCGCCTGCGCCTCCGCCACAGTCGAGGCGAGATCGCGGCCGCGGATGTTGAATTTCAGCGGGACGTAGCGGCGGCTGCGTTCGCGATAGATGAAGGATGCGCCGGTATCGAGGGAGATGGCCGCGAGCTCGCGCAGCGGAACATAGGCGTTCGTCGCGCTTCCCGGCGGCGTATAGCCGACCTTGATGTCTCCGATCGCGGCGAGCGTCGTCCGATATTGTGGCGCGAGGCGCACGACCACCGCGAACTGCCTATCGCCCTCGAGCACGGTGGTCGCATTCGTTCCGCCCATCGCCGCCTGGACGATCGTATTGACGTCGCCAGAGTTGAGCCCGTAGCGCGCGGCGCGCCGACGGTCGACTTTGATATTGAGATTGGGCTGCCCGAGCGTGTGGAGAAGCTCGAGATCCTCGACGCCCGCGACGGTTCGGATCTGCTCGCGCATCTGCTCGGCCAGCTTTTCGAGGGTCGCGAGATCCGAGCCGACGACCTTCACCGAATTGGCGCCCTTCACGCCCGACAGGGCTTCGTCGACATTATCCTGAATATACTGCGAAAAGCCGAAGACGACGCCCGGCAGCTCTTCTTCGAACTCCTTCTGGAGCTCCGCCGTGAGCTTGTCTTTCGTGAAACCGCGCGGCCATTCGTCGAACGGTTTCAACGGCGCGAAAATCTGCACGTCCGAGAATGCCGACGCGTCGCTGCCATTGTCGGGACGCCCATGTTGCGTCACGACTGTGATGATCTCGGGATGCCGCATAAGAATTTCGCGCATCTTGCCGGTCGATTCGACGCCGGATTCGAGCGACATGGTCGAAGGAAGAGAGGCGCGGATCCAGTAATTGCCTTCCTCGAGCGCGGGTAGGAATTCGCTACCGAGACGTGTCGCCAAAAGCAGGCCGAGCGCGAGGAACAGTACGCCGGCGCCGATTGCGAGCCGGACATTGTCGAGCGCCCATCGCAGCATCGGGGTATAGGCTCCGCGCAGCCGCCGAACGATGATTGTCTCTGTCTCGGAGACGCGTGCGGGAAGGACGATCGACGCGAGCACGGGAGTCACAGTGAAGGTCGCGAGTAGCGCGCCGGCCAGCGCATAGGCGTAGGTTCGCGCCATCGGTCCGAAGATCTGCCCTTCGACGCCCGTCATGGTGAATAATGGCAGAAAAGCGGTGACCGTGATCGCCGCCGTGAAGAACACGGCTCTGTCGACCTGTAGCGCGCTGACGAAGATGAGCCGGAGCCGATTGGTCCAGCGGCGCACGCTGCCGTGGCTGCCAGTCGGCGCGGTGGGATCGGGGCCCCAAAAGCCTTCGGTGAGATGTTGCAGGAGACGATTGCGCGCCGGTCGATCCGCTTGAAAGTTACGGAAGATGTTCTCGACGAGGATGACGGCGGAATCGACGATGATTCCGAAATCGACCGCCCCGAGCGACAGGAGGTTGGCGTCCTCTCCCTGCGCCACGAGCAGAATGATCGCGAAGAACAGGGCGAAGGGAATATTGACGCCGACGATGACCGCGCTGCGCAGATCGCCGAGAAAAATCCATTGAATGAAGAAGACGAGCAGGCAGCCGAACAGGAGATTGTGAAGGACCGTATGCGTGGTGACGGCGACGAGCGAGCCGCGATCGTAGAAAGGAACGAGCTTCACGCCGGGCGGAAGAGACCCGTCGGAGTTGATTTTTTCGACCTCGGCCTCGACCTTCGGCAGAATCTCGTTGGTGTGCTGCGTGCGGCCCATGACGACGATCGCCGCAGCGACGTCGTCGTCGTGGTCGCGTCCGAGTATGCCGAGACGCGGAACATGCCCCACAGTGACCTTTGCGACATTCTTGATTTGAACCGGCACGCCGTTCGATTGGGTGAGAACGACATTTTCGATGTCTTCCGTTCGGTAGCCTTTCGTCAGATCGTCGTTACCGCCGTCGTCGATGAGGCCGACGCCGCGAATGTTCACCGATTGCTGGCCAAGCTCTATCTCCCGGCCGCCGACATTGACATTTGCGTTGCCGAGAGCCGCGATGACCTGTGGAATAGTGACATTGTAGGCCTCGAGCTTGCCGAGATCGACCTCGACGCTGAATTGCTTCGTTGTTCCGCCCCAGGAATTGATCTGGACGATGCCAGGGATGGTGAGCAGCCGCCGCGTGGCGATCCAGTCCTGAACAGTCCGAAGATCGGTCAGGGTGAAATGCGGCGGCCCGACCACCTGATAGCGGAAAATTTCGCCGACGAGGCTCGACTGTTGAATGACGGGCGAGACATTGTTCGGAAGCGATGCGCCTTGTTGCAGGGCGATCGCCGCCTGCGCATAGGCGAAATGATAATCCGTCCCATATTCGAAAGTGACGCGAACAAAGCTCAGGCCGTAGAAGGAGGTCGAACGAATGTTCGTCACGCGCGGCGTCGGGTAGAGCGCGATCTCCATCGGGATGGTGTAGTATTTTTCCATCTCCTCGGCGGAGAGGCCCGGCGCCTGGGCGGTGATTTCCAGAATGACAGGCGCGGGATTGGGGTAGGCTTCGATATTCAACCGCGTGAAGGCTGTCACGCCGGCGACGATGAACACGCCGACCGCGAGAACGACGACCGCGCGCCGCGTCAGCCCGAATTCAAGAATGGATTTCAGCACGGGGCAACCTCGTTCGATCAGCGGCGCGCTATTCAGCCGCGCCGATCGCGGCGAGGTTGTCGAGAAGGACCGCGCCCTTCGAGACGACGAGTTCGCCGACGGAGAGGCCTTCTTCTATCTGGTCGAAGCCGTTCTGGCGCAGGCCGATCTTGATCGTCCTCTGCTTGAAGCGTCGATGATCCTGCGTGATCCAAGCCGTCATGGTTCCGTCGCTCTTGCGGACGACCGCGTTCTCCGGAATCGCCGGGGCGCGAAACGGCGCGCCAACGCGAATGACGAAATCGGCGAACATTCCGGCGCGAAGCAGATGATCTGAGTCCTTGATCTCCGAGCGCACGAAAATGCGCCGGGTCGTCGGATCGACAGAGGGCCCGAGCACGGTGATGGCTCCGTGGAACTCTCGATCCGGATAAGCGGCCACGCGAACATGAACGTCCTGTCCGACACGCAGCAGGGGGGCGTCGCTCTCCACGACATTCGCCAGCATCCACATGGTCGCGGTATCGGCGACCGCATAGGGCGCCGGGACGACGCCGGGTTGGACGAAAAGGCCTGGCGCCGCGGCCCGAGCCGTAACATAGCCAGCGATCGGGTTCTTCACGATGAGGCGCGGGTCCGCGCGCCGCTCCGCGATGATCTTGTCGATCTCTTCCTCGGTCTTGCCGAAGATGCGAACCGCGTCCCGCGCCGACTTTAGAGCCCCCTCGGCCGTCTGCTGATCGGAGATCGTCTGGTCGACAGCTTGCTGCGAAACGCCACCGATCTTGACCAGGGACTTGACGCGGTTGAGAGAGCGCGTCTGGAGAGTGAGCACGCCGGATACGGCGATCAGATTGGACTCCGCCTGCAATAGGTCGGGGCTATCGATGGTGAAGAGGATTTGATCCCTTTCGACACGGTCTCCGATATTGAAATAGGCGTCGATGATCCGTCCCTGATAGGGCGTGAAGACCTGAACGAGGCGATTCTGGTTGAAGTCGATGCTCCCGACGGCTCGTCGTTCTTCGCCAAAAATTCGCTCATCCACCTTGCCGATCTCGAGCGCGCCCGCCTGTTTGTCGTTCAGTCCGATTTCCGTTTCGGTTGAAGCTTTTACCTTCGGACGAGGATCTACGTCGTCTTGTTGACGGAACGCCCAATTCGAGAGGGCGACGGCGACGAGGACCGCCGCAGCGAAGGCGCTCGCCTCGATGTGTTTTTTGCCCAGACGCATTTGACGGCCTTGTGAAACGGTCTCTCGGGACCGAGAGCGCATGTCTCGATTCCAATCATCCCAGACTTTCTATGGGGCTCGGCAGTCGATCGGTCTACTGTGATTTATAACAGTAGACCCTGGGCGGCAGGAGAACTACCTAACTATGAAGTCACGCGGTCCGAGTGCTCCTGTCTTCCCATTATCACGGAGCGACAGGAGCGAACGAAGATGATCGATTAGAGCATGCTCGCGGAAGAGAAACTCGGATAGAGATGCAAGTCTTCGGCTCGTCCACTTCGAAAACTCACTACGGGCGCCGGATTTTCCTCACGCTCTTGCCGATGTTTTCCGCGCTGGCCAGTTGCGCGGTCGGGCCGGACTTCGTATCGCCTTCCCCGCCGCCGATAGAAAAATTTACGTCGAATAAGGCTCCGGCTCTCGCCGGAGGACCAAGATTCGTGCCGGGCACAGAAATCCCGAAGCGCTGGTGGCAGGTCTTCCGCAACCGCGGCCTCGATCGGCTGATCGAAGCCTCGATCGAGAGCAATCCGACCTTGCAAGCGGCGGAAGCCGCGATAAGGATCGCCTATCACAACGCAGAGGCGCAAAAGGGCGCGTTTCTCCCGACCGCCATTTTCAACTCCACCGACAGTCTCAATCTCCAGTCCAATAATCGTTCGCTCGAAACGATCAATCAGAGCCTCTTCAGCCAGGCCTTGCATTCGCCGACCACCAACATCGGTCCTCCGAATTCGCCCTATGGCTTGCTGTTGAAGCAGCTCACCGTCGCCTACACGCTCGATATCTGGGGGCAGAATCTCAGAAGCCTCGAGGCGGCGGAGGCGCAGACGGATCAGCAGCGCTACCAGCTGGAGGCCGCCTACCTGGCCTTGACCGGTAATGTGGTGACGGCGGCGATCCAGGAAGCCGCGCTACGGGGGCAGATCGAGGCAGTCCGCAGATCGATCGCGATAGGAAGGGAGATGCTGGGGCTGCTGCACAAGCAATTCGAGGCCGGCTACGTGGCGCAGGCCGACGTGCTCACCCAGGAAGCGGCCCTCGCGCAGGCCCTGCAGCTATTGCCGCCGCTCGAAAAGCAATTGTCGCAGCAGCGCGATCTGCTCACGGCGCTCGCCGGCCGATATACTCCAGACGAGATCGCCGAGACCTTTCATCTCGGTTCTCTTTCGTTGCCGCACGAACTGCCGCTCAGCCTGCCATCGAAACTCGTCCGGCAGCGGCCCGACATTCGGGCGGCCGAAGCCAATGTGCACGAGGCTACCGCGCAAGTCGGCGTCGCCATTGCGGCAAGGCTTCCGAATGTGACGTTGAGCGCGAATGGCGGATACAGCGCCTATCGGCTCGCACAACTTTTCACGCCCGGCACGGAGCTCTATACCGCGTCGGCGGCTGTCACACATACGATCTTCGACGGCTTTTCGCTTCTCAACAAGCAGAGGGCGGCGGAGGCGAGCGTCCTCCAGGCGGACGCTCAATATCATTCGACCGTCATTGTCGCATTCCAGAATGTCACCGATGCATTGCGCGCGCTCGAGGCGGACGCCAAAGCAGTGAAAGCCGCTGCCTACGGCGAAGCGACGGCGAAGAAGAGCCTCGACATCGTGCGCGCCGAACTCCGTCTCGGGGCGGTCAATGTGCTCTCCGTATTGAACGCCGAGAACACCTATCTGGTCGCCTCGGTCGCACGCGTCGTCGCGGAGGGGAACCGTCTTTCGGACATAGCTGGGCTGTTCATGGCGCTGGGCGGCGGTTGGAAAGACGAAAATCTGCGGGACCTCCCACCGAACGGAGCCGACGGCCAGACCAATGAGCAGATCAACAAGTTGAGCACGCCGGCGAACGCCAGCCTGATGCCGACGTTCGATTGAGTAATGAGGTAACGCTCATCGACAAGGAGCGCACTTCGATGTCGTGTAATTCGGCCGCTCTCAACGCGTTGGCGCTCGCCATCCGTGTTTGTCTCGAACGTTGTTCTGTCGCGTACGTGGCTGGCATTTTGTCGATTTCGATTGTCGTCTGCGGTCATGCCACGTTAGCGAGAGCCGCGGTCGCGGAAGATATCGCAGATCGATATCGACGGGCGTTGCAGGGAATTGGTCATACGCGGGCGCCGCAAAAATGGGCGCAGGCGCAATATGATCTCGGAAATGCGCTTCTCAATATCGGGCAACACGACCGCACGGCGGCGAAACTGGCCGACGCGATCGACGCGTATCGCGCGGCGCTGACAGAAATACCTCGATCACACTTTCCTCTCCAATGGGCGGCCGTGTCTAACAATATCGGTATCGCGACATTCACGATCGGTGAACGCACAAATGGAGTGGAAAAAATCTCCGAAGCGGTGACCATTTTCCGGCAGACGCTCGAAGAAAGGACGCGTTCGCGGAGCCCCGCCGATTGGGCAGCCACGCAGAAGAACTTGGGAATTGCCCTGCTGGAGCTCGGCCAAAGAAAAAGCGATCTTTCCATCCTGACTGAGGCCGTGTCGGCCTTCGACGAAGCGCTGAAGGAGCTCGAGCACGAGAGTTCGCCGGCGGAATGGGCGACGACCCAGATGTATTTGGGCAATGCCCTTGCTCGCTCGGGTGAACTCGGATCGGATATGGACAAATTTTCGATGGCTATCGTCGCCTATGAGGAAGCGGTGAAGGAATTCTCTCGGGAGAGGGCGCCTCGGGACTGGGCGATTATTCAATCGAATCTCGGGAATGTTTTCCAAGCCATCGGAGCGCGCGAGAGCGGGATTCCGTGCCTATTGAGAGCCGTCGACGCTTATCGCAACGCCTTAGAGGTATTTCCCCGAGAAGAAGCGCCCCAGCAATGGGCCCGAACGCAAATCGCCCTCGGCAATGCTCTCGAGCGTATCGGAGAAAGCCAAAACGATCCTATAAGGCTGGATGAGGCTATCCGTGTTTACGGTGAAGCCTTACAGGTGCTGAAGCGACAGGATTCACCGGGCTTGTGGGCGAGCACTCAAAACAATCTGGGCAGCGCCTTGGCCGTCCTCGGCCGAAAGGAGGGGAATGCGGCGAAATTGAGAGCATCGGTGTCGGCTTTCCAAGCGGCGCTCGAAGAGTGGACACCTGAACACGCCTTCCACGAAAACGAGATCGTCAGGCGGAATCTCGATCGAGCGTTGTTGGCTTTAGGGAAACCGAGATAGAGGCCGGCTACAGCGGCCTCCATGTTTTTGCCGTATTTACAAATGGTTGTGTCCGCACCCATTGTCGAACTTCGGTGGAACGGCGTTATGTCCTGGCCTATAATACGACCTCTCAGCAAGAGCGAGAATTCGGAGACCAATAAGATGTCTGCGACCGACGGCCGGGCGACGATCCTCTGCATCGACGACGATTTCGAGACCTCTTCTTTGATCGCCGAAGAGCTCGAGGACCGCGGCTTCAAAGTCGTTCTCGCAAGCAGCGGCAAACAGGCATTGGCGCTTCTGCCGGACCTTCGACCGGATCTCGTTCTTTCGGATATCAGTATGCCGTCGATGTCCGGGTTCGACGTGCTGGAAAATTTCTCGCGATTTGCCCTCCCTGTCGCGAGAACTCCTTTCGTGTTCTTGACTGCCTTGAGCGACCGCGAAACCGAACTCAAGGGAAGAAGACTCGGCGCCGATGATTATGTCTCCAAGCCGATCGACTTCGATCTGCTGCATGCGATCATCGACGCCAGACTGAGAGGCGGCGCGCGATTTGGCGTATCAGAAACTCCACAGCTCGGACTCAACGAAAGAGAAATCGAGACTTTGCTGTGGGCGGCGCGCGGCAAGACATCCGACGAGATCGCGTCGATCATGAGCATCACGAAGCGAACCGTCGATTATCATCTGGACAACGCACGAAACAAGCTCGGCGTTGCGACCCGGATCGAGGCAGCGGTCAAAGCTGCGCTAGTCGGATTGATCGAGCCTTAAAACAAGATGAAGCTGACGCAATCGATAAAATTCCGTATGGTCGCATCCTTGTGGCTCTTGTTCGCTACGATCGCGGGCATCGGTATCTTCGGGTTGGGCCGCCTCGAAGAAGTCAATCGCGAATCGTCCGACATCCGTGAACATTGGTTGAAGGGCACGCGATATATCGGCGACCTCGACAATTTCACATCGGATTTCCGTGCAGCGGAGGGCGCTTTTCTCATAGCGGTGAGAGACGTCGACGCCAGCGCCATAGAGCGAGAGATGGAGTCCCTCGACGAGGCGATTTCAAGAGCGCAGAGAGGATATGAAAGCATCCTTCATGACGAGATCGAATCAGCAGATTACCGGCTCTTCGAGATGAATTGGAAATCATATCATGCTGAAGCGAAACACACGCTCGAGGTCATGACGAAGGGAGACAAGGCGGCAGCGGGATATCTCTTCATGTCGGCTTCCAGGGATGCATTTGCTTCGACGAGCGACGCCCTGGGGAGGATATCGGACCGAACCAACACGCAAGCGCGCCTGGCGAGCGAGCGCTCCGACCGCGCCATTCGAGAAGCTCGCGCGTTGATCATCGCCGCCGCCATTCTCGGCGTGTCTATGGCCCTCGGGATCATGCTTTACGTAACTCGACAGATAACGGACCCTTTATTGGAGCTTGCCGCCAGTATGCGGCGTCTGTCGAGGAACGAAACGGATATTCAAATCCGAAGTACTGAACGACCCGATGAACTCGGGGAAATGGCGCGCTCCGTCGTGGTCTTTCGCGACAATGCGATCGAACTTCAGGTCAATCAGCAGGCCCTTGCGACTGAAGCCTCGATGCTCGAGGAAAAATTGGAGCATGAACGGCGTTTGGGCGAAAATCAGCGGAATTTCATCTCGATGGTGTCGCACGAGTTTCGAACGCCAATGACGATCATCGATGGGCATGCGCAGCGTTTGTTGAATGCTCGTCCGATGCCTCGGGACGACGTGATTATCGAGCGAGCGAACAAGATCCGCGCCGCCGTGAGGCGGATGAGCATCATGATCGAAGGACTGCTGCAAACCAGTCGTGTGATCGAGAGTCCGAGCCTCTACTTCCATCCGACCGATCTCGACATGTCCGTTGTGCTAAAGGAAGTTTGCGATCTGCACCGCGAAATTTCGTCCAATGCCACAGTGATCGAAAAGTACAGCGCTGAAGAATTGCCATTTTATGGGGACAAGAATCTTATCGGTCAGGTGTTCAGCAACTTAATCGGGAACGCGATCAAATATTCCTCTCTTGGAGGCACGGTGCGAGTTGTGGTCCGGGGCAGGCGGACTGCCTTGCAGGTTTTTGTCACGGATAGCGGAATTGGGATTCCGCGCCGAGACGTCGATAGAATCTTCTCTAGATACTATCGGGCAAGCAATGTTTCCGGCATCACGGGCACGGGAGTTGGCCTCTACCTGGCGAAGATCATTGTCGAATTGCACGGCGGTGTCATTAAAGTGAAAAGCCATGAGGGAAGAGGCTCGATCTTTTTTGTTTCACTGCCTTTGAAAGCTACTGGTCGAGCGTGATGAATCTTCAAAGGCCGGCATTTCGACCGTAAGATCATCGTTCTGTGCGTGCGATGGTATTTGCGAGCGTCGAATAGAGGATCGTGGCGTTGGGCTGGGCGAGCAGCAGGCCCGTCGGATTGCCGGCAGCGTCGCGAACGATCTCCCCGCCCGGCGGATCGGGCGTCTCCTTCGTGTATCCTCCGGGTGCGCTTGCGATGACCACCAGTATCAAGCACCAGTCAGGCCTGCCCACTCCGCCGCATAGGCGAAAAAGGCCGGGTGCAAAGCGACCGACAGACCCGGCGAGGCGATGCCTTTTTTCGCGATTCATTACTGGACTGGAGCCGACGAAGCCCGGGAAAATCGACGAGCTGAACCCTCGAGAGCTGTGCCGCCGGGCCCTAACGTTCGTCCACTCATGGAGCGCGAATAAGTCCGACGATGAAGCGCGAGTCCAGCAATGAACCGCGAACCCAAAACCCTGAAATCCGGGGAAATCCAGTCCACTCACGAAGCGCGAGTGACACCGGCCCTCCGCGCCTATTTCGCCGCCGAACAGCGTTCCCAGGCGTCGGATTTTAGGGCGCCGACCGCCCACTTGAGGCCGGCCTCGGGAAGGAGAACAGCGATTTGGCCATTTCCGACGCACCCTCCCATCGCCGACCGATGGTCGCATCTCGGCAACAAGTTGCGGGGCGCTTCGACCGTGAAAGACCGCCGCCCCCGAGCCCCATTGCCCGATGCTATCGGAGGCGCTACATTGATAGCCACGCTGTCACTCGACGCAAAGATGCACTCATGCCCGCTGTCACAATCCGCAACCTATCAGAAGAGACGCATCGCGCCCTGAAAGTCCGGGCGGCGCAACACGGCCGCAGCACGGAAGCGGAAATGCGAGACATCCTGGAAGCCGCTGTGCGCCCCCCCGATCGCCTCCGCCTCGGCAGCGCTCTGGCGGAAATGAGCCGGAAGATCGGCCTGACAAACGCCGACGTCGAAGCCCTCGAACGGGTCCGCGACGATAAGCCCGCAGAGCCGCTGCGCTTCGAATGATCTTGCTCGACACCAATGTCGTCTCCGAGGCGATGAAGCCTGACCCGGATTCGGCGGTGCGCCGATGGCTCGATGAACAGGCTGCAGAGACGCTCTATCTCTCAAGCGTCACGGTCGCCGAGCTGATGTTCGGCGTCGGCGCACTCCCCAAGGGCAAGCGCAAGGAAAAGCTGTCCGCCGCGCTAGAAGGCGTGCTGGAGCTGTTTGCCACCCGCGTGCTGTCGTTCGATGTGAACGCGGCGCGCCGCTATTCCGATTTGGCGGTGAAGGCGCGCGCTACCGGACAGGGCTTCCCCACACCGGACGGCTACATCGCTGCTATTGCCGCATCGCATGATTTCGTTGTCGCCTCCCGCGACGCCAGCGCATTCACGGCCGCCGGCCTCTCCGTGATCGACCCATGGACTACCGGCGCCTGAACCGCCGACGTGCAAAGCCGAGCGAACGCGGCGGAGGGTGAGCACGCTCTGATGCCTCAATTCTTGCGAGCGCGCAACGAAGGATCAATTTGCGCCGAGAGTGAAACGGAGCCGATAATAGTCTGTTGCGCGTCGGCTACGTCACCGAATTTCAGCGGTTCTGGTGCAAATGGCGTGAGCGGGACATAATCCGTGAGGGCGGAACCCGACACTGGGGTAATGGGTGCTGCTGAGCGCGGACAAACTTTTCAAAGGCCGCCATTTCGACCGCGAGATCATCGTTCTCTGCGTGCGCTGGTATCTGCGATACAAGCTCAGCTTTCGCGATCTCGTGGAAATGATGGCCGAACGCGGCTTATCTTTGGCTCACACGACCATCATGCGTTGGGTTCAGCGCTACGTTCCGGAGTTCGAAAAGCAGTGGAACCGATTCTCGCGCCAAGTCGGCGGATCGTGGCGCGTCGATGAGACCTACGTCAAGATCAAGGGCCGCGGGGTCTATCTCTACCGCGCCGTTGACAAGGTAGGAAAAACAGTGGATTTTTTGCTGCTCGCCAAGCGAGATGTCGCCGCGGCCAAAGCGTTTTTCCGTCGTGCGTTCGCGAGCCACGGACGGCCGCCGGGCAAAATCACGCTCGACGGATATCAGGCGTCACATCGGGCGGCGCGCGAGCTTCTCGCACAGCATCGAGGCGGCGCACGGACTTGCATTCGGTCTTCGAAATACCTGAATAATCCGATTGAACAGGATCACCGATCCATCAAGCTTCGTTTGGGGCCGATGCTCGGGTTCAAGCGATTCCGACATGCGGCGATCACGATCGCCGGCGTCGAACTCATGCATCGCATCAGAAAGGGTCAATTCGCGCTGAGCCGATTTAGAGCCGCCGGGACAACTGCGCCCGAAATCTGGAGTGCGGTGCTCGCTGCCTGATCCGAACGAACTGCCGGACCCCATCGCGTAGCTACCGGCAAAAATTGTACCGCAACCATCCAGGCAAGTCCCGTGTTGCATTTCTCGGCTTCCGAGGTCGGACTGCGTCACTATCGCAAGGCTCTTCGAAGCCGCCGCGAGCGCGTGACATAGCTCTGCTGGAAGAAGAGCTGCCAGGGCGCAATGGTGGTGCCGACGATCGCTATGACGAGCAGCACTCTGCCGGCATAATTGCGCTCAGAAGCATTTGTTCGCCTTCAGCTCGTAGACCCAAGCGGCGCACTCGTTCTGGCGTCCGCCGTGCTGCCTCATGCAATTATTGTAATTCGTTTCGATCGCCAGGCACAATGCGACTTTGGGATCGGCCTGCGGGACGAAGCGGCGCCTATTTTGGTCTTCATCGTAATCATGCGGCCCTTCTTGCCTTCGGCGCCATTCTTCATATTCGCGCCGGCGGTGCCGCTCGCGCCATTCTTCCCGCATTTCCTCGAGATGGGCGCAAGCTTCTTCGTCTCCACGCTCGCAATCTTCGTGAAGGCGGTGCATGTAGTCGGTTCGGCGGCCCTCCTCTTCCTCTTGGGCGCGTGTCAGAGTAGAGGCCATCGTTACGATCAACCCGACGGCAATCGCTTGTGTCCATTTCATAGATCTGCCCTTCTATTGTACGGAAAGGAGCACGCGACCTTCCTTTGAAACCATATAGATGGCTTTTAATTGACGAGTTATTAAGGATCGCATTGTTGGGGCTTTCTTTGCCTGCCATTTCAGTTAATGTTTTGTCAGCTTTTTGACTCTCCGGGCGCCATATTTTTGGCTGCGCGGCCCCAAAAAAGTCAGGCGCACACGCCCTTCGTTCGCGAATTGGACCTGGAAACGACGGTCCGCGACACGCTATCCGTCAATCGTGAGAATGCGACACGGGGAACCGAGAGACAGCGCAGAAGGCCCGCCGATGGAATTCCCCGCTGATGGCTGTGTGGCGCGTTCGCGCCGACTCATTGCGCGGCCTCCCGGTTCGAGAAAGCCAACGTACGAGAGCCAATGTAGAACGTCCGCTCCTGGCTCACCTCCCCATTCGGGGCGGCTAACGGGAACGATGGCGAATCGATACTATTGTGGTCGAAAGCCATTCTTCGAGTTACAGTCTGTCCGACTAATCCACGCCGGATTGCCGACCGAGGCGACGATCTCGCATGTGCTGGTGTCGAAGTACGCCGATAATCTGCCGCTTTACCGCCAAGCCCAGATTATGAGCAGACAGGGTATCGATCTCGACCGTTCCACGCTCGCCGATTGTGTCGGTCGGGCAGCATTCGAACTGCGTCCGCTCTTCAACGCGCTGATCGCCGACCTGAAGCGGTCGACCAAGCTGTTCATGGACGAGACCCGTGCGCCGGTCCTCGATCCTCGCTCTCGCAAAACCAAAACCGGGTACTTCTGGGCGCTGGCCCGCGATGACCGACCGTGGGGCGGAGGTGCGCCGCCAGGCGTGGCCTTCACCTATGCTCCCGGTCGTGGTGGACTACATGCCGAGCGGATATTGCGAGGGTTCACAGGCATCCTTCAGGTCGATGGATATGCCGGATATAATCGGCTGATCGCACCCGACCGGGTTGGTCCGGACATCCGGCTTGCCTATTGTTGGGCACATGCAAGGCGCAAGCTGGTCGAGATCACGCGTACCGGATCAGCGCCGATTGCCGAGGAGGGTGTGCGGCGGATCGGCGAACTCTATCGGATCGAAGCGGAGCTGCGCGGCCTTTCCGCAGAAGCTCGCCTCGCCGGGCGACTGGAACGATCAACGCCGTTAATCGCCGACATGAAGGCTTGGCTGACGCATCATCGCGCCCACGTCGCTGGTAAGTCTCCGCTCGGCGAAGCGCTCGCCTACATCGCAAAATACTGGGACGGCCTCTGCAGCTTCCTCTCGGACGGTCGCATCGAGATCGACAATAACACCGTCGAGCGGACCATCAGGCCGATAGCCCTCAACCGCAAAAATGCTCTCTTCGCCGGGCACGACGCAGGAGCCGAGAACTGGGTAACCATCGCTTCGCTTATCGAGACATGCAAGCTCAACGGCGTCGATCCGCTTGCCTACCTGACCGCAACGCTGACTGCCATCGTGAACGGCCACACGCAGAGCCGGGTCAATGAGTTGCTGCCATGGAATGTCTTGGTCGCGCGTTCGGATATCCACTAAAGGCCCGCAGTCCGCCAGAACCGAGCAGTTCATATGCTTCGAGTTTACTGGTATTGCTTTCATTCTCAAATTTCATGCGTCTGCGTGGAGCTTCCAATGAAGACAACACATATCATTCCAGGCGATTCAGCCGCAGGATCGTTGCGAGAGGCTCTTCGTATTGCAGGTCGTGATGACGATTTGCTGGTGTTTCAGGATGATCTGAGTTGCGGCCCCATCGTAGACATGGACCCATCTGCACGAGCAGCTTGGTGGCAGATGGAGGGGTGGGACATTGAGAACAGCCTCCACGCCTTTTGGTCGAACGCGAGCAAGGCGGACCGGTTGGTCGTCTGGTTTGGGCAACATTCAGCCAGCGAAATGGCCTTTCGCCTAGCGTGGGCATGGCGAATGGCGGGTCGTCCCTACCATGTCATCGATGTTACAGGCCTTCGTGTGCCTGTCAGATGGGGCAATGACACTGACGGAGTGATCCAGTCAGCTCAAGCCGTTTCGATCATACCCGGCAACGGGCTGGCAACGCTTTTCGGTCGCGAAAGGAACATTTCCGCTGATGAAGACATTCTGAAACAGCGGAAATGGGAAGAGCTTATGGCCGACAATGCACCATTTCGTGCGTAACAGCAGATGGTCTCGCGTCCGCACCTATCGATTACTTTGATGCGTTGCTACTGGCGCAAGCCACTTCGGAATGGAAAAAGGTTGCCTTTATAGTCGGTAACGCTCTCGGCCTGAGCCGCGACCCATATTTGCAGGTCGGCGACATGGCATTGCATGAGCGCGTTATTGCCTTGGTTAAGGAGGGTGCGCTTATTGCAGATGGCGATCCCTCGCAAATGAGGATTGGCCGAGTCCGCCTGCCAAGCTAAGCTATCAAGGCAATCAGCAAATGATGCCGTTTAGTCGCAAACCTTACAAGCTGAAACCCAATTTCAGGGTCAACGTGCGAATGAGCCAGCGCTTACCCGCCACTTCGTTCACTGTCACGCCCGGACGCAAACTCTCCGACACGATCCGCGCCTTGATCTCGTCCGGCCACTGGCGGTTAGCCTTCCGTCGGCTCTGTCACTTCATGAGAACCTCCAACATAGTCTCCATGGAGAAACTCCTCGCCGCTCATCCATGTAATGTCGATCACAGATCAGCCGACAACGGACAATGTGGGAGCAGAACACCGGTTACCCTATTCGCCTCCATTCGCGACGATCACCAGAGCATCCTCCACAGCGCCGCTGAACTGGGTCAGCTCGCTGGACCGAGGAAAATGGCCGCGATTTCATCCATCAAGGGATGATGGTGTCGCCTTCTTCGGCGGCGTGCCCCTGTCGATATTGTATGACAACACGAAGGTCGCCGTGGCGAAGATCCTGGGCGACGGCCAGCGCAGGCGCACTCAGGCCTTCACCGAGTTCGTCAGCCATTTTCTGTTTTCCGACCGTTTCGGCCGTCCCGGCAAGGGGAACGACAAGGGCAAGGTCGAGGGTCTAGTGAAGTTCTCACGGGCCAACTTCCTGACGCCAGTTCCGCATGCGCCGACGCTCGACGCGCTGAACGCACGGCTCGCGGACCTCTGCCGCGCCCGTCAGAAGGAGCGCGCCGGCCGCAACGAGCAGACGAACGGCGAACGTCTCGTCGCCGACACGGCTGCCTTACGCGAACTTCCCGCGGAGCCCTTCGAAGCCTGCCACAAGCAAGCGACAAAGGCCTCCTCCCTAGCGCTCGTGCGCTATCGCACGAATGACTATTCGGTTCCGACCGCCTATGGCTTCCGCGACGTTCTGGTGAAGGGCTTCGCCGAACGCGCGCGCAACGAGCGCCTCGTTCAGATCATCAAGGAGATGCAACGACACCGCTTCGGGCGGAGCGCCGAGACACTTCCCGAAGACCAGATGCTGCTCGCGCTCGAAGAGGTCGAGCAGGCAGAGGGGCTGGCGCGGCGGCGGAAACGGAAGCCGGCTCTGCGCCGGAGCGTGAGAGGGCGGCCAGAAAGCGCCGCACGAACCGCGGCGCCTTGCCAGCACATCTGCCGCGCATCGAGATCGTCGTCGATATCGACGACGCACCAAGAACGGTCAGCTTTGGGCTTATGCGAAAGACGATCGGCCATGGTGCGGCTCCGACCCGCCGATCGCCGTCTACGTCTATGCGCAAAACCGCAAATCCGAGCAGCCGCTCGCGCATCTTGCCGGCTTCACCGGCGTCGTGCAGGTCGACGGCTACGCCGGTTATCGGGCGCTGGCGCAGAAGAACAGCGTGGCGCTCGCCTTCCGTTGGGCTCATGTCCGCAGGCGCTTTTACGAACTCGCCGCCGCCGGCCCAGCGCCAATCGCCAGCGAGGCGCTCGAACGTATCGGCGCGCTTTACAGGATCGAGAGCGAAATCCGCGGGCGAAGCCCAGACCGGCGTCGTGATGTGCGACAGGAAAAATCTCGCCACATCCTCGACGCGCTCGAGCCCTGGCGGCGAGAAAAGCTCGCGCTGATCAGCCAGAAGACCAAGCTGGCCGAAGCGATCCGCTACGCGCTCTCGCGTTGGGACGGCTTGACGCGCTTCGTCGACGACGGACGTATCGAGATCGACTCCAATATCGTCGAGCGCGCGATCCGCCCCATTGCGCTCAATCGAAAAAACGCTCTCTTCGCGAGTTCCGATAGCGGGGCCGAGAACTGGGCGATCATCGCCTCGCTCATCGAGACATGCAAGCTCAATGGCGTCGATCCGCAGGCATACATGGCTGACGTTCTCACGAAGATCGTCGACGGCCATCTCGCCAGCAAACTCGACGAACGGCGTTGTCACATTAACGGGTGGGTAAGTGAACACGGGGGATCTTCCCGCCATGAGACAGTCGCCCGTGAGCTACAAGCGCCATCGCTTTCCTCCGCAGATCATCGCCCATGCCGTCTGGCTCTATTTCCGATTTCCACTCAGCCTGCGCCTCGTCGAGGAAATGCTCCTCGAACGCGGGATCGACCTCTCCTACGAAACCGTCCGTCGTTGGGCCAAGAAATTCGGACCCGATTACGTCGGTCGGTTAAAGCGCAAAAAACCTGGACGTCGTGATGTTTGGCATCTCGACGAAGTCGTCATCTCGATCAACGGCGAAAAGCGCTATCTCTGGCGCGCGGTCGACCAAGACGGATACGTCCTCGACGAAATCGTCCAGGTTCGTCGTAACGCCAAAGCGGCTCAGCGACTGCTGAAACGACTTCTTCACAAGCAGGGCTGCCGCCCACGGCGCATGATCACCGACAAGCTCGGCTCCTATGCGGTGGCACTTCGGAAGGTCTTGCCGGAGATCGAGCATCGATGGCACAAGGGTTTGAACAATCGCGCAGAAAACTCCCACGTCCCATTACGAAAGCGCGAGTGAGTGATGCAGGGGTTCCGATCATGGCGAGGGCTGCAACATTTTGTCGACGTTTTCTCGGCGGTCCGCAATCTTTTCGTTCCATCCAGACCTTCTACGCGTTCCGCCACTGCCATTCGTCTGCATCGCCTCAGGGCGATGGCAGAGTGGAAGTCCGTGACCACAGCCCCTTGAAATCAGCCCGTGTGGCGTCAACGCGCCAGAATCGAGTTTACGTGACATCGCCCGGAGAACTATCATGTTCCAATCCACGCCTCTGCGCGAGAGGCGACCTTCCTACGCGGCGCCGGCGGCCACTTCATCCAGGTTCCAATCCACGCCCTCTGCGCGAGAGGCGACGCGCAAGCCATGTTCGAGGCGATCGAGGCGGACGAGTTCCAATCCACGCCTCTGCGCGAGAGGCGACCAGCGCGAGCCGCGGAAAGTCGACGACGATGCGACGTTCCAATCCACGCCTCTGCGCGAGAGGCGACTGCTCACCCTCGACGACTGCTCGCGCACGGAGCTGTTCCAATCCACGCCTCTGCGCGAGAGGCGACCTTCGCCGTGCCAACAAGGCTATTGCCCGTAAACGGTTCCAATCCACGCCTCTGCGCGAGAGGCGACCCGCCGCCACTACCGACGCCGCATTGCTGCGCGAGTTCCAATCCACGCCTCTGCGCGAGAGGCGACACGCGCGCGGCATGATGCGCGCCGTTGCGAAGCATCGTTCCAATCCACGCCTCTGCGCGAGAGGCGACGTTCGGCGACGATCTCGACGCGCTTTTCGAACCGGTTCCAATCCACGCCTCTGCGCGAGAGGCGACTCATCGGCCGTCACAGCGAACTTGATCTTCGTCGAGTTCCAATCCACGCCTCTGCGCGAGAGGCGACTGCTCACCCTCGACGACTGCTCGCGCACGGAGCTGTTCCAATCCACGCCTCTGCGCGAGAGGCGACCTTCGCCGTGCCAACAAGGCTATTGCCCGTAAACGGTTCCAATCCACGCCTCTGCGCGAGAGGCGACACGCGCGCGGCATGATGCGCGCCGTTGCGAAGCATCGTTCCAATCCACGCCTCTGCGCGAGAGGCGACGTTCGGCGACGATCTCGGCGCGCTTTTCGAACCGGTTCCAATCCACGCCTCTGCGCGAGAGGCGACTCATCGGCCGTCACAGCGAACTTGATCTTCGTCGAGTTCCAATCCACGCCTCTGCGCGAGAGGCGACTGGGCGCGGAGCTCCACTGTTCGCGCCGGCGTGTAGTTCCAATCCACGCCTCTGCGCGAGAGGCGACACGCGCTTGGATGGGATGGCGCGCTGTGTTCGGAAGTTCCAATCCACGCCTCTGCGCGAGAGGCGACGCGGCAGGTGCGGCCGCGCGTGATCATTCTCGAGTTCCAATCCACGCCTCTGCGCGAGAGGCGACCTGGCCATGGCACAAAGAATGCTGATTCAAACGGGTTCCAATCCACGCCTCTGCGCGAGAGGCGACGTCACCGAGCCGAACAGCACGCGGTCCTTGACATGTTCCAATCCACGCCTCTGCGCGAGAGGCGACAATTGCTCGGCCTCTCGCCCTATGAGGCCGCGAAGTTCCAATCCACGCCTCTGCGCGAGAGGCGACTCGACGCGCGCGAGAAGCTCGGCGTCGAGATCAAGTTCCAATCCACGCCTCTGCGCGAGAGGCGACCTTCTGCCTTCCTCAACCTTTCAATCCGGAGAATGTTCCAATCCACGCCTCTGCGCGAGAGGCGACTATTGCTTTGCCCTATCGCAAGGTGGTCAATGGCGAGTTCCAATCCACGCCTCTGCGCGAGAGGCGACCTGCCGCTCGCGATCGGTGAAGATCACGTCGATGCGTTCCAATCCACGCCTCTGCGCGAGAGGCGACCGCAGCAGGATAGAACATTGATCGGACGAACAAAATAGAGGTTTGCGCGCGAACCGTTGCGATCGAACGCCCTAAAAGGAGCGCACATTGAAAGGGAAGCTTCAGATTCTTGATAGCAAGGGATATTTAACTCCGCGAACCTGCCGGCTTCCCGCCGGTCGCTCCGGGTTCGCGCTCGTAAAATGTCATGCCGTCGCTTCCGGTGAACGCGAACGCGGATCGAAAGCGAAATCGCCGGAAATCTCGAAAATGGCCGACTTCAATCGAGTGAAAAATGAAGACGCCGAATGAGCTAAACCGTGGTCTGCTCACACGATCATCGGTGCATCCAAGTCCACGGCCGGCTTGGCGCCCACATGCTCCACGCGGCGGCGCCAGTTGCTGCCGAGAAAATAGAACCGGAGGCTGTCCTTGTTCGGATCGATTTCGCCGATCAGTCGGGCTCGCAGCGTCGCCCATTGCGCCGGATCGACCTCGCATTCGAAAACAGAAAACTGCACGCGTTGCCCGACATCGCGGCAGGCCTTGGCGATTCGTCTCAGTCGCCTGCGGCCGGCCGCCGTCAATGTTTCCACGTCATAGCTGACGAGCACCATCATCTTCGTCCGGCTCCTATTTCCAGATCATCGGCGGATAGCCGTCGAGATCGCCGCGCACCGCCTTGGCCAGCAGTCGCGCCTGAATGTGGGGCAGCAGGCCGATGGCCAGTTTTTCCTTCAGGAAAGGGTGCTCGATTTCCTCGCGCTTGCGTTCCTGAAACGCGACAAGCACCTGCTTACGCGCATCATCGTTGAGAAGCACAGCGCCATTCTCGAACAGGCGAAAATCGCTCATGCCGATTTCGCCGCGATTGATCAGCGTCAGCGCCAGCCGATCGGCCAGATGGGGGCGCAACTCCTCCATCAGATCCAGCGCGAGACTCGGGCGTCCGGGACGCAGGCGATGCAGAAATCCCACTGCCGGATCGAGCCCGACGCCTTCGAGCGCCGACCGGCAATCGTGAGCCAGCAAGGTATAGAGGAACGACAAGAGCGCATTGACCGCATCAAGCGGCGGACGGCGTGAGCGCGCGCCAAAGCGTAGACCCGGTTCCTTCACGCGGATCAGATGATCGAAAACCCCGAAATAGGCGCGCGCGGCCTCGCCTTCCACGCCGCGCACCTCGTCGAGCGCGCGAGGCTTCAGACAGCGGCGAGCCGCGTCTGCCAGATGTTCTACTGAAGAATGCAGAGCGTCTCTGGCGGTCTGATCCAATCCGTCGCCGTGATCGCGCAACGCCCTTTGCAATACTGCACGCTGGTTGGAGGCTTTGGCGATAACGATCACAGCGGCAAAGTTCGCGCTCGCCGCCTCGCTCTCATGGACACGGAACTGATCGCGACGCAACAGCACATTGCCCGAGACCGGTCCCTCGACGCGAGCGAGAAAGCGGCCATTGTCGGAGAAATGAGTGATAGCAATTCCCAACTCCACTGCCGCCGCCATCAGGCCAGTAGAGATGGTCACGCGACCGAACGGCGCGATGGAGCCGAGCTTGTGCAGCGGCACGCGCAGCCGTTCCCCGCCGTCCACTTCGACTACGGCGTTCTCTCCGTCCTTGCGTACATAAGCGCCCTCGGTGGAGACATAGAGCGTGTTGAGGTGGCGCCGGTCGACCATCTCACTCCCCGATCATGCGTTCGAGCCAACGCGCCACCTTGCCGCCTTCGGCGGTCTCTCGCGGCGCGCAAATCTCCAGCAGCGAGCAGGCCCGGCAGCGCTTGGCTTCGTAGGTTGCGTGAGGGACCTCGGCGGCGAGGATCATAGCGCGGGCGGAGGTGGCGATTTGTTCGGTCAAGCGGCGCAAGTCTGCGTCGAAGGCGACCACGACGCGACGCCGTGTCTCGCCATAGAAGAGCGCGCCTTCGGGAACCTCGACGCCGAACATTTCCTCCAGCGCAATGCCTTGCGCGCAAAGCTGCGCCTCGTCCGCCCGATGCGCCTTGGGCGATCCGCGCTTGTATTCGACCGGGAAGGGATGGATGCGTCCTTCCCGCTCATGCAGTTCCACCACATCGGCGACGCCGGAAACGCCGAGGGCAGTCGAGCGGATCGGCATGGCGGTGGCGGTGCGCACTCCACGCCGGCGCGACGAGCCCGGTTGATCGGCCTTGTCATGCAGGATGCGCCCTTCGGCAGTGAAGCGGTTCTCGCTCCAGGCCTGTTCGACATGAATCAGCGCGCATTGGCGCGGACAATAAAGCATGTGTTGGAGCGCGGAGAGGGGGATCAGATCGTCTTCGTCCATGATCCCCCTCCTTTTTTCAGATGAGATCCAGCGCTTTGACGCCGGCTGGCAGCGGCGCGTCGTCCAAGGTCACGACATAATCGGAAAAGCTACGCGGCGGACCGTCCGAGCCGGGGGCACGGGAAACCTTCACGCGCTCGAACAGCTTGGCGGCCGGGGCGTTGCCGAGATCGCTCTCATGCTCGAAGACGACGAGCCGGCGAGCGGTCATCTCGCCCCGCGCCGCCGAGCGGTCGTGGTCGAACATCTCCGTGAGCGCGCGCCAGAACTGGGCCAGGTCGTCCTCGGAAAAGCCGGTGCCCTTCTTCGCGTCATTGGCCAGCCGGGCGGAGATGAAGCCATGGGCGCGGTAGAGGCCGTAGGGGACGATGTGCTTATTCCCCATCGTCCTTTCCTTATCCGCATCCCTTTCATTGGTGACGGACGAGCGCGTAATGGAAATCTCGAGCGGCGAAACCGGGTCCAGGGATTCGGCAAAAGTAATCTGGATCGGCCCCCTGACTTGGCCGGCGTTCTTGTCGGTCGACATCACCGCTCCAAAAGCGCGGATGTCGTAAAAATTGTCGCACATCCATCGGGTGATGCGTCTCGCGTTTTCCTCGTCCTTCGGCAGCCGGGAATAATCGCCCTTCTTGTCGGGTTCGATGCCTTGCTTTGTCCATGCCTCGAGGTTGGAGTTGTTGAGGATCGCCTTCTCGGCCATGTAGATCGCAAAGCCCGGAATATCCCCCTTTGCAAGCGCCACAAAGTTACGAACTTTTCGCTTCAGGCACACATCGGTGACCAAGCCGCGACTGGTGTCGGGGTCGACGCGAGGCCTGTTGCCGGCGTCGGGATCGCCATTGGGATTACCGTTCACGACGTCGAAGAGGTAGACGAAATCGTAACGGTGCGTGATGGCGCTCATGACTGTTCCTCTTCGCTTTGTTGATCGCGCGCGGCGTCGGTCTGCACGTTCACGCCTCGCGGATCGCGGCCGAATTTTTGCTGGTAATATCCAATGACGAATTGTCCCTGCTCTTCCAGAGTCATCTGCTTTGGATAGAAGCCGATGCCGCTCGACAGCTCTCCGACCGACTTCTGCAGGCCGCCGGCAAGAGCCCCTGGGTTTTTCACCCATTTGGCCAGGTCTCTTCCTTTTCGAATCTTGGAGAGATGGTGCTGAAAATTGGCGTCGAGGGACGGGAAAACATAAAGCGGCGTCGCCATGGCCGACGCATAGAACTTATCGACGAGGCTCGAGTTCAATTCCTCGAAGCAGCCGGCTTGGGCGCGCTCGTAGAGCGCGAAAAGACGACCGAGTTTTCGCCCAACGGTTTCGGCGAGTGGATCTGATGTCATGCCGGCTTCCTCCGAACCGAGTTGCGTTCGTTGTCTGCGCGCGCGGCGAACAAGAACTGCTTTGATCAATGCGACCCGGAGGCCGGTGACGACGTGGTCGCCCTTGAGCCGCTGCAGGACCGTTGGCAACACCGCATAGGGATAGTCGCCGCCTGAAAGGACCGCCCTGACGAATTCCCCGGTCAGATGATCCGGCGCAGCGTCGAAAATGATCTTGAGCCGTCCATCCCGGTCGATCCGCATCGGCGCAAGATGCCCGATGAGGCTGCGGATGCTCGGAGCCTTCCCCGCGCGCCACGCGGGCGGCTCCAGCCGCAGATCCTCGAAATGCCGCGTCAGTCTTTCCGCCAATTGCCGGATCGTCGTCTCCAGCCAGAAGCGCACCGAGATGCGCGCGGCGTTGGGCGAGAGGCCGAGAACGTAGAATTTCGTCGCCGGATCGATGGAGAGACCGGGGATCGCCCGGCCCTCGGCGATCGTCGCCAGCTTTTGGAGGAGGTCCCGCTCCTGCGTCTCTGCGTCCGGGGCGGGCCCGGCTTCCGGCGGGCCCGTTTCGGCGCCGCCGCCAAAAAATTCGGCGAAGACGTTTTCCGCGTCATAGGGCTCCTCCTCGCCTTCGGGCTCGGCCCAAAACACCACCGTGGCGTCGCCGATCTGCACTCGGTTCCGGCGCTCGGCCAGAAGCGCGTTGAGCGCGGTGGTGTAGGCGAAGGCGGCGTATTCGGAGACGGGGGCGTTCTCGCCCTGCTCCTTGCCGTAGGAGGTGAAGGCGGTCTTATTAAAAGAAACGAGGAGCGCGCCCGAGGACTGGGCATTTCGCACGCCTTGAATTTTCGGCTCATGAGTGACTGCGATAGGCTCGACTTTCCCGGTCACCAGACACAAGCCAATTGGCGCATCTGGCGAAGTAAAGCAACCTCTTGCTAGAGCCTTGGCTTCTGGGCGTTCGTGCAGCCAAGACGCTCCCAGCCCATCGACGCGGAACACGACATTCTTGTCGAGCATTTCCTGTGAAAAAGGCAGTGATGGATAATGTTCTGGCAACCACTTATCGAGAAAATTCAAGAACGCCCTCAATCCCGGATCATCGGAGTCGCCAATTATATCGATTTGACACTGTTTGAAGGCCTCGTGTTCGTCAATGACACGCTTGGAGCCGGTCTCTGGTGTGGTGGCGCCAAAAACATAGGATGTCTTGTCCCACAAAAATCCCGGTGCCACCCCTGACGTGCGATCGAGTTGTGGAACAATCATTGATTGCGGCTTCAGCTTACCTTTTAAGGCTTCCCCTCGCGGGGTTACGTCGATGACCTCGCCACTCTGGCTGATCGTAATCCCAAACATGATTTCTTTTTTCGAATACCCCGGCACGGGCGCCTCGCCCTTCGCCGCCATGCGCTCGTAACGCCGAACGAGGGCCACGAGCATGCTCATCGTTTCGCCCTCGCATCTTCCAGGCGCGGCGTCTCGATGACGCCGTCGATCATCTCGGCGCGAAAGAACACCGGGCGGGCGCCGTCGGAAAAATCGATGTCGAGCAGCATGAAGCCGAGGTCGCGGCTTTCGGAAACAGCCGGCGGCAATTCGCCTTCGATCAACGCGAAATCCGCGGCGAACTCCCGCGTGCCGAGACAGGGCCGCTGAAAGCATTGGCCGGAGCGGGCGCGGCGGCGGGCCATGTCGATGTGCTTGGCGTCGCTGTCCTCCGGCCCCCATTTGCTCGTGCGCTCGAAATGCGCCTCGATGACATAGGCCACGTCGCGCAGCACGGTGGCGGCACGCTGCTGGCGATCCTCGTCCACCACCATGACGAGATCGCCGAGGTGTCCCGAGCGCATCGCCGACCGCACGCTCGATTCCGAAATCTTGGAGCCCACCTCGTTGCGGCGAATGCTCTCGAAGCGGATGGGCTTCAGGACATGGATGCGATCGACGATCCAGCGGATCGCCGGCTTCCAATGGATCGCCTCGACAATGCCGCGCGCCGCCGAGGGCGTCATCACGTCATAGGAGACGCGCTCCACTTTCATCTCAGGCCTAGTAAAACAGGCGCGCTCGCCCCAGACATGCAATTTCAGGCCAAAATCCCCAGTCGGATCGGTCAATGCAGCCTCCCCAAAATCGAGCTCATGCTCGGCCGTGGGGCCGCGCCGTGCAATGGCGCCTTCTTTCAATCAACAGTTTATTCGATCGGCTGAAATCGGGACGGAACACACGTGTGTTCCGTCCCTCTTTCTCCTCACAAGATCGATTATTGGCATGTTCCAATCCACGACGAGAAGGAGGTTCGTTCGGGGGCGGTGCAGGTAACTTCCCTATGGAGATTTCCACCTCGCCCCTAAAAAGAAGTCGAAACTCCAGCACTTTAGAAAGTTGCGTCCAGAACCAGAGCCGCTCCATGGCCGAATCTCCTTTGTCGACGGAGATCGTTCTAGAGCCATCGATCTTTTCGTGTCAAGTTCATGCCTATAATAGATCAAACGACCAACCACTTCGCCTCCTCGAACGCCGGGTCCGAAACGTCCAGCCCGACGTCGGCGCGGTAGAGGCTCATATCCGTCAGCGCGACGAACTGCTCGCCGAAGCGGTCGGGCCGGATCACTTCGGCCGCGCCGCGCTGGATCAGCCTGGCGCGGTCCCGAGGCGGCACATTGACCAGATAGCGTTGCAGCCTGCGCGCGACGCCGCCGACCCTCTCCGCATAGCGGAGCGCGTCGATCTCCTTTCGCGCCTTCTCGTCCCAGCCGATCAGCAAGGGTGCCATGGCGTCGTCGATCATCTTGAAACGCCGCGCGATGGATTCCATCGGCAATTGCAACGCCTTTCCCTGTTTCGGCGCATAGGCCCGCAGCAGCTTCAGAATTTCATATTCGTCGAGCGCGGCGTCTCCCTTCAGCCAGAACAGCACCTTGAAATAGGCCTCGATCGCCGGCGGATCGAGCAACGAACCTTCGAGTTCGCCGCGTTCCAGCTTACGCCAGACCTCCTTGGTCGCCGACCACCGCTTTTGCATTTCGGGATGACCGTTCTCCTCTTCCGTTTCGAACACCAGAACACGGCTCTCCGACGCCGCTCGCCGGCCCTCGCGATTGCAGCGTCCGGCCGCTTGCGCGATCTGGTCGAGCCCGGCCTCGGCGCGCAGCACGAGAGGGAAGGAAATATCGACGCCCGCCTCGATCAGCGAGGTCGAGATCACCCGCGCCGGCCGACGGTTCGCCAAATCCCGCCGGATCGCGTCGAGCGCCTCGGAGCGGTGCGCGGCGCACATCATGGTGGACAGATGCCGCGCGCCGTCCTCGCGGCGGATCAGAGCGAATAATTCGCGGGCGTGCTTGCGTGTGTTGACGATGGTCAGCGCCTGATCCTGTCGCAAGATCAGCTCGGCCAGCGCCGCCTCGTCCTGCTTGCCGATCGATACGATCTCCACACGTTTCAGAATCTGAAACAGCGGTTTCTCGTCGGCGATGATCGGCCGAACGTCGCGCAGACCGCCTTCGAAGGATTTTTCGGGTTCGCCGAGATGTTCCAGCAAGGCCGGCTGAGTGGCGGTCGACAGCACGATGGTGGTTCGGTAATTGCGCGCCAGCTCGTCGAGCGCCAGCACGATGGGCCTGAGCACAGGCAGCGGCATCGTCTGCGCCTCGTCCAGGATGACCACCGATCGCGCGATATTATGCAGCTTGCGGCAGCGCGAATTCTTATTGTGGAAGAGGCTCTCGAAGAATTGCGCCGCCGTCGTCACCACGATCGGCGCATCCCAATTCTCCTGCGCCAATTTCAGCTTGTCGCGCATTTCCGGCGCGTCGCCCTCGCGCCGGATTTTGGTGTCGTCGAAGGCGCCGTGATGCTCCAGCACAGCGCCTTGCAGATCGCCGAGCGCTTCACGATAGACACCGGCCGTCTGCTCCACCACCGAGGTGAACGGTATCACCACGATGACCCGGTCGAGCTCCTTCGCAATCGCATGATCGAGCGCGAAGGCGAGCGAGGCCAGCGTCTTGCCGCCTCCGGTCGGCACGGCGAGAGTGAAAATGCCCTGACCGGTTTGCGCGCTGGCGCGGGCCGAGGCGAGGATCGCGGCGCGGGCGTCGTTCAAGGGCCCGGGCTGCTCACGACGCGCCCTTTCGCTTTTCGCCGCAAGAAAGTCGTCGAGCTTTCGCTTCAAATCGGAGAGCGTAAAGTCGGCGAAGCCGCGTGCGACGATCCGGCGTTCATACCCCGCGACGAACTCCTCGGTAGCGATGAAATCCGCATCGACCAGCGCCGAGAAGGTCATGCGGGTGAAGAACGCGAGGCAAAAAGCGGCGCTCGCCTTCTCATCGTCGTCGCAGACCTCCTTACGCGGTCTGACGGGCAGCGCGCCCGGCCGCGCCGGGTATGTCAACCCTTCGGCAGACCAAAGGGCTTTCTGCCGTTCCAGATCGCCCATGCCGCTTTGCAGCCGCTCGTCGAGCGACGTGATGTCGACGGCCGCCTCGCCGTCCCGCGTTCCGTCCATCAAGCCGGTGTGGTGCCCGGCGATGATGGGAGCGAGGATGCCGGCGAAAGCGCCATAAAGCTCCTGCGCCAAAGCCGCGCCCGGCCCGGCATGATCAAAGGGCGCCTTGGCCCCTCTCAATCGCGCCTGGAATCTCGGATCGATCTTACCGAAGTCGTGAAGCCAGCCAGCCCTTAGGCCATAGTCCTCCGCGCCGAACTTGCCTGCCGTGGCTCCCGCCAACTTCTCGACCTGTTTCAAGTGATCTCGAAGAGGCTCCCAGGTCGACTCGTCCTCGCTATCGCTCGAATGGGCATAGATCGGCATCCTGATCGTCTCCTTTGTTCGATGTCGAGCAAGCCCGACTTTAGCGATGTTTTTTCGGAAGCATTGGTGTTTTATCAAGATAAAAGCGCCGGTAGGCCTACAGCAGTTCCGTCGCAAATTTCGGAGAATGCGAAAATCTTGGCTCGAACGTCACCAATCTTACCGACCACGATTTTTCTGACTTTGCCTCGAAGTCCCGACTTTATGACAGAGCGCCTCGAGGGGGGTGGAGAAGTTTCGCCGCGCTGAAAGCTGGCGCCGATACGCCGAATTGCGAAGATTGTTCATTCAGGCTATTTATCAGGATCGTCCAGATCACCACCAATTCCGAGCGCGACTTCGAGGTCCCCCTCGGCCACCGCCGGCAGCAACAGTCCCTCCTCCTCGAGCCGTTCGAGATCGGGGAGCTCGTGCAGGTTGGCGAGGCCGAAGGCCTCGAGAAATTTCCGCGTCATCACATAAGCGAAAGGCGCGCCGGGCTCGGGCGCTCGCAGGGCGCCGTCGACGAGGCTGAGCCGTTTCAGCCGCCTGACAACGTCGCGGCTCACCTCCTCGCCGGCGAGGCGCAAAATCTCCGCGCGCGTCGCCGGCTGCAGATAGGTGATCGCGGCGAACGGCGCCATTTGGGTCGGCGTCAACTCCGGCGCGCCGGGCAGCGCGCGTTTCGCCATGGTTCGCGGTGCGAATCGGCGCGGCGCCCGAGCGCCTCGGAGCCGGCGAACGCCTCCCCCCAATCGGCATCGCCCGGCCGCCGTCCCTACGCGCCGCGTCGCGGCGCCGGATCGACGGCGCCAAGCCGAAAACATCTGATCTGACAAAATGTTGTGCGCGTCCATCGGGACCGGGGGAGAGCCGCAGAACCTCGCTCGACGCTCTGGCTTTTGGGCGACGACGGCGGCTAGATCGGCAGCGATGTCGGTGTCGGAATCGAATCGGCGCATCGCGGAATGCTGGGCGATAACGGCGCTTTGGCATATTATTTCACGAGATATCCGCCGCGGCAGTCCGGCATTTTACATGTCCGATAATGTGCGCTTATCGGACATGATGTAAAAAGGGCCGGAAAACCGCGCGGTCGTTCGCGCGCCATCGCCGGATAGAACGCCGACCGCCGTTCCAGGCGTCGGATTGTCGCGGTTCGTCAGTGGGTGAGCTTTGCAGTTCATTCATCGATGCAGGGCCCGGACCGCTCGTCGAGGCGGTCCCACGATCTCCGCGCTGCTTTCTCGAAATCGTCCCCGGAACCAACGGCGACTCCCGGAGGCGCGTTGACTTCTCGAACTCCCTGGATATATAGCTAGGCTGTCTAGCTAGGAGCGCGGACGCATGGAATGGTCGCTGCAGGACGCCAAGAACCAGTTCTCCAAGGTGGTGCAGAAGGCGCGTGAGGATGGCCCGCAGACCGTCACTTTGCGCGGCGAACGCGCGGCCGTCGTGCTGTCGGCGCGCGACTATGACCTGTTGCGCGCCGGCCGGCCGTCCCTGGTCGACGATCTGCTCGCTGGCCCGAGCTGGGACGACGCGCTCGCCGAGACGGTCTCGCGGCGCGCCAAGACGCCGAGCCGCGGTCCGGCCTTCTGATGTATCTGGTCGACACCAATGTCGTCTCCGAGGCCCGGCGCGGCTCCCCACAAGCGATCGCATGGCTACGCTCCGTCGATCCGCTCGGCGTTCATCTGAGCGTCCTGACGTTGGGCGAGATCATGCGCGGGATCGCGCTGAAGCAGAAGTCCGACCCCAAAGCCGCCGGGCATCTCGCCGAATGGCTCCGCAAGCTGCGAAACGACCATGCCGATCGCATCCTGCCGATCACCGACCAGATCGCCGTCGAGTGGGGCCGGATCGCCGCAATTCGGCCGCGCGGCGATGTGGACGGGCTGATCGCGGCGACGGCGCTCGTTCACGATCTCATCGTCGTCACGAGGAATGTCGCCGACTTCGACGACACCGGGGCGTCGGTCATCGACCCCTGGGACCTCGCATGATCGGCCGGCCCGACGCTCGCGCATCGAGCGTCTCCCGGCGCGCCTCTGCCGACACGGCGCGCGCGATTCGTGGACAGACCGGAAATCCGGCTTCATGCTCGCAGTCGACGACCCGAATCATCGGCACAGAGACGACTTCAATGCGCGACGATTTTCCGCCGCCGGAGACAGTGGCATGACCGACGCCGAAGCTCTTTCCACGGCGAGCGACGCGCCGCCCGCCGTCGACGCGCGCAGCGTCGATCCGCATCGCGATCCACATCTCGTGGCGCTCGGCGAAAAAGCGCGCGATTACGCCCGCAACGCCCGTTCGGAGAACACCCAGCGCGCTTACGACGCCGATTGGCGCCATTACTCCCGCTGGCTGCGCCGTCAGGGGTTCGATCCCCTGCCCCCGAACCCGCAGACCGTCGGCCTGTATCTGGCCGCCTGCATGGAGGTTGGGCGCGGACAGGAGCCGGTTTCCGTCGCGACGCTGGAGCGCCGGCTCTCCGGAATTTGCTGGCGCTACCGCCAGCTCGGCGAGCCGTTGGACACGGGCGATCGTCACATCTCGACCGTGCTGGCCGGCATCCGCCGCGCCCATGGGCGGCCGCCCGTGCAGAAGGAGGCGATTTTCGCCGACGATCTCCTGGCCATGCTGGCGAGGCTCGACAATGGCCTGCGCGGCCTGCGCGACAAGGCCATACTCGCGATCGGCTTCGCCGGCGGCCTGCGCCGCTCGGAGATCGTCGGCCTCGACTGCGGCCCGAGCCAGAGCGAGGACGGAAGCGGCTGGATCGAAATCTTCGGTCGAACCGAGACGAATGGCGACGGGGAGCCATCCGCCGCGACCAATGACGGCGGCCTGCTGCTGACCATCAACGGCAAGACCGGCTGGCGTGAGGTGGAGATCGGCCGCGGCTCCTCGCCGGCCACCTGCCCCATCGCCATGTTGGAGACCTGGATGCGGCTCGGCCGCATCGCCCATGGCCCATTGTTCCGCCCTATCGCGCGCAAGAACGGCGGCGTCGGCGCCGAGCGCCTGACCGACAAGCATGTCGCGCGGCTCGTCCAGAAAACCGCGCTCGCCGCCGGCGTTCGCGGCGATCTTCCAGAGGGCGACCGCAAGCTCGCTTTTTCCGGCCACTCGCTGCGCGCCGGTCTCGCCTCCTCCGCCCAGATCGAGGAAGCCCATGTCCAGCGCCACCTCGGCCATGCCAGCGCCGAAATGACCCGCCGCTATCAGCGCAAACGGGACCGTTTCAGGGTCAATCTCACCAAAGCCGCTGGATTATAGTCGCGACCTCACCCGACGGCTTTTCGCGCACGCGCCGCCTTTGCGGCCTTGCCGCGCAGCAGCGCCATCAGCACCGGCCCCAGCGAGAACTCCCCTGCCCTTGCCTTTTCGGTCAAGACGCGGAGATAGCCCCCGGCGCTCTTGATTTCCTCGCCGCGTTGCAGGATGGCCGCGATGACGATCGCGGCGTCATGCTCGCCCAAAACGTCCAGGGCCTGAGCCCAGGCGTCCGGAGACACGCCCAGCGCCGAACGCACAGTTCCAGCAGCCGTCGCCAGATCACGCCAGGAGGAAATTTCGCCGCCCCTACCGTAATCGATGATGTCGGGACAGGCCTCCAGCACCATGCCGAGCGGATAGGCGCGCACCAGAGGTTTAGGATCGACGCTGCGAGAATTCCGCAGCGTTGGTTCGGCGCTCCTTTCGATCGGAGAACTCGTCGCTTCGAGATTTGGCTCGGACGGATCGCCCCGGCCTTCTTGAAGGTCAGGTTCAAGATCAGAAATATTTGTGGTTTGATTCTGTATGTGACGCTCAGCTTGAGACTCATTGCCGCTCATATTTCGAGCTTTTATGTGCGCCTGCAACAGCTTGTGAATTTCGGCCGCCAGCGCGGCCAACTCGCCGGCCAAAGCCTCCAGATCACGGCGGGAAAGTCGGCGCGCGTAGCGGTCGGAGAGTTCCGCGTAGCGCAGGTGAAAGCTCTCCCAGTCGCCGGAAACGGCCTCTTCCACACCAGTCTCGATCATCTTGACGATGTCGCGGCGGGTGAGCGTGATCTTCTCGCGCAGCAGAGCGATCGCGCGGTTCTCGGCCCGCACCTCCTCGGCGAGATTCTCGATTTCGCTGGCGCGCGCCACGAGCGGCGCGAGATCGAAGCCGAAAGCCTCCTCTATGGCTCCCCCCTGCCCTTTCCGGGCGAAGCGTTTGCCGTTCGGAGAATCGCGGCGGATGATCAAGCCAGCGTCGACGAGGCAAGCGATATGTCGGCGTAAAGTAGCCGGCGCCATGCCATGGGCGCGGATCGACAGCTCCTTGTTCGAGGGAAACACGACGATGCCGCCGCTGGCGGAGCCCGCTTCGGCAGAGTTCAAATCGCTCTCGGGCAAAGTGAGCGCTGTCTCCTGATGGAAGCTCAGCAGCGCGTGCAAAACGGATAGCGCGCGCTCGGTGACGCCGAGGGGCTCTTTGGCTTCGGTGAGCGCCCGAAACAATCGCCATTTATGGACGACGGTCTCGGATGCGCCCGGTTTGGCGGCGAAACTCTCGGTCGCGGTCTGGCTCGCCACCATGGCGAGCGACAGCGGCCGCCGCCCGAAGGGCGTCGTTGGACGTGTCTGCATGATCCTTTGCCTCGTTCAGGCAAAAGAAATCCGCTCACCAAAACGGCGCCGACTCTTGACAGTGATTCGCGGAAGTGATTCTCTTAAGGTGCGAACTTTGGAGAGGCTTCCGGGCGGGAACGTTTCGGGGGCCTTTTCTTTTGCGGTTTCACCTCGTGAATATTCGGATTAACGCGCTCCCGACTTTCGATCGAGACGCGCGCTCAAATTGAACAGGCCATAGGTTCGGGGATGTTTGCCCGTTCGACCGTCGCTTCAGACGGATTCGCGGCCCTCCCGATAATCTCTGTAAAGCCTCGGCAGGTGCTGCAGCAGAAACGCGCCGAAGTCGGGGGCGGCTTTTTCGTCCACGATGAAAGTCGTACGCCCGGTCCCACGCTGGACGGTGGCGATCTGTCGACCTTCATCATTGCTCCAACTTTCTTTCTCGGCATTATTTCGAGGCTTTTCCGCCAGAGCCGCCAAAAAGAACGCGAAGCGGGCGTCGCTGTCGGCAGAGACGAAGGCTCGATCGTCGGCGAGCCTCGAAATGATCGGATCGATATCTTGTGAGGCCAGCTGTTCGGCCAAGAATGACCAGCGCGGGCGCCCGGTCTTGGGAGCCGGCCCGATCAATCGAACAAGTTTGAGAGGAATAGCCCGTCCAATAGATATCAGGCGCGACAGTTGCGTTTTTTCTACGCTGAGCGCAGCCATTATCACGTCGCGCTCGAAGCCGCGGTCTTCGATGCTCACAGCGAACATCGCGCGCTCTATGTAGCTGAGCTCGAGACGGGCGGAGTTCTCCTGACCTTGCGCGACGACCAGCTCCGGATCGGAAAGCTCGCGAACGACCGCGCGTACAGGGCGTCCGATCTCGATCGCCGCGCGCAGACGCCGATGACCATACGCGACTTGGTAGCGGCCGGGCTTCTCCGGGTGCGGACGAACCAAAATCGGGACTTGCTGCCCATGGTCTCGAATCGAGGCCACCAAGGCGGCGTGTTCTTCGGAGGGCTCTCCGAGCCTGTCGGTGATGAAGGATGATTCGATCAGACCGGGGGCGATTTCCACGATCGTATCGCCGGCGGCGATCAGCGCCCGCGCCTCCTCGGCGGCATGCGCGAGTTTTCCCAGGGACCGGCCCATGGCGCCGACCGCGCCGGAGCGAACCAATTGCTTGGGCGCATCGGCGGAGCTCGTCGCTTCGACCAGATCGGCGTCGACGAAGTTGCCATCTGGCAACCGCCGCTCCTTCGCTGTCAAAAGCGCCCGAAGTGTATCCTTGCGGCTCATGGCGCGCGTCTCCATGCTTGCAGCATCAGCGCTTCGATTTCGGTATTGACGGCGTCCAAGGACTCCAGCGCCCGGTCATAGGTGGCGCGCGTGAAATTCTCGCGCCCGACCTCGTAGAGCGTTTGCTTGGATAGGCCGGCGTCGGAAATCGCCGTCGATTTCAACATCGCGTTTGTCAGAACCCGTTCGCGGAAAAGCGACCGCATGAATGCGACCATCTGAGTCTGCGGACCGTCGGAAGGTTCATATCGTGTGATGACGTAACGAATGAAATCATAATCGATATCCGCCCCGGCCTCTTGAACCACCGACAACAGATCCGACGCCATCAGCAGAAACTGACACATCGACATCACGTCGAGCATTTGCGGATGAACCGTGATGAGGATCGAGGTGGCTGCGCATAGCGCCCCGAGCGTCAAGAAACCCAATTGCGGCGGGCAATCGAGGATCATCGCATCGTAGCGATGATCGACCTCCCCCAGGGCGGTCGCAATTCGACCAAAGAATGCTTCGGTCTCTCCTTCGACGAGCGCTTTGGGCGTGTCGTGCTCGAATTCCATGAGCTCCAAATTCGCAGGCACGAGGTCCAGACCGGAAAAGTAGGTCGATCTGACGATCTGTTCGAGCGATCGCCGCTCCTGATCGTAGCGAATTGCGCCATAAAGCGTCTCATTCGGTCCGATGTCGAACTCCGGCTGATAGCCGTGCAGCGCCGTCAACGACGCCTGCGGATCGAGATCGACAGCGAGAACCCGATACCCCTGGAGCGCCAAATATTGCGCGAGATGCGCGGCGGTGGTCGTCTTGCCCGACCCGCCTTTGAAGTTCACGACCGACAGGACCTGGCATTGCTCACCCCCGGCCCGCTGCGGCAGATAGCGCTTTCCTTTCCCGCCCTCTTCCAGAAGCTTACGCAATTCGTTGATTTGATCGAGAGTGTATGAACGACGTCCCCCGACGCCGATCTCCGGCTGCGGGCCTTTCCCCGCCAATGACAGCTGACGCAAATAGCCGTCCGCGACCCCGATCAGCTTCGCGGCCTCCCCGGATGAAAAGCTCCTCAGCGCCTTTTTTGATTCAGGAGGAAACAAGGTCTTGCGGAGTTGGTTGAGCTCCCGCGACAATGCGCTCCCGTCCCCCGCAATGACCGAAGTCATATTTGGCTTGGCGGCGTCCATGGTCGACCGTTTCTCCGCTTTAGAATAAAGCTACGCAGAAATCGCAAATCGCGCCTCTGATCCGTAACAATCAGAACCTGATTCTCTCTTTCGCGCAACAACAATAGGGTTAACGGGGCTTAATCATTCCGCCCTCGCGAGAAAGTTGCCAGTTGGCAACCGCAGGGCATGGCCCCTCGCCGATACGCCGCTGAACGCGCCAAACAGATCGCCGACGCGCAAGGCGATGTCGCCGCCTTTATCGCTCGATATGACGCTCGGACGAAGCAGGCTCCTAAGATCGCGGCGGAAATCTTCCGCCGCCTTCCCGTCGCCTGCGCGACCTTCCGGATATTCGACAGCTGGAGGAGGGGGCCGCTCGGCGCACGGGCCGAAGACGATCTCGACGGCGCCCTGCGACTGGCGGTCGACGACGATTTGGAAGCGGAAAAGCGCCGCTCCGATTTCGACGGTCGGCCGACCAGGGACGCCTTGCGAATTGTCGAATCCGACAGTCCGAACGAACGCCACGGGCCGCTAAACAGATGCAATATGAATGACGCAAAGCAAAGCTAAGCTGATCCCCGATATTTTTATGGGGTCGGCTGATGTCTGTGGCGGAAACGATTTTTGATCGCGGGCGACGTATGCCTTTTCTTCGGTTCTTCCGGCCGCAAGCATTCGCGGACAGAAAAGCGCAACTCAAGAA
>NZ_AP046089.1:0-121504 GCF_059718135.1 Methylosinus sp. is20ea | reverse complement strand
CGGCGCCGGAGCCGAGACGATCGGGCGACAGAGGACGTCTCGGCTGCTTGTCGAGAGCTCCGAGCGTGGCGGCGTCGGCCACGCCGGTGACCGGCAGTCCGTGATCGGCCTGAAAGGCGAGCACGGCGGCGCGCGTCAGTGAGCCGAACTCCTCGTCGACGCCGCCGAGCGAATATCCCGCCTTTCGCAGCGAAGTCTGCAGCGCGCCCACGCGCACGCCGACCGCGCCGAAGGAGAGGCCGCCGATGGACGGCTGCGGTTCCTCCGCCTCTTCCGTGTCCGCGCCGGAACCGATCGAGGCCGAGGTCGAGGCCGGGGCCGCGCTCGTCCAGGAAAGAGCGGTTCGCTTGATCTCTTCCAGCCGCTTCAGCCAGCCGGCGATATATTGCGTCTTGGGACTGGCGCTATGGAACGCCGCCTCGATCTTGGCGAAAGCCTCGACGAGCGCCGACGGCTGGACGCGCAGCGCGGCGCCGAGCGTCTCCGGTCCGATCCCGCCGTCGACGGCGACCGGTTCGCCGAGCTGGTCGAGGGCTCGCTGCAAGAAAGTGACGGCGCGCGGGGGGCCGCCGAGAACGGCGAGATTATAGACGATGAGCGCGACCCCGGGCGGCAGCGAGTCCCCGCCGACATGCTTCCAAAAGCGAGCGCGGTAGATCTCATGCGCCTCGGCGCGCGTCAGCTCACGAACCTCCTCGATGGAGACCGGCCGGCCGCGCCACTCGGCGAGGACCACGCGCGACACGCCGAAATTGCATGCGCCGCCATTCTCGTCCGGGCTCTGGCGGAAGCCGCCCTCGAAGCGGTCGATGATCGCCTGGGCGCGTTCGAAAACATCGCTCGCGACCTCGTTCCAGGGCTCGGAAACAGGGCGCATCTCGCCCACGTCGACGCTCGGCCGGCCGCCGCCGCCCAAATGGGGAGGCGCCTCATCCGGGGCGATCTCGAGAATCGTGGGCAGGGCGGGGTGGTCCGGCAAGGGTGCGGTCTCGATCGGCCATCGATAAGAGCGCACCTTGCTCGCGGGGAAGGCGGAGAGGGTCACTTCGCTCGTCGGCCCCTGATTGCCGCCGAGCACATAGACCGAATTGCCGTCGCGGTGATCGAAGAAGCCGACATGGCCCGAGGCGCGCGCGGCGAGCGGCTCGAAGACGACGATCGCGCCGCGCTGCGGCTGCCCCTGCATCTCCCCGAACTTCATGTAATCGGCGGCGCGCAGGCTATGCAGATTGGCGTAGCCCGAAAGGCGAAGGCAGGCCCCGACGAAAGCGGCGCACCACGCCGTATCGTCATGCATATGATCGAAGCCCGCGAGTCGGAACATCTCGACGATGTCGGGATTATCACTCGGGCCCTTGATCCGCTTCTCGCCGTGAAGATGCTCGGCGACGGTCAACCAAGGCGTACTCACGATGCCGACTCCTGAACGCGAACTGGGAAAGGATGAGGTGTCGAAAAGAGGAGCGCCGCCCAGAACGCGGCAGCCGATAGCATAAGAAGAGAAATTTAAGGATTAAATTCCGCGAGTGTCAAGAGTTTCGATTCCGCGCCGCCGCGAGCGGTCCCGAGCGGACCGCGCGGCCCGCTATCGATCTCGACGGTCGGATCGGAAGCTCTCGTCATTTAATTGCGGACGGCGACTTTGCCGCATTCGAGCACTCGGCGCTCTCTGTAAGGAAAGCTATCGAAACCTGCGCATAGAGCGGCGACGTCGCTTCGAGCGGGACTGTCGATTTGTGCGATTTGACAGACGCGGCGTCAGGCGAATTCGAGTTCTTCATTCGCGTACATGCAACGACCTGACCAGGCGTCTCTGATCGGGACCTATCGACCGGTCGAGCGTCGAGCTCGGCGCCTTGGCGCATTCGACATGGTCGATAGCCGAAAGGGCGATGCCGAACTCGCACTGATAGCGATACATGCCGTCCACGAGCAAGAACGGCAACGTCCAAAGGAGCGGCTTGCCGACTTCGGAGCCGGAGGCCTGGACGAATGCCGCGCCGCTCGCCGCCACCCGCCAGCTTGTTGACACGGTCGACGAATCAGGAAAGAATCTCCGTCAATCAGCTTCACGAAAATGTGACGACTCGATCGCAACCTCATATTCGACGTCGATTGTGAGCTGTCGTAGCGCTTCGGTTTTCCTCGAACCCAGCGCAACAATTTACGTAGACGCGATATAGCTCTCAGATTGCGCGACAGTCGCTGCTAGACTTTATGTTGGCTCATCGTTCTGCTCGTAAATTGCGCCTTGGATTTTGGCGTATAGAGCCCCTTCGATCAACATCCAAGCGCAAGAAATGCGCGTGCCGCGAATGTTCCTGTGTGCTGTTTGAGCAGCGCAGGCCGCCCAGTCGACTCTGGCGGTGATGGGGCTCGATCGGGGAGATGGCAATGACGGACACGCTCGACAAATCCCAAACCGACATTCAAGCAGAGATAGAGCTTAAATCTACGAACAGCGACCACGAGATCACGGCGGCGCCGAAGCCGGTCGCCGAGGTCGAATCCGAACCGCAAGCGTATGTAGCCGAACTAAGCGGCGGCGAAGCGAACACGGCAGCCGCCGCCGAGGCTGTCGAGGCCGAGACCGAGACCGAGGGGACGGCTGAAGTGGTGACCGAAGACGCGTTCGCTGTGGAAGCCGCCGACGCGGAAATCGAAAAAGACGTCGAGGCCGAAGCCGAGGAGCCTGCTGAGATTGTAACAGAGCATACCGAGGCGGAGGTCGTCGAAGCCGCCGCGGCAAACGAAACGGTGACCGTCAGTGAGGCGGTCGAGGCAGTTGAGCCCGTTCAGGCGAGCGCCGCTCCGGATCCGCTCGAACAGGTGCGGGACCTGCTCTTTGGCGAGACCAGATCGGCGCTCGAAGCGAAGCTGGAGCGCGCGCAAGCGGAACTCTTGGATCGCATAGTAGCTCTGGAGGGGCGCGTGGAAACCGAGCACGCGACTTACTTCGGCGTCGTCGGCGCGATAGCGCAGCTCGGGGAGTCCGTGCAAAATCTCATCCCCAGGCATAGCGAGGACTAGCATGACCTCTCCCAGCGGAAAATGCCGAAATCTCGATCAGATCGAGGCGCTCTTGCTGGGGGATGAGCATCGTCGTCTCGACAAAGCCGAGACGGTGGCCTTGCGCGTCGACGAATTCGTGGGAAGCAGCGCCCGTCTCGGGGCCGCGACCGCGGAAATTCTCGTCGACGCCTTGCGCACGCGCTCATCGAAGCGCGCGCAGGGAAGAAGACCAGGTGAATCGCTGGTCTTCTGCAATGTGCGGACGGGCTCACGCCTTTCGCGCGCCGCGGCTCAACAGATGGTCGAGAGAAACAACGCCGGGCCCGCGCGCGACGATGAGGAGGAAGCAGGTCGCCCAGACGCCGTGCGTCGGCCAAGCATCCGGATAGACAAAGACCTCGATCACGAGAGTCATTGCGAAAAGAACGGCCGCCGCGAACCGGCTCGCGAGCCCGAGAACGAGCAGCGCCGGAAAAACATGCTCCATCACCGCCGCCAGATGCGCCGCGACAACGGGGTCGAGGAGCGGGAGCTTGTAGTCCTCTTTGAAGAGGTAAACGGCGCTTTCCGAAACGCGCCACCCGTCGAGCTTCGTCTGTCCGGATTGCCAAAAGACGGCGGCCGGAAAAATTCGAGCGCCGAGCGCGATGAGTGAGTAAGGGATGCGCTCGAGCTGCGCGATCGATCTTCGAGTCGGGCCGCAGAGCGGTCCACACGTTGCCGAATGCGTCGGCTGACTTGCGGTAGCGTTCATGCATCACCTTTGAATGTTGTGAAAAATCCTGCTGCGAGCGCTTGCGCGAGGACCGCCGAGAGATCGAAATTCGGCGTGTCTGCCGATGCCGTCTGCGCAGCTTCGCCCAATTCGGCGCCGACGGCGAGCCGAGCGAGGAAAAGCGCTCCGCCGGGCGGGAGTCGACGGGTCTCGACGCATGCGTGTGGACGAGTCACGAGAGCGTCTTCGGCGTTCCAGCGATCGATGGGGCCGACCTCCGCTTCCCCGGCGTTCATAGACCAGATCGTGACGACCGGATGAGCCGACGTGACGATCGTGACGGACGGGTGAATTTCGAATGTGAGCTCCGCCAGATTATCATGAGGAACCGACGCCAGCGATTGCGGCGAAATCAGCTCGACATCGGCGGCGTGATAGGCGCGCACGCGCGCATCCTCGAGCCGCGCGACATCCGCCAGATAGGGCAGTTCCGAGGCGGGCTCGAAGGTCGCGACGAAATCCGCGAAGCCTTCGCCATAATCGAGCAGCGCCGGAGATGTGGGCGGGTGGCGACATACGAACTCTCGCGCCATGGCGGCGAAAAACTCCTGCCCCACGAGACGCTCGATTGCCGGGAACCGAACGGCCAACGCTCGCACGAGTCCTCCGATGACGCTGCTCCGATAGACCTCGAAGCGTTCGGCAGTCTCGCCTCTTTCGGAAATGACCGAAAGCGGAGTTGCACGGCTCGGCTCGAGTAGAGCGGCGGCGAATTGCGCTTGGACTCTTTCCCACATCGGACGAGCCTCGTTCATTCGGCTCTGTGCGACGCGACATCGAGCACGACTTGCGCCTTGCGCGCCTCATGCGCCAGTTCCGCCCATTCGGGCACGTCATTGTCCCACTCGACGAGCGTCGCGATGGGCCCCGTCCGAGCGATCGCCTGGCCGAACAACGTCCATACGGCCTCGGCGACCGGCGCGCGATGGGCGTCGAGCAAAAAAGCATCGCCCCTCGCGTCTCTCGCTTCGAAATGGCCGGCAAGATGAATTTCGCGCACATGCTCGAAAGCGAATTGCGAAAGATAGCCGCATGCGTCGAAGGCCTTGTTCGTCGCCGTCACGAAGACGTTCTCGACGTCGAGAAGAAGGCCGCAACCGCTGCGCTGCGCGATTTCGGCGAGAAATTCCGGCTCGGATATCTCGGACTGCGCGAAGGAAAGATAGGTCGCGGGGTTTTCCAGCAGAATCTGGCGCCCGAGAGCGTTCTGAATCTCGTCGACCTTTTCGACGACGTGCGCGAGCGTTTCACGTTCATAAGGCAGCGGCAGGAGGTCATTGAAGAATACGCCGCCATAGGTCGACCACGCCAGATGTTCGGAGACGCTCTGGGGCTGATAGCGATCGCAGAGAACCCGCAATTTCTCGAGATGCCGAGCGTCGATCGGCTCGCTGGAGCCGATCGAGAGCCCGACCCCATGGACCGACAGCGGATAATCCTGCCGAAGACGGGTGAGTTGCCGATGCGGCGGCCCCCCATCGCCCATGTAGTTTTCGGCATGAACCTCGAAAAACGCCACCCGAGGGGCGCTCGCGAGGATCGCTTCGAAATGCGCCGGCTTGAAGCCGACCCCGGCGCCGGCGGGCAGAGTCGACGAGAAGGTCGAAACTGTTTCGTCCATGCGCCCCTCCGAATTGCCTCGCCGGCTACGCGCAATCGCGAGCGATCACGTCCGTCGCTTGAGCGCTTCCAGAGAACCGTCGCCGAATGGCGTCTTTATGGTGACGCACGTGCCGCGGGGAACGTATTTCCAGGCGTTTCCCTGATAATCTATTTTCGACGTTCCGGCGCAGGTGGCGCCCGGTCCGGCGGCGCAATCGTTCTGGCCCTTGAGGGCCACGCCGTAACACTTTTCTTTTCCCTCTTCTTCCGCGGAGGCGGTGGAAGCCACGAGGGTCAGCGCGGTCGAGAGCGACCCGACCAAAGCCAAGCTGAATGCACGACGATCCATGGATTAATCTCCTCGAGACGCCGAATGGCGGCCGACAATTCCCTATTCGGGCGGCCCGTTGAAATTGTTACGGGCTCACGATTTCGCGTGCAAGAGGTCGGAGAACGAGAGGCGGCGGCTGGGGATATTCGCGATGAAGCCGGAACGATGCGTCGATCAGCGTCGAATGACGCCATATATATATCTGATTTTCATGATAGAAAAACAGCGATTGCTTCTGGCGGCCGAGCGGGCCGGTCTCGCCGGGAAGGATATGGATTTCCTCCTGCCGCCGAGCGCGACATGGCCGCCGACAAAGCGCTTGTCCGTCTCGCTTTCGCGAGCCACGGCCGTTGTCGATAGACGCTTCGACGTCGAGAGCGCGGGACACGACCCTCGAGAAAAACGCGAGATACGCCTCTGCCTTCTGAACGCCATTGCTCCGCATTCGGAGTCTCGAGCCGCGCCGCGGCGATTGACGATATCGCCGGCGCCGTAGCAAAAAGCGCCGGCGCCCCGCTCTATCCCGCGAGTCTGCGCCAAATGCCCGAACCGCACGCATGATCGACCTGCGCCGCCACTTCAAACGCCTTCTGACAGCGCCGGCGGCTGTCGGCGGCCTCGCCGCGTTGATCTTCACAGCACTCTCGGCGACCGATCTCGGCGGCGTCGCGAGCGTGCTGCGCGAGCGCGCGATCGACGCGATTCAGCGGGTCGCGCCGCGCGCGACAGAGGGCGCCGGCGTATTGGTCGTCGATATCGACTCGGCCAGCGTCGCCCGCGCCGGCGGCTGGCCGCTCCCGCGCGAGGACATGGCGCGGCTCGCGGCGCGTATTCTCGAAGGGCGCCCGACGGCGCTCGCTTTCGATATTTTCTTCGATGGACCCGATCGACATTCGCTGCGCGCCCATCTCGAGGGCGCGTCCGATCCACGGCTGCGCGTCGCGCTCGCGCCTTTTCTCGCCGAGGCGCCCGATCCAGACCATGCCTTCGGGGAGACGCTCGAACGCGGCCAGACGATTCTGGCTGCGCTGGCCGGCGGCGAGGCGCGCCCCGCCGCGTTCAACTTTGTGCGCGCCGAAGGACAAACCGGCGCGGACATGGCGCGGCCGATCTCCGGCGCGCTCGCGCCTTATGAGCCGCTCGCGGCCGAGGCTCTAGCCCTCGGCGTGTCATCGCTGTTCGGCGAGGACGGCGGGGTGGTGCGCAAGGCGCCGCTGCTGCTCTCGATCCGCGGTCAGCTCGTTCCGGGTCTCGCGCTGGAGGCGACGCGCGTCGCGGAAAATATCGCCATGCTCGCCGTCGACGCGAGCGGCCGCCTCGAGACGGGAACGCGCAGCCTGCCGCTGAGCGAAGGCGGGGCGCTGCGCCTGCGCTGGTCCGACTCCGCCCATTGGGCGCTGCGCACGCTTTCCGCCGCCGACCTTCTCGAGGGGCGCGTCGCGCCCGAGCGTTTTGCGGGACGCGTGGTCATCGTCGGTGCCAGCGCGCCGCAGGCTGGAGCGCTGCGGCCGACCTCGCTCGGCCCGCTGACCCCGACCGTGCAGATCCACGCCGAAGCAGCCGAGCAGATCCTCGCCGGAACCGCGCCGCTGCGCCCGCAATATGCGCTTCCGGTCGAAGTCGGCGCGGCCCTCATCCTAGCCGGCGCGGCCGCCGCCGTCGCCGCGCGCGTCGGGCCCACGGCCGCCTTCGCCGTGCAACTGGCGTTGTCCGCGCTCTGGATCGCCCTCGCCGCGGCGGCGCTGATCTCGCGCGATCTCGTCCTCGATCCCGCCGGACCGCCGCTCATCGTCTTGCTCTCCGGCAATATGGCCGCAGCGGCGGCCTTCGCCCGCACGCGCCAGATGAAGGCGTTCATCTCGCGTAAATTCGAGCAATATCTGTCCGTCGATGTCGTGCGCGAGATCATCGCCCACCCCGAGCGTCTGCGGCGCGAGGGCGAGATGCGCGTCATCACGGCGCTCTTCACCGACATCGAGAATTTCACCCCCATGACGCGACGCCTCGCGCCGCGCGACCTCATCGCCCTGCTCGACATCTATCTCGGCGGTCTCGAGCGCATCGTCACCGATCACGGCGGCATGGTGGACGGCGTGACCGGCGACGCCATTCACGCCTTTTTCAACGTGCCGCTGGAGCGCGCCGATCACGCCGACGCGGCCATCGCCTGCGCCGCGGCGATCGTCGAATTTTCGGAAAGCTTCCGCAAAGAGCCGCTGGCGGCGCAGGCGGGCTTCGGACGCACGCGAGTCGGCGTCGAGACGGGGCCGGCGATCGTCGGCGATGTCGGCGGCGCGCGTCGATTGAACTACACTGCCTATGGCGACGCGGTGATCGTCGCAGCGCGGCTGGAGCAGGCGAACAAGCAGTTCGATTCGCAAATCTGCATCGGACCGGGCGCGGCGGCGGTGGCGCGGCGCGATTTGGCGCCGCTCGGCATGTTACGGCTCAAAGGCCTGCCAGAAGACACGATGATCTTCACGCTCGAGGGCGACTGATGCGGCGCGTCAGCGGACGGAGCCGAGCGCCTCCGCGATGCGCTCTGCGCCCCATTTTTTCACCGGACCCTGCTCCGGCGGACCACTGTCGAGCAGTCCGGGCAGGACGATCACGCGAGGCGGCGCGAAATCGACGCCCTCCCCGGCCATCAGCCGCACGGACCCTGTCCGCGTGACGACGTCGACGACGCCTTTTTGGACGAAAACGCCGAATGTCCCGCGGCTGGGGCCGGCGAAAAACACGGTGCCGCGCGCCGACAAAAGCCCGTACGGCGTCTCGAGCTCGAAGCTTTTTTCGGCCCCCTTGGAGCGGTCGATCAGAACTGCGCCCTCTTCCAGCGTCGATCGGGCGGAAAGTTTCGCGACGAATTTGTCGACTTTCAGCGACGCATTGGCGCCGAGCCGCAGTCGCGTCGCGGCGCCGAGCTTGAGATCGAGCCGCGACGCCTCCCCGGTCGTGGCGCGATCGTTCAGCAGGACTGCCGCGCCCGCCTCCGCCGACGAACGCCCGTCGGCGCGCTCCAGTGCGGCTTCCCCACGCGACGCGACCACCGAGCCGACCGGCTCCGCGCGCGCAGACCCGAGGCAACCGACGGTGGCGACGACCGCGGCGACGATAGCGAAGTGACGGTTGGACATGACGCAGCTTCCCTTTCGCCGCACTTTGCTGCGGTGACGGGCGAGGCGCAAGCCCTCCGGCGGAGGCGGGGCGCCGTTCCGAAGTCCATCGAAGGGTTGCTGTGCTATTTTTTCCGGATCGCCGCGCGTTGGGGTCCGACATTTCGTTGGGATCAGGCAGCGAGCACCGCACTCCAGATTTTAGGCGCAGTTGTCCCAACGGCTCCAAATTTGCTCAGTGCAAATTGACCCTTCCTGATGCGATGCATGAGTTCGACGCAGGCGATGGCGATCGCCGCATGCCGGAATCGCTTGAACTCGAGCATAGGTCGCAGACGAGCGGCCCTTGATATTGACGTAAGTCTCCTCGACGCGCGATCCGCCGACTCGGCGCGCGAAGCGGTTCCACCGCTTTTCGAACTCGGGAACGTAGCGCTGAACCCAGCGCATGATGGTCGTGTGGGATAAAGGTTTGCATCAGAACCGTCGTGGCGAACTATGCTCCGCAGGAGGGACACCGAAACTCGAACTCTCGTTATCGCGTCGACGCATCTAACGCCGGCTCGACAATGTCCATTGGCGCGCCGCTCCGGTGACGGGGAGAACGCGCGCCCCGCATAAATCGCATTCTAAGCCGATCGACGAAAAGAAAGACGACCGGCGTCGTGTAAAGAGTCAAAATTTGGCTGACCAGCAAGCCGCCGACGATGGCGATGCCGAGGGGCCGGCGCGTCTCCGCGCCTTCGCCGGCGCCGAGCGCCAGCGGCAACGCGCCGAACAGCGCAGCCAAGGTCGTGATGAGAATTGGACGAAACCGCGCAACGCAAGCCTCACGTATCGCTTCATGGGAAGCGAGCCCGCGCCGCCCCGCCTCGAGCGCGAAGTCGACCAGAATGATCGCATTCTTCTTGACGACGCCGATGAGCAGAAGCACGCCGATCATGGCGATGATGCTGAGCTCGGTTCCGCAGGCGAGAAGCGCTAAAAAGGCGCCGACGCCGGCCGACGGCAGCGTCGAGAGTATGGTGAGAGGGTGTAAGAAGCTCTCATAGAGGATTCCGAGCACGATATAGACGGCGGCAAGCGCCGCGGCGATCATCAGCGGCTGATTGGCGAGCGCATCCTGATAGCCGGCGGCATTGCCGGCGAAGACGCCTTGCAGCGTCGCCGGTGCGCCGGTCTTCGCCATCGCGTCCTTTATCGCCTCCGCCGCATCTCCGAGCGACTTGCCGTCGGTGAGATTGAATGAAATCGTGACTGCCGCAAAATGGCCCTGGTGATTGACTTGCAAAGGCGTGACCCCGTCGCCGAATCTCGCGAAGGTCGAGAATGGAATCATCGGCGACGCGGCGGCGCTCACCGCATTCGCGACGCTCGTGACGTCCCGCGGCGAGTAGGGGCGCGGCGCTGAGCCCGCGCCGCCGCTTATATAGAGGTCGTCGAGCGCGTTAGGCGTCTCGCGAAAGCGCGGCTCTGTCTCCATCACCACATGATATTGGTTCAACGGCTCGTAGATCGTGGAGACCTGTCGTTGTCCGAAAGCGTCATAGAGCGTATTGTCGATCATGCTCGCGGTCAGTCCGAGGCGTGAAGCTTTCGCGCGATCGATGATGACATCGCTACGTAAGCCGTTGTCCTGTTGGTCCGAACTGACGTCGACAAGGGTTCCGCCGCGGCGCAGAGCCTCGATTATCCGCGGCGCATAGGCGCGCAGCGCCTCGAGATCGTCGCACAGCAGCGTATATTGAAACATGGCGGCGCCGGTGCGCCCGCCCATGCGGATGTCCTGCACCGATTGCAGGAACAGGCTCGCCCCGGAAACACGCGCGAATTTGGGGCGTAGCCGCGCCATGATCTCATTCGCGGAAGCCTTGCGTTCGGCGAGCGGCTTCAAGGTGACGAGGAGATCGGCGACATTGATCGAGCCGCCGGGACTGAAGCTCCCCCCGATCGCTCCTGTGGCGGTCTCGATGCCGGGATCGGCTTGCAAAATCGCGATGAACTGCGCGAGCTTCTCCTTCATCACAGGGAAGGAGACGCTCTGATCGGCGATTATGGCGCCGCGCATGCGGCCCGAATCCTGGACCGGGAAAAATCCCTTCGGCACGAGCGCGAACAGATAGAAGTTGAGCGCTATCGTCGCGAGCAGCACGCCGAGCGTGATCCCCGGCCAGCGTAGCGCCGAGTCGAGCGTGCGCACATAGGCGCCGTGTAACGCGGAAAATCCCGCCTCGCTCCAGCGAAGCAGGAAAAACCGCGGCGGTCCGGCATGGCTGCGCAGAACGCGCGAGCACAGCATGGGCGTCGCCGTGAGCGACAAAATAAGCGAAACGAGGATCGCCACCGATAACGTCATCGCGAATTCCCGCATCATTCTCCCGACGATCCCGCCCATGAAAAGAATAGGCAAAAACACGGCGACCAGCGAGAGGCTCATGGAAACGACCGTCGACGCGACCTCGCGCGCGCCCGTGAGCGCCGCGGAACGAGCTCCTTCTCCGGCTTCCATGCGCCGCGTTATATTCTCTACGACGACGATGGCGTCGTCCACGATGAAGCCGGTGGCGATGGTGAGCGCCATCAGCGACAGATTGTTCAGACTGTAATCGAGGAGATACATGGCGCCGACGGCGCCGATCAGCGAGACAGGCACTGCGATGCTCGGGGCGATCGTCGCGCGCGCGTCCTTCAGCGACAGATAGACGATGAGCACGACGAGAAGAACGGTGACGAGAAGCGTCGTCTCGATCTCCACGAGCGAGGAGCGAATCGTCAATGTGCGATCCTGCACGATACGCATTTCGGCGTCCGCGGGCAGGGCTGCCGCGAGCGGCGTCATCAGCGCCTTGATGCGGTCGACGACCTCGATGAAATTGGCTCCGGGCTGGCGGAAAATCTGTATCTGCACGGCGGTGCGGGAATTGCTCATTCCATAATTGCGCGTGTCCTCGACCGAGTCGACGACATTGGCGATGTCGCGCAATCGGATCGGAGCGCCGTCGCGATAGGCGATGACGAGGCCCTCATAGTCGGCGGCTCGGCGCGACTGATCATTAGCGTAGAGCGTGAGGCGACGCTCGCCTTCCTCTATCGCGCCCTTCGGGCTGTTGAAATTAGTTGCAGCGAGCGCGGCGCGCACATCCTCGAGGGCGAGGCCATGAGAAAACAGCGCGTGCGGATCGAGCTCGATGCGCACCGCGGGAAGCGAGGAGCCACCGACGAGCACCTGTCCGACGCCCTCGAGCTGCGCGAATTTCTGCTGCAAGACATTGGAGGCGATCTCGTATAACCGCCCCGGCGTCATGCGTTGTGAGAAGAGAGCGATAATGACGACCGGCACTTCGGCGGGATTGGAGGTGCGAAATGTCGGATTATTGCGCAGCGACGCGGGGAGATCGGCGCGCGCGGCGGCGATCGCCGCTTGAATGTCGCGCTGCGCTCCGTCGATGTTGCGATCGAGATCGAATTGCATCGATATGCGCGTCGCGCCGAGAGAGCTCGACGAGGTCATTTCCGTGACGCCGGCAATTTGTCCCAATCGACGCTCGAGCGGCGTCGCGACAGAGGCGGCCATCGTCTCCGGGCTCGCGCCCGGCATTGTCGCGGACACAGAGATGACGGGATAGTCGATATTGGGAACCGGAGCCCTCGGGAGTAGGAGAAGCGCCGCCAATCCTGCGAGCGCGAGCCCCAGCATCAAAAGGCTCGTCGCCACGGGGCGCTCGATCGCTCTCGCCGTGACGTTCATGCGGCCTCGCGTTCTCGGATCTCAGCTGTCCGTAGGCGTAAGGATTTGGCTAGCGCATCGAAGGCGAGATAGATGACGGGCGTCGTGTAGAGCGTGAGAATCTGACTGAAGATCAGCCCGCCGACGATCGCGACGCCGAGCGGGCGGCGCAGCTCTGCCCCTTCGCCGGAGCCGAGCATCAGCGGCAGCGCGCCGAGCAGCGCCGCGAGCGTCGTCATCAATATGGGACGAAACCGCAATATGCACGCTTCATAGATCGCTTCGCGCGGAGAGAGGCTCCCGTCGCGCTGCGCTTGAAGAGCGAAGTCGATCATCATGATCGCGTTCTTCTTGACGATGCCGATGAGGAGAATGACGCCTATGACGCCTATGACGCCGAAATCCTCGCCCGCCATCATCAAGGAGAGCAGAGCCCCTATGCCGGCGGATGGCAAGGTGGAGAGGATCGTCAACGGATGGACATAGCTCTCATAGAGCACGCCGAGCACGATATAGACGGTGACGATCGCGGCCAGGATCAAGAGCAGCGTCGAGACGGATGAAGCCTGGAAGGCGGCGGTTGCGCCCTGGAACACGGTAATGACGCTCGCGGGCGTCTCGAGCTCCTTTTGTGCGGCAGCGATCGCATCCATCGCCGAGCCGAGCGAGTGGGATGGCGCCAGATTGAAGGAGATCGTCGTCGCCGGAAATTGTGCGAGATGGTCGATGGAAAGCGGCGCGGAGATCTCTTTTACTTTCACGATCGAGGCGAGCGGCGCCTCTCGTCCGCTATTGGTGGGAATACGCAGATCGGCGAGCGTTTCGCGCCCGGAACGGTCACGCGCCGCAGTCTCGAGAATGACGCGATACTGATTGGTCTGCGTGAACAAGGTCGAGACGATGCGCTGGCCGAATGCGTCATAGAGAATATTGTCGATCGTCGCGACGGAAATGCCGTAGCGCGCAGACGCGTCGCGATCGATCTCGACATAGAGCGCGCGTCCGCCGTCTTGCGCGCTGCTCGACACGTCGCGAAATTGCGGCGCGTTGGACAATTTGTCGACGAGGCGGCGTGCGTAATCGGCGAGCGTCGCCGGATCGGCGTCCTGCAATGCGAAATAATATTCGCCGCGCGCGACGCCCGCGTCGATGGAGAGGTCTTGCGCCGGCTGCAAGAAAAGCGAGCCGATCGCGCTATGGCGCGCCGTGTCTTGCAGCCGGCGCGTGACGGCTGAGATCGTCTCGGCGCGCTCCGATTTCGGCCTCAGCCGGATGAGCAGCCTGCCGCTGTTGAGCGTACGATTGACTCCGTCCACGCCGAGATAGGACGAAACGCTCACGACGGCCGGGTCGCCGAGCAGGATTTCGACCAGCGCGAGCTGCTTGCGTCGCATCGCCTCATAATTCAGCGATTGCTCGCCCTCGAAGAAGCCCTGCACCAGCCCCGTGTCCTGCACGGGGAAGAAGCCCTTGCCGATGGCGGCGTAGAGGGCGCCGGTGATCGCGAGCGTCGCGACGAAGCTCGCGAGCGTCGCACGAGAATGAGCGAGCACGAAGCGCAGCGTGACGCCATAGGCGTCGATGATGCGGTCGAACCAATCCCGGGCGCCCTTCGATTCATGCGTATGAGCGTCCTGCGCCCGCAGGAGCTTGGCGCAGAGCATAGGCGCGAGCGTTAGCGAGACGACGGCGGAGATCACGATCGTCACAGCGAGCGTCACCGCGAATTCGCGAAACAGGCGGCCGACGACGTCACTCATGAAGAGGAGCGGAATGAGCACTGCGATGAGCGAGATGGTCAGCGAGACGATGGTGAAGCCGATCTCGCGCGCGCCTTTGAGGGCTGCGGAAAGCGGCGTCTCGCCGCGTTCGATGTGGCGGGCTATGTTCTCGATCATCACGATCGCATCGTCGACGACGAAGCCGGTGGCGATGGTGAGCGCCATCAGCGTCAGATTATTGAGGCTGTAGCCGAGCAAATACATCGCCGCCAGCGCTCCGACGAGCGAGAGAGGCACGGCCACGCTCGGAATGATCGTCGCGCGCGGGCTGCGCAGAAAGAGAAAAATCACCGCGACAACGAGGCCTATGGAAAAGAGCAGCTCGATCTCGACGTCGTGGATGGAGGCGCGGATTGCTGTCGTGCGGTCGGTGAGCACGGCGAGATCGACAGCCGCGGGCAGCGATGCGACGAGCGCCGGCATCAACGTCTTGATCTGATCGACGACGGCAATGACATTGGCGCCCGGCTGACGTTGCACATTCACGATGATGGCCGGTTCGAGGTCGGTCCAGGCGCCGAGCTCGCGATTTTCTGAACCGTTCATCACTGCGGCGACATCGAATACCCGCACGGGTCCGCCGTTACGATAGGCGACGACGAGCCCTTCATAATCGGCGGCGTTGCGCAGCTGATCATTAGCGTCGATCGCGAATTGCTGCGCGCGACCGTCTATATTGCCCTTGGGTAGATTGACGTTGGCGTTGGAGATGACGGCGCGCAGATCTTCGAGCGACAGTGAATGGGCCGCGAGTTTGGCCGGATCGGCGCGCACCACCACCGCCGGCCTATTGCCGCCGGCGACGCTGACGAGACCGACGCCGGAGAGCTGAGATATCTTTTGGGCGATACGGCTGTCTGCGAGGTCCTGAATCTCGGTGAGCGGCAGCGTCTGAGAACGCAGCGCAAGTGTCAGAACCGGGGCGTCGGCAGGATTGATCTTGGCGTAGATTGGCGGGGCCGGAAGATCGTTCGGCAGAAAGCTCGTAGCGGCGTTGATCGCCGCCTGGACTTGCTGCTCAGCGAAATCGAGCGATAGCTTCAAGCTGAATTGCAAGGTGATGATCGATGCGCCGCCGGAGCTCGTCGAGGCGATTTGCGTAAGACCCGGCATTTGCCCGAGCTGGCGCTCGAGTGGCGCGGTGACCGTCGCCGCCATCACTTCCGGACTGGCGCCAGGATAGAAAGTGCGCACCTCGATCGTCGGATAGTCGATCTGCGGAAGAGCCGAGACCGGCAGCAGGCGAAAGCCGATGGCGCCGGCGAGAAAGATCGCCGCCATCAGAAGAGTGGTGGCCACTGGGCGTTCGATGAATGGGCGCGAGATATCGACGGCGCTCACGGGATCGGGCTCACTGCGTCGCGGCCTTTATTGGCCGCGCTGCGCTGCTCGGTGGAAACGCCCTTGTTGGCGTCCTTCTTTTGCGTCGGATCGGCTCCGCGCGCGAGCGTGATCTTCGCGCCATCGCGCAATTTATCGACGCCTTCGACGACGACGCGCTGGCCGGGTTCGACGCCATCCTCGATCACCATGCGCTCTCCGTCGCCAGGGCCGAGCCGAACGGGCCGGACGACGACTTTGTCGTCGGAGTCGATCGCATAGACGAAGGGTCCCTTCGCTCCGCGCTGGATCGCCGTGGCGGGCGCGAGAACGACGCCTTTCAACGTCTCCACCGTCAATTCGGCGTTGACGAATTGATTGGGATAGAGTGTCTCGCCTTCATTGCGAAATTCCGCACGCAACTTCACCGTGCCCGTGGTCGGGTCGATCTGATTGTCTATCGCATAGAGAAGGCCGCGCGCCGGCTCGTCCGAATGTTCCCGATCATAGGCGAGGACCGCGAGTTTCTCGCCCGAGCGGAAGCGGCGAAGCACGCTTCGCAGCTTCACCTCGGGGAGGGTAAAGATCACGGTGATCGGCGCGACTTGCGTGACCACGGCTATGCCGTTTGCGTCATTGGTCTGCACGATGTTTCCGGGGTCGACAATTCGAAGGCCGATGCGGCCGTCGATCGGCGCGGCGACGCGCGTGTAGCTCAGATTCAATTCGGCCTGGCCGAGCAGGGCCCGATCCATTTCCACCGCTGCGCGATATTGGCCGATCAGCGAGCGCTGTGTATCGATCTGTTGCGCGGAGACGCCGTCTTTGACTTTGGTTCGCAGCGCCTCGTAGCGGGAAAGGTCGCGTTCTGCGTTCTGGAGCAATGCGTCGTCCTTTTGGAACTGCGCCTTCGCCTGCGCGACGGCGAGGTCGAAGGGCCGCGGATCGATCTCGGCGAGTATGTCTCCGGCTTTTACTGTCTGTCCTTCCGTATATTTCACTTGCAAGAGCGGTCCAGAAACTTGCGCTTTCACCACAGAAGTGGCGAGTGGGGTGACCGTGCCCAGGCCAGTGAAGATAACGGGAAAATCGCCGCGGACGATCTCCGCCGCCGCAACAGCGGTCGCTGTTCCGCGTCCGGCGCCGGGAGGTGGCGTCGGCCCTCCCGCGCGATACCACCAGGCGGCGATCGCGAGCGCGCCAATGAGCGCTGCCGTGATCCATCTGGCGAGATTGCGGCGCGGCAAAAATCGCCTGGCCGCTCCGAGGAAGGGAGGGGCGGCTTCGGTAATGTCGGAACTCATCGGATGAAACTCCGCGCGGATCGCTGGTCGCGACGCGCAACGGTCGCGTCGTCGGCCGATTGTCGAAAACGTCGTCATTTGCCGGCGCGCTGCGACAACAGATAATTAAATATATAATATAACTAGGAATAAGCAACGGCTGTTTCGATGGGCTGGACGCCTGCCGCGATCAGCGGGGGACGCAGTCCAGGTCGATGAGATGGCCGGCCTTGTCGCGTTTGGCCGCCAAATAGCGGAGATTATGGGTGTTCCTGCGGCCGAGAATGCGCTCGGCCTCGACGGCTTCGAGCCCCGCCTCCGCGAGCGCTCTGATCTTCTCGGGATTGTTGGTCAGCAATCGCACATGGCGCGCGCCGAGCGCCTTCAGCATCTCTGCGGCGAAGGCGAAGCGACGCTGATCGGGGCCGAATCCGAGCGTTTCGTCAGCATGGTAGGTGTCCAATCCTTGCGCCTGGAGATCGTAGGCGCGGATTTTGTTGGCGAGCCCGTTGCCGCGGCCCTCCTGATCCAGATAGAGCAGAACGCCGCCGCCGCTCTCGGCCATGTGACGCACGGCATAGCGCAGCTGATCCCCGCAATCGCATTTGAGGCTGCCGAAGAGATCGCCGGTGAGGCAGGCCGAGTGCAGCCGGACCGGGACAGGGGCCGCGAAGTCCGGAGCGCCGATGACGATCGCGACTTGATCGCGGAGCCCCTCGCCGCCGCGGAACACCACGAATTCGCTGTCCGGCGCGCCTTCGAGCGGAACGCGCGCGCGCGACACGATGCGCAAGGAGGCGTGCCGGGCGAGAGAAAAAGACTGCACATCGTCGAGAGCCACGCCGAGCAGATTGGGAAAAATCGCCTTCGCGCCATCGCCGCGCCCGACGATGGCCGCAGGCAGCACCTGCGCCAGCCGCATCAGCTCGAGCGCTCCCTCTTCGAGAGGGGCGATCAGCGCCACGGGCGCGTCGAGTCGCGCCGCTGGATCGAAAGCGAGCCCCTGCGCGCGCGCAATGTCGACAACGGGCAGCACGATGGCGCCGGCGTCGCGGCGATCCGCGCCGAGACACCGCAGCCGAGGCGCGGGCAGCGCCAGCCGCGCTTCGCCGCGCGCCAGAAGGTCGAAGCGGGCGGCGAGATCGCCGTCGAGCGCCTCGCAAGCGAGAGCGACGATTGGCTCTGCTCCGTCACGAAGAATGATCGGCCGCCCGCTCCGGATTTCGGCGATCGCGCGCTCCACGTCGACGGCGCCGGGCGCATCGCGAAAGCCCGGCCGCAAGGAAGAAATCGTCACAAAGCCTCCGACGCTCTCATCAGCACAAACTCGACAGATATAGTTCTTTTATTCGATCCGACAACAGAATTATTGCGCCGGGGCGGCGGCGGCTCGCGGGCGCCGAGGCCTGCACGGCCTGGCGGCCGCGAAGGACAAAGTCATCCAAAGTTCGTGATTTTAGAATGATCGCTTCTGTCGCAGCGTCGAACCGGGCAAGTTCGTCCTTATGTGCAGAATCTGACCTTTTTGCCATTTATCATAGCGATAAAGTATGAATATAATGGCGCCATCGCAGCGTGACGGGAGCGTCCGATGGCAGATTCGACGCATCGATTTCCACTCCGAATCCATATGAGAGCGGCTGTTTCGTCCGGTGTTCTCGTCGCCGCGGCGCTCTCGGCGACGGCGATTTGCGCGGTCGCCGAGCCCAGCGTCTATCCGACCGGGACGACGATCTATGATCCGGCGCGGGCGCAGAATTCCTTCGTCCTCTTTCCCGGCGGCGACGATGTCACGCGGCTCGTCGATCTCACCGGCAAGGTCGTGCGTGAATGGAAATATACGGGCCAGCCGGTCTCCTTCATCGATCCGGCGCTCGCAGGCGGCGCGCGCGGACATATTTTCGTCACGCTGGAAAGCGGCGAGGGCAAGGGCTCCGATCTGACGCCCGGCCGCGTTCAGACGCGCGTCCGCAAGATCGTCGGCGAAGTCGATTGGGACGGCAAGCCCCTGTGGACCTTCGGCCCCGCCGCGCCGGGCGGCGTCGCGCGCCAGCATCACGACATTTCGCGCCTACCCAATGGCAATACGTTGCTGCTCGCCAATATCTCCTACCCGCTGCCAGGCTTCGCCGCGCCGCAAGTGCTGGACGACGTCGCTTATGAAGTGAATCCCGACGGCGAGATCGTCTGGACTTGGGCGGCCTCGGACCATCTCGACGAGATCGGCTTCACCGCGGACGAATTGAGGCTCATCAAAGGCTCGAAGAATCCGGACTATCTCCACGTCAACGACCTGAAGCCTGTCGGCCCCAATCATTGGTATGACGAAGGCGATCAGCGATTTGCGCCCGACAATCTGATCTTCGATTCGCGCAACGGCAATTTCATCGCCATCATCGACCGCAAGACGCGCAAGATCGTCTGGACGCTCGGGCCGCATTTCCCACCCGTGTCCGAGGATGGGTCGACGACCGCGCGCAAGGTTCCGCGGCCGGTCGATCAGATCTCCGGCCAGCATGACGCACAGATCATTCCCAAGGGCCTGCCGGGCGCCGGCAATCTACTCGTCTTCGACAATCAGGGGGAGGCCGGCTATCCGCGCGCTTCCGTCACTTACACGGGCGGCTCGCGCGTGCTGGAGATCGATCCGGTGAAGAAGGAGATCGTCTGGCAATATACCGGCGCGAGCTCGGGCAATCCCGGCTGGACCTTCCGCAGCACGCATATCAGCAATGCGCGCCGCCTGCCCAATGGCAACACTTTCATCGACGAAGGGCAGATCGGGCGCTTCTTCCAGGTCACGCCGGAGGGCGACATCGTCTGGGAATATCTCAATCCCTATCCGCGCCGCGGCAAGGACGCCGAGACCGGAAGGCCGACGATCAATTACAGCGTTTATCGAGCCGAACTGGTCCCTTACGACTGGGCGCCGGAGGGAACGCCGCACTCCGAGACGGCGGTCGCGCCGCCGGAGAGCGCGGCCTTTCGGCTGACCTCCAAATGACGCCCCGCATCGTCTGGCAGAATCCCGTGACGCCCCTCATCAGCGCAACTCGCTTCGCTCGCATTATCGTCGAAGGCCGCGTGCAGAATGTCGGCTATCGGGTCTTCGTCGCTCGCGAGGCGGGACGGCTGCAACTTTCCGGCTGGGTACGCAACCGCGGCGACGGTTCCGTCGAGACGGTGGTCGCCGGGCCGGTCGCCATCGTCGAGGAATTTCTCGCGCTGGCGGCGAAAGGTCCGGCGACGGCGCGCATCGATTCTTATCGCGTCGACGAGGCCGATGCTCGCGCCCTCGCGGAAGGCGGCGGCGAGAGCGGTTTCGTCGCCGCGCCGGCGGTGTGAACGCCGCTTATGCCCGCGGACGAGAGACGCGGTCTTCCTCCCGAAAATCGGCGCGTCTTTCACGCGCCGTCGAATAACTGCTTTGATCCACGGAAGAGAGGTTGTCATGTCGATACGCAGTTTCAAGACGATCGCTGGCCTGGGCCTGACGGCCTCGGTCTTCGCGGGAGCGGCGCAGGCCGCCTCGCTGCAGGAGGCGGCGACGCTCGCTTCCGCCGCCAGCGTCAAGACGCTTGAAATCGCAGGCTCCGGCCACTGGTTTCAGTTCGGCCAGGCGCCCGTTCCGGGCGGCGATTGGCCGAAATTCGACGTCTCCGCCTATAGCGCGGCGATCGATTTCGACAAAGCCGCCGAGCGCGTGCTGATCACGCGTTCGCAGACGCCGGACGGCCGTCCGCGGCCGGCCCCCACCGAGCAGAAGCTCGAATGGTTCATCGCCGGCGACAAGGCCTGGAACGTCGCTCCGCCGCAGGGCGCGGCTCCCGGCGCCGCTCCGGTCGCGACGCCGGCGCCGGCCGCCGTCGACGAGCGCGTCGCCGAAATCTGGACGACGCCGCAGGGCTTCTTGAAAGCCGCGCTCGCCAATAACGCCAAGTCGGAGACGGTCGGCGCGGGAGTCGAAGTCTCCTTCGCCATCGGCGCTCGCCGCTTCGTCGGAACGATCGGCGCCGATAATCATGTCGCGCAGATCAAGACCTGGATCGACACGCCGGTGCTGGGCGATACTCTCATCGAGACGCATTTCTCGGGCTATAAGGATTTCGGCGGGCTGCATTTCCCGGCAGAGATTCATCGCAGCGAAGGCGGCCATGAAATTCTGCATGTCGCCGTCGCCTCGGCCAAGGCCAATGGCGCGGTCGATATCGCCGTTCCGGCCAATGTCGCGAGCGCGCCTGCGCCCGTCGTCACTGTCGCGTCCGAGAAGCTGGCCGACGGCGTCTATTATCTCACCGGCGGCACGCATCACAGCGTCGCCGTGGAAGAGAAGGATCATGTGGTGCTGATCGAGGGGCCGCTGAGCGAAGAGCGTTCGATCGCTCTGATCCAGAAGGTCGGCGAGATCATACCCGGCAAGCCGATCAAATATGTGGTCAACAGCCATGTGCATTTCGATCACTCGGGCGGTTTGCGCACTTTCGTCGACGCCGACGCGACCATTGTGACGCAGGACATCAGCAAGGCCTATTACGAAAAAGCCTGGGCGGCGCCGCATACGCTGCGTCCTGATCGCCTCGCAGCCTCTAAGAAGGCGGCGAAATTCGAGACCTATGATCATAAGCACGCGCTCGGCGACGCTCACGCGATCGAGATTCATCACATCGCCGGCAGCGGCCATTCGGATGATCTCGCGCTCGTCTATCTGCCGAAGGAAAAGCTCGTGATCGAGGCCGACGCCTATACGCCGGCCGCGGTCGGCGCGCCGCCGCCGGCGACGCCGAATCCCTTCTCGGTCAATCTCTACGACAATATTCAAAAGCTCGGACTCGACGTCGAGCGCATCGCGGGCCTGCATGGCCGCGTCGCCACTATCGACGAGTTGCGCGCGGCGATCGGATTGAAGAAGGCGGCTGCCAACTGAGCGAGGCCGGCCGTGGGCCCAGCCCACAATATGGACTGCAGCCGACGACGCCTCTGCGCCGTCGGCTTCAATCTCGCCAGGGCTATGGTGCAAATTTCATGAACGGCTATGAAGTTGGTTTCGGGCGTTGTTTGGATCAGGCGGCAACTGGGGATCGTTGGGACTCGCGAAGTCGAAGGCCGTGGTGAGGTCGCCCGAAATGGCGCGATGCTAGGGGCTGATGGCGTCCACCTTGATGCCGAAGCGCTTCTCGAGGAATCGACCGACCGACGTGTGGTCGAAAACCCGCGAATTGATCCAGCCGCCGGCTGTTCAGGACATTGCCGACGGTGTTGGAGAAATACTCATCGGCGAGCGGCAGCGTGGCCTTGCCCATCAGGTTGCCGGCGATGTCATACGACGGCGCCGCCGACGGCGGCAGGTGGTCGAAGAAGCCGTCGTTCTCGTCGAAGGTCAGGAGGAAGACGGTCTGGCTCCAAACCTCGGGGTTGGCGGTCAATGCTTGCAGCACCTGCTCGGTGAAATTGCAGGCGCGGGTCGGGCTTGCGATTGCTAGAGAGCTGATGGATCGACAGGGTGGTCGGATGTGGTGGAGGATACGCAGGGCGGCGGCCGACCGAACGCGGGACCGATTTGCGGAAAACGTAGTTTGAAGGTCGCACCCGCGCGATCGAGCAGTTACGCAACGCCAATCCAGGTCCCGGCGCGCCAAGTCCCGGCACATGCGCGTCCACCACCCCGCTCTTGTGGTTTCCACCGCCATGATGAGCATGGCGTCATAATCCACGGCACCCGCCGGCGATGCTGATGACATTGTCTTTCCGATGAGACGGTGTTCCCTGATGCTGTTGCGGCTAGCAGGATCCCCATCCCCTCCCGGCCACCGCTACGCCCTCATCGGGTCTGGGTAAACGTCGGGGCTGCCGCCGACATGTTAGCAACGTCGAAATTCTCGATGTCAAAGAAAAATATTGAGCGTCCTTGTGTTTTTGACAAGTTCGGCCTATGTTAATCCTGTCGATGAACGGCCGGATGATTTGGCCTTGTGCCGAGAAATACTCGCGCCGAGCTGACATTCTCCTCTCCTGAAAATGCGATTTCGACGGCTCACGGATTGGTGGGCAAGCAGAAACCTATGCTTACGAAAGGATTCTCCTCATGGCGACGGGAATCGTGAAATGGTTCAACGCCCAGAAGGGCTTCGGCTTCATCGCTCCGGATAATGGCGGCAGCGACGCCTTCGTCCACATCAGCGCGGTCGAACGCGCGGGGCTCAATGATTTGCGCGAAGGTCAGAAGGTGGGCTTCGAGCTCGTCGCTGATCGCAAGAGCGGCAAAATGTCGGCCGACAAGCTCGAGGTTCTGGTCTGATCGCGGCGCCGGCGTCCGTGGGTTCCATGGGCCGGCCAATGTCGATCGGCACAGTCGACCACGAATGTGCGGGCGACTTGAAACGAGCGATGCGGCAGAGCGTTCTGCCCGAGGTGGCGCCCGGCGCCGTTCCGGCCCCGCGCCCCATCGGGCGGCGGGGCCTTCTATTTCTCGCATCCATCGATCGACACGGCAGATCGGATCGGTCCAGGAGGACGTCATGGTCAAGGAACAGAGGCGCGGCAATCGGGAAACCAAGAAGCCGAAGAAGAAGCAGGAGCCTGCGACGGCGCCGATCGGGTTGATGACCAAAGGCTTGTCGGCTTCGATCGGAGCTCCGACGAAGAAGAAGTGAGGCGCCAGCGCATGATGGTCGGCGCCGAAGAAACGACGGTCCCGCTCGAACGCTTATTCGAGCCGGACTCTATCGACGGACCACAACTGGCGAGAATCTATAGGCAGTCGATCGACGAGGAGAAAAACCTCGGTCCTTCGTTTCTCGCGCGCCGACATTCAGCGACGGATGAGCGTTCGTAACGTCAGTCTCTCCCACACGAGAAATGGGGTAGACATGCTGGCGGCGGCGTTCCCGAGTCGGTCGCCTGCCGCCGACTTCCGAGGCGCGCCGGGAGAGCGTCCTCATACAAAACCTCCTCGAGTCCAGCTTCGCTCGCGTCGGCGGCCTTTCGAGAGCCGACATTGGCCGGAAAGGCCGCATGAACCCTTTTCTTCGCTTTGCTTTCAGGCGCCGCGGCGCCTCGTCTCTGTGGAGCGACAAGGCGCCGGTGAGGGAGGAGCTGTTCGGCGCCGAACGGCTGGAGCAGCATGCCGAAAGCCTCGCCGCCGCACAGCCGGTGACGACGAGACCGCCTGTCGTTCTCTCTCTGCACACACGTCTCGACGACAATGCCGCGGTCCTGCTCGCCGCCTATCGAGCGAGCGCCGCCAAGCTGGCGAACGGTCGGGGCGTGGTTCCCGCCGCAGAATGGCTGCTCGACAGCTATCATCTCGTCGAAGAGCAAATCCGCGAGATTCGTGACGATTTGCCCCCCGGCTATTATCGGCAGCTGCCGAAGCTGGCCGAGGGGCCCTTCGCCGGCTATCCGAGAGTATTCGGCCTCGCCTGGGCCTTCGTCGCCCACACCGACAGTCACTTCGATCCCGACATTCTGCGTCGATTCATCGTCGCCTATCAGCGCGTCCAGCCGCTCACGATCGGCGAATTATGGGCCGTCGCGATCACGCTGCGCATCGTTCTCGTCGAGAATCTGCGCCGGCTCGCCGACCAGATCACGGCCGGACGCCGCGCGCGCGAGGACGCGGATGCGCTCGCGAGCCGGCTGCTCGTCGCGGGATTCGCCCGATCCGCGCTCGAGACCGATATCGCCACGCGCTCGCCTTCGCCTTTGTCTGAGCTGTTCGCGGCGCAGCTCGCGCGGCGGCTGAGGGATCAGGACCCTAAGACGACGCCGACGCTCGCCTGGCTCGAGGAGCGGCTCGCGCGTCAAGGCGCTTCGATCGACGAAGTCGTGCAGCATGCCCAGCAGCGACAGGGCGCCTCCAATGTCAGCGTGCGCAACGTCATCACCAGCATGCGGCTGATTTCCGATATCGACTGGGTGGGGCTGTTCGAGAGCGTGAGCCTCGTCGACGAACGGCTGCGCGCAATGAGCAATTTCGCCGCGATGGATTTTTCGACGCGCAATCTCTATCGAAGCGCGATCGAGCAATTGGCGCGAGGATCGTCCTCCTCGGAGCTCGAGATCGCCGATCATGCGCTGGAGGCGGCGCGCGCGGCGGCGGCGGCGACGGATGATGCGGCGGAGGCGGCGCGCGTCGGCGATCCCGGCTACCATCTGATCGCCAAGGGTCGGCGCGCGCTCGAGCGGACGATCGCATTCAGGCCGTCTCCGCAACTGCAATTCAGCCGCTTCAACATCCGTCTCGGCATCGGCGGCTATGTCGGCGCCATTCTGCTCGTCGCCATGCTGCTGCTGGGCGCGGGGCTGTGGGCGCTGCCGATTCTCGGGCTCGACGCCGGCGCGCTGACGCTATTCGCCCTCATCGGATTTCTGCCGACGACGGGCGTCGCCATCGCGCTCGTCGATCGCGCCGTCACCTCGAGCTTCGGCGCGCGGACGCTGCCGGGACTGGAGCTCACGGCAGGCGTTCCGCAATCGCTGCGCACGCTCGTCGCCGTGCCGACGCTGCTGACCAGCAAAGCCGACCTGCTGGAGCAGGTCGAACGTCTCGAGATCCATCATCTCGCCGGCGCCGGAGGCGATCTTTATTTTGTCCTTTTGTCGGACGGGGTCGATGCGGATCAGGAGACGCTGGAGAGCGACGCCGGTCTGCTCGGCGCGGCCGCCGCGGCGATCGAAGAGCTCAATCGCCGTCATCCGCCTGGCCTCGGCGGGGACCGCTTTCTACTGCTGCACCGCCGCCGCCTCTTCAACGCCGGCGAGAACAAATGGATGGGATGGGAGCGCAAGCGCGGCAAGCTGCATGAGCTCAACCGTCTGCTGCGCGGCGCCACGGACACGACCTTCATGCCCGTCTGTGGGCGCACGCCGACCGCGCCCGCGGACGTGCGTTACGTCATCACGCTCGACGCCGACACGAAGCTGCCGCGCGATGCGGCGCTCCGGCTGATCGGCAAGATGGCGCATCCGCTCAATCGGCCGAAATTCAGCGATATCGAGCAGCGCATCGTCGACGGCTACGCCATTCTCCAACCGCGCGTCACGCCGTCCCTGCCGGTCGGCCATGAGGGCTCTCTCTATCAGAGGGTTTTTTCCGGCCCCGGCGGTTTGGACCCTTATGCGGCGGCCGTCTCCGACGTCTATCAGGACCTTTTCGACGAGGGCTCCTTCACGGGAAAGGGCATCTACGACGTCGACGCCATGGGCATGGCGCTCGCCGGACGCATCCCGGAAAACTCCATGCTCAGCCATGACCTCTTCGAGGGCGTGTTCGCACGCGCGGGCCTCGCCTCCGATGTCGAGGTCGTCGAGGAGTTTCCGTCTCGCTACGACGTCGTCGCCAAGCGCCAGCATCGCTGGACGCGCGGCGACTGGCAGCTTCTTCCCTTCATACTCGCGCTCGGAATGGGGCGTCGCGCCATCCCATGGGTCGGCCGCTGGAAAATGCTCGACAATCTGCGGCGCTCGCTGCTGGCGCCGTTCATCTTGATGAGCTTCGGCCTGTGTTGGACCCTCGCGCCTGCGAGCACGGACGCGATTTTGCTCGTTCTTGCCGCCATCGCGACTCCGGCGTTCCTTCCAACCCTGTTTTCCGTGCTGCCGCGTCGCGCCGGCATGCGCTTTCGCAATCACATCGGCGCGCTCGCCGCCGATGTGCGGCTCGCGGCCATGCAGAGCTTTCTTTCGGTCGCTTTCCTGCCCGATCAGGCTTTTCGAAACGGCGACGCCATCGCGCGAACGCTGGCGCGCGTCTTCGTCACGCGCCGGCGTCTTCTCGAATGGACGACAGCCGCGCAATCCAAGGGAAGTCCCAGGCTCGATATCGCCGGCTTCTACCGCTCGATGGCGGGCGGCGCAGCGCTCGCGCTGGTCATGACGATCGCTGCGGTCGCATGGGCGCCATCGTCCTGGCGACAGGTCTTGCCTTTTGCGTTGCTTTGGGGAATGGCGCCGGCGCTGGCCTTGTGGGTCAGCAGATCGCCGACGCTGGCGCGGCGGCTCGCGGTTTCAGAGCAGGATGCGCGCGACTTGCGGCTCACCGCGCGTCGCAACTGGCGCTATTTCGAGACATTCGTGACGCCGGCCGATAATATGCTGCCGCCCGACAATTTCCAGGAGACTCCGACGCCGGCGCTCGCGCATCGGACGTCGCCGACGAATATGGGCCTCTATCTGCTCTCCGCGACCGCGGCTCGCGACTTCGGCTGGGCGGGAACGCTGGAGACCGTCGAGCGATTGGAAGCCACGTTCGGCGCCATGCAGAAGCTACAACGGTTCAAGGGACATTTCTTCAATTGGTACGGGACGCAGGATCTTCGCGTGCTCGATCCCGCCTATGTCTCATCCGTCGACAGCGGCAATCTCGCCGGTCATCTGATCGCGCTCGCCAATGCTTGCGAAGAATGGATGGACCTCGCTGTTTCGTCGAACGTGCAGCTCGGTATGACAGACCATCTCCGGCTCGCCCGCGAAGCCATGGACGCCCTTCCCGCCGCGAGCAGCGAGCGCAGACGTCACCTCTCCTCCGTCCTCGAGGAGATCGAAACGCAATTGACTGGCGCTCGAGGAATAGAGGCGCTGCCCGCGACGCTGAAGCGGCTGACCGAGAAGGCCGCCAGAGCTGCTCATGAGCTCGCGCTCCCGGTCGGAGACGATCGCTCTCCAGATCTCGCGTTCTGGATCGAGGCGCTGAGGACGGCCATGATCGAAAATGGCCGCGACCGGCTTCAGATCGCCGATGCGCCGCTGATTCTGAAAGGCCGATTGAAGGCGCTCGCCGATACGGCGCGGGCGATGGCTCTGGAGATGGACTTTGCTTTTCTTCTCGATCCGGAGCGGAAGCTGCTGTCGATCGGATACAGCCTCGTCGACAACAGCCTCGACGCCAATTGCTACGATCTGCTCGCCTCGGAAGCACGGCTCGCCAGCCTGTTCGCCATCGCCAAGGGCGACGTCGAGACGCGGCACTGGTTTCGTCTCGGCCGGACGGCCGTTCCCCTCGGGAGCGGATCGGCGCTGATCTCCTGGTCCGGATCGATGTTCGAATATCTGATGCCGTCGCTGGTGATGCGCGCGCCGGCCGGCAGCCTGCTCGAGCAGACCAATGGCTTCGTGGTCGATCGGCAGCAATTCTACGGACGTTCGCTCGGCGTCCCATGGGGCGTTTCGGAATCCGCCTATAATGCGCGCGACCTCGAGCTCACCTATCAATATTCCAATTTCGGCGTTCCCGGTCTCGGCTTGAAGCGCGGGCTCTCGGACAATGTGGTGATCGCGCCTTATGCGACCGGCCTCGCCACGATGGTGGATCCGCATGGCGCGCAGCAGAACTACGCGCGTCTCGGCCAGATCGGCGCAAAAGGCCGCTACGGCTTTTACGAAGCGCTCGATTTCACCCGCTCGCGACTTCAGGACGATGAGGATGTGGCGATCGTGCGCAGCTACATGGCCCATCACCAGGGCATGACCATTGTCGCCATCGCCAACGCTCTGCATCATGGCCAGATGCGCGAAAGGTTTCATCGCGAGCCGATGATACAGGCCAGCGAGCTCCTGCTTCAGGAGCGCACGCCGAGGGACGTCGCGGTGGTGCGCCCGCGGGTCGAGGAGGCGAGAGCCTCGGCGCCCGTGGCCATTACCGAAGGCCCGACAGTGCGCCGTCTCTCCGCCTCCGCAGCCGGCGCTCCGGTGACGCATCTGCTGTCCAACGGACGCTATTCTTTGATGTTGACCGCATCAGGGTCGGGCTACAGCCGCTGGCGCGATATCGCCGTGACGCGCTGGCGGGAGGATGCGACCTGCGACGACTGGGGCTCCTTCGTGTTTCTGCGCGACACGCAGAGCGGAGCCGTCTGGTCCGCCGCGGCGCAGCCTGTCGGAAGCGGCGCGGAATATGACGAAATCATCTTCGGCGAGGATCGCGCCGAATTCATCCGCCGCGACGGCGCATTGACCACCACCATGGATGTTCTCGTCTCCGGCGAGGACGACGGCGAGGTTCGCCGCATATCATTGACCAATAGCGGACGCCGTCCGCGCGAGATCGAGCTCACCTCCTACGCCGAGATCGTGCTGACGACGCCAGCCGCCGACAATGCGCATCCGGCTTTTACCAAAATGTTCGTGCAAACGGAATATCTCGGCGAATTCGGCGCGCTCGTCGCGACACGCCGTCGGCGTTCGCACGACGAGCCGCAAGTCTGGGCCGCTCATTTCGCGGTCGTCGAACGCGAGATCGTCGCCGATCCGCAATATGAATCGGATCGGGCGCGCTTCATCGGCCGCGGCCGCTCCGTCGGCGCGGCGCTCGCCATGGAGAATGGGCGACGGCTTTCCAACACGGTCGGGACCGTGCTCGACCCGATCTTCTCGCTCCGGCATCGCGTGACGATCCCGCCGGGAAAGATCGCGCGGGTCGCCTTCTGGACCGTCGTCGCGTCATCGCGCGACGAGCTCCTCGATCTCATCGACACGCATCATGACCGCAACGCGTTCAACCGGGCGAAGACCCTGGCGTGGACGCAGGCCCAAGTGCAGCTTCGTCATCTCGACGCGACGACGGAGGAGGCCGCGGATTTCCAACGCCTCGCGGCGCCGATCCTCTATTCCGACCGACGCTTCAGGGCGCCGTCCGCAGCGATCATCGGCGGCGCGGGCCCTCAGTCGGGCCTGTGGCCCTACGCCATCTCCGGCGATCTGCCGATCGTCCTTCTGCAGATCGAAGACATAGAGGATATCGCGCAGGTTCGCCAGATTCTGCGCGCTCACGAATATTGGCGCATGAAGCGCCTCGGCGTCGATCTCGTCATCGTCAACGAGCACGCGTCTTCCTACATGCAGGACCTTCAAGTCGCGATCGAGACCGCCGTGCGCAGCAGCCAATCGCGACCGCGACTCGGCGACGAGGCCGGACAAGGCGCTGTCTATGCGCTTCGCGCCGACCTGATGAGCGCCGATGGTCGAGCCTTGCTGCAATCGGTCGCCCGTGTCGTTCTGCTCGCCCGCCGCGGGCTCATCGCCGACCAGCTCGCTCGTTTGCCCCGGTCGCCGAATCGAACGTCGCCGACGCGGCGTCAAAAGCCTCCGTCGCCCGCGCCGAGGCAATCGCCGGCGTCTCGCGACCTCGAATTCTTCAACGGGCTCGGCGGGTTCGACAAGGATGGCCGGGAATATGTGACCATCCTCGATGCGGACCATGCGACGCCGGCGCCGTGGATCAATGTGATCGCCAATCCGGGCTTCGGCTTTCAGGTGGCAGCCGAAGGCAGCGGCTACAGTTGGGCTGACAGCAGTCGCGAGAACCAGCTCACGCCCTGGTCCAACGATCCGGTCGCCGACCCGACAGGCGAGGCGATCTATGTTCGCGACGAGACGACCGGCGATCTATGGGGCGCGACGGCCCAACCGATCCACGACGGCGGAACATATGTCGCGCGCCATGGTCACGGCTATAGCCGTTTCGAACACCAAGCGAACGGCGTCGCGCTCGAATTGCTGCAATATGTCCCGCTCGCCGACCCGATCAAGATTTCACGCCTGACCATCGAGAACCTCTCCGGGACGCCGCGCCGTCTATCGGTCACGGCCTATGCGGAATTGGCGCTCGGCGTTTCTCGCGGCGCTTCGGGGCCGTTCGTCATGACAGAGATCGATGAGGCCACCGGCGCGATGCTCGCTCGCAATCCGTGGAGCGTCGCCTTCTCCGATCGCGTCGCCTTTGCCGATCTTTGCGGCCGACAGACGGCCTGGACGGCCGACCGCACCGAGTTTCTCGGCCGCAACGGCAATCTCGCGGCGCCTGCGGCGCTCATCGGAACGACCCCTTTGAGCGGAACGACCGGCGCGGGGCTCGACCCCTGCGCGGCCTTGCAGCGCGTCGTGGAGCTCGGCGTGGGCGAGACGATCGAGGTCGTCTGGTCGATGGGACAATGCAGGTCGCCCGAAGAGGCGCGGGAGCTCATCGCGCGCTATCGCGAAGCCGACCTCGACGCCGTTCTCGAGGAGGTGACGGACCATTGGGACACATTGCTCGGAACGATTCGGGTGAAGACGCCGGACCGCGCGATGGACATCATGCTGAACGGCTGGCTGCTGTATCAGACGCTCGCCTGCCGCATCTTTGCACGCTCGGCCTTCTATCAGGCGAGTGGCGCCTATGGCTTCCGCGATCAGCTTCAGGACGGCATGGCGCTGACCTTGGCCGCGCCAGACGAAACGCGGCGCCATCTTCTGCGCGCCGCCGCCAGACAATTCGTCGAAGGCGACGTGCAGCATTGGTGGCTGCCGCACTCTGGGCAAGGCGTGCGAACGCGAATATCGGACGATCGCGTCTGGCTCGCCTTCGCGACCGCGACCTATGTCGCCAGCTCGGGCGACGCCGCCATATTGAATGAGATCGTGCCGTTTCTCGAAGGTCCGCGCTTGCGGCGCGAGGAGCATGAGGCCTTTTTCCCCGCGCAGATCGCAGAACAATCGGCTTCACTGTTCGAGCATTGCGCCCGCGGCCTCGACCAATGCCTGGAGTTGACCGGCGGACATGGATTGCCGCTGATCGGCGGCGGCGATTGGAACGACGGCATGAACCGGGTCGGCGAAGGCGGCGCCGGCGAAAGCGTGTGGCTCGGCTGGCTGCTGGTGCGAACCATCGCGCTGTTCTCGCCGCTGGCCGACGAACGCGACTCAGACCGCGCGCGCCGCTGGCGCGCACATGCGGACAAGCTGCGCGAGGCGCTCGAGCGCGAAGCGTGGGATGGCGAATGGTATCGCCGCGCGACGTTCGACGATGGGACCTGGCTCGGCTCCAAAGAGAGCGAAGAATGCCGGATTGATTCGATCGCTCAATCCTGGGCGGTCTTGTCGGGCGCCGCCGATCCCGCGCGCGCGTCCGTGGCGATGGCGTCCCTGCACGAGCGCCTGATCCGCGAAGACGACGGCCTGGCTCTGCTGTTCTCGCCGCCCTTCGAAAAGACCGCGCTCGATCCGGGCTACATCAAGGGCTACCCTCCCGGCCTGCGCGAGAACGGCGGCCAATACAGCCACGCCGCCATGTGGGCGATCCTGGCCTATGCGCAGATCGGCGACGGCGAGACAGCCAGCGAGCTCTTCGCCATGCTCAACCCGATCAATCATGCGCGCACTTCCGAGGAGGCCGCGCTCTACAAGATCGAGCCCTATGTCGTCGCGGCAGACGTCTACTCCGTCGCGCCCCACGTCGGGCGTGGGGGCTGGAGCTGGTACACGGGCTCGGCGGCGTGGATGTATCGCGCCGGCGTCGAAGGCATTCTGGGCATCCGCCGCGAGGGGGCCGTTCTCGTCGTCGACCCGTGCTTGCCAACCGCATGGCCGGGATTCGACGCCACTGTCGAAGTGGGAGCGACCCGTTACGATATCCGCGTGGAAATCGCATCGAATCGCCGTCGCGGCGTCTCGCGAGCGCTCCTCGACGGCGTGCCGACGCCTTGTGTCGAAGGACGTGCTCGCGTCGATCTGGACGGGCGAGCGCATCGGCTGCGGATCATCATATAGAAGCTTCGAGCCGGCCGGATTCGGGACGCTCTCTCATATAACAGCCCAAGTTTCGCGCTGCAGCTTCTCGGCGCCGTGGCGGAATTGGAGCGCGCCCTGATCCAGGAGCGCACCAAAGACGATTTGAACGCCGCCAAGAAGCGCGGCCGCGTCGGCGGCAATCCCAAATCGCGCGCCGGCACGCGCTCGTCGCTGGAATTGCTGCTGCGCGCGCTCGACCACGCCGCCCGAGACAAAGTCGGCGCTCACACGGCTGCGCCGTGGCGGGAGCTGTTCGCCCGGCGACGCATGAAGGAAGAGGCCGATCGAAAATAGACGGCTCTATAGGCGGCGCGTTCCTACAACAGCCGCCTCAGCTGTCGACAAGCGGCCGGTTTCCACCCCTGCCGAGCGCAGAAATCAACGGATCTGGACGCCAATCGGCGTCGAGACCCAGCGCCAGTTCACAGCCGAAATCGAATACCCATTCCACCCGCCGGGGGTTGGTCAGAGTGGGGCCGATTATCGATGCGTCGCCGCCCTTGTGGAGGCCGATCCTTATAATATAGTAACCATATCGAAATTATTAATATATAGGTTATCAACGGGCGCGACGGAGCACCAACAATGCATTTTTTGCAGTCCGCCATAGCGCGAGAGTTGTCTTCGACGGTCGCGCTCGGGGCCTTCGCCCTCGGCGTCGCGACCCTCTCCCCGAGCTCAACGTGCGCCCAGGACGCCCACCTGGAAGACGCTCATGTCGGCACTCGCGGCCGCGCTCGATGCCGCTAACGTCGAGTCGATCCCGGAGAACGGCGGCGGGGCGGGTGTGCGGTCGAGGAGGCGAGAGGATGATTGATATGGCGATCAGCGTAGGATTCAGGTCTATCGAAAGCGGGGCTGTCGCCAATGGCGGCGATGACATTGTTCTTCACGCCAAGGCCGATGACGCCGACGCGAACATCTTTCTCCCGGTCGACGAGGCGCCGCGCCTCGCTATCCTTCTCCTGCAATTGTCGCAGATCGCCCGCGACGTGCGCTCTCACAATGGGCCGATCGACATCCCTATCTTAGAGGGAGAGGCGCTCGAGGTCGTTGCGGAACCGACCTCGCATCGGAAAGTCCTTCAAGTCCGTCTCGCGTCGGACTCGGCGGCACAGGGCTCGAATGCAGCGATTCTACGTCTATCCCTGCCGCCAGACGTGCTGATTAGCTTCGCAGAGACAATTCTTCGATCGTTGCAAAAAGAAGAGCCCGTTCTATGAGCGGTGCGCGCTCGTCCGGCTCCACATGGTCGAGGAGACTGTACCGCGTTGCCTCAATTCGGCTCTGTTTCAAGCGGTCGCATCCTCGACGAATCTGGTTCGAGCGCCTGTAACGGCGAAGCTGGAAGAACCGTCGCATCGGCTGGGACTGGTTCGCGGAAGTGACGGCGCGGCCGCCCTCCGGGGGGAACTGGGCCGTGGCAAAGCCGCATGCCCGGATCTGTGAGGGCGAAGCCGAATGGCGGAGCTATTCGACCATGATCTACACCGAGAGTAAAACAGAGCCATATATTGGTCGATAATGCTTCGCGCTCGTCCTCGCCTCGGCTTGCCGAATCGGCGGGAGCCGGAAGCGTCGGGCGTGCATTTTCCCCGGCGACCCGTGTCGCTCGCTTCAACGGAGAGAGTCGATGGCCCGAATATCTCTCGCAGCGCTGGCGAGCATCGTCTTCCTCGCGAGCGCTTCGGCCGAAACTTTGAAGGATACGCTCCCGCATATTTCCGTGACAGGAGAGGCGTCGGAGGATGAGCTTCCCGATAAGGCGACCCTCTTCCTGGATGTCGTGACAGAAAGGCCGACCGCGGTCGAAGCCGTGAACGAGAACGCGCAGAAGACGCAAGCCTTGTTGGACGATCTTGTCCGCCAGGGGGTACAAACCGAGAATTTTAGCGCCGCAGGTTCGACGCTCGTCTCCATCATGTCGGACGACTCCGCCGTGCGTGGCTCGCATGGACGGCGCGTCTCCAGGGGCTTCCGAGCGCGAAACGAGTTGAGCATTCTCGTGAATTCGCTCGACAAGGCCGGGGCGCTCATCCTGCGCGCCATCGACGCCGGCTCCAATGAAGTTCGGGGCGTAGAATTCGTCATCGGCGACGAGACGGCGCGTCTCGAACGACTGCGGATCGCGGCGCTCAAAAATGCGGAACAGCGCGCGAGAAGCTATGTCGAGGCCTTGGGCGCGAAGCTCGGGCGCATCATTGAAATCGATCACGAAAAGGTGATTCCCTCCGACGAGATCCAACGCGAATCGCCGCCTACGGCCACCGTGTCGGCGAACGGCGCGATCAACCTGCCTCTGCGGCCCGGCGCGCGACGGCTCACGGCAAAAGTCTCGGTGACATGGGCGCTTTCGCGTTAGCGTGCTTTGTCTGCGTGTATGATCTAAAGCTCCGAGCTCGAGCTCGGCCTGAAAGTCGAAACGAATGCACGAAACGCCTTTTTCTCCCGCAACCGCGGCGCGACATGGAACGGTCTCCGCGGTTCGGGGAGCGGTGATCGACGTGCGTTTCGAAGAAGGCGAGTTGCCGGAGATCGAGGAAGCGTTGATCGTCGAGAAGAACGGCGGCGGAGAAATCTACGTAGAGGTCCAGGCGCATCTCGACCGCAACAGCATACGGGCCATCGCTTTGCAATCGACCGTCGGATTGTCGCGTGGACGCAGGGTCAGGGCGACCGGCGGCCCGATCGCGATCGCTGTCGGCGACGCGACTCTCGGACGGCTGATCGACGTAACGGGAGGCGTCGGCGACAATGGGCCGCCCCTGCCCGCAGACGCGCCACGCCGGCCGATCCATCGCGCGCCGCCGCCGCTCGCCGAGCGGCCGCGAGGCGCCGAGATTTTCGCGACGGGGATCAAGATCATCGACCTGCTGACCCCCATCGCGCAAGGCGGCAAGGCCGCGATGTTCGGTGGGGCGGGCGTCGGCAAGACCGTGCTCGTGATGGAGCTCATTCACGCAATGGTCTCGGGCTATCGGGGCGTGTCGGTGTTCGCCGGCGTCGGCGAGCGCTCGCGCGAAGGTCATGAGCTGCTGCTCGACATGGGCCACTCGGGCGTCCTCGACCGCACCGTGCTGGTCTACGGCCAGATGAACGAGCCTCCCGGAGCCCGCTGGCGCGTGCCGCTCACCGCTTTGACCATCGCGGAATATTTCCGCGATGAGAAGCGCCAGAACGTGCTGTTGTTGATGGATAATATCTTCCGTTTCGTCCAGGCCGGGGCGGAGGTCTCGGGCCTGCTCGGGCGATTGCCGTCGCGCGTCGGCTATCAGCCGACTCTCGCGAGCGAGGTGGCGGCGCTGCACGAGCGGATCGCCTCTGTCGGCGGCGTCGGAGTAACGGCGATCGAGGCGGTCTATGTCCCTGCGGATGATTTCACCGACCCGGCGGTGACGACGATCGCGACGCATATCGACAGCATGATCGTATTGTCGCGGCAGATGGCGGCGGAGGGCATGTATCCGGCGATCGATCCGATCGCCTCGTCCTCCGTGCTGCTCGACCCGCTGGTCGTCGGCGAGGAGCACGCCAATGTCGCGGAGGAAGTCCGCCGCGTGATCGAGCATTACCTCGAATTGCAGGATGTGATCGCTCTGCTCGGCGTCGAGGAGCTCGGGGCCGAGGACCGCAGGCTCGTCGGGCGCGCGCGCCGGCTGCAGCGCTTCCTTACGCAACCTTTTGCCGTGACCGAGGCCTTCACCGGCGCGCCGGGGCGATCAGTCCCGCTCGCCGACACGCTCGCGGGCTGCCGCGCGATTCTCTCCGGCGCCTGCGACGACTGGCGTGAAAGCTCCTTCTATATGGTCGGAGCGCTCGGAGAGGCGGAGCTGAAGGAAAAGGCCGCGGCTCTCCGGGACGCCGAGACGAAGGGAGGACGGGCATGAGCAGAGTATTACGGCTCACCATCACGACGCCGAACGTCGTCCTCCTCGATGAGACCGGCGTGCGCTCCGTTCGAGCCGAGGACAAGAGCGGCGGATTCGGACTCCTGCCCGGACACGCCGATCTTCTGACAGTGCTGCCGCCGTCGGTCGTGCGCTGGCGAGCCTCCGACGAGACCGAGCGCTATTGCGCGATCCGAGGCGGCGTGATGACCGTCCGAAAAGGAGAGAGCGTGTCGATCGCATGCCGACAAGGCGTTCTGGGCGGCGATTTGCGAAAGCTGGAAGCCGAGGTCGAATCGGCGCGGGCGGCGGAGAAGGACGCGTCGGCGCGCGCTCGCGTCGAGGAGACGCGGCTGCACGCCAGCGCCGTGCGTCAGCTCGTCCGCTATCTGCATCCTTCGAGCGTTTCGGAATTGTTCGGCGACGGAAAGGAAGCGCCATGAGCGAGCCCGGCCCCGAACGAGAGCGCGACCCTATGGCGGAAGCTTCGCGCCTGGCCGCCGAGCGCCGCGAGCTGTTGCGCGAGCAGGCCGAGCCCTCGCTCGGACGACGGCTCGGGCAGATCGGCGCGCTCGGCTGGACTATCGTTCTTCCGGCGCTCGCCGGACTGTTCCTCGGCCGCTGGCTCGACAGGACCTACGCCACGGGCGTGTTCTTCTCGGCTCCCCTCGTCATGATCGGGGCCGGCGCCGGCTTATGGCTCGCCTGGAAATGGATGTCGCGCCAATGACCGCTCCGTCCGCCGCCTCTCTCGTCTTCCAACTCGCGCTCGGCGCGGGGGCGGGCCTCGCCGCGGGCTTCGCCTATTTCATCGCCTTGCGCTGGAACGTCGATCTCTTCGAGCGGGGTGCGACGCCCAAGGCCATACTCCTGCTCATGACGCGCTTCGGCGCCCTCGCCCTGGCGTTGACGGCGCTCGCGAAAATCGGAGCTGTCGCCCTGCTCTCCGGCGCTCTGGGATTGCTCGTCGCGAGGCGCGCCGTTCTGCGTCGATTGGGAGGCCTTTGATGAAATCCTCGCCGCTCGCGCTCGAGCCTGGCTTTCAGCTCGGACCTGCGCCGATCAGCAAGCCCGTCGTCGTCACATGGTTTCTGATGGCAGCGCTCACACTCGCGAGCGTCCTCGTGACGCGGCGACTCTCGCTGCGGCCGGGGACCTGGCAATCCGCGCTCGAGCTCTTTGTCGAGACGCTCGACGGGCAGATAAGGGACACTTTGGGCGCGGATCCGGCGCCCTACCGCGCGCTGCTGGGAACGATCTTCCTATTCGTGCTCATCGCCAATTGGTCGTCGCTCATTCCCGGCGTCGAGCCGCCCACCGCGCGGCTGGAGACGGACGCCGCGCTCGCTCTCATCGTCTTTTGCGCGACCATCTATCACGGCCTGCGTACGCGCGGCCCGCTCGGCTATCTCGCGACTTTCGCCGAGCCGAGCATCGTCATGATCCCGCTCAACCTCGTCGAGCAGATCACGCGGACCTTCTCGCTGATCGTTCGCCTATTCGGGAACATAATGAGCGGCGTGTTCGTCATCGGCGTCGTCCTCTCGCTCGCCGGTCTGCTCGTGCCGATACCGCTGATGGCGCTCGATTTGCTGACCGGCGCGGTCCAGGCGTACATTTTCGCGACGCTCGCCATGGTGTTCATCGCCGCGGCGGTCGAGGAGCGCGACTCTCGAGCGCGCGAAGGTCGATAGCGGAGGAAGTCGCGAAATGGACGATATTCAATATATCAGCGTGATCGCCGCCGCCGTGGCCGTATCCTTCGGCGCGATCGGCCCGGCGCTCGCGGAAGGCAAGGCGGTCGCCGCGGCCATGGATGCGATCGCGCGCCAACCGGAGGCCGCCGGCGTCCTGTCGCGCACATTGTTCGTCGGCCTCGCGATGATCGAGACCATGGCGATCTATTGTCTCGTGATCGCGCTGCTGCTTCTCTTCGCCAATCCTTTCATCAAATAAGGCGCGCGCACGCATGCAGATCGACTGGTGGACATTCGGTTTGCAGACCGTCAATGCGCTCGTGCTGATCTGGCTGCTCTCCCGTTTTCTCTTTCGTCCGATCGCGTCGATCCTCGCCGATCGCAAGGCCGAGGCGCAGCGTCTCCTCGACTCGGCAGCCGCCGCCGAAGCCTCGGCTCGAACATTGGAAGAGAAAGCGCGGGCCGCCGTCGAGGAGATCGAGTCGAAGCGCGCGGGGACGATCCGCGCCGCCACGGAGGAGGCGAAGGCGGCGAGCCGGGAGCTGCTCGACGCCGCCGAGGCCGACGCCGATCGCATGCGGGCCGACATGCGCGCCGAGATCGAGCGCCTCGAAAAATCGGAGCGTCGCGTCGAAGCCGAGCGCGCGAGCCTCCTTTCCGTCGACATCGCCCGGCGCCTGCTCGACAGGCTGCCGCAGGAGTCGCGCGTCGCAGGCTTCGTCGAGGGTCTCGCCGAGGCGATCGCCGCTCTGCCGGAGCCGGAACGCGTGGATTTTCGTCTGCGCGGCGAAGCGACGCTGACCGCGCCGCGCCCGCTGACCGCGGAGGAGGATTCGCTCTGCCGGAGCGCATTTGAGCGCGCTCTCGAGCGCCCGTTGGAATTCACCCTTCGCGTCGATCCGACATTGCTCGCCGGCCTCGAATTGGAGAACAATCACACGAGCATCCGCAACAGCCTGCGCGCCGATCTCGAGCGCATTTCCGCAACCTTGCTGACGGAGCGGGAAAATGCCGGATGACTCGTCGACCTCCAGCGAATGGCTCGAGCGTGGCCGCGCGGCGATCGCCGAGATCGATCTCGGGCCGAAAGTCGAGACTGTCGGTCGCGTCGAGAGCTTCACCGACGGAATCGCCTTCGTCTCCGGCCTGCCGCAGGTCGAGCTCAATGAATTGCTGCGTTTCGAGAGCGGCCAACTAGGCTTTGCGCTCGCACTCGAAGCGGACCGTATCGGCGTCGTGCTTCTCGATTCGGGCGAATCGATCGAGGCCGGCGCGCGCGTCTTCGGCACGGGCGAGGTCGCACGCGCCCCGGTCGGCGATGGGCTTCTCGGCCGCGTCGTCGATCCGCTGGGGCGCCCTCTCGACGGCGGCGAGCCGATCTCCGCCGCCGCGTTTCATCCGGTCGAGCGCGAGGCCCCGAGCATCATCGCGCGCGATCTCGTGACCGAGCCGGTCGAGACCGGCATATTGGTCGTCGACTCGATGTTCGCTCTGGGGCGCGGCCAACGTGAGCTCATCATCGGCGATCGCGCCACCGGCAAGACATCGATCGCCATCGACGCCATCATCAACCAGCGTCATTCGGACCTCGTCTGCGTCTATGTCGCCGTCGGGCAACGGATGACGGCGGTGGAGCGCGCGATCGAAGCGGTGAGGAAGCGAGGCGCACCGGAGCGCACGATCTTCGTCGTCGCCTCGGCCGCCGCGCCTCCCGGCCTGCAATGGATCGCGCCTTTCGCGGGCGTCACCATGGCGGAGTTCTTCCGCGATCGCGGCGGTCACGCGCTCGTCGTCATCGACGATTTGAGCAAGCACGCGGTCACCCATCGCGAGCTCGCTCTGCTGACGCATGAGCCGCCGGGACGGGAAGCCTATCCCGGGGACATCTTCTATGTCCATGCGCGGCTGCTGGAGCGCGCCGCCAAATTGTCGAAGGAGCTCGGCGGCGGCTCACTGACCGCGCTCCCGATCGCCGAAACCGATTCCGGCAATCTCTCGGCCTATATTCCGACCAATCTCATCTCCATCACCGACGGCCAGATCGTGCTCGACCGCCGCTTGTTCGCCGCCAGTCGCCGTCCGGCCGTCGACGTCGGTCTCTCGGTCAGCCGCGTCGGCGGCCGCGCACAGCCGGAGGCGCTGCGAGACGTCTCGGGAAAGTTGCGATTACAATACTCGCAGTTTCTCGAGCTCGAAATGTTCACGCGCTTCGGTGGCATGTCGAACGCGCGGATCGAGCGCGACATGATCCGCGGCGAACGCATTCGCGCGCTACTGACACAGCCGCGTTTCGCGCCTCTGCGCCTCGCCGATCAGGTCGCTCTGCTCGCCGCCTTGGACGCGGGGATTCTCGACTCCCTGCCAGTCGCGGCCATTCCACTGCTGACGGCGAGACTTCCCGCGCATCTCGATTCCGTCGCCGCGCAAAGCGTCGCCGCGCTCGCGCATGGCGCGCCGCTCGATGCGGCGAAGCGCGCAGATCTGGCGGCGAAAGTGCGAGACCTCGCGACAGAGATCGGAGCGCCAACGTCATGACCGAGCGCTCGAGCGACATAAAGTCGCATATTGTCGCGACCCGTCAGCTCGAAAGCGTTGTTACGGCGATGCGCGGCGTGGCCGCGGTTCGAGCGCGCGAGGCCCAATCGCGTCTCGATGGCGTGCGCGCTTATGCGGCGGCCTTGGGCGAAGCGATCGGCGCAGCGCTCGCTTTGATGGCGGAAACGCCACATCTGCGCAACACGGCCAATCATCGGCCCGCTTCCGGCCACATCATCCTGGCCTTTTGCTCGGGACGCGGGTTCGTCGGCGCGTTCAACGAGCGCATTCTCACGGCAGCGACTCGGCTCGCCGCGGGCGCTGGCAAAGAGCGCGCGAGCGTTTTCATCGTCGGAGAGCGTGGCGCGACCCTCGCCCACGAAAGAGGCTTGCGAGTCGACTGGACGCTGCCGATGGCCTCACGCGTCGACGACGCGCCGTCGCTCGCCGAGCGGACCGCCGACGCGCTGTATCGGAGACTCGGCGAACATAGCGCGGATCGCGTGACGCTCATTCACGGAACGCCGAGCGCCGCCAGCGTCGAAATCATCGAGCGATCGCTGATTCCTCTCGATCTCGCCCGCTTTCCACCGGCGCCGCGTCTCGTCCCGCCACTCGTCACCCTACCGCCCGAAGCGCTCATCGACAGTCTGGCGCAAGAATATGTCTTCGCCGAATTATGCGAGGCGGTGGTGCTGTCCTTCGCCGCAGAAAACGAAGCGCGAATGCGCGCGATGATCGAAGCCCGCAACAATGTGCGAAAGACTCTCGAGGAGCTGGAGGCGCGGCATCGCCAAAAGCGGCAGGAGGAAATCACCGAAGAGATCGTCGAGCTCGTAAGGCCCACCTCCGAGGGAGCCCGCGCCAACTTTTTGCGGCGCTACTCTAGGGCCTGTTGGGATTCACCGTGAGCTTATCACGGCGGCGGCGAGATGGATCATGGCGCCGAAGCTCTGATCTGTCTTGTCGGCTCGCATCGCGATGCGTTTGAACTCTTTGAGCTTGCCGAAGAAATTTTCGATCAGATGCCGCCATTTATATATTTCCAGATCGATTTTGCGCGGCTGACTGCGGCGTGGGTGTTGTGAAATCACGACCTTGGCGCCGCGCTCGTCGAGGTCGGCGATGATGGCGTTGCTGTCGAAGGCCTTGTCGGCGATCAGCGCCGCGAAAGACAATCCTTCGATCAACGGCGGCACATCGACAGCGTCGAAACGCTGCCCCGGCATCAGACGAAAGCGCACGAGATTGCCGAGCGCATCGGTGAGCGCCAGAATTTTCGTGGTCATGCCGCCTTTGGATTTGCCTATGGCCTGGCTCGAAGTCCTCCTTTTGCGCCCTGGCCATGGCGGTGGACCTTCACGATCGTCGCATCGACCATAACGTATTCCATGTCGGGCTCATCGGAGACGGCGTCGAACATTCGCTGCCAGACATCAGCCTTCACCCAGTCACGAAAACGCGTGTATGCGGTGCTCCAGTTACCGAAAAGCGCTGGCAGATCGCGCCAGGGGCTTCCTGTGCGAGCGATCCACAACACCGCCTCCACAAAAAGTCGGTTGTCCCTCCCGCTGCGGCCGGGATCGCTGGCCTTGCCGAGGCAAAGCGGCTCCATCTTCGCCCATTGGGCGTCCGTCAATGCGAATCGATCCATCCAAAGCTTGAATCACGCCGAGCTAAAAATGGGAATTCCTGAATCCCAACAGACCCTAATGGACGTGATCGAGAGATCGGGACACGACTATTATTGCATGGCGCATGACTATTCTTCGATCTGTCATCGCTCGAATCTCGTCACTTCCGACGGCCGATATTGCGGTGCGCCGGCCGTCGAGGTCTGCGCGGATTGCCTCACCTTCGATCAGGAGAGCCGTCAATGTGCGCCTCCGCAAGCGCGGCGCGCGGCCTATCACGCTTTCTTCGGCCGGGCGAAGCGAGTTTTCACGCCCTCCGCAGACACGGCCATACGATTGAGTCAGCTCATTCCGGGAGTTGAATTTTTGGTCCGGCCGCATGAAAATGATTTTCCCCCGCCGAAACGCTGTGCGCTCGCGCCGGAGGCGTCTCGCCCCTTGCAAGTCGCGGTGCTTGGCGCGCTCGGCCCGCATAAAGGAAGCGGGGTTCTGCATGCTCTCGCGCTAGACGCGGAAATCCGACGGTTGCCGATCAAATTCACGGTGATCGGCTATACGAACGTCGAGGTAATGATGGAAAGCGTCGGGGTAACGCAGACCGGAGAATATAATGGCGACGAAGCGGCGGTCGAAAAGCTGATCGAGCTGGGTCCACATCTGGCGTTGTTCCCTTCGATCTGGCCGGAAACATTTTGCTATACGCTTTCGCTGGCGTTGCTCGCCGGAGTTCCGCCAATCGTGTTCGATATCGGGGCGCCCGCGGAGCGCTTACGCGCCCTTGGCGTTGGTCATATTCTCGATCTCGCGCTCGTGGACGACCCGCCTCGGGTGAATGATGCTTTGCTGGGATTGGATATCGATCGGCTCTGGGCGAGCGCGCCGACTCTCGCGCCGCACGTCTATCGCTCGCTCTCCGCCGACTATTACGGGCGGCGGAGCGAATTGGTTTCTGAGGATGCATTGAACGGTTCCGGCGTAAATTTTACCTGATGGGCGGCCGGCAACATTTTTGCCGATCTCGGCGAGGAGCAGATTTATCGCATAGGTGTCAAAGGCCCACCCGCGCGGGCCGCCATCGGGAAGCGCCTGTCGCCGCGGAATCGCGCGCGGCGTTGCGCCTCTTCCCCTGGCTCTTCCGCCGCTGGTTACCTGAGCCCGGCTGAGCCGGCGCTCGCTTTCCGCAGCGCCCTGCCCTGCCTCGCCCCGCCTGGGCAGCACGTGGTTCTTGCTGTGCCCCGCGTGATGACGAATCGTCGGGAGAAGTTCGTAGGGCTGCTTCGAGGCTTTGGAGGCGAGCAATCCGCCCGCTAGGAGTCGCCTACAGTCTTTTCGGACGCTCGCTGTGGATCATGAGGATTTGCAGCCTTCGAATTTTCTCGACGAACTCGCCGTCCCTGGCTACCGTCCCCTGCCCACGTTGGGCGTTGCGTCTCGCGCGCACCCGCTGGGCCTTCGGTAAGCTCGAGTGAGAGCGCGCCATGTGCGGAGATGCTCGCGCCGCAATCGGAAGTGGGGCAAATCGAGGCTCTTAGGCCGAGGGCGCGTAGAGCCTCGATATGAGATGCCGGCCCCCTGCCGCGGCGACAATAAAGAGCTCTCCGGTCGCGGAGTCGTTTCGGAAAGCCGCCGCTGTCTTGCCTCGCGGCGTGAACGATCGCCTCGGTCGCGGTGGAAGCTCATTGGCGGCGACGCGATGTCGATCAAAGTCGATTGCCGTGGTTCCGAGCTCGGAACTCTTGTTTGGAGCAGATGCGCTTCAAAGGCGGGGCGAGCGAACATGCTGACCGGGTCATTCAGAACGGCAGGGCGGCGAGGAGAAGGGTTCCGAGCTCGGAACTTTTGGCCTCACGCGGCGCGATTTGGAATCGTCCAGCCGACGATTCGATCGCCTGCCGCGACATGCCCGTAATAGATGAACATTGAATCCGATCAACGATTCGTTAACGAAAAATGGCGCCGCACCAGGCTTGCTGTTTAATGCGAATCGGCGGATGTTCGCTACGATCAAATCCGATGGACATGGAAAAATCGTAGCTAGCATGAGCCTGCCCACCCCACACATTACGCTCGCTGACGAAGGCGACACCCTCATGGTGGAGCTCGGGGAGATTTTGTCGAATAATCTCCAGGAGCTGAGGAGCAAGCTTTTCCCTCCGAATTCACAAAAGGGGCTTCGATCCTTCAGTTGCGCGGAAGCGGCAAAGCTCATCGGCGTGAGCGATGCCTATCTTCGCCAAATATCTTTGGACGGTAAGGGCCCGGAGCTGGAAACGACTCCGACTGGCCGCCGCCTCTACACGCTTCGACAGATCAATGAAATTCGGGAGCTTCTGGACGTCGGGGGTGGCGCGCGGCGCTACGTCAAACGCCGACGCGACGGCGAAAAGCTGCAAGTGATCGCCGTCTCCGGGTTTAAGGGCGGGATCGGAAAAACCATCCATAGCGCCCATTTGGCCCAATACCTCGCTCTTCAAGGATATCGCGTTCTAGCAATCGATCTCGATCCGCAAGGCAGTCTCAGCACCATGTTCGGATATCACACCGAAACCGAGGTGCAGCCGAATGAATCGCTATATGGGGCGCTTCGTTATGATGGTGAGCGCGTCCAAATCGAAGAGGTCATACGCGAATCGTATTTCGATGGAGTGTTCTTCGTCCCTTCATCGATCCATTTGATGGAGTTCGAACACGCCACTGCGGTTAATCGAGGGGTCAAGGGCAAGACGCCATTCTACAAAGCTCTCAGAGTGATGCTCGACCGGGTGGAAGAGAATTTCGACTTTGTGATCTTCGATTGCCCGCCGCAGCTCGGCTACCTCACGCTCTCTGCGTTATGTGCGGCGACGACCGTCGTCATTCCCTGTCATCCGCAGATGTTGGATGTCTCATCGACTTCCCAATATCTGCTGATGGCAGGGGATCTTTTGGCTGTGTTCCGGGATTTCGGGCTCGTTTTGAAATATGACACCTTTCGTTTTCTCGTGACGCGTTTCGAGCCCACGGATTTGCCGCAACAGCAAATGGACACTCTGATGCGCCGACTCTGCGGGGAGCATGTCCTGAAGAATGCAATGCTAAAAACAACGGCGATCTCCGACTCGTCTTTGTCGAAGCAGACTCTCTATGAAGTGGAGCGCACGAGTTTCAGTCGGAGCACATATGATCGAGCGATTGCAGCAATGAACGCCGTAAACTCTGAAATCGAGGAGCTTCTCCTCGCTGTATGGGGACGCAAGGCATGAGCAGGCGGGACACGTTGAAAAGCTTGCTGGCGGGAGGCCCTGACGCGGGCGTCGCTGATGACAGTTCGATTCCATCGACGCCGGCGCACTCTGGTCGCCCGCGAGGAGCGAATTTGAGGGTCAAGACCGGTCCCATTCTGCATCTTGCGTCGGATCTTCGGGCCGAGAGTGGCGACCCTGTGATCGAGGTCGATCCGACTTTGATCGATTCGTCATTCATCAAAGATCGAATTGACGGCTTCGACAGCGAGCATAGCGAGCTCGTGGAGTCGATACGTGATCACGGACAGCAAGTTCCCGTGCTTTTGCGTCCGCACCCCGATAATAGCGCTCGATATCAAGTGGTGTATGGCCATCGTCGGGTGCGGGCATGTCAGTCATTGGGGCGCGCGGTTCGCGCAGTCGTGAAGACGCTGACGGATGCGCAGTTGGTGGTTGCCCAAGGACAAGAAAATTCCGCGAGAAAGGCCCTGAGTTACATTGAGCGCGCGTATTTCGCGATACGGCTCAGCGACAGTGGGTTTGAACGCGACGTGATCATGGCCGCGCTGAGCCTGTCGAAATCGCACTTGTCGACGCTTATTTCGGTCGCTCGACGAATTCCCGCCACCATTATTCAGGCCATTGGCCCAGCTCCAAAGACAGGCGAGCCGAGATGGGTGGCGCTTGCAGATCGACTTGAAATGCGTGGAGCGGAGGTCGCCGCTGTGTTTATCGGAACGGAAGCGTTCGGCCGCGGCGATAGCGACGAGCGCTTTCTCACCCTGTTCAACGCGTTGCAGCCTCAAATCGAAAGGCCCACACACGAGTCGAAGTCATGGTCGATGGATGGCGGCCGACCTATCGCGACGTTCCGCGAGAAGGGGAAGAAGGCTTCGTTGATCGTCGATCAAAAGGAGGCGCCGGAGTTCGGGCGCTTTCTTTTCGCGCAGCTTCCCGAGCTCTACAGGGATTTCCTAAGAGCCAAGGAGGCTTCTGCCGAGACGTCGGCGAAATGAAATTATGCCCATGCTTGCGTTTTTTGTGAGAGCGTCACCAACCTCACCGAGGAGATAGTCGCAAAAGAAAGAGGCCCCCGATCGTTGCCGAACGGAAGCCCCTGTGTGTCTTAAGCAACCACAAGGTCTCACTTCCGCGAATCACTGTCAAGAGTCGGCGCCGTTTTGGTGAGCGGATTTCTTTTGCCTGAACGAGGCAAAGGATCATGCAGACACGTCCAACGACGCCCTTCGGGCGGCGGCCGTTGTCGCTCGCCATGCTGGCGAGCCAGACCGCGACCGAGAGTTTCGCCGCCAAGCCGGGCGCATCCGAGACCGTCGTCCATAAATGGCGATTGTTTCGGGCGCTCACCGAAGCCAAAGAGCCCCTCGGCGTCACCGAGCGCGCGCTATCCGTTTTGCACGCGCTGCTGAGCTTCCATCAGGAGACAGCGCTCACTTTGCCGGCGAATGATTCGACGTCGGCGGAAACGCGTTCTGCTGGCGGCGGCATCGTCGTGTTTCCCTCGAACAAGGAGCTATCGATCCGCGCCCATGGCATGGCGCCGGCGACTTTGCGCCGACATCTCGCTTGCCTCGTCGACGCTGGCTTGATCATCCGCCGCGATTCTCCGAACGGCAAACGCTTCGCCCGGAAAGGGCAGGGGGGAGCCATAGAGGAGGCTTTCGGCTTCGATCTCGCGCCGCTCGTGGCGCGCGCCATCGAAATCGAGAATCTCGCCGAGGAGGTGCGGGCCGAGAACCGCGCGATCGCTCTGCTGCGCGAGAAGATCACGCTCACCCGCCGCGACATCGTCAAGATGATCGAGACCGGTGTGGAAGAGGCCGTTTCCGGCGACTGGGAGAGCTTTCACCTGCGCTACGCGGAACTCTCCGGCCGCTACGCGCGCCGACTTTCCCGCCGTGATCTGGAGGCTTTGGCCGGCGAGCTGGCCGCGCTGGCGGCCGAAATTCACAAGCTGTTGGAGGCGCACATAAAAGCTCGAAATATAAGCGGCAATGAGTCTCAAGCTGAGCGTCACATACAGAATCAAACCACAAATATTTCTGATCTTGAACCTGACCTTCGAAAAGGCAGGGCCGATCCGTCCGAGCCAAATCTCGAAGCGACGAGCGCTCCGATCGAAAGGAGCGCCGAACCAACGCTGCGGAATTCTCGCAGCGTCGATCCCAAACCTCTGATGCGCGCCTATCCGTTGGGGATGGTGCTGGAGGCCTGTCCCGACATCGTCGATTACGGTAGGGGCGGCGAAATTTCCTCTTGGCGTGATCTGGCGGGCGCCGCGGCGACGGTGCGCTCGGCGCTGGGCGTGTCTCCGGACGCCTGGACGCAGGCCCTGGACGTTTTGGGCGAGCATGACGCCGCGATCGTCATCGCGGCGATCCTGCAACGCGGCGAGGTAATCAAGAGCGCCGGGGGCTATCTCCGCGTCTTGACCGAAAAGGCCAGGGCAGGGGAGTTCTCGCTGGGGCCGGTGCTGATGGCGCTGTTGCGCGGCAAGGCCGCAAAGGCGTCACGAGAACGCAAGAGGACGGGGTGACGCGGGACGAGTTTTCGGACGAGCCTCCGCAATGCGCTCGATCACGATGTTTCGGCGTCGATCAACCGGGAGCTTTTCCGCGCGGTCGAGCAGGCTTTTGACGGAAGAGCGACCAGCGGGATCGCCTGATGTCGAATTGCGGCCGCCCCGCGCCCAAATGGCTCAATTCTTGCCTGTTAATTCACAATAGGAGCCGGGCGTCGCGCTCGACGCTTCAAAAACGCGTAGCCTCGCCGTCGAACAGCGGAACATGTCAGGCGCATCGTCAGATTCGGCCAAGGAGCCCAATGACCAGATCGAGCCCGTCATCGCCAGCGACGGGTCTGCGGTCACGAGTGCGCTCGATTTTTCAGGTTCGTCGCTCGGCTTTCCGGAGAATTCCGCGGGATCGGCGGAGCCGCTCGATGCGCCATTTCGCACGCGGGAATCGGCGCTGGAGGTCGCCGACCTCTCCGACGCGCTCTGCGCCAAAATCGCGCCCGTTTCTTTTGGCGATCGCGTCTTCTTGTTTCAGTCAGAGGCCGAGGCTTGGCGCTATGCAGTCGAGACGATCCGGCGTCACCATCGGATCGTCGGCCGCCCAAAGCGGCGCCGGCTCATCGTCTGCGCCGGAGCTTCGGATGGAGCGGGAGGCTTGCCGCCTGGCTTGGAAGGCGATGGCGACGTCATGCTGCTCCAAACCGACGATCCGGGCGCATTGGCCACGGAAATCGACAATCGGACCGCTGGAATTCTGATCGCTCCGGTAAGGACGAAAACCGGTTTCGAAATTGTCCCGGGAGGGTTGCTCGCTCGACTGCGCGAGACCGCGGACGAATATGGACTCGTCCTCGCTTACGACGAAAGCTCTTGTGGCCTCGGTCGCTCGGGTATGCTGTGGGCGCATGAATGGACGGGCGTGACCCCGGATGTGATGGTCGTCCTTCACCGGCATGGAAACGCCCCGCCGCTGGCCGCGCTGGTCGTCATGCAAAGGTTGGCGCGTGGGGCGCCGGGCCGCCCGCGCCTCGTCGATCGGGCGGCGCTTCTGACTGGGCACGCCCTCGTGGATGCGCTGACGGCTCCCGGCTTTCTGGAGCGCGTGCAGAATCGAGGCTGGCGTCTCGAAGACCGGCTCGTAGAGTTGTTCTATAAGCGCCGTGGAGCGTTCACGGCGCTGGGCGGCATTGGCCTGATACAGGGCCTGCAATGCTCCGGCGAGGCGGAGCCGATGCGCGCCATGCTGGCCGAACGCGGGCTCCTCACCCGCGCCATGGGATCGTTCCTCGGCCTATTTCCGCGGCTCACGGTCGAGGAAAGCGAAATCGACGCGGCGGTATCCATCATCGATGCGGTTTGCGCGCGGGAAATGCAATGAGAGCCGCGAGGCGTTCGTCGGCGCGCAAAGCCGACGGACGCCGATTTCTGCTTCGCCCTATATCCCGGGGCGAGCAAAGTCGGCGGAGCGACGCCTGATCGGGGTGACGGCGAGAATCGAGCGGCGGACGCCCGCCGGCGGCGTCTCGGTCGATGGCCGAGACTATCGGGAATGCGCTGCGGCTGGCGCCGACCGCGACCGGCTCATCGGGCCGATGATGGGGAAAGCGCTCGAATAGGTCCGAGCAGGGCGCGTAATCCGAGCCGGGCGGCCAATTTCACGAATGTCCCCGAAAAGCTTCGACGCGCCAGCGGCGCGTGGCCTGGCCGGTTGCCGGGAAGTCTGCCGATCGAGCCGGAGGGCCGGACGAAAAAACGACAGCTGGGAACGCTGTCCGCTCATTGAATCGGAGTGACGCGCCCGGAAAACCGGGGCCGTCGACTCATGTCCGATAAGCGCACATTATCGGACATCGAACGCGCCAGACGGGCGCGGCGCATGCCCCCCCGAAACAAGGTGACAAACCGCCGCTATCGGTTACGATTCCGCCATGCGCCGATTCGACCCAGAAGGCCCGCTCGCCACCGCGCCGCCGACCACCCGTCGACGCGCGGCTCGCGTCGACGCCGCGCCGCCGTCCAATGCGCTGATCTTCAACGCGTATCCGTCATGGGCGCGACTGCCGACGCTGGCTGACGCGGCTTTCTCCGCCGGCGCTGGGCTGGCGCTATTCGACCAGATCGTCCGCGCCGAGCCTCCTTTCGCCGGCGCGTTGGGCCAGCGCCTGGCGTTGCGCGCTGCCGCGGCCGCGGCAATGGCGCTGCGCTTGCGCGAGGACGAAGCCGCTTTGCGCGACGCGGAGCATCTGGCCTCTGGCGGCGGGCAGACGAGCCCCGCCGGCCGCCTTCACCGGCTGTGGCGCGCCTTTGCCGATCGCCCGGCGAAGCTGGACGCCGCCGCCCTTTGCGCGGCCGCCGAATGCATCGAGCTGCCGCGCGATCTGGATTGGGCGACGCTGGCCGCGAAGGTGAGCGCCGCGGCGGCCGGATGCGATCAGCCGCTCGCCGCGGCGGCGGCGGCCGGCGCAGTCCTGACGCGGGCGCTGCCCGCGGCCGCGGGCGCCGAGGCGGAGCTGCTGGCCTGGTGGGCGGCCGATGTCGCGCTCGCCGAACGTTTGGCGTGGGAGCGGCCGGTCGCGCTCGTCGCCACGACGATGCTGCGCCCGGCGCTGCGCGCCGCGCCCAACGGCCGGCGGCTGCGGCCGAGCGATCCGCAGTGGCCGGACGCCGTCGCCCTCGCCGTCGCGCTGGCGACGAGCGAGGCGCTGGCGCTCGCCGGCGAGCTGGCGCGGCGCGCGGACCGGCTGCTCGCGGTCGCGCCGAAGCTGCGCGCCAAGGGCGCGGGCCGCGTCGTCGAGATGCTGCTCGCCGACGATGCGGTGTCGCCGGCGCGCGCGGCGCGGATGGCGGGACTCTCCGATCGCGCCGCGCGCCGGCTGTTCGATCGGCTGGTCGCGCTCGGCGCCGTGCGCGAATTGTCGGGCCGCCCGAATTTTCGTCTCTACGGCCTCTAGAGGCTTTTGTTTTGACACATTGCCAACGCCGAACCGGGTCCACTTCGGCTGGAAACGCCAGGAAGCGCCGATGAGTCGACCCCGGAAAGCCGATCCAGAGGCCTCCTTCGACGCGAAGCTCGCCGATTTGCCCGCGCCCATGCGCTGGCGCGAGTGGATGGGCCGTGTCGAGGCGGTGATTTTTTCCGCGCGCGATCCGGTGCCGCGCGAGACGCTGGCGCGACTGGTCGGACCGCAATGCAATCTCGACGATCTCATCGACGACATTGTCGACGAGCTGCGCGGGCGCCCCTACGACCTCGTCTTCGTCGCCGGCGGCTGGCAATTTCGCACGCGCCCGCATTTCGCCGGCGCGATCCGCGCGGCGCGCGTGGCCGCGTTGCGCGACGCCGGCGCGCCCGAGCTGACGCCGACCGAATTGCTGGCGCTGACCGCCATCGCCTATCTGCAGCCGGCGACGCGGGCGGAGCTTTCGCGCCTCGCCGGCAAGGAGATCAGCCGCGACGTGATCGGCCGGCTGAAGCGTCTCGATCTCATCGACGGAGCCCTGCGCGCGCCCGAGCCCGGCGCGCCCTTCGCCTATGTGACGACGCGGACCTTCCTACAGGCGTTCGGTCTCGCCAGCCTGCGCGATCTGCCCGATCTCGAGCGGCTGGAGGACGAGGGATTGTTGCAGCCGCCCAAATCGGTCGCTGATCTCGACAGCGTTTTGGCGGTGGGAGAAGAAGACCCGGAGTTCCCGGACGAATCGGGGGACGACGATTGGGAGGGCGCCGGCCGCGAACCGGCAAAATAGAGCGTCGGGGTCGCCACGGCGCAGGCCTGCTCCCGCGTCCGAGCTGCGTCCGTTCAGCCATATTTTGTTCTGGGCGCTCGATGCCTTAAGGGTCTGCGACGCAATGCAACAAACCAAGTCAGCGAGGACGTGACGGAATGGCTATTTTTAAGAACGCCGATTTTGACGAGCGCCGAAGCGCCGCCGAAGCGGCGAAAAAATCAAAGCTGGAAAAATTCCGCGCCTTGACGGCCCAGATCAACGAGGGCGCGGCCGAGCGGCTGGCGGCCCGGCAGGCGATTATCGCCGCGCGCGACGTGCGAGCCGCAGAGCGCGAAGCCGTCCGGCTCGCCGCCGAAGCCCGTGCGGCGGAAGACCGAGCCGCGCATGAAACGGTTCTGAAGGCGGAGCAGGCGGAACGCGACGCACGAGCCGCCGAACAGGCCGAGCGTGAATTGGCGTCCGCGGCCGAACGCAAGGCGGCCAGAGACGCCCGCTATGCCGCCCGCAAGGCCCGAAAATAGCGACGACCGGCGCCAGATCGGCGATCGGCGTCGTAAATCGTCGAACCTCCTGTCTCCCGGAGGAGACGAAGTCGAGCGATTGTTTCACATTCGAAAAGGGCCGCGAACGGAAACGGCCCGAGACAGTCGCTCATTCGACGCTCGTCTTCGCATATGCCCGGAGGCGCCGATCGCCAGCCGGAGACATGTCCGTTTGTCGCGCAACGGCCGGCCGCGAGATCGATATGAACGCCCGCCGCCGGGATAAAACGCATCACCTCGACAGTCGACCCTCGTCATCGATCAATGTCAGGCATGATGGAGGGGCCTCTCCTCCTGGCCAGATCACGAGATTGAGATCGTCCTCGCTCGTTCCAGGGGCAAAGCTCCGAACCAAGAGGCCCTGATATCCGCCAGCGATCAGCCGTCGGGCGAAGCTCTGCGTTCGCGCTTCGCCGCTCGTCCTCATTTCATCGCGCCATGTCGACGCCGCGAGCGCGGCCCCGTCCATGCCTTCGCTCGCGAGAGCCCGCGCGTCCCGCGCATCGAATACTCTCTCGACCTCAGCGTCATATGACACGAGCGTGACGGGTTGAAGATTGCCCGCCTGATTGGCTTCCCGGATGGCGGTCATTACGGACAGGCAGCAGTAGAGCGCGGGAACGCCCTTGGGATTGAATCGGCCGCCATAGAGCGCTGCGCCGCGACCCGACATCGGCTCGCGCGCATAGACCGGATTGAGCGCTCGATAGAGCTTGCCCCTATAGGAGAAGGGCGCGATCAGGCGTGGACGCCTGCGTCGACGGCGTCGATGTATTCGAGCACCTCGTCTGCCCGACCGCTCTTGACGAGCTGCATTGCGGTGTGTCCGGAAAAGCCGGAGAGCGGTTCCGAACGATACCAGGCATAGGCCAGAAGCGCCGACCCGAAGCGCGGCTCGACCTTGTTGAGGACTTCGACCATCTCGCGCAGGCGGCGCTGCGTCTTGTCGGAGCGAAGCCGGCTGGCGCGTTGAACGGCGTCCTTGCCCAACCCGGCCGTTCGAGCGATTTCCTCACTCGTCGTGCGGAGGATGTCGGCAATTTTGCGCGGGGCGAAAATCCCGTCGTCGGCATATCGAGCCAAACCCATCGTTCCGCCTCCGCCGGTCACCGAGATATATGACGCTATATAGCGTCAAAACTCAAGATATTCAATCGCGGATATTTCGGCTCGCCCCCTCCCGCCCCCTGGCCAATGGTGCAGCTTCCGGTGCGGCTGAGCGCGCCCGATGGTTCGCATCGTTCTCTAATCCCGCCTCCGCCAGCGTCGGCCGCGTGGCGAAAAACTTTTCGTGAAAAGCGGGGAAACGACCTCCCGAGCGAAGATGTTTTCGCGAGTCAAAACTTATAAATTTAGGGAATACAAATAGTTGCTAATGGCACGGTTGTTGAAAACCTTCTGTTCGCCGCGGCGCATTTTTCGGCGCGGCTCGGCAGCAGGAGAAGAGAACCATGTCGCATCTCGAGCAAGAGGCTTTCGAATACGCCCCGGAGCTGGAAGCGTCCAATTACGAATACGAAGCCTATGAAGCGGAGTACGAATAGGAATTCGCTCGCGAGGCGGAAGTGTTCAGCGAGGCCGAGCTGCATGGCCGATGTGACCGACAGCCGCGATGCGGCGACGCGCTATCTGCAACCCTCCGTGCTGCTGAAGAACCGGCTGACGCAACAGCGGGCGGCGCAGAACCCGCCGGCGCGCTTGGTCGGCCGGGGGGGCGCGGCTCACCATGATCCCGGCTCCGCAGTAAACGCGTCTGATCGGCGTCCGCGGCTCGGAATGATGCTGGACTTCACTTCGGCGCTCTATCTCGGGCTGTGCCACGCCCATGGCGAGCTCGAGCCATGGCCGGCGCTGACCACGGGACGCCCCGCCGCCGCGGGCGTCCCGCGACACGCGGCCGAGACGGCCGCGGAGCTCGCGAAGCTCATGGGCCGCGCCTGCGGGCTTCTCGCGCCCTCGACGCTGCATCTGTTCTTCGACGTCTTCGATGTTCTGGCCAGGGAGCCGATCGCGATCTTCGCCGAACGCGGACTCTATCCAGTGATGCGCTGGGGCGTCGAACGCGCGGCGGCGAAAGGCGCGCGGGTCGTCGGCTTTCCGGCCGGAGGCGCAGCCGCGCTGGCGCGGTCGATGCGGAGCGCCTCTCGCGGTCGCCTCATCGTGGTCGCCGACGGGCTGCGCCCGGCGCGCGGCGCGACGCCGCCACTCGGCGATTACGTCGATCTGGCGCGAGCGGGCAGGGGCTTGGTCGTCGTCGACGACACGCAGGGATTGGGCGTCATCGGACGCCGCCCCACCGCCGCGCATCCCTATGGGCGCGGCGGCGACGGAATCGGCGCCCGCTTCGGGCTCGATGCGCCGGAATTGATCATCGGCGCCTCGCTCGCCACAGGTTTCGGCGCGCCTCTGGCGGCTCTGGCCGGCGCCGCGGAGACCATCGGCCTCTTCGAGCGGGAGGGCATGACGCGGGTTCATTGCAGCCCGCCGTCGCTCGCCGCTGTCGCCGCGGCGGCCCATGCTCTCGATCTCAATCGCCGACGCGGCGATGCGCTGCGTCGACGTCTCGGCCTGTTCCGCGCCTCCTTGCGTCGCATCGGCGTCGCCGTCGCGGGCGGTCTGCTTCCCGTCCAGACGCTGCTCGGCCTTCGCGATCCGCTGCGTCTTCACGAGCGGCTGGCGCAGCGCGGAGTCGCCTGCGTGCAGCATCGGGCGGGTCGCGGCGCCGGCGCGGCTCTGAGCTTTCTGATCACCGCTCGCCATACGATCGATGACATTTTCGCCTGCGTCGAGGCGATCGCGCAGGTCTCGGCGTCGGACGCCGGCCTTCCCCACATTATAGGAGCCGAGTCATGAGCAGTCTGTTGAGCTTCGATCCGGAACCATTCGACACGGAATTTCTCGAGCAGGCCGAAGGCTTCGAAACAGAGCTCGAAAGCGAGGTTCGTCGCCGAGGGCGCGGCCATCGCGCCGCGCGGCCCCTGCTGCGGCCGCGGCGCAGAGTCCATTTCGGCGCCGGCGTGGCGGCTGCGCCGGTCGCCACATGGGTCCAGCGCCTTGCGCCGATCTTGAAGCGCGCCGCGCCGGAGATTCCGCTCGAATTCCTGCTCGGCTGGATCGCCGTGGAGTCGGGCGGCAATATCGCCGATCTGACGCGCGTCGACGAGCGCGGCTATTTCCAGATTCATCCCGAGGAATCGCGCGCTCTGCGACTCGATCACAAGAGGCTGAGCGTCGATCCGGTCTATTCGGTCGACTTGGGCGTCGCGCTCGTGCGCCACTATGCGAAGCGCGCGCAGACGCTGGGCTTTGCGCCCGGCGGCGAACTGTTTTGGCGCATCGTGAAATTGCTGCATTGGCTGCCCAAGGGCGTGGCGGTCACTTTGGCGCATATGAAGCGGAACGGTTTCCGCCCGTCGAGCTGGGCGGATTTTCGCGGCTATATGCTGACGCATCGCGACGAGCTGCTGTCGCTGCTCACGGCCAAGGCCGGCACGGGCTGGGACCCCGCCTCCGGCATTCGCAATGTCGAGGCGCTCCTTGCGCGCGGACGCGCCGGAGGCGGATCACATCGCATGGGTGGACATTGCGTGACCCGGCGCCGACGAGACGTCCTATTCACGCCTATTCACAATTATCGACGCCCTCTACCGAGACGCGAAGTTGCGCGCCGCGACAGTGCTGTCTTGCGGAATCGCGCGTCGACGTCGAACGAACTCCCCGCGTTTGTCGGTCTCTGCGCCGCGACGACACCGCGCTCTCGGAGCAATTCGGCGCGAAGCAATTCGCGACATACGCACATTAGGTAGTTTTCCGAGCGAGCGTGCCGATGAATTGTATCGTATCAACGGCGCCGGAGCTAATCCGGCGCAAGTGCGCCTTTCAGATGTGTCTCAATTCGCATTTTCGTGACCAGCGAAGTTTCTACGATCCGAGGCTGCATTGATGCGACCACCACTTTTGCGCCTCGTCGACCTCCCTCTGGTCCCTATGGATTCCGCATCGGCGCACGTTCAACGTGACAACTTCGACATTTCCGCTGAGAGAACAATGAATCTCGCCCCATATGTTCTCTGCACGCTCACATCCGCGACGGCGACGCTGCCGGCGTTCGGTGTGTGGCGGTCCATCGGGCAGCTCACGATGATGTCGGATTGCCTTCGTATTTGGGCGGCAATCGCATTGGTGATTGGCGCAGTCATGCTCACCTTCCTGTTCAATCGAATGGCCGGGATCGCGCGCGCTCGTCCGATCATCCAGGAGCGACGCGTGCTTTTCAGCCTCACCGGTCCGCGCGTCACGAAGCGCCTATCGCAAGACTCGCTCAAAATCCCGACTCGCATCCGAGGCGCGGGCCGTCGAGGCGGTAGCGTAGCGAAGCCTGCCGGCAAGGCGATCGCGTAGCGACGCCCTGTCGTAGAAAGTGAACACGAAGAAGCGGGTGACGTGTTTCACCCGAAGTGCGGTAGCGTGGAAAGAACGCCTCATCCACGATTACGTCTCCTCCCGGCGGGTAGCCCGCCATTCAGAAACGAGCGCCGCGCTGTTCTTCGATCCGCGCGTGAAAATTCACCCTCGCATGGAGGGCATTGCAATCCGGCGACCGGGGAGCGAATGCGTCCGAGCGAAAGCGGCGATGCGGCCGCCAATCGATTTCACACGCATTTGCATCCAAAAAAATGAAGAAGAGGTTCGATCATGGCGGCCAGTGGACCGAGGCTTCGACAGATACTGGCGGCGCCTTGCATATTACTGCCGCTCGGCGGCTGCACCGGGCCCGTCAATCGTGCCGAGGATACGACTGCGTCATTTGTTCACGACAACCGCTCCACCGGACCGTCTGCATCATTGCGCTATGCAACGGATCCGAATCAAATGGAGTCCGATTATCGAATCCAGCCGCTCGATGTTCTCGAAATCACCGTCTTCCAGGTCAAAGACCTCGATGGGACAAGGCAAGTCTCCCGGACGGGATATATCTCCATGCCATTGATCGGAGAATTGCAGGTGAAGGGAAAGAGCGTCAAGGAGCTCGAAGTGGCGATCGCCGATCGCCTCGGATCGAGATATCTGCGCGCGCCAGACGTGCATGTTTCCGTGAAGGATTACACGAGCCAACGCTACACGATCGAAGGCGAGGTCGGGGGGCCTGGCATCTATTCATTGACGGGGGGCACGACTCTATTGCAGGCGATTGCGCAGGCCAAAGGCCTGACAAAAGTAGCCGATCAGAATGTTGTTGTTTTTCGTGAAGTGAATAATACGCGCGTCGCGACGACATACGACATTTCGGCCATTCGCTCGGGTGAGCGCGAGGATCCGCCTCTCATCGCTGGAGATTTCGTCGTGGTCGGCGAGTCCGCCATCAGATCCGTGTGGACAGAGTTCAAAGATATATTCGGCGTCGGCATACAGGGGGTGGGGCTCGCCAGTCGCTTTGTCCCTTAGGTCCGATTTTTCCTGCACAAAGGCGACTACACCAGTTTCTGATCCTTTTTGATCGGATTCTGGCCTGAGTTTTCGTCTGGAACGAGTTCTTGCCGCTCGAACGACTCCGTTGGCGCTGAAAGCGCTTTGAGCTCCATCGTCCCATGGGCGCGAACGCGCGCCATCCTTTCTGCGGCGTGTTGCAGGCCCAATCACCTATGGGACCGCGCAACCATTGGCGCTCGTCTTTCGACCGACGTTCTGTGCAGTCGGATTCGCGAACAATTTCCGCCCATGTGGCGGGTCGTCACATGACACTCTAACGGTCTAGCAGGCAATTGGAATGACTTTCGAGAATGGAAACCGGTTCGACCAGTCGGGGCTGCCGAGCGTAAGCCAGGACAGCGGCGCGACGCGCGACGTTCACGGACTTCAGCTGCTTGCCGCCAATCTGACGGGTTCCGGACCGACCGGCGATTTCGATTTAGGGGCCTACCAGCGCCTATTGGTCAAACACATTAAATTGATCGCGGGCATTGCCGCGGCGTTTATCCTCGTCGCCGTGTTCGTCACGCTGACCGCGACTCCCCTCTACCGCGCAACCGCCGTTATACAGATCGAACGACACGAATCACGCTTCACGCAACAGCAAGGCTTTGAAAGCGCCGAAGAAGGAGGACGAAGCGACGCCGAGTTTTTTACGACCCAATATGATCTCTTGCAAAGTCGCTCGCTCGCCGAGCAGGTCGCCGTGCGACTCGGGCTGCTCGACGACGCCAATTTCGTCCCTTCAAAGTCCCAAGGACTCTTGTCTTCCATCCGAAATATGTTTTCCGCGGGAGAGGCATTACCCGAAGTCGACGCGTTGACGCGTCGACGCGCGGCGGTGCTCAAATTCACCGGTAATCTGGTTATCGAACCCAAACGAGGATCGCGTTTGGTCATGATCCACTATTCCGATGTCGACCCCGGCGTAGCGCAGCTGATCGTCAATGGAGTCGCAGATGTGTTCACCAACCGAAATTTGGAGCGCCGCTTCGAAGCCTCCTCTTATGCGCGCAATTATTTGGACGAGCGCCTTCGAGAATTGAAAGCGAGACTGGAAAAAAGCGAGGCCGAGGTCGTTGCTTACCGGACCCGCGAGCAGATCATCAGCGCGGGGCCGGACAATAAATCAACGCTTGCGGCCGTCAACCTCGTAGCTGCAAACGCGAGCCTCGGAAGCGCCAAAATCGAGAGAACGAAGCTCGAGCAGCTTTGGGCCATGGCGCAGACCGACAATGTCTACGGATTGCCGCAGGTGCTGGAAAATAGAGGGATGTCTGCGAATCGTGACAAGCGCGCCAGCCTGGCGGCTGACTACCAACAAAAGCTCACGCTTTTCAAACCCGACTACCCTGAAATGGTCGCGATCAAGACACAGATGGACGAGCTTGATCGTCAAGCGTCGAAAATCATAACGGTCGTGAAAGATTCCATTCGAACGCAGTATCTCAGTTCGAAAAATCAAGAAGCCGAGCTAGAGAGGCAGTTGACGCAACTCAAATCCGAACTTTCGAACGAACAAGCCCGCAGCATCCAATATGACATGCTCCAGCATGAGGTCGCGACCAATCGCATACTGTATGAACAAATGTTACAGCGAACCAAGGAAATCAGCGTTCTCGGAGCGCTGGATTCGAACAATATTTCGGTCGTCGATCCGGCCGATAGGCCGAGCGGGCCTTATTCCCCGCGGCCGATGCGGAATCTCGCGATCGGCGCGATCGCCGGCCTTCTATGCGGCGTAGCCGTCGCTTTCGTCATCGAATATCTCGATAATACGATCAAGTCGCCTCGAGACATCGAGGCCAGTTTCCGGCTCCCGGTGCTCGGCGTGGTTCCGGCAGTCGAAGATGCGGCGGCCATGAAGATCGCTCTTCGAGATCTGCGATCCAATGTCTCGGAAGCTCTGCGATCGTTGAAGACCGCGCTGCAGTTCTCTACCCCCACGGGCTTGCCGAGAAGCATTGCAATTACGAGCGCCAAGCCGGGAGAGGGCAAGAGCACGATCTCGTCCGCCCTCGCGAGAATCTGCGCGGAACAGGGAATGCGCGTGCTCCTGATTGACGCCGATCTTCGAAAGCCCTCTCTCCATGTGCATTTCGAGGTGCCGAACTCGGTTGGGTTGAGCAGCTATCTCTCTGGGATCATGCAAGCCTCGGAGGTCGTGCAGCGAACCGAGGTCGAGACGTTGTTTGTGATCGCCTCCGGCCCTTTGCCGCCCAACCCCGCCGACCTGCTCAGCGGCGCGAAATTTTCGTCGCTGCTCTCGCTCGGCGGCGAATTTTTCGATCTGATTATCGTCGACGCACCTCCCATTCTGGGCCTCGCCGACGCTCCCCTGATCGCGAATGCGATCAGCGAGACAGTGCTCGTCATATCGGCTGGAGAGACTCGTCGGGATGTCATTGGAATTGCGCTCAAGCGCCTGAACATGGCTCGTGGCCATGTGCTCGGCGGGATTCTTAACCGCTTCCGATTCGACAACGGATCTTACGGCTATCACCCGGGATATGATTACGGCTACGGAATCTTCGCGGAAGAGGATGAATCGCCACAGATCGGCTCGAAGCAATCTTCGGCGACAACCATAGAGTGCTGAGTGACCGCACATACCATTCGGATTGCCTTGCAGCTGGCGCAAATGCCGCGGCTCGCACGGGAATTGAGGCGTCAGCCACCGCCGGACGACATTCTCGACCTGATCAAGGTGGCAGCGGGCTGCCCCGAGACCTGTCGAACTTTAGAGAATTCGACAGGGCGACGCCCCGATGTCGTTCGCGCAGCAGCGATTCATTATCTGCATCTGGCATTGCTTTTCCCGGGCGCGCCCTCGGCGCGCATCCTCGGTCTGCGCGGTTCGGAGACGCACGAGGTCATGCTTCGACACAAGCATTGGCTAATCAAATGGCTCCATCCAGATCTCAATGGAAATGGCTGGGAATCGGCACATTTGACAAGAGTCCTGGCGGCTTGGAGCGATGTGACGGCGGATGCTGCGTCATCCGACATCGGGACTTTCGACTCCTTGTTGGAGAAATGCGCGACGCGACCTTCTGCTGGCTCGTGGCAACTCGATCCCTGTATCGCCACTCCGCCCGATCGGGCGAGGCCACCGCCACGATCCGAGGGACGATCGCGGGCTGCCAGAAATGTGAGGATCGGCCTGACACTCGCCTCTGCGCTGGCGATTACGGGAATTGCAATTCTCCTGGCGGCATTACAGAGCGGCGCATTCGATGTTCACGCTCTCGATATGAGGACATGGCGCATGAGCATCACTCCGGTCCTGTTGAACCGTGGGGCGCAGGAACAGTGCGCGAAAGAATCTCTGGCAGTTTGCAGCAATGAAATCGTCGAGCAGTGAATTGATGAGCGGACGACTGATTCAGAGACGATGGGCGGTCATCGTCGAATGTGGGGTCGGCTTCGGCGTGGCGCTCGTCGCGGTCCCGATCGCGTGGCTCATATTGACGACGTCGATCGCAGATCATGCCGGAGTCGTCGACGCCAAGATCGCGCTCGCTTGGAGATCCTCCGATTCCGAGGCTCTGCTGTCGCTGGCCGAAGATTATTTCGTAAGGGGGACCGGGGCGGCGCATGAACGACGGACACAGAGCATTCTATTTCGGCCTCTGAAGCGTGGCGAATTGGTACTGAACGCAGATCAGGCCGAGCAGGATTTGATGGGCCCGGCGACGCTCTTGATGGAGAGGGCCGCGCGGCCGATCATAGGTGACCTGGGCTCGATGGCGAGATGGATCGATTTGCAGGTCAGCAAGACCTACTACGCCAGGGCGACGGCGATCGTCGCCGCCGTCGATGTGCGAAATGATCTGGAGGGTGTTTACGCGTGGACGGCCATGGCGCGCCATTTGTCACCCGTGGCCACTCATTATGCGCTCGATCATCCGGACGCGAGCTTCTTCGAGAAAGATCTCGCGCTTGCGAGAATGTTCGCGCAGCGCAGCTTGATTTCCAATCCTTTGCAACAAAGAGCGCTTGTTTTGCTTTCGGACATAGCCGCGCGCTCGGGGGACCGCGCTCGAGCTGCCGCTCTCCTTCGTCTCGCCGCAGGTCGGTCCTTGAGAGAGATCATCTCGCAAACGCGATTGATGGAATTTCAAATAAGCCAATCCGACTACCGCGGCGCAATTGCGACGGCCGACGGGATGATGCGTCACGGCGGCAATATGCCTTATCTGGTAGGAGAGTTCCTCGTGAGCGCGGCGATCGACACGAGGGGCTATTCCGCGTTGAGCGAAGTTCTCGCCACGGGGCCTTCTTGGCGCCCATGGGTTTTCCAGAAACTGGCCGCGTATCAGGACGCAGATTCCGGGCTACGATTGCTTTCCGAGCTCACCAGAAAGCAGAACGCTCTTCGCGCGCTCGATCTTGAACCAATTCTCCAATTGATGATGAGGCAGGATCGAACCATAGAAGCGTATCTCGCTTGGATACAATTTCTCCCGGAGGCGAAAAGGCCAAAGGCGAGACTTCTCTTCGACGGCGGCTTCACTGAAGATCCATCCAATATTCCTTTTGAGTGGAACGTCATCTCGGCGCCGAGAGGCAGCGTCGGATTTATCGGGAACTCGAAATCGGAAAGTGGCCGTGCCATTCGCGTCCAGTTCGTCGGCGAGCGCGTTCCACGGCTTTCCGTGCATCAATTCGTATCTTTGTCGCCCGGTCGCTATATGCTTAAGATGGAGGCGATGGCGGATAGCTTGCGCGCGATGCAGGGCGTGGTTTGGCGGATATCTTGCATGCAAGGCCACGAGCGCATTCTCGCCGAGACGGAGCCCCTGCGCGGCTCGACTCCCTGGCGGGAGCTATCGGTCGATTTCGAGATGCCGGCCGAGGGCTGCGACTTTCCGGTGCTGCGACTTGTGCTCAAGGCGAAATCCGCGCCTGAGCAGATTGCTAATGGGACGGCGCTTTTTCGAAATTTGGAATTGATCCACAGGCAGACGCGGAGTGGAGATTCGACGATTGCGTCGCAAACGCGTCGAATCGACATTCTGCAGGATTCACATTTGCATGGCGGATCCCCGGATTGACCCCACCTCAGCAACCGGCGCCGCAAAGGCCTTGAGGTTCAGCCCGCCGCTGGGCCGCCGAACGAAGCTTTTCATGGCTCGGTCGCTGCGGAAGGTTGGCCGACGACTTCAAAAAGGCTCAATCGTAAGGCGTCGGCGTTTCTCCACCTCGCCTCCATCCGCCTAATGCTCAGAAGACATTGTAGTCAAGCACGAAGTTCACGGACAGACTCTAAGACACAGGCGACCGTTCGACGGTTGGGCGTTGTCTGTCGAATTCAGTGGTTGCTTTGGAAGTGGCGTTTTCAAACCTGTCGATGAAGCGGCGACGTTCGAAAGCGATAGACGCTCGGCTCGATCATTCGACTCCATTCAGCAATTTTGTAGAATTGAGACTTCCTATGAGCATCATCAAGAGTCTTTCGGACGTTAGCCTCGCCATCATAGGCCTCGGCTACGTTGGCTTGCCGCTCGCCGTCGAATTCGGCAAGCGAGGAAAGGTCATAGGCTTCGATATAAATGCGACACGCATCGCCGCGCTCGAGGCCGGCCACGATTCTACGTTCGAAGTCGACGACGAAGAACTGCGAGACGCGATCGGACTACGTTACACCACCAATGTGGCCGACATTTCTGCATGCAACGTCTACATTGTGACCGTGCCGACGCCGATCGACGAGCACAAACAGCCTGACCTTTCGCCCCTGATCAAGGCGTCGGGAACCATTGGCAAGGTGCTCGAGAGGGGCGATATCGTCATCTATGAATCCACGGTGTATCCGGGGGCCACGGAAGAAGACTGCGTGCCGGTGCTGGAAGCGGTGTCCGGTCTTAGGTTCAACATCGATTTTTACGCTGGCTACAGTCCAGAGCGCATCAATCCAGGTGACAAGCTGCATCGCGTCTCGACGATCAAGAAGGTAACAGCCGGCTCCACGCCGGAGGTCGCCGAGTTGGTCGACCAACTCTACAAGCAGATCATTGTCGCCGGCACTCATAAGGCGCCGAGCATCCGCGTGGCGGAAGCCGCTAAGGTCATCGAGAACACGCAGCGCGATCTCAATATCGCGCTCATCAATGAGTTGGCGATCATCTTCAACAAGATGGGTATCGAGACCGAGGCGGTGTTGCAGGCGGCGGGCACGAAGTGGAACTTCTTGCCGTTCCGACCAGGCCTCGTCGGCGGACATTGCATCGGGGTCGATCCCTATTATCTGACCCATAAGGCCGAGGCGATCGGTTATCACCCGCAAATCATTCTCGCCGGTCGGCGTCTCAATGACGGGATGGGCGTCTATGTGGTGTCGCAACTCGTCAAGGCCTTGATGAAGCGAAGGATCCATGTCGAGGGTGCGCGGGTGCTAGTGATGGGGCTGACGTTCAAGGAAAATTGCCCGGATCTGCGTAACACGCGCGTTGTCGATATTCTGCGCGAACTCGCCGAATATAACGTCATCGCCGATGTCTATGATCCTTGGGTCAGCGTGAAAGAGGCTGAACATGAATATGGCCTCACGCCGATCGCCGAGCCGCGACCTGGCAGCTATGATGCGATCGTCGTTGCTGTGGCTCATGACGAGTTCCGCGCGATGGGAGCGGACAGGATCCATGCGCTCGGCAAGGACGAGCATGTGCTCTATGACTTGAAATATATTCTAAGCCCCGAACACGCCGACGTTCGTCTGTAGAAACAACGACGCGGATCCAGGACATGTACGCGGAAAAGGACATTTTTGATACGGCGGCGGACACGCGGGCGCGCCGGAATAACGCCGAGGCGAAAGTCCGCCGGCTGAATTATCGTCCCGAGATCGATGGCCTTCGCGCCGTGGCTGTGTCACTCGTCATCCTCCACCATCTCGAATTTGCGGTGGTCTCTGGCGGATATATCGGGGTCGATGTTTTTTTCGTCATATCCGGCTATTTGATAACCAGCATTATTTCTATTGAGCTCGACGAGCGCCGTTTTTCTATTGCCGGCTTTTATAAGAGAAGAATTATTCGGCTGGCGCCTGCGTTGTTCCTGGTCATAGGAATTACCACATTGACGTCCTTTTGGATCATGCTGCCGGCAGAGTTAGTCGAGTTTTCTAAAAGCGTGATTTTTTCAACGCTTTTGTCGGCAAATGTTTTCATGTGGCGCGATGTCGGCGGATATTTCGGCGTGCAGGGTGAGCACGTTCCGCTGCTTCATCTCTGGTCTCTGGCTGTTGAAGAACAATTCTACGTCCTGTGGCCAGTTGGGTTGCTGCTCATCCGTAAAATCGTGCGGCCGAGGCGCGTCTGGATCATCGCTTTGATTGCTGCTCTGCTCGGACTATGGATATCGGAGTGGGGTGTCGAAAATTATCGCGCGGCTGCATATTATCTTATGCCGACGCGCGCTTTCGAGTTCTTGTTCGGCGCATTTCTCGCCGGTATTCCAAATCATTCAAGCTCTCGGGAGGCAAACTGGCTGGCCCTGTTCGGACTGGTGTTGATCGGCTTTTCCGCTGTTACTTATACCAAGGAAGCTTTCTTCCCCGGACTGAACGCGCTCGCGCCTTGCCTTGGAAGCGGTTTGTTGATTGCGTTCGCGGGACGCCAAAATAGGGTCGGTAATTTCCTTGCGAGTGGCCCGTTGAATTTTATGGGTCGCATTTCGTACTCCGCATATCTGTGGCACTGGCCATTGATAGCTTTCTTCAAGATTTATGAAGTCGAAATCGACATTTATGTCGCCACCTTCATCGTCGGCGTCACTCTGTTGCTGTCTTCTTTGACATATTGGTTCGTCGAGTCGCCGTCGAAAAAGGCTCTAAGCTATCCTGCGATCAAAGTTGCGAGCGTCGGCTTTGCGCTTCCTGTTGCGGCTCTCTTGGCGCTCTCTGTCCTTGCCGACGTATGCGATGGCTGGCCAGGACGATTCGACGCTAGTCTGACTGTCAGGAGCGCGGCGGTTCTCTCGTACTCGAACAAGAAACGGGGGCGTTGCAATGAGGGAAATGTGGAGAATCCTCTCCCTCCCGACAAGTGCATTCTCGGAGTGAAGCATAATGGTGTTGACATTCTATTGATCGGTGATTCACACGCAAATCATTTCACAGGAATGCTCGATATTCTGGCGAAAGACGCCGATTTGCGAGGCTATGACATTACACAAAGCCAGACAATGTATTTGCCGGAAGTGCGCCGATTTTATACACAAGATGGACATAATATAGAACATTATAATTTTTATAAAAGAAACAGGGCGCTCAAAACAATTATCGGTGCGGGCAGATATAAGTTCATCGTGCTTGCTGGGGCGTTCGCCGCGGGAATCAATAATGATGAGTATCATATCGACGAATCGCCCCAATTGCGTGGAAGGCCGGTTTTCGTGTCTCGGTTCGAAAAGGCGATACAGGAGATAATCGCGGTGGGCGCGGCGCCGGTGGTTTTCAAAGGCAATCCGACCTATGCGCGGACAATTTATAATTGTACGTTAAATAACCAACGATTTAATTTGACAAAAACCTGCACTATGGACAAATCGGAATATATAGCTTCATTTTCCGATTGGAATAACTATTTGAGTATGTTGATCGAGAAATATCCGTCGTTGCGCGTGATCGATCCGGCCCTCGTCATGTGCGATGCGTCGTTCTGTTTCAGTGAACTGAAAGGCGTTCCTCTCTACAGGGACAGCGGCCATCTGAATGATGTCGGGTCGAGGTTGATCGGCGAGATCTACCTCCAACAGTTCGGCAACCCGTTCAAAACACCAATAAATTAAATCTGCTGAACGCAGCGCAAAATTTCGTAACCGTTCGATCGAAGGCATGTCGATCTGTGAGCATTCGCAATCATACGACCTACAACTTGCTGGGAGCGATGCTCCCGATGGGAGTCGCACTTCTGACGATTCCGGTCTATATTCGTTTGGTCGGAGACGCCCGATACGGCGTTCTGGCGGTCGTCTGGGCCTTTTTGGGCTATTTTGGCCTGTTCGACTTAGGGCTCGGCAGCGCGACAGCGCAGCGCATCGCCGCCCTCGGCGGTTCGTCGCCAGCGCGGATTGCTGCGACTTTCTGGACCGCGCTCGTGGTGAACGGCGCGGTCGGCGCCTTCGGCGGATTGCTGATTTGGCCGCTGTCGAGCTTGTTTTTCGGACATGTCATCGATATGAGCGCGGAGCTCCGATCGGAATTAGCGTCGGCTCTTCCTTGGCTGATGCTGGCCGTGCCGCTTATGACGCTGTCTGGAGTTCTGGTCGGCGCGCTTCAAGGATCCGCAAAATTCTTGGAGCTGAACCTCATCTCTGTCTCCGGTTCGATCTCCCTCCAGATTGTTCCGCTTTTCATCACCTATGTGCATGGTCCAGACCTGGCTTGGCTTTTGCCTTCCGTCATTCTCACGCGGGCCGCATCGTTTTTGGTCGTGTTCTGGCGCTGCAAAGTCCATGTGTTTCGAGATCATGCGCCGTCCTTTTGCCGCGATCAGGCGACGAGCCTGTTACAGTTCGGCGGCTGGGTGACGGTGTCGTCGGTGGTCGGCCCGTTGATGGTCGTTCTGGACCGCTTCGTCATCGGCGCGACGCTCGGAGCGAAGGCGGTCACCTATTATACGGTGCCGTTCACTTTGGCCGAACGTTCATCCGTCTTACCGGCGGCCGTGACATCGGCGCTTTTTCCACGTCTTGCCGTCGCCGGGGAGCGGGAGAGCCGGGAGTTGGCGATACGCGCCCTCCGCTCGTTGAGTGCGGTCATGACGCCGGTCATGCTGATCGCCTTGTTGGTGGTGGAGCCGTTTTTTGTCCTGTGGATCGGCCCGGATTTCGCCGTCAAGGCCAACGTCACCGCCCAGATCCTCTTGTTGAGCTATTGGATCAACGGGCTCGCTCTCGTGCCCAACGCGCTATTGCAGGCGCGCGGGCGTCCCGACGTCGGGGCGAAATTTCACCTCGTCCAATTGATCCCCTATTTGATCGCGCTTTACGCGGGCCTATGTCTTTGGGCCGTTCCCGGGGCCGCTGTCGCCTTCGGTCTCCGCAATCTCTCGGGCTGTATTATGCTCCTATGGTCAGCGGGAATCCTGCGAGACGGGATTGGCCTCGTTCGGGACTCCGCCCTGTTTCTCCTTCTCGCTGTCTGCCTGGCGTTGGGGACGACGGTCGGCAGTGAAATCTGGTGGTCCGCGAGCGTCATTCTGTCAGTGGCTATCATGAACTGGTCGTGGTGGCGCGCACCCGCCGATATTCGCGCATCGATCATTCGCCTCTACAGGAATATCTCCTTCGAGTTGCGGGAGGCGTTTAGATGAGCGCGCGTGATCCTCGACGATTGCTAGGCGCCATCCGGAAGCGCTTTTTGTCCTCCCAACGAAGCCTCACATTGGCTGAGCTCTACCCACAATATCAGTTTGGCCGCGGAACCTACGGCGATCTCGCCGTCCTCTCGTGGGGGGAAGGCGCTACGCTCAAAATCGGCGCCTACACATCTATCGGCGGTGGCGTAAAGATTTTCCTGGGAGGCGAACATCGTCCCGATTGGGTCACAACTTTTCCATTCAATATCCTTTGGAAATCGGCTCATCGCCGCATCGGACATCCCAAGACGAAGGGTGATGTGCTGATCGGCAACGACGTATGGATCGGAACCGAGGCGCTCATTTTTTCGGGCGTGAGGATAGGCGACGGCGCGGTGGTGGGCGCTCGCTCGGTCGTAACGCGCGATGTGCCGCCCTACGCCATCGTCGCCGGCAATCCGGCAAGAGTGGTGAGGCTCCGTTTCGATGCGGAAACGATTGGGAGACTGTTGGCGCTGAAATGGTGGGATTGGGACGAGGCGCGACTCGAAAAAGCGATGCCGGAGCTGTTGAGCGACCAAATCAATTTTTTTTTAGAATGTGCAGAGGCCGGCGCATATCGATAAGCGCGTCGGGACATCGGTCCGTGCAGCGACGATAGGAAATCTCTCATGATCGTATCTGTCGAAGACCCGTCATCAACGCGCGCGCCGATTTGGCGTTCGCCGTGGCCGGCGAGCGAGCTATGCACAGTCGAAGCCTGCCCGGTTTGTAAGACCACCCGACGGACAATTCTCTACGACAAACTGATCGACAATGTCTTTTTTTGCGCGCCGGGCTCATGGACGTCCTGGCGTTGCCTGGGATGTGGTTCGGCCTATTTGGATCCGCGCCCTTCGCCCGCCTCTATTCATCTGGCCTATGAGACGTATCACACGCACCAGCCCGCCAGCGTGTCGAAGCCAGACTACGCCGAACTCGTTCCTGTGCGGAAGCTGCGCAGGCGGCTTGTCAACGGCTACACCAATTGGCGCTACGCGACCCGCGAATCGCCGGCGTCGTTGCTCGGCATAGCCGTGCTCTGGTGTTCAGCGCCTCACAGAGCGCGGATCGATCAAGAATATCGGCATTTGCCGCGCCTTCCTGCCGATGGCGGCGCGGTGTTGGACGTTGGCTGTGGCAATGGGTCGTTCCTCCGCACCGCTCGGTCATGTGGTTGGAACGCCATCGGCGTCGATCCCGACCCAAAAGCGGTCTCCAATTGTCGACGACAAGGCTACAACGCGATCCTAGGCGGCATCGAGCAGTTCGATGGCGAGCACGGGCTGTTCGACTTCATCACCATGAGCCACGTCATCGAGCACGTTCACGATCCTCTGGCGATATTGAAAGCCTGTCATCGTCTGTTGAAGCCTGGCGGTCGGCTCTGGGTGGAAACCCCGAATATCGATAGCTCGGGTCACCGACGATATGGGCAAAATTGGCGTGGTCTCGAACCGCCTAGACATCTGGTGATGTTCAACCGGCAGTCATTGAGTCGGGGGCTTTCTTCTGCTGGATTTGCACGCATCGAGAGCAGGCCCACTTCGTATTCGTTGACCGGGATGGCCCGGGCCAGCGAAGCCATCAAGCAAAATCTGCCTGCCGACAAGGATGTGCGCCTTTCCTGGAGCACGCAATGGACCCTCCTGAAGAACAAAATAAAACAGGCGATTGTTCCCGACGGCACGGATTTCTTGACGCTCGTGGCCTTTAAAGAATAGAGGTGTCGAATATGTCGCCAAAAATCTCCATAGCGATGGCGACCTACAACGGCCAGAGATACATTCGCGAGCAACTGGACAGTCTCGCCAAACAAACAGTCCTACCCATCGAGCTTGTGGTCTGCGACGACGGCTCTACGGACTCGACCATAGATATAGTCGAAAAATTTGCGGAATCGGCACCATTCCCCGTTCGCCTCAATATTAATGAACGTAATCTAGGATACTCGGATAATTTCCTTCGAGCGTCGAGTCTGTGCAAGGGTGATTGGATCGCTTTTTGCGACCAGGATGACGTGTGGTTACCAAATAAAATCGAACGCGTTCGTCGTGCAATCGAAGAGTATCCAGGAAAAGACCTCGTATTAGTCGGGCATACCTCCTTGCTATCCGATGGTAACTTAAAGTTGAGCGGCCAGAGATTGCCGAATTTCAAACGAGACAGATATGTCAAGCGATGTAGTAATTTCGGCTTCTTTTGTATCGTCGGATTCTCGATGATTTTCAAAGTAGATATATTATATAATATCGATTCGAGCCTTCGCCCACGCATCGTCGACACATCGGTCTTGCCGGGTCGCGATCACTGGACCGGCCATGACCAGTGGATAGGAATGCTGGCGAATGTGATCGGTGACACAGCGTATATTGCAGAACCTCTCGCTATATGGCGCCGAAATGAATTCTCGCTTACTTTTCCACCAAGGCCACAAACCGTTGGTGATGAGGCAAAGATCGCAATGACGGCGATGAGCCACGAACCATATGTTTTGCACGCTAGAATGGCCGCGGAGAGCGCCAGGGCCTTTCAAATCATTTTTGACCAGAGCCCACATCCCCAAAACGAAAATTTTCGCAGGGCGTCAATTCAATTTTCAAAGCTTTCTCATTTCTTCAATCAGAGGGCCGAGCTCTATCAGTTCCAGCGACCTAGCCAAAAATTGGCTGCGCTCGTAAAGATGATATTTTTCAATGCCTATTTTTGTCCGAGATTCTATGCTCTAGGTTGGAAGTCATTTACAAAAGACGCAGCATTTGCATTTGGTCTTATTGGTAGGACGATCGACAAATGACTGAAAATAAAGAACAGCCATTGATATCCGTTCTAACTCCGACATGGAACAGGGGTTCATATCTCGACAGAGTATGGAATGGGCTGAATAGCCAAACTTATAAAAATATAGAATGGCTCGTTTGCGATGACGGGTCCACTGACAATACCTCTGATAAATTACACGAATTGGCGAATAGATCCTCGTTTCCGGTTGTTATCATTACAGCTAGCGTCCACATCGGCAAAGCGCGAATGGACAATGAAGCAATTGCACGCGCCCGTGGCGAGTTTATTCTTTGGAACGATTCCGACGATTATCTTCTTCCGCAGGCAATCGAAAAGCTAGTGGCGAGTTGGAATTCAATTCCTGTCGAACTCGAGCCCGAATACGTCGGGATCGCCGCCCTCTGCGCCAGCCAATGGGGTATCACATCCACCCCCTTGCCTAAGGAAGGGACCTTCGACACGAGTTGGAACGAACTCGCCGAGACGTTCAAAGTCACTGGCGACATGGTGGCTTTTACAAAAGCTATCGCCTTGAAAAACAATCCGTTCCCTCAAATCGATTTTGTCATTCCCGAAGGCGTGGTTTGGACAGCTCTCGGAGAGATGAAGATCAGAGTACATCCAGAGGTATTGAAAATAGTTGAATATCAAGCGATGCATTGCATCTCGCTCAGCGGAAAGATGGAATATTGCCGAGGTCGGGCATATGCCTTGGCGATTTCGTTTCGCATCCTGCGTTCTTACCCGCGAAGTTTGAGAGTGCAGCTGTGGAAATTGATCACGTACCTTCGATATTCGCTGCATGGGGAAGTCGGAATTCGGCGAACTTTCAGACAATGGGGAACCAACTCGTCCCTAATCACAATGCTCCTGATGCTGCCGGCAGCATATCTGCTCGTATTGAAGGACGAGATGCAAAGAAAGGTCCGGAAGACGCATCGCGACTATCAATTAGCTGAATCTACGGTAACAATAGATGAATATAAAGTAAATTGTGAGGCGCGTTGAACATGATATATTTAAATTCTGCGACATACGCGATCCCATCGCGGAAAGAATTTATAAAAATGATGAAATTATGGATAATATATAATATTAGATATGTATGTTATAGAAACAAATATATTATGTTAACTCCGCCATTTTTCAGGAAGCAGGTATTATATGATCGCGACGCCAGAAAATGTTTAACAATAGAAATTGGCAATTGCGTAGACTGGATTCAGATGGAGCATATTTACCTCAATAACGACTACGATCTTTCCAAAATGACCCGCAGCAGCGATATCGAAGCGTGCTATCGACGGATACTTCTCGATGGCGGGAAGCCGGTAATCATCGACTGCGGAGCTAATATCGGACTCGCGTCTAAATATTTCATGGAACGATATCCGGATTCAAAAGTAATCGGGATCGAGCCCGATGCGCGCAACGCAGCTTTAGCGAGACGCAACAACCCGTGCGGATCGGTCGAAATCGAGCTGGCCGGCATAGCGAGCGAAAGCATGAATGGCCGTCTGATCGATATGGGAGCGAGCAATGCGTTTCGTGTGGAGCCCGATATTGACGGTGATCTAGCGCTGCTATCCGTAAATTCGATTCTTAACAGGCTTCGCGATGCCAAAATACGTCCTTTTATCATCAAGATCGATATAGAGGGTTTTGAATCTGACCTGTTTTCAAAGAACACCGAATGGGTCGACGAATTTCCGATATTGATTGTCGAACTGCATGACTGGATGGTCCCAAAGCGGAATCTTTCGAAGAATTTCATGAAATGCATGGCGGCCAGGGATCGCGATTTCATTCATTATGACCAATACGTAATAAGCATCGAAAATAATATAGCCGCTTGAATGACCAAATCTCGATGACCTTCTTCGGAAAGAACGAATCATGACGCGAACAATCCTCGGTCGCTTACATGAGAAATTCGAGACGAGGCGTCGAATCGGGCTGTTTCGGTCGGCGCGCATTGCCCGCGATCGGCTCTTCCTCGGGATCCTCGCCCGCATCTACAAATTCCATCCCTGGCATGCCGAATCGCCTACCTCCGCCAGAACGTATCGTCACACGGTCGCGCAAGTGGTAAACGAATTAAAGCCTCGTATCGTTGTCGAGGTCGGATGCGGACTGGGAGAGATCCTGCGGCTCGTACAAGCGCCGCAGCGCTATGGCTTTGATCTTGACGAAGGCGTCGTTCGGGCCGCACGCTTCCTGCACGGAGACGCTATCGCCTTCCAGCATGGCCAACTCTCGAGCTTGGACTTGCCACGCATCGATGTTTTGATTTTGGTCAATTGGATTCACGATCTCAGCCCAGCCACGCTGGAAGCGCAACTCGATCCGCTGCTATCGCGAACGAAACATTTGTTGCTCGACGCGCTGGATCCGGACGGACCTGCAGGCTATCGATTCAAACATGACTTTGGTTTTCTCGAACAAAGAGCGCGACGCTTGTCGGTAACTCGCCCACCCGAGGAGGGACGCAGCTTTCATCTCTTCGAGGTTCACGCATGACCGCCCGATACCTCATCCGTCTGGACGACGCCTGTCACACGATGGACCGGCGAAAATGGCAGATGGTCGAAGATCTGTTGGATGGCTCGGGCGTCAAGCCCATCGTCGCCGTCGTGCCCGACAACCGGGACCCCGACCTTTTTGCGGATACGTTCGAACCGATGTTCTGGGACAGAGTGAGGGCATGGCGCCAGAAGGGATGGACGATCGCCATGCACGGCAATACCCACGTCATGCACGCGACCAAGGACAAACTCGTTCTACCATTTTATGAACGCAGCGAATTCGGCGGACTTCCCTATCACCGGCAGGCAGAGAAGATCAGACAGTCGTGGACGCATTTCGTTTCGGAGGAAGTAAGGCCGACAGTGTGGATCGCACCGGCGCATTGCTTCGATTGGGTGACGCTACGAGCCATCCATGACGAAACGCCGATCCGCATCATCAGCGACGGCATTGCCTGCGATGCCTATTTCGAAAAAGACTTTTTCTGGATCCCACAGCAGTTGTGGGAGTTCAAAGAAAAAGGCGCGGGCTTATGGACTGTCTGCCTTCATCCGAATTCCATGACGGAGCAGAGCATCTCGCGACTTGGAAAAATAATCGAGACACTATTCCTGCCTAGAATAATATCTCTGACCGACGTCGATCTGACGGGGCGTCCGAAGTCGCTGACCGATCGAGTCTACTATCATTATTTTTGGAAGCGTCGGTTGGCCAATGATATGATGCTAAAGGCGAGGGCATGGCTCCGTGGCTGAAATGACCCGCAAGAAAATTGCGATATTGCTGCCCTGTCTCAAGTTTGGAGGAGCAGAACGAGTGTCCCTCAATTTGGCCAGGGCGCTTCAGGAAGATGGCTGCAAGGTCGATATTCTCTTGATGATTAAAGAAGGGGAGTTCTTGGCCGAGGCCGAAGCCGAATTCCGCGTCTTCGATCTGGGATGCAACCGAACCTACAAGCTGCCCGGAAAACTAGTCAGTTATCTATGGAAAAATCGTCCGAATGCGCTTATTTCGAGTTTCTGGAAATTGAATATTTGCTCTTGCCTAGCCAAGATCGCTTTTCCGGGCTTGAAACTTGTATTATGGGAGCATTCGCTACTGAGTAGAAATATAAATAGCAACAAATTGCTATTTATAATTTCTGCGAGCCTATTATACCGAATTGCGGACAAGATAGTCGCTGTCTCTACTGGCGTTTTCAGCGACGTTGATCGATTGACCATCGGCCTGCGACGCACCCTGATCGTCATTTTTAATCCAATCAGACCACCCGAGCCGCAGAAGTTCGAAAAATCGGATTTTTGCGGCAACATGCAGGTTATAAGCGTCGGGCGAATCGACAAAAACAAGAATCATCAATTACTGATCGAGGCGTTTGCTCTCGTCGCGATCGATCGTCCTGTCAAACTGGTTATAATCGGCGACGGCGTGCTCCGGCCTGACCTCGAAAAGCTCTGCTCCGACATGGGACTCTCAGGTCGCGTCGAGTTCTTGGGGTACCACCCTGATCCCTACCAAATTATGCTGCATTCGGATCTTCTAGTGGTGTCCTCGGATCGTGAAGGACTGCCGAGCGTCATGATCGAAGCCATGTATTGCGGCTTGCCCGTCATAAGCACTGATTGTGGAGCAGGCGTCGAGGATATCCTCGTCGGTGGAAGGTACGGAAGGATCGTGCCGAGGAATGATAAATACGCGCTCGCGAGGGGTATCGAGGCAGAACTCCAAAACAGACGGCCCAGCGAAACTCAAAAATATGGAGCAATGCGGTTCCTGCCCCGCCTAGCGGCACAACAGTTTCTCAATGCTATGCGCTGACATTCAATGGCGACCAACATCATGCTGCTGACCAATCGGCTCGATCAGGGGCCATCTGGCGGGAGACAATTGCTGTGTAAATTGAATCATGACATTCTTTATGAGATCTACGGGGAACGGCTCATCGTATTCGAATTGACGCGCCGGCCTATCCGTGGATTATCGGCGGTCATCGAGGCCTTTAAAGGACATATTGACGGAATAGATGCCGATAGTATTACAAGCGCTCTAAAAGAGATCCAAAAGAAACGAATCGATACAATATTCATTGACGGATCAAATCTAGGCCATATGGTAAAAATCGTCAAAAAAATGTATCCGTATATCAAACTTTGTACTTTTTTTCACAATGTCGAGGCCAAATTCTTTCTCGGATCCTTGAGACAAAGCAGGTCCGTGAAGGCGTTGGCGGTGTTGATCATCAATTTTCTCGCCGAAAGAAAGGCCGTACGATATAGCGATCAAATCATATGCTTGAGCGAGCGCGACAATAGGCTGCTTCGTCTCCTCTACGGACGCGCGGCTACCGATATTTCGCCGATGGCGGTGAGGGACAAGCTTCCAGCCACCCATGAAAAGACGACGGACGATCGAACGGAAATATTTGCTTTATTTGTCGGCGGCGCATTTTATGCGAACAGATATGGCGTAGATTGGTTCGTCAGGAATGTCGCTCCCCACGTCGATATGAAAACCTATATCGTGGGTAGAGGATTCGAAGCGCTGAAGGATGAATTGGCGCTGGACGGAAAAATCGCAGTGGTCGGCGGTGTAGAAAGCCTGTCCGATTGGTATCTGAGGGCGCACGTCATCATCGCCCCGATATTCGACGGCTCTGGCATGAAAACAAAAGTTGCAGAGGCAATGATGTTCGGAAAGAAGATTATCGGAACATCTGAAGCATTTTCTGGTTATGACGACGTTTCGAGCGTTGCCGGAAGGGTTTGCATTTCTGCTGACGACTTCATTGCCGCGATCTCGAACGTAGGGGATATTGTAAATAATTCATTCGATCTAGAGCTTCGATCTATTTACGAAGAAAAATACTCGTTTCATGCCGCAAAGCAACGTTTCGAACGCATTCTGCATCAGGCGTAGGCAAAAGACGTGAAAAAAGTGATTATGTTTTTTATCGCGAGACTCACTCGATCTGGCGTGCCTCTCGCTCAAATCCGACTCGCTAAGGCGTTGGCGCGGCGGGGACATGATGTCCACTTTGTCATTGGCTTCGCCCAACGAGCGGAGAAATTGCCGGAATGTTGTGAGTTTTCGATCATTAATATCGATCAGCCCCGCACCTTTAGACTTATTCCGCATATTATAGTTTTGATAAAGTCAAAGCGTCCTGATATCATATTTTCAGCAGAGGATCATTTGAATGCGATCGTATCTATGAGTGTTTTGATTTCACGCTCGAAAGCAAAGTTGAGCGTGTCGTCCCGGGTGACGCCGTATGATACCTATTCAAATAAAATTTTCTCAAAAGGTTGGATTTTAAAATTGATCAACCCTATACTTTGGGCGCGCGCGGATGCCTTGACATGCGTATCAGAGGATATGGTGGATCAGTATCGAACGATATTCAAAAAGGTCAATCACCGACCCGTTTACAATGTCGTTGTTGACTCCGATCTATATCAAAAGAAGACCGAGGAGGTGAGCCATCCTTGGTTTTCGAACTCGAATATTCCTACAGTTGTTTCGGCTGGCCGATTGGCCCCAGAAAAAAATTTCTCCGATTTGATATGCGCGATGAGGCTCGTCAATGATCGGCGCGATGCAAGATTGCTTATTTTGGGGGATGGTCCGCTGCGATCAGAATTGACGGATCTGATCGGAAAGTTGAACTTGGACGACAAGGTTCAATTGGCCGGATTTCAATCCAATCCGTATAAATTTTTCGGGAAGGCGCAGTTGTTCGTGCTTTCGTCCATTGTAGAAGGTCTGCCCAATGTGCTGGTCGAGGCAATGGCTTGCGGTTGCCCTGTCGTTGCCGCGAATTGCCCGACCGGACCCCGAGAAGTTCTGAGGGATGGACAATTCGGCGAATTGGTTCCGGTTCGATCGCCGCCGGCTATGGCGGAGGCGATTTTGAGAGCGCTGGACGCTCCCCCAGATCACGAGAAATTGGCGAAGGCGGTGTTTCCGTTCACGGAAGAGCAGGTCGTCGAGGCGCACCGTAGGCTGCTGGGATTTTGATCTGATTTCGATCACCCGCAGAAAAGACGAAAGTCTGTCGGTGTCACGAATGCCGATAAAGCATCCGCAATAGGCGTCGAAGAGTCGATCAATGCGAAAAATTGTTCATCTGGTGCCCTATGACGGAATCGGGGGCGTCGAGACCGCCGCGCGATCGATGATGCATGTGAAGCGTGATTCGAGCGAGTTCCGGGTCGAATATATTTTTTCGAACAGCGGGAAGCCTGGCGCATTGGAGTTCGGCGCCATAATAGACGCGTCCCGCAAATATGCCGCAAGCGACGTCGATTTGCTGATCGTCTCTTTGTGGAGATCGTATCTGGTCGGGTGTGTCACAAAAATATCGAGGCCAGATATCAAGCTTGTCGTATTTCTCCATAGCTCGAAGGACGCGCACTGGTTCGACCGATTTTGCACACGTTTGGCCATCAGTCTCGCGGATGAGGTTTGGGCCGACAGCGCAGCGACGATGACGATGCGAGCGCCTTCCCTTCCGTCTGAGAACAGTCGCGTGATTTCATTCGTGACCCGGCGCTTCGATGCGCCCGTCGGCCGCGCAGTTCAGCCATCTTTCATATTTTGGGGGCGTATCGGATTCCCGAAAAACCTGGAGCGGGCGCTGCGTATTTTTGCATCGATTCGAGAGATGTTCCCCATCGCGCGGTTTCGCATTATCGGTCCGGATGGTGGCTCTCTGGAGCGGCTGAAGGCTTTGACCAGCTCGCTGAGAATGGATGACGCTGTCGTCTTTTCGGGACCGGCAACGCAGGAGCAGATCGTCGGTTTCGCCGGAGACGCCTCATTTTATCTTCAAACGAGCGAATATGAGGGCATGGCGATGTCTGTCGTCGAAGCCATGCAATTGGGCTTGGTTCCTGTCGTGACAGCCGTCGGGGAGATCGGCTCCTACTGTCGAAAGGCTCGCAACGGCGTAATCGTCGTGTCCGATCGGCAAGCTGTCGAAGATGTTCGGCTGCTTCTGGAATCGAACGAACGATATCAGACACTGCGGTCCAATGCGATCGCCACCTGGATCGACCGGCCACTCTACCGCGAATGCGTATTGGATGCGTGTCGATCGCTTCTCGGCGAGGAGACCCTCCGAGAAAAAGGGCTTCATTGAATGTGTGGTCTGGTTGGTTTCATAAGAGAGCGAAGTTCGGCCGATCTCGAAACGCCGATATTGGCGATGGCGAAACGCATCAGTCATCGCGGTCCGGATGACGGAGGCGCCTGGGTAGACGCCGGCGCCGGTATCGCCCTCGGGTTTCGCCGGCTGTCAATCATCGATCTGTCCGCCGCGGGTCGCCAGCCGATGATCTCCGACTGTGGACGCTACATTCTCGCTTTCAATGGAGAGATCTATAATCACGCGGCCCTGCGCACGGAATTGCGAGGCGGCGGCGCTGCTGCGGGCTGGCGTGGGCGTTCCGACACCGAAACGCTGCTGGCGGGTTTTGTCGAATGGGGTGTCGCGGCCACGCTGCTGCAAGCGGTCGGGATGTTCGCCTTTGCGTTTTGGGATCGCGTCGAAAGACGGCTGACGTTGGGGCGTGATCGATTTGGCGAGAAGCCGCTCTACTATGGTTGGGCCGGACGCGGGGTCGATAGCGCGCTCGTGTTCGGATCTGAACTCAAGGCCATCCGAGCTTATCCCGGCTTCGCAAATGCGGTGAACCGCGACGCGCTGGCGCTGTTCCTGCAGTATTGCGCAGTGCCCGCGCCCTATTGCATCTACGAAGATATGTTCAAGTTGACTCCCGGCAGCCTGCTGACTTTCGACGCGGACGACCTGACAAATCGAAAGGTGCGGATCGAGACTTATTGGCGCCTCGTGGACAGCATGCGTCGAGGCTTGGCGAATCCGATCCAAAGCGAGGCCGAGGCGCAGATCGAGTTGGAAAACACCCTGAGTGACGCGGTGGCTCAGCAGACGGCCGCCGATGTTCCTCTAGGCGCGTTCCTCTCGGGCGGGGTCGATTCCTCGACGATTGCGGCGCTGATGCAGGCGCGGTCGACGCGCCCGGTGCAGACCTTTACCGTCGGTTTCGACGAGGCCGGCTTCGACGAATCCCAGCATGCTTCGGCTGTGGCGCGGAGACTGGGCACGGATCACCACGCATTGCGTGTGACGGCGGCGGACACGCGGGCCGTAATTCCGCTGCTTCCGCAATTGTATGACGAGCCGTTCGCAGACAGTTCGCAAATACCGACCTATCTCATATGCAAGGCCGCGAGACGACATGTCACCGTCGCCCTGACGGGAGATGGCGGGGACGAACTGTTCGGCGGTTACAACCGCTATCTTTGGGCCCCGGGTCTCTCGGCATGGTTCGGTCCTTTGCCGCCGTCGCTGCGATGGCTGCTGGCTTTCGGCATTCGAAGGACGCCGCGTTGGTTCTGGAACGCTCTGGGCTCTGCGTATTCCGGTGTGAACGGGGTGACGCGTCTCGACGAGAAGGCACAAAAGCTGGCCAATCGATTGCAGAAATTCGATCGTCTCGACGAGTTCTATCGCTGTCTCGTGACCGATTGGCCGGACTGGCGTCATCTGGCGCGGCACGCCAACGTTCTCCCGACTCGATTGGACGAGCCGGACTTGGTGGCGGGCGTCTCCGAGCACGAGCACCGCATGATGCTATGGGATAGCCTGACCTTTTTGCCCGATGACATTTTGACCAAGCTCGATCGCGCCGCCATGGGAGTGGGTCTCGAAACCCGCGCGCCGTTCTTGGATCATCGGGTTGCGGAACTCTCCTGGCGCATTCCATTGCATATGAAGATTCGGAATGGCCATGGCAAATGGGCGCTCCGCCAGATTTTATACAAATATGTGCCACCGCAACTGATCGAACGCCCAAAGGCGGGCTTCGCCATTCCACTGGGTGAATGGCTTCGCGGCCCATTACGCGATTGGGCGGAGTGCCTCATAGAAGACTCCCGTTTGGAACAAGCCGGATATCTCAATCCGAAACCGATCCGCGAGACGTGGAAACAGCATCTGAGCCGCAGTCATGATTGGACGGTCCGGCTTTGGACCGTGTTGATGTTTCAGGCTTGGCTAGAGGAGAACTCCTGACGATGTGGCCCTATTACGTGATGTTCTTACTACCGTCGTTCGCCGCTCTGGCGACATGTCGGTCTGCCGGCGTCGCAGCGGCCGGCTTCCGGCCAGCGGAGTCGAATTTCGCTTGGGCGCTGGTTTGGTTGTCCGCGGTCTTGCTGATAGGCTTCCGCTTTCATGTGGGAGGGGATTGGGCGGCCTATTTTCGTCATCTGGTCGATGTCACCGGCTTGAGTTTCGACGAAGTAATAATGAAAGGCGACCCCGCGTACCATCTGCTCAATTGGATAAGTGCGGAAATGGACTGGGGTATATTTGGCGTAAACCTAATAGGTGGCGCAATACTTGCATTTGGTCTTGTGGCGTTTTGCCAGAACCAGCCATTACCATGGTTAGCATTAGCAGTTGCGGTTCCCTATTTAGTTATAGTCGTGGCAATGGGATACAGCCGTCAAAGCATTGCCTTGGGTTTGGAAATGATAGGCCTTGTAAGACTGTGTAATAAGTCAACGTTTTGGTTTGTTGCATTTATTATAATGGCGTCATTGTTTCATAAAACAGCACTCATACTTCTACCGCTCGCATTTCTTGCGGATTCAAACAATCGGTACTGGACCATGGCATGGGTCGGCCTGACGGGCTGTGCGTTATATTATATGCTTCTGGCGCAAGACACAGATGCATTCATTTCCAACTACGTCGGCGGCAGCGTCCAGTCGGAAGGAGCGGGGCTGCGCTTGCTCATGAATGCGGCGCCGGCAATCATATTATTGAGATGGCGCTCCCGATTTGCTTTTGCCAAATCGGAGGAGGCGCTCTGGCGGTGGTTTGCGATCATTTCGCTTGCTTTGCTTGGCCTTTTCGTCGTCTGGTCCACGGCTTCGACGGCGCTCGACAGGGTGGCGCTCTATATGCTGCCGCTGCAGCCGCTGGTGTTCTCGCGGCTGCCTTTGGTCTTTGGGGCACACGGCGCGAACTATAAGGACGTGATATCGCCGGCTGCCCTCTCAGAACCCAGGGTGACTTACTTGCCGCAAAGCAGAGACCCATCGTTTCTCACCGCATGCGTAGTGATCTATTATGGGGTTGTCGAAACAGTTTGGCTAAATTATGCAAATAATGCCTTATATTGGTTGCCATATAGATTTTATCCTTTCGATGACACATTTTGAATGTTATTGACGTTGATAACGTCGGTAGTTGTTCAGGCATTCGTCGCACTCCGCCCGGGCCACGCGGGAAGCATACGATAGACCACTCGAATTCGATTTTTGGAAAAGCGAGTCGTAAGCAGTGTAGTCACACCCTGCATCGTCGTGCTTTCGATTTGTTGTTACAGTTATTTGGAGGCCAATTATGCATAGACAACTAATATCATTTATTATTTGTGCATATAATCAACAGCATTGTGTAGCAGAGGCAATCGAATCGGCATTTAATCAAACGTATCATCCACTTGAGATTATAGTTAGCGATGACTGTTCAACTGACAATACAGTTAATGTTATCGAAAGCATTGTATCAGCATATCGCGGTATCCATAATATCTATATTAATAGAAATTCAAAAAATTTGGGAATAGCAATGCATTGGGACTTTATAAGTAGGAAGGCAAATGGGAGGCTTGTCATCCATTGTGCCGGAGATGATATATCGCTTCCAAATCGTGTAAGTGAGATTGTATCTGTTTGGGAATCGATAGAGCCTAGACCATACTTGTTATCATCAAATTGTATGGAAATGACAATTTCAGGAGATGACGTTGCGCCAATTATAAAGTCAGAATCGTTCAGTAGCGTATCAATTCAATTTTCGCCGAGAAATTTTGATTTTGATCACTTTGATATTCCTGTTATTGGAAGTACTCTAGCAGTAGATAAGCGTTTGTATGAAAAATTAGCACCACTTAATAAACCTATGTGGTCAGAAGATAGTATTCTGCGTAGCAGAGCGTTGCTGCTTGGGCCGATAGTTTTTATACCAGACATTTTAGTTAGATATCGTGATGGAGGGCTCAGCAAAGGTGAGTTGCCAAATAAGGCATTTTATATTAAAAGATATGTAGATCAGGCGTTATCAAGACGTAATTACCTAGAGCAACTATTTGATGACTATCATATTATTTGCATGCCGCCGCCCCAGTTTTTAATTTTGACACGAAAAAAAATCGAGTCGACGAAAAGGCGGCTTCGAATGGTGGAATCTAATAGTATTTTTATTTCGCTATTTATGCTGTGTATGCAACTACTTAAATACGAAAACGAGGGCGTGGCCAAGATACAATATGTAAATATGTTCGCAGTGCGGTGGTTTCCTAAGGCATTTTTTGCCGCTCGCTCTTTGCGGCGCCGCCTATAAATTAGCTATAGCCTGAAAAAATGTCTCTCTAGAATCGCCGAGCTGAAGGCAGGGCCTGATCGCGCCTCTTCACGACGCGGCGGCGCTGTATCGCAGCTCGCGCGGAACGGCGCCGTCCGGCGGGCGCATTTCGGAAAACCAGTTCCCTTATCGGATTGTCCCATTCTCGACGCGACCCATCGGAATATCCGGTTTGAAAATCGTCCTCTTCGCCAATACCGATTGGTATCTCTATAATTTTCGGCGATCGCTCGCAGCGAACTTGCGTGATGCGGGTCACGAAGTGGTGCTCATCTCGCCGCCCGGCCCTTATGGCGAAAAGCTGAGGGCCTTGGACTTGCGTTGGATCGCTGCGCCGATGGAGCGGAGCAGCCTGAACCCATTCCGCGAATTGGCGTTGCTCGGCTGGCTCTGGCGGTTGATGCTTTGTGAACGACCGGATGTGGTGCATGGATTCACGATAAAATGCGCGATTTATGGGGCGTTGGCCGGACGCCTTTCGGGTGCGGGCCGCGTCAATGCCGTCGCGGGGATGGGATATGTATTTACCAACAATTCGCTCAAGGCGCGGCTGCTGCGGCCGGCGGTGCGCGCGCTGATGCGCGCGGCGCTCGGCGGCAAGCGGGCAAGGTTGATTCTCCAGAACCCCGATGATGTGCGCTTTTTCGAGAAGACTGGCATAGTGCCGCGAGAGCAGATTCGATTAATTCCGGGATCCGGAGTGGACTGCTCTCGATTCGTGGCTGCTCGTGAACACGGCGCCGCCGAAAAACATCCTTTTCGAGTGGCGCTCGTCGCTCGGTTGCTATGGGACAAGGGCCTCGCCGAATATGTCGAAGCCGCGAGCCTGCTCGCGGCCGAAGAACGACCGATGCAGTTCTTGCTCGCCGGCGCTCCCGATCACGACAATCCGGCAGCGGTGCCGGAAGATACGATACGAGTCTGGCAGGCGGAAGGTCTGGTGCAATGGCTGGGTCATGTGACGGATATGCCGAGGCTGCTCGCGAGCGTCGATGTCGTCGTGCTTCCGAGCTACCGTGAGGGCTTGCCGAAATCCCTCATCGAAGCCGCAGCCTGCGGCAAGCCCCTGATTACTACGGACGTGCCGGGTTGTCGCGAAGTCGTGACGCATCGAGTGAATGGTCTACTCGTGCCTGCGCGTGACGCCAGAGCCTTGGCTCGAGCCATTGCCCTACTGCAGGATGATCCACTGCTCGCGCGGCGGCTGGGCTCCGCAGCGCGGGAAAAAGCGCTCGCCGAGTTCGATGAGCGCATCGTGATCGCGCAAACCTCGGCTGTGTATAGGGAGTTGATCGATTAGATGGCGTAACGAGCGGCGGCGAGACTGACCTTCGCAGCGGAGTGGTCATCCCCGAGAATGGTAGTGTAAAACGCATGCCGCGAAAGCGACGGGCCCGCATCAGAGCAGGGATGGTTCGTCTGATGATTTTGCGCAAATCGTCGTCGGCGCGGAACACGCGCCGTGGGCGCGAGTGTCGGTCGGCTCCCGCAGTAGCTACGCCACGTTGGAATACCTACGCGAGAGAACCGATTCCACTGTCGAATTTTTCGGCTAAGCTTGTCTCGATCATCCTGCTGCGTTACCAACTAGACGCTTTTGAATTACCCAATCGCGCGACTGCCTTCGAAAAGGAGAGATTCAGATGACAATTTTGCCGAAAATGTTTTCTGTCGCAGCGCTCTTGTTGAGCGTCGACGTGGCCGTCGCGGCGCCTATCGCTGTCGTGAACGAATCGGCCGGCCAAGTGTCTGTCCAAACGACCGATGGCGTCATTCCCGCGAGCCCCGGAACGCAGCTTTCGGAGGGCGATCGTCTCGCTGTCGGCGACGGATCCGTCAAATTGTCCTATTTGCGGGGTAAGTGCAAAGGATCTCGTGAATTCGGCCCTCGCTCCATCGCCGTAATTTCCACCTCCCTCGAACAGTGCTCCAAGCGGATCGACGGAGCAAAGGCCCAATCCGTCGAGCCGAATCTATCTGACTTTGTTGTTCCAGGCTTGATTCTGGCCGTCGGCGGCGGCGTCGCTGGCGTCTTGGCGGCCACGAATCACGGTGGTGGCACGACAATCCCGCTGATCAGCCCGTGAGAGCTCGGCGCGGCCACTTCGAGTGCTCACTTTTTTCTTTCGATGCTCGAGGGTTCTGATCCGTGCATTCGATGACGAGCAGCGCGTTACCCAAATCGGGCGGCGACTGGTGGGTCGTGTCCGTCTTCGCCATCGCGCTCGCGCTGGGCGGAGCGACTACGCAGCGCCATTGGTCGGACGCTATTGTCCAACTGATCAGTTTGACACTGATTCTCGTCGTAGCGTTTCGGGCGGCGCGCACTCGTTCGCCAGCGTCGTTGTCGGGTCCGCTGTCGCTCGTCGTCCTTGCGGTCGCGGCGCCATTGGCGCAATTATTTCCTCTATCGCCTCGGGTCTGGTCTGCCCTTCCTGGCCGATCGCAAATCTATGAGGGATTCATACAGGCCGGTCTTAACCCGCCCTGGCTCGCGCTCAGTCTTGAGCCCGAGACGACATTACGGAGCTGTCTCTCGCTCATTCCTCCGATCGCGGTGTTCTCGGCGGCGGCGCTGTCGGGGCCGCGAACACGTCGCGCGATGAGTTTCGTCGTGTTAGTCGTCGCTATCGCGAGCATGGTTCTGGGGATTGCACAGGTCGCCGGCGGGCCGAATTCCGCGTTGCGATTTTATTCGATGACCAATGCGAGCTCGGCTGTTGGCTTCTTCGCCAACCGAAATCACTACAGCGCCTCGCTATATTGTGCGATGGCGCTCCTCGGCGCGTGGGCGCTCGGATCGGTTCGAAAAAAGGACGAGATCATATCGGTCGCACCCATGGCCTGCGCCTTGCTTTACGTCATGCTCATCGGCGCGATCGTTTCGGCCGTATCGCGCGCCGGTTTATTGCTTTCGATCTTGGCGGGGCTGGGGCTTGCGGGGATGGCGTTGCGCGAGGTCGATCGATCGAACTGGCCGGACTGGGCTCGTTTCGATCGGCTTTCCCATTTTCTCGGTGGGTTGTCGCTGGCTGTGGTCGTCTTCGCGGTGCTGGCGACGGTCGTTTGGAACGATCAAATTATTCGGATCATTGACAGGGTCGCGGCGCACGAACTGCGCATAGAAATTTATCGGACGACATGGCGGGCGGCGAGCGCTTTCACACCGTTCGGCGCCGGATTCGGGACATTTCCTTCGATCTATCAGATGTTCGAAGCGCCCCAGCAGATAGCGCCCGAACTCATAAACCGCGCTCATAATGATTTTTTGGAATTATGGTTGGAAGGCGGAGTGATGAGTGTGGTGGTCGTCACCGCATTTTTCCTATGGTTTATCGCCGCGAGCATGCGCGTCTGGCGCGATGCAGGGGAGGGTGTTTGCGACTTCGATCGAAGGTTGGCGCGTGCATCCTCGATCGTCATCGCGCTGCTAGCGCTTCATTCCCTGGTAGATTATCCGTTACGTACGACGGCGCTGGCCTGCGTATTCGCGTTAGCATGCGGCAATTTGATCGGCTGTCGCAATGTCGGCGATCGGCGCGCTGCTCACGAGCGCCGCATCGTCACGCGCTCGATGCGATGGACGGTTCGCGAATCTCTCGGTCTTTCGGCGACGAAAAAGGCAGCGGTCTCAGGATAGCGGACGCAGATGATGCGTAATGCGTCTTCAGCCACGGTTTCATTCTCCTGGGCGTGCATTGCGTAATTACCATGAAGAGACTTTGCACCTATCAACCGCCCGCTTCAAAAGAGGTTTGCGATAATGAGAGCCGATCTGCTGACGAGATTCTTCGTGCAGCCTCCTATTATCCGTGGGAAAGCCGCGCTGATCGTAGCCTCCTTGATCGCATTGGTCTGCATCGCCGCCTATTCGTCGTTCGAAACAAAAATGCCTGAGGACGTCGTGCGCCGGGCGAGCAAGGACGATACTCACCTGCTCGACGATCCATCGACAACGGCCTTTGCACCGAGCGATTTTCGGGGGCGCGTCGATTGGCGCAACTGGCGTATGGGCGTTGCATTGGAATGGGAGCCGACGTCCGATGACGTCAGAATCTATCGTATTCCTACTGGAAGATCGAAATTCATCCAATCGGATGGTCGTTCGGGCCGATTGTTCGACGTCGACATCATCCCAGGGCGCCTGCATTGGTATGTGGCCTGTGTTCATGTTCAAGGCCAGGATTATTGTTCCGATCCGGTCGTCTTAGATATCCCGAGTCGGATCTGAGTCGAGGACGAGACGAAATGGCGTATGATGACAAGATACCGCTTTTCCGAGGAATCGATTTTCCGGTGGATTCCCGAGCTTCGCTAGCGCGATCGAGAATGCGGATCCCAGGGGCGGCATTGGGCGGGATGATCGTTGCGGGCTGCCTTCTCGGTTTCGAGGCTAGAACTTGCGCATCGTCGCACAATGATGTCACCGATTGGGCCAAATTCTTCGGGCCGCATCCCTTGGATTTCGGCGGAGACCTACCGGGCTATGTGAACGCCGTAGCGTCAGCGAACGAATCCGGGTCGCTCGTCGTCATCGAAGGCACTTGCGCTTCGGCTTGCACGGTCAAATTGGCGGCGAGAAACCGATGCGTGAAACCGGATGCTATCCTCTGGTTCCACGCCGCCGTCGACGGTTCTACCATCTCGCCGATCGCCAATGAGCTGTTGCTCGATACCTATCCCCCGCGCGTGCGTGAGGAGGTGCTTCGGCGGCATATGCTCAACGACGTAGCTTTGAATCCGGAGCATACGCTCACCGGGGCTGAACTGATCGGTTTGGGCGAGCGCGCCTGTCGATGAGCGTAGCGCCACCGGCCCGCGGGGTTTCCGCTTAGGGAAAGACGCCGAGCCGTCTCCACAAATATGTCGCTAACTTAGAGGATATTGATTGCCAGTTTCGGTCGTCCATCTTGTGTTGTCGATGGATCTGCGGCGTTTTTTTTGAAGTCGCAGGCGATGTATTTGATCATTACGAGAATATACTCAGACGCATTTGCTATGGGCTCTTCGTCCTCACTGCAATGTTACCATAAGCCAGGAGCTAGAGCGCGTGTCAGAAGATGAATTGCGTCTCGCCGTCGAATTCGAAGCTGTCGTCGGTAGTCGTCCGAACCGGCGGCAGGTACGCGGCGCTGACGACGATTCCATCCAGCTCGCGCGCGACAAGGAAGGGCTTCGCAAGCTGATTTCCGAACCACAGGGACGCCGATCCACGAAAGCGCCTTTCAGTGGCGATCGGACCAAGCCTGGGATAGGTCGTGGCGACGAAAGTCATTCTAACGACGGCCGAGGCGCCGGCCGAGCGAGATCGCGACCCGTCCGTAAGGAAAGCGTCGCGGCCGGGCGACCAAAACCGAGTAAGAGCGGCGTCGATTCGCGCGCGGACGCCGCCTCCGAGTCCGACAAGCTGCGCGTATCGACCTACGTCACGGCCGCGATCTTGGCCGCAGCGATCGGCCTCGGCGCCAAGCTTGCGTCATATGGCGGCGCCGTCGACAGCCCCGCGGGCGCAGGCCGCGCGGAGGCCATCCTCGTGGCTAGAACAAGGCCCGCTGAAACGACAGTCGAGGCGGATCGAGCGGATAAGTCACCGAGCGGCGAGACTTCGGAGCCGGCGGCAGAGGGCGGCAGACCGTCGGCCAGCGGTCAATCGTCTGAAAAAGCGTCGGCTAGCACAATTTTCGCCCCTTTGGTTTCCCCGCAATCGTTGGAATCTGGCGAAGGCGTATCTGCGACGACCCCGAGCCAAACTATATGGCAGACCGGCTTTTTCGTCGCGGGCAATCAAGCCCCGCAGGTCAGGGGAGCGATAAATCCTTCGACGCGTCCGCAAACTGATGCCTCTACGGCTGCGGTAGGAATTATTCAGCCGTCCGAAACGGACGTGAGTCGCCGTGTCAAAACGTCGAACGCCGTGGAGCAATCCAGAAAGAGCGCATTGTTCCGGTCGCGCCCGGCAACTCCGAATTCATCCGCGCCGATTGCGTCCACTCATTCGGAAAAGAAAGCCGCAACGGCCGAGGTCGAGCCCGGACAAGCCGTCGCTACCCGAACGGAAGAGGCCGCGCCGCGACGCTTGTCGACGCCGAACGTCTACGAACGCCAATCGTTACAGGGCGCCTTGGAGTCGCTCGCCGGAATGCTGATGGATCAGGGACGGTCCGCCGACGGCGCGCAGTGACGTGACAGAGGCAGCCTCGGCGGGGGGCTGGTGCAAACGGCGTGAGCGGGACATAATCCGTGTGAGGGCGGAACCGGACGCTGGGGTAATGGGCGATGCTGAGTGCAAATGATCTTTTCAAAGGCCGCCATTTCGACCGTGAGATCATCGTTTTCTGCGTGCGCTGGTATCTGCGATACAAGGTCAGCTTCCGAAATCTCGTGGAAATGATAGACGAACGCGGCTTGTCTTTATCCCACACGACCATCATGCGCTGGGTTCAGCGCTACGTTCCCGAGTTCGAAAAGCGGTGGAACCGCTTCGCGCGCCGAGTCGGCGGATCGTGGTGCGTCGACGAGACTTACGTCAAGATCAAGGGCCGCTGGCTCCAGGGCGATCGGGTGAAGAAGGAGGTGACAAGACGCGTCTGAACTGAATCTCTCGGAATCCTCTGATTGGATCTTTGGGGGATTGCGATGGACGTGAACGGACGCGACTTCGAGGCTCTGGCCGAGACGACGGCTTTTCTGGTCTATTTCAAAGATATGCCGGATCGCCGGCAGGCCGGGAAGGTCGTCTATCCGCTCGACGAGATCTTGCTCTTGTGCCTGCTCGTCGTACTGGGCGGGGCGGAGGCGTTCACCGATATCGCGCGGTTCGGCGAGAAGAAGCTCGACCTGTTGCGTCGCTTCCGGCCCTTCGAAAACGGCACGCCGGCGCACGACCATCTCGGCGACATTTTCGCCACGCTCGACGCGCAGGCGTTCCAGCGCTGCTTCGTCGCCTGGGTCTCGGCTTTGACCAAGACGCCAGCCGAGGTCATCGCCATCGACGGCAAAACCTCGCGCCGTTCCTATCAGAAGAAGGGCGCGAAGGAGCCGATCCACATGGTCTCGGCCTTCGCCGCCCGGCAGCGACTCGTCATGGGGTAGATCGCCGTCGCGGAAAAATCCAACGAGATCGTCGCCATTCCCGCGCTCTTGGACATGATGGCCATCGAAGGCGCCGTCGTGACCATCGACGCCATGGGCTGCCAACGCGCCATCGCCAAGAAGATCAAGGACAAGAAGGCCGATTACATCATCGCGCTCAAAGGCAATCAGGGAACGCTCCACGAAGATGTGAAGCTGTTCGCCGCCGAGCAGAAAGCCAATGGATTCGAGGACGCCACGGTCAGCCGCCACGAGACGCTCGACGGCGGGCACGGCCGCATCGAAACGCGGCGTTATACGGCGTTCCATCTAATCGATTGGCTGAAAGAGCGACACGACTGGCCGAGGCTCGAGGGCGTCGTCATGGTCGAGAGCCAGCGCGAGATCAATGGCGAGAGCACGAAGGAAACGCGATTCTACATCACCTCGCTGACGCTCGCCGCCGATCTGGTCGGCCCGATGATCCGCGACCATTGGGCGATCGAGAACTGCCTGCATTGGGTCATGGACATGGTCTTCCGCGACGACGAATGCCGTGTGCGAACCGAAAACGCTCCAGCCAACTTCACCACGCTCAAGCACATGGCCAATAATCTCATCCGCAAGGCCCCGGGCAAAGACTCCCAGCGCCTCAAGCGCATGACCGCCGCCTGGGACGACGACTTCCTCGCAAGCCTCGTCGCCGCATGATCCTTCGCCCGATTCCCCTGCCGCTGGGTCTATCTCTATCGCGCCGTCGACAAGGCGGGAAAGACGGTGGACTTTTTGCTGCGCGCCGAGCGAGATGTCGCCGCCGCAAAAGCGTTTTTCCGGCGTGCCTTCGCAAACCATGGACGATTACCGTGCAAAATTACGCTCGACGGATATCAGGCGTCCATCATGCGGCGCGCGAACGTCTCGCACAGCATCGAGGCGGCGCACGGACTCGAATTCGATCTTCGAAATACCTGAATAATCTCATTGAACAGGATCATCGATCTATTTAGCTTCGTTTGGGACCTATGCTCGGGTTCGAGCGATTCCGACATGCGGCGATCACCGTCGCCGGCGTCGAACTCATGCATCGCATCAGGAAGGGTCAATTTGCACTGAGCAAATTTGGAGCCGTTGGGACAACTGCGCCCGAAATCTGGGGTGCGGTGCTCGCTGCCTGATCCCAACGAAATGTCGGACCCCATCGCGCGGCGATCGGAAAAAAAGCACCGCAACCGCAGCGGGAGGGACAACCGACATTTCGTGGAGGCGATGTTGTGGATCGCTTGATCTATCTCGCCGCCGCCGTGATAAGCTCACGGTGAATCCCAACAGACCCTAGAGCGGGTTCGTCATTTTCCGATTCAAGAGAGGATTCCGGAATCGGCGAGAGCCTGATTCCTTACGTCATTCGCATGACGGAGGAGGAAGATGGCTCGCGCCTACAGCCAGGATTTGCGTGACCGGGTGATCGACGCCGCGTTGAAGGGCCTTTCGGCGCGTCAGGCGGCGACGCGTTTCGGGGTCGGCGATGCGACAGCGATCGTCTGGGTTCGCCGCGCGCGTCAGACCGGTGAGCGCGGCGCGCGCAAGCAGGGACAGCCGAAACGCTGCAAGCTCGATGCGCACCGAGATTTCCTGCTGGCGCTGATCGAGGCGACGCCGGACCTGACCATCAGCGAGCTGTTGGAGCGCCTGCTCGCCGAACGCGGGATAAAGGCCAGCCGAGCGACGCTGTGGGGCTTTCTCGACCGCTGCGGTCTGACCTACAAAAAAAGACCGCCCATGCGAGCGAGCAGGACCGCGAGGACGTGAAAGAGCGGCGCGAAGCCTGGTTCGACAGCCAGCTCGATCTCGATCCCGAAAAGCTCGTCTTCATCGACGAGACCTGGACCACGACCAATATGGCGCGCAAGAACGAGCGCGCGCCGAAAGGCGAACGACTGCGCGCCGGCGTTCCGCATGGGCATTGGAAGACGACGACATTCGTCGCCGGCCTGCGCCTGACCGGAATGACGGCGCCGATGGTTCTCGACGGGCCGATCAACGGCCAATGGTTCCAGGCCTATGTCGATCAGGTCCTCGTTCCGACGCTCTCGCCGGGCGACATTGTCGTGATGGACAATCTGGGGAGCCACAAGGGCGCAGGCGCGCGCAAGGCCATCGAAGCGGTCGGCGCGACGCTGCTCTATCTTCCGCCCTACAGCCCGGACTTCAATCCGATCGAGAAGGCCTTCTCCAAGCTCAAAGCGCTGCTCCGCAAAGCCGCCGAGCGGACCGTCGACGCCCTATGGAACAAGATCGGCGCATTGCTGAAGGAGTTCTCTTCCACCGAATGCGCAAATTTCTTCGCCGCCGCAGGATATGAGCCGGTTTAAGGCGAATCCGCTCTAGAGGGCGTAACCAAGGAGTATTCGGCTGTCGCCGGGGCCGCGGCAGAGGATATCGATGTCGTCGGCCGTGCGACTTTCCAGCTGCTCATCGGATACGGCTTTCATGAAGCGGCGATCCGATTGGGAAACGCCTTGCATCGCAAGTTTCCGAACGATCGAGTCGGCAAGCCATTTCCTGGTTTGTCGCGGTCCTCTACAGGGCTGGCTCTCATTCGGGAGATCGAGATGAAAATGAGCATCGTTTCCGGCGGCTCGCTCGCCGCCGCGGCCGTCGCGCTCGTCCTCGCTGGAGCGGCGTCGCCGGCTTCGGCGAAAAAGGCGCATAAGACCGTGCAGTGCTTCGGCGTGAACTCCTGCCGCGGCCACTCGGAATGCAAGACGGCGAACAACAGCTGCAAGGCGCAGAATTCCTGCAAGGGCCATGGCTGGCTGCCGGCCAAGTCCAAATCGGCGTGCGAAGCGATGGGCGGCACGCTCGGCTGAATCGGCTTCGTAGCAAAAGGATGGGCGAGACGATCGCCCATTCGCCTCAGCCGCGCATACTCAACCGAGCGAACCGGCGGATCGATAAAAATCTTCGTGCAGGGAATAAATCGGAAGCGGGAGGAGTCTCCTCAATGTCCGGCGGTTCGGCCGGATACGAGGGAGATTGAAATGACAAATGATCTTCATTCCCCGGATCGCCGTCGCGCGCTCCAATGCATGGCGTGGGGAGGCACGGGCGTGCTGTGGACGTTCATGGGCGGCGTGCCGGCTTCGCAATTGGTCGGCGCTGCGCAAGCGGAGACGACGAAGGGTTTTTCCTTCGTGCAGATTTCCGACACGCATATCGGATTCGACAAGGCGGCCAACAATGATGTCGCTGGGACGTTGAACGAGACACTCGTGAAAATTTCGAGCCTCCCGGAACGTCCGGCCTTTCTGCTTCATACCGGCGACATCACACATCTTTCGAAGCAGAAGGAATTCGACGACGCCGATCAGCTCATCGGCGCCTCACGTTTGGCCGTGCATCGCGTGCCGGGCGAGCACGACGTCCTCGATGAAAAGACGGGAGAAGCCTATCTCGCGCGCTACGGGAAAGGAACGCGCGGCGACGGCTGGTATTCCTTCGATGCGGGCGGGGCGCATTTTATCGGCCTCGTCAATGTTCTGCGCCTCGAAGGCGCTGGGCTCGGCCGTCTCGGCGCGGATCAGCTCGCTTGGCTCGCGGCGGACCTCGCCGCGAGAAGCGCGTCGACGCCGATTGTCATATTCGCTCATATGCCGCTGTGGACGATCGCGAGCGAATGGGGATGGGGCACGCAGGACAGCGCGCAAGCGCTTCAATTGCTGGCCCGCTTCGGTTCCGTGACCATACTCAACGGGCACATTCATCAGGTCGCTCAGAAGGTCGAAGGCAATCTCGTCTTCCATACGGCGCGCTCGACGGCCTTTCCGCAGCCCGAGCCGGGGACGGCCAAGGCGCCGGGTCCCAAAGTCGTTCCCGTGGAACAGTTGCGCTCCTTCCTGGGGCTGACCAGCGTGAATATCCGGGGCGGTGCGAACAAGCTCGCGATCGTTGATACGACTCTTTCCCGATGAGGATGGCTGAAATGTCGAAACGCGCGCTCGTCTTAGCCTCGTGTGTCGGACTCTTCTGGGTTCTCGCGGCGCTGCCTTCTAACGCCGACGATGGACAAATGATCGATATCGCCGACTTCGCCTTTGCGCCTTCGGAAATTCGTGTCGAGGCCGGCGCACGGATCATTTTCGTCAATCGCGACGACACGCCCCACAATGTCGTCGATCGGAATGGCGCGTTCCGTTCGAAGGCGCTCGATACCGGCGAGAGCTTCGCGATCGTCTTCGACAAGCCGGGCGAAATCACCTATTTTTGTGGTCTTCACCCGCAGATGACGGGCAAAGTCATCGTGAGCCCTCGAAAAGGATAGCTCGTGACGAGCGATCATGCGCGACATCGCTTCGCCGAAACGATCATGCCTCATCTCGACGACGCCTATTCGTTGGCGCGGTGGCTGACCGGCGACGCGACGGACGCCGAGGATGTCGTGCAGGACGCCTGCCTGCGTGCGCTCTCCGCTCTGGAGGGCGCAGCGGTGGAGCATCCACGCGCCTGGCTGCTGACGATCACGCGCAATGTCGCTTTCACCTGGCTCGCGAAGAATCGGCCTCGCGACCTCGTTCTCGCTGGCGGGGCCGAAGATGCCGAAACCCATGACGGCGCCTTGCCCCGATCCGAAGAGACGTCTCCGGAGGCGGTATTGATCGAGGCAGCGGATCGACGCAGCGTCGAAGCGGCGATCGCCTCATTGCCGATCCCTTTCCGCGAGGCTCTCGTCATGCGTGAAATCAACGGCTTGTCCTACCGTGAGATCGCCGGCGCCACGGGAGCGCCGATCGGCACCGTCATGTCGAGGCTCGCGCGGGCGCGCGCGCTGCTGATCGATCGATTGGGGAGAGAGTCGCAATGAGCGGGGACGAGAAGCAAGATCGCGCGCTTTTTCTACAAGCCGACTTCGACCAGGAGTTGGATGCGGCGGGCGCGCTCGAGGCCGAGCGCCTTCTTTCTGGCGATGCGGGCGCTAGCGGTGATCGGGTTCGGCTCGAGGCGTTGCGACGGACGTTGCGCCGTCACGCCCCGCGCGAGGCGGCGCCGGCTGCGCTGAGGGCGCGCCTGCTCGCTCAAATAGGTTCACCAGAAGAGGCCGCGGCTCGACATCGGCCGGCCGTTCCGTCGTCCTGGCGCGTCTACGCTGCGTCGATCGCTGCGACGATCGTCATGACCGTCGGGCTGCAGCGTCTCGCCCAGGAGGTCACCGCCCCGGATCGCTTCACGCCCTATGTCGTCGCGGGTCATATGCGTAGCCAAATATCGGGGCAGCCGGTGGATGTCGCGTCGAGCGACCGACACACGGTGAAGCCGTGGCTGGCGGGCAAGCTGCCGCTCGCCGTCACAGTCGTCGATCTCGCCGCCGAGGGATTTCCCCTCGCCGGCGCGAGGATCGATATCATTGGGGCCACGCCTGTCCCGACGCTCGTCTACAAGCGGCGCGAGCATCTCGTCTCCGTCGCCGAGTTGCGGGCCGAATCGACGAATTATCCGGAGACGCCGTCACTGCGCATCGTGGAGGGCTATCCGGTCGTCGTCTGGAAGCAGAAGCATCGCGCCTATGTGGCGACATCGGATCTTCCGCCGGCGGAGCTCGAGGCTTTTGTCGCAGCCTTTCGGCAGGCGGCCGCGAAAATAGAGAGCCAACCTGCTCGAGAGGACGGCGGGTGAGCGTCTCTCAAAAGTCGATAAAATTCCAGTCGCATTCCTGCCCGGCCAAGTCGATCAGCGCTCTCACTTTCGCGGACAGCAATCGCGCGCTCGGATAGACGAATTGGATCGGCAAAGGCTCTGGCTCATAGTCGGCCAGCACCACCTGCAGCCGACCGGCGCGGACGAGATCGGCCACCTGATAGCCGATCGCGATCGTCAGCCCCCCGTTTCGCTCCGCATGGCAGATCGCCGCCTCGGCGCTGTTGGTCACATAGGCCGGGCGCGTTTCGACGTCGAACGCCTGCGATCTCGACCAGAAGCGCCAACGCCCCATCGGCGTCAGCGCCGTGCAGGAGATGAGACGATAGCGGCCGAGGTCGGGCGGAGCGGCGGGCGCGCCGCCATTCGCCTCGAGATAGTGGGGCGAACCGATGACCACCCGCCGCGCCGCGCCGAGCTTGCGCGCGACCAGCGCAGAATCGGACAGATGTCCGATGCGCAGAGCGAGATCGACGCCTTCCTCGACGAGATCGACGAAGCGATCGGAGAGCGACAGCTCGACGCTGAGCTGCGGATGTTCGTTCATGTAGCGCGAGATCAACGGTCCGACATGCATGCGTCCGAACATCAGCGGCGCGGAGACGCTCAATCGCCCCTTCGGCTCGCTCTGCTCATTCTCCGCCAGACGTTCGGCCTCCTCGAGATCGGCGACGATGCGGCGGGCGTGCTCGAGGAAGCGCACTCCCGCATCGGTCAGTCCGACCGAGCGCGTCGTACGTTGCAGAAGCCTCACGCCGAGCCGCTCCTCGAGCGCCGCGACGAGCCTGGTCGCCATGGGGGCCGAAATACCGATCGCCCGCGCCGCCGGCGCGAAGCCCTTATGGTCGACGACCGCGATGAATGCGGAAATCGTGTCGAAACGGTCCATAGGATTGCTGCACCAGCTGCAACGATGTCGTGTCGAAGGCGGGAATTATCATCTCAGTCGTTATCTATCATTTTCCTCGGGTCAGGCGAAAGACCTGCGATCGTCGCCAAAAGAGGAGCGCATAATGTCCCGTATCTCGACCCCCTCCACCATCGAATCCGCCCCCGCCGCCGCCCGTCCTCTGCTGGAGGCGGTGAAGGCGATGCTAGGCGTCGCTCCGAATTTCTATCGTCTGGTCGCCAATAGCCCCTCGAGCCTCGAAGGCCTCGTCGGATTGAACGGCGCGCTGGCGAAGGGCGCGCTCGACGCCCGCACCCGCGAGCGCATCGCGGTGGCTATCGCCGAGTTCAACGGCTGCGACTATTGCCTCTCGGCCCATGCCTATATCGGCAAGACGCTCGTCAAGCTCGACGATGCGGAGATCAGCGCCAATCGGGACGGCCGCTCCTCGGATCTCGAGGCGGAGGCGGCGCTTCGCTTCGCGCTCGAGGTCGCCCGCAAGCGCGGTCACGCCTCCGACGCCGATCTCGACGCCGTTCGCGCGGCCGGATTCGGCGAAGGCGAGATCATCGAGATCATTTTCCATGTCGGGCTCAACACGCTGACGAATTACATCAACGAAGTCGCCGATACGCTGGTCGATTTTCCCGCGCTCGAGACGCGCCGTGTGGCGTAAATCGGACGCGCGTCCAGATCCGCTCCGGGCGCGCGCTCTCATCGGAGGAATGAGCCATGTCGAGACCGCCGCTTCCGCCATTCACCCTCGAAACCGCCACGCAAAAGGTGCGCCTCGCCGAGGACGCCTGGAACGGCCGCGATCCGCAAAAGGTCGCGCTGGCCTATACGCCAGACAGTCGATGGCGCAATCGCGCCGAGTTCATCGTCGGCCGCGACCAGATCGAGGCCTTTCTCGGGCGCAAATGGTCGCGCGAATTGGACTATCGTCTCATCAAGGAGCTCTGGGCCTTTCGTGAGAACCGCATCGCCGTGCGCTTCGCCTATGAATGGCGCGATGACGACGGCGGCTGGTTCCGCGCTTACGGCAATGAAAATTGGGAGTTCGACGAGCACGGCCTCATGCGTTTGCGGATCGCCTCCATCAACGATCTTCCGATCGCGGCCGTCGATCGTAAATTCCATTGGCCGCTCGGCAGACGCCCGGACGAGCATCCGGGCCTGACGGAACTCGGCCTCTGACCTCTGTCGCGCGAGCCTGCGTGCGGCGCTCGCGCGGCGCCCCGGCAGTCGCAGCGACGATCCTCTTCGCGCGCCCTCGGGATGAAATCGACATGACCTATTCCAGCGACATCGCCTTCACGCCGACCATCAAGTCGATACAGGCGCGCAAGGGCTCGCGCCGCGCCTATGCGCGCATGGAGGAGGAGCATTCGTGGCGAACGAGCCTGACGCCGGATATCGTGGCGTTCATCGAGCAGCAGACGAGCGTCTTTCTCGCGACGGCGAATAGGGAGATGCAGCCCTATATCCAGCATCGCGGCGGCCCCGCCGGCTTTCTCGAGGCGCTCGACGAGACGACCATCGGCTTTGCCGATTTCTCCGGAAATCGCCAATATGTGACGATCGGAAATCTCGCGGACAATCCGAAAGCCTATCTATTCCTGATCGATTATTCGCGCCGTCGGCGCGTGAAGATCTGGGGAACGGCTCGGGTCGTGGAGGACGACGCCGAGCTGATCGCGCGCCTCGCGCCGGCAGATTATGAAGCGCGCGCCGAACGCGCGATCCTTTTTTCCGTCCTTGCCTGGGACATCAACTGCCCCAGCCACATTCCGCAACGCTTCGAGGCGTCCGATGTCGCCGCTGCGCTCGCGGAGCGAGACGCGCGCATCGCCGAGCTCGAGGCGCAATTGCAAGAGCTGCGCGCGAGCGTGGGTTACGGCGCCGTCACGCCGACTTGATCTCGTCGCAGCGTCACGCCTGTCATCCAATGCGCCACTGGCGACACCGCGAAGGCGATCAGCTCGGCGATGTTCTCCGGCGTTCCATAGCGTGCGATCCCGATCTCCGCAGCAAAGGCATGGATCGCCGCGTCGAGCGATAGGTCTTTCGCCTCGGCGTAGCGCGCGAGCATGGAACGGCGTCGATCCGTCATCCGGGCGGCACGGCGTTCACTTGCACGCCATCCTCGACGCCGCGCTCGGCGAAAGCTTGCGCGAGCGCCGAAATCGCCGCGTTGATCGATCCCACTGCGACAAGCGACGCTTTGGGCGTCAGCGCCGAAGGTCCCGGACATGAAGACGACCTGGCCGCTATGATCGACGAGCGTTTCCCAAGCGGCGAGGGTCAAGCCATCACGCCTGCGAACCATTACGACGGGAGCGCGCAGTGCGAGCCGCCGCGTGTCGGCGCGACGCGACGAATTGGCTGTCTGTCGACCGAAGCGATTCGGAGGGCCTCATGGCGTCAGCTATTTCAGCGCTGGCGGCCACGCGCCCGAGTCGGAAGGCTCGCGCCAACTCGAGGGCTGCGTGAAGCTCGACAATTTGTTCGGCCTTTCGGGAACGCTCGCCTATTTCGACCCGACCCGCACCAATAGGCCTTGCGCCAATAGCCCGAGCAGGCGTCGCCGCGGTCCGCGCGCTTTGAGCGGAGGCCGAAGAGCTGTGCTCGACAACGGCAACGCGCGCTCCGCGGAGGAAGCGGTGAAATCTAGCTGATTTCTTTTGGGGATGCGGCTTTCAACAGGCTCAGTCTCGAGCCGTGCCGTCCTGTTCGGCTTCGTCCACGTCGATCTCACTATCGGCGTCTTCGTCGTCGACCGCCGGAGTGGCGTTCTCGTCCTCGGCATCCACGAGCGCCGGCTCGACCAGTTCGGATCGGATTGGATCGCCCGCATCCGCCTTCTTGGTCGTGATCGGCAAAGAAGGCGTCCATCTCGGCCGCGAGCGCGCATACTCTACAATTTGAAACGCCGCACCGCACTTGGGGCACACGATCGGAGTCCGGTCGAGATCGAAAAAGGACCCTGTGCAGTTCAAGCAACGGCGTTTTGTGCCGAGTTCGGCTTTTGCCACTGAGTCGACTCCTTCGATGACTGCCCTGCGCGCGGCGCGAAGGAGATGCTATCGACCAATTCGACTGCCGACCGAATTGATTTGGGGTCTCTCGGACGATATTTCAAGGCGACACGCCAGTCGGCGCGCGACGACAATTGTCGCCGACTCTATATCCGTCCTCCTCCCTTGGGCTGCTCCATTCCCACACAGGCGCGATAGCCCGTTCCGCCTCTCGGCTTAGTTCTTTGTTTGTTCTCATAATTGCGCTAGGCTGAAATCCCCTCCGATTCGGCGTGACGCATGGCGACACTGATCATTACGGAAAAGTCCAGTCAGGCGAAGGATCTTCGTGCGGCCGTCGGCGCGCGCTTCGGACAAATTCTGCCCGCCGAGGGACATCTGCTTCGTTTGGCCGAACCCGAAGAGATCAACGCCGCATGGAAACGCTGGTCCTGCGTCGTCCTCAAACCGGACGGGCTCTATCCGACCCGCGCGGCCGCGCAAGGCAATAAGCCGGCGAAGCTCGGGGCCATAGCGACCGCGCTCGCTGCATGCGACGACGTCATTCTGGCGACCGACTGTGATCGCGAGGGTCAGCTGATCGGTCAGGAAATCCTCGACCATCTCGGCTATCGCGGACGCGTGCGGCGGGCCTTGTTCACCGCGCAGGATCCGAAGACGCTCCAGCAGGCTTTCACCCGGCTGAAACCGAACGCCGAAATGCGTCCGCTCTACGAGGCGGCGGTGGCGCGCCAGCAGGCCGACCAGATCTTCAATCTTTCCCTCACGAGAGCCGCGACGAAGACGTTGCTCACGCGCGGAGCTCGGGGCGTGATCGGCATCGGCCGCGTCAAGACGCCGACTTTGGCGATCGTCTGCCTGCGCGAGCTGGAAATCCGCAATTTCCGGCCTGAGGATTATTTCGAGGTGGTCGCCACTGCGACGGTCGGCGGCGGCAGCTTCCTGATGCGTCATGCTCCGGCGGCCAAGATGCGGATCAAAGAGCGCGCCCAAGCCGAGACGATCGCCAAAGCCGCCGCCGGATTTCAGGGCCCTCTCGGCGTCTCGATCGACGAAAAGCGTCAGGCGCCGCCGCGTCTCTTCGATCTCCCGTCGTTGCAGAAGACCTGCGGCCAGCGCTGGGGATGGACCGCCGACAAGACGCTGTCCGTGGCGCAGGAGCTTTACGACGGCGACGGCAAGAAGCTGATCACCTATCCGCGTGCGGAAGCGCGTTACCTTACGGAAAATCAGATCGGCGACGCCCCGGCGATCGTCGGCGCGCTGACACGCCTGCGTGGCTTCGCCCAGCTCGACATCGCCGCTCCCGTGATCCGACGCGGCAAGTCCGGCCACTTCTGCGACAAAGCGCTGGAGGGCGTATCGCATCACGCCGTCGTGCCCAATGTCAATGTTCTCGACGACCTCGAAACCCGATTGGCGCGTCTGAGCGAGGACGAAAAGCGGCTGTTCGCGCTCATCTGCCGGTCCTATCTGGCAGCGGTGATGCCCGACTACGAATATCGGCAGACGGTCGTCACAATGGCTGTTCCAATTCCCGGCCGAGCTGCGGCGGAGTTCCGAGCGATCGGGCGCATTCCATTGCGGCTCGGTTGGAAGGCCGTCTATCAGGCGATCGATCCGGACGCCGAGACGGAGGCGGAGCAGACGCTGCCCTCCCTGCGCGATGGCGAGAGCGCGAATCTATCCGACACGCGGGTCGAAGCGAAGAGAACGCAGCCGCCGCCCCGTTACAACGAAGGCACACTGGTGGACGCAATGCAGAATGCATGGCGCTTCGTCGAAGACGCCGCCCTTCGCGACCGGCTGAAGGAAGCCAAGGGAATTGGCACGCCCGCGACCCGAGCGGAAATCATCAATGGATTGAAGCGGCAGAATTTGTTGACCGCCGACGGCAAGCTCGTGCTGCCGACGCCGGCGGGACTGCAATTGTTCGAGCTCTTACGCGGCGCGGCGCCCGCGCTCGTCGATCCTGGCACCACAGCCTTGTGGGAGATGCGTCTCGACGAGGTCCTTGTCGGAAAGGCGGACTATCGTGCAGTGATCGACGGCGTCGCCGCCGCCGCTCAGCAATTGATCGACGCATTACTCCAGCGATCGAACGGAACAGTGGATCTGACGACCTCGACGCCCGCGCGTCGACCGGGACGCCGACGCCAGAGCGGACAGGCCAGCAGCCGGGCCGGCGTAGAGAACACGAGCCGGAGTCGCGCTCGGCGCGGATCGAAGGCAAATCAGGCGTCGAAAGCGAAAGCGGTCGCGGCGGACGAGCGCGTTCGTAGTGAAGGAGCCGTGCGCTCGAAAACGCCGACCGACAAAATGGTCGCCTATGCGCAGAATCTCTCACGCTCCAAGAAAGTGGCCTTGCCCGAAAATTACCGGCAGGACTTCGATACATGCCGCAGATTTCTCGACGAGCATGCGAAATAGGACAAATCCGGCCTCGACGCGTCTCCCGCGCTCACCTTGGTCTGCTTTCCTTTGCGTGGCGCATGAAGCGCGGCGAGAGCAGGACGATCATCACCCCGCGCTCGATCGCGAGGACATGATGGGCGGCATCGACGTCGCAGCGCGAGCGCCGGGCGCGTCATCGCCGGAGTCCGGCGTCCGGAAGCCTTTGACCAATGCATAGATCACAGGAATGACGACGAGCGTCAGCGCCGTCGAGGAGACCATGCCGCCGATCATCGGCGCGGCGATACGCTGCATGACCTCCGATCCCGCGCCCGAGCTCCAGACGATCGGCAGCAGGCCCGCGACGATGGCCGTGACCGTCATCATCTTCGGGCGCACGCGCTCCACGGCGCCGAGCATGATCGCTTCATGCAGATCAGCGCGCGTGACGGCGCGGTGCTGCGCGGCGCGCGCGGCGGCGATCTCCTTCATCGCCTGGTCCAGATAGATCAGCATGACGACTCCAGTCTCGGCGGCGACGCCGGCGAGAGCGATGAATCCGACCGCCGCCGCCACCGAGAGATCGAAGCCTGCGAGCCACATCGCCCAGACGCCGCCGACGAGCGCAAAAGGCAAGGACGCCATCACGATCAGCGTTTCCGTCAAGCGTCGGAAATTGAGATAGAGCAGCAGGAAGATGATCGCGAGCGTCAGAGGAATGACGATCTTCAGCCGCGCCTCGGCGCGTTGCATATATTCGAACTGCCCGCTCCAGGTCATATAGGAGCCTGCGGGAAGTGCAATCGACTGCGCCACGGCCCTTTGCGCCTCCGCGACATAAGAGCCGAGATCGCGATCACGCACGTCGATGTAAACATAGACGGCGAGCTGACCGTTCTCCGTGCGAATCGACGTCGGCCCGCGCGTGAGATCGATGGTCGCGACCTCGCCCAGCGGAACCGCGCCGCCGCGCGGCAGGGGAACCAGCACCTCTCTCGCGATCGTCTGCGGGTCGGAGCGGAACTCGCGCGGGTAGCGGATGTTGACGCCATAGCGCTCACGACCTTCGACGGTCGTCGTGATCGTCTCGCCGCCGAGCGCGGTGGCGATCACCTCCTGCACGTCGCCGATCATCAGATTGTAGCGCGCGAGCGCAGGGTGATCGGGGACGATATCGAGGAAATAGCCGCCGTTGACCCGTTCGGCATAGGCGCTCGCCGTGCCCGGAACGCGCTTCAGCACAGCCTCGACCTGCCGCGCGAGCCCCTCCATCTGCACGAGATCGCGGCCGAATATCTTGACGCCGATCGGCGTGCGAATGCCCGTCGCGAGCATATCGACGCGCGCCTTGATCGGCATCGTCCAGGCGTTGGCGACACCGGGGAACTGCAGAGCGGCGTCGAGCTCGGCGACGAGCTTGTCGATCGTCATCCCAGGCCGCCATCGGTCTTTCGGCTTCAGCGCGATGACGGTCTCGAACATTTCGAGCGGGGCCGGATCTGTCGCCGTCGCGGCTCGTCCCGCCTTCCCATAGGCGGACGCGACCTCCGGAAAGGACTTGATGATGCGATCCTGGATCTGCAGCAGCTCGGCCGCTTTGGTGACGGAGAGGCCGGGCAGCGTCGTCGGCATATAGAGGAGGGCGCCCTCGTCCAGCCTCGGCATGAACTCGCCGCCGAGGTCGCGCGCCGGGACGATCGTCGCGACGACGACGACGATGGCGAGCAGAATCGTCGCCGTCTTCGCCTTCAGCACCTTGGCGATGATCGGGCGATAGAGAAAGATCAGCGCACGATTGACCGGATTGGCCGCCTCCGGCACGATTTTTCCACGCACGAAGACGACCATCAGAGCGGGAGCCAGCGTCACCGAGAGCAGCGCGGCCGCCGCCATCGAGAAGGTCTTCGTATAGGCCAGAGGCGCGAACAGCCTTCCCTCCTGCGCCTCGAGCGTGAAGATCGGAAGGAAGGACACGGTGATGACCAGCAGGCTGAAAAACAGCGCCGGCCCGACCTCGCTCGCGGCCTCGATCAATATGTCGACGCGTGGCTTGCCCGGCGGCGCGCGCTCCAGATGCTTGTGCGCGTTCTCGATCATCACGATGGCGGCGTCGACCATCGCGCCGATGGCGATGGCGACGCCCCCAAGGCTCATGATGTTGGAGCCGACGCCGATCGCCTTCATCCCCGCAAATGCGATGAGAACGCCGACCGGCAACATGACGACGGCGACGAGCGAGCTGCGTAGGTGCAGCAGGAAGAGCGCGCAGACCAAGGCGACGATGAGGCTTTCCTCGACGAGGGTTCCGCGCAGCGTCGCGATCGCCGCATGGATCAGCTGCGATCGATCATAGACGGTCGCGATCTCCACGCCCTTCGGCAGGCCGGGCGCGAGCCGGGCGAGCGCCGCCTTCACATTGTCGATCACGCTCAGCGCATTGGCGCCGTAGCGTTGCAGCGCGATCCCGCTCGCGACCTCGCCCTCGCCGTCGAGCTCGGCGACGCCGCGCCGCTCGTCCGGCCCGAGCTCCACGCGCGCGACGTCGCGCAGCAGGAGCGGCGTGCCATTCTCCGCGCGTAGGCCGATATGCTCTATGTCGGCGGCGCTCTTCAGATAGCCGCGGCCGCGCACGATGAACTCGAATTCGGAGAGCTCCACTGTGCGGCCGCCGACATCCGTGTTGCTCGCGCGGATCGCCTCGCGGAGCTGTTTCAAAGAGACGCCGAGCGCGCGCAGTCGATTCGGATCGACGACGACATTATATTGCTTGACGAAGCCGCCCAGGCTGGCGATCTCCGCTACGCCTTCGGCCTTGGAGAGTCCGTAGCGCAGCGTCCAATCCTGGAGCGACCGCAGCTCAGCGAGAGTCATCTCCTTGGCGACGAGCGCATATTGATAGACCCAGCCGACGCCCGTGGCGTCCGGTCCGAGCGCCGGCGTCACGCCTTGGGGAAGCTTCTTGGCCGCCGCGCTCAGATATTCGAGCACGCGTGAGCGCGCCCAATAGAGATCGACGCCGTCCTCGAAGATCACATAGACGAAGGAAACGCCGAAGAAGGAAAAGCCGCGCACCACTTTCGAGCGCGGCACGGTCAGCATCGCGCTGGTCAGCGGATAGGTGACCTGATCCTCCACGACCTGTGGCGCCTGCCCCGGATATTCCGTGTAGACGATCGCCTGCACGTCGGAGAGATCGGGAAGCGCGTCGAGCGGCAGCGTGCGCAGCGCATAGGCTCCCGCCCCGATCGCGAAACCGGCGCCGAGGAAGACGAGGACGAGATTGCGCGCCGCCCATGCGATCAGCCTCCCGATCATCGCGCCGCCTCCGCTCCCGCGAGCGTCTGCAGCGCGGCCCGCAGATTGCTCTCCGCGTCGATGAGAAAATTGGCCGCCGTCACCACGCGGTCTTTCTCGTCGAGCCCGGTCCTCACCTCGACGAGACCCTCGCGACGCCGGCCGAGCGTCACCTCGCGAGGCTCGAAGCGGCCCTCTCCCTTGTCGAGCAGGACGAGCGCGCGCTTGCCGGTCTCGATCACCGCGCTCTCCGGCGCGGTCACGACGACATCCTGCTCACCGCCCAAAATCTCCGCCTCGACATACATGTCCGGCCGCAAGATCAGATCGGCGTTAGGCAGCTCGATCCGCACGCGCGCCGTGCGCGTCTCGCGGTTGATCTGCGGATAGACGACCGTCACATGGCCCGTGAAGGCGCGATCCGGAACGCCGCGCGCTCTGATCGAGACAGGCTGCCCGACACGCAGCCGCGCATAATCATGCTCGGCGACATCGACCAGCGCCCAGACAACCGAAAGATCGGCGATACGGAACAGAACTTGGCCGGCTTCGGCCTTCATTCCGTCGACGGCGTTGCGCTCGAGAATGACGCCATCGCGCGGCGCGGGCCAGGACACGCTCCCCGGCACGCGCCGGGTCCGTGAAATCTCCGCGATGAATTCGGGCGGCGTGTTCAGCGTCTCGAGCTTTCGGCGCACGCCCTCGAGCAACCCCGAGTCGCCGCCGTTCCGAGAGCTCGCGAAAACCAGATAATCCGCCGCCGCCGCGGCGATCGCAGGTGAATAGAGCCGCGCCAGCGGCTGTCCTTTGGAGACGCGCGCGCCGGTCGTTGCGTCGGAGACTTTCTCCACAAAGGCCTCGGAGCGGGTCGCGACCACGGCGACGCGGCGTTCGTCGACCTGCACCGTTCCCGGCGCGCGAATCTCGGAGACGAGCGACCGCCGCCGGACGAGCTCCGAGCGCACGCCCGTTCGCTGAATCTTTCCGACCGAGATGCGCACCGCGCCATCGGTCTCGCCGTCTTCGCCCTCATAAACGGGCGTATAATCCATGCCCATCGAATCCTTCTTCGGAGCCGGCGATGTGTCCGGCAGGCCCATCGGATTCCGGTAGTAGAGGATTTGCTTCGCGCGCGGCTTCGCAGAGAGTTCCGGGAGGATCGCGCGCAGATCGGTCGGCCGAACCGGCAGATAGTCCATGCCCATGCCGTCCTTTCGCGGTGTCGGGGAAATGTCCCGACCGCCCATCGGATCACGATAGAAGAGAATGGAATCTTCGAGCGCTTCGACCTTCGTCGAATGATCCGACCGAGCGGCGTCGGAATGGGAAGCGTGAAATACGGACGCGGTCACGCTCGCGGCGAGCGCGAGCGCGCCGAAAAGAGGCGCATAGGGGAGCATGATGTCGATCTCCGGCCGCGACGGCGGCGGATTGCATTGGAAGGTCGCGAGGCCGTTCTGTCGCGCGAGCGGCGGAACCGGGGAATGCGGCTTCAGGCGATCGGAGGTCGAAGGTCGGGAGAAGCCGACAAGGAGGCGGGATCAGCGTCACTCGTGACAACCATCGCCTCGGCTACCGGCACGATAGGCGCGCGGAAGCGCGCTTCGATCGGGCCGGCGACTGTCGGGACCTGACCGCAGGACACGGTCGTGCAATCATCGGGGATTGTGGAAGCGTGATTGCCGACAGCCTTGTGGCAGTCTTCCATGGCCGCGGCGCTCACGCCGTCGCACCCGTGGTCGACGCGCAGAGCCGGCGCCCCGCCGACCAGCAGTAACGCCAGCGCGAGCATGGGAAGAAGGGCGCGGAGCAAATGACGCATGGAGCCAGTCTATCACCCGACGACGAAAGCGTAAACCCGAGACCTCCACGTCACAGCAGCCGCTAGGCGACGCCGGCCGGCGCTCCGCTATGGCGAGCAGCATGACGCCGCCGTCCGAGGAGATGCGTCCGCCGTCGAACGCGGCTGTGACTTTCTTGCCATCGACGGCGGGAAAGGAGAAGGCGGGAAACGTATCGTCTGTCATGGCGGGCGTGGCAGGCCGAGGGAAGCGGAAAGGGCTGGTGTAAGCAACCGAATCCTACGCTATTTCAGTGACCTATGCTACGCTCGCCAGCCTTCGAACAGCGCTGTCATGAATAAGACGGGCTTCCGTAATGGCCCCCTCGGCGTCAAGTCCCTCATTGCAAATTCCCCAATCTTTGGCGCACCGCGCGAGCGCGCCGTCACAGCGCCGTAGCGAGCGCAGCGCCTGCGATCGGATTCCGTCGTCTTCGTCGCCGGTCTCTTGCTTCCGTCCGTGGTCGACGCGACGGTCGCCATATGATGCCATCAGAGGAAACGGCGAGCCTGTCTAATTACGCGTGGTCCATCTCGCGACGCCCACGGCCCATCTTGCGGCTTGACCGGCTCCATCGTCCCGACGGGACTTCGGATAATGCTCCATAGCTTGTCTCCGCCCCGCATGCCCGGGGCCGGCGTCGGCCAAAGCCCCGTTTCACCATGATACGGGAGACAAGCCGCTGTCCTTCGTCAGGCTCGGGACGGGGCCATTACGGCATCTAGCTCGCATCTCCGAGATATCCCGCAAGATAATACCGCGATTATAGCCCATGATACTCGCGATACCATGCGACGAAACGCTTGATCCCCTCATCCACGCTCGTCCGCGGCTCGAACCCTGTCAAAGACCTCAACAAGTCGGCTCGCGCGAACGTCGCCGGCACGTCGCCTGTTTGCATCGGCAATATGATCTTCTTCGCTTCTCGGCCGAGATGATGCTCGATCAACCCGACATAAGTCATCAGCCCGACAGGGTGACCGCCCCCGATATTGACGATTCGAAACGGAGCAGCGGGGGACAGAGAATCGGAGGTGTTCGCAACGGCGCGCCCGACGGCAGGGATGGCCGGGAGCAACCGCACAATCGATTCGACGAGATCATCGATATAGGTGAAGTCGCGCGACATCTCGCCATTTCCATAGATTTCGATCGGCTCGTCTCGAAGAATGGCGCGGACGAATTTGAATAGAGCCATGTCCGGGCGCCCCCAGGGCCCGTAGACCGTAAAGAAGCGAAAAACCGTCGTCGGCAGATTCCAGACGTGAGCGTAGGAATGCGCCATCGCCTCGGTCGCCTTCTTTGTCGCGGCATAAAGCGTGAGCGGGTGATCGGAGCAGTCGTTCTCTCCGAAGGGCATATCTGTGTTGGCGCCGTAGACCGAACTCGTCGATGCCGCGAGGAAGTGGTCGGGATGAAGAGCCCTGACCGCTTCCATCACGTTGAATGTGCCGATGAGATTCGCGTCGATATAGGCGCGTGGGTTTTCGAGGCTATAGCGAACGCCCGCCTGCGCGGCGAGGTGAACGACGATGTCGGGCTCGAAGGTCCGAGCGACCTTCAGCAATGTCTCCGCATCCTCCAGCATGAACTCATGCGCGCTGAAAGCTCTGGAGGCCATCAAAAGGAAATGCCGTCGCTGCTTCAGGGCAACGTCGTAATAGGGAGTCATGCCATCGACGCCGCAAACGATATGGCCGTCGGCGAGCAGTCTGCGCGCGAGCGAGAAGCCGATGAAGCCAGCGGTTCCCGTGACGAGAATTCGTTTGTGCGCGGCGAATGCCGAAGTCGCGAACTCTCGAGCTTCGACCTCGGATTGCTTCACTACCATGCTATCGATTCCTGCGTTCCTCTCGACGTTCTGGATCGCCGCGCTTTCCGGCCGCGTCTTATCGGCCCGGTGTCGAGACCCTTTCGTCGAAGAATTTCGGGGGCCGCGAGCGATATGAGTTTCAGATCGAATTGCCGAAGGGCGGTCGAAGCATCAAATGCCGAAAGCTGAATTTTCGTCGCCGCGAAATATCGGTTCGCCCGTTACGGCGCGCATGAACCTGTAAGTCATGGGCTCGCTTTTCAATGGAAGCCGAGCGGTTCGGAACTTCGGCGTCTCGAAAGGGCGTTCCATGTCGACTCGACCTGTTCAAAAAGCGCCCATCGTCTCCGGTGCGACGTTTTGAGATCGAGACGATATATGACAACGCCTCGAAAAGCATCGACTCCAAACGCGCGTTTTCATAGATGACGGTCCTAATTTTCGCAAGGTCGACTGCGACGCATGTGGTTAGTGCGTAGCTTTCGACGAAGATGCGACAGCGGGCGCATCGGCGTCGCGTCGATCGCAATTGAGTACGCGTGCGATGCGCAATCTGATGTCGAGAGCATCTGATGGCGAGGACGCGAGCCTACGACTGGCTTGAATCGGGAGCGGAGTCCAACTCTGTGCGTCGTAAGTCATTCGAGGAGTCTCTCGACCTTGTGCGCACGCCGATGTCAGCCGATTCATTGCAGCGGCAGCTGGTGAGCGTAGCGCGAATATGATACCATCATGAATTATTCGCGCTCATTGTCCGCAAGTCGAGGCAGGCGCGTATCGAGGCATCGATATGATCGATTTGCACTGTCACATTCTTCCTGCGGTCGATGATGGTTCGCGTTCGCTCGACGAGTCGTTGGAGATGGCGAGAATGATGGCGGCAGACGGCGTTGCTATCGTCGCCTGCACGCCACATATCATGCCCGGTGTGTTCAATAACGATGGATTGACCATTCGCGCCGCGGTCACGGAACTGCAGGGAGCGCTGGACAACGCGAACATTGCGATACGTCTCGTCGTCGGCGCGGACGTGCATGTCGCGCCGAATCTGGTCGACGGGTTGCGTTCTGGCGCAATTCTCTCGCTGCATGACACTCGCTTCGTTCTGATAGAGCCCCCTCACCATGTTCTTCCGCCGCGTCTCGACGAAACTTTGTTTGGTCTGATGGCTGCGGGTCGCGTGCCGGTTCTGACCCATCCAGAGCGGTTGTCGTGGATCGACCAGCGCTATGACGTCATTAAGCGTTTTTTCGACGTTGGCGTATGGATGCAGATCACGGCCGGATCTTTGCTCGGTGATTTTGGAAGGGGCCCGCGATATTGGGCCGAGAGGATGCTCGACGAGGGGATGTGTCATATTTTGGCGACGGATGCTCATGGCGCCAGGCGCCGAGCGCCACGATTGCGTGCCGGATACGAGGCTGCGGCCAAGCGTGTCGGGGAAAGCGAGGCGATCAATCTGGTCTTGCGACGGCCTTACGGAATTTTGGAGAATCGCCTCGCCACGGCGATGGCTGCTCCCGCAGGGGCGGCGCGGTTCTGAGATGGCCGTCGTCCTTGGCGCGGGGTGGAGCAGCCCGGTAGCTCGTCAGGCTCATAACCTGAAGGTCACAGGTTCAAATCCTGTCCCCGCAACCAAACATCCGGCGAATAGCAAATCGGCCCGACTTCCGAAAGGACGTCGGGCTTTTGATTCGAGTCGCATTGCGCTACCGGGGATTTAGGGTTCTCGGGCGCCTTGCCCTCATTCACCCGATCGCCCTGTTTTCTATCGGGCAATCCATTCCGGCGCGCCGTCTTCGGCCACGCCTGCGCCTTCGCCATGCGGTCGACCGCTCCAGGCGGCGACCGCGACGCTGCGGCGGGCGACGTCCGGCATGCGTGTGAGGAGATCCCGGATCGGCTCCTTGGTCCAGGCGCGCGTCACATAATCGCGATGCGAATAGGCGTCGCCGGTGTGAAGGAAGGTGACGCCGCGCCCGATGCGCTCGGCGTCCGAGCCGAAAGCGACGCCGCGCCCAGCGAGCATTTGCCGCAGATGGGCGTTCTGGCGGGCGGTCGAGCCGGTGCTCGCGCTCACGAAGAACCCGGAACGCGCTTTCTCGATCCAGCGCGCGAATACCTCTAGCTCGCCATAGGCGGCGTCGAGCAACGCCACGCCGCGCAGGCGCGCGTCGCCATCCATGTCCCGCAGGCAATAGGCGGCCGGCAGAAAGCCTCCACTATAGGCGACGAGCGTGACCGGCATGGTCCGGAACAGGGGTTCGGAGGCGGGGTCGCCATAAGCCCGCGCCAAGCGGACGGCCGCCTCGTCGAGGAAGCGCCGGAAGCCGCCGCGCTCCCAGAAGCGGCCGGCGCTGCCGTCGCGGGCGTCGACTGCAAATTGCGGGGCAAGCAGGACGGCATTGGCGCCGGAGGCGGAAATCTGCTCGGGCACGAGCTGGCGGTCGCGCACGTCGCGGGCGAGCGTCGCCCCGAATCCATGGAGGAAGACGACGATTGTCGCCGGTCGGGACGGGTCGAAGTCCTGCGGGATGTGAACCAGAACGCGCGGATCGCCGAACGTCTCGTCGGCCCACAGGACCTTACCGTCGCGGGCGCGATGGCCCCTGCGGCGGCCAGCGGCGACGTCGAGAAACGGCCGCTTGCCGGGTTCGACGCCATCGAAGGGGAAAGGCGCGGAAGCGAAAGCGACGAGCTCGGTCGCGCCATCCGCGCGAGGGCTCTTTGCCTCCTCCGCGCGCTGGACCGTCGACGGAGCCTCGGCTGTTTCGATGACGTTCTGAGCGTCGACGTCGCTCGACGCCATGCTCGAGGCCGCGCCACAAGCGATCGTCAGCGCGAGCGCGGCGATGACCGCCGCATGCGCTTTGCCATGTTCCGCAGCGCGCGAGGGGCGCGCGCTCGAAGACGCCGCCGGGCGAGCGTCTTCTCGTGCCGGCTTCAAAGCTCTCATCCTTCGCTTGTGGGACCCGCTCATCCCCGCGGCGCAGCGAAAGCGATCGGCTCTGGTCTCCGATCGCTTCTTCCCGAAGGCGGCCGCGCGATTAAACATGCAGCTTTACGCGCAATCGAGAATTAACGGCGTGGGGATGTCGTTCGTTGTCGGTTTGTCACGCGCGAATATGTCTTTTTTTTGAGAGGCGGCGTTCGTTTCCGAGGAGTGGGATTTCGGCATGACGAAAGACATAGCGATCGGCCGCGGCGCCGAAAAGGGCGTGGCGTTGAGTGTCGCCGCTGTGCTCGTCATCGCCGACATGATCGGCGTAGGCGTCTTCACGAGCCTCGGCTTTCAGGTGAAGGAGCTGGGATCTCCTATCGCCATTCTCTTCCTATGGCTCGCGGGCGGCGTGATCGCGCTCTGTGGCGCCATCTGCTACGCCGAGCTCGCGGCCATGTTTCCGCGATCGAGCGGCGAATATAATTTTCTCACGCGCGCCTTCAATCCGGCGACGGGCTTCGTCGCCGGATGGCTTTCCGCGACAGTCGGCTTCGCCGCGCCCGTCGCACTCACCGCAATGGCGTTCGGACAATATGCTCGGCCTTGGGCGTCGGGCGTTTCGCCGACCCTGCTCGCCCTCGGCGCGTTGTGGGGCGTCTCGCTCTTTCATCTTTCCGGAATCCGCCAGGGCGGCGCGTTTCAGATCGCCACGACGGGCGTGAAGATCGCCTTGATCGCAGCTTTCATTGTCGCCGGATTTTGGACCGATGGCGCAGGTCGGCTCGCCGAGGCGCCGCGTCTCGACGATCTCGGCCAGATTTTGAGCGCGCCTTTCGCCATCGGCCTCGTCTTCGTCGCCTATTCCTATTCGGGCTGGAACGCCGCGACCTATATCGTAAGTGAGATTCGCGATCCCGAGCGCAATCTGCCCAAGGCCCTGTTCATCGGAACGGGCGTCGTCACCCTTCTCTATCTCGCGCTCAACGCGGTCTTCCTCAATTCGGCGCCGCTCGCGGAGCTCTCGGGCCGCGTCGACGTCGCGCAAGTCGCGGCGAGCCACATGTTCGATGCGCGAGGCGGCCAAATCATCGGCGGGCTGATCTCGCTCGGCCTCGTCTCCTCCATCAGCGCGATGATGTGGATCGGTCCGCGCGTCACCATGGTGATGGGCGAGGACATGCCGCTTCTGCGCGTTTTCGCCGCGCGCTCGCAGGATGGCGCGCCGAGGGCCGCGATCCTTCTCCAGCTCGTCGTCGCGAGCCTGCTGCTGGCGACGCAGAGCTTCGAATCGGCGCTCGCCTTCATTCAATTCAGCCTCACGGCGTGCTCTTTCCTCACGGTGCTCGGAATGGTCAAGCTACGCTTCACAAATCCCGATATGCCGCGCCCCTATCGGGCGTGGGGCTATCCCGTCACCCCCATCATCTTTCTCGCGGCGACGCTCTTCATGATGTATTTTCAGCTCATCACCCAACCCGTGCAATCTCTGTCGGGCCTTCTGGTGATGCTCGCGGGCCTCTTGTTCTACGCCGCTGGCTCGCCGCAGCGCGCGGCGAAGTTCGGCGTCTGGGCCGTTCTCGCCGTTTGCGTCTCTTCCGTCGCGGCGCCCCGCGCCGAGGCGGCGAGCGCGAACGACAATGCGCGTTTCCTCGCCGGACTTCCCGTCTCTTCCGATTCGCCGCTGGCGCCGCTCACCGCGCAGCCCGGCTGGAAGGCGCATGCGCATGGCTTCGACGCGGCGTTCAAGCGGGTCGAGGATCGGCAGCTGTCCAGGATCCGCGCTTGGTCCAAGGACAATGTGGCTGCGCCTTCCGTGTTGTTCTACATGTTCAGCGGGCCGGACTTTCTCTATGCCAACAGCTTTTTTCCGGGCGCCTCGACCTATGTTCTCGCCGGGCTCGAGCCGGTCGGCCAGATTCCCGATCTCGAGACGCTCCCGCGTGGCGGGGTCGACGGCGCGCTGCGCGCCTTGCATGTCTCGACGCAATCCGTGCTCAATCTGAGCTTTTTCATAACGAAGGATATGAAGCGGCAATTGCGCACCAGCCGCGTCGGCGGCGCCTTGCCGGTGCTCTATGTTTTCCTGGCCCGCGCCGGAAAGACGATCGAGGACGCGGAGCTCGTCGGCCTCGACGAGACCGGCGAGCTTCTGCCGGCGGGAGGAGAGGCGAAGGGACGCGTTCCGGGCGTCAGAATCGTCTTCTCGAGCCCGGGCGGTCCAAAGCAGACGCTCTATTTCTTCAGCGCGGACATCTCCGATGCGAGCTTCAAGAAGCACGGCCTCCAGGCCTTCCTCGACAAGCAAGGCGAAGGCTCGGCGCTGTTGAAGAGCGCCTCCTATCTCCTGCACAGCGGCAATTTCTCGCAGGTGCGGGACTTCCTGCTCGCGCGCAGCGCCGCCATCGTCGAAGACGACAGCGGCATTCCGGTCGCGAGCTTCGGCCCCGACTGGAGGCTCCAGGCCTATGGCCGCTATGCCGGGCCGATCGCCATCTTCTCACGGAATTACCAGGCGCGGCTCGCCAAGCTGCATCAGACGCAGGGGCGTCGTCCGCTTCCCTTCGGGATCGGCTATCGCTGGCGGCAGTCGGACTCCAATCTCCTGCTCGCCGTCAAGAACCGCGTCGAGAATGCAACGACGGACTCTGGGACCAAGGCCGGGGCGCGGTGAGGCTCGAGCTGCACGAGCAGCCGATCGCGCATAAGGCGGCCGGGCGACCATCGGGCGGGATCGATCCTGTCGTCCCGCCGGCGCGGACGGCGGACGGCGCGATACGCGCCGGCTGTCCAGTTTCAGGCGGCGTCGACGAGAACGATCTCGCTGTCCTCCAGCGCGGTGACGCGCAGGATCTCGACGTCGCTGATCGCCGCCCCGTCGCGGGCGTTCACCCTCACATCCTCGATCTGGACCGCGCCGCTCGCCGGAACGAGATAGGCCTTGCGGTCGCGGCCGAGCCGATATTCCGCGGTCTGGCCTGCCTCGAGCGTCGCGCCGACCACTCGAGCGTCTGTGCGGATCGGCAGCGCGTCATTGTCGTCGTCATATCCGGACGCGAGCGTCACGAACCGGCCTGATCTCTCGTCTCGGGGGAACGGTCGGGAGCCCCAGCCGGGCGCGCCCCCGCGGCGGGTCGGAACGATCCAGATCTGGAAGAGCCTCGTCGTCTCGTCCTCGTGGTTATATTCGGAATGGGCGATTCCGGTTCCCGCGCTCATCACCTGCACATCGCCGGCCTCGGTTCGGCCCTTGTTGCCCAGGCTGTCCTGATGCGTGATGGCGCCTTCGCGGACATAGGTGATGATCTCCATGTCGCGGTGCGGATGCGTCGGGAAGCCCGAGTGAGGCGCGATCGTGTCGTCGTTCCAGACTCGCAAATCGCCCCACTGCATCCGCTCTGGATCATGATAGCCCGCGAATGAGAAATGGTGCTTGGCGTCGAGCCAGCCGTGATCGGCTGCGCCGAGGCTGTCGAAAGGTCGCAATTCGATCATCGCTCGTCTCCTGTCGTGCGATCTGGCCACGTTCTGTGGAGACTGATTTAGGGGTTGCGCGCTCTTCTGCTCAGTCGGATAAATTTTGTCGAAATGTTCGAGGAAATCGAAAAGTGAACAATCCCGGCATCCCCACCTTCGACCAGCTGAGGATTTTTCTCGCGATCGTCGACACCGGGAGCTTTGCTGGAGCCGCCCGGCAATTGAACCGTGCAGTGTCCGTCATCAGCTATGGGATCGCCAATCTCGAGGCGCAGCTGGGCCTCCTCCTGTTCGAGCGGCAAGGCACGCGGAAACCTCGGCTCACCATTGCAGGACGCGCCTTGCTGGCGGAGGCTCGGGCGATCTCGCACGGCGTCGACGGCCTGCGCGCCAAGGTCAAGGGCCTGCTCGACGGCCTGGAGGCGGAGGTCGATCTGGCGGTCGATGTGATGTTGCCGACCGACCGGCTGGGGAAAGTCCTGCGAGAGTTCGCGGAGAGGCATCCCACCGTGCAATTGCGCTTGCATATGGAAGCGTTGGGCGCCGTCACGGCGATGGTGCTCGACCGCAAGGCGATGATCGGGATTTCCGGACCGCTCGCGGCGGGCGTGGAGGGTGTCGAATGCGTCGCCGCCGGTTCGGTGGCGATGGCGCCGGTGGCGGCTCCCGATCATCCCCTCGGGCGCATGGAGCGGATAGCGCCCGGCGCCGCGCGTGAACATACCCAGCTGGTGCTGTCGGATCGCTCGCGCTTCACCGAGGGGCGCGACTATTCAGTGGTCAGTCCGCGCACTTGGCGTCTCGCCGATCTCGGCGCCAAGCATGCGCTGCTGCGTGAAGGGATCGGTTGGGGGAACATGCCGCTGCCGATGATCGCGGGGGATCTGGCGGCAGGCGCGCTGGTGCGTCTCGCTATGCCGGACCACCCGGGCGGACTCTATCGTTTCGCCGGCGTCTGGCGGCGGGACGCTCCACCGGGACCCGCCGCCGCCTGGCTGCTGGGGCGCTTCGTCGAGCTCGGCGAGGCGGATCTGCCCGTCGAAGGGCTGAGCGACATCTGATGTGGGAACTGCCTCCGCGTCGTCATTGCGGATAATGGAAAATCGGTGTCGAAGATGCCGCCGCAAGTTACAGGCTACGAAATTTTGCCATGCTATTTGACAAACATTGCCAATTTACAATAGCCTTGGTCGGGAAGGAGATCGCAATGGCGACGATGAATGTTTCGCTTCCCGAGGCGATGAAGGCATGGGTCGAGCGCCAAGCCGAAGGCGACCTCTATGGAAATGTGAGCGACTATATCCGCGACCTCATCCGCAAGGACCAGGAGCGGAAGGAAGCGATCGCGATATTGCAGGCGGCCGTCACCGAGGGAATCGAAAGCGGGGAGCCGCAACCATTCGACGCAGCGCTGTTCAAGCTGCGTATGAGGGAGCGGCATGTCGTCCGATGAAGGGGGACGATACCGTCTCTCTCCACGCGCCTTGGCCGATCTCGACGACATATGGCGGTATTCGGCGGAAACATGGTCGATCGAGCAAGCCGATCGATATATCGATGATCTCGTGCGGATTTTCGAGTTGATCGCCGCCATGCCGACGCTGGCGCGGGAGCGCCGCCAGTTCGAGCCCCCCGTGCGCATTCATGTGCATGAGAGCCATCTGATCGTGTACACGATCGCCGAAGGTCGTGTTTCTATCATTCGCCTGTTGGGCGGCCGGCAGGATTGGGTCTCGATCCTGAAGGCGGCCGATCTGTGAGGCGGCCGCTTTCGGAGAGGCTTTTGCATGACGATCGATGGTCTCTGAGGGCGCCAGCGGAAAAATCGTTGGACGCCTCGGCGCGCTCTGTCTAGTGGTCGGCGGGTCCCTTTCTCTTCCACAAAACGAGCCGCGTCCCCAAATGACCGATCAGCCTTGCCCTTGCCGCGCCCAAGACGCGGAGCCGACGCCCCTCTCCGCCTGCTGCGGCCCTTATGTCGACGGGTCGAGGCCCGCGCCGAGCGCAGAGGCTTTGATGCGTTCGCGCTATACGGCCTATGCGCTCGGCCGCATCGATTATCTGCAGGACACGCTCGCGCCCGAGCACCGCGCCGGTTTCCACCGCAAGGCGGCGACCGGCTGGTCGGAAAAATCGCAATGGCTCGGCCTCGACATCGAAGCGACGGAGGACGGCCAGCCCGGCGATGCGAAAGGCTATGTCGAATTCACCGCCCATTACATCGCGGAAGGGTTGCGCCAGACGCATCGGGAGAGAGCGTTGTTTCGCTTCGACGAGCCCGATCAGCGCTGGTATTTTGTCGAAGGCGAGGGCCGCAAGAGCGCGCCTGTCGTCCGGCAACCCCGACCTGGCCGCAATGATCCTTGTTCTTGCGGATCGGGCAAGAAATACAAGAAATGCTGCGGCGCCGCGGCGTGATCGGCGACGGCGAGCTTTTCGGCTCGCCCCGCCCTTGCGCGCTCGGGGCATTGCTTCGACCAGCTCGAAATGACGCCGGCGGCTGGTTCTCACAGAGACGAAATCTGCCCATCGACGAAAGCCCGGCCGCTGCGCCGGGCCGGAGCTTTTTCGTCGAAGCGCGTCTCGAAGCGGTCGCCGACGACGCGCCGACACGTGGAAACGCCAACCATCCCTGACCAACGCGCGACGCGTCCGCCGCCAAGGTCCGGTCGCATCCGAACCGCGCTGTAACGACTCGCTTCTCGAAGCGTCGCCTTTCGACGGATTGCGCCACAGCCGTCCGTTCGGTCGGCGAACGGCCCGTCAAAATTGTCGCGACCGGCCGGGGCTCTTCGTCTGTGATCTACGAGTCGACGATCGACGTTTCGCCATCACCGCGGAATGGTCACAAAAATGTGCGAGAAGCGCGAATCATGACAAAAGCATTCGAGCTCCAGTGCGAAATCGACAAAGCGGCGGATTGCGGAAGGTCTGCGCCGCCGCTCGACGACTATGGCGTCATCGCCATGGGATTACGTATAGATCCTGAGGCGCGTGTCCGTTTTTGGAGAAATGGCGAGGGCGCTTCTTTCTTCACCGTCGCATTCTCCGATGGATCGAAATCCGTCTATGACACGCGCGGTTGTCTCGCGCCTTCGGGATCGCCGAGCCTTTCCGACTATGGACGCCATTGGTCGTCATAGCTCGCAGTCGCTCATCCTCACCATCGGGGCCCGACCATTGCGCCGGGCCCGGTCGTGCACCTGCCTGTGGTGTAGCAGTTCGGGAGCAAGCCGCTCGCGAAGCGCGCTTTTTCATAGCGCCGTAGCGAGCGAGCGGCTTGCGGCGGCCACCGGCGATTCTCCGGTTAGAATTTTGGCGCACACCCGCGACGAGGAGCGACTGGCTCGGGCCTTTTCCGCATCGTTGAAAGAGATCGGCGTCGACGCGCAGGTGCGGCCGCCGGGGGACCTCCAATTCATGCGGCGTCGCCAGCAGTTCGATTATGACATGCTGATCGCGCGATGGCGTAGCGTGGCGGTTCCCGGAAGCGAGCAGCGCGTTCATTGGAGCGAGATTGCTATGGAGGCTTCAGGCGGGTTCGCAGGCCCGGCTTCGCCGGCTGTGGCGGCGATGATCGAGATCTTCGCAGCCGGGAGCGCGGAGGAGTTGATCACGGCGGCGCGGGCGCTCGACCGCATCCTATTATCTGGCTTCTATATCGTGCCGCTCCACCACGCGACGGAAACCTGGACGGCGCATGTCGCGGAGCTGAAGCGTCCAACGCGCAATCCGCGCTATCCCATGCTTCCCTTCGGCATCCTGCTCGACAATTGGTGGTTCGACAGGCCGCGGTAAAACATGTTCCGGCGTGGTCCTTCCGGGCGACCTCGCGTCCATCACGCTGGAGTCTCTCCCTGTTTCATGGAAACAGGGAGAGACTCCATGCTTTTGTTTCGACACGTTTCCAACGCCGAACCGGCGTCCGCCTCGGCTGGAAACACTCTAGTGTCCGAGGTTGGCCCCGCTGCGATGGTCGTCCACGCGCGCCGCGATGACGCCATCGGAGAAGCGCCGCGCCGCGAGGCCGAGGGCGATCGTCAGGAGCGAGCCGCCGAAGCCCGGCAGGACGCTGTCCGCGGCGATCGATGCGCCATGGAACAGCGTCTGAAGGCTGTCGTTGGCGAACAGGCCGGGCAGAAGATCGAATACCGTATGCACGGCCTTGGTCGTCGACTGGGCGATCGGCGCCGTAGCCGGCAGGTGCTCGAAGAACCGCGCGACCGGATCCTGCTTCATGAGATCCGACGTCGTCAACGCCTTCTTGAAAAGATTGAGGATCTTGAGGGTTTCGGGAGACAGGACCTTGTCGAGCGCGGCGCCTCGGAGCTCTCCGATCAGCTCGATGAGCTGCTTGATCTCCGGAGCGTTCGTCGGCGCTTTGGAAAGGCCCGCCGCTTTCTCGATCGCGTCGAGGAGCTTGGCCAGGTCGACGGGAGGGGTCGCGGCGGCGACCCGGGTCGTCGTTCCGGCCATCCGATCGGCGATCTCGATCGATGCGCTATTGCCGAGCCCGAGGCCGCCCAAAATGGTGGAGAGAAGCCCTACGAGCTTGGCCTTGTCCGCCCCGAGCACCACGCGCGAGCGGTCTGCGCGCAGCGTCGCAGCGTCCGCAGAGAGGCGGTTGTGCGAAAGCGGCCGCTGGGGTTTGCTGTCCAGCGCCGCCCAGGTCGCCTCATCGGCGACGCCCGTGAGCGGCAGGCCCTGGTCGGCCTGGAAAGCGAAGACGGCCGCTCGCGTCAGCCGGCCAAAAATTCCATCGATGGCTCCGAGCGGATAGGCCGCCTGCTGCAACGCTTGCTGTAGCGCCTCGGTCTGCCTGCTTTCGCCGCTCGAGACGCCCTCGGCGGCGACTGTCGCGCCGCTCGGCGCGACGAGTCGGTCGAACTCGCCATAGCCGTTGGCGAGAGGGTTGAGATCATTGGGGTCGACGCCGATGCCGCCAATGGTCCGCCCCGCTCGTTGATGCAGCGTCCATTTGCCGCTCTGAAGAAAGGCGTGCGAGCCCCTGTGACCAGAGGATTGCGACAGCCACGCAAAGCTCGCGAGACCATTGTCGAGCACGGCTCGGCAGACGGCTCCGCTGCCATAGACGCCGATGCGAAACTTGCCGCCCTGCGCCTGAAAGGCCGCTTGCGCGCCGCGGAAATAGGGGACGATCCGGTCGCGGACGTCGCCCTCGGGCGCGTCGTAGTCGACGCCGAAATAGATCGTGGAGCCTTCGGGCTGGCCGATGACGGTCGTCGCATAGCCGCAGGCGAAGGCGCCGTCGCGCTCGCCCGCCGCCCGCGAGAAGCTCGCGGCGTCATTGCCCTTGCCTTGATGGACGATCGCCAGGGAGAGCCCGGCGGCGACGATCTTCTCCGCTTCTTGGCGAGTGAGGAGCTTTCCCCGCATTCGCGTGGTCTTGCAGTAATAGCGGATCACGCCGGTGACGCTGTCCTGCCGAAGGGCCGGCAGATGGGCGTCGGCTCGCGAGGCGGTGTCGATGATCGTCATGGGGAAAAATCCGCGCGAAAAAACGAATTGGCCGCCTAGCGGTCGAGATTGGCGCCGTTGCGGTGATCGTCGATGCGCGCTTGGACGATGCGGTCCGCGAAAATGCGCATCGCCAGTCCGAGGCCGAGCGTCGCCAGCGAGCCGCCGAATCCCGGAACCACGCTGTTGGCCGCGATCGCGAGGCCCTGCGACGCGGTCTGGAGCGCGCCTCCGCTGAAGAGGCCGGGGAGCAGATCGAAGACCGAGCCAAATGTCTTGGCCGCCGTCGCCGCAGCCGCCGGAGCCGAGGGCAATTGGTCGAAGAATTGCGCGACGACGGATTGCTGCTTGAGCAGTTCCGAATTCGCCAGCACTTTCTTGAGGAGGTTGAGCGTCTGCAGCGCGTCCGGCGACAGGACCTTTTCGAGCGCCGCGCCCTGCACCTCCTTGATCGCGCCGAGCACATTCTGGAATTCGGGCGTGTTCGCGACCTTGGTGAGCGGCGCCGCCTTCTGTAGCGCGTCGATGAGCTTCGTCGGATCGGCGAGGGATTTGACAGGGGCGGCCGCAGCCGCTTGTCCGGCGCCGTCCGCCAGCGTCTGAGCGATCTCGACCGCCGTGCTGTTGCCGAGGCCGAGACCGCCGAGCACGCTCGAGATCAGGCCGGCGAGCTTGGCGTTCTCGGCATTGACGACAATGCGCGAGCCGTTCTCGCGCAAATCGT
>NZ_AP046088.1:2372500-4036815 GCF_059718135.1 Methylosinus sp. is20ea | reverse complement strand
ATCTCAACTTGCGATCGGCCCGCCCCTCCGGCGGGCCGTTTGCTTTTGAGCGATATGCCAAGGATTCCAGCCAGATCACCTCGCACGTCGATCTGAAGCTCGCCATCCGCCGGTGTCATGATGATCTGTTTGATCAGCGATCGCATGAGATCGGCCGCAGTCATGCGCTTGGCTTCGGAATCTTCCTGAAGCGCCGCGTACAACTCGTCGACCTGGACGTGGTAGTGATGCGCCATGTTCGGATGCAGCAGGGGCGGCGGTTCCTCTGCCTCCTGCAGGAAGGTCTTCAACTCCCTTTGACGAGTCTCGAGTTCCTTCATCTGTTTCATCATCCGGGTGGGCGCCTCGTCGTCGCTGGACGACAGGATGAGCTTCATCAGCTTGTCGAGTTCACGGTCGATCTTTTTGACCTCCGCCTCGGCTGCGTCGATTGACGCCCGGCCTTCCATGCGCATGCGGTTCATCTCGCGAGTGAACTCGTCGCAGAACTCCTTGAATAGCTCCGGGTCCATCAAATGATGGCGAAGCGCGTTGAGCACGCGCGCCTCGAGCTGGTTGCGCCGGATGTTCTTGCGGTTGTCGCAGGTGCCCTTGTTACGCGCAGTAGAGCATCCCACCAGATCGGCCGAGATCATGGAGTAACCACCGCCACAGCAGCCGCACTTGGTCAGGCCCGAAAAGAGGTATTTGGGGCGTCGGCGTTCGCGGAAATGGTTCTCGCTCTCGCCGTCATCGCTGCGGTTCTGTTTGACAGTCTTCTGTCGGGCCTTCACAGACTGCCAGAGATCTTCGTCGAGGATGCGCAGCTCCGGCACGTCCTGGGTGATTCACTCCGATTCCGGGTTCATACGCGCCTGGCGCTTGCCAGTGTCCGGGTCCTTGATGAAGCGTTGGCGGTTCCAGATCAGCTTGCCGACATACATTTCATTATTGAGGATGCCATTGCCTCGCTTCGGATTGCCGTTGATGGTGCTGAACCCCCAATCGCCGCCTCCCGGCGCGGCGATACCGTCCTTATTCAGCTCGAACGCGATGCGCTTGGCCGACTTGCCGCCGGCATAGTCGCGGAAGATTCGGCGGATCACATCGGCCTGAACCTCGTTGATGGTCCGGTCGCCGCGCACCGGTTCACCATTTCCGTCGAACTTCTTGACCACAACATAGCCATAGGCGTTGCCGCCGCCCGACTTGCCCAACTCGACGCGACCGCGCTGACCTCGCCGGGTCTTGTCGGCCAGATCTTTGAGGAAAAGGGCGTTCATCGTGCCCTTGAGGCCGACATGCAGATGCGTGACCTCGCCCTCGGACAGGGTGACAATCTTCACGTCGGAATAGGCCATGCGCTTATAGAGACCGGCGATGTCCTCCTGATCGCGCGACAGGCGGTCCATCGCCTCGGCTAGGACATACCGGAAGCGGCCGCGCGTCGCGTCAGAGATGAGGGCCTGGATGCCGGGGCGGAGGAGGGAGGCGCCAGAGATTGCGTGGTCAGTGTATTCCTCGACCACTTGCCAACTTTGCTTCTCAGCATGAAGCCGGCAGATGCGGAGCTGGTCCGCGATGGAAGCGTCGCGTTGATTGTCGGACGAATAGCGGGCGTAGATCGCGACCTTCAAAACGCACTCTCCCATAACATCAGGAGCGCGTCGTGCTGCGTTCCTTCTTCTGCCTCTCGAACACCTCCCGCGCGGCACGACGGGCGAGCAGGCGAGCCAACTCGACCAAGCGCGGGTCGGGACCATCGCCGCGGCGCACGAGCGTCAGATCCGGCTCGACGAGCCGAAGCGCACTCTTTTGCTGTGGGCGTTTGCCGTGGTCCATCGTTGCGCCGATCGAAACCGATTGCAAGTTGATCGATTTCACGATTGCTGTGATTGAAAGTATAAGCAACGAGAATCAAAGGCGAATATTCGGCGCTGTTTGGCGCGTTCTTGTCGGCACTGGCGACGCTTGGCGCGGAGTGGCGCGCCGTGGCAGACGGAACATACGAGTGTGGGCAGGCGCAATGATCTCCTTTGCGGCCAGACACCTCTGAAATGTACCCCGCCATTCTCTCCCCACTTGCTGGCTGTGTGTATCTCGGGTATATATCCAGATATAGCACGAGGTGTGATCATGGGCAATGCTGCGCAGAAGAGGGCTATCCAGAATTACCGCGCGCGCCTGACGCAGCGCGGCTTCACGCGCTTCGAGGTCATGGCGCTAGAAGCTGACCGTGAATTGATCCGCACACTTGCTCGCCGTCTCGCAGAAGAGGGGCCAGAAGCCGAGCAGGTGCGTGCGGCAGTGAAGACCGCTGTCTCCGGTGAACCGCCCAGGCCCAGCGGTATCCTGACTGCTTTGCGCCGATCGCCTCTGGTGGGCGCGGACCTCGATCTTTCTCGCCCGCGTGAAGAGGGGCGCAAGGTCGATCTGTGACACGCTATCTCTTGGACACCAACATCATCAGTAATGTCGTCAAACCTCAGCCGTCGGCATCTTTGCTCGCGTGGTGGGCGGAGCAGCAGGATGCGGATTTGTTCATTTCGTCGCTGACGGTTGCGGAGATCCGGCGTGGCATTCTCGAAAAGCCGCGCGGAAAGAAGCGCGATGTGCTTGATGCCTGGTTTGCGGGGCCGGAGGGGCCACAAGCACTTTTTGCGGGGCGCGTTCTGCCGTTCGATGACAAGGCGGGGCTGATCTGGGCGCGGCTGATGGCGGACGGCAAGGCCGCAGGCCGCCCCCGCAGCGGACTAGACATGATCGTTGCTGCTGTCGCCGGCGCCAATGACTGCATCGTTGTGACGGACACGATGAAGAAGAAACGGTTCACGGAAGAGCAGATCATCGGGATTTTGCGGGAGCAGGAAGCCGGCGCGAAGGCGGCGGACCTCGCTCGCAAATACGCGGTTTCGGAGACGACGCTCTACAATTGGAAGGCCAAATTCGGCGGGATGGACGTTTCCGAGGCCAAGCGGCTGAAGGCGCTGGAGGAGGAAAATGCCCGTCTGAAGAAACTCTTGGCCGATCAGATGCTCGACGCGGCGGCGCTTCGGGAGCTCTTGTCAAAAAAATGGTAGGGCCCGGCTCGAGCGCGAAGCCGTCGCGCACCTTCGGGCCGTCATGGGCCTGTCGGAACGTCGGGCCTGCCGGATTGTCGCCATCGATCGCAAGACGGCGCGCTACACGTCGACGCGCCCGGCCGACGCCGAGCTTCGAGCCGAGCTGCGCGATCTCGCCAACGCGCGTCGGCGCTTCGGCTACCGGCGACTGTTCGTCTTGCTCCGGCAGCAGGGCGAGCGTTCGGGCAAGAACCGCATCTATCGGCTCTACCGCGAGGAAGGGCTGACGGTGAGGAAGCGCCGCGCGCGCCGCCGCGCCGTGGGAACACGGGCGCCGATTCTCGTCGAGGCGAAGCCGAATGCCCGATGGTCTCTCGACTTCGTGCACGACCAGTTCGCCAGCGGCCGACGATTCCGCATCCTCAACATCGTCGACGATGTGACGCGCGAATGCCTGGCGGCGATCCCGGACACGTCGATCTCCGGCAAGCGGGTGGCGCGTGAGCTGTCCGCGCTGATCGAAAGGCGCGGCAAACCCGGCATGATCGTTTCCGACAATGGGACGGAGTTCACCTCGAACGCCGTCCTGTCCTGGTCGGAGGAGAACAAGGTGGAGTGGCATTTCATCATGCCGGGCAAGCCGATGCAGAACGGCTTCTGTGAGAGCTTCAACGGCCGCATGCGGGACGAGCTGCTCAACGAGACGCTGTTCTTCGGCCTCGACCACGCGAGAGAGAAGATCCGCTCTTGGATTCACGATTATAACCACCGGCGCCCGCACTCTTCCCTCGGCTATGCGACACCGGCGGACTATGCGGCCGCGCTCACCGCAACAGGCGATCGGCTGCGCAACCCGGACCAGCTCCGCCGATCGCCTGTTGCTCACCCTACGCCCGCGGGCGTATCTACCGCCGGGACTCAACTCGCCGCTGGATGAAACTTCGGGGGCACGTCAGAGCCGTGATCGGGCGCCCTCGCTTTCCATTGATGGGCTGCTACGGAACTAAGGAATGGGGAAAGCTTTCCCCTGCGGGCCGAGCCTATGGTCTCAGCCGACCCCTTCTGCGGGGGCACCCCGCAACGCCCCGAGAGAGTGAGAGTGCGGACCGGATTTCCGTGACGGGTGGAGTGCCGAGAGAAAGGCTTTCGGCGCCTGTCATGGAGATTTTTCCTATGAACATGCAGGTGCTGGAAGCGCGCCGCGATGTCCGCGGCGGCTATAGGGTGGATGTCAGCCGCGGCGAGCGCGTCGGCCGTGTCTCGTCCGAATGGTTTTCCCGGCCCGACGACGAGAGGTTCCTCTCGCTCGGTCAATTGGCTCGCGCGGTGCGCGGCCGCGCCGAGCGCAGCCGGACCCGTGTGGTCGAAACCGCGTTGATCCATGTCGAGGCGAACCGATCGGACCCGGAGCGCCTATCGCTGATCCTGCCGGGCGCGGAGGCGCCTGTCGCTCCGACCCATTGGAGCTTCGGGCAACTCTCCGCCCAGATCGGCGCTCCCGCCGCCTATTTACGCCAGCTTCCCGCCGCGCTGGCCGGGATCAATCTGCAATACGGCCTCACCTCGAACCGCGCCGAGCAGATCAAGACACTGGAAACCGAAGATGGTCGTATCGAGCTGCGCGCCGTCACCGGCCCGGATTATGGCCGTATCTTCGATTATGAGCTGGCCGAGGCCGTGCAGCGGATCGCCGGCAACGGCACGGGCGATACGCGCTGGAAGGTGCCGGGCCTCCTCAACTGGTCGACGGGGATCTACAATCCGCGCGTCGACATCACCAAGGACACGACGACGCTTTATGCGTCTGACCGCGACGTGTTCCTGTTTCTGGTTGACGACTTGAATCCGATCGAGGCCGGCAAGCTGCCGGACGGATCGCCCGATCTGTTCTTCCGTGGTTTCTACTGCTGGAACAGCGAAGTCGGCGCGAAGACGCTCGGCATGGCGAGCTTCTATCTCCGCGCCGTGTGCCAGAACCGCAATTTGTGGGGCGTCGAGGATTTCGAGGAGATCACCATCCGTCACAGCAAATATGCCGCCTCGCGCTTCGCCCATGAAGCGGCCCCCGCGCTCCTGAACTTCGCCAATTCCTCGCCGCTCCCCTTCATCAACGGCATCAAGGCGGCGCGAGAACGGATCGTCGCCCGCACAGACGAGGACCGCACCGATTTCCTTCGGCGGCGCGGCTTTTCGAAAGCAGAGACCGGCAAGATCATCGACACCGTGCTGGCTGAGGAAGGCCGCCCACCGGAATCGATCTTCGATTTTGTGCAGGGCATTACCGCCGTCGCGCGCGACAAGCCGCATCAGGATGCCCGCCTCGACATGGAGGCCAAAGCGAAGAAGCTTCTCGATCGCGCCGTCTGAATTTCGTAAAGCCGGAGATGCGGGTGTCCGCATCTCCGGCTTCGGATCCACTGATGGAGCTCCTTGTGGCCTAGATCTCGGCCACGTATTGAGAAGGGCAGTATGGAACAAGTCTATCGAAAGCCGGAGCAGACGCCCGCAGAATATTACATCGATGAAAGTGGCAATACGGGCGACCTGAGCACGGTCAAAATCGATTCCTATTTTACCGAACAGCGTATGTTCACCTTGGCTGCGTTCGGTTGCACGCTTGATCAGGACTTCACCGATAAATTTGGTGCCCTCAAAGCCGCTCACCGCATCCAGGCGCCGGAAATCAAGTCAAAGCAGATTAATGACAAGCCGCGTTTCATCATCGACCTGCTGGATCTGCTGAATACGCGCCATTGTCCAATTTTTATCGAGATCGTCGACAAGCACTTTTTCGTCGTCACGAACATCATTGAACGAATGGTGGTCCCCTATGTGGGGGAATGCGACACCCAGCTAAGCGCCCTTTGGATGAAAGGCCTCATGGCGAATTATATGGCGCTATACGCACCTCCAGAGCTGGCCCAGGCCTTCGCCGAATGCTGCCAAAGGAGAGACCACGCGGAAATACACGAACTCTACAAGCGCATAATCCGGTGGGCGCGGGGAAGTAGGGTTCCGCCCACGGACGTGGCTGAAGGGATCATTCGTTTTACTCGTGACAGTTTGAAGGATTTCCGCAAGCTGCCAAAAACTAGGGCTGTCGAGCGCGCCTTACCGATTCCAGACAAGAATCCAGCCGGGAAGTTTCTTTGGGTTTTGCCCAACCTGACGTCGTTCACCAATATCTATGCCCGAATCAATCATTTCGCGCGAAAACATATCTCTGATGTGACACTGTTTCACGACGAGCAATTGCAGTTTGGAGACATCCTACTCCATAATAAGAAGCTGGCAGAGGATCTCACACAACTCGGCGTGAAGCTGCCTTTGAAAACAGCCGATTTTGAATTCTCGCAAGCCGCCGACCTGCAATTCCTGCGCTCGCACGATTCCATTGGCATTCAGATCGCCGACATTCTCGCCGGTTTCATCGCGCGATATGTACAGGACGCAGTATGGGGCGGTGCCACCATGCATCAAGACAAGGTAGCAATTTTCAACCGTCTCGTTTCAACGGGTAATCCAAGCTTGGGGACGGGCATCAACTTCGTCGCGCCGGATAATATGATCCGCTTTCTTGGCATCGAGCCGTACTCGAATTTTTGAGGCTGCTATACGTTCGCACATCAAAACTGATCCATGGGAGTGGCGACGCCGTCGTCGGTCTCCCGCCGCTTGACCGTTGGACGCAGGATACCGAGCCGTGCCTTTGCTGATGGATTTCATTTGTGGCGCTGCCCTCCAAGAGTGAGAGGGCGGCGCTTCGCTTCGTGACGGGTCGGAGGTCGAGAGAGAGTCCCTCGATCGCCCGTCGCGGAGTAACTCCGATGGCAACTGCCGTTCAGAAAATCACCCTGTCGTCGTCGCGCGACATCCCTTTCAACAAGCTGGTTCTGAGCCAGTCGAACGTCCGGCGCATCAAGGCCGGCGTCTCGGTCGAGGATCTGGCCGAGTCCATTGCCCGGCGCGGCCTCATCCAGTCCCTGCATGTCCGGCCCGTGCTTGACGCCGATGGCGTGGAGACCGGCATGTTCGAGGTGCCGGCCGGCGGCCGCCGTTACCGCGCGCTGGAATTGCTGGTGAAGCAGAAGCGGCTCAACAAGACCGCACCCGTGCCCTGCGTCGTCAGCGATGCGACGAACGGCATCCTCGCCGAGGAAATCTCCTTCGCCGAGAATGACGAGCGCGTGCCCCCGCATCCGCTCGATCAGTATCGCGCCTTTCAGGCCATGCGTGACAAGGGCATGAGCGAGGACGCCATCGCCGCCGCCTTCCTGATCGACGTCAATATCGTGAAGCAGCGTCTGCGGCTCGCTTCAATCTCACCGAAACTGCTGGAAGTCTTTGCCGAGGATGGCATGGAGCTGAAGCAGCTCATGGCCTTCACGGTATCGCAGGATCACGCCCGCCAGGAACAGGTGTGGGAGACAATCCGCAACAGCTGGCAGAAGGAGCCGTGGCAGATCAAGCGCATGCTCACCGAAACTACGGTGCGCGCGTCCGACAAACGCGCCGTCTTCGTCGGCATCGACGCCTATGAGGCCGCCGGCGGCATCGTGATGCGTGACCTATTCGAGTCCGACGATGGCGGCTGGCTTCAGGATGTCGGTCTGCTCGACCGGCTGGTCGTCGAGAAGCTAAAGACCATCGCCGACGAGATCGCGGCTCAAGGCTGGAAATGGGTCGATGCGGCCATCAGCATCCCCTACGGCGTCACTCACGGTCTGCGCCGGCTGTCGGGCACCTCGCTCGATTTAACCGGGGAGCAGCAGGCGGTGCGCGACACCTTGCAAGCGGAATATGACCGCCTGGTCGCCGACCATGAGGATGCCGATGAATTGCCGGACGCTGTGGATGAGCGCCTCGGTGAGATCGAAGCGGCGATCGAAGAATTCGACAATCGACCCGTCAGCTACGATCCGGCCGACATCGCCATTGCCGGCGTCTTCGTCAGCATCGACGCGAATGGAACGCTCGTCATCGACCGCGGCTATGTCCGCGCCGAGGACGAAATCCCGATCGAGGCCGATGGCGCCGACGTTCAGGACGGAGCGGGTGACGAGGCCGACGAATCCACGCCGACTATCCAGCGCGCCGTCATCACCATCGGCGGGGAGCCGGCGCCGGTCGAGGAAGAGGACGAGGATGGCATCAAGCCGCTGCCCGAGCGCCTCATCATCGAACTGACTGCACACCGCACTCTGGCGCTTCGCGATGCCGTCGCCAGCAATCCGCGCATCGCGATGACGGCGTTGCTGCACAAGCTGGTGCCCGACACCTTCCTGCATCGCCCAGCGATGGGCGCGCTGGAAGCCAATGTCCGGCAGGTCCACTTCACGGCGCAGGCTGACGATCTGAAGGACAGCCCCTCGGCGAAATCCGTCACCGATCGGCACGAGCGCTGGGGCGATCATGTGCCCGCCGATGACGAGGCGCTGTGGGATTGGCTGACCGCGCTCGACGACGACAGACGCATGGACTTGCTCGCTCATTGCGTCAGCTACGGGATCAACGCGCTCTATGAGCGGCCCAATCCCTATAGCGGCTCGGGCGTCAGCGAGCATGGGCTGAAGGTTCGCATGGCGCAGGCCGAGCGGCTGGCATGCGCGACGGGCCTCGACATGGTGGCGGCAGGCTGGCGACCCACGGTCGGCAACTATCTCGGCCGCGTCACCAAGGCGCACATCGTCGAGGCCGTGCGCGACGGCGCTGGCGAACGGGCGGCGCAGCTCATCGACCATATGAAGAAGGGCGACATGGCCAAGGAGGCTGAGCGACTGTTGGCCGACAGCGGCTGGTTGCCGGAGCCGTTGCGCTCGGCTGACACCAACTCCGAGGTGGACCCAGGTCAGGCTGATCAAGACAGCGCCGAGGATGCGCTTCCCGCCTTCCTGTCCGATGACGGCGACGATGAGGAGGCAGTCGAGGAAGAAAGCCCGGCCAATTCCCAGCCAATGTAATTGGTGCCAGGATTGCCCTGTCGCTCTAATGAATTTGGCGTTCCGTTGCCCAGCGGGACGCCATTTTTCGTGTACTCCAGTCACTCTGCGCGGAAAGCGTCACCCTTTGTGGCGCGCACCCCCGCCAACTCCACGATCCGGTCGATCACCCGTTCGCGATCCTTCCATTTCATCACGAGCTTGCCGGGGTCCATCCCATACTGCGCGACGATATCGAGGAGCTTCTCCAGATCGAGGCCGGCGAGTTGGTTCCGCAATCCAGCCTCGCCGCGCTTCGCAAGATCAATCGGATCGAGCACGGCCGGCGCCCGCCTGCCACCTTTGCGCTTTTCCTCCGTAGTAACCGGTTTTTGCTTAGGCGTGGCAGCCACTTTCGGTGCCGGCTTCGCTACGTCGAGCGCCGCCTCGACCCGTTCGCGGAAGTCGGGATTGTGTTCGGCTTCCTCGATGATGACATTCACCAGCGCCGTCAAAGTGCGTTTCAAGCTCATGCGCCGATCTCCAGCTTGTTGAGCAATTCCTGCGCGAGGTCGACGTAGCGCGTGGCGAGATCACCATAACCATACTTCTGCTTGAGCGTGCGGCGGCTGGTTTGCAACTCGGCGGCCGCCGCGATCTGGTTGGCCTGGCGGATCACGGTCTCGAACACCGGCGGATTGTTCTCGCGTCGCAGGTCGCGCGACACGTTGACGTGAATGGTCGAGGCCTCCTGGTATTTGGTGATGACGATACCGAGCGGCTCTATGTTCTCCGCCACTTCCTTCGAGAAATTCCCCACCCGCTTCACGATTTGTGGAATGCCGTATGTGGACAGCACATCGGGCACAGTCGGGATGATGTAGCCTTCCGAAATCCGAAGGCCGTTCAGGGTGATGATGCCGAGGTTCGGGGGGCAATCCACCAGAACAAGGTCATAATCGTCGAGGATCGACTTGACCGCGAGGCGCAGGAGATCAATCGGCGTGACCGAATAGAACTGGCCGGTCGGCGCGCTGGCCAACTTATCCTGAACATCGATCAGGTCGAGGCTCGATGGCAGCAGGTCGACCTTCTCGGCGCCTTGCACATCGGACACGCCCTTCTGAAGCGTCTTCTTCAGGTCGAACGCCTTGTGGTTCGGATCGAGCGCATCCTTGAAAAGGGTGGCAAGGGTCCAGCCTTTCTCGTTGATCATCTTCCACTTCTTTTCGCCGATCAGCATCGTGGTCGCATTAGTCTGAGGATCGAGATCGATGACCAGAATCCGCTTACCGAACCGCGACGCCAGCGTTTCGGCAAGCGCAACAGTTGTGGTCGTCTTGGCGACGCCTCCCTTGAGATTGATGAGCGAAACGACTCGAGCCATCGGCACTTTTCTCCTCCTGAGCCATGCTTTGACCTGCCGCGTTCGAAAGACGGGGCCGGCTTTCAATTCCGTGAGCGGCTTGGGAAAATCAGGAAAACGGGCGCGCCAGTTGGCGACCGCCTGACGCGATACGCCTGCCAAATCCGCGATCTCATTGATGCCGATCAGATCGTCTTCAGCGAGGGGCAATTGATTGTCCTGTTACCGATGCTCACGATTCTTGTTTACACCGTTCACAGTCGTGATGCAAGATGCTGCTGCGCAAGGCTTGGAGCGAAGGATGACAAGAACAGGAAGAGATGGAAAGACAATCGAAATCCCACCCGGTGCAACTAGTCGGGAAGGGTCGGACGGGCATGTTGTCGCGATTCGCAAGGGATACACGTCGCGGGAGGGTCGCGATGGTCGAGTTGTGGCGATTCCGCCCGGCGGCACTTCGCGGGAAGGTGCCGATGGCCGTGTAGTCGCCATTCCGAAAGGCTATACTTCTCGACAGGGGCGCGACGGGCGCGTCGTAGCCGTTCCGCCGGGTGGCACATCCCGCGAAGGATCGGACGGTCGGGTTGTTGCTATTCCAAAGGGTTGCGCCTCGCAGGAAGACAAGAACGGTCGTGTGAAGGTTATTCGACCGAAGTGAACGAGTCGCCGCAGGGAGAGCGAGAGGAGCGACAAAATGGGCTCTCTACGAACTCGCGGGCGCCGTTTCTGACCACGCCAGCGCCGCCGTTTTTGCGTTGTATCGCGAGTATGACCGCGCGTGGGCTTGCCTCCTCGACGACCCGATCAATGCGGTTATGGGAGAGTGGGGACGCCTGGAGGCGATTCACATAGATTCGATCGCGACGAATGACCGTCTCGGGACGCCAGAGGCAGACAAAGCTCAGGACGAAGCGGAATCCGCCGTTCGAACCTATGAACTCGGAACCGTGCTGAAAAGGGCGCCGACGACCAAAGCCGGCGCGCTGCAACTGCTTCGCTGGATTGCCCGCTACTTGAATGACATGGCCGGCGGCGAGGTCTCGCCCGCGATCAATGCCGCGGCCGACCTGATCGAGGAGACGAGGGGATGACGACGGAAGCCACTACGGAAGACGAGGTGCTCGGCCCGCGGGATATTGCGTATGACCTCGCCTGTCGGATGAAGATGCGCACCGCTGGTTTCGCCGCATTGGTCGAGGCTGCATTCGAAAATACGATGTATTTTTCGCAAGGTGAAGGGGAGGGAATTGCTCAGCTCGCGAAGGATATCGCCGAAAAGGCGGAGGAGTGTTTCGAAGCCGTTCGGGCTCTGCCGTTCGACGCGGAAATGCCCGCCGTCGTTTTTGAGCGAGTGCCTGCTACGGCTTTCGAAGAGGAGGCGTCACATTGAAACGACACCCGTCTCTTTTTCGTATTCTCGCCGCCCGCGCGCTCTTGGCTCTTGCGCGGGCCGTCGATCGGATCGCCCCTCGGTCGACGCCCGCGAAGGGGCCGCCGGGGCTATGGACGCTCGCCGTCGCGCTCGCCCTCGCCGATCTCGCCCGGCGAGCCGTTGCTTTCGTCGCCGCCCCGCGACCGAACCTCGGGGCGATCGAATTCGCCCGGCGCGGCGATGGGATCTATGAGCTGCGGCGCTGACAGAAAAGGCGCTTGCGCACGCTTCCAGGGTGCACACCTTCGAGCCTCGGAGACAACCGTAAGCTCCCCGGCGGGGTCGCGTGGCAAGCGCCATGACCGATAGATGACACCACAGAGCAGTAAAAACATTGCGCGTATTGTCGCAGGGGCGCGGATTTGATGGCGTTCGGCGCCCGCGCTTGCATCACAGACCAGACCCGCCTAATCTATGAGCAAGCCGAAGTTTTCCCGGAACCGACGCAACAGCGAAACGCCCCGACGCCGGATGTAAGCGCGGGGCGTTTTTCATTTTCTGATAGGGGGAAATGCCGGGACAACGAAAGATCGCCGATGTTGTCCCTGGCGTTGTCCAGCTTTTCGATCCGCCGGTCTATCGTCGATCTAAGTTATTGATTTTGATGGTGCCCAGGGGCGGAATCGAACCACCGACACTGCGATTTTCAGTCGCATGCTCTACCAACTGAGCTACCTGGGCCTGGGCGCCAATCGACGCCGAGAGCGGGCTTATAGAAATTGCCGCGGGCCTTGTCCAGACCCCAGCTGCGGTTTTCTCACACCAAATCATTCGGCCGAGGCGGCCTTCTGTAGCGCGGCCGAGGCAAAGGCGTCGAAAGCCTCCTCCGAGCGTGCGGCGCGAGGTCGACAAGGAAAGAGCTTCTCTCGAGCCGGAGCCTTCAGTGGCTCTCGTCGGGCGGGCCGGAAATCGGCAGGATCTCTATGCCCTCCTCGAGCAGGGCCTTGGCCTCCTCGAAGCTTGCGCGCCCGCGGATGGGGCGTGTCTCGGCGTCGCCGTCCTGCATGCGCCGCGCCTCGTCGGGGAAGCGGTCGCCGACATCTTCCGTCGAGGCGGCGATCTTCTGGCGTAGCTCCTGGATCATCGTCCGCAGCGCCGCATGGCGCTCGTCGAGCAGCGCGGGGATGCCGTTCTCCCCAGCGCTCGCGCCGGAGGAACGGCGCGCCACATGCGGCGCCATGATCGCCTTGGACACCTCGGTCGAATGGCAGAAGGGGCAGCAGACGACGCCTTGCGCGGCCTGTCGATCATAGGCCTCGCTGTCGCGGAACCAGCTTTCGAATTCGTGGCCTCTGGAGCAGATCAGCCGGTAGAGGATCACGGCGTTCGCTCGCCGGCGGCGAGCAGAGCATCGAGCTCGCCCGCGCCGTCCAGCGCGTAGAGATCGTCGCAACCGCCGATCGGCTGGCCGTCGATGAATATCTGCGGCACAGTGGTGCGTCCTTCGGCGAGCCGGCTCATCTCGGCGCGCTTGGCCGCGTCGCCGTCGACCGAAATCTCTTCATAGGCGGCGCCCTTGATCTCGAGCAGCTGCTTGGCGGCGCGGCAATAGGGGCAGGTTCGCGTGGTGTAGATGACGATCTGCGGCATGATGGTTTCGTGACCTCTCGCGTTCTTATAAGCGCTTCCGGCGCATTCTTTCAACGGAGGCCTTCGCTTCAGCTCTGGCCGATGACGCGGGCGTAGACGAGCACGTCGACGCGCGTCGCCCGCGCCCGCAGCAAGACGCGGGCCGCCGCGTTCACGGTCGCTCCCGAGGTCAGCACGTCGTCGACGAGCACGATATTGCGACCTTCGATCTCTTGTCTCTTCTCTTCGCGCAGCCGGAAGGCGCCCTGCATATTGGCCGCCCGCTGACCGCGCGTCAGGCCGACCTGCGGCGGCGTCGGCTTCACCCGCTCCAGCGCCAGCGCCTCGACCGGAACGGCGCTCTCCCGCGAAATCACATGGGCGAGGGCGGCGGATTGGTTGAAGCGCCGCGACAGCAGCCGCATCCGGTGCAGGGGGACGGGGACCAGCAGATCGGCGTCGGACAGAAGCTCGGCCCCGGCGCGCGCCATCCAGCGGCCGAGCGGCTCGGCGAGCTCGAGGCGGTCGTAATATTTCAGCCGATGGGCGAGGCTGCGGGCGCGGTCGCTGTCATAGCGGACGACCGCCCGGGCCCGCGTGAAGGCGGGCGGATCGGCGGCGGCCTCCAGCGAGATCATGCCGGGGCCGAAATCGCGGTCGAAAGGCGTGCCCAGCCGCTCGCAATAGGGCTGCTCGATATAACCCATCTCGCCCCAGCAACGCGGGCAGAGCGCGCCATGGCTCGCCACCGCTCTGCGGCAGACGAGGCAGAGCGGCGGATAGACGATGTCGAGAAGACGCGCGCTGACGCTCCCCAGGAGGCTGGCGGCGCGTTTGAGCTGCATGGTCAGACCTCCCATGGTCAGACCTCCACCTGACCTCCGAGCTCCACGACGCGGCCGGGGGGGATTTGGAAAAATTCCGTCGCCGGCTGCGCGTTGCGGTGCATAAATTGGAAAATATGGATCTTCAGCCGGCGCCAGCGCGCGGGGCCGAGCGGCGTCACGGTGAGCCGGCCGACGAAGAAGGACGTGTTCATCATATTGAAGGTCAAGGGGCTCGATATCGATTCGAGCATCAGGGCGCAGGGAATGTTCGGCTGTTCCATGAAGCCGTAGTTCAGCGTCATCGCATAGAAATGATCGTCGAGCGTCGTCGTGTCGAAGCGCTGCGCGGGGGTTACGCGCGGCGTATTGGCGGTCGTCACATGCAGCAGCACGATATGCTCATGCAGAACCTTATTGTGCTTGAGATTGTGCAGCAGCGCGACCGGCACGACGTCCGTACGGCTGGTCAGATAGACGGCGACGCCGTCGACGCGCGGCTTGCCGTGGAATTTGGCGACGAAATCGGCGAGCGGAAAAGTGTCGCGCTCGAGCGCCTTGCGCATTGCCTCGAAGCCCTCGCTCCAGCAGCTCATCAGGAAGAAGAGGATGGCGGCGACGACGAGCGGAATCCAGCCGCCCTCGAAGAATTTGATGAGATTGGCGGTGACGAAGGAGACGTCGACGACGAGAAACACGCCGCCGACCGCGAGGGCGAGCGGCAGACTCCACCGCCAGATCGAGCGCATGGCGATGAACATCAGCGCCGTTGTCAGCAGCATGGTCAGCGAGACGGCGATGCCGAAAGCGGCGGCGAGGTTTTCCGAGGAGCGGAACGTTATGGTCAGAACCAGCGTCAGCGCCATCAGCGTCCAATTGACGAAGCCGACATAGATCTGGCCGTAGCTCCGCGCCGAAGTCTGGGTGATCGACAGGCGCGGCGACAGGCCGAGCTGGATCGCCTGCCGCGCCATGGAGAAGGCGCCGGTGACGATCGCCTGGCTCGCTATGACGGTGGCGAGGGTCGCCAGCGCGACCAGCGGCAATTGCAGCGGCGCGGGGCAGAGGTCGAAGAAAGGATTATCCGTCGCGCCGCCGTCGACGAGCAGCGCCGTCTGGCCGGCGTAGACGAGGACGAGCGACGGCAGCACGAGCCCGTACCAGGCGAGACGAATCGGGCACCGTCCGAAATGGCCCATATCGGCGTAGAGCGCCTCGGCGCCCGTCGCGCACAGGAACACCGCGCCGAGGAGGAGAAACCCCTCGAAGCCATGGGTGAAGAGGTAGTGCAGACCGACGCGCGGATCGACAGCGGCGAGCACGTTCGGATGCGCGAGCACCCCTCGCGCGCCGAGAATTCCGATTGCGACGAACCACAGCGCCATCACCGGGCCGAACAGGCGCGAGATGCGCTCCGTGCCCTGCGGCTGCAGGCAGAAAAGGCCGATGAGCACGACGACGGAGAGCGGAACGACATAAGGGGCGAGTGCGGGCAGGGGCGCCTTCAGCCCCTCGAGCGCGCTCAGCACCGAGATCGCCGGCGTGATCGCGCCATCGCCGAACAGAAGCGCCGCGCCGAGCATTCCGATCGCGATGATCGCCGGATGGCGCCCGTGCTTCATGCCGAGCAGCGACATCAGCGCGAGAATGCCGCCTTCGCCGTCATTGTCGGCGCGCATGATGACGGCGACATATTTGACCGAGGTGACGATGATCAAGGTCCAGACGATCAGCGACAACATGCCGAGGGCCGTCTCGGCGCTCACATGTCCGCCGGACCAGTCGAGCGCTGTCTTGATCGTGTAGAGCGGGCTTGTCCCAATGTCGCCGAAGACGACGCCGAGAGCGCCGAGCGTCAGGGCTTTCACGCCGCTCTCGGCGGCGTGCGTCGTCGAATTCGTCATGGAAGCTTCGCCTCACGCCTCTTCGGCGGCCAGATCTTCGTCTTCGAACAGGCCGGTCGGCAGTCCGTCTATGCTTTGCCGGTTCTTCTCGCGGCGATAGGCGTCGAGCGCTTCTTCACCCTTGGAGGCGGCCCAGCAGTCGAGCCCGTCGCGCTCGCCCGCGTAATCGTAGAGCGGCACGGCGAAGCCGCAGGATGTCTGCGCCGATTCGACATCGAGCAGGATCATTTGCCGGGCGCCCGGCGGCTCCGCGTCGCCGAAGGCCGAGCGCAGCAGGCGCGCATAGGCCTCGCCGCCGCGCGCCAGCGCCCGGCCGCGGCCATAGAGGCGCAGGATCAGCGGCGCGCCCTCGAGCGCGCAGAACATGAAGGTGAGGCGGCCATCGGCGCGCATATGCGCGGCCGTCTCATTGCCGCTGCCGGTGCGGTCGATATAGACGGCCGTGCGCTCGTCCAGGAGGCGCAACGTGTCGGCGCTCTTGGGCGAGACATTCACGCGCCCGCCCGGCGCGGCGGAGGCGACGAAGAAGAGCTTCTGCTTCTCGATGAAGTCGCGATGCTGCGGCTCGATCGAAGCGAAGAATTTGCTCATGACACGCGATTCCGGTCCTGGCCCCGCGTCAGCCTAGCAGGCCGGCGTTTTTCGGGGCAAGCGGATTATCTTTGAGCGCGGCCGCGTCGGGCGTGTCCGGCGCCGGCACGCCCGCGACGGCGGCGTAGAGCTTCTCGACGAAGGATGGATCGAGATCCTTGACGATGAACACGAGGCGCGTGCGGCGGTCGGCGTCCGGCCAGGCGGCGAGGCGGTGCGGCGGATGGAAGACATGCTGCACGCCATGAACGGCGACGGGCCGTTCGCGATCGTCGGTGAGGCCGACGATTCCCTTCACGCGCAAAAGATGCGGGCCATGCGCCTGCCGCAGGATCTCGACGAACATGTCGAAGGCCTGAGGGCTGAGCGGCGCGTCGCTGGTGACGCAGAAGGCGCGAATATGGGCGTCGTGTCGGTTGACGTCCTGATGCGCATGGCCGTGATCGTGATCATGATGATGGTCGCCATGATCGTGATGATGCGCTTCATGCGCCGCGGCGACCGCCTCGTCGTTCAGCCATTTGGCGACCTGCGGAATCTTGCCGGAGGCGTCATAGAGACCGCAATCGAGCAAAGCGGCGGGGCTCGCTTCTCCCGTCGCGGCGACGAGCCGGCGCGCCGCCGGATTGAGCCGCGCGAGGCGCTGGTCGAGCTCCGCGAGGCGCGCAGCGCCCTCGGGAAGGTCGGTTTTGGTGATTATCAAGCGGTCGGCGACGGCGGCCTGTTTCACCGCCTCCTCATGCGCGTCCAGTGTCGCGGCGCCATTGACGGCGTCGACCAGCGTGACGACGCCGTCCAGCCGATAGCGCAGCGCCAGATAGGGGTGCGACATGATGGTGTGGAGAATGGGCGCCGGATCGGCGAGCCCGGTCGTCTCCAGCACGATGCGGCGGAAGGGGCGGATGCGGCCATTGTCGAGATTGCGCAGCGCATCCTCGAGCGCGGCGACGAGATCGCCGCGGATCGAGCAGCAGATGCAGCCGGAGCTCATGACGATCATGTCGCCTTCGACATTCTCGACCAGCAGATGATCGATGCCGACCTCGCCGAACTCGTTGATGAGGACGAGCGTGTCGGCGAGCTCGGGCGAGGCGAGCAGGTGGTTGAGCAGCGACGTCTTGCCGGCCCCGAGAAAGCCGGTGAGGATCGTCAGCGGAATGGGCGGCGGCGGACGACGCGGCTCGGAACGCTCTGTCATTGTCATGCGAGCCTATTGCTCATTGTCTCGGCGCTGCGGCGCATGGTCGCCGATCGCGCGTTTGTCATTCTTGGCGGAGACGCTCTTGCTGGCGCTTTTGGAGCCGGGCGTTTTGGTCGCCGACGCTTTGGCTGCGAGGGCCTTGCCTGCGGGCGTCTTGCCTGCCCGCGTCCTGTCTGCCGGCGACTTGGCGGCGACATGCTTGCCCTGCCTGGGCTTGGTCGATTTCTCGATCGTGACGGCCTGCTCCGGCTTGTTCTCCGCGGTCGGCTCGATCTCCGTGGAAGACGTGTTCGCCGAAGATTTGTTCGCCATGGAGGGCTTGTGCTTGGCGGCCTTCTCCTTGGCCGGCGCATGGGCGGCCTTGGCCGTATGCTTGCGGCCATGGCGCATCGACAGAGCATCGGGCGCCGGGCGGCTGATGGGCGAGGCGGCGGCGGCCGGCGGCTCATGGGCATAGGCGGTGACGGTGGAGGGCGAGCCGACCGGCGAGCCCGGATCGCGCACGCCGGCGACGGGGCCCTCATAGCCGGGAGAGCGGCCGAGAAAGATCGGGACGGGCTCGAAGCGCGGGCGGGGCAGGGCGGCGATCGTCTTGACGTTCACCTGATCGGTGGAGCCGTTCTCGCGCGGTATGGCGACGGTCATATCCTCGACCTCGGCCATATATTCGGCGTTGGCCTTGCCGCGATGCCGGCAGACGCTGTCGCGCATGTCCGGCGCCTGAGCGACGCCGAAGGTCGGCAGTGCGGCGATCGAGCCCGAGGGCGAGCCGGTCATGAAGGCGCGGTCGAGCAGCGAGGCGGCCTTAGCCGTGCGCGCCGCGGCGCTCGGCGCGCCCAGCACCACGGTGATGAGCTTCTGCCCGCCATGGGTGGCGCTGGCCACGAGATTATAGCCGGCGGGGCAGGTGAAGCCGGTCTTCATGCCGTCCGCGCCCGGATAGCGGCCGAGCAGGCCATTATGGGTGGGATGGATCTGCCGGCCGAGCTGCATCGCGCCAATGTTGAAAAAGCCTGCGGATTCGGGAAATTCCGTCAGCAGCGCGCGGCCGAGAATGGCGAGATCGCGCGCCGAGGTCACTTGCCGCTCGTCCGGCAGGCCGTTGGGATTGGCCCAATAGGACTCCCGCATGCCGAGCTTGGCCGAGGCGCGGTTCATCTCATCGGCGAAGGCCTCGACCGAGCCGGAGACGCCTTCTGCTATGGTGACGGCTATGTCATTGGCCGATTTCACCATCAGCATGACCAGCGCATTGCGCAGCGTGACCTCCGAGCCGATCGGAAAGCCCATTTTCGACGGCGCCATGGAGAGCGCGCGGGGCGAGACGATCATCGGCGTGTCATATTGGATGCGGCCGGAGCGCACCGCGTCCAGCGCCACATAGACGGTCATCAACTTGGTCAGCGAGGCGGGATACCAGCTCTGGGTCGCCTGCTCCTGCGCCAGCACCTGCCCGCTCGAGACATCGATGACGACGGAGGGGGCCGCCGACGCCGAGGACGCCGCGCCGACGGCGGCGACGACGAAAAGGCTGCGTAGGGTCGATTTCGCGCTCATATTCATCCGATCGGCCTCGGCCTCGGCCATTTTTGTGGCCGCGCGTTCGATTCGAGACATTGTCTCGCTCCAAGGACGGCCCGAATATGGGCCGAATGTGGCGTAAACGCGCTCTGCGCCGTTTCGGGACGCCGAAAAGCGCCGTTATGGACAACGGTTAGTACGCCCGGACGATCAAAAATCGTTCCAACTGCCGGCGGAAGCGCGGCGCACGCTCGCGGCCGCAACTCGGCTCGAGTCTTTTCATGCTTCATGGAAACATGAAAAGAGACTCTAAGCTTTTGTTTTGACGCGCTTCCAACGCCGAACTGGCGCTCACTTCGGCTGGAAACGCTCTAGCTGGGCCGCCAATTCTGGTTGGGCAGAACGAAGAGCTTATATCGGTCGTAATAATTCAATCAGGATGCGACCGAAAGGCGCGCCAGGGCGATCGAGATCGAGTCGGCGGCATTGTGGCCCGGCGTCGATATCCGATCATTCACGACGAAGAGCGCGAGATCGCCGGCCCCGCGCCATTTTCCGTCGATGAGACGTTCGACTCCATAGCGCGCATAGGCGGCCTTCAGATCGACGAAATAGCTGCCGACGACGCTGACTCCGCCGTCTGGGCTGGGGCGACCCGCTGGGGCGGCGGCGACTGCCAGCTTCCCCGTTTCAGCTGGGTCGTCAGAAGAGAAAGTCGCACTTGGTCGGTGCTGTTGTCCAGGCTCAGCACCGTCGTCGTTTCGTCGGGCATGCCGCTCCCCGCGTTTCATCACGAACAAGCTGGTCCGTCGCACGGTCGCGGGCCAGCCGCGCCCCAGCGCCCCACTGCGCTCAATGGAAGCGAAAGCTCTGCGTGAACCAGCAGCAGCCCCAGCCCACCGAGGACGGCGGCGGCGTCAGATGCAGCGAGGATATCGCGCTCGCGACCGCGAGCGCCTGTGCGTTGTTTTCATACTGCATGAGCTTGAGCTTGGAAACATGTCCGGAATGGTCGATGCGAAAACTGATGACGACGGACCCGCGTCCCAGGAACAATCTCGGCGCCCGGTCGCGGACTTCCTGAATGACCTGCCGCTTCCATTGCAGCTCTTCGGGCGTCGTCAGCCGCTGATCATTGCCGTCCGCTCCGGTGAGCGCTTCGATGATCGATTGGGCGGAGGCGGGCTGTGAAATCGCGAGCAGGCCGACGATGATTGCGATCGCTTTCATCATGTGAAACCTCGAGGATCGAAAGGAACATTTTTCGCGCGAAGCGCTCAGAAGACGATGCTCTGCGAGAGCCGGCAGCAGCCCGCTTTCGCCGAGGCGGGGGGCGGCGGCAATTTGAGCGACGACATCGTGCTCGCTGTGGCGAGCGCCAACGCGTCATTATCGTATTTGAGGAGCCTCAAATCGGAAACGCGCCCGAAGCGGTCGACATGGAAACTGATAGTGACCCTGCCGTGACCCAAGTTCAATCTTGGTAGTCGATCGATGATCAGGCGCCTGACGTCGTATATCCATTGCCGACCTTCGGGCGACGACGAGAAACCTCGCTCGCTCGGGTCGTCGTCGCCGCCGAACAGCGATTGGGCGAGGGCCGGTTGGGAAAAGGCGAGCAGAGAAACCAGAATTACCGCCGCTTTCATGATGCAATGCCTCGAAGGTCAAATAAAGTCGGAAGTCGCCGGTGGCGCTTCCGCTAGCATGATTGTCGGATCGCGCGGCGCGGTCAATGTTTCGAGGCGGAGAATAGAGGAAGAATTCGCCGCAGACGGCCACCCTCATCGCCGTGCGGATGCTTCGGGAGCTCGGGCCGATCGCTTTTTCGTCATTCTTTCCGTTCGGAGCCGAGAGCGCCTCGCGGTGGGGCGACGCGATTGAGGGCGGTGATCGATAGAAAGCCGCCGATCCATGCTCCGAGCGCAGCGAACAATACATAGGCCCAGTTGGACGTGTAGCTGATGACTGCGAAGGCGGACAGCAGATACCACACGCTGCTCCAACTCGCGGCCGCTACTCTGCGGCGCGCGGAAACCGCAGCGTTGAAAAACACATAAACCGCGTCCGTCACGGCCGTCGACAGTGCTACGCCGGCCGCGATGGCCGGATCGAACGGGGGGATGTCCATTTTCTCGGCCTCCGATATATTTGTCGTTCGATCGGCCGCCCCGATGCTCGCCTAATAAGCGCGAGCGATCAGAATCTCCTCCACCGCCGGCCGCCCGGTGAAGACGCACACGCCCTTCGGCGCGCTCTGCTCGAGCGGAATATTGCGCAGCGTCAGCTTCAGCGCCTTCAGCCGCGTCTCCACCTCCTCGAGCTCGGCGCCGGTCGGCCGCGCCCAGGGCGCGAGCACCCAGCCTTTGAAGGCCGCGGCCTCGTCGTCCTCGGCCGCCTTGCCGAAATAATCGGCGATCGCGGCGAAGCTCGTCAGATCGGAGCGGATATTCGCCTCGAGCCGCGCCTTGGCCTCGGAAAACAGCGCCGCCTGGATGTCCGCCAGCAGGGCAGGGACCGCAGTCACGAATTCCGCGCGCGGCGTCGCCGTCGAGACGATCTTGTCCCCATCGCGCAGCCGGTCGCGGCGGATCAGCGTCACCACATCATTGGCGGCGTCGCGCGGGCCGATCTCGAGGATGATCGGCGCGCCGCGGCGCACCCAGTCCCAGCGCTTATTGGCGGCGCGCGCCGGCTTCTTGTCGACGATCGCGCGCAAAGGCGCGCCCAGCGCGAAAACCCCGTCCAGCTCGGCTTTCAGCCTGTCGCAAAAGGCGAGCACCTCGGCGTCCTCGGGCTTCTCGCGCAGCATGGGCACGATCACCACCTGACGCGGCGCGATGGCGGGAGGCAGGCGCAGGCCGTCATCGTCGCCATGCGTCATGATCACGCCGCCGATGAGCCGCGTCGACACGCCCCAGCTCGTCGTGTGGCAATATTCCAGCTCGCCGCTCGCGCTCTGGAAGCGAATGTTCTGCGCGTGAGCGAAATTGGTTCCGAGATAATGCGAGGTGCCGGCCTGCAGCGCCTTGCCGTCCTGCATCATTGCTTCGATGGAATAAGTGTTCACGGCGCCGGGAAAACGCTCGTTCTCCGGCTTCTCGCCGGCGACCACGGGCACGGCCAGCACATCCTCGACGATCTGCCGATAGACCTCGAGCATTTTGCGGGTTTCTTCCCGCGCGTCGGCCTCGTCGGCATGGGCGGTGTGGCCCTCCTGCCAGAGGAATTCGCTCGTTCGCAAGAAGAGCCGCGTGCGCATCTCCCAGCGCACGACATTGGCCCATTGATTGATGAGCACGGGCAAATCGCGATGCGAGGAGATCCAGCGGCGGAAGGCGTCGCCAATGATCGTCTCCGAGGTCGGCCGCACGATCAGCGGCTCCTCGAGCTTGGAGTCGGGATCGACGACGAGCTTGCCGTCCACGGCCTTCAGGCGGTGATGGGTGACGACCGCCATCTCCTTGGCGAAGCCTTCGACATGGCTCGCCTCCTGCGCGATGAAGCTCATCGGGATGAACAGCGGGAAATAGCAATTGTCGTGGCCGGTCTCTTTTATGCGCCGGTCGAGCGCGCCCTGGATCAGCTCCCAGACGCCATAGCCCCAGGGCTTGATGATCATGCAGCCGCGCACCGGGCTCGTCTCGGCCATATCGGCCTCGGCGACGATGGCCTGATACCATTGCGCGAAATTCTCGTCTCTCGTGACCGACAGGGCGCGTTTCATCTTTGCCTTCGGGATGTGATTCTGGGGCTCTTTGCGGAGAGATAGCCCAAGCCCGCCGTCATGGCGAGCGAGGCCGAGCCGTTTGGAGCCGCGCTCGGCCGCGGGGCGCCGTTTCGGCGCGGGGCCGATGGCGCGCCATTTCGCGATGTCCGCAGGCGACGCGGCGAGCATGGGCGTTGCCTTGCCCTTGCGTTTCGGTCGAAAGTCGGCCGCCCGGCATGGGTCTGAGGGGAAACGTTTTGGCCTATCCATTGGGCATGATCGGCGTCGGAATAGCGCTTGCCTATGTCGCGGCGTTTCTGACGGCCCGCCTTCTCCTGCGCTTCCGATTTCCGGTTCCGCAATCCGCCGAGCGGATCGGCCATATAGATGGGCTGAGGGGAGTGCTGGCTCTATCCGTGATGATGCACCATTTTGTGATCTGGATGCAGGTGACCAGGCTCGGTGGACGCTGGGAGCCGCCGACGGTTTTATTTCTGGAGAATTTGGGATCTGGCAGTGTATCGATATTTTTTATGGTTACAGGATTTCTGTTCCACAGAAATACGCTGCGAGGGTTCAACATCTCGACAATGGGGACATTGTGGGTCGGCCGGTTTTTTCGGTTGACGCCATTGGTCGTATCTTCGGTTGCAGTGATTTGTGTAATCATAATATCGACAAATGATTATTCGATTCGGCCGGAGACCGTTTTCGCGCCGTTGCTCACATGGATCGTCGCCGGAGGCGAGCCTCCTCTTCTCGGCCACGCCGATAGCAGCCGCATCAATGCTCATGTCTTATGGTCGCTAAAATATGAGTGGATGTATTACCTGCTCGGCATACCGCTGATCACATTGGCTCACGACGTCGTCCGCGGCAAAATGCCGACTTGGGCGCCGCCGCTCGCGCTCGTTGTCGTCAGCGTCCCGATCTGGATCGTCTCGCATCTCGACATATTTGCGTTCATCCCGCTCTTTGCGATCGGAATGCTCGCGAACGAAGTCTCGAGCTTCGACAGAGCGCGAATTTTATTCGCCTCGCCGAGTGGAATGGTCGTCGCCGTCGCTTGCCTCATTGTCGCATTGGCTTGCGCGCCGGAGCCTTATGGAACGCCCTGGGGGGTTCTGCTCGGAATTTTTTTCGTTTCCGTCGCCTGCGGGAACAATATGTTCGGCCTTTTGAGCAGACGCGAATTCTCGGCGCTCGGAGAGTGCTCGTATGGAATTTATCTATTCCATGGAATCATTCTGTTCATTCTGTTCTACTTCGGGGCGCCCTGGCTCTCGACGTTCGAAACGGCGAGCCTGCCGCTTCTTCTGCCATTCGTCGCCATCGTCGTCGTCGCGCTGACCGCGACGACCTGCGTCGCGATCGAGAAGCCGGGAATCGCTTTTGGTCGAGAGGTCGCGTCTCGAATTTCGACTCTCGCGGCGCCGTTCGAGGGCCGATCAAATCGGATGAAACGCTCGTGAGCGCACGACGGAACGGCGGGCCGCATCCACCATGCCCTCGCCCCCGAGCGCGCCGAGACGACGGGGGCGACGCCCGCCCGAACGCCGAAGGATTCGAGGGGGCCGCCCCGTCGCCTGGTCGTCGACGAACCTTATTCCGATCGATACTCGGGTCTAGTCCGGCCGCTTCATCGTGGTCATTTGAGCATAGAGGTCGGAAATCAGCTTTTCATTATTTTGAATGAACTCCGGCGAGAGCATCAGCTGCTCTCGCAATGTTCGAGGATCGTCAAAACCCTTCCCGCTGTCCAAATTCACTTCCTTTTCCGGGTCTCGGTCGAGAATGAGACGATAACCCCAAAGCGAATGATCTCTCGTCAGCGGCATGAGAACCTCCAGTTATGATCCGATTAAATACTTAGGTTTTCGCAGTGCACAACGTCAATGATTTTTCCGAGCGTCGGCTCGAAGACCCGTCGAGCCCGCAGCGAGCGGGGAGGGCGCGCCTGCGCCATCCGGGCCTTCCGAATGCGCCGGTCGCCGGGACGGTCGGCGGCCTCCCCCGCTCGTGCGATGAATTCGCCGGGCCAAGCCTTTAGGTATATGGTCGCGAGAGCGTCCCCATTCCGGTTCTTCGAGGGCGCGGCGGAAGAGCGGGCCCAAGTGATCGACAAGCTGGAATTCTTCATCACCGTAGCCAAGGAGCGCAGCTTCTCCCGCGCGGCGGAGCTGTGCGGCGTGACGCAGCCGACGCTCTCGGCCGGGATCAAGCAGCTCGAGGACAGTCTCGGCGTCCTGCTCGTCAATCGCTCCTCGCGTTTCCACAGCCTCACCGCCGAGGGCGAGCGCGTGCTGGAATGGGCCAAGCGAATCGTCGCCGACGCGCGGGCGATGCGCCTCGAGGTGCGCACGCTGAAGGAGGGGCTCGGAGGACAGCTCAAGATCGCCGCCATTCCGACGGCGCTGACCATGGTCCCGTCGCTGACGACGCCCTTCCGCGAGAAGCACCCCAATGTGCGCTTCACCATCCTCACCAGCTCCTCGACCGAAATTTTGTCGATGCTGGACAATCTCGAGATCGACGCCGGCCTCACCTATCTCGACAACGAGCCTCTGGGCCGCGTGCGCACCGTGCCGCTGTTCTCCGAGCGCTATCGGCTGCTGACCGCCGCCGATAATCCGCTCGGCAATCGAGACAAGGTGACCTGGGCGGAGGTCGGCCGCATTCCGCTCTGCCTGCTCACCCCCGACATGCAGAATCGCCGCATCGTCGAGCGGCTGATCCGCGACGCCGGCGGCGAGCCGGAGCCCGCGCTCGAATCGAATTCGGTCATCGTGCTCTTTGCCCATGTGAAGACAGGACGTTGGGCCACCATCCTACCCGAAAAGCTGGTCGACTCGCTGCGCGTCGCCGCCCCTTTGCGCTCGATCCCAATTGTCGAGCCCGAGGCCGTTCACGAGATCGGATTGGTCGTTCCGCACCGCGAGCCGACCATTCCGCAAGTGGCCGCGCTCGTGGCCGAGGCCAAGAAGCTCGCGCGGAATCCGATGGTTGGCGATCTATAGGATTCGCCTATCATATAACCGTTCCAGATTATTGATCCCGCCGCCTTTTTGCGGCATCGTTGGGGCAATTACCTAAAATGGGCGGCCATCGCCCGTGATGGTCCGCTCTATAAGAACGGGGAAGAAATGTCTGGCGCAGTTCCGTGGAACGAGGCGCGGGCCCAGGAGATCATCGACGCCCATCTCGGGCTCGAGGGTCCCGGCCTGCCTATACTTCATGCGATCCAAGAGGAGTTCGGCTATGTGCCCGAGGCGGCTGTGCCGCAGATCGCGCAGGCGCTGAACATCTCCCGGGCCGAGATGCACGGCGTCGTCAGCTTCTACCATGATTTTCGGCGCGCGCCGGCCGGCCGCCATGTGCTGAAGCTGTGCCGGGCGGAGTCCTGCCAGTCCATGGGGTCGGAGAAGATCGCCAAGGATTTCCTCGAGCGCCTGAAGCTCGAATGGGGTGGGACCGCCAATGACGGGTCGCTGACCGTCGAGGCGGTCTATTGCCTCGGTCTGTGCGCCCACAGCCCCGGCGCCCTCTATGACGGCGAGCCGATCGGCCGCGTCGACGCCGAAATTCTGGACGAGTTGGCGTCGGAGGCGCAAAGGTCATGACCAAGATCTATGTTCCCCGCGACATGGCCGCGCTCGCGGTGGGCGCCAAGCGCGTCCTCGCCGCGATCGAGAAAGAGGCCGCCGCGCGCGGCGAGTCGATCCAGATCATCCGCAACGGCTCGCGCGGCCTGCTGTGGCTGGAGCCTATGGTCGAGGTCGAGACGCCGGAAGGCCGCATCGGCTACGGCAATGTGAAGCCCTCCGACATTCCCTCGCTGTTCGATGCGGGATTTTTGAAGGGCGCGGCGCATCCGCTCTCGATCGGCAAGGTCGACGAGCATCCCTATTGGGCCAAGCAGACGCGCGTGACCTTCGAGCGCGTCGGAATCATCGATCCGGTCGATCTCGACGATTATGTCGCCCATGGCGGCGGGCAGGGCCTCGCTAAGGCCTTCGAGATCGGCCCGGCCAAGGTGATCGAGGAAGTGACGAAGTCCGGCTTGCGCGGTCGCGGCGGCGCAGGCTTCCCGGCCGGCATCAAATGGAAGACGGTCGCCGACGCTCCGTCCGACCGCCGTTATGTCGTCACCAACGCCGACGAGGGTGACTCGGGCACTTTCGCCGATCGCATGGTGATGGAGGGCGATCCCTTCGTCCTCATCGAAGGCATGACGATCTGCGGCTACGCCATCGGCGCGAGCAAGGGCTTCATCTATCTGCGCGCGGAATATCCGCAATGCGCCGAGGTGCTGACCGAGGCGCTGGAGGCGGCCCGCAAGGCCGGCTGGCTCGGTCCCGATGTGCGCGGCTCCGGCTTCGCCTTCGATATCGAGTTGCGCATCGGCGCCGGCGCCTATGTCTGCGGCGAGGAGACCTCGCTGCTGGAGAGCCTCGAGGGGCATCGCGGCATCGTGCGCGCCAAGCCGCCGCTGCCGGCGCATGTCGGCTTCATGAGCCGGCCGACCGTCGTCAACAATGTGCTGACGCTTGCCACCGCCCCGGCCATTCTCGCCAAGGGCGGCGAATATTACGCCTCTTTCGGCGTCGGCCGCTCGCGCGGCACCATGCCGCTGCAGATCGCTGGCAATGTGAAATATGGTGGTCTCTATGAGACGCCCTTCGGCCTGACGCTCGGCGCGATCGTCAATGACATTGGCGGCGGCACGCTCACCGGCCGGCCCGTGCGCGCCGTGCAATGCGGCGGACCGCTCGGCGCCTATGTGCCCCCGTCGCTGTTCGACACGCCCTTCGATTATGAGGCGTTCCAAAAGCACGACAGCCTCATCGGCCATGGCGGCCTCGTCGTGTTCGACGACACCGTCGACATGGCGCAAATGGCGCGCTTCGGCATGGAGTTCTGCGCCATCGAGAGCTGCGGCAAATGCACGCCCTGCCGCATCGGCTCCACGCGCGGCGTCGAGACGATCGACAAAATCGTCGAAGGCGTCGATGTCGAGTCCAATATCGAGCTTCTGTCCGATCTCTGTCACACGATGAAATTCGGCTCCCTCTGCGCGCTCGGAGGTTTCGCCCCATATCCTGTCGAGAGCGCTCTTCGTCATTATCCGGAAGATTTCCGCAAAGCGACGCTTCCCGCCGCCGCCGAGTGAGGAGCACAGCCATGACACTCGTCAAAGAAACCGATTACGGCACGCCCGCGTCGAAGTCCGAGAAAGACATCACTCTGACGATCGACGGCGTATCCGTCACCGTGCCGGAAGGCACATCCATCATGCGCGCGGCGATGGAGGTCGGGACCGAGATCCCGAAGCTCTGCGCCACCGACACTCTGAAAGCCTTCGGCTCCTGCCGTCTCTGCGTCGTCGAGATCGACGGCCGGTTCGGCACGCCGGCCTCCTGCACCACGCCGGTGCTGCCGGGCATGAGCGTCCATACGCAGACGCCGCGCCTCAAGGCGATCCGCCGCGGCGTGATGGAGCTCTATATCTCCGATCATCCGCTCGACTGCCTGACCTGCGCCGCCAATGGCGATTGCGAGCTGCAGACGATGGCGGGCGCCGTCGGCCTGCGCGACGTGCGCTATGGCTATGAGGGCGCCAATCATGTGTTCGCCCGCAAGGACGGCAAGGCCAATTTCGAGTGGATGCCGAAGGACGAGTCGAATCCCTATTTCACCTATGACCCGTCGAAATGCATCGTCTGCAATCGTTGCGTGCGCGCCTGCGAGGAGACGCAAGGCACTTTCGCGCTGACGATCGATGGCCGCGGCTTCGACAGCCGCGTCTCGCCCGGCATGGCCGAGGCCTTCATGGAATCGGAATGCGTGTCCTGCGGCGCCTGCGTGCAGGCCTGCCCGACCGCGACCTTGACCGAGAAGTCGGTCATCGCCATCGGCCAGCCGGAGCATTCGGAAGTCACCACTTGCGCCTATTGCGGCGTCGGCTGCACCTTCAAGGCGGAAATGCGCGGCGAGGAGATCGTCCGCATGGTTCCCTGGAAGGACGGCAAGGCCAATCATGGCCATAGCTGCATCAAGGGCCGCTTCGCCTATGGCTATGCGTTGCATAAGGAGCGCATCACCTCGCCGATGATCCGCGACAAGGCCACCGATCCCTGGCGCGTCGTCTCCTGGGACGAGGCCATCGCCTTTGCGGCGGATCGCTTCAAGGCCATTCAGGAGAAGTATGGCAAGCGCTCGGTCGGCGTGATCACCTCCTCGCGTTGCACGAATGAGGAGACCTATCTCGTCCAGAAGCTGACCCGCGCCGGCTTCGGCAACAACAACACCGACACTTGCGCGCGCGTTTGTCACTCGCCGACCGGCTATGGCCTCAATCAGGCCTTCGGCACCTCGGCCGGCACGCAGGACTTCGACTCGGTCGACGACACCGACGTGATCCTCGTCATCGGCGCCAATCCGACCGACGCGCATCCGGTGTTCGGCTCGCGCATGAAGAAGCGCCTGCGCGAGGGCGCCAAGCTCATCGTCGTCGATCCGCGCCGCATCGATCTGGTGCGCTCGCCCCATATCAGCTCCGATTATCATCTGGCGCTGAAGCCCGGAACCAATGTCGCCATCGTCACCTCGCTGGCGCATGTGATCGTGAAGGAAGGCCTCGTCAACGAAGCCTTCGTGCGCGCGCGTTGCGATTGGGACGAGTTCCAGGATTGGGCGGCCTTCGTCTCCGAGGAGCGCAACAGCCCCGAGGAAGTCGAGAAGCTCTCTGGCGTTCCGGCGGCGGATATTCGCGCCGCGGCGCGCCTCTACGCCACCGGCGGCCGCGCGGCCATCTATTACGGCCTCGGCGTCACCGAGCACAGCCAGGGCTCGACGACGGTCATGGCCATCGCCAATCTCGCAATGGCGACCGGCAATCTCGGCCGCCGTGGCGTCGGCGTGAACCCGCTGCGCGGACAGAACAATGTGCAGGGCTCCTGCGACATGGGCTCCTTCCCGCACGAGCTGCCGGGCTATCGCCACATCTCGAACGAGGCGGCGCGCCAGTCCTTCGAGCAGGCCTGGGGCGTCGAGCTCGACAATGAGCCGGGCCTGCGCATCCCCAATATGTTCGACGCGGCGATCGCCGGCGAGTTCAAGGGCCTCTATTGCCAGGGCGAGGACATTCTCCAGTCCGACCCGGACACGAAGCATGTCTCCGCCGCCCTCTCGGCGATGGAATGCGTCATCGTGCAGGATCTCTTCCTGAACGAGACGGCGCATTACGCCCATGTGTTCCTGCCGGGCGCGAGCTTCCTCGAGAAGGACGGCACTTTCACCAACGCCGAGCGCCGCATCCAGCGCATCCGCAAGGTGATGAGCCCGAAGAACGGCTATGGCGATTGGGAGATCACCCAAATGCTCGCCAAGGCCTTCGGCCTCGACTGGAATTATGCGCATCCCAGCGAGATCATGGACGAGATCGCGGCTCTGACGCCGACGTTCAAGAACGTCTCCTATGCGAAGCTCGACGAGGTCGGCTCCGTGCAGTGGCCGTGCAATGACGCGTCGCCGGAAGGCATGCCGATCATGCACATCGAGGGCTTCACGCGCGGCAAGGGCAAATTCGTCATCACCGAATATGTCCCGACCGACGAGAAGACCGGGCCGCGCTTCCCGCTGCTGCTGACGACGGGCCGCATTCTGTCGCAGTATAATGTCGGTGCGCAGACGCGGCGCACCGAGAACAGCCGTTGGCACGAGGAGGATGTGCTCGAGCTCCACCCGCATGACGCCGAGCTGCGCGGCGTGCGCGATGGGGATTGGGTGCGCATCGCCAGCCGCGCCGGCGAGATCACGCTGCACGCCAAGGTCACCGACCGCGTGGCGCCGGGCGTCGTCTACACCACTTTCCATCACCCGCTCTCGCAGGCGAATGTGGTCACCACCGACAATTCGGATTGGGCGACCAATTGCCCCGAATATAAGGTGACGGCGGTGCAGATCTCGCCCTCCAACGGTCCGACCGAGTGGCAGGAGCAATATCGCGAGCTTTCCGAAAGCGCGCGTCGCATCGCGACGGCCGCGGAGTAGGACAGGGCAGTATCGATGGGCGCGATACCTTCTCCCGCATGGCGGGAGAAGGTAGCCCCGCGAAGCGGGGTCGGATGAGGGCGCTCATCGTTTTGCGATTGTTTTGACCAGGCCGACGTCCAAATTGGCCGGTCATTTCCAGGGTCCCTCATCCGACCCGGCTGCGCCGGGCCACCTTTTCCCGCAAGCGGGAGAAGGGACGCGCGCTGGAGATAGATTCTGGATGAACGAGGACCTCCCCGCCGCCAGCCTTCGCGTTCCGTGCGTCGCACGGCGCAATGACGCTGCGTCGGACAGCTCCCGCATCATTCCGGAAGAGACTCCCATCGCCTTCACCTATGGCGGCTCGACGCATGCCGTGATGATGGCGACGCCGGCCGATCTCGAGGATTTTTCGCTGGGCTTCGCCCTCACCGAAGGCCTGATCGATTCGATCGCCGAAGCCGGCGAATTCGAGATCGTGTCCTCGGAGGCCGGCATCGAGCTGCGCAGCTGGCTCGCCGGCGGGCGCCAGGAGGTCTATGCCGCGCGCAAGCGGTCCATGGCGGGGCCGACGGGCTGCGGCCTCTGCGGCATAGAGAGCCTCGAGCAGGCGAGCCGCCCGCTGCCCGTTCTCGACAATGCGCTGCGCGTGTCGTCGATGGCGCTCATCGCCGCCATGGATCGCCTGCCTGGCGCGCAGACGCTCAATCGCGAGACGCGCGCCGTCCACGCCGCCGCCTTCTGGGCGCCGGATTCGGACGCGCTCATCCTGCGCGAGGACGTCGGCCGCCACAATGCGCTGGACAAGCTCGCCGGCGCGCTGGCGCGTCAGGGCGTTCCCGCTTCGACCGGCGTCGTGCTGATGACGAGCCGCATCTCGGTCGAGCTCGTCCAAAAGGCCGCCCGCATCGGCGCGCCCATCATCGCCGCTGTCTCCGCGCCGACGGCTCTGGCCGTGCGCACGGCGGAAAAATGTGGCATGACACTGGTCGCGGTCGTGCGCGGCCGCGACTTCGAAATCTTCACCCACCCCGAACGCATTCTGGAACAGGTCTCGACCCATGTCGCATAATTCGGCCGACCGGCTCGTCAAAATGGCTAATCAGATCGGTCAGTTCTTCGCCGCGCAGAGGCATTCGGACGCGGTCGCCGGCACGGCGGAGCATTTGAAGAAATTCTGGGACCCGCGCATGCGCGCCGGCATCATCGCCCATGTCGAGCATGGCGGCGCCGGCCTCGATCAGGTGCCGCTGCAGGCGGTGCAGAAGCTCGCCGCGAAATAGCGGCGGCCGTCGCATCCTCGTGACGGAATAGCCCGTCGGCTCAGGCGCCGACGTCTTCCGTCGCTCTGCGCGAGGCCACGGCTTCGAGCTGCTGCGTGTTCGCCTGAAAGCGCCGAACGATCAGCCGAACGAGATAGAGTCCGAACTGCGGGTTCTGGAAATAGAGCTGCTCGAACTCCTCATAGGAGATCGACAACAGCCGACAATCGGTGAGAGCGCGCGCCGACGCCGTGCGCACGCCTTCTTGGGTGAACAGGGCCATTTCCCCGAACAGGGTCCCCGGCTGCAGTCCAATTCCCATCTCCGAGAGCTCGATCTCGCCTTCGATCAGCATATAGGCGCGGTCGGCCTCTTCTCCTTTGCGAAACAGGACTGCGCCCGCTTTCACGCTGCACGGGTGCATGAAGGGTTTCAGCCATTCGACCTTCAGCTCGCCGTCTGCGGCGCGCTTGACGCTCGCCACCAGCTTACGCATCTCGCGCAGGCGGATGAGGTCGAGCGGAAACAGAATGACGTGGCGGGTCAAGACGGCCATGTTCCCGCTCGCAGCGCCGACGACGACTCCGAGAAAATTCGCGATCGTGGATGCGATCCGCAAGCGGATCATCGTCTTCGAATAGGCGGAAGCCACAGCCGCCAACGATTGCATCCACGAGGCCGCGATCACCAGATACAGAATATGATCGCTCGTCACTTGTGATTCTCCAGGAAAGCGGAGCTTTTCTCGCGCATGACGAGCGGCTCGACGCCTCTTTGGAGTCACAGATAGCTCATTTCTCACGCTGAAGCAGCAACAGCGTTTCGCGCCCCGTATCGTCGCTGCGGGCTCAGCGTCGGAGCCGCTCCAGCACCTCCTTCGTCGCGAATCCATCCGCCGGCTGCACGCCTTCGCTCAGCTGAAAGGCATGCACGGCGTTGCGGCTGGTGCGGCCGAGCTTGCCGTCGATCGCGCCGCGATAGAAGCCGCGCGCAGTGAGCAGGCGCTGCATCTCCTTGCTATCGGCCGTCGACAACGCCGCGATCTTCTTGGGCCAAGGCGCGATGGGCGCGCGTCGTCCGCCGATGCGGTCGGCGAGCAGGCCGATCGACAGAGCATAGGCGTCGGAGGTGTTGTATTTGCGGATCACCTCGAAATTATCGGTGATGAGAAAGGCGGGTCCAGCCGCGCCGGCCGGCAGATAGAGGCTCGCCGGCCCGCTCGCCGGCAGCGATCCGCCCTCCGCCGGCCCCACGCCCAGCGCCCGCCATTGCGCGAAATCGAGGTCGAAGGCGGCGTAGTCGAATTCCTTGGGCAGGACGACCTCGAGGCCCCAGGGCAGGCGCGGATCCCAGCCGGAGAATTTCAAAAAATTGCCGATGGAGGCGAGCGAATCGAGCCGATTCGTCCAAATGTCGGGAGCGGCGCCGCCCGCATAGCTCGTCGCATATTTCAGATAGGCCGAGGGGAGAAACTGCGGCTGTCCCATCGCGCCGGCCCAGGACCCGCGCAGCCGCGCGCGCGTGACGTCGCCCTTCTGCAGCATGACCAGCGCGGCGATGAACTCATCGGAGAAGATCGCGCCCCGATGGCCGGCATAGGCCAGCGTCGCCAGCACGCGCAGCGTATCCGCGCCGCCTGTCGCGGAACCGAAATTGCTTTCGACCCCGAGAATGGCGAGCCCGATCTCCGAGGGGACGCCGCTGCGCTCCTCGATCGTCGCGAGCGGACCGGCGAGCTCGCCCGCGAGCCCGCGTCCCCGCGCGACGCGCGCCGGCGTCGCCGCGCCGGCGACATAGGAGGGAATGGAAATGGTGAATTCGGCCTGAGCCTGTGGGCGCCGCAGCAATCCGGGCTCTGGCGTCAGTCCGGCGACCGCCGAATCGAAAATCTCGCGCGAGACGCCGGCGTCGCGCGCCGCTGGCCATAATCGTTGCAGGAAATGGTCGAGATCGGAACCCGCAGCGCTTTCCTGCGCGGTGGCGAAAGGACCGAAAAAAGCCGTCAGGACAAAGAGTAGGAAAATGGCCGGCAATGTTTTGGACGCACCGTGGCGATTGGCGCGAGCGTGGCCGAAACCTTGTCTCATTTTTGCCCGCGAGCTTGGCCATTCTTTGGAATCTTTACACTTTTGGCCATTTTGTTTGACACTTCGCTGCGCTGCGTTTTCAATCGACATGTCTCGACTTCCACAAGGAGCCGCGAACAGGACAGGACCCAAGGCGGAACGGAAATGACGCATCAACCCATGATTACGAGTTTTCGTGCGCCGATCCAGATCGGAAAAAAGGCGATCCCCATCAAGGACGAGCATGAGCTGAAGGCCAAGCTGCGCGCCGCCGGCCTTCGCCCCACCTCGCAGCGCATCTCGCTCAGCAAGCTGCTCTACGGCAATGGCGACCGCCATGTGAGCGCCGAGGCCCTTCACGCCGAAGCGCACGAGGCCGGCCTGCAGATGTCGCTCTCGACCGTCTATAACACGCTCAACCAATTCGCCGATGTGGGCCTGCTGCGAGAAATCGCCGTGCAGGGCCCGCGCACCTATTTCCATACCCGCACAGCGCCGCACCACCATTTCATGGACGAGGTGAGCAAGCGCATGTTCGACGTGGTGGACGGCTCCGTCGAATTCGCCAAGCTCCCTGCGCCGCCCGAGGGCATGGAGATCGTCGGCTGCGACGTGATCATCCGTCTGCGGCCCAAGCGTAAGGCGTAAGCGGCTTTCGGGAGCGGTCCTTCCCGCACCCTCCCCGGCGTCGCGGGAGAGGGGCCGGGGAGGGGGCCTCTCCGATCAGCCGAGCAGCTTGGCGATCTCCGCTTTCAGCCCATCGGCGATATCCGGCCGCGCCAGGCCGAAGGCGAGATTGGCCGCCAGAAAGCCGAGCTTCGATCCGGTGTCATAGGTCTTGCCGTCGAAGCGCACGCCATGGAAGGCCTGCGAAGCAGCGAGCGTCAACATGCTGTCGGTGAGCTGAATCTCGCCGCCCGCGCCCTTCTCGCCCTTGGCCAGAATGTCGAAAATCTCCGGCTGCAGAATATAGCGGCCAGAGATCATCAGATTGCTCGGCGCGGTTCCGCGCGGCGGCTTCTCCACCATTCCGGTGATCTCGAAGCTCGCGCCGAAATCCTGGCCCACAGAGACGACGCCATATTGATGCGTCTCCTCCGGCGGCACTTCCTCCACCGCGATGATATTGCCGCCATGCGCCTCATAGGCGGCGACGGCCTGGGCGAGGCAGCGGCTTTGCTTCGGGCCATTGCCGAGCGTCACCATATCCGGCAGCAGCACCGCGAAGGGCTCGTCGCCGACGATCTCGCGCGCACACCAGACGGCGTGGCCGAGGCCCAGCGGCGCCTGCTGGCGGGTGAAGCTCGCGGCGCCGGCCGGCGGCAGATCGGCGATCAGCGCGTCATATTCCTTGATTTTGCCGCGCTTCTTCAGAGTGTCCTCGAGCTCATAGGCGATGTCGAAATGATCCTCGATGACGCCCTTGTTGCGCCCGGTCACGAAAATGAAATGTTCGATGCCGGCCTCGCGCGCCTCGTCCACCACATGCTGGAGCACGGGGCGATCGACCACGGTCAGCATCTCCTTCGGCACAGCTTTGGTCGCCGGGAGGAAGCGCGTGCCGAGGCCGGCCACGGGAAATACAGCCTTGCGAATGCGTTTGCTCATGATTAGTCCATTTCGAGCGAGTGTGGCCCGGGCGCGAGACGGCGACGCCCGAGCAGTTTTTCGGAAAAGTCGAAGCCGATTTTCCGAGAATATCCCGCAACGGCGAAAGACGACCGCCCAGCCCACGCCGGGCCAGGATTCGTCCTTAACCATTGCCCGTTAATTTCCCGTGAGGACGTCTTCGACAGGAAGAGCGCGGAATGACCATTCTCGTGACCGGCGGCGCCGGCTATATCGGAAGCCATATGACGCTCGAGCTGCTCGACGCCGGCGAGAGCGTCGTCGTGCTCGACGATCTCTCCACGGGGTTTCGCTGGGCGGTCCCGGGCGAGGTTCCGCTCATCATCGGCGATTTCGGCGACGAGGCGCTGCTGCGCGATATTTTCGCGCGGCATGATGTCCAGTCGATCATTCATTTCGCCGCCAAGATCGTGGTTCCCGAGTCTGTCGCCGATCCGCTCGGCTATTATCTGAACAATACGGCGAAAGCGCGGGCTCTGCTGGCGGCTGCGGTGGCGGCGGGCGTGAAGCGCTTCATCTTCTCCTCGACCGCGGCCGTCTATGGCGATCCCGAGCATAACCCGGTGACCGAGGACGAGAGCCTGAAGCCGGTCTCGCCCTATGGCCGCTCCAAGCTGATGGTCGAGTGGATGCTCGCGGACGTCTCGCGCGCGCATGACCTCACCTATGTAGCGCTGCGCTATTTCAACGTCGCGGGCGCCGACCCCAAAGGCCGCTCCGGCCAATCGACGCCCAAGGCCACGCATCTCATCAAGGTCGCGGTGCAGGCGGCGCTGGGGCTGCGTCCGGGCATGCAGGTGTTCGGGGCCGATTATCCGACGCCCGACGGCACCTGCCTGCGCGATTATATCCATGTCACCGATCTCGCCCGCGCCCATCTCGATGCGCTGCGCCATTTGCGCGGGGGCGGGGAGAGCCTCGTCTGCAATTGCGGCTATGCGCATGGCTTTTCGGTGCTCGAGGTGATCGAGACGGTCAAGCGCGTCTCGGGCGTCGATTTCCCGGTCGAATTCGCCGGCCGTCGGCCGGGCGATCCGGCGGCGATCGTCGCCGCCAATGACCGCATCCGCTCGAAGCTCGGTTGGACGCCGCGTCACGACGATCTCGAGACGATCGTGCGTCAGGCGCTGGATTGGGAACGGCGCCTCGCCGCGCGTGACGATAGTGGAGCCTAGCGTATATATTATAGAAATATTTCGATACGCTTCGGATATGGGGAGGAATTGCTCGGATTTCCAAGTATTTCCGGGCATTTTGGCCTCGGGGCGGAGGCTATCGGTAAGTTTTGCGTAAGGCCGGCGGCGGACAGTCGCGCGCGTCCGCTCTCCTTCTGGGATACGCAGAATGTCCATATCGAGTCTCGCTTCCAACGCGGTTCAGACCGCCTATCATCACCATTCCCGGCCTACGAAAGATGTCGACGACACCACGGCGGCGACCGCCGCGAGCGCGTCGTCGACGACCGGCTCGACCTCTTCGACGCAGACGAGCGCCGTCGACCCGAGCGCAGCGATCGATTTCCGCAGCGCGGGCTCCGGCCAGCTTGCGGCGCTGCTGTTTGCGAGCGATTCGCAATCGACGAGCGCCACCGATGCGACCGATAGCTCGTCTTCGGATTCGAGTTTCGCCTCGACGGTCGCGAGCCTGCTGAAGGCGGTCGATTCAGGCGATACGGAAACGGCCAAGACCGCCGCCACGAGCCTGCAGAGCCTGCTGCAGCAGTCCTCGTCGACGTCGGACTCGTCGGGTTCGTCGTCCACTTCGTCCTCGGACGGCAAGTCCGGCTTCCTCTCCGATCTGCAGACGCTGATCTCCGCGGTGCAGTCCGGCGACACCACCACCGCGCAATCGACCGCCACCAAGATCGAGAGCCATTTGCGGGCGCCTCCGCCGCCCCCGCCGCCGTCCTCCTCGTCTTCGTCGGACGGTTCGGATTCGACATCCTCCTCTTTCGTCTCCGATCTCGCGACGCTGCTCAATGCGGTGCAGTCGGGCGATACGACGACGCAGAAGAGTTCCGCGACGAGCCTCGAGAGCGATCTCACCTCGCTCTTGTCGTCTTCGTCGACCGATACGTCGTCCTCGACCGACTCGTCGTCTTCCTCTTCGACGATCGTCGATGATTTGAAGACGCTCATCACCGCCGCCAAGAGCGGCGACACGACCGCCGCGCAATCGAGCGTCGAAGCCTTGTTGAAGGACCTCGTCGCCCAGCAGCAGGGCGGTCAGACGGCGTCGTCGTCGCAGAGCGCGTGAAAGTGACGGGGCGGCCTCACCAGACGATCTTCAGGCCGCCTTTGCCCGCATAGGATTGCGTGCGTCCGCCATATTCGCCTTCGAAAGAGGCGAATATGGCGACCGAGGCGCTCATGTCGAGGCGCAGACCCGCTTTGGCCTGAACGAAATTGGAGTCGGGCCGCGCGCCCGCTATGGTGAAAGCGGCCGACGACGCCGAGCCGAAAGCCGCCGTCAGATCGCGCGCCGGCTCGAATTCATGCACATAAGCGATCGACAGATCGGGCGTCAGCCGCCCGCCGCCTTCGAGCGCGATGCTGCGATGCAGCCGCGCGCCGAAATAGACAGGCAGCGAGTCGGTTTCGCGCGCCGCGAAAGAGAGCCCGCCGAGGCCGGGGACGCCCGGAACGAGCGCCGTCGTCTCGCTGAAGCCGTCGGTCCAAATATGCGCCGTCTCCACTGCGGCGAAAGGCGTCGCGCGCAGATCGAAAATATCGACGTCGCGGCCGACCTCGACGCGCGCGCGCAGCACGCGGCTCTCGAAATTTCCGTTCGCCGTCTCGCCCGTCCCGACGCCGAAGATCGTGCGCCGAGAATAATTGTCGAAATCCGAAAAGCTCAGCGAAGCGGAAATATAGTTGGGATCGAAAGTGTAGACGCCATAGCCGCCGATGTGCCAGCCATGCGTATCGACATGCGTCGAGCGCAGATTGGTCGTCGCGCCGCCGGCGCTGTAGCCGCCCGCAAAGCCGAGCAGCAGATTGGGAAGCACCGCCGCATCGAGGCCGATGGCGCCGCCGCCGAGGCTGGTCTGCTGCGTCGCCGAGCCCAGCGCCGCGTCGCCGCCGACGCGCGCGCTCTGCCCGAATCCCGAGAGCCAGATGCGCCAAAGACGCGCGGGCTCCTTCGTCGGGCGCAGCGTGATCGGGCCCTTTTTCGACTCTAGCGACGCATAGGAGAGCGCGGGCGAGGAAAATACGGTGACGCCATTGGCGTCGCGCGTCTCGCCCGAGCGCCAGAATTGCCCGGCGTCCGCGAGCGTGGAGCCGAACAGCCGGTTCGATTCGAGGCCGACATTGAGTGCGCCGGCGACGCCTTCGCCGGAGAGTCCGTCGAAGGCCGCGCGCGCGCCGGCTGCCGATTTGCCGACGACGGCGAGGAACAGCGGGCTCGCCGTCGGCGTCGTGTCGAGCGCGGCGGCGACCGCGCGCTGATTGCGATTGGCCGCGACGCTCTGGAAGAACACGCCATTGCGCGAGAGCGTCAGAAAGGCGTTGCTGGCGTTATAGGAGAGCGAGGGCGTCAAAAAGGCGAGATCGGTGGAGACCGTGGAGAAGGAGCCGCTGACGCCGCCCGCCGCCTGCACGATCGCATAGCTCGTCGAAGGCGCGTAATTGCCGGAGGCGGCGGTCACTTGCACGGCGCCGCCGAGCGTCGCCGTTCCGCCGACGACGATCTTGTCCGCTGCGCCGGCCGCGTTGGCGTCGATCTGATAGACCGAGCCCGAGCGGAAAGTGGCGTTGCCGCTGATGGTGAGCGTCGAGATCGCGCCGGCGCCCGAGCCGGGCGAGACGACGCCCGACAGATCGAGCGCGCCGAGCGTTCCAGAGCCCGACAGGCGCCCGCCGCCGGCGATTGTGACGAGATTGCCGATCGTCCCCGCGGCGACCAGCTCGGCGCCGCTCGCGACGCTGACGCCGTTCGAATAGCTCTGCGTGTTGGTGAGCGTCCACACGCCATCGTCGACGCTCAGCGTCTCGAAATTGATCGCGCCGGCGAAGGTTCCCGTTCCCGAGAGGGAGATGCGATCGTTTCCGGCGCCGCCGTCCACCGTGCCGTTGATGACGGAGCCGGTGCGAATGTTCAGCGTGTCGTCGCCGGAGCCGAAGACGATCGCCTGTCCGCCGCCGCCGGTGATGGTTCCGGAATTGGTGATCGTGTTGTTGAGCGTGCTATTGATATAGATGCCATAGCGCGTCGTTCCCTGGATCGCGCCGGCGTTGGTGATCGTCACCGCGCCGAAGGCCGGCCCCTCCGAGCTATTGTCGACGAGAATGCCGTCCGCCTGACCGATGATCGTCGCGCCGGCCTTATTGTCGATGACGCCGCCGCCGATGGCGACGCCCTGACTGGTGTTGGTCTTGCCGTCGGAGCCGACGCCCTTGGCGCCCGTGCCGCGGATCGTGCCGTAATTGGTGATGTTGCCGATGTAATCGATATCGACGCCATCGCCGTCGCCATTGGCGACGCCGGCGATATTGTCGATATCGCCCGAGATGAGGCCGTAATTGATCACGGTTCCGCCGACGTCGGAGCCGACGCCCGAGCCGTTGCGGCCGATGATCTGCCCGCCCGCATAATTGGTGACGGTGATGGAGGAGGTCGTCGAATTGGCCGTCGGATCAAAGCTGATGTTGACGCCGTGGCGCCCGCCGGAGATCAGGCCGCCGGCGTAATTATTGACCGTGCCGCCCGTGCTCGTCTGGAAATCGATTCCGTCCGCGCCACTGTTGGTCTGAAAATTATTGGAGATAATCTGGCCGTAATTATTGATCGTGGCGTTGTTGCCGGGGCGAATGCCGTCGGCGTCGGCGGTCTGCAGCACGCCGGTCGAAAAATTATTGATGGTGATCGAGGCCGTTCCGGCGACGATATTGCCGAAGTCGATCGCCTGGCCATTGTTGGAGCCCGTGCCGGTCGCCTGGATCAGCCCGTAATTATTGACGATAATCGTTCCCGAGGTGACGGCCGTTCCCACTTGCAGCGCGTCGTTCTGTGATTGAATCGTCGCGCCCGCCTCATTGGTCAGCGTGAAGCTCATCGCCGTTCCGCTGTTGAAGCGGATCGCGCGCGCTCCCGTTCCCGTCGTTTCGATCGTGCCGAAATTGTCGATGGAGACGCCGGTCGAGGTCGACGTCTGATTCAGCGTCGGATTGGCGGAGGAGGTGAGCTTTCCCCCAGCGCCCACGGTAATCTTGTCGGTCCCGCCGAATGTCTTCTGGCCGGAGACGGTCGTATTGGCCGGGACGTTGATGTCTGCGGCGACGGCCGCGGAAGAGAACGAGAGAGAGGCGAGGAGCGCTAGGGGGCTGACGCGCGAGAGAAGAGGCGACATTGCGGTTCCGTTCCAGCTGGATCGGAACCCCTAATGGCGGCGGCGCATGACGCTTTGACGACAGCGCCGCAATGTCGCCGTCTTTCGTTCACCCCGTGTTGCGCAGGCCGGCCGCGACGCCATTGATGGACATGAGAATACCCTGGCGGATATCGTCGCCGGTCTGGCCGCCGCGCCAGCGGCGAATGAGCTCCACCTGCAGATAGTTGAGCGGCGCTATATAGGGGAAGCGATGATGCAGCGAGCGCGCCAGCGCCGGATTGTCGGCGAGCCGCTGGCTCGATCCGGTGAGATCGGCGAGCGCGCGATTGGCGCGGCCCCACTCGGCCTCGATCTCCCCATAGATGCGGTCAGCGAGCGCGTGATCTTGCACGAGCCCGGCGTAGTGACGCGCGATCGAGAGATCTGTCTTAGAGAGGATCATGTCGATATTGGAGAGCAACGTGCGGAAGAAGGGCCATTCGCGATACATGCGCCGCAGCAGCTCGAGCTTGGTCCCATCGTCGCCGTCCAGAAAGCGCGCGATCGCCGCGCCGAAGCCATACCAGCCGGGAAGGGCGAGACGCGCCTGGCCCCAGGAGAAGCTCCACGGAATGGCGCGTAGATCCTCGATCTTGCGCGACGGCTTGCGCGAGGCCGGCCGCGAGCCGATGTTGAGCGAGGCGATCTCGGAGATCGGCGTCGAGGCGAAGAAATAATCGACGAAGTCCGGCGTCTCGTAGACGAGGCCGCGATAGGCGTCCATGCCCCATTGCGCGAGCTGTTCCGCCACCTCGAGGAATTCCGGCGGCGGCGCCTTGCTGTGCGAGAGCAGCGTCGCCTCCAGAGTGGCGGCGACGAGCAGCTCGAGATTGATGCGGCCGATCTGCGGATTGGCGTATTTCGCCGCGATCACCTCGCCTTGCTCGGTGAGGCGAATCTGGCCGTTCACCGTGCCCGGCGGCTGCGCGAGAATGGCGTCATAGCTCGGGCCGCCGCCGCGTCCCACCGTGCCGCCGCGGCCGTGGAAGAGGCGCATGGCGATGGAGGGCAGGCCCGAGAAGAAATCCGCGAGCGCGGTGGAGGCGCGATAGAGCTCCCAAATGCTCGCGAGAATGCCGCCGTCCTTGTTGCTGTCGGAATAGCCCAGCATGATGTCCTGCTGCGCGCCGGAATTGGTGACGAGCTTGACGATGCCGGGCAGCGCATAGAATTCGCGCATGATGACGGCGGCGTTGCGCAGATCGCCGATCGTCTCGAACAAAGGCACGATGATGAGATCGGCGGCGACGATCGCCGCGTCGCGCGGGTCGAGCGTGCCGCGCATCATGCCGCATTCCTTCTGCAGCAGCAGCACTTCCAAGAGATCGCTCACCGTCTCCGTATGGCTGACGATGTAATGGCGGATCGACTCGTGACCATAGGTCTTGCGCATCTCCGCCGCGCGCTCGAAGATCGCCAGCTCGCTCGCCACATCTTCCGAATAGGTGGCGTCGACGAGCCGCACCGGCCGCGGATCGCTGAGCAGCTTCAGCAGCAGCGCGCGCTTTTCCTCTTCCGTGAGGGCGGCGTAATCCGGCGCGACGCGCGCCTCGCGCAGCAGCGCGGCGATGGTCTCCTCGTGACGGTCGGAGCTCTGCCGCAAATCGACAGTGGCGAGATGAAAGCCGAAGACTTCCGCCGCGCGGATCAGCGGCTCGAGACGCTGTGTCGCGATCACCTCGCTGTGATGGCAGCGCAGCGAATCGTCAACGATCTCGAGATCGGCGAGAAAGGCGCGCGGGTCGGGGTAGGGCGCGCCGGGCGCCACCGCATGGCGCTGCGCCTGCTGGCCGGTCAGCACTTCCAGCGTCGCGGCGAGGCGGGCGTAGACGCCGATCAGCGCGCGGCGATAGGGCTCGTCGTCGCGATGCGGATTGTCGTCGCCGGAGCGCGCCGCCAGCGCCTCCAGCGCCTGGCTGCAACCGGCGTAGCGACGCGAGATGGACAGCTCGGCGCCGAGCTCATGCACCTCGCTGAGATAGAAGCGCAGCGCCGTCTCGCCCTGCATGCGCAGCGCATTGGCGAGCGATTCGGCGCGCACATTGGGATTGCCGTCGCGGTCGCCGCCGACCCATGTGCCCATGCGCAGAAAGGGCGGAATGCGCAGACCGCCCAGACGCTCTTCTATATCGGCGTAGAGCAAAGGGATCTGGCGCAGGAAGGTGCTGCGATAATAGCTCAGCGTGTTGGCGATCTCGTCGCGCACGGTGAGCCGCGCCTGCCGCAGCAGCTCCGTCTGCCAGAGCTGCGAGACGCGGGCGCGCAATTGCAGCTCGTTGCGGGCGAGCTCCGCTTTGTTGCGCGCATGTGGGCGCGCCTGCAGCAGGGCGGAGATGGCGTGCTCGGCGTCGAGCAGGCTCTTGCGCCGCACTTCCGTCGGATGCGCGGTGAGCACGGGCGAGACCCAGCCGTTGGAGAGCACTTGCGCCACTTTGCCGGGGCCGATCGAGGCCTTGCGCAAATGGGCGAATGTGTTGGCGAGGCTCGGCTCGGGGGAGGATTCGTCGCCCTGCAGCGGATGCAGATCCTCGGCGATATTGGCGAGATGGGAGAAATAGCTGAAGGCGCGGATGACGGTGACGGCCTCGCTCGCCGAGAGCGAGCGCAGAAGCGCCTCGAGCTTCTGGTCGGCCTCGTCGTCGCCATTGCGGCTGACGGCCACGGAGAGGCGGCGGATCGTCTCTATGCGCTCGAAGGCGGCGACGCCCTCCTGCTCGCGCACCGTGTCGCCGAGCAGGCGTCCGAGCAGGCGGATGTCGGCGAGCAGCGACTGATCGTCGAGCATGGCGGAGGAGCTGAAATTGGCGGCGTCTGTTTCGGGCTGCATCTGTGGTGACGATCCTGACGGGCGGGCGCGCTGCGGCGACGGGTGGCAAAACTGTGTCAACTATAGCAGAATTTCGGAACGATTTCGATGCGGCGACGAGGGGAGCGGAGGGATCGGGGTGAAGGACCGCAATACTCCCCTCATTTCGAACCCGCCGTCTCGACGCTCGAAGCGGAGTTTCGGCGGGTTGATAAAGGGGGCCTGTCCTGAGATACCGCTGATCAGCGGTATCTCAGGACAGGGAAACCTTCACGATTGTAATCAGGGGCTGCCGCGGAATCTGGGGAGGCTCGGCTCATCTTCCGAGGGTGGCCCGAGCTCGGGACCTCGACTCGAAGGCGACGGCCCGGAAGCTTTTTTTGCTCCGCCGCTCCCATGGCTTCGCCCGAACCATCCGATCAGCCCTCGACGGAAACCGGGGGAGCGCTCATGCGGCGATGACGCTCATGAGGAAAATATCGCTCGATTCGCAGCGTCAAGAACCTTCGAAGGGGAGCATCGTATATTAGGTCCGCACCCCAGGCGACGATAAAGACTATCAAGATTGTAACGATGCCGACTAGTGGACTGTGGCCGAATATTTCGGCCGAAAATCCGAAAATTGGCGCATGCAGCGCGTAAACGGCATAGGAAAGCCGCCCCGATAGTTCCGAGACCGAGCGCCATCGATCTATCGGTTCCACCAAGACCGCGGCCGCCACTATCGTTGGGACCGCGAATGCTATCCAGACAATCTCCATTGCGTATCCGAAAAATCGCGCCGGTCCCACAAAGCCCCACTCGGAAATGGGCATCAGCACCAGAACGGCCGCCACTAGGACAGCCGCCAATGGAACGCGCAGACTTGGGCGCCGAGACTTCCAAAGCCGATACAGCAAGACGCCCATCGGGAAGCCGAAGCAAACGCGGGCTAAGCCGCCAATCGAGTTTTTCCAATTCCAACCCATATCAAAAGATAGCAGCGCAACACGACATATGATGAGGCCGACGAAGGCGATTGCGCATGCTGCAATGAGCGTCCTGATTGTCCAATGCCGCCATGTCGCGGCATAGAGCATGTTGAGCATAATTTCGAAAAATAATGACCATGCTACGACATTCGCTGGGAATAACAATGAAGTATAAGATCCTGTGGTCGGCAACATAAATATTGTCGATGTCGCTGTTATAATGAGCTGAAATATGCTGACTTTTGTAAATATAACTATATAAATGAGCCCGATCGCGCTTCCAAGAGCGTATAAAGGATATAGGCGGATCGCTCTTATTATAGCAAATTCGCCAAAGCTCAGCCCGGACGCGAGTCTGTGCTCGTATGCATGCGCTATTACGAATCCACTCATCACAAAGAATAAATCAACGGCGAATAGTCCTGATAGAAATGGGTTGATCGATTCTCCGCTATGTCCAATCAAAACGGCGACTGCAGCCAGTCCTCTCAGAGCGTCGAGAGCTGCGAAGGTGTGGGTTTTGGCGGGAGAGAATGTAAGCTTTCCAATGGATATGTCATGACTTCCTGCGCCTCTGGACACGGATGCCCCCTTTCGACGGACCCATGGTGCAGCAAATGCCTTGTATCGTGCTCGGTTGAAATACAGGCTGCGTTATTCGTAGCAAAAACTCGTAATATGTTTATATTAATTGCTTCGCTTGCGAGAGAGCTTACGTCGTTACATGCGAGAATAGAGATATCTAGAATCTTTCCCGCAATTCCGAGGACTTGCTCCCGAAGCTTTCGAGATTATTATTGCCGCCTGAACGTTGACGTCTGTCCACGGGGTGTGCTCGGCCAGCGCTCCTGATTTGGTAATCATATTGGTCGCGTCCCGCGCCGGCGATGGAGTCTTCCGCATGCGGACGGCGCTTTGTCGTCTCTCCCGCCCTTGTTCCCTCTGGCCGTCCGACCTATAGACCTCGATGCGGCGTAAACCTAGAGCAGAGTTTCCCTGAGATGGAAGACGCGTCCTCGATTCTGATCCCCGCCGCCGTCGGCGCGCTGCTCGGCGCGGCTTTCGCTTTTCTCGCGCGCTGGTCGGAGCGCTATCCGCAGGCGGGCTCCCGCCGCATGCTGGCCTATGCGCTCCTCGCCACGGCCGCGCTCTATGTCGGCCTCGCCTTCGCCTCGGACAATCCCAAAGCCTGGTTCGGCATAGAGATGACCGGCTTCGCCATTTTCGGCTCCTTCGCCTTGCTCGGCCTCGTCGGCTCGCCCTGGTGGCTCGCGATCGGCTTCGCTCTGCATCCGTTCTGGCATGTGCAGTTTCATTATCTCGGCACGGGCTCGATGTTCGCGCCCACATGGTTCACGCTCGGCCTCACCGGTTTCGATCTGGCGGTCGCCGCTTATGTCGTCTATGCCGTGCTGCGCGGCGCCGATCCGCAGCTCGAGCGCAAGCCGCGGCCGTCGGCGCCGGAGGCCCCGGGCGAGGACGAGCCGCAGCGCCCGCTCACGCGCAATGACCGCCGCATCGCCAAAAAACCGCGCTGAACCGCAACGCCGCAGAGAGGCTGCTCGATGAACGCTCCCGCCGATTTCACCCTCCGTCACGACTGGACGCTGGAGGAGATCGTCGCCATCCACGATTCGCCTCTGCTCGAGCTGGTTTCGCGGGCGAGCGCGCTGCACAGCCGTTTCTTCGATCCCAATGACGTGCAGAAGGCGGCGCTGCTCAGCATCAAGACCGGCGGCTGCCCGGAGAATTGCTCCTATTGCTCGCAATCGGCGCATCACCGCGAGGTCAAGCTCGACCGCGTCGAGCTGATGCAGGTGGACGACGTGCTGGACGCCGCCAAGCGCGCGCGGGAGGCCGGGGCGGATCGCTTCTGCATGGGCGCGGCCTGGCGTCAGGCGCCGAGAGGCGAGCGTTTCGACGATGTGCTGAAGATGGTGCGCGGCGTGCGCGCGCTTGGGCTGGAGGCCTGCGTCACGCTCGGCATGCTCGACGATGGACAGGCGAAGTCTCTCGTGGAGGCGGGCCTCACCGCCTATAACCACAATCTCGACACCGGGCCCGAATTCTACGGCGAGATCGTCACCACCCGCAGCTATGAGGACCGTCTCGCGACGCTCGCCGCCGTGCGCCGGGCCGGCATAGAAATGTGCTGCGGCGGCATCATCGGCATGGGCGAGAGCGTGCGCGACCGCGCCCATATGCTGCAAGTTCTGGCGTCGTTCGATCCGCATCCCGAGAGCGTGCCGATCAATGCGCTGGCGGCGATCGAAGGCACGCCGCTCGCCGGCCGGCCGCCCGTCGATTCGCTGGAGCTGGTGCGCATGATCGCGACGACGCGCATTCTGATGCCGAAATCCCGCGTGCGGCTGTCGGCCGGTCGCTCGGGCCTCTCGCGCGAGGCGCAGATTCTGTGTCTCGTGGCCGGCGCCAATTCCATCTTCTACGGCGAGAAGCTGCTGACGGCCGGCAATCCCGGCCTCGACGCCGACGCCGCGCTGTTCTCCGCGCTTTCCGCGCAAGGGGAGAGCGCCTGCGCGGTGAAGCAGTAGGCTCTGGCCTGTGGCGTAACCCTCGCCCTCAGGCTGAGGAGGCGGCGTAGCCGCCGTCTCGAAGCACGAGGGCGAGGTCCAGGACGCGCCGAGGTCCAGGACGCGCAATGAAGGTTTCCTCATCCTTCGAGACGCCGCTTCGCGGCTCCTCAGGATGAGGAAACCTTCATCCGACGTCCCGGGTCTCATCCCCGCATAGGGCGGGGGAGCGAGCAGGGAGAGAGGCTGATGCACGGGCAGGACCGCTTTCTCCTCGCCGGCGTTATGGGCTGGCCGATCTCTCATTCGCGCTCGCCGAAAATTCACAATTACTGGCTCGCGCGCTATGGGCTCGCCGGCGCCTATATTCCGCTCGCCATAGAGCCGGGCCGGCTCGAGGCGGCGCTGCGCGCTCTGCCTTCGCTGAATTTCTCGGGCTGCAATCTCACCATTCCACACAAGGAGGCGGCGCTCGCCGTCGTCGACACGCTGGACGCGAGCGCGAAGCGCATCGGCGCTGTCAATTGTGTGGTGGTGGAGGAGGACGGGACGCTTTCGGGCCGCAACTACGACGGCTTCGGCTTCACCGCCTCGCTCCATGCGGCCGCGCCCATGTGGCGGGCGGACGCCGGGCCGGCGGTCGTCATCGGCGCGGGCGGGGCGGCGCGGGCGGTCATCGCCGGGCTCATCGACGCGGGCGCGTCCGAGGTGCGGCTGTTCAATCGGACGCTCGAGCGGGCGCAGAAAATCGCCGCCGATTTCGGGCCGCCCGTCGCCGCCTTCGGCTGGGGTGAGCGGGCCGAGGGCCTCGCCGGCGCCGGGCTCGTCGTCAATACGACGAATCAGGGCATGGTCGGCGAGCAGCCGCTCGATTTGCCGCTCGATCGCGTGCCGGAGGACGCGCTCGTCTCCGACATCGTTTACGCGCCGCTGGAGACGCCGTTGCTGGCCGCGGCCCGCGCGCGTGGCAATGTCGGGGTCGACGGGCTCGGCATGCTGATCCATCAGGCGCGGCCGGCCTTCCGCGACTGGTTCGGCGTCATGCCCGAGGCGACGCCGGAGCTGCGCGCGCTGATCGAAGCGACGCTCTAGCGCGTTTCCAGCCGAAGTGGACGCCGGTTGGGCGTTGGAAATGCGTCAAAGCAAACGATTCTAGCGAATGTTCCGCTCGGCCGCGTTCGGCCGAGCGCGGAGCTGTCGCGCAGGTTCACGCCACAAAGGCGGAGACGGCGAAGCGGAAGGGCGACCAGCGGCTCGAAAGCTCGACGAACTCATTGGCGCGCTTCACGAAGGTCGAGTAGCGCTCGCTCGCGAAACGTGACTGCGCCTCGAGCGCGTCCCCCATCGATCGCGCCTGCCCGAGCGCCAGCGCCAGATCGAGGACGGCGCTTGCGTTCTCGTTCACGAGATCGATCGTCTTCAACGACCAGAGGCTCGGATCGAGCGGAAGCGCCACCGGCTTCGCCGACGTCTCGATCGTCGCGGCGATGAAGGTCACGGGCGCGATCGGCGCTTCGGCAATGGTCTCGAGGACCGGCTCGGCCTCGAGGATCGGCTCGGCCACAGTCTCGAGGGCCGGCTCGGCGGCGGTCTCGAGGACGGGCTCGGCGGCGGTGGCCTCGAGCTGCGTCTCGACGATCGGCTCGGCCGCCGTCAGCGCCACTTCGACAGGCGCCAGCGCGGCGACGATTTCGATCTCGGCGGGCGGCGCGGGCTGCGGCGGCAGGGCCTCCGGCTCGTCGTCGTCCAGCGCGTCCTTGAGGGTGATCGGCGGCTCCTTCGGCGGCGCCGGCGGGCGCTTGGAAAAACCTCTCGTATGCGTGGCCATCGCTTCGGGCTCCTGTGCTCTGGTTCCGGCGCGCCCACCCGAATCGCCTCGGCGCGATGCTCGGGGAAAGGCCGCCAAACTCACGCCGTGACGCGTCTCGTCGAGGCGCCGCGCGTCATCGGCGCGGCGCCGTCGGAACTCACTTGCCGGTCGTCGCTTTTTGCAGCGCGGCGCCCAAATCCTTGGCCTGGCTCTGAATCGCCTCGACCTGGCTCTTCACATATTCCGCCTGCAGCTGGAGAACCTCCTGCGGGTCCTTGGCGCGCAGAAGCTTCTGAGCGAGATCGAAGGCGGCGTTGACATTGGCTTCGGCGTAGCCGAGCGCCTTCGCGCTCACATCCTTGGCCCCGACATGGAAGGTGGTGGTCGTGGTCTCGACGGAGCCGATCGCCTTTTGCGCGGCTCCGGCGAATCCTTCGAACGCCTTGCGCGCCTGTTCGACGCTCTTTTCGGCGAAGTCGCGGACTTCGTTCGGTATCTGGTAGATCGGTTCGCTCACGAATGCTTCCTTCTGGTCGGGTCGGTAAAAACCGCCCGTCGGCCGAAGATCGAGCGCCGGCCGACCGCCTGCGGCGCCGTTCGTCGCGCGTCGCGACAAGAATCATCGCGCGTCGCAACCGGAACACGAGCCGCCGAGCCGAATATGGATCAACTCATGTTGCATTGCAACATACTTGTGGCCGTACGGCGGCGCATCCGTTCATCATGAATCGTCGAAGCTTGTTAAAATGTCGTGCGCCGCATAGACCAAGCCGTGTCGAACCTTTAAGTTTCTTTTAACCGATCCTTCACCTTCGATCGGCCGCGTCGCGCGTTCCGCGCCGCTTTTGTTCCGCGCCGGTCTCTCGGCGCTTGTCGCGTCCGAAGAGGCGCTGTCGATATGAACGAGCACGACAGGCTGGGGATCGAGAGCGAGACGGTCGCCGCGCAGATCAGCGCCGATCCGGCCTTTGCCGCGCTAGAGGCGTCTGGCGCGCCGATCGTCGCCGCCGCGGGCGAGCCGCTCTCGGTCGTTCACGCCAATGAATCCGCCATCGCCGTGTTCGGCGGCGATCTCGCCGCGCTCGGCGAGCGTCTGTTCCGCGGAGAGGAGCAAGGCGCGCGCCGGCTCCGCGAGCTCGCCGGCGCGCGCAGCCATGCGGCGGCGCCGCGGCTCGAGCGGCTGCGCTTCTCCTTCGGCCCCATAGCGCAGACGGCGACGGTGCTGTGCCGCACATTGGCCGGCGAGCTGGACGCGCAGCCTCTCTTTCTCGTGGCCATGCTCGGCATGCGCTCGGCCGCGTCCGAGAGCTTGCCGGCCCCGGCCGTCGTCGTTGAGCCAATTCTCGCTGTTCCCGAGCCGATCGCTGCTGCCGAGCCTCCCGAGCCGGCGCCGCCGGCCGCCCGCGCGCGGCCGGAGCGTTTCCTGTGGCGCGCCGACGCCGAGGGACGCGTCCTCGACGTCACCTCTGCGCTCGCCGATGTCGTCGGGCGGGCGAATGGCGACATCGCCGGGCGCCTGTTTCTCGAGCTGGCGAGCCGGCTGCGACTCGCGCCCGACGATCGTCTCGCCGCGGCTTTCGCCTCGCGCCGCTCCTGGAGCGGGGTAGAGCTCGACTGGCCGCTCGAGGGCGGCTCGGCTCGGATTCCGGTGACGCTCGGCGCTCTGCCCGTTTTCGACGACGCGCGCGGTTTCGGCGGCTATCAGGGCTATGGCGTGCTGCATGTCGACCGGCTGCGCAGCGCCGCGCCGGAGCCCACATCCGAGGAGCCCACATCCGAGGTGCCGACGCAGGCCACGCCGCTCGCGGTGATCGAGCCCCCGGTCGCCGATTCGCCGGTCGCCGAGTCGCCCGCCGAGGCGGAGCCCGCGCCCGTGATCGCCGGCGGCGCCAAGGTCGTGCCGCTGCGGCCGGTTCCGCGGCTGGAGGAGGCCGCCGCCTCCATCGGCGAGGCGCTGTCGCCGAGCGAGCGCACCGCCTTCGACGAGATCGCGCGCGCGCTCGCCACCGTGGCGCAAAAGCCGGCCAAGGGCTCGGTGCGCGATCTGTTCGAGACGATCGAGCAGGCGACGGGACAAGCCGCCGCGGCGCCGGCGGAGTCCGAGCCTGCGCGCGCCGACGAGCCCGCGCCGTCAAATGAGAATGTCGCCTTCCCCGGCGATCTCTCGCGCGCCGCCGCGCTGCTCGACCGCCTGCCCATCGGCGTGATGGTCGCGCGTGGGGCGGACGTCCTCTACGCCAATCGCACGCTGCTCGACTATCTCGGCTATGCCGACGCCGCCGCCCTCGCAGCCGAAGGCGGCGCGACGCGGCTCTTTTCAGGCCGCCGCCCGCCGACGGCGATGGACGGAACCGCGGGCGGCGTCGTCGAGGTCGTAGATTGCGACGGCGAGCCGCTCGAGGCCAATGCGCGCCTCGAGCCGATCGAATGGGATTGCGTCCCGGCGACGCTGGTCACTTTGCGCGGCGCCCGTGCGGCGACGATCGCGCCGGAGGCCGCGCGCGCCGGCGCATTGCGCAAGGAGCTGGAGGCGCGCCGCCACGAGGCGGAGGAGCTGCGCGCCGTGCTCGATGCGATGAGCGACGCCGTCGCCGTCGTCGATGCGGACGGCAGGTTGCGCAGCGTCAACGCGGCTCTGGTCCGCCTCGTCGGCGGCGAGGCGCGCACATTGCTCGGCTCCGGCCTCGCCTCGCTGTTCTGCGACGCCGATCAGGGCGCGGTCGCCGATTTTCTCCGCCGTCCGCCGGGACGCGAGACGACGGGGGAGGGGCTTCAGGTGCAGACGCGCATGCGCAAGGGCCAATTGCTCCCGGTGCAGCTGACGCTCGCGCCGCTGGGGCCGCCTCCCGAGCAGAGGCGTTGCGTCATTCTGCATGTCGTCCGCCGCCGCAGCTCGGACGACGAGCTGGAGGCCGCCCGTAGCGAGGCCGAGCGCGCCAGCGCCGCCAAGACCGATTTTCTGGCCAAGGTCAGCCATGAGATCCGCACGCCGCTCAACGCCATCATCGGCTTCGCCGAGGTGATGATGGAGGAGCGCTTCGGCCCGCTGGGCAATGAGCGCTACAAGGAATATCTCAAGGACATCCACACCTCGGGCGCGCATGTGCTGAGCCTCGTCAATGATCTGCTCGATCTTTCGAAGATCGAGGCGGGCAAGTTCGAGCTCGATGTCGAGCGCATAGACGCCAACGCCGTCATCTCCGAATGCGTGTCGATCATGCAGCCGCAGGCCAACCGTAGCCGTGTGGTGATTCGCCTGTCGCTATGGCCGCGCTTGCCGCGCATCCTTGCCGACGGCAGGTCGCTGCGGCAGATATTGCTCAACCTCCTGTCCAATGCGGTGAAGTTCAACGAGGCCGGCGGACAGGTGATCGTGTCGAGCGCCTTGACCGACGCCGGATATGTGGTGATCCGCGTGAAGGACACAGGGATCGGCATGTCGGAAAGCGAGATCGAGACGGCGCTCGAGCCCTTCCGTCAGATCGGCTCGTCGCGCGGCGGCACGGGCCTCGGTCTGCCGGTGACCAAGGCGCTGATCGAGGCCAATCGCGCCTCCTTCTCGATCAAGAGCCGCAAGAACCAAGGGACGTTGATCGAGGTCGCCTTTCCGCCGCCGCAGGTGCTCGCGGCGGAATGAGTGGGTGCGGCGCCGGGGCAGGTCGACGCGCTTTGCGAGGCTGCTCAGCTCGGAGTCCGACCCGCGAGCTATAAAAGGCGTGGCGGATGACGTCGAAAAGAAAAAGCATCCCTTCCTACTATGACGTGGACGCGGATTTCGTCCGCGGCGGCTCGCCTGGGTTCGAGCTGCTGAATTACGATACTCTGCAGAAAGACCACAAAGGACTGTGGCCACATCCTGCATGGCCGAAAGGCGTCAGCGCATCGCGGAATGCAGGCCCCTGGCGGTTTCCGGACTTTGTCGAGACGCCGCGCTTTCTGTTCGACAAGAAGCTCGGGCGCCCTCCGCGGGATTTGGAGAACATCGACGGTTTTTGGGTTGTATCTGCGGCTATGAAAGCGGCGCTGGAAGGGACCGATCCAGAGGCATGCGATTTTCGCGTTTGCGAGAGCGTGCTGCCGTCGGGCGAGCCTGGCCCCGAACGCTGGCTCTGTACGGTCACGCGCGCATTTCTCGATTCGGTCGACCTCGATGCGACCGAATGCCTCCTCACTCGGAAAAACCCTAATGGATCAATTGCCTATGTGGTGACATCGGCAACAAAGCTGCGGTTCAGGCCGGAGGTTGTCGGTTCGGCCCATCTGTTCCACGTCGTCGAAATGGCAAGGTGCGTTTATTGCGACCAGACGATGAAGGACGCCTGCAAGGCGGCGGGCCTCAAGGGCATAAGGTTTGGTGACGTGGAAAATCGCTAATTCGCCGCCGACCGGTCGAAAATACGAATAGCGATGAATTGGCGGCGTCTTCTTTCGAATTCCGGCACGCTATATAAGTCGTTCGACAGGAGGAGAGAAGTGTGACTGTCGATCTCAACGCCGATCTCGGAGAAGGATTCGGAGCCTGGCGCATGGGCGACGACGAGGCCATGCTCGACCTCGTGACCTCCGCCAATGTCGCCTGCGGCTACCATGCCGGCGATCCGGACATAATGGCGCGCTGCTTCGCGCTGGCGAAGGCGCGCGGCGTCGCCATTGGCGCGCATGTGTCCTTTCCCGATCTCGCCGGCTTCGGCCGGAGGCGCATTCCCTATTCGGCCGCCGAGGTCGAGCGCCTCGTCGCCTATCAGATCGGCGCGGCGCAGGCGCTCGCGATCTATAGCGGCCATCGCCTCACTTATGTGAAATGCCATGGCGCGCTCGCCAATGTCGCCGAAGTCGAGCCGGAGATCGCGCTCGCCGTGGCGCGGGCGACGCACGCCGTCGACGCCGGCCTCACTCTGCTCGCCATCGCGCGCAGCGAGCAGGTGGCGGCCGCCGAGCATGTCGGCGCGCTCATCGCCCATGAGGTCTTCGCCGATCGCGCCTATCTCGACGACGGACGGCTGAAGCCGCGCAGCCAGAAGGGCGCCGTCATAGAAGATCCCGATTGGGCCGCCGCGCGCGCGCTGGCGATGCTCGAGGAGCGGGCGATCGTCACCGAAAGCGGTAAGCGTCTGCCGACGCCGATCGACTCGATCTGCGTCCATGGCGACACGGCGCGCGCCGTCGATATGACGCGGCGCCTGCGCACGGCGCTGGAGCGCGCGGGCTATCATCTGCTGCCCTTCGCGCCATCGGAGGCGTGAGGCGATGCGCTACGCCGCGCCGCGCTGTCTCGACGCCGGCGAGGCGGCGCTCGTCGTCGAATTCGGCGACAGCGTCGATCCTGCGATCAACGCGGAGGTGCTGGCGCTGGACGCCGCCCTGCGCGCCGCGCCGCTCGCGGGACTCGTCGAGACGGTTCCGACCTATCGCTCGCTGATGATCCATTACGATCCGCTGGCGCTGGAGCGCGCCGCGCTCGTCGCTCATGTGGAGGCGCTGGAGAGCGCGGCTCAGCAGAGCGTTGCGCCGAGCGTCCGCTGGATCATTCCCTGCTGCTACGCGCCGCCGCATGGCGAGGATCTCGCGGCTGCGGGTGACGCACTTTCCCTTTCGCCCGAGCGCGTCGTCGCGCTTCATGCGGGCGCGGAATATCGCGCCTATATGTACGGCTTCGCGCCGGGCTGGTGCTATCTCGGCGGTCTGCCGGAAGCGCTCGCCGTTCCGCGCCGTTCCGCGCCGCGCGGGCCGACGCCGCGGGGCGCCGTGCTCATCGGCGGCGGCCTCTCGCTGATCGGCGCCGACCCCATGCCGACCGGCTGGTATGTCCTCGGCCGCACGCCGGAGCGGCTCTTCGCGCTGGAGCGCGATCCGTCCTTTTTCATCGAGGCCGGCGACGCGCTGCGCTTCGAGCCGATCGACGAGCCGACATTTCGCGCGCTCGAGGAGCGAAGCGCGCACGGTGAAATTATTGCGCGGCGCGAGACGGCGTCATGAGCGCGCGGCTGGTCATCGGCGCGGCCGGGCCCGGCGTCACTCTGCAAGACGCTGGCCGTCGAGGCAGTCTGCGCTTCGGCGTGACGCCGGCCGGGCCGATGGATGCGGGGGCATTCGCCGCCGCCAATCTCGCGGCGGGAGCCGGCGAGGGCGCTGCGGCGATCGAGGTCTCGCTCGGCGGCTTGGAGCTCATGGTGGACGGCGAGACCATCGGCCTCGCCATCGCCGGGGGCGCGTTCGACATTCGTCTCGACGGCGTGGCTCTTCCCTCCGCTTGCGCTCTCTCGCTGGAGCCGGGCGCGCGTCTCTCCATTCGCGCGGGGAGGGGCGGCGCCTGGTGCTATGTCGCCATTGCGGGGCGCATCGATCTGCCGCTGGCGCTGGGCTCGCTCTCCACCCATACGCGTTCGCGGATGGGTGGGCTCGAGGGGCGGGGATTGCGCGCCGGCGATGGTCTACCGCTCGCGGATCTCGCATCGCCGCCACGGGAGTTGCTGACGCTCGAGGCGCCCTGGCTCGCCTCCGGCGAGGAGCCGATCCGCGCGCTGCTCGGCCCGCAGGCCGATTATTTCACGCGAGAGGCGATCGACGCGTTTCTGTCGGCGCGTTGGCGGGTCTCGCCGCGCAGCGACCGCATGGCCTATCGGCTGGAGGGTCCGCGCCTCACCCATGCGAAGGGCCATGACATCGTCTCGGATGGGGTGGCGCTCGGAGCAATACAGGTTCCGGGCGATGGTTCGCCGCTCGTGCTGATGGCCGATCGCCAGCCGACCGGCGGCTATCCGAAGATCGCCAATGTCATCGGCGCCGATGTCGGCCGCCTCGCGCAGAGACGGCCGGGGGAGGCCTTTTCCTTTGCCTCGGTTTCCATCGAGGCGGCGGTCGCGGCGCGGCGCGCACTGAGCGAGGCGATCGGCGCTGGCGTGCGGTTACGTCCGATCGGCGGGGAGATTTCGACGGAATTGCTGCTGTCCGCCAATTTGATCGGCGGCGTCGCCGATGCTTATGGGTCTTTGGAAAGGGAGTAGGGAGCCGAGCGCCCCCTCGCGTACCCTTCCCCGCTGCGCGCTATCAGATTCACCCATTGTGAGACGCTGCGGCCGTCCTGGCCGGGCTTGTCCCGGCCATCCACGCCAAGCAGCTGAGGAACCAAAGGAAAGCGCCCGCCATCGACGGATTTCATCCTATGTCGGGCTCCGCGCGAGCTTCGGCGTCACGCCAAACTTCTTAAGACGCCTCGGCGTGTTGGCGTGGATGGCCGGGACAAGCCCGGCCAGGACGTCGCGGGGGCGAGGAGGATGCGTGCATTTCGATACCGCATAGCGGGGGAGGGCCGGGGAGGGGGCCTGTCCAGCGCTACTCCTGCAACGGTCCCCAAGACGGATCAGAGGCGTAAGACGGCGTCGGCACGGGGAATTCCGAGCGGCCGAAAATATCGACCATGAAAATCTTCGCGCCCGAGCCGCCGCCCGGATCGCGGAAGAACATCAGGAACAGGCCGTTGGGCGCGAAGGTCGGTCCCTCATTGTGAAAACCCTCGGTCAGGATGCGCTCGCCGGAGCCGTCCGGCTTCATCACGCCTATGCCGAAGGAGCCGGAGGATTGCTTGGTGAAGGCGATGTAATCGCCCTTGGGCGACCACACCGGCGTCGAATAGCGACCTTGGCCGAAGGAGATGCGCCGCGCGCCGCCGCCGCTCGCGCCCATGACATAGATCTGCTGCGAGCCGCCGCGATCGGATTCGAAGACGATCTCGCCGCCGCTCGGCGAATAGGAGGGCGATGTGTCGATGGCGTTGGTGTCGGTGAGCCGCGTGGTCGTGCGCGAGCGCAGATCCATGGCGTAGAGATTGGTGGCGGCGCCCTGCGAGAGCGACATCACGATTTTCTGGCCGTCCGGCGAGAAGCGCGGCGAGAAGGTCATGCCCGGAAAATTGCCGACCACCTCGCGTTGGCCACTTTCTATGTTGAGCAGCAGCACCTTCGGATCGGCGGAGCCGAAGGACATATAGGTGACGTCCTGCGAGGAGGGCGAGAAGCGCGGCGTGACCACCAACTCCTCGCCGCGGGTCAGAAAACGCACATTGGCGCCGTCCTGATCCATTATGGCGAGGCGCTTGCGGCGGTGCTCCTTCGGCCCGCTCTCGTCGACGAAGACGACGCGCGTGTCGAAAAAGCCTTTCTCGCCGGTGATGCGCGTGAACACTGCGTCCGAGACGAGATGGGCGACGCGGCGCATATTGGCGGAATCGGTCACATATTGCTGGCCCGCGGCCTGCTCGCCGGTCGAGACGTCGAAGAGGCGGAACTCGGTCTTGAGGCGCCCGTCCGGGCCGCGCTGCGAGCGGCCGGTCACCACATATTGCGCATTGACCGTGCGGAAGAGATCGAGATTTGGCGCGGCCTCGGAGCCGGCCGGCTCGGGGAAGCCGCCGGGCTCGATGGGACGCAGAAAGACGGAGCGCTTGAAATTATTGACGATGACGCTCGTCACCGTGCGCGCCGCCTCGTCGCCGGAGAAATTCGTGACCGCCACGGAGACCGGCTGAAAGCCGCCGCCCGCGCGCAGATCGAGCACGCGCGCCGCGCGCGCCGGCGCGGCGAGGAGCGGGGAGAAAGCCGCGCCGGCGAGAAGATGGGCGGCCGTGCGGCGGGTGATGTGAAACGTCATGAGAGGCGGGTCCTGGGCGTTTTCGAATTTCGGAGGCGTGGAGCGAGACGCCGCTACATATCTTCCCTCATGTCCAATTCCGTGACGCGCCAATAATCGTAAAAGGGCGCGAAGGCGGCCGGAATCGGCATGGGGCTGCAACGGCGCACGGCGCCGAGCGCCTGCTCGCCGCGGCTGTGCTCGACGGGATCGGAGGAGGGATTGAGCAGGCGCGGCGCGCCCTCGAGCGCGCCCTCCCGCGTCAGGCGGAATTCCACGCGCGGCACATAGCTCTGCGCATTGATCGATAGCGCCGCCTGCCAGCAGCGGCGATAGTGATCGACCGTATAGGCGTCGATCTGCGCCTGGATCGTCGGCGACATGCGCGGCGCGCTCGCCGTCGGCGCGCCGAGCGAGGCGGTCTTGGTCAGATCGGCGCCGGTCGCGGCGCGGCGTTGCGGCGCCTCGTGGCTCAAGAGATTGGCGATATTGGCGGCGTCGAATTTCGACTTGGGCGCGGTCTCGTCGCCGGATTTCGGCTTGGCCGGCGGCTTGTCGGATGTCTTCTTCTCGTCGGACGCGCTCGGCGCACCCTTTTCGGCGGCCTTCTTCTTCTCGAGGAGCTTGGCCACTTCATCGACCTTCAATTGCTTGGCGGGCTCCTTCGGCTTCGCCGTCTCCTTCGGCTTGGCCTCTTCCTTTTTGGTCTCTTCCTTGAGCTTCGGCTCTTCCTTGGGCTTCGGCTTCTCGGGAGGCTGCGGCGTCTCCTTCGCCTCCTTCTCGGGCTTCGGACGCACAGGGGGCTTAGGCTTCACCACTTCCGCCTCTTCCGGCTCCTCGCGCTCGGGCGGCGTCGGCGCGGGCTTGGCGCGTTCGGGTTTCGGCGGTTCGGCTTTGGCGGGCTCGGCTTTGGCGGGCTCGGCTTTGGGTGGCGTCGGGCGGAGGGGCGGCTCCGGGGTCGGTGGTAGGGTGGCGACGCGCTTGGGCGGCGGCGGGGCCTCGGGCTTGTCCTCCGGCTCCTCGAGCCTCGGCTTCATCGGCGGCGGCGGGGCGGCGACATCCTTCTTGGCCTCGGCGAGCGGCGGCAGCGGCTTCGTCTCGTGCTGCTCGGCGATCTTGTCGGCGCGCTGGACGGGCTTGATCTCCTTGGCGGCCTTCTCGCCCTTCATCACCTGATTGATTTGCGCATCGGTGACGATGTCGACAGGCACAGTCTCCTGCGCGTCATCGAATTTCTTCGTGTCCGAAAAAGCGAATAGCGTCGCCAGCAGCAGGCCGGCATGGACGGCCGCCGAAATGACGAGGCCTGGTTCGGAACGCGAGGGCTTCAACTCTTCCCCTCACTTCTTGTCCACTTCGGTCACCAGAGCGACCTTCTTGTACCCGGCGCTCGTCACCATCGACATGATCTCGGCGACGCGGCCGTAATTCACCGTCTTGGAGGCGCGCATATAGATGCGTTCGTCGAAGCCCGATTTGGCCGTCTCCTTCAGTCGATCGAGCAGCTGGCCGATCTCCAGCGGCTGATCCATCAGAAAGATCTGTCCCTTGTCGTCTATGGCGATGGACAAGGGTTTCTGATCGATGTTGAGCGGGCCGGCCTTGGTCTGCGGCAGATCGACGGCGACGCCGGTCGCGAGCAGGGGCGCCGCCACCATGAAGATGATCAGCAGCACCAGCATGACGTCGATGAAGGGCGTCATATTGATCTCGGCCATGGCGCCATAGCGCGGCGTCCCGCGCCGGCGGCGTCCAGAGCCCTTGCGTCCTGCGGCGACCGAGGCGCCCATTTGCGTTTCTCCCGCTTCAGGCCGCGCGATCGCGGCCGGACTGGCCGGCGTGCTGATCGATCTGGCGCGACAGAATGGCGGAGAATTCGTCGGCGAAGCTCTCGAGCCGCGCCTGGGTGCGGGCGACGTCGCCTTGCAGCTTGTTATAGGCGACCAGCGCCGGAATGGCGGCGAAAAGGCCGATGGCGGTGGCGAGCAGCGCCTCCGCTATGCCTGGCGCGACGACGGCGAGCGAGGTGTTCTTGGAGGCGGCGATGGAGCGGAAGGAGGTCATTATGCCCCAGACCGTGCCGAACAGTCCGACGAAGGGGCCGGCCGAGGCGACTGTCGCCAACACCAGGAGATTGGATTCGAGCTTCTCGACCTCGCGGGCGATGGAGACGTCCAGCACTTTGTCGATGCGCGCCTGCAGGCCCATGAAGGAGGCGCCGGCGTTCTGGAACGAGCGTTTCCATTCGCGCATGGCGGCGATGAACAGGCTGCCCATGCCGGCGGCCGGGCGCTCCTGCAGCTTGGCGTAGAGATCCTCGAGCGAGGAGCCGGACCAGAACACTTCCTCGAAGCGATCCATGGCGCGGCGCGTGCGCGAGAACAGCAGCACTTTGTTGACGATGATCGCCCAGCACCAGACCGAGGCCAGCAGCAGGCCGACCATCACCAGCTTCACGACGATATGCGCGCCCCAGAACATGCCCCAGATGGTGACCTCGGCGGCGGCGCCGGAGAGCGGGGCGGCGATTTCGGCTGGATTCATGAAAGTCGTCCTCGGAAGTCGCGGGGTCGGGGCGGCGAACTGTGGCGGCGGCGAAACTGGATCGATCGCGGCGGAATCGTCGGCTCCTGCCCGTGGACCGGGCGGCGTCAAGAAAAATCAGGTCGCGCTCGCTCCCGCAGCGCCGAGCCGAAGGCTGCGGAGCCAGAGCGGTATGGAGCGCGAATCCGCCGAGATTTTGTCCTGGATGCGCCGCACAACCAGAAATATGAGCGGAAGGCTTAAGGGACCGTAAAGGTCAAGCGCCTCGGGGACAGGCGACGGAGGCGAATTTCTCCCGCACCTCCGCCGGCAGGCGGCGCGGCCGGCCGGCTTCCACCGCGGCGATCTTCACTTGCGCGGAAACCAGCGGCTCCTCGCCGCGCAGAATGCGCTGGTCGAGATCGAAGGAGGCGCCGGACACCTCGCGGACGATCGTCTCCACAGTGAGAGAATCGTCCATTTGCGCGGGCTTTCGGAAGTCGATCGTCATCGCGCGCACGACGAAGAACAGGCCGCCGCCTTCGCGCTGAAGCAGCTCGCGCTGGCCGAGGCCGAGATCGCGCAACAGCTCGGTGCGGCCGCGCTCCATGAAGCGCAGATAGGAGGCGTGATAGACGAGGCCGGAAAAATCCGTGTCCTCGTAATAGACGCGGAGGGTGAGATGGTGCGGTGCGGTCATTTGGTCGACGGCGTCGGCGGAAGAGGCGAGGGGATCATGTCGTCACTATACGACAAGAGCTAGCCGAAAGCAGGGTCGCCGCCGCCCCGCTCGTCAGGGCGTGCTCCCTGGCGGCGCTCGGCCGGAAGCCGTGGGAGACGGTGGGGCCGGTGCGGCGTTATCCGAGCAGAGGAGGGTTTTCAGGTCCCGATGCTGGTTCGGGCCGCATGTGGCGTTCAAGAGTGTTTCTCGTGTCGTGATGTTCCTGAGCATGCGCTCGCTGGGCGTTTCCATGCTTTTGTTCGCCGAGTCGGACGGCTGAGGGCTGATATCCGTCGACGGCGAGGGCGGCTCGTTGGCCACGCATCGATGTTCCTGAAGTGTATAGTGCTTGCCGGGCTCGCAGTTCGGCTGCGCCAGGAGCCACGCGCTCGAGACCGAGCCGTTTCCGACGTTCAGGAGGCACTGAGCACTCTGCAAACATTCGTTCAGCGATCCTATTTTCAAGTAGTCGGCTACCTTCGACGGAGCATTGGATAGGCAGCGCCGGGCGATGAAGTCGTAATGAGTGGCTGCCGGGCAGCCGGGCGTCGAAGACGATCCGAGCGTCGTCGCGCCGCGATCAGAATTGGGGGGAGGGCTCAGACTGGAAATGCACTGCTTTGTCGTCTCGTCGTAATGGAGTCCCGTCCCGCAGCTCGGCGCTGATTTCACAATATCGAGATAGACGTCTCTCGGGTGCGGCACGCAGTGGCAGAATTCGTAGACGACCAGCCATCCGGCGCCGAGCGAGAACAGCAATCCGCCAGTGTAGATGACCGGATTTTTTTCAAGAGATTTAAAGCAATAGCCGATGGTCACGACGAAAATCGCGCAGACCAGCAGGGCGATGACCGGCGCGGCGATAAGTCCGACGAACGACTCTATCGCGAAGGGAGTTCCGGCGCTCAAGAACGCCACTATTTCTTGGACAAGCTTTCCGCCCATGGGAGCATCCGCAGCGACAATTTTTTATGAAAAGCGATCTGCCGCTCATGCTATGGCACTTTTCGTCCGCGCGCCAGCAGGCGGCGCGGATCGCGGCGGAAAGTCGGATTTCGGCGGTTACGCTGCGCTGCAATATGTAATACAGATACATAATCAGGGAGCCAGCGGGCGGGATAATGGTGAAGGCCTGTCGATGAACAAAGAGCAATGCGTTCTCGTGTGCGGCGTCGGAGAAAGGGCCTCGGCCGTGGCCAGGCGGCTGATCGGCGAAGGCTATGCCACCGTTCTCCATCAGGAGCGGCCGCCGCGCTCTTTGCGGCGGCGCATGTGCTATGCGGACGCCTGGTACGACGGCATCGCCACTCTGGGCGGCGTCGAGGCGCGCCGGGCCGATCGGCCGACAGAATTTCTCTGCGGTATGCAGACCCGGCAATTTCTTCCACTGTTGCTGCGGCCTCTGGAGGAGGTCGTGGAGCGCTGGCCCTGGGACGTCATCATCGCCGCGCCGGACCATGACGGGCGGCCGGCTCGCTCGCTCGCCAATCTGGCCGAGCTGACGATCGGCGTCGGCTCGGGCTTTGTGGCCGGAACCGATTGCGATCTGGTGATCGCGACGGATGGGCTCGATCCTGGCGCAGTGCTGCGCGCGGGCGATGCGCCGCCGCGCCGCCGCGGCGCCGATCGTCTCGCGCTCGACTATTGGGATGTGATCGCCTCCGCCGAGGGCGGTTTCGCGTCGCGCAAGAGCATAGGCGATCGCGTCGAGGCCGCGGAAATTTTGGGCTTTCTCGGCGAGGAGCCGGTTCGCGCGCCGGTCGCCGGGCGGATCAGCGGGCTGGCGCGTCCCGAGCAGATGGCGCTGCCCGGCGCGCCGATCGCCGAGATCGCGACCTCCGAGCGCGCGCCCGTCGTCGGCGTCGGCGAGCGCGACAAGCTCATCGCGCGCGGCGTCTCTTTCGCCGTGGAGATGGAGACAGGGGGATGGACCCCCGTTTCGATCGGCTCGCGCTGACGCGCGCCAGGCGGCGATATTCGGCGGCGACGTTCGTGGCGTGGCTGAAGGCGCGGGATGCTGCGATCGACCGATATCTTGCGCCGCCGGGAGGCAGGCGCAGCCTTCCACGCCGCTTTCGAGCGTCTTTGGGCCGAGAATTGGCGGCCTCAGCCCGGAGCGTCGGTCATCGAATCGCGATCCGCTCTCGCGAGAGGCAATGTGAAGCTGAAGATCGCTCCGCCTTCCGGATTGGATTCGGTCCATATCTTTCCGTAATGCGCTTCGACGATCGAGCGCGATATCGACAATCCGACGCCTATGCCGCGCGTCTTCGTCGTGACGAAGGGCTCGAACAGCTTGGCTTTGACCTTCATCGGCACGCCGGGACCGGAATCGGCGACGTCGATCCGAATCATGTCCGTCTCGGCCGAGGCCGTCGACACCGTCAGCTCGCGCCTGTCCGAGGCGCGCATCGCATCGATGGCGTTCCGCATCAGATTGATCAGGGCCTGCTTGATCTGGACCTCGTCCACCAGCGCGCGATCGTCCTTCGCATTCAAATGAAATATCGCATGGACGCCCGCCTGTTTCGCGGTCGGGAGAGTGAGCTCATAGGCCTCCTCGATCAATTTGTGCACGCTCTCATAGGTTTTCTTCGGCTCGTCGCGGGAGACGAACTCACGCAGGTGATCGACCACCCGCGCCGCCCACAGCACTTGCTCGACAGCGCTTCCCAAAATGCTTTCGATGCTGGCCGGTCGCTGCTTCGACGGGAGCTTCAACGACCGCTGCGCCGCGTGGAGATAGGTCGCGGCCGCCGTGAGAGGCTGATTGATCTCATGCGCGAGGCCGGTGCCCATCTCCTTCATCGAGTTCAGACGGTCGGCTTGCAGCTTCTGCACCTGCTCCTCGGTGCGCGTCGAGCCGGTCACATCGATGAAGGTCGCCACGACGCCGTCGATCTGTCGGGAGGCGCCGTGATAGGCAGTGAGGCGGGCGAGATAATAGGGCGCGTCGGCGTCGTTCTCGTGCACGCGCCGCTCGATCGAGGCCCCGCTTTCCAGGACCTTGCGAAGATCGGCGGTCAAATCCGGATAATCGAGCTTGGCGGCGAGGTCGGTCAGCGGTCGTCCGGCGTCGGAGGGGATGATATTGAAGATTTGCGACGCGGTCGGGGTGAAGCTGCGGATGACGAGATTGTGATCCATGAAGATCGTCGCGATCCGCGTGCTCGCGAACACATTCCTCAGATCGCTGTTGGCGCGATCCAGATCGTCGATCTTGCTCTCCAGCTCATGATTGACGGTCCGCATCTCCTCGTTGAGCGATTGCAACTCCTCTTTGGAGGATTCGAGCTCCTCATTGGTGGATTGCGTCTCCTCGTTCAGCGAGATGAGCTCTTCATTCGCTGATTTCAGCTCCTCGAGAGCGGTCTCATATTCCTCGATCGTCGCCTGCAATCGCTCGCGGGTCTCGAACAATTCGCTTTCCAGCCGCGCCGTATCGCTCGTCGACTCGCGTTCGCCCGGGAGCGGCTGGGCCGCGTCGGCTGTCGAAGCCTCCCTTCCTTGGAACAGAATCAAGAAAAGCGACTGGCCGCCATCCCGGTCCGGCAGAGGCTCCGCTGTCAGCGAAACCAGCTCCGCGCCGGTGTCATCGGTCTCGACCTTCACATTCTGGCGCGTCGCGATCCGGCGCATCTCGATCGCCTCATGCAGCACGGCGCGCAAATCGAGACGCAGCCCCTTGCGCGCCATAGCGAAGAGCTGACGATCGGGAGCGCCGGGCGGCGCTTCGAGATATTTGCCGGTTCGGGCGGAAAAATGAACGATGTCGCCGTCTTCGGTCACGACGACATGGGGTGGCGCGAATCGTTCGGCGATCCGCGCTTCCACCGCCCGCCGCAGTTGCGACACGGATCCGGAACTCGTCTTGGCGGACGCGTGAGCGGAGAATGGAATGCTGTGCAAGCTCGCCATGAAAGGCGGCATGCGTACGCGCCGGCCGGAGTCGCGAGCCTCGAACAGGCAATGTTTCTTGTCGAGCAGCGTGAACAGCTCGGCGAATTGGCCGACGCTCTCCGACATGCCGAGAAAGAGAAACCCGCCGGCTCGCAGCGAATAGTGAAAGATGGGAATGACCTGCCTCTGCGCGTCGGATCCCAGATAGATCAATAGATTGCGACACGAGACGAGGTCCATATGCGAGAAAGGCGGATCGCGCAGGATGCTGTGGGGAGAGAAGACGCAAAGGTCGCGAACCGTTTTGACGAGAACATAGCCGCCGGACTCGGCGGTGAAGAAGCGTCGGCGTCGTTCCTCCGAAACGCCGTCCATCAGCGTAGCGGGATAGCGGGCGGCGCGCGCGATCGTCAGAGCCGCCTCGTCTATATCCGTCGCGAAAATCGTCACGCGCGGCGCGGCCCTCAGCCCGTCCATATGTTCGCGCAGAATGATCGCGATCGAATAGACTTCTTCGCCCGTGGAACAACCCGGAATCCAGACTCGCACCGAGTCGGCCGCTCCTTTCCCCTCGAACAGCCGGGGGACGACGCTTTTCTCGAGCGCGCCGAAGGCGTCCGTATCGCGAAAAAAGCTCGTGACATTGATCAGCAGGTCGCGAAAGAGCGCCGTCGCCTCGCCGGGAAGCTGACGCAGGCGCTCCACATAGTCCGTGATCGTCTCGCATTTCTGGATTTGCATGCGGCGACGGACCCGGCGCATGAATGTCTTCGTCTTATATCCGCTGAAGTCATGCCCCGCGTGATCGCGCAGAATCGCATAAATGGCCTGGCGCGCGTCGAGGACGACGCCATCGTCCTCGTTCATTCGCGCATCCGAGGCGACATCCTCCGGCTCCGCTATATCGCGCATGATCTCGATGAGCTTCGTCGCCATCGTATCGACGGGAACCGCGAAATCGACGAGCCCGCTGGCGATGGCGCTGCCCGGCATTCCCCCGAAGCCCGGACCCGATTCATCGGTCGCCTGCGCCAGGGTCACGCCGCCGTGCTCTTTGATCGCTTTGATGCCGAGAACGCCGTCGCTGCCGCTGCCCGACAGCACGACTCCGACCGCATATTCGCCGCGGTCGCGCGCGAGCGCGCTGAAGAAAATGTCGATCGGCGATCGTTCGTGATGGGCGGCGTCCGTCGCGATCAGCCGAAGCCGCCCTGCGGCGATCGTCAGAATCGCGGCCGGCGGAATGACATAGATCTTGTCTTTTTCGAGCTGCTGTCCGTCGCGGGCGACCTCGACGCTCAATTTGGCGTGGCGCGCCAATATGTCGGTGAGCAGGCTCTTTCGATCCGGCGCCAGATGCATGATGACGACGAAGCTCATGCCCGGATCCGCCGGCATGGCGCGGAACAAGCTCTCCAGCGCTTGGATTCCGCCTGCGGAGGCGCCGACGCCGACGATGGGGAACGACGAGTCCGGGTTCATTGGCGCTGCCTTCGGTGTCTCTTTTAGATAATGCGCGTCTGCGTCTTTGATGTCACCTCACGGGCGATGGGCATGGCTCGCGCGGGAGCTGCGAGACGCGGTTGCCGCGACGGCTGATCCGTGGGACCCGCGATTGTCGAGGCCACCCGCTGATGGCATCCTTTCACCCGAACCCATTCGGCGAAGCCGGGCGACAATATTTGGTGGAGAATCCCGTTGAATGGCGGCATTGAAAAATCTTGTTCAGGATACGAATTTTATGACCGTTTTCCGAAACGACATTCAGGGTCTTCGTGCAGTTGGAGTCGTTCTCGTCGTTGCCTTTCACCTTTGGGTAGGACGCCCTTCCGGCGGCGTGGATGTCTTTATCGTCATTTCGGCTTTCCTCGCCACACAGAGTTTTTTTCGAAACAGCTTTGCCGGATCTATAAAATCGACCCTGCGATTTTGGGGTCGGGTCAGCGTGACGCTCTTTCCGACTGCGTTTATCGTAATCTTTCTTACCCTTTTGTGGGACTACTGGACAAATAGAGAGATATTTTATCTTTTTGGCCCTCGCGAGGCAATTGCTGCTTTGTTTCAGTTTGAAAATATCGCGCTAATGAGATCTGGTGTCGACTACAACGACGTGAATCGAGTTCCGAGCCCATTCCAGCACTTTTGGGCGCTTTCTCTGCTTGTGCAATTCTATATCATTCTGCCGATATTTATTTCAGGAGCCGCGCTGCTGAGAAAATTTGCGCTCGGAGGAAAGCATCGAACGAAAATCATTTTCTTCTTTTGCATCTGTCTCATGGCCCTCTCTTTTGGCTACGCCTTATATGCGACGAGCAATGCGCCGGCCGCGGCCTATTTCCATCCATTGGCGAGATTGTGGGAGTTTCTGACAGGCGTCCTTTGCGTTGGCCTCATCAGCAGAACCACAATCGACGATCGACTGAGAGCGCTACTGTCCTGGCTGGGCTTTTCGATGATCGTCCTGACGGGCGTGATCATTCCCGGCAATTGGAATTTTCCTGGTCTCGCAGCTGTGCTTCCAGTTTTTGGAGCGGCATTGCTCATCGTCTGCGGATCTAAGCCTTCCGCCTGTGACGTCGGAAGTCTCTTAAAAACGCCCCTCTTCATCCCAGTCGCCGAGCTGGCGTTCGGGGTCTATCTCTGGCACTGGCCGGTTCTCATCCTTTCGATCGAGCCGTCGCAGGGTCGGATCGTCAGCATAACCACAGGTGTTTGCATCGTTTTGCTGTCGGTTGCGTTGGCATTTGCGACCAAGGCGCTCGTGGAGACGCCATTACGAAGACTTTACACCGAGGTCATCGGTTCTAGCCGCGCTGACATAAAAAGGCTCATCTTTCCCTTTGTCGCCTCTATCGCGATCGCGTTTCCCGCAGTGGTGTTGCTTGTGCCGTACATACGAAATTATACGGAAGAGTTGCAGACTGAAGATATAAATATAACATATGGCTCACTTAGTTTTGATCGATCCGTAATCGGATTGGGATATCCCCATCAGAAAGATTGCATGTCTACCGATTCGACGCTGAAAATGTGCATATTCGAGAGCGCCGCAGAAAACGCGACGACAGTCGTGCTCCTCGGAGCGTCTCATATATTTCAATGGCTGCCGACATTTCAGGAAATCGCGCGCCATATTCCTCTGCGCATCGTGGTTTTATCGAAAGGCGGTTGCCGGTTGAATGGGTATCAGAGACTTTTCGTAAACCGTATTGGCGCAGTGACCAAGGTCGATGAATGCGAGAGTTGGGTGAAAGAGGCGTTCGATAAGCTGAGGGAGCTGAACGCTAATGTCGTATTTACGACAGCGACCGCGATCCGAGAGTTCAACGAAGGGGATAGCGTCCCGGATGGCTATGCGCAGGCTTTTCGGAAACTATCCGATGTGGCGAACTATGTTATTCTGATCAGGGATACGCCAATTATATCAGTAACAAGTAATTCAACAATGCTTTGCGCGTTACGACATCCTAATGAGCTCGAGCGATGTGGAGCGCTCAGGACGATGAGTCAAGAAATTGATATCGATAAAGCAGCTGGTCCGCTCATGAAAAACATTTTCTATATCGATTTGACAAATATGATTTGTACTGCAGATTTCTGTCCTGCAGTTATAAACAATATGATAGCTTATGTTGACAGTGAGCATTTGAGTGTTCGGTTTGCACGCAGCCTGTCATTTGCGCTCGAGGAGAGAATAAGACTGGCTGTTCCATCGCTATTTTCTGGCAGACTTGATTACATTTCAGAATATGAACAAATACGATAAAATATATCGAAGGTAACTTCAGATATTCTTCTGTAGCCTTTAGGTTCGAGGGCTGGCCCGGATTTTTCCCTCGTGAGACATGCGTCGCGGTCTTCCGCCTCCATGGTGCGTGAGCGCCTTTAACGCCAGCGCCGGGGTCCATAATGGCTGGGTATTCGACAGGCGTGGCGCAGCGACGATCTCGCCTTCCAGCTCGATAGGGCGAGCGCATGGAAATCAGGCGCCTTGAGCACGAGTGCGCAAGAGCCGCCGCCTGGACGGGCTGTTCGGGGCGGCATTTCGTGGGATGACCGCGATCGTTCGCAGGCAAAAACCCGAAAACAACCGCTTGCTGTGTTTGTTGGTCGGAGTGAGAGGATTCGAACCTCCGACCCCCTCGTCCCGAACGAGGTGCGCTACCAGGCTGCGCTACACTCCGATATGGCGGCCGCGAAGCGGTCGCCGCTGGTCGAGGCGGTTTATAGCTTCAGGTTCCTCGACCTGCAACAGCTGTTTGCGCATCATCGTCTCTCACTTGCGTTCGAGCCGCAGATATTGGAAATCCGCCTCGTCCTCGGCCGTGCGCGGCGGCGTTTCGCGCGCGGCGACGCGCCATTGCTCGGGATCGAGCGCCGGAAACAGCGCGTCGCCAGCGACCGTCAGCGCGACCTCGGTGAGGTGAATCACATCCGCCCGCGGCAAAAAGGCGGAATAGATCTGCGCGCCGCCGGCGATGATGATCTCCGGCGATTTCATCGCTTCGGCGAGCCGCGTCGCCAGCTCCAGCGCCTGCTCGAGGTCGCGCGCGAGATGCGCGCCCTCGGGGCGAAACTGCGGATCGCGCGACAGAGCGACGGTTTCGCGGCCGGGCAGGGGGCGCCCGATCGATTCGAATGTGCGCCGCCCCATCAGCAGCGGCCGACCCCAGGTCAGCGCGCGAAAGCGCGCGAGATCGCTCTTCAGCCGCCACGGCGTGCGCTCCTTTGCGCCGATGACGCCATTGCGCGCCACGGCGGCGACGAAGACCAGTTTCGGCTTCACGCGCTCCAGAGCCTCCTCGACAGCGCTTTCCGCTCGAGCCGATTCGCTCGAGAGATTTCGCTCTAGCGTCTTTGCGTGTTTCAGTGAAACACGCAAAGACGCTATCTTCTGTTTTGACGCGTTTCCAACGCCGAACCGGCGTCCACTTCGGCTGGAAACGATTTAAATGAAAAATTAGAACTGTTTTCGATCCAATGGCGTCGGAAACCGTTCTCGCCTTCCCGCCGCGCGGCCCTTTGCCGCAAGGTCGGAGCATTCCTATATAGACCACGCCCGAGTGATTCCTTTCTTCGGGCGAACTCGAGGATAGTCATGTCGACTTGGACATCGAACTCCAAATCTCTGCCGGCGCTCGCGCTCGCCCTGCTCATCGCCTTCGCCCCGGCGCTCGCCGAGGCCAAAATGGGCGGCGGCGCGAGCTCGGGAAGCCGTGGCTCGCGGACCTTCACGCCGCCGCCCGCGACAACGACGGCGCCGCGTCCGGCCGCGCCCATGGAGCGCAGCATCGCGCCGCAGCCCGCGCCGCAAGCGCAGCCCGCCGCGCCGCAGCGTCCGGCCGCCGCTCCCGCCGCCGCTCCTGCCGGCGGCTCTTTTGGTCGCGGCCTGCTCGGCGGCCTCGCCGGCGGCCTGCTCGGCGCCGGCCTGTTCGGCCTCCTCTCCGGCAATGGCCTGATGGGCGGGCTCGGCGGCCTCGCCTCGATCATTGGCCTGCTGGTCCAGATCGCGATCATCGGCGGCTTGGCGTGGCTCGCCTTTCAATGGTTCTCGGGCCGTCGTCTCGCCGGCGCCATGGGCGGCGCCGGAGCCGGATCCCGTCCGGGGGGATTCGCCTTCACCGGCGGCGGCGCGGGTCTCGGCGCCGCTGCGCCGCCACGCCATGCCGCCAATGAGCCCGTGACGCTGCGCCCGGAGGATTTCAGCGCCTTCGAGCGCGTGCTCGGCGACGCCCAGGCGGCGTATAGCCAGGAGGACATCGGCCGGCTGCACGAGCTCGCGATGCCGGAGATGGTCTCTTATTTCTCGGACGATATTCGCGCCAATGCGCGCGAGGGCGTCATCAACCGCATCTCGGAGGTGAAGCTGCTTCAAGGCGATCTCTCCGAGGCCTGGCGCGAGGGCTCGGAGGAATATGCGACGGTGGCCATGCGCTTCTCGCTGATCGATCTCTTCATCGATCGGGCGACCGGCAAGGTCGTGTCCGGCGACGCCTCCCAGCCGACCCAATCGACCGAGGTGTGGACCTTCCATCGTCCCGCTGGGGAAGGGCCTCAGGCCTGGAAGCTCTCGGCCATCCAGCAGACCGCCTGATCCTCGCCGCCACTGTCGCGACGCGAAGCGCCCCTTTCGAAGGGGCGCTTTTCGTTTCATTTCGCCGTCAGGCGCTCGAACTCCACGACATGGGCGTCGGCGCAGCGCGTCCAGGAGAATTCCTGCGCGCGGCGAACGGCTTCCACTTTCAGCCGTCGGCGCTCCGTCGTATCGGTGGCGAGGCGAAGAATCGCCGCGGCGATCTCGGACGGGTCCAGTGGGTCGACCAGCAGCGCGGCGGCTCCGCCGATTTCCTCCGTGCTCGATCCGCGCGAGGTGACGACCGGCGCGCCGCAGGCGAAGGATTCGAGAATCGGCAGACCAAAGCCCTCGGCGAGCGATGGAAAAACGGTGCAGATCGCCCCTTCATAGAGAGTCCAGAGGTCTTCGTCCGGCACGCGCCCGAGAAAGTGAATCCGTTTCATCGCATCGGCGGCGGTCCGCTGGAGCTCGGCGAGGTCGACCTTCCATCCTTCCTGGCCGACGACCAGCATATGCAGATCGCGAATTTTAGGCTGGTCCGCCAGCAGCGCGAAGGCGGCGATCGCGTTGAGGAGGTTCTTGCGCGGCTCGATCGTGCCGACGCACAGAAAATAGCGCGCGTTTCGCGGCAAATCGACGATTTTGCCGAGCTCGCGGCGCCCGCTCCGGCCGCCCTCGTCGGCTGCGAGATAAGCGACGGACGACGACGCCCGCAGCGTTGGCAGCGCATCGAGCAGCTGTCGCTGCGTCGCGCGGGAATTGCAGAAGATATGATCCGCCGTCAGCAGTTGACGCAGTTGGTGCTGGAATGCCGATACGGCCTCCGCGCTGAACCACTCTGGCCGCTCCAGCGGAAACAGATCATGCACCATTATGCATTGCGGCAGGGCGGCGTAGCGCGCCGGCGCGGCTTCCACTGGAAAATAGGGGAGGAGCACGACGGCGCGCGCGGGAATGGCGTCTTCGGCGCGCGCCTCGCGCTCGAGCCAGACGGGCTCGGCTTCGACCAGCCGGCTCCATTCGCGGCGCAGCGACGGTGAATAGAAGACGCGCAACTCCACGCGGGAATCGTGCAGCAGCTCGTTCACGACGCTCTTCGCGTAGCGATGAACGCCTGTCCGCGCCTTGGGGTCGACGACCGCCATGCAGAGAACGTCGACATTGACATAGACGACGACCGCGCCGTCTCGAGTGGGCGTTGCCGCCGCGCGCCCTGCGACTGTTTCCGACAAGCTGAGCAAGGTTCGGGAATCCGCATCGTAACGATGCGCTCTCAACTCGTCGACGAGGGCCGCGCGTCCCTGCGATGCGACGAGGCGTCGCGCCTCGAAAAATTCGTCGCGCGAGGGAGTGCGCCTGTGCGCCGCCACCAGGCAGGCCAGCGCGAATTGCGAATCCGACATGCCCCGCTCGGCGGCGACCTGCGTCCCGCCGAAGAATGGCGCGGAAAGCGCAATGTCCAGCTCCGCGAGCAGTGGACGATCCTGCCGATTGCGATATTCCTCCGAGCCGGTGAATTCCAGAATAACGGCCTCTCGCGCCTTTCCGCTCCTGATCGCTTGCGCATAGTTGTGCAATTCATCGTCGCCGCAGGCGCGCTGAAGCAGATACGCGTAGGCGAGCAGGATGAATTCGACGAGTGGCAGAGACAGAAGAATGTCGAGATCGTCGCAGGCCAAAAACGCGGGGTCGACAGGCGGCGTGAGGCGCGGAACGAAACGTCGTCGCTCGTCGCCAGACAATGTCATAAATTTTATGGCGCGCAGCAGCTTGGATCGCGTGCGCGCGTCGAAGAGCGACAGATACCGCCCATAATAGAAAACGAATGCGCGCGTGCGGCGCTCCGCCGGGCAATACTCGTTCAGAATGTGCAGTATCGGACGCACGAAATTGGCCGAGCGCAGCGAGAAGAATTTCATATTCTTCTTCGAGAAGGGGCCATCGGCGTCGAGCGTGAAGCGATTGTAGAGCCTCGCGCGAAGAGCGACCAGGCGTTCTATGCCGGCCTTCTCTGCGCGCATGGTGAATTCGCTGTCCGCATGATAATGCGGCGCGTTGCGCTGCTCATAGAGACCGATTTTCTCGAACACGGATTTGTGGACGAGCGTGCCATTGCCGCACAAATAGTCGACCGCGATCATGTCGACGCCGCGCCGCTCCTTCGCGTCGAGCGCATCCTCATAGACATTCGCGAAGCCCGTCTGCACAAAGGCGCCGCTCTCCCAATTATTATAGGCGCCGACGCCCCAGAGCCGGCCGGGCTCATTGGCGTAGGAGATCACGCCGCCGACGATGGGCGCGTTGCTATCGAGCGCGCTATCGACGATGTTGGCGATGAAATCGCCGGGCAGTATGGCGTCGTCATTGAGCGTAAGAATATAGTCGCAACCGTCTTCGAGCGCCGCTTTCACGCCGGAATTCGTCGCCGCCGTCCAATAGTGCCAGCCTGGATCGTCGATGACGACGATCTCGCTCGCGCCGAGCGCGCGTAGCGCCTGTGGCGTGCCGTCGGTCGAACCCGAATCGACGATATAGAGCCGGAAGAAAGGATAGGTCTGCTCGCGCATGCCCCGTGCGAATCCGAGCGTCCATTCGCGTCGGTTGCGGACCGGCGTGACAACGCCCACGATCGGGTAGACGCGCCGCGCCTTCCGCGCCGTCTCGGGCGTGGTGGTCACTGGCTCGCGCATGTTCTCGGAGGAAAGCGGCGCTTCGCTTTCGGCGTTCGCCGGATCGCTGCGTCGAAGGAAAATATCTGCCATTCTCATTGTCGACGACCGGCTCGAGAGTCATGTGCGCGAGAGTCATTGGCGCAAGAGTCATTGGCGAAAGACGCGCCGCCAGGAAAGCGCAGACGCGTTCCCCGCGTGCAAAAGGCGCTGAGATAGGCGACATCGCCATTGTATAGATCGCTCAGCGGGCCGCTGCGGCGGATCATCGCGTCGAGGATCGCGAAGCCGTCTCTGCGGCGCGTCTCATATTGCAAGACGCCGTCGATTTCCGTCGGCGGCGGGTCGAGCGTCACATTCACCGCATCGACATCGATCTGCGCGTAAGTCGCCGACGGATTGAGATCGAGAGCCATCAAAATGGCGTCCACGACATCCGCCCGATAGGCGGAAGCGTTTTGCGGCAGAGTGGTGACGAGCTGATAGAGCGCGTCATTGTAGCGATGGCTGAAATCCTTCGTCGCGAGTTCGATCGCGCGTGGTTTGGCGGAATCGAGCACGATCAAGCGGCGCGCTTTGGCGAACAGGGCTCGCAGACCTTCGTCTCGCAGCAAGGAGACGTCGACGCCGACCGTCACCTGCGCCTGCGCTCCGAACAATCGGGCGTGATGCAGATCGATGTCCTCGATGTCTCGCAGCGCCGCGGCCTGCTCCAGCGCGAGCGGCTCCAGATAGAGGGCGAAGACGGCGAGCTTTTCAATCGTCGCGGGGCGCTTTTCGCGACGGCGCCCCGGAACACTCGCCTCGGCGGCGTCCCGCTTTTGATCGGTGAGCGTCTTGACGGCCTCGGTCAATTGCTCGGCCATTTTGTGCGACGAGAAATTTTCGCCGCGCGCATAGCCTTTTTCGACGAGCTCTCGACGCAGATCGGTATCGAGCCAAAAGCGTTCGATATCATCGGCGATCGCCAATGCGTTTCGCTCGTTTTGAAAATAGGCGCAGGCGTCGCCGCAGATCTCGGTGATCGCCGATGACGTCCCTGTGAGAACCGGGACGCCGAGCTTCATCGCGTCGACGAGAGGAATGCCGAAGCCTTCATAGAGCGACGGAAAGACGAGGCCGACGCTATGGACGAAATAATGCAGAAGCGTCGATTCGGGGAGAAAGGATTCGATCTGCACGAGGTCGGCGACGCCGAGGTGCTGCGCCCATTCCTTCAACTGTTTGACGCGCTCCTTCTTTGCGCCGGCGTTCGTCAGCAGGATCGGAACGTCGAGACCTCGGCTCCGGAGCACGGCGATCGCCTGCAGCAAAATCTCGTGGTTCTTATGTATCCACGGGACCGCCGGATAGATGAGATAGCGGCGCTCGATCGATTTTTCCGCGCGCGCGGTCGCTATGTCCTCCCGCGTCAACCGGGCGTCTTCCGCCATGAAGCCGCTCAGATGCATCACGCGGATCGAGTCGACGCCGTAGAACGTCTCGAAGTTGCGTCTCTCGAAGTCGGAAATTGCGACGAGCGCATCGGCGCGATCGAAAACATAACCATATTCGCGCAGACGCATCACGTTCTCGGTTTCGGAAAAGAACGTCGGATGATGCATGTGCTGCAGATCGAGAACGCAGCCGAGCACGGGAATATGGCTCGGAATATAGGTCGGACGCAGCGCGTTCAGCGGATCGAAATAACAGTCGCACCATTCTAGATGCTCATTCATTTGTGCGGTGTCGTCGGCGGTGACGACGACGAATTCCGCTTTTGGAAAGCGTGGCGCGAGATAAGCGTGAAAGGGCGCGACGGCGACGCGCAGGGAGACGAAATCCGGAAGATGGGTGAGATAGGCTTTGCAGACGCGGCCGGCGCCGCCGGCGCCCTCTGTCTCCGGAAGCAAGCGCACCAGATTCATCAGCAGGCGAACACGGCCGTCACGCTCACGTTGAAGTCTCGCGGCTTGCTCGTGAGCCGAAGTCGGTTCGAACTCGAGCTCCAGAAGCGAGAATTTCGGCCTCGAGCCGTCTGCCGGATCGAAGCGAATGCGCATGACCGGCGCGGCGAAGCGGCAATAGGCGGTGAAGCCGCCGTCAGGCTCTTCGAAGAAGCGGACGGGGAGACGTGCGTCCTCGGAAAATCCTGATCCCGTATCGATGTAGAAGCAGGCTTCGTGGAGCTGATCGAGCGCGGCGCCGCCGATTGCCCGAATGGCGTACGAGCCGGCGGGAAGCGGAATCACACCGAAACCGGCGAGTTCGAACTGGGGATCGAGGCCGGTGACGGTCCATTCGCCGGCGGTATCCGCATTCGCCTCGATGTCGAGCAGCGGGACGACGTCGAAACTGCGGGGAAAACGGCCGATGAACTTTCCGAGGTTCATCGATCTGACGGCCGATGTGACGAGACTCAGTGCTGATTCAGCTATCGACACGCGAACCTCAAGTCGTTGCTGCCCTTCAATATCTCGATATTTTATCGAGTCAACCGGTTCTCGCCAAAAGCGTCGCGCGCAATTGCCGTGCAGATATCCATACGAAAAATGTAATGGAAATATCTTATTCTCGTCGCGCGCCGAAGCCCGCCTCCTTTGAAGCCGGCGCCGACCGAAGAGGAGGCTCGCGGGTCGGGGTTCCGGGCGGAAACATGAGAACGCGCGCGAGGCGTCCCAACGCTTGTTCGGATTCGGGTCAGCCCACCCGATCGAGGACGGGCGCGCGCTCCGCTGTCTCCTTGGCGAGGAAGCACTGATAGGCGTCGGCGATGCCATCTTCGAGGGATATCTTCGGAGCCCATCCGAGCTCGCGAAGTCGGCTCGAATCCATCAATTTGCGTGGGGTTCCGTCCGGCTTTGTCGTGTCGAACACGAGACGGCCCGAAAATCCCACGGCGCGCTGCACCGTCTCTGCCAGTTCGCGGATCGTGACCTCGGAGCCCGCGCCGCAATTGATGTGCTCATAGCCGTCATAATTGTCCAGGCAGAAGACGACGCCCCGAGCGAGATCATCGACATGCAGAAACTCCCGTAGCGGCGTCCCCGTGCCCCAAACGATCACTTCGTCGTGACCGGCCTCCTTCGCCTCGTGAAACTTGCGGATGAGGGCGGGCAACACATGGCTCGTCTGCAGGTCGAAATTGTCGTTGGGGCCGTAGAGATTGCAGGGCATGACCGAAATATAGCTGCGGCCATATTGCTTGCGATAGGCCTGACAGAGCTTGATGCCGGCGATTTTGGCGATCGCATACCATTCGTTGGTCGGCTCCAGCGGACCCGTCAGCAGCGCATCCTCTTTGATCGGCTGCGGCGCGAATTTCGGATAGATGCAGGACGATCCGAGGAAGACGAGACGATTTACCCCTGCTACATGGGCGGAGTGAATGATATTGGTCTCGATCGCGAGATTGTCATAGATGAAATCGGCAGGATAAGTGTCATTGGCGTAGATGCCGCCGACTTTCGCCGCCGCGAATACGATGGCGTCTGGCCGATTTTGCTTCAGCCAGACTTCGACGGCGATTTGATTGCGGAGGTCGACCACGGAGCGGTCCGCCTTCAACACCGAAACTCCCTGCGCCTCGAGATATCTCGTCACGGCGGAGCCGACCATGCCCTTGTGCCCTGCGACCCAAACTCTGCGCGCGTCGGCCATATGTGAACAATCCCTCGTGGAGCGGAGGCCCGCCGACTTGCTCGATATAGTACGCGGGATTTTTACGGCAGATGCATCCTGTTGCGCAAACGAAAAATAGTGAAGAAATCCGCCGCTCGCTCGAAAAAGGCGCCTTCACGCAGAAAGGTAGAGACGAAGCGACGCGGCCTATCGGGGAGTGAGGCATATAGCGCAACAGCTGCCGGGGGGGGGGGCTGGCAATCGCGTCTCCGCGCGGCGCGGCAACTCGCGCTTCGAACGGGGCGGGAAGCGATCTTCGGCGTCGACTGACTAGCGGCCAGGGCGCCAGGGATAAAATGGCGTCCCGGAAGGGATTCGAACCCCTGACCTACGGTTTAGGAAACCGTTGCTCTATCCTGCTGAGCTACCGGGACCGCGACACGGACATCTACTAGAGCGGGGGCCGTTTGAAAAGGCGTGGCGCGTCACATGCGTCCCGCCGGCAGGCCCTGCCAGCGCGAGAAGATGCGATCGATCTTCGTCGCCATTATGACGTCGTTCTCGTGCAGGCCTTTGATTTTCTTCGTCTGCAGCGAGATGGTCGCATAGCCCCAGCCGAAGGCGATGTCCGGATGATGACCTTCGGCCTCGGCCAATTCGCCGATCTGCCGCACGAATTCCGCCGCCTCGCGGAAATTGCCGAAGCGGAAGCCGCGCTCTATGCGGCGCGCCTCGTCCAGGAGCGCCCAGTCCGGCGCCTCTGCGAGCAGCGCCTCCGCCATCGCGCGGTCGAGCGGCGGAACGCCGCCGCGGCAGGGCGTGCAGGTCTTTTCTGCGAGCGTCATCGGCATTGGAGGCTCCTACAGAGCGCTTTCCGCGAGAGGAAGCGGAAACGGGTCTAGCGATCGATCTCTCCGAAGACGATGTCGAGCGAGCCGACGATGGCCGCGACATCGGCGAGCATATGGCCGGTCGAGAGGCGGTCGGTCGCCGCCAGATGGGCGAAGGAGGGCGCGCGGATCTTGCAGCGATAGGGCCGATTCGATCCGTCGGCGACGAGATAGACGCCGAACTCGCCCTTGGGCGCCTCCACAGCGGCGTAGACCTCGCCGGGCGGGACGTGAATCCCCTCGCTGAACAGCTTGAAATGCTCGATCGTCGCCTCCATCGAGCGCTTCATGACGGAGCGCTCGGGCGGCGTGACCTTGTGATCGTCGACGGCGATCCGCGTCCTGCCTTCCGGCGCGCGCAGCTTGGCGACGCATTGCTTCATCAGATGCGCGGATTGGCGCATCTCGGCCATGCGCACGCAATAGCGGTCGTAGCAGTCGCCGTTGCGGCCGACCGGAATGGCGAAATCCAGCTCCTCATAGCATTCATAGGGCTGCGCCTTGCGCAAATCCCATGGCGCGCCGCAGGCCCGCAGAAACACGCCGGAAAAGCCGAGCCCCCAGGCCTCCTCGATCGTCACCACGGCGATATCGGCGTTGCGTTGCTTGAAGATGCGATTGTCGGTGAGCAGCCCTTCGAGATCGTCGCAGACCGCGAGGAAAGGATCGCAAAAGGCTTCGATATCGTCGAGGAGCGCGGCGGGAAGGTCCTGATGCACGCCGCCGATGCGGAAATAGCAGGCGTGCATGCGCGCGCCGGATGCGCGCTCATAGAAGCCCATCAGCTTCTCGCGCTCCTCGAAGCCCCACAGATTGGGCGTCAGCGCGCCGCAGTCGGAGGCCTGCGTCGTGATGTTGAGCAGATGCGAGAGCAGCCGTCCGATCTCGCAATAGAGCACGCGGATGAGCTGCGCGCGCTTTGGAATCTCGAGGCCGAGCAGGCGCTCGGCGGCGAGGCAGAAGGCGTGCTCCTGATTGATCGGCGCGACATAATCCAGCCGGTCGAAATAGGGCAGGGCCTGCAGATAGGTCTTGTCCTCGATGAGCTTCTCGGTGCCGCGATGCAGGAAGCCGACATGCGGATCGACATGGGAGACGACCTCGCCGTCGAGCTCCAGCACCAGCCGCAGCACGCCATGGGCCGCCGGATGCACCGGGCCGAAGTTCAGGGTGAAGCTGCGTTCAGAGCGAAAACTGGGCTGTGTTCTGTGGCCGAGGCTCATCTGCGTCCCCCTTCGGAGGGAAACCGGATCGGCGCGCCGACGTTATCCCCGGTCGATCCTCGATAAGGGGAGAAAGAGATGGGTGATCTTCTGCGCTGGGCCATCGTCTTCCTGGTGGTCGGTCTGATCGCGGCCTTCTTCGGCTTCGGCGGCGTCGCCGGCACGGCTGTCGACGCCGCGCGCATATTGTTCTGGGTGGCGGTCGTGCTCTTCATCATCGCCCTCGTCGGCGGCGTGTTGAGGCGCGGCGTCTGAGTGAGCCTGCGGCGACGGCGCGAGAGCGTCGCCGCCGCTACTCGTCGTCAACGTCGTCGGGCGGCGAAAGTTGCCGCCCATGCGGCCGCGCGCGGCGCTATCCGTGTTTCATTGAAACACGGAAAGACTATAGGCTTTCGTTTTGACGCGTTTCCAACGCCGAACCGGCGCCCACTTCGGCTGGAAGCGCTTTATATTCCCTCGGGCGGAAAGCGCGGGGAAGCGGCGCCTTGGACGAAGTCGAGAAACAAGTCTTCCGGCGCGCCCTCGGGCCGCTCGCCCCGCGGGCGGAGCGCCTGCCCGCTCTCTTGCGCATTCCGCTCGACGCCTTCCTGCATTTCGTCGAGCGCGACGGCTTCGCCATAGCGAGCCATATCGCTCTGTCGACGCTGATGTCGCTGTTTCCCTTTCTCATCGTGGTGACGGCGCTCGCCGGCCTCATCGGCTCCGAGAGCCTCGCCGACGAGGCCGGCCGGCTGCTGCTCGACGCCTGGCCGCCCGAGGTCGCGGAGCCCATCGCAGGGGAAATCCGGCGCGTCGCGACGACGCCGCGCGGCGGCACGCTCACTTTCGGCGCGCTCTTTGCCGTCTATTTCGCCTCCAGCGGCCTCGAGAGCCTGCGCATCGGCCTCGATCGCGCCTATGAGGCGGAGGAGACGCGCAGCTGGTGGCTGCTGCGGCTCGAGTCGATCCTCTATGTGGTCGGCAGCGCCGTGGCTCTGCTCGCGCTCTCGGTTCTGGTCGTGCTCGGCCCGCTCATCACCGATGCCGCGGCCCGCTATCTCGACTGGTTCGAGCCCTTCGAGACGATGGTGACGCTGGCGCGCTACGGCCTCGCCACTCTGATCCTGGCGCTCACGCTCCTGGCCATTCACATTTGGCTGCCGGCGGGGCGGCGACGCCTTCGCGACATAGCGCCGGGCGTGCTGGCGACGCTTTTGCTGTGGCTCGTCGCCGGCGCCGCCTTCGGCCGCTATCTCGCGGCCTTCTCGGATCGCTATGCGCTCACTTACGCGGGCCTCGCCTCGGCGATGATCGCGCTGGGCTTTCTCTATTTCTCGGGCGTCATCTTCATCTATGGCGGCGAGCTCAACGCCGCCATCGTCCGCGCGCGACGCGGCGCTAGATGAAAGGGAGAACAACGAAGGTCTCCCCTCATGGCTCCTCGCGCGCGCGCTTATTGGCAGGGCTATCTGCGGCTCTCTCTCGTCTCCATCGGCGTCGAGCTCTATGCGGCGACGTCGAGCGCCCAGACCATGGCGCTGCATCAGATCCACAAGCCCTCGGGCAAGCGCGTGCGCTATGAGAAGGTCGTGCCCGGCGTTGGTCCGGTCGACTCCGCCGATATCGTCAAAGGCTTCGAGATCGGCGACGATTCTTATGTCGTCCTCGAGCCGGACGAGCTCGACGAGATCAAGCTCGACAGCGGCAAGGCGATCGAGCTCGTTCAGTTCGTCGGCCGCGAGGAGATCGACCCGCGCTATTTCGACAAGCCCTATTATCTCGCGCCGGAGGGCGACGTCTCGACCGAAGGCTATGCAGTGATCCACGTGGCGCTGCGCCGCGCGAACAAGATCGGCATAGGCCGTCTCACCATGCGCGGACGCGAGAGTATCGTCGCGGTGACGCCGCTCGGCAGAGGCCTGCTCGTCGAGACTTTGCGCTACGCCAATGAGCTTCGCGGCTATGAGCCCTATTTCGCCGAGATCGGCGAGGGCGAGAGCGACGCGGAGATGGTCGCGCTGGCGACCGAGCTGATCGAGCGCAAGACCGCGCCCTTCGATCCGAAGGCGTTCAAGGATTCCTACGCCGAGGCGCTGCGCGCGCTGGTCGAGCGCAAACGCGAAGGCCATGTGATCGTCACCACGGGCGAAGAGGAGCGGCGCGGCCCCGGCAAGGTCATCGATCTGATCGAGGCTTTGAAGCGCAGCGTCGGCGAGAGCGCGCCGCCGCCGGCGCGCGGCAAGGCGCGCGTCGCCGCTTCACCCGTCGCCAAGCCGACCAAGAAGACGAGCGAGACCAAGACGAGCGAAAGCAAGACGGGAGCGGCCAAGAAGCGCGCCTGACGGGCGCGGAGGAGCGCCATGAGGAGCGAGACGCTCGCGGCCTATCGGGCCAAGCGCGACTTCCGCCGCACGACCGAGCCCGAAGGCGTCGCGCCGACGAAGGGGCAGGGCGCCTATGTCGTGCAAAAGCATCGCGCGCGCCGGCTGCATTTCGATTTTCGTCTCGAGCTCGACGGCGTGCTGAAAAGCTGGGCCGTCACGCGCGGCCCCAGCCTCGATCCCGCCGATAAGCGCCTCGCCGTGCGCACGGAGGATCATCCGCTCGATTATGGGCGTTTCGAGGGGACGATCCCCAAGGGCCAATATGGCGGCGGCGAGGTGATGCTGTGGGATCGTGGGCGCTGGACGCCGAAGGGCGATCCGCGCCGCGGGCTCGAGGAGGGGCGTCTCGAATTCACGCTGGAAGGCGAGCGGCTGAGGGGCGGCTTCGCGCTCGTGCGCATGCCGCGCCGGGGAAAGGAGCCGAAAGACAATTGGCTGCTCGTCAAAATGAAGGATGGGCAAGCCGACGCCGACCTCGATCCGGCGCGCGAATGGATGCGCAGCGTCGTGACCGGCCGCAGCTTCGAGGAGATCGCGGAAGGCAAAGCCGCCCGCCCGCCGCCTTTGCCGAAGTTCCGCGCCCCGCAGCTCGCGACGCAGGCCGCCGAGCCGCCTTCAGGCGATGATTGGCTGCATGAGATCAAATTCGACGGCTATCGCGCGCTCGTCGCGACCTGCGGCGGCCGGAGCCGCGTCTCTACGCGCTCCGGTCTCGATTGGACGAAGAAGTTTTCAGCAATTGCCGAGGCCGCCGCGCAATTGCCGATGCGAAGCGCGCTGCTCGACGGCGAGATCGTCGCGCTGGACGAAACAGGCCGCAGCGATTTCGGCCTGCTGCAGAAGATGCTGGAGAAGCGCCTGCGCGCGCTCGTCTTCTACGCCTTCGATCTGCTGGAGCTCGATGGAAAGGACATTTCGCGTGAGCCGCTGATCGCGCGCAAGGCGCGTCTCGCCGCGCTTTTGGAAGAGGCGCCCTCCGCCATACGCTATAGCGGCCATGTGATCGGCGCCGGCGCGCGCTTTCTCGCCGAATGCCGCCGCATGGGGCTGGAGGGCGTCGTCTCCAAGCGCATCGATCGGCCCTATCTCTCGCGACGCACGCGCGCCTGGATCAAGGTCAAATGTCTCGGCCGCGACGAATTCGTGGTCGGCGGCTACCGCCCTTCGACGAAGAAGGGCCGCGACTTCGCCTCTCTGCTGCTCGGCGAATTCGCCGACGGCGCTTTGCATTATCGCGGCCGCGTCGGCGCCGGCTTTTCCGACGGCGATCTCGCCCAGATCGGCGCAGCGCTGCGCGCGCTCGCGCGAAAGACGTCGCCCTTCGCCGTAATGCCTGCGGAGATCGCGCGTCAGGCGCGTTATGTCGCGCCACGGCTCGTGGTCGAGATCGATTATACGGAGCGCACGAAGGAAGGGCTGCTACGTCATCCGGTTTTCGTCGGCCTGCGCGAGGATAAGCCCGCGCGCGAGGTGAGGGGAAAATAGGGTGAGCGACAACCATCCTCGCCCTCATGCTGAGGAGGCTCTGCAGGAGCCGTCTCGAAGCACGAGGGCGAGCTCCAGAAGGCGGCGCGTGACGCTTTCCTCGTCCTTCGAGACGCGGCCTGCGGCCGCTCCTCAGGATGAGGAAAGCTTCGGCCTGTCGCCGCGACCGGAGCCAGGAGATCACCGATGATCCGTCTCACCAATCCGGACAAGCCGCTTTATCCGGCCGCCGTCCATATCACCAAGCAGCGGCTCGTCGACTATTGGCGCCGCGTCGCGCCTTTCGCTCTGCCGCATATAGCGGCGCGTCCTCTGTCGCTGCTGCGCTGTCCCAATGGCGCCGCGCAGGCCTGCTTCTTCCAGCGCCATCATCGGCGCGGCCTGCCGCCCGGCCTGCGTCCCGCGCTGATCGGGACCGAAGAATTTCTCGTCATCGACGATCTCTCCGGCCTCGAAGGCGCGGCGCAGATCGACGCGCTGGAGCTGCATATCCGGGGCGTCCATGTCGACGCGCTCGAGCGCCCCGATCGCCTCGTCTTCGATCTCGATCCGGACCCTTCCGTCTCCTTCGACGAGGTGAAGCGCGCCGCGCGCGATTTCCGCGCTCTGCTCGAGGCGGCGGGTCTCGCGAGCTTTGCGCTGCTCACCGGCGGCAAGGGAATGCATGTTGTCGCGCCCATCGACGCGGCGCTCGACTGGCCGACCTTCACCGCCTTCGCGAAAGGCGTGGCGACGCGACTCGCCGCTGACGACCCGGCCCGCTTCACCGCAATGGCGACCAAGGCGCGGCGCGTCGGCCGCATCTATATCGACTATCGGCGCAATGAGCGCGGCGCGAGCGCGGTCGCGCCGTTCTCGCCGCGCGCGCGGGAGACGCCCGCTGTGGCGACGCCCGTCGCCTGGGAGGAGCTCGGCCGGATCGAGCGCGCCGATTGCTATTGTCTCGACAAAATGGAGCGGCGCCTCGCCGCGCTGCGCGCCGATCCTTGGAGCGGCTATTTCGATCTGCGACAAGGCGTCTCGCCGGCGGCGTTGCGCATGTTCGCCGGGGTCGGTCTATAGCATTCTTTCATGGGAGCGAATTCTGATCGATCGAACGGTTCCGTTCGATCGGAAATCGCTCTAGTTTCGACGGTTCCGTTTCTCGAAAGGCCGGCGCATGGAGACGACCGAATTGTTCCGCCGCCTGACGGTGGCGCTGGCGATCGGCCTGCTGATCGGCCTCGAGCGCGGCTGGCAGGCGCGCGAGGACGAGGAGGGCGAGCGCGCCGCCGGATTCCGCACCCATGCGCTGGCGGCGTTGCTCGGCGCCGTCTGGGGCGCGATCTCGAACCAGACCGGCATCGGCGGCGCCGTGGCGCTGGGCCTCGCCTTTGCGATTTTTTCCGTCGCTATCATGCTGTTTCGCTTTCGTGAGATCGTTCACGACGAGACTTTCGGCGCAACCACGGTCGTCGCCGCGATGCTGGCCTTTGCGCTCGGCGCCTTCGCCGTGGTGGGCGACGTCGAGGCGGCGGCCGCGGCCGGCGTCGCCACGGCGGGATTGCTGGCGTTGAAATCCGCCGCCCATGGCTGGCTGCGGCGGGTGAGCTGGGTGGAGCTGCGCTCCGGCCTGACGCTCGCCGCCATGACGGTCATTCTGCTGCCTCTGCTGCCGGACCGCGCCGTCGATCCCTGGCAGGCGGTCAATCCGCATGAGATCTGGCTGATGACCGTGCTGATCGCGGTCATCAACTTCCTCGGCTATGTGGCGATGAAGGCGGCGGGCGGCGCGCGCGGCGTGGCGCTGACGGGGATCGCCGGCGGCCTCGTCTCCTCCACCGCCGCGACGATGACGATGGCGCGCCTGTCCCGCGAGCAGAGCGGTCAGCCGTCGCTGTTCGCCGCAGGCGCATTATTCGCCAACGCCACAATGGTGTTCCGCGTGCTGGCGATCGTCGCATTGATCGATGCGCGACTGCTCGGCGCGCTCGCGCCGCCCTTCGCCGCCGGCGCGGCCGTGCTGCTTTTGTTTGCGGCTATCTTCATGCGCCGCGCCGCCGCCGTCGCGTCGGGCGAAGGCTTTGCGCCGAAGAACCCGCTCGATCTCGGCTCTGTGCTCGAATTCGGCGCGCTGCTCACCGTCATCGCGATCCTCGCGCGGCTGGCGGCGCGCATGGCCGGCGGCGCCGGCGTGCTCGCCGTGGCGGCGATCTCCGGCTTCGTCGACGTCGATGCGATCACTCTGTCGGTGGCGCGGCTCGACCGCGCGACGCTGGAGCTCGATGTCGCGGCGGCGGCGATCGGCGTCGCCGTCGCTGTCAACACGCTCGCCAAGGCGGCGCTGACCTGGTGGATCGGCGGCTCGGGCCTCGGCTTTCGCGTCGGCGCCGCTTCGGCGCTGGCGCTGGCCTGTGGCGTCGCGATCGCGCTGCTCGCGCGCTGACTGCCGCGGAACCTTCGCCGGGCCCGCCCGTTTCCTCCGTTGAACCGGCCTGTTTCCTTTGCCGAACCCGCCTATTTCCTTCGCTGAACCAAGGAGGCGAATGATGAAAGTCCAGGACATTATGACGCGCGAGGTCTGTCTCATCGAACCCGATCAGACGATCCGCGACGCGGCGCGACGCATGGCCGATCTCGATGTCGGCCTTTTGCCTGTCGGCGAGAACGACCGCCTCGTCGGCATGGTCAGCGATCGCGACATCGCATTGCGCGCCGTGGCCGCCGGCAAGGGCGCCGAGACGAAGATTCGCGACGTCATGACCAGAGACGTTCGCTATTGCTATGAGGATCACGACGTCGAGGACGTCGCGCAGAACATGGCCGAGCAGCAATTGCGGCGACTGCCGGTGCTCGATCGCCGCAAGCGTCTCGTCGGCATCGTCTCGCTCGCCGATCTCGCCATGGATCGCGACGCCGGCCTCAGTGGCGCGGCCTTGCGCGGCGTCTCCCAGCCCGGCGGTCATCATTGCCAGAGCGCGCGCGCCGCCTGAGCGGCGAAAAAGCGAAATCCTCCTATTGGTCGGCCGAGGTCGGGCGCAAGAGCAATGCGCTTGACCTCGAGCCGGACGTCTTCACGCTCGACGATCCCGCCGCCATCGCGCGCTCGCTGAAGCATTCGGCGGAGTCGAGCCTGCGCCGCAAGAGCGCGCCCTTCCGCTCCGCGATGTCCATGCTGAATTTCTACATAAATCGCGCCGGCCGCGGCCTGCCGGCGGAGCGCCTGCGTACATTGGAAAAGGCCAAGATCGAGCTGCGAAAGCTCTTCCGGCGCGCCTGAAACGTCGCCGCATTGTCGCCACGCCAGAGCTGTTAAACACATTTTAGAAAACGTCATACGCGAAACGGCAAAGTCATTGCTGGCCACGACGGCCGTCTCTAACCTGCCGGATCGACCGCAACAGCGTCGGGAAGATTCATGTCGGACATTCTCCAGGGCGCCGGCGACGTTCTCGCCTATTCTTCGACGGCCTCTGAAGCGCGAGCCGAAGCGAAGTCGACGCGCCTGCGCCTTCACGAGCTCGACGGATTGCGCGGCTGGGCGGCTTTCTCCGTTCTGCTCTTCCATTCGACATGGCAGACCTTCGGCGAGAATTTCGCCATTCTCCGCAATTCATGGACGGCCGGGCTCGTCGACGGCTCGCTCGATGTGAGCGTCTTCTTCGTCGTCTCCGGCGCGGCGCTGAGCGCGCCCTTCTTCTCGGGAGGCGGCGGCGAATACATTCTCTCCGCGGCGCTGCGCCGCTATATCCGCCTGACGACGCCGATCGTCGCGACGGTTCTGCTCCTCATTCTCGCGGAGCGCTTCGGCTTGGCGCGACTTGGCGAGGCCTCGCACATTGCGCCGGGCCTTTCAGCCATCGCCGGCGAGACGGGGCTGAGCGTCGCGCATGCGCTGAAATGGGCGTTCTGCAACGTCTATACGAAGCCCTTCGAATGGGGGCCCGCGCTGCCCTTCCTATGGACCATGCCGTGGGAGATGGTCGGCTCGCTGGCGCTGTTCCTGCTGCTCGCCTGCTATCCGGCGATGAAACGGCCGGAGCGTTCGATCGCCATCGGCGCGTGCTTCTTGATGCTGCTGTTTCCCTATCTCGCCGCCTTTCTCTTCGGCGCGCTGATCGGCAAGGCGAAATTGACCGGAGCGCTGGTCGCGCCGGCGCCGGGACGCCTCGCTTTTCTCGACTCGCTCGCGGCGAAAATCGCGGTGGTGGCGGCGCTCTATGCGCTCGCCGCCTGGTCGATGACGGCGGGCGCCGTCGCCCATGCGCATGTGATTCTCGCCGTGGCGATTGTCGCTCTGGCGCTGCGCTGGCGCGGGCTGTCCGATTTCCTCGCCGAAAACGCCATGTCGCGCTTCCTCGCGAAAATCTCCTTCCCGCTCTATCTCATCCATTATGTGGTGATCGTGACGGCGACGTCGGGGATGATCGCGCTCGTCGGCGACAGGCTCACACTGCCGCTCGCTCTCGTGATATCGGCGGCGACGATCCTTCTCTCGATCGTCGCGGCCGTGCTCTTCCAGCCCGTCGAGCGTTTCGCCCATGCGGCCAGCCGGCGCTTCGCCGCGCTGGTTCTGGGCTAGAGCGTTTCCAGCCGAAGTGGATGCCGGTTCGGCGTTGGAAACGCGTCGAAACAAAAGCCTAGAGTCTTTCCGTGTTTCATTGGAACACGGAAAGACTCTAACGCCGCTCAGCCGTTGAAGGGGCCGAGCGCGGCTCGGATCTTTTCCGCCTGCGCTTTCAGCTTCTCGCTGTCGGCCATGGTTCCCGGCGGGCGCAGCGCGACCCCCTCGAAGCGCGGCAGAATGTGGAAATGCAGGTGGAAGATCACCTGTCCGCCGGCGCTCTCGTTGAACTGCTGCAAGGTAAGCCCATCGGCGGCGAAGGCCTCCTTGGCGGCTTTGGCGACATGCTGCACGCGGGTGACGAGCGCCGCGAGGGCGGCCGGCTCTATGTCCAAGAGCCCGCGCGCGGGAACCTTGGGGATCACCAGCACATGGCCCTCGGCGCGTGGCATGATGTCCATCATGGCGAGCGCGACATCATCCTCATAGACCTTATGCGCAGGGATTTCGCCGCGCAGGATTTTGGCGAACACATTGTCCTTGTCATAGGCCGCGGCCATGGGGTCTCTCCCGGCTGAAATGTCCTACTCTCCCGATGATTGGGTCCGCGCCTTTCCCCCTCTCCCCGCGAGCGGGGAGAGGGCCGGGGTGAGGGGCTCGGGACGCGAACCATGATCGGAAAACGCCTCGAGCCCCTCATCCTCACCTTCTCCCCCGTATACGGGGGAGAAGGAAGGCGGCGAATGTCGCGCGTCGCTAATCGCCATATTCGAAGCTGCGCTTGTTCTCCATGCGGAAGCTATGCGCCGGATAGACGCCGATGATCTCCAGCTCCTTGGAAAAGAAGCGCAATTCGTCGAGCGCGCGGGCGAGCGGCGGCTCGTCCGGATGGCCGTCGACATCGGCGAGGAAGCGCGTCGCTGCGAACTCCCCGTCGACCATATAGCTCTCCAGCTTGGTCATGTTCACGCCATTGGTGGCGAAGCCGCCGAGCGCCTTGTAGAGCGCCGCCGGCATATTGCGCACGCGGAAGACGAAGCTCGTCATCGTCGGGCCATTGCCCGGCGCCGGCCATTTCGCCGTCTTCGACAGCACGACGAAGCGCGTGGTGTTATGCGCGGCGTCCTCGACATTTTCCGCGAGAATGTCGAGGCCATAGATCGACGCGGCGAGGCGCGGCGCCAGCGCGGCCTTGCTCTTGTCGTTCCATTCCGCGACCTCGCGCGCGGCGCCGGCGGTGTCGCCGGCCGTATGGGCGACGAGGCCGAGCTCGCGGATGATCCTGCGGCACTGGCCGAGCGCATGCACATGGCTATAGACGCCGCGCAGCGTCTCGCGCGTCGCGCCGTGCGGCGCCATCAGCTGAAAATGGATGGGCAAAAAATATTCGCCGATGATGTAGAGCCCGGCGTTGGGCAGGAAATGATGAATATCCGCCACGCGGCCGGCGATCGAATTCTCGATCGGGATCATCCCCAGCGCCGCGACGCCCTCGGTGACCGCGGCGAAAGCGTCCTCGAAGCTCGCGCAGGGTAGGGGCTCATAGCCCGGATAGGCGTCCCGGCATGCGATGTCGGAATTGGCGCCGGGCTCGCCCTGATAGGCGATTTTCGGCCGCTCGCTCATCGACGGCTCCGTTCCACTTTGTCCTGCGCTTCCCGCAGGCGTTGAAGATCGGCGCTGGTATCCACCCCGCGCGGCGCTTTGTCCAGGATCATGGCGTCGATGCGCATCCCGGCCTCGAGCGCCCGCAACTGCTCCAGCCGTTCGCGAATCTCGAGCGGGGAGGGCGGCAGGCCGGTAAAGCGCGCCAGCGCCGCGCGGCGAAAGGCGTAGACGCCGATATGATGGAGATACGGCCCTTCGCCATGCGGCGCCGGAGCGCGGGTGAAATAGAGCGCGCGCATCCGCCGTGGCGCGACCTCGGCGCCGATCAGCTTGACGACATTGGGATCGTCGCGCTCGCTCGGGCCGGCCGGGGCCGCCAGCGTGGCGATATCGACCGAAGAGTCCTGCAGCGGCTCCAGCGCGGTCGTGAGCGCGGCGGGCGCAATATCGGGCTGGTCTCCCTGCAGATTGACGATCACGTCATAAAGCGCCGCCGGATCGAGCTCGCCGAGCGCCTCGCCGATGCGGTCGCTGCCACAGGCGTGATCGCCGCTGGTGATCACGGCGCGCCCGCCCGCCGCCTCGACGATGCGCGCGATCTCCGCCGAGTCGGTCGCGACTGCGACCGGACCGATGGTGGCGGCGAGCGCCTTTTCCAGCACATGCAGGATCATCGGCCGGCCGGCGATCGGCGCGAGAGCCTTGCCCGGAAGGCGGGAGGAGCCCATCCGGGCGGGGATGACGACCAGCGGGCGGGTCATTGCGGGCGGGTCATTGGATAAAAACCGCTCTCCTTCGCCGGGCGGCCGCTCTCGCGGCGCCTCAGTAGGCGTTCTGGTCCTCGCCGACCCAGCCCTTGTCGGACCGCACGAAATGCAGCGTGCCCTCGGCCTTCAGCACTTCGCCCTTCTGGAAGCTCTGGCTCTGCGCGAGGCCGAGATAGGCGCAGCGGCCACGCGCGCGCTCCTCCGCACAATTGGCCTCATAAGCCTCGGGGAATTGCACTTCGGCCTCGTACCAGAGCTCATAGGCTTCGGCGCTCGGCGTCTTCAGCGCGCGGCCGTCGGTCTTTTTGAAGGAGATCAGCTTGCCGCTGACGCTCTGCTTGGCGAGCAGGTTGCGCAGCACCTTGGCGCCGACCGCGTCATTGGGCTCGCTGCCGCCGCTGCAGGCGGCGAGCGCCAGGGCCGCCGCGCCCGCCAGCGCCAATCCAAGACCTCGCATTCCGAGACCTCGCATCCCAAGAGCTGGCATCCCAAGAGCCGGCATCCCAAGACTCCGCACCCCAAGAGCTCGCATCGTCATCGATATTTCCTCCCGCGCCGGCGCCGGCGCTCTGCTTGGTGGCCAGTGGCCCGTCGCTTCCGAAGGCCCCCGGCCGGGTGGGTTTGCCACAAAGCTCGATCCCGAGCAAAGGCGGCGTAGACATCCGCATCCCTTCGATGTGACAGAGCAGGCCCACCGCGACGGGGTCGTTTCACAAGCCACTGTTTTTGACTTAATATCTGGAAACTTGTAGAAAATCTTGCCAGATGGTTGCATTTTTATGCAGCTGAGCTAACCTCAGCCATGCCAAAACGTGGTGCGCGTCAGGCAGCGTCGGGGGGCAAGAAGAAGAAGAACCCCAGGCGTGCTTTTGTGTTCGATGCGTATCGGCAAACAACTTCGAATACCCTGCGGAGTGCTCAGGTCCGCCGCATCTCCTGGGTCCGTGGGGTTGGCCGGCTGGCGTTGGTTGGAGTGGCCTCCTTAAAGCCAGCGCCAGTCGGCCGCCTTCGTTTCGGGGGAAACGAAGGCGGCCGCTAGCCGGCAGGCGCGAAGACGGAGAAGAGAAATCTTCTCCTCCGGCCTGAAACGAAACGAGCCCGGAACGGATTTTCCGTTCCGGGCTCGTTTCGTTTTATCGGCTCGTTTCGAGAGAGAAGAGGCGGGGAGGCCCGCCTCGCCTCACTTGATCTTGGTTTCCTTGAACTCGACATGCTTGCGCACGACGGGATCGTATTTCTTGAACACGAGCTTCTCGGTCTTGGTGCGGGCGTTCTTCTTCGTCACATAGAAGGTGCCCGTGTCGGCCGTCGACAGAAGCTTGATCTTGATCATGGCGGATTTGGCCATTGCCGTCAGTCCTGAACTGGTGAGGGGACACTCTCGCTCCCGATCCATCACGAACCCGGCGGCGAATTGGCCGGCACCATAAGGACGCGGGCGCCTTTGTCAAGGCAGGCAAAGACGGTGGCCGGGCAAAGGCGCGTTTTCGCTCCGAATTCACCCTTCTGGGCGTGTTTTGCGTCCATTTCACAGATGTTTCGCCTGTCCGACGTCGTCAGCGCCGCGACGGACAGGCGCCGCCGTCGCGCCAGCGATTCAGGCAGGCGTCGTCATTGCGCAGGGTGAGCGGAGCGAACCATCGCGCCTGCTGGCCGTCGATCAGCTGGCTCTGATCGATCCAGGTCCCGACCGCTGGAATCACGGTCTGATAGCGGACCGCGTCTTCGCCTGGCGCGGCGGTGAGCGTCGGGGTGGAGACGACAGGCTCGGGCCCATAGATTGCCGCTGCCGTGCTTTCGCCTTTGCGGCGGCCGCCGCTCACCAGCCAGAGCTGATTCTGCTTCGCCGCGGCATAGGGGAAGAAATCCGCGCGGCCGGTCGGCGGATCGGGAACGCCGAACAGCGCCGAATCGATCTCGACCTTCAGCGGCGAGGGCGCGCCGGCCGGCGCCGCGAGAATATCGACGCGTTGGACGCCATAGAGTCCGCCGAGTTCCGGCGTCGCGAGCTCTTCCGCCGTGGCGAGGCCGATGCGGCCGAGCGGCGTCGAAACGACGGCGATCTCATTTCCCGGCTTCGCCCAGGCCCGCGCCTCGCCCGGATGCGTCGCGCGATAGCGGCCGAGAATGGCCCCGTCCGGCCCGGCGAGAACGACCGTATGATAGACGCGCTCGCCTTCCCGCTCCGGGTAGCTGCCGGCGACATAGGCCTTGTGCGCGCGGGCGAGAGAGGCGAGCACGCGCTCGAAAGCGCCGCCTTGCTCTTCCGCGCGGGATTTTATCTCCTCGGGTGAAAGGCTCGAGGGAAGGCCGGAAAGCTCGGGAAGGACAGTCAGCGAACCTTTCTGTGGCTTCGTCTTCTCCATCAGCGACGGCCCCTCGGGCCATTGGGCGGCGACCAGCGTCGCCTTGCGCCTGGTCTTGGCGGCGTTGGGGTCGATGGGGCTGCGATGGAGCGCGAGCCACGGCGTGTAGAGCTCCGGCCGGCGCAGGGCCAGCCGTTCGGCGCGGGTCTTGCCGGCCTCGGCCGGCGTGATGTCCGTGCTGTAGACGCCTTTGAGCCCGGGGGGCAGCTCTTCCGGCGGCGCGACGGGCGCCTGGACGAGCCTATGCCCCTCGGGCGACCATATGCTCGAGCCGCCATTGTAATAGAGCTTGCCGCCCGTGATGGGGTTGGTCTCGACGCCGCTGCGGGTCGCGCCGATCACCCATAGGCCGTTCTGCGCGCTCAAATATTGGACGTTCGCGACGGTCGAGTGATCGCCTTTGGATTGCGCAGCGGGCGTCCCTGGCATCACGCGGTCGGAGACGGAGTGCCAGGCGATGATCTCGGCCCCGCGCAGCGCCGCGAGACGCGCATATTGCCAATAAGTGTCGTCATAGCAGATCAGCAGCGCGATGCGGCCGATCGGCGTGTCGAAAACCTCGACGCCGGTGTCCCCGGGCGCGAAGACCTTTTGATCCTGCGGATTGAGCCCGATCTTGCGATATTTGCCGATGACGCCCTTCGGTCCGAGCAGCACGGCCGTATTGTAGGGTAGGCCGGTTTCGGCGTCCCGCTCGGCGATCCCGACGCTCATATACATGCCGGTCCGGGCGAGGACGGGAAGCAGAGCCTTCGTCGTGTCGCCGGGAATCGTGTCGAGATAGGGCGCGATCTGCGACGGATCGCTGAACAAATAGCCGCTGACGGCGGTCTCTGGAAAAACGGCGAAGGTCACGCCCTGCCGGGCGACCTGTTCCACCGCGTCGGCGAGACGGCGGATGTTGCCGTCGAGATCGCCCCAGGCAGGGATGAAATCCACCGCCGCGACCTTGATGGACCGCGCGGACGGCGCCTGAGCCGCGGCGACGCCCGCAGTCCAGAGCAGAGCGAGAAGGATAGCGACTGCCGTTTTCCGCTTCATGCGCGCGTCCCCGCGAGACGAGACCGGCCGCTGCGGCCGGGTCCTTCGCATGAAATATCGGGCGCTATCGCCCCGCGACCGCCGCGACCACCGCGGACGGCGCTCGAGGCGAAAGTTTCGTCAAACCGCCGGCCGTCTCATTTGCGCCGCTTCTGCTTCGCGCGCTCGACGCGGCCGCGTCCCGAGAGGCGCCCGCTCTTCATCGGCGTCGATCTGCGTGCGCCGCCCGCCACCTCGAAGCGCAGCGCTCCGGCGATCGGCGTCGCCTCGACGAGCCGCGCCTCTATCACGTCGCCGAGCCTGAAGCTCTCGCCCGAGCTGCTGGTCAGCGCATGGCCGGCCTCGTCGTAGCGAAAATATTCGCGCCCGAGCGTCGCCGCCGGAATGAAGCCGTCGGCGCCGGTGTCGAGCAGCCGCACGAACAGCCCCACGCGCGTCACGCCCGAGATGCGCGCCGGAAAGCGCGCGCCGATCTGCGCCGCGAGATGGGCGGCGATGAGCCGATCGACGGTCTCGCGCTCGGCCGCCATGGCGCGCCGCTCGGCGCCGGAGATGCGCGCCGCCACCTCGGCGAGCTCGCCCGCCGCAATATCCGGCATGGCGCCGGGGCCGAAATTCAGCGCGCGGATCAGCGCGCGATGCACGACGAGATCGGCGTAGCGGCGAATCGGCGAGGTGAAATGCGCATAGCGGCGCAGGTTAAGGCCGAAATGGCCGTAGTTCTCATGCGTATATTCGGCCTGCGCCTGCGTGCGCAGAATGATCTCATTGACGATATTCTCATGCTCCTTGCCGCGCACGCGCGCTAGAATGACGTTGAAATGCGAGGGCCGCAGCACCTGGCCCTTTGCGAGCTTCACGCCGATCGTCGAGAGGAATTCCGAGAGCGCCGCGATCTTCTCGCGCGAAGGCTCGTCATGGGCGCGATAGATGAGCTTTTGCCGGTTCTCCTCGAGGACTTCCGCCGCCGCCACATTGGCGAGGATCATGAATTCCTCGATGAGCCGATGCGTCGAAAGACGCGGCGGCACGACGACGCGGTCGACCGTTCCGTCGGCTTTCAGCAGAATTTTGCGTTCCGGCAGCTCCAGCTCCAGCGGCGCGCGCAATTCGCGCGCCTGATCGGCGGCCTGATAGGCGCGAAACAGCGGCTGCAGCACATGCTCCATCAGCGGCGCGCAAATCTCGTCCGGGCGTCCGTCGAGCGCCTCCTGCGCTTGCGCGTAATTGAGCTTGGCCTTGGAGCGCATCATCACGCGATGGAAAGAATGGTCGAGCTTGTGGCCCTTCGCCGTGATGCGCATGCGCACGGCGAGCGCGGGCCGATCCTCGTGCGGTTTCAGCGAGCACAGATCGTTGGAGATGCGCTCCGGCAGCATGGGCACGACGCGATCGGGGAAATAGACCGAATTGCCGCGCTCCAGCGCATCCTTGTCGAGCGCCGAATGCGGGCGGACGTAATAGGCGACGTCGGCGATGGCGACAGTGACGATATGGCCGTCCTCATTGTCCGGCGCCGTGTCGGGCTCGGCGAAGACGGCGTCGTCATGGTCCTTGGCGTCGGGCGGATCGATGGTGACGAGCGGCAGCTCGCGCCAATCCTCGCGATGCGCCTCGATGCGGGCGGCTTTCGCCGCCGCGGCCTCGGCGATCGCCTCGGCGCGGAACTCGTCCGGAATGCCATGGACGCGCAGCGCGATCATGCTGATCGCCTTTTCCGTCGCCAGCGAGCCCAGCGTCTCGCGCACGCGGGCGCGCGGCGCGCCGAGCCGCGTCTTGCCGACGAGGTCGACGGAGACGAGATCGCCGTCCTTCGCCTCGCCGCGATCTTCCGCCGCTATGGCGAGCTCGCGGCCGGCCTGCTTCTTGTCGACCGGCTCGATATGCGCGACGCCATTGGCGGCGACGCGCAGCACGCCGATGACGCGCGCGCGCGCCTTCGACAGTAGCTTTACCACGCGCCCGGCATAGGGGGGATCATTGGGGCCGGCGTCGCGATCCGGCTCGGCGCGAACCAGCGCGCGGTCGCCGACGCCGGGCAGCGGCTCGCCGGGCTTGGGCCGGCGCGGCGCGGAGATGCGAATGCGGGGAGGGGCCCCGAGCTCGTCGGCGTCCCATTCGGCCGGCGCGGCGATCAACTCGCCGTCGGAATCGCGTCCCACTATATCGGCCAGCACGACGGCGGGCAGCACGCCCGGCCGCGTGAGCCGCTTGCCGCGCCGCTCGAGCGCGCCCTCCGCTTCGAGCTCGGCCAAGAGGCGCTTCAGCCCGATTCGATCGGAGCCGGTGACGCCGAAAGCGCGCGCGATCTCGCGCTTTCCGATTTTTCCCGTATTGCCCGCGCGGCTCATCGCCTCACGCTCACGGGCGATGAAGGCGAGAATGTCCTCTCGGGAGGGAAGGGGCGAGGGAGGCGAGCCGAGCTCGCGGGGTTTTCTGGTCAAAGTCGGTCTCGAAGGCCGCGGAATCGTCCGGTCGGCGGGCGCCGGGACGTCGATATATACACCGCGCGCCGCCCGCCGCGCGTCGACGATTTGCGCTCCGTTTACGCTTTCTCGAGGTTATCGGACGTCAATCGTATTTGCCCGGATCCATTTAGAGCCGGATGAGAAATTTGCCGTAAGCATAAGCTGTTCTATTTTCACAAACCTCGAGAGCTCCACTATGCGGCCTATATCGGGATCGGCTCGCTCTTTCGCGCAAGATCGGGGCGGAAATGTCGCGATCATACTCGGCTTGAGCTTCGTGCCGGTCATCATGATGATCGGCGCAGGAATCGATTACGGCCGCGTAGCCGCGGCGCGCGGCTCGCTGCAGCAGGCGGCGGACGCGGCCGTGCTCGCTGTGGCCAAGGGCATTGTCACCTCCACCACCGATCAGCAGGCGCGCAGCCAGACGCAGGTCTATCTCGGCGCCAATTATCGCAACCTCACGGCGACGGTGACATCGGCGACGATCGCCACGGATCGGCTGTCGCTCTGCATCACGGCGCAGGCGCAGGTCGCGACCACCATCATGCAGATCGCCCGGATCAGCACGATGTCGACTCGAGCGACGTCCTGCGCGGCGCTGCAGGGCGGCATCAGCCCGACCGACACCTATGAGATCGCGCTGGTGCTCGACAATTCCGGCTCGATGAGCGAGAGCACCAGCGGCACGACGAAGATTCAGGCGCTTCAGAGCGCCGCGACGAGCTTCGTGAACACCATGTTCTCCAAGGCGCCGGGGCGGGCGAAGTTCTCGGTGACGCCTTTCGCGGGCGGCGTCGTCGCCCTCGATCCGACCGTTTCGACCAATCGCAGCCTGTCGTGGATCGATCTCGCCGGCGCCAATTCGCAGCATTGGATCGCTTTCAGTAATGGCGAGGTCGCCAGCAACGGCAAGGTCGACCCGGTAAAGGCGAAGGCGGACGCCAACGCTGCCGGCTTCACCAATCGCTTCGATATTTTCAACAAGCTCAAGGCGCGAAATTCGAGCCTCGATTGGCGCGGTTGCTTCGAGGAGCCGGCATATCCGTATGATGTGCAGGATCTGACGATTTCCTCTACGAACGCCGAGACGCTGTTCGTCCCCTATCTCGCGCCCGACGAGCCCGACAGCGACAATGATTACGGCAACAGCTATCTCAACGACAACGACACCGTTTATTCGGGTTGGGGCGGAGGCTGGGGTTGGGGCTGGGGCTCGTCTTCGTCCTCGTCTTCGTCCTGCAGCGACACGGCGAGCACCGAATGGGGCAAGCTCACCCATATCTGCAAATACAATACGAGCAATTCGATCAGCGGCTCCTTCGGTCCGACGAGCTTCTTCGGGCCGAACCAGTTCTGCCCCGACAATTCGACGCAGACGGTTCTGCCGCTCTCATCGACGCAGACGACGGTCAACAACAAGATCAGCCAGCTGACGGCCAACGGCAACACCAATCTGCATGTCGGATTCATGTGGGGCTGGCGGACGATCTCGCCGGTCGGTCCCTTCACGCAGGGCAGGGCCTATAGCGCGTCAGGCAATCACAAGGTCATCGTGTTCATGACGGACGGATTCAACAATTGGGGCGCCCAGACGCGCACGCTCGTCGGTTCGGACTATGAGTCGCTCGGCTATTACACCTACAATGGAACGGCCAATGGGCGCCTTCCGGACGGAAGGACGGGCGACGGCGTCAATTACCAGTCGTCGCTGACGGCTTCGGCCGGCAGCAGTTCCAGCTATCTTTCGACCTCGCGCAGCGCCGAGGACGAGCTGACGCTCGAGGCCTGCGCCAACGCCAAGGCGGCGGGAATCGAGATTTTCACCATCGGCTTCTCGATCGCGAGCGATCCGATCGACGATCAAGGCCTGACGCTGCTGAAGAACTGCGCCACCAATACGGCCCATTATTTCGCGGCGACCGACGCCGCGAGCCTCAACCTCGCCTTTTCGACGATCGGCACCGGGCTCGGCTCGTTGCGGCTGACGCAGTGAGGGGACGTCAGCGCTTGGGCCTGTGAAGCTCGGCGGCTTCGCGGATCGCCGCCGTCAACTCGCCGGCGGTGGTGGACGGACGCCCGAAAGGCGTCCGTTCTTTTTCGCGGCTTTGAAGCTGCGCTATGGCGCGCTCTTCCGCGATCTCGACCCGCCCGACCATTTCCTCGAAATCGCAGGTCTTGGCGCCGTTCGGGTCATATTCCGGCCGCAGGCGTTCGAGAAGCGCGCATACAGAGTGACGGTCGGCGGGGCTGTGAAATTCTTGCTCATGCAAGATGAGCCACACCTCGAAGCAAGGGTTCGAGCGGCACACGCCGACGCCTGTCGAGACGCATAGCGCGACGGCTTCGTCGAATCGAGGATGGTCGTCGACATCGAAGGCCGCCCAGACTTGATCGCCCTCCTCGAACGAATTTTTCGGCTTGCGGCGGCTTCGCTTCGCCAGCCCTTCCTCGACCGCCCGAGCGACCGCTCGTTCCGCGACGGTCATCGGCACGCCGGCTTGGATGGTCTCGACCTTTATCAGCGCATTCCGATAGTGGCGCTCCAGCGCGCGAAAATAGGATGGCTCGGTCTTCTTGCCCTCGCAATAGATGATGATTCGACGCTTCGGCTGGCGCTTGGCCTTGTCGCGCGCGAGGTCCCAGCGGTCCCGCGCCATGCGTCAGTTCGTCTTCAGCAGATCGGCGGCGGCGCCCGCGAAGGGAATGGCGCCATAACGGCCTTGCAGATAGCCCTTCTCGAGATTGTCGCCCTTACGCGTTTCTATGTCGCTCAAGGGATAGAGATGCGTCGCGCCGGTCTCATCCTTCTCTGTGAACCAGACTTGATCGCGCCGAAGGGCAGGGGCGTTCAGCAGATTGGTGTCGTGCGTCGTCACGATCAGCTGGGCGCCTTTGGGGTTTGTGTCTTTCGAGGCGAAAAGGGAGAGGATCAGCTCAGAGGCGCGCGTGTGGACGTGGCTACCGAATTCGTCGATGACAATGGGGAAGCCGTCGTCCAAGGACCGAAAGATCGGGCCGAGCATGGAGAGGATATGGACCGTACCTGCACTTTCATCCGTCAGGTCAAGAAATGTTACTTTTCCATTTGCAGCATTGTGGCCTAGTTGGAACGATGACCGATTTTGTCGAACATTATTTCTGCTATCAACAGCATGTCCGCTACGAAGAAGGCGGACACCTGCATTGTTCGAGTAAATGCATGTGTTGGCTTCATCGTATAGGACGCCGCCAACCTCAACATTATACTGAGTTCTAATGATGCGAGCATCGTTTATCCCAGCTTCAATGCGAGAGAGAAAATTTATCACTCGTAAATCAATTTTCGTATTTGCAAGTATTTGTGATACATCTTCTAGCATCTCTGGAACTTCACTATCAATTGTAATTAAAGAGAAAAAGCTCGCGACCTCGCCCAACTCCTCATGATTATTCTGCGCCGCCGCCGACAAAAAAAGACTATTCGGCCGCGTCAAATCCTCGATGACCTTGTTCCGCCCCTTCAAGCTCCGACCGAATTTGAACTCCTGCCGCTCGCGCTCGAACAGCAGCGTGACCGGCCCGCCGCGCCAGACATGCAGCGATTCCTGCGTGAATTCATTTCCCAGCGCCTCGAAGCGATAGGCGTAACGCGCGCCGTTCCAAATGAACTCGATGGAGAAGACGCTGGGTTTCGTCGCATAGGCCGGGTCGAGCAGAAAGGGTTTCAGCGGGATGGGCGCGCCCGGTTCGCCCTGGCGGTGCGAGTTGCGCACCAGCAACTGCATATGCGCCAACGCCCGCACGAGATTGCTCTTGCCGGAAGCGTTGGCGCCATAGATCACGGCCGAGGGCAGGATTTTTTCGGAGCGCAGCGCGGGCGTGTCGATGAGGCCGCCGGGCTCGTCCTTGAGCGCGGAGGCGATCATCGACAATTGCTGCTCGTCGCGGATCGAGCCGAAATTGGCGACGGAAAAGCGCAACAGCATCGGATCGTCCTTCAGCTATTGCGCAGTCTATAGGCGATTTTCATCGACATTCTGTGAATATGACGTGTGAAATGCGTCAAGGCAACGAGAGGCGGCGCGAAATCGCGGCTTCGCGCCTCCGCTCACTTCCCCGACGCCGCTTTCTTGACGGGCTTCTTGGCCGGCGCCTTCGGGGCGGCGGCCTTTTTCACGGGAGCCTTCGCCGCCGGCTTGGAATCGGCGAAGGGAACCTCGTCGCTCTCTTCTATGTCCTTCTTGGCGGCTGCTTTTTTCGCCGGCGCCTTGGCCTTCGAGGCGGGAGCGGCCTTCTTTGCCGGCGCCTTCTTGGCCTTCACCGGGCCGCCCTTCTCCTCGATCAGACGGATCGCTTCATCCAGCGTCACATCCTCGACGCCCATGCCCTTGGGCAGAGTGGCGTTGACCTTGCCGTGATTGACATAAGGACCGTAGCGGCCCTCGCGCACGGTGATGGCGCCGCCCTGCGGATGGTCGCCGAGCGACTTGCCGCTGGCGGAGCCGGCGCCGCTCGCCTTGGCGGCCAGGAGCTCGACGGCCTGCTCGATCGTCAGGCTCGCCGGATCGGTTCCCTTGGCGAGAGTCGCATTGACCTTGCCCCAATTCACATAGGGGCCGAAGCGCCCGCTCTTCACGCTGATCGCGCCGCCTTGCGGATGGTCGCCGAGCGTGCGGCCCGGGTCCGAGGCGCGGCCGAAGCGCGATCCGCCGCCGCCGCTCTCCTTGGTGACGATGAGGTCGATGGCGCGATTGCCGCCGATCGAGAGAATATCGTCATCGCGGCCGAGATTGGCGTAGGTCTTCCCATGCTGGACATAGGGCCCGAAGCGGCCGATGCCGGCGACGATCGGCTCGCCGCTCTCTGGATGTTTCGCCACCTCGCGCGGCAGCGACAAGAGGCGGATCGCCTGCTCGAGCGTGAGCTCGTCGGCCTTGATGCTCTTGGGGATGGAGGAGCGCTTGGGCTTCTCGCCTTCCTCCGCCTCGCCCTCCTGCACATAATCGCCGAAGCGACCGCCACGCAGAGTGATCTCGGCGCCGCTCTCCGGGTCCTGGCCCAGAACCCTCACGCCGGGACGCGCGCCCTCGGCCGCGTCGCCGGTCGGCGGGGAGAGCGTGCGGGTGAAGCGGCATTCGGGATAGTTGGAGCAGCCGATGAAGGCGCCGAATTTGCCGAGCTTCAGCGACAATTGTCCGGCGCTGCAGGCCGGGCAGGCGCGGGCGTTCGAGCCGTCGGGCTTGGCCGGGAAGATATGCGGGCCGAGCAAATCGTTGAGGCTGTCGAGCACCTGGGTGGTGCGCAGCTCCTTGGTGCCGTCGACGGCGCCCGAGAAATCGGTCCAGAAGTCGCGCAGCACCTCTTTCCAGTCGATCTCATTATTGGAGACCTTGTCGAGCTTCTCCTCGAGATCGGCGGTGAAGTCGAACTCCACATAGCGGGAGAAGAAGCTCTCCAGAAAGGCCGTGACGATGCGGCCCTTGTCCTCGGGGACGAGGCGCTTCTTGTCGAGCCGCACATAATCGCGCTCGCGCAGCACGGCCAGCGTCGAGGCGTAGGTGGAGGGGCGGCCGATGCCGAGTTCCTCCATGCGCTTGACCAACGTCGCCTCGGTGAAGCGCGGCGGCGGCTCGGTGAAATGCTGGCTCGCGTCGATCTTCTCGCGCGTCGCCGGCTCGCCGGGCTGCATCGGCGGCAGGCGGCCGCCGTCCTCGTCCGCTTCGTCGTCGCGGCCCTCCTGATACAGCTCGAGAAAGCCGGAGAAGCGCACCACCTGGCCGGAGGCGCGCAGCTCCAGCGCGCGCTTGCCGACGGCGGCGTCGATGTCGACGGTGGTTCGCTCGAGCTCGGCGGACTCCATCTGGCTCGCTATGGTGCGGGTCCAGATCAGCTCATAGAGCTTGGCCTGCTCCGGCTCCAAATGCTTGGCGACATGCTTGGGCAGGCGCGAGAGCTCGGTCGGACGGATCGCCTCATGCGCCTCCTGGGCGTTCTTGGCCTTCACCGTATATTTGCGCGGAACCTTGGGCACGAAGCGCTCGCCATACTCCTTGGCGATGACTTTCCGCGCCGCCGTTACGGCTTCCGGCGCCATATCGACGCCGTCGGTTCGCATGTATGTGATGAGGCCGGCCGTCTCGCCGCCGATGTCGACGCCCTCATAGAGGCGCTGGGCGATGCGCATGGTCTGCGCCGGGGCGAGGCCGAGCTTGCGCGACGCCTCCTGCTGCAGCGTCGAGGTGGTGAAGGGCGCGTAAGGGTGCCGCTTGACCGGCTTGGCCTCCACCGAGCGAATGGTGAAGGCGGCGCTCTCCAGCGCCTTTTTGAAATCCTCGGCCTCCTGGCCGGAGCCGATGTCGAGGCGCGTGATCTTCTTGCCGTCCGCGCCCGAGAGGCGGGCGGTGAAGGGGTCGCCGGCCTTGGTTTTGAGATGGGCGATGAGCGACCAATATTCGCGGGTGACGAATTTCTCGATCTCGAGCTCGCGGTCGCAGACGAGGCGCAGCGCCACCGACTGCACGCGGCCGGCTGAACGCGCTCCGGGCAGTTTGCGCCACAGCACCGGCGAAAGGGTGAAGCCGACGAGATAGTCCAGCGCCCTTCGGGCGAGATAGGCGTCGACCAGCGCCTGATCGATCTCACGCGGATGCGCCATCGCCTCTTTGATGGCGTCCTTGGTGACGGCGTTGAAGACGACCCGCTCGATGCGCTTGTCGCCGAGCGCTTTCTTCTTCTTCAATATGTCGAGCAAATGCCAGGAGATGGCCTCGCCCTCGCGATCCGGATCGGTCGCCAGAATGACCTTGTCGGCGCCTTTGACGGCTTCGGCGATCGCCGAGATGCGCTTGGCCGATTTGGCGTCGCTCTCCCATTTCATCGCGAAATCTTCCGAAGGGTCGACCGAGCCGTCCTTGGGCGGCAGGTCGCGCACATGGCCGTAGCAGGCGATCACATTGAAATCGCGGCCGAGATATTTGTTGATCGTCTGGGCCTTGGCGGCCGATTCGACGATGACGACGTTCATCGAGCAGTCCTTCAGAAATCCGGTCGCGGGCGGCCCGCCTGGGGCGTTGCCGGGGGCCCGGCCCGCGGTTGGGGCGCGAACATGGGCAAAAGGGGGGCGTCCTGTCAAATAGGGGGTGAGACGGCCCTCCGGCGGCCGCGGCCGGATCGGACGTTGATCGCCAATTGCGGCGGCACACATTTTCGTCCCCATCCGCGCTCTATGCAGGGGTGAATTCGGGGCGGGACGGCTATAGTCCGCGCGAGAAAGCGCAGCCGAGGCCGCGCCCGCTCCCGAATGCTCTAGGCTTTTGTTTTGACGCGTTTCCAACGCCGAACCGGCGCCCACTTCGGCTGGAAACGCTCTAGGACGGGAAGAATTCGCCATGGCCCGATCGAAATTCACCACCGACGATCTTTGCGCGGCGCGCGAGGCCGGGGTCATAGACGCCGCCGCCCATGAGCGCCTGTCGCGATTCCTCGACGAGCGGGGAGCGGCCGAGCGCGGAACGATGGCGGAGGGCGCGCCGCGCTTCGATATCGTCAATGTGCTCTGGTATATGGGCGCGCTGATCGTGATGGGCGCGATGAGCCTGTTCAGCACGACCGCCTTCGGCCTCTGGGGCCCGCGCGCGCTCATGCTCACCTCGCTCGCCTATGGCGTGGGCTTCGCCGGGGCGGGCGCGTGGCTCTGGCGCCGTCGCGGCCTGCGCACGCCCGCCGGCCTGCTGGTGACCTGCGCCGTGTCCATGGCGCCTCTGTTCGTCTTCGCGCTCCAGCTCCTCGGCGGCCATGATCCGACCGAAGCCGCGCCCTATCATGACTTTTATGTCTGGATCCGCTCGAGCTGGCTGCCCATGGAACTCGGGACCATTGCGGCGGCGCTCCTCGCCCTCGTCTTTTTCCCCTTTCCTTTCCTCACCATGATCATAGCCTTCGCTCTGTGGTTCATGTCCATGGACCTGACCCCCTGGCTCTTGGACGAGGCGCATTTCACCTATCAGCAGCGCGCCAATGTGAGCCTCGCTTTCGGCGCGCTCGTCATCGCCGTCGCCTGGCTCGTCGATCTGAAGCGCTGGCGGGGAGGGGACTTCGCCTTCTGGCTGCATCTGTCCGGGCTCCTCGCCTTCTGGGGCGGGCTGACGGCGCAGCACAGCGGCGACGAGATCGGCAAGGCGCTCTATTGCGCGATCAATCTCTGCCTTCTGCTGCTGTCGCTGGTGCTCATGCGCCGCGCCTACGCCGTGTTCGGCGCTTTTGGAATCACGCTCTATCTCGGCCATCTGGCGGCGGAGGTGTTCAAGGATTCGATTCTGTTTCCCTTCGCTCTGTCCGGGATCGGCGTCGCTGTGATCGCCGCCGGGCTGCTGTTTCATCGTCACGGCCCGCGGCTCGGCGCGGCGATCGGCGCGGCCCTGCCCGATTATGTGCGCGGACTGCGGCCCGCCCATGCGCGGGACGGGCTTTGAGAATGGCGCGGAAAGGGGGGCTGAGGGGCGCGAAAGCGCGCCGATCGGCGATTGCGCTTCGTGGGCGGCCGGTCTATATGGAGAACATCCCCCGCATGGTTATCCGTAAATATCGCGGCTTCGGCCCCGCGGCGCGGGCGCGGCTTTTCTCGCGCGCGGACCTATGGCGCATGGACCACTGAAGGAGAATCGATCGATGAGCACCGCTCCGCTCATGCCCAAGGCGACCGCCGTCTGGCTCGTCGAGAACACGTCGCTCGCCTTCGACCAGATCGCCGATTTCTGCAAGCTGCATCCGCTCGAGGTGAAGGGCATCGCCGATGGCGAAGTGGCCGCCGGGATCCGCGGGCTCGATCCGATCAATTCGGGGCAGCTCACCCGCGAGGAGATCGCGCGCGGCGAGCGGGACCCGGCGCATCGGCTGTCGCTCCTGGTCTCCAAGGTCAAAGTCCCGGAGGTCAAGCGCGCGCGCGGGCCGCGCTACACGCCGCTGTCGCGGCGCCAGGACCGCCCCAACGCCATTCTCTGGCTGGTGCGCAACCATCCCGAGCTCAAGGACGCGCAGATCATGCGCCTCGTCGGCACGACGAAGAGCACGCTGAAAGCGGTGCGTGAGCGCACCCATTGGAATTCCGCGGCGCTCGCGCCCATGGACCCGGTGACTTTGGGCCTCTGCTCGCAGATCGATCTCGATTTCGAGGTCAATCGCGCCGCGAAGGACCGTCCCGCCGTGCTCGAGGAGCAAGGCCAGACGCTGCAGCCGGCCGAGATCACCACCGCGCCCCATCACGAGCCGACGACGACCGAGGATGTGTTCGGCAAGCGCCCGCCGGCGCCGGTCGAGGAGGAGGATCACTTCGACGCCGACCGCGTGTTCGGCCGCCTGAAGAGCCTCGATTTCGACGACTGAGGAGGGGGCGCGACAATCTGGCGCATTTACCGCAGGCGGCGCCCTGTGGTTATTTGCGCACAGGTCGAGCCTCTCGCGTCTCACTCAGCTGGGATCGGCGATCGGTAGGGTCGACAAAAAGTAACGCCAGCGACAGGCGGTCGCCGGCGTTACAATTTGGACGTGTCGTCAGGGAGCCTGCAGACTGCACCCCCGTGTCGCGCCCAGAGGGGGAGAAGAGAACGGCTCGTGCTTATTTGAAGTAGAAGCCGAGAATGCCGCCGGCGAGAGCGCCGACAACGGCCGCAGAAAGCGTATTGGCGACGCCGCCGAGGCCAGCAGCGCCGAGGCCGCCGAGCAGAAGGGCGCCGACGCCCGCGAAAATATAGACGGTGGTGTTGAGTTCGAATTCTTTTTCAGCCATTGGTGTCACTCCTTTGGTTTCCGGAACGTCCCGTCTTATCGTTCAGCCGGTGACGGGTGCGCTCCTGCCCCTCTCTGCGGGGCCGTCTTTTCGACGATGACAAGCCTAACATAACCTTGTCGACTGTCCAGCGCGCTGCGGGAGCAGATTCTCGCGAAACTGTGGCGATTTTTCCTATGTGGAGCCAAATCAACCGCTTGGCGCGGCGGGCGGCAAGATGGGCCTCGCCGCGAAAATTGCGCGGCGGAGCGATACGGCTTGGAATGCTCCCGGTTCGGCGCCTATATCCGCCGGCATGACAGCAGAAACCCCTTCTTCCGATTTTCGATCGCGGCTACGCGCCTTCGACGCGCTGAAGCCGCTTCTTCCTTACGCCTTTCGTTACAAGGGCCGAATCGCGCTCGCGCTGGTCGCGCTGGGCGTGGCGGCGCTGTCGACGCTCACTCTGCCGCTCGCCGTGCGCGGCATGATCGATCACGGATTTTCCACCGACGACCCTTCGGCCGTGAACGCCTATTTCGGCGCGATGGTGGTCGTCGTCGCGATTCTCGCTCTCGCCTCGGGCACGCGCTACTATCTGGTGATGACGTTGGGCGAGCGAATCGTCGCCGATCTGCGCGACGATTTCTTCCGCCATCTCACTCTGCTCGACGCGTCCTTCTACGACAGGTCGAAGACGGGCGAGCTGACCTCGCGGCTCACCGCCGATACGACGCAGCTGAAATCCGTCTTCGGCTCCTCGGTGTCGATCGCTCTGCGCAATCTCTTCATGTTCGCCGGCGCGGTGGCGATGATGGTTCTGACGAGCCCCAAGCTCACCGGCGTCGCGCTCACGGCGATCCCCTTCATCGTGCTGCCGCTCATCGCCTCGGGGCGCGTGATGCGGCGGCGGTCGCGCCATGCGCAGGATCGGCTGGCCTCGGCGAGCGCCTACGCCACGGAAAATCTCGCGGCCGTGCGCACCATGCAGGCCTGCAACGCGCAGCAGGTCGCCGCCGAACGATTCGGAGCGGCCGCGGAAGGAGCTTATGCGGCCGCGCGTGACGCGACGCAGACGCGCGCCTTGGTCACTTCGGTCACGATCTTTCTCGCCTTCGGCAGCGTCGTCGCCATGTTGTGGTTCGGCGCGCAGGATGTGCTGGCGGGCCGCATCACCACGGGCGTTCTGTCGCAATTCGTGCTCTACGCCGTGCTGGCGGCGAGCTCGCTCGGGGAATTGTCGCAGGTCTGGAGCGAGGTGTCCGCGGCCGCTGGCGCCGCCGGCCGCATCGGCGAGATTCTCGCCGTCAGTCCCGCCGTCGCGCCGCCGGCCGTTCCGCTGCATCTGCCCAAGCCGGTGAGCGGCCGCATCGTTTTCGACGAGGTCTGCTTCTCTTATCCCGGGAGCTCGGGGTCTGCCGCCGTCGAGGGACTGAGCTTTTCCGTCGCGCCGGGCGAGCGCGTCGCCATCGTCGGCCCGTCGGGCGCCGGCAAATCGACGGTGTTCCAGCTGCTCGAGCGATTCTATGACGTGTCGGAGGGCGCGATCACGATCGACGGCGTCGATCTGCGCGCGCTCGATCCGGTCGAATTGCGTAGCGCCATCGCGCTGGCGCCGCAGGATCCGGTCGTCTTCGGCATGACGGTCGCCGAGAATATCGCCTATGGCCGCGTGGGCGTCTCGAGAGGGGCGATCGTCGAGGCGGCCGAGCGCGCGCAAGCGGCGCAATTCATCGAGGCTCTGCCGCAGGGCTATGACACGGAGATCGGCGAGCGCGGCGTCACGCTCTCGGGCGGCCAGCGCCAGCGCCTCGCCGTAGCGCGCGCCATTCTCGCCGATGCGCCGATCCTGCTGCTCGACGAGGCGACCTCGGCGCTCGACGCCGAGAATGAGGCGCTGGTGAAGGAGGCGCTGCATGATGTGATGCGCGGCCGCACCACTCTGGTCATCGCCCATCGCCTCGCCACAGTGCTCGAAGCCTCGCGCATTCTGGTGATGAGCGAAGGCCGCATCGTGGAGGAGGGCACTCATGCGAGCCTCGTCGCCGTTGGCGGCCTCTATGCGCGGCTCGCGCGGCTGCAATTCGATACGAGCGCGGAAGCGGCGGCGCTGGAGAGCGTTTGATCGCCCGCTCCCCGGCCCTTCTCCGCTTTCGCGGTAGAGGGCCGGGGAGGGCGCGTCGGCGGCCCGGATCGAGTTTTCCACCGCCGCCTCGCGCAGATTTTGCCTTCCGTCACATTGGTGCTATGAGCACGCGCCAACCCGGAAGATGGCCTCGCGTCGCCGTCTCTTCGTCGTCCGGCCTCGAGCGTGGCCGGTTTTTGCGCCCCGAGGGAGTTGGCTCCATGACATCTTACGCACGACCGCCGTTGCACGAGGCTCTGACCTTCGACGATGTGTTGCTGCGCCCTAGCCATTCGCTGGTCATGCCGTCGCAGGTCGACATATCGACGCGGCTGACGCGCGATATCACGCTCAATCTGCCGATCATCTCCTCGGCCATGGATACGGTGACCGAGGCGCGGCTCGCCATCGCCATGGCGCAGGCCGGCGGCCTCGGCGTCATCCACCAGAATCTCACCCCCGCCGCCCAGGCCGCCGAGGTGCGCAAGGTCAAGCGCTATGAGAGCGGCATGGTGGTCGATCCCATCACCATCTATCCGGACGAGACGCTCGCCGATGCGCTGGCGCTGATGGCGCGCAACGGCATTTCCGGCATTCCGGTGGTCGAGCGCGGCCATGGCGAGAAGGCCGGCAAGCTCGTCGGCATTCTCACCAATCGCGACGTGCGCTTCGCCGATAATATGCGCGAGCCGGTCGCCGAGCTGATGACCAAGCAGCTCATCACCGTGCGCGAGGGCGTCGATCAGGAGGAGGCGCGCCGCCTGCTGCATCAGCACCGTATCGAGAAGCTGCTCGTCGTCGACGAGGATTATCATTGCGTCGGCCTGGTCACGGTGAAGGATATCGAGAAGGCGACGCTGCATCCGCACGCCGCCAAGGACGCCGAGGGCCGGCTGCGCGTCGCCGCCGCCGCGACGGTCGGCGACCGCGGCTATGAGCGCGTGTTGCAATTGATCGACGCCGGCGTCGACCTCATCGTGATCGACACGGCCCATGGCCATTCGCAGGCGGTGCTCGATCAGGTCGGCCGCATCAAAAAGGTCTCCAACAAAGTCTCGATCGTCGCCGGCAATATTGCGACGCGCGAAGCGGCCAAGGCGCTGATCGACGCGGGCGCCGATGCGGTCAAGGTCGGCATCGGCCCCGGTTCTATCTGCACGACGCGCATCGTGGCGGGCGTCGGCGTGCCGCAGCTCACCGCGATCATGGACGCCGCCGAGGAGGCGCATAAGGCCGGCGTGCCGGTCATCGCCGATGGCGGCGTGAAATATTCGGGCGATCTCGCCAAGGCCATCGCCGCCGGCGCCTCGGTCGTGATGATCGGGTCGCTGCTCGCGGGCGCCGAGGAGGCCCCCGGCGAAGTGTTCCTCTATCAGGGCCGCTCCTTCAAATCCTATCGCGGCATGGGCTCGGTCGGCGCGATGGAGGCGGGCTCGTCCGCCCGCTATTTCCAGCAGGATGTGAAGGAGAGCCTCAAGCTCGTGCCGGAAGGCATAGAGGGCCAGGTGCCGTTCCGCGGGCCGGTGGCCCCGATCCTCTATCAGCTCGCCGGCGGTCTGCGCGCGGCCATGGGCTATGTCGGCGCGCCGACCATCCCCGAGTTCCAGGCCAAGGCGGAATTCGTGCGCATCACCAACGCCGGACTGCGCGAGAGCCACGTCCATGACGTGTCGATCACCCGCGAGAGCCCGAATTATCCGACCGGGGCCTGACATGCGCATCCTCGTCCTGGGCGCGGGGGCCGTCGGCGGCTATTACGGCGGACGGCTCGTCGAGGCGGGCGCGGATGTGACCTTTTTCGTGCGGGAAGCGCGAGCGCGGCTCCTCGCCGAGCACGGGCTCACGATCGAGAGCGCGCTCGGCGGCGCGCAGCTCGCGGCAAAAGCGGTCTGCGACCCGAAGGCGCTCGCGCCTTTCGATCTCGTGATCCTGACCTGCAAGGCCTATGATCTCGACGAAGCGCTGGAGAATATCGCCGGCGGCGTCGGACCGGAAACCGGCGTGCTGCCATTGCTCAATGGCCTCGCCCATCTCGAACGTATCGCGGCGCGCTTTCCGCAGGCGGGCGTCTTCGGCGGCGTGGCGCGGATCAGCGCGACGCTCGGCGAGAACGGCGTCATACGGCATTTCGGCGAATTGAACCGCATCGATTTCGGCGCGCTCGACGGCGGGACGGACGCGCGGCTCAAGGCGCTGCGCGCTTTTTTCGCGAAGACGGTCGTGGATGTGCGGCTTTCCGACGACATAGGGCAGGAGCTCTGGGACAAATTCGTGTTTCTGGCGACGTTGGCGGGAACGACTTCGCTGATGCGCGCGAGCATAGGGACCGTGTTGGCGACCCCCTCCGGCGAGTCATCGATCCTACGGCTGCTCGCCGAATGCCAGAGTGTCGCGCGCGCCGAGGGTCATCCGCCGGAGACGGGGACATTCGCACAGCTCCGCATGGAGCTGACGCGGCGAGGCTCGCCGCTCAAATCCTCCATGCTGCGTGACATCGAGCGAGGAGGGCGCACGGAGGGCGAGCATATTCTCGGCGACATGCTGGCGCGGGCGCAGCGGGTCGGCGTCGAGGCGCCGGCGCTGGAGCTCGCCGCGACGCATGTCCGCGCCTATGAGGCGAGCCGGTCCTGCGCGGGCTGACGGCACGAAATTCGCGTAATTCTCGGCCTCTTCGGCGAAAGGCGCCGCAGACCGGGGACAAGACAGATGACCGATCCGAGCGCGAGCCTCGCCAAGGCGGAAGAACAGGTGCTCGCCGCCGCGCGGCGCAATTTCGACAGCTTTTTCCGCTGGATCGCTTTTCTCGACGATTCGATCAAGAAGGATATCGGCCCGAAGTTCGGCGTCGAGCTGGCGCTGAAGGCGAGCGCCGTCGAGCAGAAGGCGATGGGCCTGCTCTTCGTCTCGCGTCCGCTGAAGGAGCCGCTGCCGATTCCCTTCGAGATCGAGGGAACGACGATCCGCTTCGGCCATCCGAAGTTCGAGCGCGACGACGAGGCGACGGGCGAGAAAACCAGCCGCTACGACCTCTCCACCATCGACGATGTGAACCGCATTCTGGGCGATGTCGTGCAGGATTACGTTGGTTGAGCCGAACGGGTCTGGGCTGAGCCGGCGGGGGCATGGCACGTCGATTGGCATGTCGATTGCTATCTAATTCTGAGACAAGCAATCAGACGGGTCTTGGTCCTTTCACGGGGACTCGGCCCTTTGTCGGAGATCGGACATGCTGCCGCAAGTCGTCCTGGTCGATGGCGTCCCCAGATGCGTCATTCGCCCGACCGATCAAAAAGCGCTCGATCGCTTCGTGCGCAACAGCAGGAAGTGGCTCCAGGCGGGCAATTCCGACGCCAAATGCACTCACCGCCCCGCGGATGACACGGAGACGGCCTATTGGAAGGACGCCTTCGAGCTGCACAAGGCCGCCGGCGCCGACGACGAGAGCTTTTTCGGCATTCCCTTCGTCGTGGCGACGGCGTCGGAATAGAAGCGCGTCAGTCGACGCTGCAGCGGATCGGCGCGGCCGGCGGCTGCGCCGTCGCGCTCTCCCCCGCCGCCGCGAGCGCCATCGGACATTTGGCGCAGTCGTGACCGGCGCAGCCGGCGCAGGGCGCTGGCGCGGCCACGGCCTCGCTCGAGGCGGGCGCCCCCGTGAGGCCGGCCGCATCCGCGCGCGGCTCGTCGCTCGCCGCGGCGAAGGCGGCGCCGGCGATCAGCAGAGCGGGCAGGACGAGAGCGAAGCGTTTCGACATGGCGAGCCTCCTCAATGCTGGCCGGGCGTGAGCTTCACGCCGCGGCGCTCGAACGTAATGTAGGAGACGAGCGCGGTCATGCGCGGATCGTCGGGCGCGAGATTTGCGCCCTGCAGCGGATTGCGAATGCACCAATTCACCATCTCGAAGAGCTGCGCCACCTTGCCGAGCTGCTTCTGGAACTTCGGATAGGTTTCGGGATGGGTGTTGGCGGCGTTGGGATGGCATTGCGCGCAGGCGACGCCATTGGTCCCGACCGCGCCGCTCGTCCATAATTCGCGACCCTTGGCCGCCACGAGCTCGAATTCCTTCTGATAGCGCTCGACGTCGGTCTTGGTGAATTCGTCGGCGCGCGCCGCCGTCGCGCCGAAGGCCGCGAGGCCGAGAGCGAGGAGCAGTGTCGAGCGAAGCATGGCGAACTCCGATCAATAATGGGTTTGCGGCAGACGACGCTGCGTCGGCTCCTGATAGGCGACATCGACTGGACGCCCGGCCTTGTGATCGAAGGCGACGGTGCGCTGATCATTGTCCCAGAGCTGATAGCGCGCGGTGACGCGGCCCGAGCCTATGTCGATCAATTGCCAGCCGGTGGCGTCGCGCTCGAAGAAAGGATCGGCGCGGTTCATCGGAATGGTGAGCACGGGCAGATGACTCTCCGCCTGCGCATAGCTCTGCGGATAGGGCCAGGGCCAGGCGGTCGCCATCACCGAATTGAAGCTGATGTTGCCGATCTGATTATATTGGATCTGATGGACGTGGCCGTAGATGACGTTGACGCTGTCGAAGGGCGCGAGCAGCGCCTGCACCTCCTCGGCGTCGTCGGTCCAAAAGTTCCAGCCCTTGTAGATCTTCTGCAGCGGCGAATGGGAGAAGACGACGAGCGGCGTCTTCTTGTCCAGCTTGGCGAGATCATTGGCGAGCCATTTGCGCTGCTTGTCGCCGACCATGAAGGGCGAGCCATTGGGATTGTCGAGCCCCGCCATCTCCAGCATGCGCTGCTCGGCCGTCGGCCAGCGATGGAAGGTCCATTGCTCGCTGGTCAGAATCGAGTTCAGCACGACGAAATGCACGCCCTTATGGTCGAAGCTGTAATAATGCGGGCCGTAGAGCTTGCTCCAATAATCGCCGAGATCGAGATAATAGTCGTGCTCGCCCATGACGGCGTGCAGTCTGCCTTTCAGCTTGGAGAGAATCTCGGCGCCGTGGTCGAGCTCCTCGCGTTTGCCGAGCTGAGCGAGATCGCCGCCGAAGATGACGAAATCCGATTCCGGCTTCACCAGATTGGCCTCGGCGACGGCGCGCTTCAGTCCCTGGTCCCAATTGCGCACGAAGCTCGCGCCTTTGATCTGCTGAATATGCGCGTCGGAAATATAGGTGAAGGTGAAATCCTCGCGCGTCCCGCCGAAGGCGAGCGTGACCATGCTGATCGGCAGAGTGGTCAGCGCCGCGCCGGCGCCGGCTCCGGCTCCGGCGAGCACACTGCGCCTGGTGATGAATTCGCTCATCTACTCGGCTCCTTTTCGTGATCGCGCCGCGGCGTTCAGCTCATCTCGTCTTTGCACTCATCTCGCCTTGGCGCTTATCTCGTCTTGGCGCCGAAATAGGCCGGCGTGGTGAGCGTCTCCATGAAGGCGACGAGATCGTCCATCTGCTGCTCGGTGAGGTTCAGCGGACGAATGCCGCCGGACAGATAGTCGTTCACCTGGGCCGGATCGCCCTCGCTGCGGCCGCCATTATTATAGTGCTTGACGACGTCTTTCAGCGTCTTGAGCGAGCCGTCGTGCATATAGGGCGCGGTCACTGCGACATTGCGCAAGGTCGGCGTCTTGAAGGCCCCGATCACGTCGAACTGGTCGGTGACGGCGAAACGGCCGAGCTCGGACGTCTTGGGGTCGGTGAGCACGGCCTTGTCGACGTCCGCGCCCTTGGATTTGGCGGTCAGGAACTCGGCGGAGAGACGAGGCACGTCGAACTGCGCCCGATTGATGCCGACGCCGATATTGTGAAAGCGATTATCGGTGAACAGCGCCTGATCCTGCTCGATCACATGGCAGGAGACGCAGCGGCCCTGGCCGACGAAGACCTCGAAGCCGCGCTTGGCGCCTTCCGATATCGCATTCTCCTCATGGCCGAAGCGCCAGTGGTCGAAGGGCGAATCGGCGGAGACGATGGTGCGCTCATAGGCGGCGATGGCCTTTTTCACTTCCTCCATCGTCACGCCGTCGCCGCTCTTGCCGAAGGCCTTTTTGAAAAGCTCGACATAAAAGGGATCGGAGCGCGCTATGGCGAGGATCGGCTCATGCGAGGGCAGGCCCATCTCGACGGGATTGAGGAAGGGATGCTGCGACTGATCCTCGAGCGAGGCGGAGCGTCCGTCCCAGAACAGCGTCGTGAAATAGGCGGCGTTGATGACCGTCGGCGCATTGCGCGTGCCGGTCTTCTTGCCGATTCCATCGGAGGCGCGAATCCCCTCGGAGGTGCGCAACGGGCTGTCTGTGAAGGCGTGGTCGTCCTTGTGACAGGTCGCGCAGGCGACCGTGCCGTCGGAAGAGAAGCGCAGATCATGGAACAGACGATTGCCGAGCGCGATCTTGTCGCTGGTCTGCGGATTGTCCTGCGGGATCGGGACCGGGGGCAGGCCCAGCGGCTCGGCGAAACCGACGCCCGCGAAACCGAGCCCCGAAAGACTGAGCATTGCCGCGAGCAGTGTCGCGGCGCGCTTGCGCACGGCCATGTCTTCCTCCCCGACTCGTCGCGCCCTGTCGGATGGACCCGCTTCTCTCATCGGCGTGACGGTCATGATCCTGCCTGGAATTTTTCTAATCGGCAAGGCTTCTCATGGCTCGGAGCGGGCTTTTGTCTTTGCCTTGGCCAGCAACTGCAGCTGTGCAGCGCAAAAATATTTTCCGCGTTCGGGGACGAGAACAATAACTGCGACGGAGATGATGTCGCCAAATCGACATAATCGAGAAAATAGCAGAGTTATAGTTGCAATTACATGATTTCTCGCAATTTCCTGCATTATTGCCTTTGCCCGAGAGCCCAGCTTGTGGTAGGCGGGCGGCGGTTCGGGCCGAGGCTGTTTCGCAGCGCACGCTCGTTTCCCAATCGGAGGAGCCCTCGGAAAATGTCACGTGCATTCATCGTCACGCTGAGCGTGATGGCGCTGTTCCCGTTCGCCGCGATCGCGGGCGATCTGCGGAGCGACGCCAACGCCGTCTTCAAGCCGATCACCCCGGTGGCCGCCGCCAAGGCCGTGAAGAACAACGACCTCACACCCGCCAAGATCGAGCTCGGCAAGCAGCTGTTCTTCGATCCGCGCATCTCCTCGAGCCAGCTCATCAGCTGCAACTCGTGCCATAATCTGAGCCTCGGCGGCGTCGACGCCGGCTCGACCTCTGTCGGCCATGGCTGGCAGAAAGGCCCGCGCCGCGCGCCGACCGTGCTCAATGCGGTGTTCAACGTCGCTCAGTTCTGGGACGGCCGCGCCGAGGATCTGAAGGCGCAGGCCAAGGGCCCCGTGCAGGCCGGCGTCGAGATGAACAACACGCCCGCCAATGTCGAGGCGACGCTGAACAGCATTCCGGGCTATGTCGCTTCCTTCCAGAAGGCCTTCCCAGGCGACAACAAGGCCGCCAATTTCGACAATTTCGCCAAAGCGATCGAAGCTTTCGAATCGACGCTGGTCACGCCCAATGCGCGGCTGGACAAATTCCTCGGCGGCGACGAGGCGGCGCTCGACGCGACGCAGAAGAAGGGCCTGCGCCTTTTCATCGACAAAGGGTGTAGCGGCTGCCACGACGGCGTGAATGTCGGCGGCGGCAATTACACGCAGTTCGGCGCGGTGGAGAAGCCCGTGGCGGCCGTTCTGCCCGAGGGCGACAAGGGTCGTTTCAACGTCACCAAGAGCCCGGCGGACGTCTTTTCCTTCCGCGTCGCGCCGCTGCGCAATGTCGCGCTGCGCGCGCCCTACTTCCACACCGGCCAAGTGTGGACGCTCGAGGAGGCGGTCTCGCTCATGGCGAAAACGCAGCTCGGCTTCGAGCTCGCGCCAGACGAGACGACCGCGATCGTCGCCTTCCTGGGAGCGCTGACCGGCGAGCAGCCGCACGTCGACTATCCGATCCTGCCGGCGCGCACCAATGCGACTCCGCATCCGCAGTTGGAGGTCGGCGCGAAGGGCCACTGAGCGGCTTCGCCCGAGCAATAGACAGAGCCTCCGCGCCCACGCGCGGAGGCTTTTTCGTCAAGTCACGAAATTGCGCCATTGTATTTCTAGTGTATTGCCAGCCTTCGACACGACGATTTTCAAAACGGAGTCGCGCATGACGCTCTCGCGAGTTTTCGCCCAAACATTCGCTCGGGTGCTGCTCTTCGGCCTGGCCGGCTCTGCCGCCGCGCAGGAGGCTTCGAATCCTTTTGCCGCGATCGGCCATATCGTGGTGATCTACACGGAGAACCGCAGCTTCGATAATGTCTTCGGCCTTTATCCCGGCGCCGATGGGCTCGGCATAGGCGCCGATCGTTTCGCCCAAGTCGACGTCGACGGCGCGCCTTTCGGCGAGCTGCTGCCCATTCGCGGCGACAAGGGCGTCGACAGCCGCTTCCCGTCGGTTCTTCCCAACGCGCCTTTCCCGATCGACGCCTTCCTGCCCAATGCGGAGAAGACGCCGGATTTGACGCATGACTTCTTCCAGGAGAAGGAGCAGATAAACGGCGGAAAAATGGACCGTTTCGCCTCCGTTTCCGGCGCGGGCGGGCTGGTCATGGGCTATTACGACGGCCGCGCGCTCGCGCAATGGCGTCTCGCCGAGGAGTTCACGCTCGCCGATCATTTCTTCCACGGCGCCTTCGGCGGCTCCTTCATCAATCATATGTTCCTCGTCTGCGCCTGCACGGCGGTGTTTCCCGCGGCGCCGGCGTCGCTGATCGCCGAGGTCGACGAGACGACCGGCTTTCTCGCGCGCGTCGCGGATACGCCGAAGAGCGCTCATAGCGGCCCGCCGCATTATCGAAAGCCCGGACCAGTGACGAGCGACGGCTTTGCGGTGAGCACGCTGCAGCCGCCGACGCCGCTCTCGCCGCTCGATGCGGCCACGCCGGCGGGATTCGGCCTGCCGCCGCAGACGCTGCCGACGATCGGCGACCGACTCACGGACAAGGGCGTGTCATGGGCCTGGTACGCCGGCGGCTGGAACGACATGCGCGCCGGGCGCATTCGCCAGCGCGAGGCGCCGGAGTTTTTCCAGACCCATCACCAGCCCTTCCTCTATTTCGCGAATTTCGCCGCCGGCACACAGGCGCGGGAGCTGCATCTGAAGGACGCCGACGATTTCTTCGCGGCCGCGGAGGCGGGGACGCTGCCCGCCGTGTCCTTCTATAAGCCGGTCGGCAAATTCAACGAGCATCCCAACTACGCCGATCTGAAGACCGGGGACGCGCATCTCGCGGATGTCGTCGCGCGGCTGCGGCGCAGTCCCAATTGGAAGGACATGCTGATCATCGTCACCGCCGATGAGAACGGCGGCGCCTGGGATCATGTGGCGCCGCCGCCGATCGACCGCTTCGGCCCCGGAACGCGTGTGCCGACGCTGATTCTGTCGCCCTTCGCGAAAAAGGGATTCGTCGACCGCACGATCTATGACACGGCGTCGATTGTGGCGACGATCGAGACGCGTTTCGGATTGCCGCCGCTCTCGGCGCGCGACAAGGGCGCGGCGGATCTGCGCAATGCGCTCGAGACGACCGTTGCGGCGACGGGAAGCGCTACCCGCTGAGCGGCGCCGCGCTGCGGCTGAAGTCATTCTGTCACAGCCTGAGCGGGGAGGCCAATTCTAGGGGATGGCGCCGAATCGATAGGCGAAGCTCTCGTCACATCGCTTTGAATAAAGCCAAATTCAGCTGACATCCCGCGGCGGCGGCGCCCGGCGGCGTGGGTGGGACCGCCCGAAATTGCGGCGCCGCATAAACCACCCATTGGAGTGCAAGATACTACTCTATAGATTATTTTGACCCACCCCATTGGATATTGTCATTACGAGGCGGAACGGAAATGGTTGCGGCTCGCCGAACGGGGGCGTTTCGGATGTTTTGGTCGCTGGGAGGCGTCGGACGTCCGGGGTTTTCGTTTCGCGCGGCGATTTCGAAAGAATTCGTCTCCGAGCAAACAAGAAGAAAGCCTTCGGTCGGTCCTTTCGAAAGGATTGGCGCGGGGGTGAGAACGGGAGGTCGGGACAGCGCTTCGTCCGATGCGAGGAAGCGCCTGCTTTGACAATCAACCGCGGAGACGAAGGCGCGTGCCGAGCAGGGAGGCGGGACGCGGCGAAATCGCTTCGAGAATCCCTGGGAGCACTTAGGAGGAATTGAGATGAGCGTTACGACAGAGACATCGGCCGGCGCAGCCGCCGGCTCAGATGCCATCGTGGACCTGAAGACCATGTGGATCGGCATCGCCGTCCTCAACATTTTCTACCTGTTCATCCGTATCTACGAGCAGATCTTCGGCTGGCGCGCGGGTCTCGACTCGTTCGCTCCGGAGTTCCAGACGTATTGGCTGACGATGCTGTGGACGGAAATTCCGCTGGAGCTCGTCGCCGGTCTCGGCCTCGCCGGCTATCTGTGGAAGACCCGCGACCGCAATGTCGACGCGGTGACTCCGCGTGAGGAGCTTCGTCGTCACGTCGTGCTGCTGCAGTGGCTGACCGTTTACGCGGTCGCGATCTACTGGGGCGCGAGCTTCTTCACGGAGCAGGACGGCACTTGGCACATGACGGTGATTCGCGACACGGACTTCACGCCGTCGCACATCATCGAGTTCTATCTGAGCTATCCGATCTACTCGATCATGGGCGTGGGCTCGTTCTTCTACGCCAAGACCCGCATCCCTTACTTCGCTCACGGCTATTCGCTGGCGTTCCTGATCGTGGCCATCGGCCCGTTCATGATCATCCCGAATGTCGGCCTGAACGAGTGGGGCCACACCTTCTGGTTCATGGAAGAGCTGTTCGTCGCTCCGCTGCATTGGGGCTTCGTGTTCTTCGGCTGGATGGCGCTGGGCGTGTTCGGCGTGGTCCTGCAGATCCTGGGCAATGTGAAGCGCCTGCTGGGCAAGGACGGCGTCGAGGCGCTGATCGGCTGATAGCGGCCTGAGCTCTGGCCGCCCGCGTCTCGACGCGGACGGCCGCCTCTGGCGACTGAATTTTCCGAATGCTCCCGGGACGAAGGCTTCGTCCGGACAGCCGCACGCCGGCGGTTCGGACGGGGTTTCGGCGAGGAGTGGAAAAGAGCCCGCCGGAGAGAGGCGTATTTCAAAGGACAATCCGGCGCGAGAGAGCCGGAGACAGGTCTCGAGACGCCGGCGCAAAGACGTCGGGCGGACAGACACCAAGGAGAAGAGTGATGTCTACATCGAAGAGCGGGGGGGCTATCGGGCCTTTCCATTCCGTCGCGGAAGCGGCGGGATGCGTCAAGACGTCCGATTGGCTGATTCTGACGCTGCTGTTTCTGGCAGTGCTGGGCGGCTATCACATTCACTTCATGCTGACGGCGGGCGACTGGGACTTCTGGGTCGACTGGAAAGACCGTCGTATGTGGCCGACGGTCATCCCGATCCTGGGCGTGACCTTCGCGGCTGCGTCGCAGGCGTTCCTGTGGGAGAACTTCAAGCTCCCGTTCGGCGCGACCTTCGCGGTTCTGGGCCTTCTGATCGGCGAGTGGATCAACCGCTATGTGAACTTCTGGGGCTGGACCTACTTCCCGATCAGCCTGGTGTTCCCGTCGGCTCTGATCGTTCCGGCTCTGTGGCTGGACATCATCCTGCTGCTGTCTGGCAGCTATGTGATCACGGCCGTTGTCGGCGCTCTGGGCTGGGGCCTGCTGTTCTACCCGAACAACTGGCCGGCGATCGCCGCCTTCCACCAGGCGACCGAGCAGCATGGTCAGCTGATGTCTCTGGCCGATCTGATCGGCCTCCACTTCGTCCGCACCTCGATGCCGGAATACATCCGCATGGTCGAGCGCGGCACGCTGCGCACCTTCGGTAAGGACGTCGTGCCGGTGGCCGCGTTCTTCTCGGGCTTCGTGTCGATGCTCGTGTACTTCCTGTGGTGGTTCGTCGGCAAGTGGTACTCCACCACGAAGGTGATCAGCAAGATCTGATCGACCGCAAGGTCGTGGATCACGAGATCCCTCACGCGAGGAGGGGCGGCTGCGAAGGGCTCCTGCAAGAGAGTCCGGGACCGAGCCGCTCCCGACAAGGACGACAGCGGACGACCGGCCCGCAGGGCCGGTCCGCGAAGAGAAACTTGGGAGGTTGTTCCATGAAACTGTTGGAGAGAATGGCCGTGCTGGCGACCGGACGGGTCGCTCGGCTCTTCGGCCTGGGCATGGCGGCTGCGGTCGCTGCGACAATGGGCTCCGTCGCTCCGGCGTCGGCGCATGGCGAGAAGTCGCAGCAGGCGTTCCTGCGCATGCGCACGCTGAACTGGTATGACGTGAAGTGGTCGAAGACCTCGCTGAACGTCAACGAGTCGATGGTGCTTTCGGGCAAGGTGCACGTGTTCTCGGCTTGGCCGCAGGCCGTCGCGAACCCGAAGTCGTCGTTCCTGAACGCCGGCGAGCCGGGTCCGGTTCTGGTTCGCACGGCTCAGTTCATCGGCGAGCAGTTCGCTCCGCGCTCGGTTTCGCTCGAGGTCGGCAAGGACTATGCGTTCCAGATCGATCTGAAGGCGCGCCGCGCGGGCCGTTGGCACGTTCATGCGCAGATCAACGTCGAAGGCGGCGGCCCGATCATCGGACCCGGCCAGTGGATCGAGATCAAGGGCGACATGGCGGACTTCCGCGACCCTGTCACGCTGCTGGACGGCACGACCGTGGACCTCGAGACCTACGGCATCGACCGCATCTACGCTTGGCACTTCCCGTGGATGATCGCTGGCGCCGCCTGGATCCTCTACTGGTTCTTCAAGAAGGGCATCATCGCTTCCTACCTGCGCATCAGCGAAGGCAAGGACGAGGAGCAGATCGGTGACGACGACCGCCGCGTCGGCGCTATCGTTCTCGCTGTGACGATCCTGGCGACGATCATCGGCTACGCCGTGACGAACAGCACCTTCCCGCGCACGATCCCGCTTCAGGCCGGCTTGCAGAAGCCGCTGACGCCGATCGTCGAGGAAGGCACGGCTGGCGTGGGCACCAAGGTTGTTCTCGCCGACCTCAAGGGCGGCGTCTACAAGGTCCCGGGCCGCGAGCTGACGATCCAGGTCAAGATCACCAACAAGACGGACGAGCCGCTGAAGCTCGGCGAATATACGGCTGCCGGCCTTCGCTTCCTGAACCCCGACGTGTTCACGACGAAGCCCGAGTTCCCGGACTATTTGCTGGCCGACCGCGGTCTGTCGACGGATCCGACGCCGATCGCGCCGGGCGAGACGAAGACGATCGAGGTGAAGATTCAGGACGCGCGCTGGGATATCGAGCGTCTCTCGGATCTGGCCTATGACACGGACAGCCAGATCGGCGGTCTGCTGATGTTCTTCGGCCCGTCGGGCAAGCGCTACGCCACCGAGATCGGCGGCCCGGTCATTCCGAAGTTCGTCGCCGGCGACATGCCCTGATCGAACCCATGCTCTGATCGAACCTCGGATAGAGGCTGAAACATTCGCCGGCCGGGCCTCGCGCCCGGCCGGTTTCTTTTTGTGATCGCGCCTCTGGCGGCCTTGCGATTACGAGTCTTCGGCGCCGAGAGCCCGAACTCGGCGATTATATCGTGATGCGATAGAATGCGGCGTTTCGACGCAGGAGAAATTGTCGCGTCCGCGCCGAAAGACGCTTAGAGTTTCTGCATAGAGTCTCACGCCGAGGCGATCTCACCGGAGCGAGCGTCTCCGCGGCGTCGCCGACGAAATAGCGATTTCAAATCGGTTCCTTTTTGCACTAATAAAAATCGGGATAGGCGGGGGCGAGATCATCTTCGCTCCTCGCGGCCCGAAACAAAAAAAGGCGACGCGGCGGCCGTGAGGCGCGCGTGGTCGGGAGGAAGGAAAGCGATGATCGTTCGATCTGTGAACTTCTGTCTATTGGCGCTCGCGCTGTTCTTCGCATCCTTTTCCGCGACTCCGGCTCGCGCCGGGGGCGATGGTCCGGAAGCAATGGTCATGGACAATATGTGCATGGTCATGTTCGGCTATGACATGATCCACATCACGGCCTATGAAGCCGAAGGCGCGCGCGACCAATATTGCGAGCATATTCCGATCGTCGGCCGGATCATCTTCACTTTCGACATCGCCAATCCGGATTTTCGCGATCTGCCGATCGAGCTGCGCATCATTCGCGATCCGCTGGTGCCGATCTCGGCCGACGCCGATCTCGATCCGATGACCATCATTCATCTGCCGCCCAAGCTCTACAAGACCGGCACGTTCAATTTCGAGCATAAATTCACCGACAAGGGTCATTTCATCGGCTATGTCACGCTCACGCGTCCCAATGGCCAGAAAGAGACCCAGCAGTTCAAATTCATGGTCGGACAGACGCTGTGGTCCTATGTGCCGCAAGTTCTCGGCGCCGTGCTGATCGCGCTGATGGTCGGCGTTTATTGGCGCCACAGCCGACCAAAGGCGAAGACCGTGGATGCTGTGGACGCGGTGAAGTCTTCTTGAACAGGCGCGGCCGACCGCCCAGATCATGATGCGAATAAACGAATAATATGGGAGGAGCGACGATGAGGGTGAAGTTCGGAGCCGGCCTCGTGGCGGCGTTTCTATGCATGAGCGCGGGCGCGGCGTCGGCCCATTCCTTCCTGGTCGACGCTTCTCCGTCGGCCAAGGACCATGTCGCCGCCTCGCCCAAGCTCGTGAAGCTGCGCTTCGGCGGCGGCGTGGAGGCCGCCTATTCGACGATCTCGATCCTCGATGCGAGCGGCAAGGTGGTCGTCGAAGGCGCGAAGGGCGCTCCCGACAAGCCGCGCGAGCTGACACTCGACGCGCCCGAGCTCGCGACGGGCAAATATGTCGTGAAATATCGCGTTCTCTCCTCGGACGGCCACATAGTCGAGGGGAAATACGAGTTCACGGTCGACGCTCACTAACTCTGGCTCACGAACATCCTTGAAAGCGGGCGGCGCCGATCGGCGGGGCGCCGCGCCGCGTTCGCGAGCGTAACGGAAGTCGAAATCCATGGAATTGGCGACGCTTCGCTTCGTAGAGAGCGTTCTGTCCGCTCTCGCCGTCGGTCTATTGCTGCTGCCCCGCCTCATAGAGGAGGACGGCGCGCGTTTCAAAAAGCCGGTCGCAGCGGCGGCGGTCCTGCGCCTGCTGTTCGGCTTCGGCCTGATCGTGGCCTCGGCGCGCAACATCATCCCCGCCGAGCGGCCGCTCGACTGGCCGTCGCTGACCCAATTCATCGCCGGCACGGTGATCGGCAAGGCCTGGGTGGCGACGCAGATTCTCGCGGCCATATTCGCCGCGGCGACGCTCGTGCGGCTGCGTGTGGCGAATGTCTGGCTCGATCGCGTAACGCTGGGGCTCGGCCTCGCCGTGCTCGCGGTCGTCTCGGTCACCGGCCATGCGGTGGACGACAGCCTGCCGATCTACACGCAGCTGAGCTTCCCATTCCACACTCTGGCGGGCCTCACCTGGATCGGCGGTCTGCTCGGCCTCGTCTATTGGATGTTCACCGGCCGCGGCAAGCCGCCGGAGGTCGCTCGGCGCCTCGCCGAGCGCTGGTCGCTCGTCGCCAAAGCGGCCATGGTCATCGTGCTGATCAGCGGCCTCATCCTCGCCTGGGAGACGGTCGGCAGCTTCGGCTTTCTTCTGGCGACGCCTTACGGGCGACTGCTTTCTGTCAAGCTGGCGCTGCTCTGCGCGGCTCTGCTGCTCGCGCTCTCGCTCGCGAGCTATCTGACGCTCGCCGAGTCGAAGAAGAATTTCGATTTCGCCTGGTACGGCAAGATCGGCGGCTTCGAGGGGGCTTGCGCGCTCGGCCTCTTGTTCATCGCCGGATGGATCGCGACCATCACCCCGGCGGCGCATGAGACCAATGTCTATTGGCCGCTGCCCTTCCGCGTCACTTACGCCGGCACCTGGGGTCTCAAGGTCATTCCCTGGATCGATCCCACCTGGCAATGGGGCGTCGCCGGTGCGGTTCTCGCGCTCGCCGCCGCAGCGGCCTGGTTCGCGCCCGCGATCGTCGCCGCAGCGGGTTTGCCGCCGGCGCCGCAACTGCTCCAATGGCGGAAATATTCGACCTCCGCTCTGGCGCTGGCGGCCGCTGTCTGCGGCACGGTCTCCTTGTCCGTCCAGGCCTATCCAGAGACCTATACCGATCCGCCCATCGCTTACACGGCCGCCTCGGTGAAGCGCGGCTTCGAGGCCTTCCAAGCCAATTGCATCCCCTGTCACGGCGTGACCGGCGAGGGCAATGGGCCGATGGCCAAGGGTCTCAAAGTGCCGCCGGCCGATCTCACCGCGCCGCATGTCGCGACGCATACGCTCGGCGATATTTTCCATTGGCTGACCTATGGCGGACAGAGCGGCGTCATGCCGGCCTTCGGCGACACGGTCACCGAGGACGAGCGCTGGGACCTCATCAATTTTCTCACCGTTCTGTCGAACTCGAACCAGTCGCGCTTCCTGAGCCCCAAGGGCGTCATTCCCTGGCTGGTCGCTCCCAATTTCGCGCTCGACGATCCCAAGGGGGAGATCGACGACATAGAGAAGCTGCGCGGCGTGCCGACGCTCGTCTCCTTCGCGCGTTGCAGGCCGGAGGACGCCGATTTCGCCGATCGCGTCGCGAGCCTGAAAGCCGCCGCGGAGACGGTGAAGGCGACGGGCGCCCATCACGTCACCGATTATTTCGGCGAATGCCCGGCCGATCCGAATGCGCTGACGCCGAGTCATCCCGACGCCACGGAGCTCACCTATTCTCTCATCAATCATTATCTCGACGAGCCTGTGATCAACGAGATTCCGGAAGGTCATTTTCTGATCGATCGCTCCGGCTATGTCCGAGCCCGCTTCCGCCATTTCGGGACGGATGACGGCAATGTCGCGCTGCTGAAGGCGCAGATCGCGCTGACCGCGAAAGAGCCGATCGTCTATGTCTCGCCGCATCAGCACTGAGCGGCGAAAGGAGTGGCGCGCAATTCGTCGCATGGTCGCGATGCGGCGGAACGAGGCTCGAAGAGCCTCGCTGACAATCGAGCGACGAATGCAACGGACCGACGGGCTACGTCGGGCAAGTAAGGGAGAACGCACATGATGATCAAGCGGCGTGATCTGTTGGCGGCGGGTGGCGCTCTATTGGGCGGCGCAGCGTTCGACGCGTTGACTCCGATGCGCTCGGCGCAGGCTCACGAATATGAGCTCGGCAAGCTGACGATCGAGCATCCCTGGGTGCGCGCGCCCAAGGACGGCGAGACCACGGCCTATTTCTACGCCTTCATCCATAATAAGGGCGGCGCCGACAGACTGATCGCAGTCAAATCGCCGAATATCGGCAAGACGACCTTGCACGCAGACGCCAACCACGCCCTCGCCGAGGGCGGCATCGCCATCGCGGCCGACAAGACGACGACGCTCTCCCCCGAGGGCCCGCATGTCGTGCTGGCCGAGGTCAAGAAGATCAATCCCGTCGGCTGGGGAATTGAGCTCGTTCTCGTCTTCGAGAAGGCGGGCGAAGTGACCGTCGACGCGGCCGTCGATGCGCCCGACGCCAAGCATGCGCATGATGCGGAAGCGTTGGAGCGCTGGGAGAAGGCTCATGCCGCGGGCGGCGAGGCCAAGCACGCCGATCACGATCACGGCGGCCATGAGCATCACCATCATCACGAAGAGCCGGCGGACGCCAAGAAGCAGTAACGCCCAGCTCTCGGCGGAGCCGCGTGCGAACGCGGCTCCGTGGCGACCGATCGATCGACGCCGAGATCAATCGACGGAGATGAGACGGCCGATGAACAGGTCGCCCGCATCGGAGGAGATGGCGGGCGCCGGCGGCGATGTGCGCGGCGCGTTGAGCGGCAATGCGAAGCCCAGGATGAAGGCCGCGAGCGCCATTGCGGCGACGAGGAAAAGAGAAACCCTGAACTGACGCCGCGCCGACTCCGGATCGAAGCTGCGCGTAAAAGCCGGCTCCATGCGATCTTCGAACTTGTCCACCAACGACATGACGCACCCTCTCCGGGACGCTCCCCCGAACGTCCGACGCGTCGCGAGCGATCCTGCGAAGGATCATCCGCTCAGCGAAGAATAAACGGCGGCGCAACCCGAAAAGTTTCATCTCTCGAGCGGCCGGCGCCGAATTTTTTCGCGAGGTGAATTTTTTATGGTCTTTCAGGGCGCTGATCGCAGCGACGCAGCGGCGTCCGCATGGCGAAAATATGCGTCGCGCGCATTTGAGAGAATTATCGCGAACAATGCCGCGATCGTGACCGCGCCCGAGGGGAGCGACAGCGCCGTGGCGATGGGCCGCGCCGCGAGCGGGATGACGAAGGCCGCGGCGAGAGCTGTTTTCATATAGGGGCCGAAGCCTCGCTCCAGCCCTTGCGAGACGAGCAGAGCGAAAGCCGGCGCCAGCGCCGTCATATCGTAGTCGAGACAATAGGGCGTCGTGAGGAATGTCGCGACGATCGCGCCGGCGGCCTTGGCGCGATAATCGGCGCCGCTGCGCCACAGCCAGACGAGGCCGGCGACTGTCGCCGTCGTGACCAGTGTCTGCGCGGCATAGGCCGTCGCTATGTCGGCGCCGAGCAGGCGGGCCGCGGCGAAGACGCTCTGGATTTTCGGAAACCCGGCCGCGCCGCGCTCGACGACGAGATCGCGGGTGACGTCGAGGCTCCGCAGGAAAGCGATCCAGCTCTCCGGGCCGAAGACGAAGACGCTGGCGAGCGTCATGACGAGCAGCGACGCCGCGGCCGCAGCGAGCGCGCGCCAATGGCCGCCGGCGATGAGCGCGACCGGCAGCGCCAGAGCGAATTGCGGCTTATAGGCGAGCAGCGCGAAGCAGGCTCCGGCGAGCGCCGGCCGGCGCCGCAGCGCGAGAAAGCCGAAGCCGAGCAGAGCGGCGGTCAAAAACCCATTCTGCCCATGGCCGAGATTGACGAGCGCCGCAGGAAAGGCGAGCGCCGTGACCGCGACGCGCCAGGGTGGAGCCACGCTTCCGCGCATGAGCGCGAGGACGGCGGCGAGATAGAGCGCGAGCGTCACCATCTGCCAGACTGCGAGCGCCTCGAGATAGGGCAGATGCGCGAGCGCCGCCGCCGGCGCGAGAAAGAAGGGCGGATAATGCCAGCCATAGACGTCGCTGTCGGCGCCGAATTCGGCGCGCTGCTCGGTGATGTGGCGCTCGAGATCGAAAGGCGTTTCCGGATGGCCGCGCAAGGTCTCGAGGCCCGCCACCCACACCTGGCTGAAATCTGTGCCCAGCGGATGGCCATTGGCGTCGAAACGGCCCTTCGCCGTCATCAGCACGGCCGCGACGCAGCCCGCCGCCAGCAGCAGCAGCATCGCCGGATAGACGCGCAGACGCTCTTCGTCGAGCCAGGCGCCGCTGCGCAGCTTCTCCCACATTTTCCGCGCCTCTCCTCTTTCCCGCCTCTCCTCGGGGCATCGGCGAGGTCGAGAGCGCAAGTCTAGGGGCGCAAGTCTAGGGGCGAGAGGTTAATCGCTTCGTTTCGACGCGGGGGAGGGGGCGATTTTCGATTGCTCCGCAGGACGCCGGCGTCTATCTTCGAGATGCGATTGTGCACCGCACACATCCCAGAGGAGCTCTCCAAATGGCCTTCATCGCCGACGCTTTGTCACGTGTGAAACCTTCCGCCACGATCGCCGTGACGCAGAAGGCGCGTGACCTCAAAGCGCAGGGCAGGGAGGTCATCTCGCTCTCGGTCGGCGAGCCGGACTTCGATACGCCGACGCATATTTGCGACGCGGCCGTCGAGGCGATCCGCCGCGGCGAGACGCGCTATCCGCCGGTGCTCGGCATTCCGCAGCTGCGCGAGGCCGTGGCGAAGAAGTTCAAGCGCGAGAACGGCCTCGACTACAAGGCCTCGGACGTCATCGTCGCCAGCGGCGGCAAGCACATTCTCTTCAACGCTTTTCTGGCGACGATCAATCCGGGCGACGAGGTGATCGTGCCGGCGCCCTATTGGGTGAGCTATCCCGAGATGGTCGCCATCTGCGGCGGAACCACCGTCTTCGTCGATACGACGATGGAGCATGGCTTCAAGCTGCAGGCGGCCGACCTCGAGCGCGCCATCACGCCGCGCACCAAATGGCTGGTGCTGAACTCGCCGTCCAACCCCTCCGGCGCCGCCTATAGCCACGATGAATTGAAGCAGGTCGCCGAAGTGCTGCTGCGCCATCCGCAGGTGCATATTCTCACCGACGACATCTACGAGCATCTCGTCTATGGCGATTTCAAATTCGCCACCATCGCGCAGGTGGAGCCCGGCCTCTTCGACCGCACGCTGACGATGAACGGCGTCTCCAAGGCCTATGCGATGACCGGCTGGCGCATCGGCTTCGCCGCCGGCCCGGCGCCGCTCATCAAGGCCATGGACATGCTGCAGGGCCAGCAGACCTCGGGCGCCTGCTCTATCGCGCAATGGGCGGCGGTTGCGGCGCTGGAAGGTCCGCAGGATCACCTCGCCGTCTTCCGCAAGGCGTTTCAGGAGCGGCGCGATCTCGTCGTCTCCATGCTCGGCCAGGCGAAATATCTGCAATGCCCCTCGCCCGAAGGCGCCTTCTATGTCTTCCCCTCCTGCAAGGAGGCGATCGGCCGCAAGACGCCGGAGGGCAAGGTGATCGGGAACGATGTCGATTTCGTCACCTCGCTGCTGGAGGCGGAGGGGGTGGCCGTGGTGCAGGGCTCGGCCTTCGGCACGGGACCGAATTTCCGCGTCTCCTACGCCGCCTCGACGGAGCTGCTCGAGGACGCCTGCTCGAAGATCCAGCGCTTCTGCGCGAGCTTGAGCTGACGAGGAGTCTGCGCCCTTGTCGCTTTCGGGCGCCGGGGCTTCGACCTTCGTGATCTCGCCATCGAGCGCGATCCTCGCAATTTCATGCATCGATGGGCGGTGGACGATGTGTCCGGCCGAGGAGCCGAGCGTCGTGCTGTCGATGCTTTGAAATCCGTCGAAGCGCGTGGCGCGTTATGGGCGCAGACCTTGTCGGATTTGCCGAATAGGACCATGCTGACTCTAAATCGGCGATCATTGGGCGAGACGCCCGTTCGAATTTTTTAGAAAAGAACTTATTATTCTTACATGAAGGTATTTTCGAGATGAAATGGCCGAGATATCCATCTCCATTTGAATCTGAAAAGATGTTTCGGGAGCTACCCAAGCACAGCTCCTTGCCCTCCGTCACCATCGGCGGGTTTACGCGCTACAAGACCGAAGTCGCCGAGCTTCCGGCGAATGAAGGAAATAAGGTCGATGCGATCGGCGATGGGATCATCGCCAGCTATCGCCCGGGACGTTGCCGGATCATCGGCGCGCTGATCACCGGACATGCGGACCGTGACATCGCCCGAGGTCCAGCATTCGAGCACAAAATCAGCGTCGAGCGCGCTGACAAGGTGAGAGAAGCCGTCCTTTCCGCCATTCAAAAAAAGTCGCCCAATTGCTTCGCGCCGCAGGTGGGCGAGGTCGTCCTACGCTCGATCGGCGTCGGCGCGACCGAGCCCATCGTCGCGTTTCCGCGCGATGAGGCGCAGCGTGCGCGAAACCGGAGAGTTACGGTTTATCTAGCGGAAGCGCTCAAGGAGTTCTGGACATTTTGGACGATATCTCGCCAACGATATCAACCAGAGCTTACAAGTCTTGCGACGGATGCGAGCATTCCACGAACCTCGGGCGTGAAAGGCGGCATACCGTTTTTTATCAATCCGGATGTCTTCGACTTCAAGCCCGACCCGAGCGTTTCCAATTGGCAAGTTACGAGCTGCGTCGCCATCATCTTTGGCTATGGTGTTACTTTCATGCCGAGATTGGAAATCAAGGTGGGTGTCGTTGTCGGCGCGCCTCTGGAGCTGCGAGACGGCAAGAAGCTCTCGGTCCGGGAGGCGCAGCTCGACTCCGCCCTCGCGGCGGAGGCGGCCGCGACGATCATAAAGGGCATGCTCGACGCTGGATCGATCGGTCTCTCCGAGGTTCAGCCGCGTTTCGTCGGCTTCATGGGAGGCGCCATCATGAGCACCGGTCTCGGCTATCGCGTGCGGGGTTGTCACCCGAAGACCGCGGCTTAGAACGAATTGCCGCGTTTCACCGTCGCCATCGGCGGGCAACCGATCGTCGACCAGGAGGCGATCGGATCACGTGGGAGATGAAAGCGACGCGTCGTGGTCCCGAGCGCTGAGAAGTTTGACGGCGGCGACGCTGCGCGCCGCCGCCGTATGAAAACGCTTCTCTTCGCAGCTTACTTCGTCGCCGCCTCGTAGAGCTCCTCGACATATTCCCAGTTCACGAGGTGCTCGAGAAAGGCCTTGAGGAAGTCGGCGCGGCGGTTGCGGTAGTCGATGTAATAGGCGTGCTCCCACACATCGGCGACGAGCAGCGGCTTGGCGCCATGGACGAGCGGGTTCTCGGCGTTCGGCGTCTTGCGCACGGCGAGCTTGCCGTCCTTGATCTCGAGCCACACCCAGCCCGAGCCGAACTGGCCGAGGCCCTGGGTCTGGAACTCTTCCTTGAACTTGTCGACCGAGCCGAAGGAGTCGACGATCGCCTTCTCGACCTTGCCGGGGATCGCGCCGCCGCCATTGGGCTTCAGCCACTTCCAATATTCGGAGTGGTTGTAGATCTGGGCGACATTGTTGAAGATCGGCGCGTTCTTGCCGAAGGAGGCGACGATGATCTCCTCGATCGGCTTGCCCTCGAACTCCGTGCCCTTGATCAGATTATTGGCGTTGGTGACATAGGTCGCATGATGCTTGTCGTGATGATACTCGAAGGATTCCTTGGACAAATAGGGCTGCAGCGCATCATAGGCGTAGGGAAGTTCGGGTAGGGTGAAGCTCATAATCCATGCTCCTGACTGGGGTTCGCGAGCGCAGCATGCTCCGCTCGCCTCTACCTAGAACCCGGCAGGGCTCCAAGCAACTTCGCACGACCGCAGTCTAACAAGTTTCATGCAAAGCTCGGACGACAAGCCCGCTGGCGCGCGAAAAACCCGCCCGAAGAGATCGGGCGGGCTCGAAGGTCACTTCATTCCGCCTGATGGAGGGCGCCGTCCGTGGCGGACTCCGCCGGCGGACGCCGCCAGGCGATGAGCCAGAGGCCGGCGCTCAGCGCGAGGAAGCCGATCCCATAGAGAATATATTCGATCGTGTTCCAGATGCTGAAGACGCCCACTCGGAAGGGAAAGCGGGAGCTCCACTCGTGGCCGTCGCGATCGGCGACGGTGATGATGGCCACATAATTGCCCGCCTCCTTGAAGTCGTGCTCGAAGGTCATGGTGGCGTTGCGGTGGATTTTCGGCGGGGCGTAGAACTCGGTCGCCGCGCCGATATCGGCCTTTTCTTTCTCCTCGCCGACATCCTTGACGATGCGCACGCCGATGGCGATGTCGCGCAAATCCACGGCCGGGCTCGCGGGCGCCTGATTCTGGGCCATGTTTTGCGCCATGTAGGAATCGGGGAGGCGACCCAATTCCAATGCGGTGAGCGCGATCACGGTGGGGCCGGTGCGGACGATGTCGTCGCAGAATTCTTCCGGCTCGCCTTTACGCTGGTAGCCGATGAAGTGAACCTTGACCGGTCCCACCGCCGTCACACATTCGTCCTGCTCCAACTTCACCCCGCCATGCGCCAGGGCAGAGCTCGGCGCCAAAGCAGAGCCTCCCATCGCCAAGGCGAAGAGAAAGGTAAGTGTAAATAAACTACGCCTCTTCGAGCGCGTATCCATGGTTTCGACTCCCCTGATCTAGGCGGATCGTTGCCGAGTTTCCTGCCAGAGACATTCGTCTCTTCTTTTGATGTCTGCATTGGCTCCGCTGAATTCCATGTGGCGTTACGACGCATATATATTGTTTTCTAGGGGATTGAATATTATGTGGAAGCGCCGTTGCGCGTCGGTCGGGGCGCGACCACAATCGCGCCGGAATTCTCGCGCCGAATGCGCGTCGAAAACCGTCGCAGCGGCGCGCGCGCAGGCGTGCTAACAGATGGCGGGCGACGCGAATCCGGCGTGATCTCGGTCGCCGTGCGAGAGCGAAGAGGCGGAACATGCGGGGCGTCTGGTATTTTCGTCTGACGCGTTGGGGCGTCTTCGGGCTCGGCGCGGCGCTCGTGACCTGGGGCTTCGCGGCCATGTTCGAGGGCTGGGACAAGATCCAGATCGAGCGTGGCTGGAGCCTGTTCATTTCCGGCGCCGTGGCGCTGTCCGGCGGCGTGGTGACGCTGGCGATCGCCGCCGCTCTGTCACGCCTCGACCATGCGCTGCTTGCGCTCGCCCCGCGCGTCGCTCCGGCCGCCGCAGAGGCGCCGGCGCATCCCGCGCCGGCTCCTTCTCCCGCTCCGCCGCCGATGGCCCCGCCGACAGCCATGGCGCCGCCGCCGGGCTTCGAGGCCTATGCGCCGAAGCGCTATGTCGAGGAAGCGCCGGTCGAGGAAACGCCGGTCGATTACGCGCCGGTCGAGGTCGATCGCTATGAGAACGGCGGCGCGCTCTATGTGATGTTCTCCGACGGCTCGGTCGAGATTCGCGGCGATGGACGCGTGCGGCGCTTCGCTTCACTCTCGGAGCTCAGGGCGCAAGTCGGCGCTTGAAATCAAGTCGGGGCCTGAAATCGAGTCGGCGCCTGAACAATGGTCGTCGACCGAGCGCTCGCGTCAGATCGAAAGAGAGATCGTCACCGGTACGTGATCGGACGGCCGCGTCCAATTGCGCGCCTCGCGCAGCACGCTCATCTGCTCGAGCGACTCGGAGAGCGCCTCGCTCGCCCAAATGTGATCGAGCCGGCGGCCGCGATCCGATTTCTCCCAATCCGAGGCGCGATAGCTCCACCACGTATAGAGCTTCTCCTCCTTCGGCACGAAACGGCGCATGGCGTCGATCCAGCGTCCGGCCTCGACCACGCGGGCGAGCTTCTCCACCTCTATGGGCGTGTGGCTCACCACTTGGAGCAGCGCCTTGTGGCTCCACACATCCTGCTCCAGCGGCGCGATATTGAGATCGCCGACCAGCACGACGCGGCCGTCGGTCACGCGATCACGCACGATCCATTCGGCCATCTCGTCCAGAAAATCGAGCTTATGGGCGAATTTCGGATTGATCTCGCGATTGGGCTCGTCGCCGCCGGCCGGCACGTAGAAATTATGCACTCGGAGCGGCATCCCGCCATTGGCGAAGCCGACCGAGACATGGCGCGCGTCGCCTTTCTCGCAGAAGTCGCGCGTCTCCAACAGTTCGAGTGGATGTTTCGAGACGATGGCGACGCCGTGATAGCCCTTCTGGCCGTTGATGGCGAAATGCTCATAGCCGAGCGCGCGAAAATCCGAATAGGGGAATTCGGCGTTGCGGCACTTGGTCTCCTGCAGGCAGAGGATGTCCGGCGCGTGCTCCTTCAAGAATTGCGCGACGATCGGCATGCGCAGGCGCACGGAATTGATGTTCCAGGTGGTGATCTTCATCCGCTTGTCGTTTTCTCGAGAGGGGAAAATTCTCGCGTCGCCGCAATGTCAGCCACTACCGCGGTCGCCGAACAAGAAAGGCGCCACATCGGCGACGCCGGGCGGCTTTTCGGCGCTGAACGGCATGGGCCGGCAGACCGCCATGGCCGAGAGGCCGACGCGCGCCGTTAATAGGCCGTTGAGCACGCCCTCGCCGAGCCGCGCGGAGAGTTTCGCGGCGATGCCGTGGCCGACCACCTGCTGCAACAGCGAATCGCCGATGGCGAGGCCGCCGGTGATCGCGAGATGCGCGCCGACCGAGCGCGCGAGCTTGAAGAAGCCGAGCATGCCCGGTCGGCCGCCATAGATTTCCGCGATGCGGCGCATCAGCCTGATCGCCTGCGCGGCGACGAACAGCACATCGAGCAACGCGCGCGGGCTGACCGTGGTGACGATGGACACGCGCTTGGACGCGTCCGCGATCTCGCGGCGCGCCAGAGCGTCGAGCGGATGGGCGAGATGACGCTCGGCGAGATCGACGAGATCGCGCCCGTCGATGATCTGCTGCGAGAATTCCAGCACCAGCGCGCGCGCGCGCCCGGTCTCGGGGCGGTCCTCATAGAGCTTGCACAGCTCCTTCACATGCTCGCGCGCGGCTTTTATGTCGTCGCCGAGACGCGCTTCCGCGAGCGCGATATGCAGCTTGGCGATGCGATTCTGCCGCGCGATGGCGGCGATTTCCTTGGCGAGCATCGCCAGGGCTGCGACCAGCGCCGCGCCGGCGAGAGCGAGGCCGACCGTTCCGAGCAGCGCCGAATGGGCGAAGAGGTCTTCGACGAGATTGGTGATCCAGAGGCCGCCGGCGAGCGACAGCAGTCCCATCGCCGCCGAGACGAACAGCCCGCCCCAGGAGACCAGCATGCTGCGCAATACGCCGCGCTTCTGCGCGGCCTCGATCGCTTTCTCCTCCTCGATGAAATCGCGCGGCGGCGTCTCGGCTTCGAGCGCGAAGACGTCGATCTGCGCCTCGACCATGCTCGGCTGGGCGTGCTCCGCCTCCTGGGGCCGCGCCGTTCGCGGGCTCTTGGGCGGGACGATCTGCTCGCCGTCGAGGCGGAAGGCGCGTGGGCGCGGTCTGCGTTCTGGTTCCGTCATCTCTGTCGCTTCGTGGCGCGCTTTCGCCCCGCGGATTTCTAGCGCATGGAGAACGGCTCCGCTCGGGAAAATTGCGGCGCGCGCCGAGCTCTCGACAGAAAACCGAGTTCTCGACAGAAAAGATGGCGGCGGGGCCTTCGCGCCCCGCCCGTAGAGCGCCATCCGATCCAGTTGGATCAGATGGCGCTCTAGCTTTCTTTCGTTGGAGCGAATTCTGATCGATCGAACGATTCCGTTCGATCGGAAAGCGCTAGGGGTCGGCTCAGGCCGGAGCCCAAGCCTGGCGCGTGGCGAGCTTCTCGTTCTGCTCGAGGGCGCGCAGTCGCGCCGGGCGGTTCTCGAGGCCTTCCCAATAGGCTTCGAATTCCGGCCGCTTCTCCAATGCGCCGAAACGCATGCCGAAGCCGATCATCGAGCCGACATAGACATCGGCCGCGCTGAAGGCGTCGCCGGCGATATAGCGCCTTCCCGCCACAGCCCCCGCCAGCGTGTCCACGACGGCGGCGTAGCAGCCATAGCCGAAACGGCGCCGCATATCCGCCGTCGGGTCCCAGCCGACGGAATGATTGGACATCGCCGGCTCCAGGCAGCCGGCGGCGAAGAACAGCCAACGATAATAGGCGCCGCGCTCGGCCGGCGGCGGCGCGAGGCCGGCCTGCGGAAAGGCGTCGGCGAGATAGGCGCAGATCGCGCCCGATTCGGTCACGACAGTGTCGCCGTGGCGGATCGCCGGCACCTTGCCCATCGGATTGATCGCCAGAAACTCCGGCGCCTTGATCGTCGTCCCATAGTCCTCGACCTCGACCCTGTAGGGCGCGCCGATCTCCTCGAGCAGCCAATGGACGATCATGCCCCGCGATTGCGGATTGGTGTAGAAAACGAGCGCATCGGACATGGAGTCTCCCTTTGTCTGTCCCGATATGGAACATCCATAGACCGTGATGCTGTCAGATTCTGTCAGTATGATACAGCGCCACTCCTTTTGTAGCGCATGGCGTCGGCGCGGCGGGCGCTCGTCGAGCATTTCCGCCGCCTCGATCCGGTCGGTGCGGAAATGGCGGAAGTCTCCTCTGAGCTCGCACCAGGCGACCAGCACGCGGGCGGATTCGAAAAAGCCGAGCGCCACCGGCCAGACGATGCGCCGCGTGCGCGCGCCCTTTCCGTCACTGTAGGAGATCGCGAGCTTGCGCTCCTCGCGCAATGCGCGGCGCAGCAGCTTCAACTCGCCCGCCTGCGCCTTGCGCCATCCGGGGCCGATGATGAGCGCGTCGTCCTGCGGCCGCGTCCGCAGGTTCTGCGGGAGAACCGCGGCAATTTTCGCCATGGCGCTGCGCGCCGCGCTGGACAGCCCCTCGTCGGTGCGCTGCGCGACCCATTTGGCGCCGAGGTCCAGCGCCGCGATCTCCTCTTCGGAGAACATCAGCGGCGGCAACAGAAACCCCGGACGCAGAACATAGCCGACGCCCGGCTCGCCTTCGATTTCCGCGCCCATGGCCTGCAGCGCGGCGATGTCGCGATAGAGCGTGCGCAAGGAGACGCCCGCCTCGCTCGCCAGCTCCGCGCCGCTGACGGGGCGTCGGCGGCCGCGCAGGAGCTGCAGAAGTTCAAAGAGGCGGCCGGCTCGAGACATGGGTGTGAAAATAGAGCGCTTTCCGATCGAACGGAATCGTTCGATCGAAGAGAATTCGCTCCAACGCAAGAATGTGAAGCGCTTTCCGATCGAACGGAATCGTTCGATCGATGAGAATTCGCTCCGACGCAAGAATGGGAAAGCGCTTTCCCACGGGACGCGCCGAGACGGCTCGCCGCGCTATTCCGTGGGCGGATAGGGCAGTTTCAGCTGCGTCGCGAGAAGCGCGACGAGCTGAGATTGGCGGCCGACGCCGGTCTTGGCGAAAACCCCTTTGAGTTGGCAGCGCACGGTCGCCGGCGTGGTGCCGTGTCGTTCGGCGATCTGATCCGGCGACAGACCCTCGACGATTCCGCTCGCGACGCTCGCTTCGGCGGCGGTGAGATCGAAGAGGCCGCGGATCAGCGCCACGTCCGGAGCGCGGCGCGCGGCGACCGCCGTGACGACGAGCAAGGCGCATCCGCCATCGAAGAGATCGCGCGCCTCGCCGGTCATCGGAACGAGATGGACGACGACTGTGTCGTCGGCGCGACCGCGGGCGGGAAAAGAGCGCGCCGTCGCCGCGGCGGGATCGGACACATCGGCGAGAGCGCGCCGCAGCAGGGCGTTGGCGACGGAATCGGCGAGCGCGATCCGATCGTCGGGCAACCATTTGACATGCCGCGTCATCTTCTCGATGAGCAGATTCGCCGCCAACACTCGGCCGCGCGGATCGAGAACGGCGGCGGGAAGCCCGATCAGCGCGAGCGCCTGCGTCGTGGCGCGCAGGCGCTCGAGGCGCCATCGCGCAGCCAGAAAGCCGGCGCGCGCGAGATGCGGGCGATACGCGTCGAGGCGCGCGATGTCGTCGGGCTCGAAAGGGGCTTGCCCGATGCGGCGGGTGAGATGGACGACGACGAAATCCTCGGTCGGCATGGGCATGGCGGTGGCGGCGGCGTGGAGCATGCCGGCGGGCGTTCCCCACTGCGTCATGACCGGATCAGCGAGCCATTCCTCGGGCGTGAAGACGTCATAGGCGTCGATGAAACCCGCCCGGTCGGCGGCGATGAGCCGGACGGTCGCCCGCCTGGCTCTCCGCGACGGCCGGCGATCGGAGATAATCGTCGACCCCGGCCATGGCGGAGGAATAGCGCCAGCCGACCCACGCGTCGCTGCGTCGCGTGAGGATGACGCCGCCGGCCGCGCTCACCGAGGCGGCCAGATCGTGCAGCACCTGCGGCCACAGGTCGGGATCCGTGGCGGCGCGGTAGATTTGATCGACTAGAATTTCAAATTCGGCCATGGTCGGCTCGAAAATAGTGTCTCAAATTGAGATTTTAAAGCTTTGGCCAGGTTATCAAGCAGTTTCCGAGCCAGCTGGGCGCGCTGTCGGCGACGTTCGCTCTCCGGCTTCGTCTTCTGCTTCGTCTTACGGCTTCATCTTGCGGCGAGCCGCGGCCTCGACTAGTTTGCGCGCCGCGTTCGGCGAAAGGCGCCGGCCGCGCGGCGCGAGTCTTTCTCCTTGGCGTTCTTTTCTTTTCCAGAGCTCGGCGCGCTGGCGGTCGGCTATCTTCTCGGCGCGATCCCCTTCGGCCTGCTGCTGACGCGGCTCGCCGGGACGACCGATATTCGCTCGATCGGCTCCGGCAATATCGGCGCGACCAATGTCCTGCGCACCGGGCGCAAGGATCTCGCCGCGGCGACCCTGCTGCTCGACGCGCTCAAGGGCGCGGCCGCCGCAGTCGTCGGCGCGCAGATCGCGCCGGACGGCGCCGTCATCGCCGCGGCGGCGGCCTTCATCGGCCATATCGCGCCCGTCTGGCTGCGCTTTCGCGGCGGCAAGGGCGTCGCGACCTTTCTCGGCGCGCTGTTCGGTCTGAGCTGGCCGGCGGGCCTCGCCTTCGCCGCCGTTTGGCTGTCGATGGCCGCGCTGTTCCGCTACTCTTCGCTCTCGGCGCTGGCGGCGAGCCTCGCCGCGCCGCTCGTCCTGGCGGCGAACGGCCATGGGCGCGAGGCGATCGTCTTCGCGGCCATGGCGGCGCTCTTGTGGTGGAAGCATCGCGACAATATCCGCCGGCTGCTCGCCGGCAGCGAGAGCCGCATCGGACAGAAGGCATGAGCGAGCCTTCCTCCGCGAGCCGATTGACGGAGGAGCAGCTCTTTTATTGGCTGCGGCTGATACGTTCGGAGAATGTCGGGCCGCGCACCTTTCGGCAGCTCGTCAATAAATTCGGCGGCGCGCAGGCGGCGCTGGAGGCGCTTCCCGATCTTCTCGCGCGCTCCGCCCATGGGCGGATGATCCGCATCGCGGAGCCGGACGATGTGCGCGCGGAGATGGAGCGCGCCGCAAAGCTCGGCGTGCGCTTCGTCGCGCTCGGCGATCCCGATTATCCGCCGCCGCTGCGCGAGATCGAGGCGGCGCCGCCGCTGCTGGCGCTGCGCGGCTCGGCGGAGATTTTGTCGCGGCTCTGCGTCGCCATCGTCGGCTCGCGCAACGCCTCGGCCGCCGGGCTCACTTTCGCCGAGCGGCTGGCGCAGGGTCTCGCGCGCGAAAATTACGTCATCGTCTCTGGCCTCGCGCGCGGCGTCGATCTCGCCGCGCATCGCGCGAGCCTCGCCGCGGGAACCATCGCCGTGCTCGCCGGGGGCCATGCGCGGCCCTATCCGTCCGAGCATCTGCCGCTCATCGAGGAGATCGTCGCGCGCGGCGGCGCGGTGGTGACGGAGATGCCGCTCGAATGGGAGCCGCGCGGCCGCGATTTTCCACGCCGCAACCGCATCGTGTCGGGGCTGTCGCGCGGCGTCGTCGTCGTGGAGGCGGCGCGTCGCTCGGGCTCTCTCATCACCGCGCGTTTCGCCATGGAGCAGGGCCGCGAGGTCTTCGCCGTTCCCGGCTCGCCACTCGATCCGCGCGCCGAAGGGACCAATGATCTCCTGCGCCAGGGCGCGACGCTCTGCGTCGGGCCGGACGATGTCACGCGCGCGCTCGCCGCGAGCGCCGGCCGACAGGGCGATCTCTTCGGTGAAGGGGAGGGCGCGGGCGAAGGGGAGGGCGCGCGCGCCGAGGAGCCGTTCTGGGAAGAAATGGACGATTTGTTCTCCCTGCAGGAGCGGACGACGAATTTCGCGCATGATCGCGCCGCGCCCGTCGCGCCGGAGCCTGCGAACGCGCCGTGCGTCGCGCCGCCCCCGGAAGAGGAGGAGGCCGTCGATCCGGTCGCGCGGATCGCGGCGCTGCTCGGTCCCGCGCCTGTCGCCATCGACGATCTCGTGCGCGCCGCAGGACTTCCCGCGCGCGAGGTCAACGCTGCGCTGCTGGAGCTCGATCTCGCCGGCCGGCTCGCGCGGCACGGATCGAATCTCGTCTCGCTGGCGTGAGCGGGCGCCGGGTCACGCGCGCCCGCGCGCTCGGGCGACGACCGCGGCCGAAAGCTCGCGTGATTTCCCCTCGGCCTCGACACGCGCCAGATTGAGGAAATAGGCGAGCATGGTGAGCTCGGAGCGATCCGCCATCGTCGCCAGCTCTCCCGCCATTTCCGCGATGTAATTGGCGAGAGACGCCGTTGTCGCGTCGGTCTCTGTGTGGAGGGCGTCTCGGCTGTCGGACATATCTTCCTCGCGTCGGCGCGAGTGGAGCGCCGGCAATTCAAATTTTCAACCTATAGTCGTAAAATGCCTATCGTCCTTCGACTTGTCAACGCGGTCGGAGGCCGTTTTCGCGTCGCTCGTCGTCAGGAGCTCACGTCTTCTGGGATGATGGCCTCGGGTCGCGGCTCGCATCGAAATATGATGCGATACAACTCAAAGTATTCCTATTTCAGGCGCTCCTGCGGGGACGGGAGCGTTAACGGAGGGTTTTTTTTGATCCTCGATGGTCTGGACGGAAGGTAAGCGCGCCTTAGTTCCCCTTCACCTGGGCCGCGCTTCTCACATCGGAGCGACGGCGTAATTGGGAATTTTTCTCGAGGCGCGACTTGAGCGACCGATGAGTTGGGGGACTGATATATGCGTTGGCTTCCCTTCACCGACCAGGCTCCTCCCTGCGCAGGTCGTCGGCGCCGTCGCGACTGCCGTCACACGATGATCGTCCGCGCCGGCGCCAGCCGACGCGCAGCCGGCGCGCGGATCGCGCCGTGACGAAAAGTTCCGGCCGCCTGGTTCGGGCGGCGGGAAAGGGGGGCTAGAGCCACGAGGAGGCTTGGGTCATGAGCAAGGTTGTGAAGTTGTCTCTACTGGGCGCCGCGAGCGCCGTGATCGGCTTCGCCGCGCCCATCGGCGGCGGCGCCGCTTTGGCCGGACCGGTCGGAATGGCCGATGTCGCGTCGGTGTCTCTGCCTGCCGCGACCGATCAGGTCCACTATCGCCGCTGGCGTCACGAGGGCCGTTCCGCCCATTATTGCCCGCCGCGTCGCATCGAGCACCGCACTGTCTATGTGCGTCGCATCATCGAGCGCCGCACCGCCTACTATCCGTTGTATGAGCGTCGCACGGCCTATGTCGCGGCTCCGGTGGCCACGGCTGTCGCCGTGCCGGTCGTCGCGGCCGCCTACGCCTATCCCTCCTACGGATATGGCTATGGCTACGGCAGCCCGGGCATCATCGGCGCGGGCGCCGGCCTTCTCGGCGGCGCGCTGAACATCGGCTTCGGCGGCGGCGGCTGGGGTGGCGGCTGGGGTGGCGGCTGGGGTGGCTGGGGGCGTCGCGGCTGGTGGTGAGCCGGTCGTTCTAGCCTCCCGTAGCGAGGCGCCCGAGCCTGTCTAGGGCGCCTTGCAGAATATAGGCCGCGGCCATGCGATCCACGACCTCGGCCCGTTTGGCGCGTGATACGTCCTGCGCCAGCAGCTCTCTGGTGACGGCGGCGGTGGAAAGCCGTTCGTCCCAGAAGGCGTAGGGCGTTCGTCGCGTCGCGTCGAAATTGCGCATGAAGGCCCGTGTCGCTTGCGCGCGCGGGCCTTCAGAGCCGTCCATGTTGAGTGGCAGGCCGACGATCAGCGCGCCTATGTCGAATTGCGCGAGGAGCGCCGCGAGCCGTTCGGCGTCCTTGGTGAATTTCACGCGGCGTATCGTCTCCAGCGGCGTCGCGAGGCTGCGTTCGATGTCCGACAGGGCGAGGCCTATGGTTTTCGTGCCGATGTCGAGCCCCATCAGCCGGCGCTTTTGCGGCAGCAGCGCGGCGAGCTCCTCGAGCGACTTTGGTCCAGCGGTCATCGCATCCGCCTAGCACGGCGCGCCGCTATCCGGAAATCCGGCGCGGCCGTTGCATGTTCGGTCGTTGCATGGGCGAAAGCGGACGTGCGCATTGCGCCGTCGAAGCCGCGAGTGGTATAGCGCGCGGGACGAAGTCGGAACGGAGCTCCACACAATGTCCGTCGATCAGGCGACTGTCCGCCGCATCGCCCATCTCGCGCGCATCGCCGTCGAGGACGAAGAGGTCGAGCGCCTCGGGGCGGAGCTCAACGCAATATTGGATTTCGTCGCCGAGCTGTCGAGCGTCGACGTCGAAGGCGTCGAGCCTTTGACCTCCGTTCTGCCCATGCAGATGAAGAAGCGGCAAGACGTCGTCACCGACGGCGGCTTCGCCGACGCCATTCTGGCCAATGCGCCGGAGCGGGAAGATCATTATTTCGTCGTGCCCAAGGTCATCGAGTAACAGCCTTCCGCAACGACGAGCGAGCGCCCGCGCGAGACGCGGGCTCAAAGACCGAACGAGCGAAACGCATTCATGTCCGATCCTACGCATTTCTCTCTCGCCGAAGCGCGCGACGCGCTCGTTTCGAAGAAGCTTTCGGCGGTCGAGCTGACCCGCGCCCATGTCGACGCCATAGAGAAGGCGCGCGCGCTCAACGCCTTCATCACCGAGACGCCGGAGCTCGCGCTGGAGGCGGCGCGCGCGAGCGACGCGCGCCTCGCTCGCGGTGAGGCGCGCCCGCTCGAGGGCCTGCCGCTCGGCATAAAGGACCTCTATTGCACCAAGGGTGTGCGCACCACGGCGGGGAGCCGCATCCTCGACGGCTTCACGCCCACTTATGACTCTACCGTCTCCGCCAATCTCTGGCGTGACGGCGCGGTGATGCTGGGCAAGCTCAACCTCGACGAATTCGCGATGGGCTCTTCCAATGAGACGAGCGCTTTCGGCCCCGTCGTCTCGCCCTGGCGGCGCAAGAAGGACGGCGGCTTCGACGAGGCGAAGATCGTGCCCGGCGGCTCGTCGGGCGGGTCTTCCGCCGCTGTGGCCGCGCGTCTCGCGCTCGGCGCCACGGCGACCGACACGGGCGGCTCGATCCGCCAGCCGGCGGCGTTCACCGGCACTGTCGGCATAAAGCCGACCTATGGCCGCTGCTCGCGCTGGGGCATTGTCGCCTTCGCCTCCTCGCTCGATCAGGCGGGGCCGATCACGCGCACGGTGCGCGACGCGGCGATCATGCTGCGCTCCATGGCCGGCCATGATCCCAAGGACACGACCAGCGTCGATGCGCCGGTTCCCGATTACGAGGCGGCGATCGGCGCCTCGGTGAAGGGCCGCCGCATCGGCATCCCGAAGGAATATCGCATCGGCGGCGGCGCCGAGATCAATGCGCTCTGGGACCAGGGCGTCGCCTGGCTGCGCGACGCGGGCGCCGAGATCGTCGAGATTTCTCTACCGCATACGCGCTATGCGCTGCCGGCCTATTACATCATCGCTCCGGCGGAGGCCTCCTCCAATCTCGCGCGCTATGACGGCGTGCGCTACGGCCTGCGCGAGAAGGGCCGCGACATCGCCGACATGTATGAGAAGACGCGCGCCAAGGGTTTTGGAGCCGAGGTGCGCCGCCGCGTGATGATCGGCGCCTATGTGCTCTCGCACGGCTATTACGACGCCTTCTATGTGCGCGCGCAAAAAATCCGCAGCCTCATCAAGCGCGATTTCGACGAGGCTTTCGCCGCCGGCGTCGACGCGGTGCTGACGCCGGCGACGCCCTCCACCGCTTTTGCGCAAGGCGAGAAGGGCGCGGCCGATCCCGTCGAGATGTATCTGAACGACATTTTCACCGTGACGGTGAACATGGCCGGCCTGCCGGGCATAGCCGTGCCGGGCGGGCTCGGCGCCGATGGCTTGCCGCTCGGCCTGCAGCTCATCGGCCGCCCCTTCGACGAGGCGACCTTGTTCTCGCTCGCCGCGGCGCTGGAGAGCGCGGCGCCGAAGATCGATTTCCCGCAGCCCTGGTGGACAGAGACGAAATGACGCGCAGAGCAGAGGCCGCAAAGCGCGAACCGCGCGACGAAATGTCGGACGTGCGCGCCACCATAGACGCGCTCGACGACGAGCTCGTCGCTCTGCTCGCCCGCCGCCAGCGCCAGATCGAGCGCGCCGCCGCGGTGAAGCCCTCTCTCGGCATACCGGCCCGCGTGCCCGAGCGCGTCGACGAGGTGCTGGCGCGTGTCGCCGCGGCCTCGCAACGTGAGGGACTCTCCGGCGAATTGGCGCAAGCGCTGTGGCGCGCGCTGATCGAATGGTCGATCGCCCATGAGGAGCGGCTGATGGGCCCTGGCGATCGGGGCGAGGATGAGGCGTGAGCTGCTGAGCGAGGGATACCGTCCCGAGGCGTCTCCCTCACGCTGAGGCGCGAAGCGGACGTCTCGAAGCACGCCGAGCCTTTCGGTTCCTCCCTCTGGAGCCCTCGCGCTTTTGAGACGGCTCCTGCGGAGCCTCCTCGGCGTGAGGGGATTGCAGATAGTCGCCAGGGACGCCGGCAATGACGGGCGCATGTCCCTGATGTAAGCTTCCCTGAACAATAGACACGGTTCGAGGACGAAGAGACATGAACATGCGCGAGACGCAGCCGAGCAAACTCATCAAAGGCGCGACAGGCGACTGGGAAGTCGTCGTCGGCATGGAGATCCACGCCCAGGTCACGAGCAAGGCCAAGCTCTTTTCCGGCGCCAGCGCCGAATATGGCGGCGAGCCCAACGACCATGTCTCGCTCGTCGACGCCGCCATGCCGGGCATGCTGCCGGTCATCAATGAGGAATGCGTCCGCCAGGCGATCCGTACCGGCCTCGGCCTGCAGGCGAAGATCAATCTTCGCTCTGTCTTCGATCGGAAAAATTATTTCTATCCCGATCTGCCGCAGGGCTATCAGATTTCCCAGTACAAGCATCCGATCGTCGGCGAGGGCGAGGTGATCGTCGATGTGACGCCCAGCGAGCGCATCACCGTCGGCATAGAGCGGCTGCATCTCGAGCAGGACGCCGGCAAGTCCATCCATGATCTCTCCGCCACCGAGAGCCATGTCGACCTCAACCGCTCCGGCGTCGCGCTGATGGAGATCGTCTCCAAGCCGGACATTCGCTCGGCCGAGGAGGCGCGCGCCTATGTCTCCAAGCTGCGCACCATTCTGCGCTATATCGGCTCCTGCGACGGCAATATGGAGCAGGGCTCGCTGCGCGCCGACGTGAACGTCTCGGTGCGCAAGCCCGGCGCGCCCCTCGGCACGCGCTGCGAGATCAAGAATGTCAACTCCATCCGCTTCATCGGTCAGGCGGTCGAGGTGGAGGCGCGCCGCCAGATCGGCATCATCGAGGATGGCGGCGTCATCGCTCAGGAGACGCGCCTCTTCGATCCCGGCAAGGGCGAGACGCGCTCCATGCGCTCCAAGGAGGAGGCGCATGACTACCGCTATTTCCCGGACCCGGATCTGCTGCCGCTCGAATTCGACCAGGCCTATGTCGATGCGCTGAAGGTCGAACTGCCGGAGCTGCCGGACGAGAAGCGCGCGCGCTTCGTCGCCGATTACGGCTTGCCGCCCTATGACGCCGGCGTGCTCGTCGCCGAGCGCGCGAGCGCCGACTTCTTCGAGGAGGCGGCGAAAGGCCGCGACGCCAAGCTCGTCGCCAATTGGGTGATCAACGAGCTGTTCGGCCGCCTCAACAAGGAAGGGCTCGACATTACGCGTTCGCCCGTGTCCGCGCAGGCGATCGGCGCCATCGTCGATCTCATCTCGAGCAGCGTCATCTCGGGCAAGATCGGCAAGGATTTGTTCGAGATCGTCTGGCAGGAGGGCGGCGATCCGCGCGAGATCGTCGAGACGCGCGGGCTGAAGCAGGTGACGGACACCGGCGCGATCGAGAAGGCGATCGACGAGATCATCGCCGCCAATCCCGACAAGGTCGCGCAAGCCAAGGCGAAGCCGACAATGCTCGGCTGGTTCGTCGGCCAGGTGATGAAAGCGACCGGCGGCAAGGCCAATCCGCAAGCCGTCAATGAGTTGCTGAAGAGCCGTCTCGGCGTCTGAGACGCTTCCGACAGAGCCGAAACTCGAATCACTCGACGCGTCGATTCGATCGAATCGGCGCCGCGCGAAGGCCGCAGCGCGGCTTTCGCGACGCTGGGCGCGCGCGCTGCGCACAATTTTTTTTTCAGTCGCTCTGCAGCCTTCGACGAGCGCGCGCGACAGTGTTCGCGAGCGCGGCGCCGGCTCGTCGCGCGTGCGTCGAGACATGCGACGCGATCGGCGTAGAGCGTCGGCGACAGCGTGAGACGAAAGCGCGGAATGTCGATCGGTCACGCGGCTGTTGTCGAGCGCATGTCTTTGGCGCAATTGCGCGCGCGTGCTGGTTTTTGAAGAAAAACAATAGATTGAATGGCAGCGTCGATGGTCGCGCGCCGCGCGTCGACGCGATGACGGCGCATTTTCGCCGATGCGTGACGCGCGCTTCCGACACTGTCGAGATCGCTATCGCCATGCGGCGCGCGCGCTGCGTCTTTCGCTTTTGCGATGCGCGCGTCGACGTGTCTCGCGTCGCGCATTCGCTCTTGTTTCGCGATATGCGACATCACATTGGCGAGCAATTCGTGAAAGCGCCACTTGAACGACTGGTTAACCACGTTACGCTATTGCGGCCTATTGTCGGTCATAGCGACATTCCGACGATATGGATCAAGGGGACTGAAGATGGCGAAACCAACGACGAAGCGTAAGCCTGCGAAAAAGGCGGCCGCGAAGAAGGGTGCTCGTAAGACTGCGACCAAGAAGGCCGCGACCAAGAAGACCGCGACCAAGAAGGCCACCGCCAAGAAGGCCACGCGGAAGGTCGCGCGCAAGGCCGCTTCGAAGAAGGTCGCCCGCAAGACCACGCGCAAGGTGGCGACGAAGAAGCGCGTTGCGACGAAGAAGCGCGTCGCGACGAAGAAGCGCACCGCGACGAAGAAGACCGCCACGAAGAAGACCGCGCGCAAGGCTCCCGTCAAGCGTCGCGCTCCGCGCAAGCCAAAGGAAACTCCTCCGGCGCCGGAAAGCTCGGAGACGGTCTGACGAAAGACACGCGGCCGAAACGCGTTCGCCATGCGCAGCCGATCCACCTCGCATCGTGAACGCGTTTCGCAGCAATCTTCCTGCCCGGGCCGGCTCGGCCCGCGCTCCTCGAACGCCTGACGCGCGTCCGTTTCGGACCTCGACGCGACGGAGCTCGACTCGACGGACCTCGACGCGACCTTCCCGGACCGATGGCGGAGCGGCTCTTCAGGCCTTCAGCGGGTCAGACATCTGGTCGCGAATTCGCGCCAACTCGTCCCGCTTGCGCGACCTTCCTGCTTGATCTTCATCCATTGCACGGCGCATTGGCGCATGCGCTCGCGTGACGCGCGCGGCAGCGACGGCGGCGGGACCGATGTGTCGAGCGGCGGCAGCTCGCGCGGCGCGGCCGGAGGCGTCTCGGGCGCTGGCTGCGGCGCGCGCTGCTCGGGCGGACGCCGCGGCGGCGCTGGCGCGCGCGGCGCGCGGCGGGCGGCGACATGCGGTTGCCGATCGCTCGACGGCGTGGGCTGAGGCGCTGCGGCGACAGCGGTCGCGAGCGCGCAGAGCGAGGCGATGATCGCCGCATATGCGCTCCGCTGACGAGAGGGAGCGCCGGGGTCTCGCGCGATCACTTCCGCCATCGGCTCCCAATGCTGCGTCGCCATCTCCGCCGACAAAAGCGCGGCGTCGGGCGTGACGACGGCTCTAGACCGGAACGCTGCGGGGCGTCAATGTTCGGAGGTTTCGCGGTCTTCCCATTGTGGCGAGCTACGTGTTAGGCACGTTCTATCGCGGCGCGCTGCTCGCGCGGCTGCGTTGCAGGTCGCCCGCAGAAGGACGCCCGCAGGAGGTCGCCCATGGAATCTCCCGGAAATAAATTCATCGCCTCGTCCGCACGGCTCACGCTCACATCGCGCCCGCGCCGCAATCGCAAGAGCGAATGGGCGCGCCGCCTCGTGCGGGAGACGCGGCTCTCCGCCGACGATCTGATCTGGCCGCTGTTTCTGCTCGACGGCGTGGGGCGTTGCGAGCCGATCGCATCGATGCCCGGCGTCTATCGTTATTCGATCGACACGGCGCTGGAGGCGATAGAGGAGGCGGCTTCGCTCGGCGTGCCGGCGATCGCGCTCTTTCCCAACACCGATCCGGCGTTGCGCGATCCGCACGGCTCCGCCGCGCTCGATTCGGAAAATCTCGTCTGCCTCGGCTGCCGCGCGATCAAGAAAGCCGTTCCCGACATAGGGATTATTACCGATGTCGCGCTCGATCCCTATACGAGCCACGGCCATGACGGGCTGCTCGTCGGCGACGAGATCGTCAATGACGAGACCGTCGCCGTGCTGGCGGCGCAGGCGGTCAATCAGGCGCGCGCCGGCGCCGACGTCATCGCCCCCTCGGATATGATGGACGGCCGCATCGGCGCAATCCGCGCCGCGCTCGACGCCGGAGGTTTCGAGAGCGTCCAGATCATGAGCTACGCCGCCAAATACGCCTCGGCCTTCTACGGGCCGTTCCGCGACGCCATCGGCACCAACAAGACTTTGCGCGGCGACAAGCGCACCTATCAGATGGACCCCGCCAACTCGGACGAGGCACTGCGCGAGGTGGCGCTCGATCTCGAGCAGGGCGCCGATATGGTGATGGTCAAGCCGGGCATGCCCTATCTCGACATTGTGCGGCGCGTCGTCGACGCCTTCCATGCGCCGACCTTCGCCTATCAGGTGTCGGGCGAATATTCGATGATCCAGGCGGCGGTCGCCAATGGCTGGCTCGACGGAGAGCGGGCGATGATGGAGAGCCTCACCGCCTTCAAGCGCGCGGGCGCGGCCGGCGTTCTCACTTATTACGCGCCGCGCGCCGCCGCTTTCCTGCGCCGAGGATAGTGGTCTGCTTCATCGGAGCTGAAGGGTTTTAAAAGAGCGAGCCTGACGGCTCGCGGTCCATGGGCGCGTTTGGACTGCGAGCCGTCAGGCTCGCTTCTCGAGACACGTCAATTCATCTGACGCGGACCACCAGGGCGTTTCCAGCCGAAGTGGACGCCCGCTCGGCGTTGGAAACGCGTCGAACGAAAGCCGTCGTCGCTTCGCTCGCGCGACGACGGCCGTTCGTCACCACACGGATTTCACCAGCGGCAGCTTCTGCTTCAGCCGCGTCAGCAGGTCCTTCAGGCTCTGGCGATTGTCCTTGTCGCAGAGCTGCGCGTCGAGATCGGCCTGCACCGATTGCGACAGCCACCAGCTCATCGACACTTTGGACATGGACAGCGTCTGACCCTTGAAGCGGGCGCAGGTCTTGTCGAGCAGCGGATCGTCGCCGCCGTCGGCGACGAGCACGGGCTGCACGCGCACGCCGATCTGGAAGAAGCTCGCGGTCATGTCGCCGGCGTAGCGGTCGGTGTCGGCGTTCATCTCGACGAGGCTGCGCTGGGCGAGCGCCGCCTGTTCCGCCGCATGGCCGGCGCGCGTCGCCAGCAGCGCGTCGACGGGCGTCGCGACGAGGCCGAAGAGATCGGACACGAAATTCACGCCCGTCGCGCCGAGCCGCGGCGTGCCCGCGGCGCGCGGCGGCAAGGAATTGTCGACCAGCGCGCCGACCGGATCATTCTGCACCCACAGGATCAGCGGCGTGATCCCTTGGCCCTTCAGCGCGCGCGCCACATCGAGCGCGGAGGCGAGGCCGGCATTGTCGAAATAGCCGCCGTCGACGATGCGGTCGCCATGGACGCCGTCGTCCTTGGCGCGCAGCGCGCCCGCCGGCGAGATCACGGGGAAGCGCGCGCTGAGCAGCGCCGCCGTCGACAGCAGAATGTCCGGACCGTTGCGCAGGGCCGCGACATCCTTGTCGCCTTGCGCCGCGGCCGGGCACATGTCGCCCCGCGGCGACTTGCAGGGCGTCGAGATCATCTCGAAGAAATCATAGGCCGCCGGATAGAGCGGCGCGCGCGAATTGGTGGCGGGGGCAGGGCGCGTCGAGATCAGATCGGTTCCGATGATGCGCGCGCCACTGTCCACGGACGTGCCGTTGAGCAGCAGCAGCGGCGCCCATTTGCCCGGCGGCGTCGCGCGCGCATAGCCCAAGCGGCGGCACATGCCCGTCGCGGCGCCGCTCGCGCAGGGCTCGCCGGTCTGGATCAGCTCGCCGGTCCAATAGTCTTTCTTATAGGCGGGGTTGGTCACGAAATCATAATGGCGCTCCCACGACTTCTCGAGCAGAGCGGCGCGATCCTCCATCCAGCTCTCGTCGCCGAAGAAAAATTTGCGCGGCGAGAAATTGTCGCGAAAGCCGAGGCCGACGACGGCCGGCGAGAGATAATCGCCGGAGACCAGCAATTGCAGGCAGTCGCGCCAGCTCGTCGTCGGGTCGCGGTGCTCGCTGGCGCCGACCCAGACGCGCGCCGTATTGACGCAGGGCGGCGTCGCGACGCCCTTCTCCGCAACGTCCGAGAGCGCGGCGCGGAAGATCGCCGAGCCGAAGGCGCCGCCGGAGACGCCGGAAAAAGCGAAGACGCGCCGTCCCGGCGAGGTCAACGCCGGCCCATCGCCGAGATCGCCGTCGCGATCGATCAAATGGCCGATGACCGTCGCCGCCATATAGGCCGCGCGGCTGGCGCCGCCTTCGGCCGCGACGATGAGCGCCGGCGGACATTCGTTCTCGGCGCAGCCATTGGCGGCCTTCCAATTTCGCACCGCTTCGGTGATGTCGATCTGCCGATCCGCCTTCGAAGGCGCGCCGGCGGCCTCGGGCAGCATGCGCACATCGTCGAGCCGCGTGTTGGCCGCCGTGATCGCGGCGGCGAACAGAAACGCGATCAAGAGCAGCGGCCTGCCTGTCTCATAGCCCTTGCGCACCAGCCAGCTCGCGCCGAGCACGAGGCTGCCGAGCAGAAAGGGAGCGATCAGCGCGCGCGGCGCATGGTCGGACAGAAAGAAAGGCCAGATCAGAGCCGAAACGAACACCGCCGTGGTGGCGTAGAGCGAGGCGTCGGTCAGCAGCTGCAGATTCATGCTCGCGCCGATGAATTTGGCGATGCGCTGACGCTTCACGACGAAGTAGACGAAAGCGGCGGCCGTCACGGCGTCGAGCGCCAGCAGCGCGTTGATCTGGTCGCGCGTCGCGGTCGCCTCGGGAAGAATGGCGGCGTTCTCGATCGAGGACTGCGCGCCCATGAGGCCGAGCGCGACGGCGACGAAAGGCGTGAGGCCGAGAAGGCGCGGCGTCCAGGCGATGACGCGCCCGAAACGTCGGCGCACATGGTCGCGGACCGAGCGAATGTCGTTGTCGCGCATCTCTATGCGGAGAAGATAGGGGATCATCCAGGCCGAATCGGCGTCCTCGAGCACGCGGCGCGCGCCGTAATGGACCGGGAAAGCCCAGACCAGGAAAACTGCCGCGAAAACCGAGAGCCAGTAATGCGCGCCGAACAGAAAGGCGTCGAAGGAGCGATCGGCGAAGAGATTTTGCGCCTGATCGACCAGTCCGAACAAAAGTAGGCCGGCGAGAGCGCTGGCGACGCTCACGCGGCAGGCCCAGAGAATGCGGCAGACCCAATAGAAGTCCGTTTTCCACTGCGGCGCGGGCGCCGTGACCTCGTCCTGATTCTCGGTTTTCGTCTCGAGCAATTGCGTCATGATGCGCTCCATCGAAAAATCTTGCCCGGACCTCTGCGGTCCGCCGGAAATCCGGTCTCGAAGTCTACGCTAGGCGCTGACGGTGACAAGACGGCCACGCCTGCGACCCGCGTCGTGCATGCGATGGCGCATCGGGTGTGGCGTCATTGGGTGTGGCGCCGTCGGGCGGCGTCGTCGGGGTGGACAAAGCGGCCGTCCCGTGGTTTGGCTGTGCGTGCGTCGCTTCGGGCCGCGTGCCCGCGGCGCCGCTTCTTCGACCCTCTCGCGACTGTCATCCACAATGTCCGGCCGCTCGACTCTGTTTGTGATCATTTCGTGTTGTCTTTGCGCTATATCCGCCGCGAGAGCGGATTTTCGCCTGTGCAACAACACGACGAACCGGGTGAGCGTGGCCTTGGCCTATACGGATGGACGCAACTGGCTGGCGGAAGGGTGGTGGAATTTGCGCTCCTCCGCCTGCGAGACTTTGTTGCGCGGACCGCTCGCGGCGCAGTACTACTACGTATATGCGATGGACGAGCGTGGCGGAGAATGGAAGGGCAAGGCGTTCATGTGCACGCGCGATCGCGAGTTCCGCATCGACGGGCGCGAGGATTGCTTCGCGCGTGGCTTCGACCGCACGGGCTTCTTCGAGATCGACACGGGGCGCGACGCCAAGAATTGGACGGTGCAGCTGACCGATCCGACGCCGTCCTCGACGCAGTGACGAGGGCGGCCGCGCGGCTCTGACAACACAGGATTGGGCGAAAAATGAGAAGGTTGCGGCGCGTGAAGATCATCGCGACGCTCGGTCCGGCGAGCGTCGAGAAGACCGTCGTGGCCGGCCTGTCGACGGCCGGCGCCGATGTGTTTCGGATCAATATGAGCCACACCGACCATGCCGGGCTCGCCGCCTATGTGCGCATGATCCGCGAGATCGAGGCCGAGACCGGCCGCGCCATCGGCATATTGGTCGATCTGCAGGGCCCCAAGCTCCGCATCGGCGCTTTCGCCGACGGGCCGGTGCATTTGCGCAAGGGCGATCATTTCGTGCTCGACGCCGACACGACGCCGGGCGACGCGGCGCGCGTGCAGCTTCCGCATCCGGAAATCCTGCAGGCGCTGAAAGTCGGCGACTCGATCCTCATCGACGACGGCAAGGTTCGTTTGCATGTGGTCGAGACGTCGGACGTCATGGCCCGCGCCGTCGTCGACATCGGCGGCCGCGTCTCCAACCGCAAGGGCGTGAGCCTGCCCGACACCGACATTCCGATCACCTCCATGACGCCGAAGGATCGCGCCGATCTCGACGCGGCGCTGATCGAGGGCGTCGATTGGGTGGCGATCTCCTTCGTGCAGCGGGCCGAGGACGTGCTCGAGGTCAAGCAGGTGGTCGGCTCGCGCGCGCTGGTCATGGCCAAGATCGAGAAGCCGCAGGCCATCGCCCGGCTGGACGAGATCATAGAGGTGGCCGATGCGCTGATGGTGGCGCGCGGCGATCTCGGCGTCGAAGTGCCGCTCGAGAAGGTGCCGAGCCTGCAAAAGCGCATCACCCGCGCGGCGCGGCGGCTCGGCAAGCCGGTCGTCGTGGCGACGCAAATGCTCGAATCGATGATTTTGGCCCCGCTGCCGACCCGCGCCGAGGTGTCGGACGTGGCGACGGCCGTCTATGAGGGCGCCGACGCGGTCATGCTCTCGGCCGAGAGCGCCGCGGGCCAATATCCGATCGAGGCCGTGGCCACGATGAGCCGCATCGCCGAGGAGGTCGAGAGCGACGGCGTCTATCGCTCTATCCTCAACGCCCAGCGCAATGCGCCGCCCAATCCCACCGCCGCCGACGCCATCGCCGTCGCCGCGCGCGACGTCGCCGAGACGCTCGACTCCATGGCGATTTGCGCCTGGACGGCCTCCGGCGCGACGGCGCTGCGCATCGCCCGCGAGCGGCCGCGCCCGCCGATCCTGGCGCTGACGCCCAATCGCGACACGGCGCGCCGGCTGGCGCTGGTCTGGGGCGTGCATTCGCTCGAGACTCAGGATGCGCGCGACGTCGAGGACATGGTCGACCGCGCCTGCGTCAATTCCCTCGGCGAGGGTTTCGCGTTTCCGGGCGACCGCATCATCATCGTCGCCGGAATGCCCTTCGGCTCGCCGGGCGCCACCAATATGGTCCGGCTCGCGCTGGTCGGAGAAAAAGGCGGCGCCTAGAGCGCTTTCCGATCGAACGGAACCGTTCGATCGATCAGAATTCGCTCCAATGAAAGAATGCTGGAGCGCTCAGGGGCCCGCCTTGGCGGCCGACGACCATTCCATGATCAGCGTCGGCCGTCCCGAGAGGCTCGGCCCGCCATTGGCGACGCGCACAAATCCTTCGCGCTCATAGAAAGCGACCGCGCGCTCATTGTCCTGATTGACGTCGAGCCGCAGCCGCGCCGGCGAGAGGCTGCGCGCCGCCTCGATCAGAGCCTCCGCCGCGCCGGAGCCGAAACGTTCGGGACGCACGCAGAGCTGGTCGAGCCAATGCGTGGCCGGATCGATGGTGACGAAGCCGACGAGCGCGCGGCCGGCTCCTTCTAGCAGGAGCAGCGTGCGCGCGCCGCCGCACTCCAGCTGGACGATATGATTCTTCAGCCAGTCGCGGCGCGCCTCGAAATCGATCTCCGCATAGGTCCGCCGCCAGGCTGCGACCCAGAGGTCGAGCAGCTCGGCCCAGTCCGAATCGCGGCGGGCGACGATGCGCGGGCTCGATATCGGGCTGCGGTCGTCCACGCTCAGGCCTTGCGGACAGTGTCGAGCAAGAGCCGATGGATCGCCTCATTGCCGGCGCAGATCGCGCCTTTCGGCAGCATGTCGCCGCCGCCTTCGAGATCGGTGACGAAACCGCCGGCTTCCCGCACCAGCACGATTCCGGCCGCAATGTCCCAGGGCTTGATGCCGCGCTCCCAATAGCCGTCGCTGCGGCCGGCTGCGACAAAGGCGAGATCCAGCGCGGCGGCGCCGAGCCGGCGAACATTGCCGGTCTTGGCCATCACGGCGGCGAGCTCGGTCTGGAAGCGGGCGTGGCGGTCCAGCGCGGCGAGGGGAGGGATGCCGCAGGCCACGAGCGAGTCGGTCAGCGATTTGCGCGAGGCGACGCGCATGCGCCGATTGTTGAAATAGGCGCCCTGGCCCTTCTCGGCGACGAACATGTCGTCGGTCGCCGGATTATAGACGACGCCGGCGACGAGCTGGCCCTCCCGCTCGAGCCCGATCGAGACCGCGAAAATCGGGATGCCGTGCAGGAAGTTGGAGGTCCCGTCGAGCGGATCGATATGCCAGGTGTGGGTCTTGTCGCTGCCCTCGACCGCGCCGCCTTCCTCCATCAGGAAGCTGTAGCCCGGACGGGCGCGCGACAGTTCCTCGAACACGACCTTTTCGGCGCGCCGGTCGGCGGCGGTGACGAAATCGCCGGGGCCCTTGACGGACACCTGCAGATTCTCGACCTCGCCGAAGTCGCGCTTCAGGCTGCGCCCTGCCTTTATAGCCGCGGCAGTCATGACGTTCATCAAAGCGGATCGGATCATGGAGTCCTGGGGAAAATCGCATGGGAGGGGGCGAGGGCTTCAAATGACAGGCAGGCGGCGGGCGCGTCAAGCATTCACTGCGCATCCGCCGCCCCGGCCTTAACCGCCGATAAACCCTGACGAGGACGCGCGTCGCGGCCTTCACCGTTTCGAAAGCGCCGTTTCGCCAGAGTGTGGCCTTGGCGTCCCGCTCATGGAGACTATTCCCATGCCGTTCGATCCTGTGGACATCGTCGAGACGAGCGCGCGCCGATCCGCCGCGGTCGCTGGCCGGAACGGTTCGGTCCCGAAGCGAGCCGGCTCGCGCGCGCTTTCCGGCCGACCGACGCCCTCCAGAGGACAATTGCTGCGCGTCGGTCTGCTGCTGGCGATCGCCGCGCTCTGCGCCGGCGTGCTGAAGGCGGGCCTCGGACGCACGGTCGCCGGCGCCGACCGCACGGCCTTCCCGCTGACCTCCAGCGGCACTGTAAGAGCTTGATCCAAAGCACTATGCTAGAACCATTTTCATGGATGTCGCCGCGCGCTGGAGGCGGATTTTGCGGCGATCTTCGAGCGATGGTTAAAGCAGGCCGATAAAACGCGATATTTCATTTGCTTAAAGCAGTCGGTTAATCTTCTTCATCAACATCGGCCGCGCCGCGACCGGCAGGCTCTCGGGGCGTCGGGAGTGGGCCTCACACCGCGACCTCGGGTGTATTACGTACGGAATCAGAGATTAAGGTTAAGCAAAACCTAATAAGGCGCGCCCCGAAATTTTGCGTTACATAGGGACCTATCGGAACGGCGTGACCCAATCGCGGCGTTCGAGCGTTCGAGAGCGTCGTATCATGGGGCAAGCGTCGGATTCGGTGGAAATCATTCAGACTCCGGTCTCCTTCGCGGAGAAGCTGGCCGGGTCGGAGGCCTTCGGGGCCATGTTTCGCGAGGGCATGGCGCTGGTCGAGGAGGCGGCCGCTTATCTCGATGGGGCCGGCCGTGACGACGCCAAGGCGCTGCCACGCCCGGAATCTCTCGCCTATGCGGCCGAGAGCATGCGGCTGACGACCCGGCTGATGCAGATCGCATCCTGGCTGCTGTTGCAGCGGGCGGTCAATCAGGGGGAAATCACCAGGGCCCAGGCCGCGAGCGACAAGCATAAGGTGCGGCTGTCGCAGCAGGAGCTCGCGTCCAATCCGGACGTTTTTGCGCATCTCCCGCAAAAGCTGCGCGATCTCGCCATTCACTCGCTGCGCCTGCAGGCGCGGGTGATTCATCTCGATCAGCTGATCTATGGATCGGATGCGGGCTATGCTCCGACTCAGTCGGAGAGCCCCGTCGAGGCGCAGCTACAGAGGCTGCGCAACGCCTTCGCTCCGGGCCTCTGAGGCAAATCCTCGAAGCGCCAAGAGACAGAGCGACAGGCCGCCGAGCGACAGATCAAAAAAAGCCGCGCTGGAGCGCGGCTTTTTTTTGGCGCCGGGAAAGGCTGGCCCGGCTTACTTCTTGCCGAAGGACAGATTGCCGAAGCGCGAGTTGAAGCGCGACAGGCGGCCGCCACGGTCGAGCAGCTGCGCCGAACCGCCGGTCCAGGCCGGATGCGTCTTGGGGTCGATGTCGAGATTGAGCGTGTCGCCCTCGGAGCCCCAGGTCGAGCGGGTGAAATACTCCGATCCGTCGGTCATCACGACCCTGATCGTGTGATAGTCGGGATGGATTTCTTTCTTCATCGTCTTTCCTCGAACTGAGAGCCGCCTCGAAATGAGAGCCGCGCCGACGCCGGCGTTTGGCGGCGCTCATAGCGCATGGCGCGCAAAGGAGCAAGGTCGCGCGCGCCGCGCATCGTCACGCGGCGGCGCGATCAGGCGGCGAGCAGACGCTGCACCTCATTGACGAGGTCCTTGAGATGAAAGGGCTTGGAGAGGATTTTCGCCTGCCGGGGAGCCTGATTGTCCGGATTGAGGGCGACCGCCGCAAAACCCGTGATGAACATGACTTTTATGTCCGGATCGAGCTCTGTCGCCCGCCGAGCCAGCTCTATGCCGTCCATCTCCGGCATGACGATGTCGGTGAGCAGCAGCTCGAAAGGCTCGACGCGGAGCTGATCATAGGCGGAGAGGCCGTTGTCGAAGGACGTCACGGCGAATCCGGCCGTCTGCAGCGCGCGCACCAGAAAGCGGCGCATGTCGGTGTCGTCTTCCGCCAGCAGGATTTTCGCGGCAATCTTGTCGGTCATATCGCTCCTCGCATGTTCTATGACATAAGGGGGCAGTTTGGTAAAAATCGGGTGAAAATAAGGACCCGCTCACGCCGGCGGGCGAAATTCTGGCCCTTGTTTCGCATGAACGGAAATTTTCGGGAATATGCGCGCCGAAGAGACTATGCTGCTGGTCCGCGATATTCTCTCCGCGATATTCTCTCGAGGGGGCGAAATGAGAGTGAGATCGATGAGGTCCGGACGATGACCGACGACGAGCGGGCCGAGAGCCCGCGGCCCGCCGATCCCGAGCTCCATGTTCCGTTCGAGCTGGTCGAGCCCGCCGAGCTCTCGTCGCCGCTGGTTTTCTCGTCGCCTCACTCGGGCGACATCTATCCGGCGAGCTTCCTCGCCAGCTCGCGTCTCGATATTTCGAGCCTGCGCCGTTCCGAGGACGCGCATGTGCACGATCTCTTCGCCCTCGCGCCGGCGCTCGGCGCGCCGCTGCTCAAGGCGCATTTTCCCCGCGCTTTTCTCGATTTGAACCGCGAGCCCTATGAGCTCGACCCCCGCATGTTCGAGGATGCGCTGCCCGAATTCGTCAACACACGCTCGCTGCGCGTGGCGGCGGGCCTCGGCACCATTCCCCGCGTCGTCGCCGATGCGCGCGAGATCTATTCCGGCCGGCTGCGCGTCGCCGAGGCGCTGCAGCGCATCGACAGCCTGCACAAGCCCTATCACGCGGCCCTGCGCTCTTTGATGGAGCGGGCGCGCCGCCGCTTCGGCGTGGCGCTGCTCGTCGACTGCCACTCCATGCCCTCCAATGTCGCCAAGGAGAGCGCCGCCGGGCGCGATAAGCGCAAGCCGGATTTCGTGCTCGGCGACCGTTTCGGCGCGAGCTGCTCATCCGATGTCGTCGACGCGATAGAGGCGCGGCTGCGGCAATGGGGCTATCATGTGCAGCGCAATCGGCCCTATGCAGGGGGCTATATCACCGAGCATTACGGCAAGCCCGGCGCCGGCTGGCATGCGGTGCAGATCGAGATCTCGCGAAATCTCTATATGAACGAGGCCGATCTGCGCCGAAGCATCGACTTCGATCTGCTGGCCTCGAGGCTCGGCGAGATCGTGCGGCTGCTGGCGCAGCTCGTCGGCCCGCGCGAGCAGCGCGCCGCCGCCGAATAATATCAGCGCCCGGAGAGGCAATGACCGCCGTCGATTTCGAGAAATTCGTCGAACGCCTCGCCGACGCCTCAGGCGAGGCGATTCTGCCCTTTTTCCGCACCAGCCTCGCCGCCGAGGACAAATCCCCCGGCGGCGCTTTCGATCCGGTGACGGAGGCCGACCGCGCCGCCGAGACCGCCATGCGCAGGCTCATCGAGCGGACCTTTCCCGATCACGGGATCATCGGCGAGGAGTTCGGCAATGTCCGCGCGGACGCCGAATATGTCTGGGTGCTCGATCCCATCGACGGCACCAAGAGCTTTATTTGCGGCCTGCCGCTATGGGGCACGCTCATCGGCCTCCAGCATCGCGGCCGGCCCTGCTACGGGCTGATGCACCAGCCCTTCACGCGCGAGCGCTTCTCCGGCGATGGCGAGGCCGCCTATTGGCGCGGGCCCGCCCGCCACCATCACCCCGAATCGGGATGGAAAGCGTCGCCGCCGCCGGCCGAGGATCGCCGCAAGCTGCAGACACGTCCCTGCGCCTCGCTCGCCGAGGCGACTTTGATGACGACCTCGCCGCGACTCATCGACGAGCGGCGGCGCGACGATTTCTTCCGCGTGGAGGCGCAGACGCGGCTCTCGCGCTATGGCGGCGACTGCTACGCCTATTGCGCGCTCGCCGCCGGCCATGTCGATCTCGTGATCGAGACCAATCTCAATCCTTACGACATTGTCGCGCTGATCCCGATCGTCGAAGGCGCGGGCGGGATCGTCACCACTTGGGACGGCGGCCCAGCGGCGCTGGGCGGCGCGATCATCGCCGCCGGCGACAAGCGCGTGCATGAGGCGGCGATGCGGGAGCTGGCCGCGGGATGACCGCATCCTCCCCCGCTTGACCTCGCTTTCGCGAGACGCCACCCTCCGCGCGCCGTTCCCTCGAGACGAGAGGTCTCGCCATGCGACATATTTTGCGCCTTTGCCTTTTTGCCCTCCTTTCGACCTTCGCCGTCAGCGCGCTTGCCCAGGCGCCGCAGCCGGCGGCGCCAACCGCCAAGCCAGCCAAGAGCGCGCCCGCCAAGCCAGTCGCGCCGGCGCCGGAGCCCGCCAAGGAGCCCGCCGCCGCCAAACCTGCCGAGCTGCTCGACATAAATTCGGCGACGAAGGAGCAGCTCGACGCGCTTCCCGGCATAGGCGAGGCGCGTTCCGTGGCGATCATCAAGGGACGGCCCTATAAGGGCAAGGACGAGCTCTATCAGAAGAACATCCTACCCAAAGGCGTCTATGAGAAGATCAAGGACAAGATCATCGCCAAGCAGAAGTGAGCGCGCGCGTCATGCGCGGCGTCGTCCTTGATCGCATTCTCGGATAGGCTGCCGATCGACGAGGTTCTGCCGCGCGTGACCGCGGCGCTCGGCGAGGCGGGCAATCTCGTCGTCGTCGCGCCGCCCGGCGCCGGCAAGACGACGCGCATCCCACTCGCTCTGCTGGACGCCGATTGGGCGAAGGGTGGCAAGATCATTTTGCTGGAGCCGCGCCGCCTCGCCGCGCGCGCCGCCGCCGCGCGCATGGCCGCGACCTTGCGCGAATCCGTCGGCGACACGATCGGCCTGCGCATGCGGCTCGAATCCAAAGTGTCCGCCCGGACGCGCGTGGAGGTCGTCACCGAGGGCGTCTTCGCGCGCATGATCCTCGACGATCCCATGTTGGAGGGGATCGCCGCGGTTCTCTTCGATGAATTCCACGAGCGCTCGCTCGACGCCGATGTCGGGCTCGCGCTGGCGCTCGATGCGCAGGCGGGGCTGCGCGATGATCTGCGCATCGTCGCAATGTCGGCGACGCTCGACGGCGCGCGCGTCGCCGGCCTCATGCGCGGCGCGGAGATCGTCGAGAGCGAGGGCCGCGCCTTTCCGGTGGAGACGCGCTACCTCGGCCGCGATTCCAACGAGCGATTGGAGGAGGCGATCGTCCGCGCCGTCTCCCGCGCGCTGGCGGAGGAGAAGGGCTCGCTTCTCGTCTTCCTGCCGGGGCAGGGCGAGATACAGCGCGTCGCCAATCTGCTCGCCGAGCGGCGCCTGCCCGCCGATGTCGATGTCGCGCCGCTGTTCGGCGCGATGGACCGCAAGGAGCAGGACCTCGCCGTCGCGCCGGCCGCGCCGGGACGACGCAAGGTCACGCTCGCCACATCGATCGCCGAGACATCGCTGACGATCGAAGGCGTGCGCGTCGTCATCGATTGCGGCCTCTCGCGCGTCGCGCGTTTCGAGCCCGATCTCGGCCTCACGCGGCTCGAGACGGTGCGCGCCGCGCGGGCCAGCGTCGATCAGCGTCGGGGCAGGGCGGGGCGCACCGAGCCGGGCGTGTGCTACCGCCTGTGGGACGAGGCCGCGACCGCCTCGCTTCCCGCCTTCGCGGCGCCGGAAATTCTCGCCGCGGACCTTTCCGCTCTCGCGCTCGATCTGCGCTCTTGGGGGCTCGACGACCCGAACAAGCTCGCCTGGCTCGATCCGCCGCCGGCGCCGGCCTGGAAGGAGGCGGTCGCGCTGCTGCGCGAGCTCGGCGCGCTGGACGAGACGGGCGCGCTCACCGCCACGGGCCGCGCGATCCGCGCTCTGCCGCTCGCGCCGCGCCTCGCCCGCATGATCCTCGAGGCGGCGCGCCATGGCGAGGCGGAGCGGGCCGCCGATCTCGCCCTGCTGCTCTCCGAACGCGGGCTCGGGGGAACATCCTGCGATCTCTCCGAGCGCCTCGATCGCTTCCGGTCGGACAATTCGCGTCGCGCGCGCGACGCGCAGCGGCTTTCGGCCGGCTGGGCGTCGCGGGCGAAAGCCTCCGCCGCGCGCGAGCCGGAGGCCGATCTCTCCGATGGCGCGCTGGTCGCCATGGCCTATCCCGATCGCATCGCCAAGGCCCGCGGCGCGGACGGCGAATTTCTGATGGCCAATGGCCGCGCCGCCGCCGTGCAGCCGCACGACCGTCTCGCCCGAGCGCCGTTTCTGGCGATCGCCGAAATCACCGGCCGCGCGGCGCAGGCGCGCATTCTCGCGGCCTGCGCGCTCTCGGCGGAAGAGGTGGAGAGCATCGGCGTCGATCGCATCGAGACGCGAGACGAGACCGTCTTCGACGCGCAGAGCGCGAGCCTGCGGCGGCGGCGCTTTCGGCTGCACGGCGCGATCCGCCTCGCCGAGCAGAATCTCTCGGTGGAAGCGAGCGAGGACAGCGCGGCCATTCTCGCCCGCGGCGCCGCCGGCCTCGGAATCTCCCGTCTGCCCTGGAGCAAGGCGCAGGCGCAATTGCGCGACCGCGTCGCTTTTCTGCGCCGCGCCGAGAGCGACGACTCCTGGCCGGATGTGAGCGACGAAGGATTGGCGAAAAACGTCGAGGATTGGCTCGCGCCTTTCATCCTCGGCCGCGCGAGCCTCGCCGCGATCACGGCGGAGGATCTCGACGCCGCGCTCGCGGCGTTGCTGCCTTACGAATTGACGCGGCGGCTCGACCGGGAGGCGCCGGCCTTTTTCGAGACTCCCGCCGGCTCGCGACATGCGCTCGACTATTCGGCGGCGAACGGCCCGCTGCTGTCGGTGCGGGCGCAGGAACTGTTCGGTCTCCAGGCGCATCCGACGCTCGCCAAGGGCCGCGTTCCCTTGACGCTGGAGCTCTTGTCCCCGGCGCATCGGCCCATTCAGACGACGCGCGATCTGCCGGGCTTTTGGGCCGGCTCCTGGGCCGAGGTGAAGCGCGAGATGAAGGGCCGCTATCCACGCCATCCCTGGCCCGACGACCCCGCCGGCGCCGCGCCGACGACGCGGGCGAAGCCGCGGGGGACGTGAATCGCCAACCGCGTCACGCGACGTCTTCGAGTCGGTCGGCGATGAACTGATTGATGCTTTCGCCGGCCTTGGCGGCCTGTTCCGCTATGCGCCTGTGAAGCTCCGGCGAAATTCTCAGCGACAGCGTGCCGGAATAGGGCTTCTCCGGCTCGACGCCGCGCTCCGCGCACCAGTCTCGATAATCGTCGATCGTCTCGGCGAAGGCCCGGCGCAGTTCCTCTATGTCCCGGCCGGCGAAGTGGAGCGTCGCGCGCGCATTGACGACGACGCCGTTCATGAGAGCGTCGCCTTCTTCATAGGAGACCTCGGCGATATAGCCGTCATGTTTCAGGATCATGGCTTTACTCCCGCGCTCTCGAGGAAGCGGCGAACGGCGACGATTGCTCCCTTGTCGGTTTCCGGCTGCGGATGCGGGCGATGGAAAACCGCCTCGGCGCCGCCGAACGAGAAGCGGACGCGGGAGCCGCGCCCCTCGGAACGCTCGGCCCCGAGCGCGACCAGAAGGCTCTCGATCTCCGCCCATCGCAGGCCCGAAGGGACGGGACGGGCGAAAATCGCCTCAAATGTGCGTCGATGCTTCGCGTTCATGCTAATTTGATACCATCATATGGTAGCATTCGCCAGACGTCAATCGAAGACGATCGCGCGCCGCGCCGACCACGCATTAGAAATGTGGCCTCGCTCAGAGGCTTGATCCTGCGCGCCGCCGCGACAGGTACTCGCCTCCAGCAAGGAATCTCGCCAATGACCGAGGTTCAGACGCTCGCGGAATTCGTCGAACGAGCGCGGCTCGAGGAGATGAGCGAGGCCGCGCTGCGGCAGCTGAAAATCCGCGTTCTCGACACGATCGGCGTCGCCATAGGGGCGCTCGACGCGCCGCCTATCGCGGCGATCCGTGAGCTGACGCGCGAGCTCGGCGGCGCGCCGCTCTCGACGCTCATCGGCGGCGGCCAGACGGCGCCGGATCGCGCCGCCTTCTATAATGGCGCGCTGTCCCGATATCTCGATTTCATGGACAGCTATCTCGCCCCGGGCGAGACCTGCCACCCTTCCGACAATCTCGGCGCTGTTCTCGCCGCTGCAGAATCCCGCAACGCCAGCGGCGCGGAATTTTTGACGGCGCTCGCGGTCGCCTATCAAATTCATACGCGGCTCAGCGATGTCGCGCCGGTCCGGGCGAAGGGGTTCGATCATACGGTGCAGGGCGCCTATGCCGCCGCCGCCGGCGTCGCCAAGGCGCTTCGGCTCTCGCGCGAGAAGATCGCGAACGCCATCGCCATCAGCGGAACCGCCAATAATGCGCTGCGCGTGACGCGCACCGGCGCGCTCTCGCATTGGAAGGGCCTCGCCTATCCCAATACCGCAATGGCGGCGACCCATGCGGCGCTGCTCGCGGCGCATGGGATCACCGGGCCGGCGGAAGTCTTCGAAGGCAATAAGGGCTTCAAGGAAGCGATCGCCGGCGCTTTCGAGATCGACTGGCTGCGCGAGGATCTCGAGAGCGTCACGCGCACCATCGTGAAGAAGCACAATGCCGAGATCCATTCGCAATCGGCGCTCGACGCGGCGATCTACATTCGCGCGCGGCCGGGCTTTTCCGCGGCGGCGGTGCGGGAGGCGCGGCTCGAGACTTTCGCGGTCGCCTTTCAGATCATCGGCGGCGGCGAGGAGGGCGACAAGCGCCTCGTGCGCAATAAGGAGGAGGCCGACCACAGCCTTCCCTATATGCTCGCCGTCGCGCTGATCGACGGCGAGGTGCAGCCGGAGCAATATGCGCCGCGGCGCATATTGGCCGAGGATGCGCAGACGCTGCTGCGCAAGGTGAGCGTCGCGCCTTCGGCCGAGTTGTCGGCGCTGTTTCCGAAATGGCTGCCGGCGCGGCTCGCGATCGAGCTCGAGGATGGGCGTCTGCTCGCCTGCTCGCGCGACGATTATCACGGCTTCTACACCGATCCTTTCGATTGGGAGGCGGCGCGGCGCAAATTCGACCGCGTGTCGCGCGCGAAGACGAGCGCGGCCGAGCGTGACGCCATCGCCGATGTGGTCGAGACGCTGGAGCGTCGGCAGGTCGCGGAGCTGACCACGCTGCTCGGGCGGATCGGCGGATCGGCGCAGGGGGAACGACGAATGCGAGCCTGAAGGCTCGCGGTCCAGAGACCTCATTGGACCGCGAGCCTTCAGGCTCACACTCGAGCACGCTAGGTGAACGCCATGGCCGAGACCACATTCTCCTTCATTCCGCGCGCCACTCGCACGGCGAAGCCGCGCCAGCGCGGGCTCACGGAAATCCGCGGGCCCTATTACAGCGCCTATGGGCGGCGTCATCTTTCAGACCTCTTCGAGACGATGGGCGCCTGGATCGACGGCGTGAAATATGCCGGCGGCTCCTTCGCGCTGATGCCGCCCGAGGCGGTGAAGACATTCAACAAGACTGTCCACGACCATGGCGCCTATGTCTCGACCGGCGGCTGGATCGAGAATGTGCTGCGCTTCGGCCCCGACGCCGCCGCCCGCTATATCGAGGAGGCGAAATCGCTCGGCTTCGACGTGGTCGAGATTTCGGCGGGCTTCGTCAGCCTGCCGATCGAGAGCATGTTGCGGCTGGTGCGCATGGTGAAGAAGGCGGGGCTGAAGGCCAAGCCAGAGGTCGGTATTCAATTCGGCGCGGGCGGCGACACTTCCGCGGCGGAGTTGGAGGCGGAGGGGACGCGCGACGTCTCCTGGCTCATCGCGCAGGCCGAGCGCGCGCTCGACGCCGGCGCCGACATCATCATGATCGAGAGCGAAGGGATCACCGAGAATGTGACGCGCTGGCGCACCGATGTCGCGGCGCGCGTCATCGACAAGCTCGGCCTCGAGAAAGTGATGTTCGAGGCCGCCGATCCGCCGGTGTTCGAATGGTACGTGAAGAATTACGGCAATGAGGTCAATCTATTCGTCGACCACAGCCAGATCGTGCAATTGGAGGCGCTGCGCCAGGGCATATGGGGCACGAAGAGCACTTGGGGGCGCATTCAGAATATCGGCGCGTGATCAGGCCGGCCCGGCGCGGAAGGTCCACAGGCGATTGCCGAGATAGGACCAGAAGAAGACGACGCCCGTGGTGACGATCTGCGCCGGCAGATAGGGCGCGCCCATCCTGTCGACGAAAAGGCCCATGAAGCCATAGGTGAGGCAGAAGCCGACCAAGGCGACGAGGGCGAAGCGCCATGTCGTCTCCTCATGCGGCCGGTCGCTCGCGAATGTGTGTCGGCGATTGAGGTAATAGGAGACCACCCCGCCGGAGAGATAGCCGGCGAGCGCGCCCGGCACGGGCGCCCAGGCGGCGAGCTCCACCAGGCCGACGAGCACGGCGTAATGAAGGGTCGTCGCGACGACGCCCACCAGTGCGAAGACGGAGAGCTGGCGGGGGAGCGGCATGCCGAGACAATCGCATGTTTCACGCTCCCGCGCGAGAGGGCTGCGCCCGCGCCTACTGACGCAGAACCAACCTTCCGGCTCCCGCTTCGATATGGGACAGCCGCGACAGGAAGGTCATGCCGAGCAGGCTCGCCCCGAGCGCGCCGCGCTCGGCGACATAGGCGTCGACGTCGCGCAGCGCGACCTGGCCGAGACGCGCCTCGCGCAGCTTCACGCGCGCCATATGGGCGACGCCATTGGCGGTCTGGGCAGGATATTTGAAATCGGCGGGCGCCGGCAGATAGCCGATCGCGGCGGCGTCCTCATAGGAGAGGACCACAGTGCTCGCGCCCGTGTCCACCAGCATGCGCACGCGCTGGCCTTCGATTTCGACATTGGCGGAATATTGGCCGAGACGATCGGCGACGACGGTCGCCTCGCCGAGCGTGGCGCTCGGCGCCGTGGGGGCGACGAGCGCATAGCCGCGCATCGGAGCCGCATATTCCGCCTGATGGCGGTAGGGCGAGGTCTTGGCCTGGACCTGGGAGAGAACGTGGACGAGCGATTGAGACGCAACAAGCGTGAAAAACGCGCCGCCAATGGCGGTTCGGAGGATAGAGCCGGACATCGACATGGTCCCTTGATGCCGGCGACACACCGCCGGCTACGGAAGGCAGAGTAGCGGGGGGACCCTGATTAATACTTAAGGCGATTTCCGAAACTCTCGCCTGTCACGATAAAGCTGTCGGCGCTTCTCGGATCAGCGTTTCTCGGTTCAGCGTTTCTTGGAAAGGCTGTGCTGCTCCAGGGCGGCCTCCGGCTCGGGCGTCGGATCGCGGATCGAGGGCGCCGAGCCGAAGCCCGCGCTCACCACATGCACGAGGGCGGTCCGCACATCCCAGCCGTGATCCGTCAGCGCGATGTCGTAGCAGGCCCGCGGCTCGCCTATGTCGGACGCCTTGCCGGCCTTCGCCAGAACGGACAGCACCTTGGCTTTTGTCTGCGGATTGTCGACGAGCGTGGCGAGGCCCCGGTCCTGCAGGTGGCGATCGGTGCTGAAATCGTCGATCATCGATGTGGTCGCCTTGTCGAATTCGCAGAGATTGGTGAGCAGGCCGACCTGCAGCAGCCGCAGCGCCATGCGCGGCTCGAGCGCGTTCAAATCGCGGGAGACGCGCCGCTTGTCCTTCGTGTCGAGCCGCTCGAACAGATCGGGCGGCACGCGCTTTTCGATCGTCGCTTCGCCGAAATCGAGCTTGACGCCGGCGATCTCGGCCCCGCGCAGTCCGCCGAAGCGGTCGGCGAGGGTGGAGAGGCCGTTGCCGATGGCGTCGGCGTTGACGATGGCGAAGCCGATCGCCAGGACGAGGCCGAGCGTCGCGATCAGGCTTTTCAGCGCGGCGAGCGCGTCCTGCAATCCTTTGATGTCCATTTCGCCTCCGAAAATGCAAATAGTAATCTGTCTCGATGATAGCGGACGTCGACCGGCTTCGCCATTCGGGCCCTGCGGATGCGAATGCGCCATTCGCCGTGGGCGGGGCCGACGCGGCTTCGCGCGCCGTTTGCGAACCGCGTCGGCATTCGCTTAAGTAATTTGTCTGATTTGATGTTTCTGCGGCGGGCCGGAAAAATGACGGCCTTCGTTCCGAAGCGATCGCCACAGGAGGCGTCGCGCTCCCACAGACGGTTTGGACGAGAAATCTTGACTCGATCTCATTGCTAAACTATCAACGAATTGTTTCACGCGATGAGGCGTCGCCTCATAGATTGATGAATTCGGGGGCTATTCATGGGAACGGCGACGATTTCGTACACTATTCCGGCGAGCGCGATCGGCGTCCCTGCGAATACCCAAATCGACGTGACGCTCAATTTGACTTATAGCGACACGCTCAACGGGGACGGATCATACACCGTCACCAACGCCACCGGGACATATAAGGTCGGCGGCACGACCTACCAGATCAATGGCGTTGTCGACCCGGCCAGCCCCGCCGGCTTGGCGGAAGGGTCGGACAATCATTTCTGGCCGGCGCAAAATGGGCCGAACGGCGCCTATGTCAATTTCAACGGGATCAATTTCATCACCAATGATCCGACCGCGAACGGCAATAGGTTCGTCAACGGCTACACGGGTCCGAACGTCGATTTCTATTACGATAGCGCCAGGGGCGCCTATCTCCAGGACACGAACGCCGGCGCCGGCTTCGTGAATGCGAACAGTGTTTCTGTGACCATCACCTGTTTTGCGGCGGGAACGCTGATCCGTACGCCGCGCGGCGACGTCGCCATCGAGGAATTGCGCGTCGGCGATCTCGTCCTGACGGCGCAGGGCAGGGAACGTCCGATCGTGTGGATGGGTCATCGGATGATCGACTGCGCGCCGCGCGCGACGCCGCGCGACGCTTGGCCGGTGCGCATCGCGGCGGGCGCCTTCGCGGAAAATCGTCCGGAACGCGATCTGTATGTCTCGCCGGCTCACGCGATATGCGTCGATTTCCTCGGCGAGGTGCTGGTTTGCGCGACCGATCTGGTCAATGGCGCGACGATCACGCGCGTTCCGACCGAGGTCGCCGATTATTGGCACATCGAGCTCGAGAGCCATGACATTCTGATCGCGAACGGCCTGCCGGCGGAAAGCTACAGCGCGACGGGCGAGCGCAGCGCTTTCTCTGAAAGCTACGGCGAGGCGCGCGTCGAGCATCTGTCCGAACCGGATTTCTGCCGGCCTTTCGCTTCGAAGCTCGTCGTCGCGGCGGTGCGCATGCGGCTCGAGGCGCGGGCCGAGCGTCTCGGCTATACACGCGACTTCGACGCCGATTTGCGGCTCGTGGCGGATGGAGTCGAATATCGGCCGCTGCTGGCCGATGGTTCGGCGGTGTTTCTGTTCCCGAGGACGGCGCGGGACATTCGCCTGCTGTCCTCGAGCTTCGTGCCCGCCGATGTCGGCTCTCATCGGGACAGCCGGCGGCTCGGGATTTCGATCTACGGCCTCTCGGCCTCGGACGGGCGAACCGCGACGCAGATTCCGCTCGATCATCCTCAACTCGCCTCCTGCTTTCACGCCGAGGAGGAGTTGGAAGGGGCCGCCTGGCGCTGGACCATAGGCGAGGAAGCGATGATGCTGCCGTCATCGCTCTTCGAGCAGTTCTCGGGCTCCCATGTCGCGCTCACCCTCGCTTACGAGTCGACTGTTCGGCGCGGATGGGCGACGCCTGCGCCGCATGAGGAAAAGAGTGAGCCGGCGATGCAACGCAGGCTCTATGCGGTCCCGAGCGAGGCGTCGGCCGCGCGCGCGGCCTGAGTCAGCGCCGCATAGGTCGGGCCGACGAGGAGCTCGGCGAGCTCGGCGAAAGGGGCCGCCGCGGCGCGCTTGATCGCCGAGTCTTCTTGGAAAGCAACCGAAGGATTTTTGGAGTTGCTTCCGAGGATCGCCGCCATCGCCGCTCTCGACGTATCGTCGAGCGCGAGGCCGAAATGCGCCGGCAGGCGATCGAATAGCGCCGAGGGCAGGTCGTGATAGTCGAGGATGAGGCTCTGGCCCGGGCGATGGGCGGCCAACGCCGCTCGCCCGAAGGCCGCCATCACGCGGCAGAGATAGACTTCATTGGTCATGTCGTCGATGTCTTCGGGCGCTAGCCCGAGGAGCCGCGGCGGGATGTTTCCCTTCGTCGTGTCGACGCCGCCGGATGTGCGCTGGGAGGCGAGAATCTCCAGCGGATGACGAAACAGGAAGACCCACGGCGTTTTCGGGAAGACCTCCAGAATCAGCGGAAGATCGAGCACGTCCGCCGCGAAGAATTTCACGAAGACATGCTTCTCTTCGGAAAAGCGCCTTTGTGCGAAGGCGTTGACGATCCCCGCGAGCCAAGTGGCCTGCTGCTGACGCGTCGCGGGGCCGAAGCGATCCGCCTGCAGAATGTTGCGGATGGGCGATGCTTCCGAGACGACGATATTGGCGGGATCCGCTGCGAGCGCTCGGCCGAGCAGCGTCGAGCCGCAGCGCGACATATGAAAGACGAAGCCCGTGGGCGCGAGACCCGGCGGAACGAGATCGAGATCCGCCGCCAGAGTGCGTCTCTGGAACAATTGATTGAACGGCTGGGTGAAGGCCCGCGCGATCGTTTCGTAGTAGAAGGGCTCGGTGAAGCGCCGCGATCCGTGATGGCACCAATCGACGATCATCTGATCGCCGAGCCATGCGGCGCGATAGGGCGTCCAGCCGATGAAATCGCGCGCGGTCATAGCACCGCCGCCCAGGGCGACAGCCAGAGGCGCTGGCCGACGCGGAGCGCCGCGACGACATCCTCCGCGTCGAAGACGAACCCCTCTTCCGCGCCCGCTGCGACGACATTGTGGACGAAAGCATCCATGTCCTCGAGCGGCCGCAGACGCGCCACGAGATCGGCGCGTCCGGCGACAAAGAGACGAAACTCTTGCAAGGCTTGCGGGTTCTGCATTCGGGCGTCTTTCTAAGCGGCGATGAAAAGCGCCTCGAGCCAGTCGTTGACGCCGACGTCGAGAACGAGATGGACGCGCGCGCGTAGTCCGCGATTGACGACGTTGTGCGGATCGGAGAGCCGCAGATACCAGCAGCTTCCCGCCTCCATCGCCACGGGGAGGCCGTTGAGCGTGAAAATCACCTCGTCACTGGTGATGATCGGAATATGGAGCCGCGCGACGCCCTGCGCGAAGTCGAGATCGAAGTCGCGATGTTCCTTGATGGTCGAGCCCGGGCCGAGACGCATCAGGCGAACCGAGAGCAAAGGGCAGGCGAAATGCTTCAAGACCCTTTCGCAGGCTGGAAACAGTCGCAGAAACGACGTGTCCGCGAACTCGCGGCACAGCGGATCGGAATAGATCATCGTGATCGGATGCGTCGCGCCCGCCTTGGCGCGCAGCGGGATGACGCTCCAATCGCCGTCGTAATGCTCCGGCACGAAATGGGCGATCCACTCCTCCGCTCGCGTCGCGATCTCCCGCGCGAGCGATTCGGCGTCGAAGCGAAGCGGCAGCCGCAGGCGGTCCGGCAGGTCGAGCATTGCTTGGTGCGGTCCCGTCATTCGAAGCGCGCGAATATTTCACGGCCGCGCTGGCGCGCCGCCGAGGGGAGGAGCGGCGAACTCGGCGTCCCCGCGCAATTCCCAGACGATCTGTAGCTCGGTTCGGGCGACGGGCGTGAAGCCGAGGCGGTGAAAGAGCCTGTTTGCGTCCACGTTTTGCAGGAAGGAATGGAAACGAGCCAGAACGCCCGCCGCGCGCGCCTTGCAGACGAGCTCCCGAAGAAGACGCGCGCCAATGCCGCGGTTTCGCCATTCCGGCATGATCGCCAGATCGACGATATGCAGCGCCTCTGCGCTGCGCTCGACGACGAGGCGGCCGATGGGCTGTTCCTCGATCTCCAATATCTCGTGACGCGCCTGCGGAAATTGCGCGCGATAACCTGCGGTCTGACCCTGGAATTGCTGCCGTAGCAGAATATCGCGGACGGACGGGTCGAGAAACGCGAAATCCTCGCCGGGCGGACGCGATCGACAGAAGAGGTCGAAACGAAACGCTGCGTCGGCAGGCGTCTCGTTCCGGCGGCGCAGGAGTATTTCGCCTGCGCCGTGGGTTTCGTCTGCTCGCGCGGTCAAGGCCGGCCCTCAGTTGCGGGACGGGAAAACGCCTTGCAGAGCGATGATGTAATTGATGACGGTGAAGGGGTTCAGCACCGAAAACGGCTGGCTGCCGCCCACTTGCGAGATCATCGACGTCGCCATGGTGACGGCCGTGCCGGCATTGGCGGGTCCATAGAGGTTGGTCGCGGCTTTGCCCGCGCCGATCTCGGCGAGAAAAGAGCCGGCGGGGCTGGGCACGCTCGCGGCGGTCGCCTGCGCGCTGACCAGATGCGAATGCGTGGGCATTTGCGTGGTCGTCAACGTCGTGCTTTCGACGCCGGCCATTTCGCCCAGCGTATAGGGGGCCAATCCGGGTCCCTGGCCCTGGCCGACGATGGCGCGGCCGCGCAGGTCGGGCAAAGCGAAAGTCGTCTGTCCATTGCCGCCATAGGTCGTGCCGAGGATGGAGAAGAGCGCGGTGTTCGACGCTATGCTGAGGAGCTGTCCCTGGCAGAGCGCCCATCCTCTCGGCGCGAAATTTCCACCGAACGCGACGATCATTCCGATAAACGGCTCGGACATATATTTTCTCCACGAGTGAAAAAAAGACCAATAGCGCTCCTTGCTTATCCTATCGCGAAGAATAAGTCCACGGCGCCGGTCGAGGCGTCGAGCGCGCGGCGATCGCAGCAGCGCCGGCGCGCCGCGCCGCGAGGAGGGCTCGTCCTCTCGATAATCTGGGGCGCGCGCTTGCGCCCCGCCGCCGGTTCGGCTAAGGGGCTGTGCTTCATGCACTCCAGCCCGCCGGAAGAGCCGTGGCGAAGTCGAAGAAGCCAGTCGCGATCATCATGGGGTCCCAATCCGATTGGGCCACGATGCGGCATGGGGCCGAGACGCTCGAGGCGCTCGGCGTCGGCTATGAGACGCGCATAATTTCCGCCCATCGCACGCCGGACCGGCTCAGCGCCTTCGCCAAGGGCGCCGAGGAGGAGGGCTTCGAGGTCATCGTCGCCGGCGCTGGCGGCGCGGCCCATCTGCCCGGCATGACGGCGGCGCATACGACGCTTCCCGTGCTCGGCGTGCCGATCGAGACCGCGGCGCTCTCGGGGATGGATTCGCTGCTCTCCATCGTGCAAATGCCGGGCGGCGTGCCGGTGGGCACTCTGGCGATAGGCAAAGCCGGGGCGATCAACGCGGCTCTCTTGGCCGCCGCCATTCTCGCCCGCGGCGACGCCGAGCTCGACGCGCGGCTGAAGGATTGGCGGCGGCGTCAGACCGAGCAGGTCGCGACAACGCCCCGCGACGACGCATGACGAAAACGACGATGCTGCGTCCCGGCTCCACCATCGGAATTTTGGGCGGCGGCCAGCTCGCCCGCATGTTGGCGAGCGCCGGCGCGCGGCTCGGCCTGCGCGCCCATGTGTTTTCGCCCGCGGCCGATGATCCGGCCTTCGAGGTCTGCGCCGCGCGCAGCGTCGCCGCCTTCGAGGACCAGGCGGCGCTCGCCGCCTTCGCGGTTGCGGTCGACGTCGTCACTTACGAGTTCGAGAATGTGCCGGCCGAGACGGCGGCGTTCCTCGAGGCGCATTCGCTCGTGCGGCCAAATCCGCGCGTGCTGGCGTTGACGCAGGATCGGCTCACCGAGAAGAATTTCGTTCGCGGCCTCGGCATAGAGACGGCTCCTTTCGAGAATGTCGAGAGCGTCGACATGCTGGCGGCCGCTGTGGCGCGTCTCGGACTGCCCTCCATTCTGAAGACGCGGCGTTTCGGCTATGACGGCAAGGGTCAGATCCTGCTGCGCGAGGGCGCCGATCTTTCCGCCGCCTTCCAGTCGCTCGGCGGCGCGCCTTGCGTTCTCGAGGGCTTCGTGCCCTTCGCGCGCGAGGTCTCGGTGGTGGCGGCGCGCGGGGCGGACGGCGCCTTTCGCGCCTATGACGTCTGCGAGAATGTCCATGAGCATCATATTCTCGCGCTGACCGTCGCGCCGGCGCGGATTTCGCCGCAGACGGCGGCGGCGGCCGTCGAAATGGCACGCAAAATCGCCGAGGCGGCCGATTATGTCGGCGTGATCGCGGTGGAGATGTTCGTCGTCGAGGCGGCGGGCGGCGAGCGGATCGTCGTCAATGAGATCGCGCCGCGCGTGCATAATTCCGGTCATTGGACGCTGGACGGCGCCGTGACCTCGCAATTCGAGCAGCATATGCGCGCCGTCGCCGGCTGGCCGCTGGGCTCGACGCGCCGCCATGGCGCTCGCGTCGAGATGCGCAATCTGATCGGCGAAGAGGCCGATAAATGGCCCGAGCTCCTCGCGGAGGAAGGCGCTTGTCTCCACCTCTACGGCAAGAAGGAGACGCGCCCCGGCCGCAAGATGGGGCATGTGACGCGGGTGTTTTCATAGGCGCGGCGATCGGGAGTCGGCCGCGAATGATCGATCGCCTTCTCGGCGCGCCGCCGTTGCGCGCCGAGAAGAAGCTTAGTCGAATTTCACACGGAATGTGCCGCCGAAAGCGCGCACTTCGGAGGGGGACGGCAAGCCGATCGACGCCGCGGCCGTGCCACTGCCGACGCTGAAGGAGCTCGCTGGGCGCGCGTCGAACGCATTCTTGACCCAGAAGCCGAGACTATATTTTTCATCGTCTGTGCGGAGGCCGACGCCGGCGTTCACGATCGCAAAGTCCGGCTGCCAATACTGGACGACAGAATGTGGGTCGGTCAGCCGCGCCTTGTCGGACCATGTCACATTCGCATAGACCGAGCCGGTGATCGACCGGTTCGCCAGTTCCGAGACGCTGGTGAACAGCACGCCGAGCGGGCGGTCATAGTTGAAGCCGGCATTGATGGTCCACATCGGAATGCCCTCGACACGCGTGTTGGAGCGCGACAATGTCGAGGGGGCGGAGACGCCGCCGACATTCAAGCTCGCCGGCCAGGACCAGTCCGCGGGGGCGGAAGCCTTGTCGTAGGAGACATATCGGGCGTCGGTGAAAGCGCCAGTATAGCTGAACCGCAGGCCTTCGATGGGGCTTTTCCATCGTCCGTCGAACTCGAAGCCGCGCAAGCGTAGCAGCGGCACATTGGAAAGATAGGAGACCGATACCGGGTTGCCGTCTTGATCGTGGAGAATCTCGTTCTGGCTGGCCTGATAATTGAAGAGGTCGTTCCAGTAGAAATTGAAATTGGCGATGAGCGTCTCGTCGAGCCATTTCGTCTTCACGCCGATCTCATAATCCCAGGATACGTCCGGCTTGTTGAAGACCGGTGGGAAGGCGACGAATTTGAGGCCGGACCACACGGGGTTGGCGCTGGTGTTCACCGCCGCGACCTTCTCGCCGCGGCCGACGAGGCCGTAGAACAGTAGGTTGTCGTCGTATTTATATTGCGGGTTGAAGATGCCGGTCACCGAATTGCGAAAAGGCAGCCTCTGACCGCCAGTGTCGCCGAAGCCTCTGGAACCGGCCCCGAGGATCGCCAGCTGCTGCGCGCCTATGTCGATTCCCGGAACGAGATCGAGCCAGTTGATGACCGAGCCCTGGCGCATCTCATAGCTGTCGCGCAATCCGAAGGTGAGCGCCCATTGCTCATCGATGTGATAAGTCGCATTGCCATAGGCGGCGAATTGAAGGTCGCGCGATTTTGTAAAGGACCAGTTTCTGATGCCCTTTGCATAGGTCGAGCTTCCGTACCATGCGGCCATGTCGGAGCCGAAATCCGTATGGTGCATCTCATTGCCGGCGTCCTCATAGACCGAATAGAAGCCGACCCGCCATTCGAGTTCCTGATCCTTGGGAGACGCGAGCCGGAATTCTTGCGACAGCTGGCCGACCTTGGTGTCCATGCCGGTGCTCTTGAGCTCGACCAGATTATTGCCGTCACTGAAGCCGTGCTGCTTGTTGCCTGCGAAGCCGTAAGCCGTGATCGCGGTGAAAGTGTTGTCGCCGAGCTGCCAGTTCAGCTCGTTGGAGAAAGTGTAGACATAGGCGGGATCCGTGCCCTGCCGCGTCAACGCCGCGTCATAGGGCCTCCAGAGAAAGGCCGGCCTGCCGAGCCGTTTCAGAAAATTCTGCGCGAATGTGGCGGCAGGAACCCGGCCATTCGCATACATCAGATAGGAGTCGCCCGTCGGGCCCGTGACATAGTCGTTATATTCATTCGACGAGCCATAGCTCGCGATGAAGCGATCGGTGACGTCGTCGCCGGTGAAGAGCAACTGCCCGCGCACGCCCCAGCGATTGAAATTCAGATAGCCGGCGCCGCTGACGATGTCGTGGAAATAGCCGTCGCTCTTGTCGAAATAGCCACTCAGGCGATAGGCGAGCTTGTCGTCGACGATCGGTCCCGTGACATTCACTTTTTCGGTGATGCGGCCGTAATTCCCATAGGAGGTCTCGATCGTCGCCTTGCGCGTGAAGGACGGCAGTTGCGTACGTAGGATGATGTTGCCGACCGTGGTGTTCTTGCCAAAGGCGACGCCTTGCGGACCGAGCGCGACCTCGACCGATTCGAGATCGACGAAGTCACCCCATTGGAAGGCGGGGTAGATCCAGAAGACATTGTCGATCATGAAGCCCGTCGCCGATTGGGAGCCGACGCCGGTGCCGCCGCTCGCTATGCCGACTCCGCGGATCGAGGCGCGCGAGCCGTGGGGTGTCACAGTATTCGGCCGGTAGCTCGGAAGCTTCTGCGCGAAATCGTCCAGACAGAAGAGATGCTCGCGCTCGGCTTGGACGGGATCGATGACGACGATCGCGCGTGGCGTCTTCAGCACCTCCTCCTTGCGCCGCTCGCCGGGGTCTCCGACTGTGACCTGAACGTCTTGGATTTGGGCCGCATCCTGGGCCATCGCCGTCGATGTCAGCCCCGCCGCCGCATAGATGGCGAAGGATGTTCTCAATGCTGTTCCACGCAGAGTCTCGACGCCAATATGTTTCATTCTTATACCCCCTCCGCTCGCTCAATATAACATATTACTAGTAGTTTTATATGATTAAAGCGAGTCCGATTTGAGGGCTGTCGCGCATAGGCCGCGCACGGCGAGGCCGAGCGCGGTGGCATACAGTTTTGCCGATTTTTATAGGATTTTGGGACTATGCATCGCGGCCCGGCTCGAAGGGCTGGTGTCATCCAAAAATCCGTCTCGAATGGATAATATCCTACAAAAAATATATAATTATAAGAGCGCGGCGTCTCCCGTCCGGCTGGCGCGTGGCCGATCCTGCCCGGTGACGCCTGAAACTCAATGGAGGCCGATCCGGACGCGGTGTTCGCTCGCCGCGTCGAGATTGCGCTCCACCAACGGGGCTATGCCGGCGGCGATTCTCACGACGCCCGCCGCATTGGGGTGAATATGGTCCTCCTGCATCAGCGCCGGATGTCCGAACACGCCGGCGAGGAAGAATGGATAGAGCGAGGCGCCCCAGCGCGCCGCGAGCTTGGGATAGATCTGATCGAAAGTCACATTATAGACAAAGCCGAGCTCGGGCTTCGACAGCATCCCGCCGATGACGACGCGCGTTCCGCGCTTCTTATAGCCATCGATGATCCAGTCGAGATTGCGCGCGACGACGGCCGGATCGGTCTGCATGAGCATGTCATTGCCGCCGAGCTCGACGATGACGACGTCGGCGTCATAGTCCTGCGGCGTCGAGGCGAGGCGGGTGGCGGCGTCGGCCGTCGTGTCGCCGGCCATGGAGCCGTTGACGACGTCGACATTGCGATAGCCGTCGGCGCGTAGCCGGCGCGCCAGCGCCGGGCCGAAGCCATAGCCTTCGGGGACGCCCAGGCTCGTGCTGAGGCTGTCGCCCAATATCAGCAGCTTGAGCGGCGTAGAGGGCTGGCTCCGCGCAGGCGAGCCATGGATCGAAACGGCGAGCGCGATCGCGGCGCCGAGCGCGGCGCCGAAACGGAAGAATTCGCGGGCCATAATTCACCTCGAACGCGTGAATTGAAACGAGGCGATCATAGGGACGGCGTGTCAAGCACCCGTAAAAAAAGCCCGGCGCATTCGCCGGGCTTCATGACTTTCAAGCCGAGAGGCTTTCCGTGTTTCATCGAAACACGGAAAGCCTCTCGGATTTTGTTTTGACGCGTTTCCGACGCCGAACCGGTGTCCACTTCGGCTGGAAACGCTCTAGCTGAACCGTTACTCGGCGAATTCCATGATCACCGCATCGACGGCCAGGCTATCGCCCGGCTTGGCGGCGATCTTCTTGATCGTCACATCGCGCTCGGCGCGCAGCACATTTTCCATCTTCATGGCTTCCACCATGCACAGCGGCTCGCCGGCCTTCACCTCCTGCCCCTCGATGACGTCGATCGTCTTGACGAGGCCGGGCATGGGGCAGAGCAGATGTTTGGAGACGCCGACATTCTTCTTCTTCGGCATCAGCGCGTTGAGCTCGGCCTCGCGCTGGGTGAAGACGCGCGCGTCCACCGCCACGCCCTGATGCGAGAGCTGGAAGCCGTTGAGGATCGGCCGCACCTGCACATAGAGGGCGGCGCCGTCGATGGTTCCCTCGAAGACGGGGTCGCCGGGCCGCCAGGAGGAGGAAATGCGCCGCGTGCGGCCGTCCTCCTCGTCGAAGTGGACGATCAGCGCCTCGCCCTGCGTGTCCAGCGTTACATGGAAAAGCTGGTCGCCGAGCGCGCAGACGCGCTTGCGCTCGAACTCGAAGGGGCGGCCATGGGCGAGCTGGCCGCTGATCAGGCGTTTGCGCTCATTGCCGATATGGTCGACGAGCGCGGCCACCGTCGCCAGCACATGGGCGACCTCGCCGTCCGGCTGCGGGGCGGCGAAACCGCCCGCATATTCCTCGGCGATGAAGCCGGTGGAGAGCCGGCCAGAGCGCCAGCGCTCATGCTGCATCAGCGAGGCGAGGAAGGGGATATTGTGGCGAATCCCGTCGATGACGAAACGATCCAGCGCATTTCCCTGGGCGTCGATCGCCGCGAGGCGGTCGGGGCCATGGGTGACGAGCTTGGCGATCATCGGATCGTAATGGATCGAGATCTCGCGGCCTTCGGCGACGCCCGTGTCGTTGCGCACGGTGATCGCGCCCTCGCGCTTCTCTTCCGGCGGGCGGTATCTCACCAGCCGGCCGATGGAGGGCAGGAAATTGCGGGTCGGGTCCTCGGCGTAGATGCGGCTCTCCACCGCCCAGCCGTTGATTGTCACCTTCTCCTGGCGCAGCGACAGCGGCTCGCCGGCGGCGACTCGGATCATCTGCTCGACAAGATCGATGCCGGTGATGAGCTCGGTGACCGGATGCTCCACCTGCAGGCGGGTGTTCATCTCGAGGAAGTAGAAGCTCTTGTCCTGCCCCGCGACGAACTCCACCGTGCCGGCGGAATCATAGTCCACCGCCTTGGCGAGGGCGACGGCCTGCGCGCCCATGGCGGCGCGGGTCTCCTCGTCGAGCAGCGGCGAGGGGGCCTCCTCGATCACCTTCTGATTGCGGCGCTGGATGGAACATTCGCGCTCGTTGAGGTGAATCACATTGCCGTGCTTGTCGCCCAGCACCTGAATTTCGATGTGGCGCGGATTGAGGATGAATTTCTCGATGAAGACGCGGTCGTCGCCGAAGGAGGAGGCGGCCTCCGAGCGGGCGCGGTTGAAGCCCTCGACCACTTCCTCGGCTTTGAAGGCGACGCGCATGCCCTTGCCGCCACCGCCGGCCGAGGCCTTCAGCATGACCGGATAGCCGATCTCATTGGCGATGCGGACCGCCTCTTCGCCGTCCTGGATGACGCCGAGATAGCCCGGCACGACGCTGACATTGGCGGCTGAGGCGAATTTCTTCGACTCGATCTTGTCGCCCATCGCCTCTATGGCGCGCGGATTGGGGCCGATGAAGACGATCCCGGCCTCCGCCAGCGCCCTGGCGAAGGCGGCGCGCTCGGAGAGAAAGCCATAGCCCGGATGCACGGCCTCGGCGCCGGTCTCCTTGCAGGCCGCGACGATCTTGTCGATGAGCAGATAGGATTGCGCGGCGGGGGGCGGACCGAGATGGATCGCCTCGTCGGCCATTTCGACATGAAGCGCGTCGGCGTCGGCCTCCGAATAGACGGCGACGGTCTTGATGCCCATGCGGCGAGCGGTCTTGATGATGCGACAGGCGATCTCGCCACGATTGGCGATCAGAATTTTACGAAACATGCGCGCCCCGATACATGCGGAACGGCGCGCCTGCCGTTTTCGATTGCCGAAAAAAGCGGGCGCGCCGGGATTTGATCGTCGTCAGGCCTTGGCCTCGGTCGCATCGTCCGGGTGGTTGATCTCCACCTTGTCGACGATGCCGAATTCCTTGGCTTCCTCGGCGGACATGAAGTGATCGCGATCGAGAGTCTTGTCGATCGTCTCATAGTCGCGGCCAGTGTGCTTGACGTAGATTTCGTTGAGACGCCGCTTGATCTTCATAATGTCCTCCGCATGGCGGAGGATGTCCGAGGCCTGGCCTTGGAAGCCGCCCGAGGGCTGATGCACCATGATGCGGGCGTTGGGCAGGGCGATGCGGTTGCCGGCCTCGCCGGCGCAGAGCAGCAGCGAGCCCATGGAGGCCGCCTGGCCGATGCACAGCGTCGCGACCTTGGGCCGGATATATTGCATCGTGTCGTAGATCGCGAGGCCGGAGGTCACCACGCCGCCCGGCGAGTTGATGTAGAGATAGATCTCGCGCTTCGGGTTCTCGGCCTCGAGGAACAAGAGCTGGGCGATGATGACCGAGGCCATATGGTCCTCGACCTGGCCGGTCAGAAAGATGATTCGCTCGCGCAACAGGCGCGAATAGATATCGAAGCCGCGCTCGCCGCGGCTCGTGTTCTCGATCACCTGGGGGATCAGATATTGATTGTAGACGTCGATCGGATCACGCATCTGTTTTGCGCCTTTTTTAGATTTGACTGGCCTGCGACCGGAGCGCCGTGAGGGCGAGAGCGTCGTGCTCCCGGCCTCGCGGCGCCTCTTCGACCCGCCGTTTCTTTCCCCCGATTTCGAGTGAAAGCCACGAGCCAGCTTTTGACTCGTTGGTAGCATATTGCGGCAGGCCGTCCAGACACAAACCGCAAAAGAGGCGCGCGGGAACCCCGGGGCCGCCCTTAGAGCGCTTTCCGATCGAACGGAATCGTTCGATCGATCAGAATTCGCTCCTCCGAAAGTAGATCACTATCCGATCCAATCGGATAGTGATCTCGGGGCCCCGGGTCGGCAGGCCGGATCAGGCGGCGGGCTGCGCCAGATCGTCGTCTTCCTCGGCCGCGAGGAGCTCCTCGCGGGTGACGGTCTTGTCGGTGACGCTGATCTTGGTCACCAGATGGTCGACGACCCGCTCCTCATAGAGGGGCGCGCGAATCTGGGCGAGCGCCTGCGGATTGTTGCGATAGAAGTCCCACACCTGCTTCTCGCGGCCCGGGAAGGCGCGCACGCGCTCGACCAGCGCGTCGGTCACATCCTTGTCCTCGACCTTCACCCCGGCGCCTTGGCCGATCTCGGCCAGCACCAGGCCGAGGCGCACGCGGCGCTCGGCGATCTTACGATATTCCGCGCGGGCGGCGTCTTCCGTCGTGCCCTCGTCCTCGAAGCTCTTGCCGGAGCGCTGACGCTCGGCCTCGAGCTGGTTCCAGATCGTGTCGAACTCCTGGGAGACCAGCCCCTCGGGCAGCTCGAAGGAGTATTTTTTGTCGAGCGCGTCGAGCAGGGCCCGCTTCAGCTTGGCGCGCGAGGCCTTGGCGAAATCCGCCTCCAGATTGCCGCGCACGGCGAAAGTGAGCTCGGCGAGCGATTCGAAGCCGTATTTGGCGGCGAAAGCGTCGTCGATCGGCAGCTCCGCAGGGGCGGCCACGCCCTTGACCGTCACGTCGAATTCGGCGTCGCGGCCAGCGAGCGTCGGCACGCCGTAATCGTCCGGGAATTTCACCTTGACGACGCGCTGCTCGTCCTTGGCCGCGCCCTCGAGCTGCTCCTCGAAGCCCGGAATGAAGGAGCCCGAGCCGAGCACCAGAGCGACGTCGCCGCCGGTCCCGCCCTCGAAAGGCTCGCCGTCGAGCTTGCCGGTGAAGTCTATGGTGACGCGATCGCCCTTGGCGGCGACGCCCTCCTTGTCCGCAAATTCGCGGATGCGGTCGGCGAGGTCGGAAATGGCCTTCTGGACCTCCTCCTCGGCGACTTCGGCGATCGGGCGTTCGACCGTGATATCGTCGAATGTGCCGATCTCGATCGCCGGCAGAACCTCGAAGGCGACCGAATAGGAGAAGTCGCCGTCCGCCTCCAGCGCCTTCTCGACCGAGGCCTGGTCGGTCGGGAAGTCGAGGCGCGGCTCCATCGCGACGCGCAGGCTATTGTCCTCGACGATCTTGCGATTGGCCTCGTTGACGGCCTCCTGCAGGACCTCGCCCATTATGCCCTTGCCGTAGATCTTCTTGAGATAGGAGATCGGCGCCTTGCCGGGGCGGAAGCCCTTGATCTGCGCCTTGCCGCGCAGCTCGACGAGCTGGGACTCGAGCTTGGCGGCGAGCTCCCCGGCCGGGAGGATCACCTTGAATTCGTGTTTCAAGCCCTGCGACAGGGTCTGCGTCACCTGCATGTCGTTCTGCCTTCTCGAATCTCGACCAGTCCGGCGTTCGCCGGGAAAATATCTCTGCCGCCGGCGTGCGTCGCTGGTGCGGGCGGAGGGAGTCGAACCCCCACGACTTGCGTCACCGGAACCTAAATCCGGCGCGTCTACCAGTTCCGCCACGCCCGCCGCCCCGACGCGCAAACACCCGACGAGCCGCCGGCTCGACGGGGCGAAACGCCAAAGGACCGAAGCGCCGAGCCGTCCGGCGTCGAAACGCTCGCGGCGACGATCGAAACACCGGCTTCGAAATACCGGCGTCGACGCGCGGACGCCGCCACGCGCCGGCTCGGGCGGGGGGTCTATAGCACGGTCGGCCGCCGGCGCTAAAGAAAATGTCACGCGCAGACCCTGTTGAAAGCCGAGCGCCGGTCGGGCCATATGCGGCGGCGAGGAGAAATCGGAGAGCCCATGCCGCCCAAATGCTCACGCCGCGCCGTTCTGGGCGGAATCGCCGCGACCCTCGTTTCCCTCGACGCGCGCGCCGAGCCGGCGGCCGGCGGGACCAAAACGCTGGAAGCGCGCAAGGGGACGGCGCGCCTGCTGCCGGAGCCCGCCCATGCGACGGAAATATGGGGATTCGGCGGGAAGACTCCCGGGCCGCTGCTGCGCGTCGCGCAGGGCGAGGACCTCGCCGTCGGCCTCGTCAACGGCCTCGACAGGCCGCTCTCCCTCCATTGGCACGGCATGCGCGGCGACAACGCGATGGACGGCGTCGCTCCGCTGACCCAGGCGGAGGTCGCGCCGGGCGGGCGATTCGATTATCGCCGCAAAATGGCCGACGCCGGCCTCTTCTGCTATCGCCCCTCGGTGTTCGGCGCGACGCCGGAGCTGATCGGACGCGGCCTCAAAGGCCTGCTCGTCGTCGACGAGCCCAAGCCGCTGGAAGCCGACGCCGATCTGCTGCTCGTTCTCGACGATTGGCGGCTGGACAAGGACGGAGCGATCGAAGGCGATTTCGCCGCGCCCGCCGCCGCGGGCGCGGCCGGGCGCATCGGAACGCTCGTCGCGGTGGACGGCGCGCCGGCGCCGGCGCGCCGCGACTTTGCGCCCGGCGCGCGCATCCGCCTGCGCTTCGCCAATCTCGCCAATGCGCGAATCATGTTCGTCGGCTTCGAGAATATCCAGCCTTTCGTGGTCGCCGTGGACAGCCAGCCCTGCGACGCTTTCGAGCCGGTGCGGCGCACCATTCCCGCTGCGCCCGGCGCGCGATTCGAATTGCTGTTCGATCTGCCGCCGGCCGAGAATGCGAGCGCAAAGCTCGTCCTGCGCGGGATCGACGAGCCCGACCGCGATCTGGCGATCCTCACCACGAGAGGCGCCAAGGCGCGCGCCCGGCCCGCCATAGCGGCTCTGCCGCAGAATCCGCTGCTGCCGACCGAGATCAAGCTGCAGGCGGCCAAGAAGGTTGATCTCATATTGGAGCCCCCGGCGTCGCCCGGCGCGGGCTGGCGCGTCAACGGCGCGGCGAGCAAGGCCTATGGCGGGCCGCCGCTGTTCCAGGTGAAGCGCGGCAGCCCGGTGACATTCGGCTTCGTCAATCGCGCCGAGGTTCCGGTCGTCATGCATGTGCACGGCCATTGCGTGCGGCTTCTTCATGATCTCGACGACGGATGGGAGCCTTACTGGCGCAATGGCGTCGTCGTGCCGCCCGGCAAGACCAAGCATGTGGCCTTCGTCGCCGACAGCCCCGGCAAATGGGCGGTCCATGACGATATTCTGGAGCACGAGGCGGCCGGACTCGCGGCCTGGTTCGAGGTGAAGTGACTGGCAGACCAGCGAATTCGAGACACCCCGGTTGCACAGCGCGACCGCCCCGTGCAATATGACGAGGTCGTCGTTTCACGCTTAGAAAAGTGACTTCCCGAGGTCGTCTTGGACGCCCTCTCGCCGATCGGGGTAACTCTACGATAACCGATCTCGAATAATAGCATGTAACTGCACTGAAATAGGGCTACTTTTGCGACGACGAGCTCCAGTCGGGGCGCTACACACATCGACTTGCGACATCGACTCCCGGAGTGGCCATGGCGACGGCAGCCTTGGAGCATAAGCTTCGAAATCCGCATGAGTTTCCTGATTGGGAATTCCAGAATCTCGAGGTCGCTTACGAGGCCGAGAGCCGTTCTGTGTGGATGAATTACAAAACGACGGCGCCGCATTGCTTTAGTCTCGCGATGCTTCTCGAAGCCGTCGAAGTGCGCGAGTCGCTGCGGGCGCTTGCCGAATCTCGTTACGCCGAGCGCTGGCCGATCCGCTATTTCGTGATGAATTCCAACAAGCCCGCGGTCTTCAGCCTGGGCGGCGATCTGGCGACCTTCGCGACCTCGGTCAGAAAGCGGGACAGGGACAGCCTGCTCACCTATGCCTATGTCTGCATCGATGTGATGTATGGCCTGACATCGGCTTTCGGATTGCCGCTCGTCACTGTTTCCACGGTTCGCGGCCAATGCCTCGGGGGAGGCTTCGAGGGAGCCATGGCGACCGACTTTCTGATCGCCGAGGCGAGCGCGAAGCTCGGCGTTCCCGAGGTCGCCTTCAACACTTTTCCCGGCATGGGCGCCGTGACCTTTCTCAAGCGCCGATTGGGCGCGGCTCTCGCCGAGCAGATCATTGCGACGGGCGCGGCTCATTCGGCGACGCAAATGCACGAGTTCGGGATCGTCGATGTGCTGGCGCCCGACGATCGCCTGCGTGAGACCGCGCTCGCCTGGATGTGCGAGGGCGGCGAGGAACGGTGGATGCGACGACGCGCGCTCGCCGATTTGCGCCGCGATTGCTTTCCGATCACGCGCGATGAGCTCTTGCGTGTCGTCGAGCTCTGGGTGGATTGCTCGTTTTCGATCGGCGAGTCGGATTTGCGTCATATGGAGAGGTTGGTCGCTGCGCAGGGGCGACTTTCGGGCCAGAAGCCGAGATCGGCGCAATAATGCTCCGCGGGCCCGCGGCAGCGAACTGGAAAGACCGTTCCATGTCGTCGAACGTGAATGCGAACGACACAGAGAATCGAGAGGTTCGCGAGGAAATCCACCGCGACCTCGTAGAGACGCTCTTCGGCACGCCCGGTTCGTTCGCGGCTGGACTGGTCGGAGGGTTGATCGCGCCGGTGAGCGCATGGCTGATGACCGGTCGCGATGTCTATATCGTGCTGACGGTGGTCATGGTGTTTTTCGCCGCCTATCGGCTCTATGTTCTCTATTCCCACACCATGACGCCCGTCGAGATCCGCCGCCGCGACGCGCGACTGTGGGAGATCCGCTATGCGGTCGGCGGCGTCGGATTCATGACCGCGGTCGGGCTCAGCGTCGCGATCCTCTTCTCGGAGCATCACAACGAGGTCGGCGGCTATTACGGCATAGTGATCATGATGAGCGGCGTCGGCATGCTGGCCGGACGCAACGCCGGGAGCCCGCAAATCGTCTATGCGCAAATGGTCGGCCTATGCACTCCGCTGACGATCGCGGCTCTGCGTCATGACGATCTGCGCTATTGGGGGCTCGCGTCGATTTTCGTCCTCGTCATGGTCTCATTGCGCTCGACGACGAAATTCCTGCACGGGAATCTCGAATCCGCGCTGCGCAACGGGCGAGACGCCAATATACAGCGCAGGCGGTTCAAATCGGCGTTGAACAGCATGAGCCATGGCCTGTGCATGGGCAATTGCGACAAAACGCTGACGGTGGTCAATCGCCGCCTGCTCGAGTTTTTCGACATAGCCGAAGACGGCGCGCCGACGACGCTGGGGGGGCTTTCGCGGCGGATCGCCGATAAGACAGGCATGTCGGAGTCCGAATGGCGCGCATTCGCGGAGCAATGGGAATCGCATTCCACGCTTCCTCGCACGAGCGTGTTTTCCCGTGAGATCGGCGCCCGAATTTTCGATTTCCGCTGCGAGCCGGCCGACAATGGCGCCTTCGTCACCGTCGTCGAGGATGCGACCGAGCAGCGTCGCGCGGCGCGCGAGATCGAGCGCATCGCGCATTTCGACACATTGACCAATCTCGCCAACCGTTTCCAATTCCAGCAGCGATTGGAGCGCGATCTTCGGCACATTCGCAAGCGCGGATTGAGCCTCGCCATGCTCTGCATCGATCTCGATCAGTTCAAGGAGGTCAATGACACGCTCGGCCATACGATCGGCGACCTTCTCCTCTGCGCGGTCGCCGAGCGTCTGCGCGACTGCGTGCGCTCCGTCGACATGGTCTCCCGCTTCGGCGGCGACGAATTCTGCATTCTCATGCATCCGACGATCGAGACGCCCCCGGCCGACGCGCTGGCGCGGCGCGTCATCGAGGCGATCGCCCGCCCTTATGTCATCGAGGGGCACACGATCGTGATCGGCGCGAGCGTCGGCCTGTGCGTCGCCCCGCGCGACGCGATGTCGGCCGAGGGCCTGCTGAAATGCGGCGATCTCGCAATGTATCATTCGAAGGCTGCGGGACGCCGGCAGGCCATATGGTTCGAGACGGCGATGGAGGATGCGCTGCTCAGCAAGCGGCGCATCGAGCGCGAGCTGCGCGAGGCGCTGCGGAGCGAGACGCTCGAGGTCCATTATCAGCCGATCTTCGACGCGCGCGATCAGTCCGTGTCGACCTGCGAGGCGCTGACCCGTTGGCGACATCCGCAATTGGGCTATGTGCCGCCCTCCGCCTTCATTCCGATCGCGGAAGAGACCGGGATGATCGTCGAGCTCGGCGAATGGGTGCTGCGCCGGGCCTGCCGGGACGCGCATCTCTGGCCATCCGCGGCGCGGGTCGCCGTCAATTTCTCGTCGAGGCAGTTTCAGCAGCCCGATATGGTCGAGCGCGTCCGCAGCGCGCTCGAGGCCGCGGCGTTGGAACCCTGGCGCCTCGAGATCGAGATCACCGAATCCACGCTCATGCAGGACACGGAGGACGCCGCCGCCAAGATCGAGGCGCTGCGCGCGCTCGGCGTCCGCCTGTCGCTCGATGATTTCGGAACCGGATTCAGCAGCCTGGGCTATCTAAATCGTTTTCCGGTCGACAAGGTGAAGCTCGATCGCAGCTTCGTGTCGGAGCTGAGCGTCTCGGGCAAGACCCAGGCGATCATCGGCGCCGTCTCGCTCCTGACCGCCGAGCTCGGCATCGATCTCGTCGCGGAGGGGGTGGAGACCCATGAGCAGCGGGCGCTCCTCCTCGCGAAGAATGTGTATTTGATGCAAGGCTTTCTCTTCAGCATGGCGAAGCCGCAGGACGAGCTGGCTCTGCTCTTCGCCGGCGCGGCGCGCGGCGGCAAGCTGAAGGTCGTGGCCTGACGGTCGGCCGGCGCCGGCGACGCGCGGGCGCTGGCCGACGCGCCGGGGATCAGACACGGCGGCTCGCCGCGGCGGCGGCGGCCGCCTGCCGGCGAACCGGCGGCGCGCTGATGCGCTGAGCGCGAAACATGCTGTAGGAGGAGTTGTAGCGGCGTCCGCACTGCCGCACATAGCTCTCCGCGCCCATGAGACCTTCTCCGTTTTCGACGATGTGCTTGACCAGGCAGAGCTCGTGCATCTGCTCGGCGGTCAATATCTCGCCATTTTCCATGAGCCGCTCCGCCTTCACGAAGCCGAGCTTCTGCGCGAGCGCGCCATAGACGCCGACCGCCGAGGCGAGATCGGCCTCGAAGCAGAAGCGCGCATAGCGATCCGCCACCATCATCGAGCAGGACAAAGCGAAGTCGAGATCCGCTCCGTTCAGATAGGTTCTGGCCCATGCGATCGAGATCACCGGAGCGTCGAGGATGAGGCGAGCGGTCGCCGACGCCAGCTCGTCGAAGCCGTCTGCGGCGACAGCTGGAGCGTCGTCGCAATGCGCGAAGTCGAAAACCAGATATTTGAGCCCCGGCAGATGCCCTTCCGAAATTCTACGGAGCAACAAGGTCAAGCCGTCGATGCTGTCTCGATCGAAACCGCAGGCCAGTTTGCTCACCAAGATCGTATCCAGCTCATCCATGCGGTGGATCTCCAGCGATGAGCGCTGGCGGATGAAATCGAGCGGATCCGAAAAGTCGGAAGGTGAAACATAAGTCTCGGTGGCGACAGCGGAGGTGATGTCGTTTTTCGAAACTACCGCATTCATGTTTCGTCTCCTATCTGGAATGGTTTCGCAATTCTTACCGAGTTACTTAAATTTTTAAAGAATTTTCGGCTGCGTCTTCGGTCATGGTTAATTTCTGTGTCCAAAAATTACGTACGTACCCCAGAGATTCGAGCCGACTGAGCAGGTTGCGACTTTTTGCCGCTGGCGGGATATTCAACTTGCGAGACTCCCGCCCGAAAGTGCGGATTCGACCCGACCGGCGACGGAAAGGGGAGGCGGAAATCCGCATTCGACGTCTGCGGCGCATGGCGGACCGCGGCATTTTCGCGCTTTCGCGTTCGCAGGCGAAAACTTCGCCCCTATGTCGATGAGAGTGTGTGCTAAAAGCCGGGAGCGACAGTTGGCCCGTCGGGCCCAAGTCGTATCGCGGTCGAAGTCGTATCGCGGTCGTTGACGCCACAGTCGGCGAGAGTGAGTGCTGCAGCCGCTCGCAGAAGCGGTGAAAACATGGATAGGGAGAGGAAAGATGAATCTTCGACTTCTGGTCGCTCTTGCCATGGCGACGGCCGGACTGGTCGGCGAGGCCCATGCGCATGGCGGCGTGAGCCTCGATTCCGGTCAGTGCATCATGAAGATCGGCCCCGACACGATGAACTTCACCGGCTATCAGCCGCTGAAATCGCGCGAGGTCTTCTGCGACGACATTCCCGATGTCGGCCCGACCATCATCGTGCTGGACGCGGTTCAGGACGAGCTGCGCGACATGGCGCTGGAAATCCGCATTCTTCGCAATGTGGGACAGACCGACGACAACGAGAATCTGGAGCAGAACACGGAAGTCTATGTGCCCGCGAAGAAATACCGCACCGGCACGCTCAACTTCGAATATAATTTCACCAAGAAGGGCGACTTCATCGGCCTGGTGAAAGCGAAGGCGGACGACGGACGCGAATATGTCTCGCGCTTCCCCTTCGCGGTCGGCACGACCGAGGACAAGAATATCATCATCGCCGTGTTCTTCGCGGTGCTCGGCCTCGTCGGCTTCGGGCTCTGGTACAAGAACAGCTTCATCGACAAGAAAAAGAAGTCGGCCTGACCGCCACAGAGCGAATGCTTCGGCCGGGTGAGGACCCGGCCGGAACGCGCCTTTTCATTTCGAGCGTGTTTATTTCATCTCGACGATGCGTCCGTCGCAGAGCGTGACGCGGCGATCCATCTGATCGGCGAGATCGAGATTATGCGTCGCGACCAGAGCGGCGAGGCCGGTGTTGCGCGCGAGCGTCAACAATGTCGCGAAGACATGCTCCGCCGTGCGCGGATCGAGATTGCCGGTCGGCTCGTCGGCGAGCAGCACATGCGGCGCATTGGCGACGGCGCGAGCGATGGCGACGCGCTGCTGCTCGCCGCCCGAGAGCTGCGAGGGAAGGTGCCGCGCCCGCGCGCCGAGCCGCAGATAATCCAGCAGCTCGGCGGCGCGCCGCTCCGCCTCGCGGCGGTCCAGACCGTTGATCGCCTGCGGCAGCGCGACATTCTCGAGCGCCGAGAATTCCGGCAGCAGATGATGGAACTGATAGACGAAGCCGATCGTCGAGCGGCGCAGGCTGGTGCGCTCATTGTCGCTCATGCTCGATGTCGCGCGTCCGCCGATGATGACCTCGCCATCGTCGGCGCGCTCCAGCAGGCCGGCGATATGGAGCAGTGTCGATTTGCCGGCGCCCGATGGCGCGACCAGCGCCACCGTCTCGCCGGCCGAGAGGGCGAGATCGGCGCAAAGAAGAATGTCCAGCCGCCCATCGCCTTCGCGATAATGGCGGGCGACGCCGGAAAGCTCGAGAACGGTCATGGGGCTCACTCGTGGCGCAGCGCGTCGATCGGATCGAGGCTCGCCGCTTTCCAGGCCGGATAGATGGAGGCGAGAATGGCGAGGACGAGCGTCATGACGACGACGAGCGCCACCTCGCGCGGCTCGACGATGGAGGGCAGGCGCGACAGGAAATAGAGCTCCGCCGGAAACAGATTGGCGTGCATGAGCTTGTTGAGCAGCAGCCGGATCGCGTCGAGATTCTTGGCCAGCGTCAGGCCGAGCAGAAAGCCGGCGAGATCGCCGACGATGCCGATCGAGGCGCCGATGATGAGGAAAATGCGCAGCACCGCGCCGCGCGTCGCGCCCATGGTGCGCAGAATGGCGATGTCGGAGGATTTGTCCTTCACCAGCATGGTGAGGCCGGAGACGATATTCAGCGCCGCCACCAGCACGATCAGCGTCAATATGATGAACATCACATTGCTCTCGACCTGCAGCGTGTCGAAGAAGGTCTTGTTGCGCTGCCGCCAGTCGGTGAGCATCAAGGGCCGATCGATATTGGCGTCTATGTCGGCGCGGAATTTGTCGACGGCGTCGGGCGCGTCGAGAAAAGCCTCGATCACCGTCGCCTCATTCTCGTGGTTGAAGAACAATTGCGATTCGGCGAGCGGCATATAGACGAAGACTCGGTCGTATTCCGACATGCCGATCTGAAAGATCGCCGTCACCGGATAGGCTTTTATGCGCGGCGCGACGCCGAAGGGCGTCGACGCGCCTTTGGCGATGAGAATGCTGATATTGTCGCCGACGCGCACGCCGAGCGTCTCGGCGAGGCGCTGGCCGATGGCGACGCCGCCGCCGCTGTCGAAGCCCTGGAAGGTTCCGTCCTTCACATTGCCGGCGAGCCCGGGCAGCCGCAGAACGTCCTGCTCGCGAATGCCGCGCACCAGCACGCCCGACTGCCCATAGGGAGAGGAGACGCCGGCCGCGCCCTCCACCATAGGCACGACCAGCTTCACGCCGGGGAGGCGTTGCATTCGCGCCGTGACCTCGGTCCAGTCGGTCAGCGGCCGCTCGGCCGCCTGCACGAAGGCGTGGCCGTCTATGCCGACGATCTTATCCATCAGCTCGTGGTGAAAGCCGTTCATCACCGACATCACGACGATGAGCGTCGCGACGCCCAACATGACGCCGAGAAAGGAGAAGCCGGCGATCACCGAGACGAATCCATTGGCGCGCCGCGCCCGCACATAGCGGAAGGCGACGGCCCATTCGAAGGGCGCGAAGACGCGCGTGCGCGGCGGCGGCTCGATCTCGACATCGGAGGACAAAGTAGATTCGCTCATTCCGGCATTGTGCCCATCCGCTCGAGCCTTTCAAGCGCGCCACAGAAATGGGCGTTTCTCATGAGACAGCGGCGAATCGAAGGCGGGACGCGCACGGCGAGGGGCAGAAAGACGACAAGGGTTCCGAGCGGGTCGGGTTCCGAGCCGGTCGAGTTCCGAGCTTGTCTCGCGCGGCCAGAAAAATTAACGCTTGGCCCTTAATTTGCTGCACTGCGGTCACCACCTCGACGTTCGGCGGTGGGCAATCGAGGAGGACGACACATGGGTTCGATCGCCCAGCTGAAGAGCGCGCCGCGCAAGGCGCATGGCGCTGTCCACGACAATGTCGAACTCGATCGCTTCGAGCTCGATCTCGAAGACGGCACGGCCGTCGCTTATTATCGTCTGGCGCCCGGCGCCCTCGTCTTCACCCATACCGAGACGCCGCCGGCGCTGCGCGGCAAGGGCGCGGCCTCGGAGCTGATCCGCGGCGCGCTGGAATGGGCGCGGGCGCGGGGCCTCAAGGTTGTTCCCGAATGCTCGTTCGTCGCCGATTATATCGCGCGTCACCAGGAATTCGCGGATATCGTCCTTCGCAAATCGGCCTGAGCGGTCCGAGCCGGCATTCCTCGCTTCGCCGACGAACGCCCGCTCGGAATCGTTGGAAGCAGCGGGATTTTTATCGAAGAGCTGGTTCCTGCTTTTTTTAAAATTCCGCTCAGCCCTCGTCCGATAGCGCGAGCCATTGATCTTCGGCGTCGGCGAGCGCCGTAGCGAGATCGGCGCGCTGCTGGGCGAGACGATTCGCCTCCTGCGGATTGCGCGAAAAAGCGTCGGGATCGGTGAGCGCGGCATCGACGCGCGCCAGCAATTCACCGAGTTTCTTCATGCGCTCTTCCGCAGCCGCGAGCTTGCGACGCGCCTGGCCGGCGTCGCGCTTTCCCTCGACCCGGCGTGGCTTCTCGCGCGGCTCCTCTTCCTCTTGCTTGCGCGCGTCCCCATTGGCGCGGGCCAGCACATAGCGGGCATAATCGTCGACGTCGCCGTCGAAAGCGCGCACAGTGCCGCCTTCGACGAGCCATAGCTGGTCGGCGCAGGCCTCCAGCAGATAGCGATCATGCGAGACGAGCACGATCGCGCCTTCATGGGCGTTGATCGCCTCGACCAGAGCGGCGCGGCTGTCGATGTCGAGATGGTTCGTCGGCTCGTCGAGAATGAGCAGATGCGGTCCGGCGAAGGAGGCGACGCCGAGCAGCAGCCGCGCCTTCTCGCCGCCGGAGAGACGCTCGATCTTCGTTTCGGCGCGCGCGCCGGAAAAGCCGGTCTGGGCGGCGCGCGTGCGAATGCGCGCCTCGGGCGCGCCGGGCATCAGCGCCGCGAAGACGGAGTAGGGCGTATCCTGCTCGTTCAGATCGTCGATCTGATGCTGGGCGAAGAAACCAGCCTCGAGCTTCGCCGCCCGCACCACATTGCCGCTCTTGGCCTCGAGACGCCCCGACAGCAGCTTGGCGAAGGTCGATTTGCCATTGCCATTGGAGCCGAGCAGGCCGATGCGGTCGTCATTCGAGAGGCTCAGCGACAGGCGCGACAGCACCGTGCGATCGCCATAGCCGACGCTGACATTTTCAAAGGCGATGATCGGCGGCGACAATGGCTTTTCCGGCGAAGGCAAATAGATGGGCAGCACCTCGTCGTCGACGATGGCGGTGACCGGCTCCAGCCTGGCGAGCATTTTGAGGCGCGACTGCGCCTGCCGCGCCTTGGTCGCCTTGAAGCGGAAGCGATCGACGAAGGCCTGCAGCTCGCGGCGTCGCTCCTCCTGCTTCTTTCCCGCCCTGGCGGCGAGCGCGCGCGCCTCGAGCCGCTGCGCCTCGAAGGCGCTGTAATTGCCCTTGTAGAGCGTCAGCCGGCCGCGCTCGAGATGCAGAATATGCGTCGAGACGGCGTCGAGCATGTCGCGGTCATGGCTGATGACGACGATATTGGCGGGATAGCGCGCGAGATAGTCGACGAGCCAGAGCGTGCCCTCGAGATCGAGATAATTGGTCGGCTCGTCGAGCAGCAGAAGCTCCGGCTGCGAGAACAGCACGGCGGCGAGCGCGACGCGCATGCGCCAGCCGCCGGAGAATTCCGAGAGCGGGCGCCGCTGCGCCTCGGGGTCGAAACCGAGGCCGGAGAGGATAGCCGCCGCCCGCGCCGGCGCCGCATGGGCGTCTATGTCGACGAGGCGGGTCTGGATCTCGGCGATCTCATGGGGGTCGGTCTCGGTTTCGGCGCGCTCCAGCAGCGTGGCGCGCTCGATGTCGGCGGCGAGCACGAAATCGACGAGCGCCGTGGGTCCGCCCGGCGCCTCCTGCTCGACGCGGCCGATCTTCAGCTTGGCGGGTAGCGATATGGTTCCGGTCTCGCCTGCGATCTCGCCGCAGATCATGCGGAACAGCGTCGTCTTGCCGGCGCCGTTGCGGCCGACGAAGCCGGCCCGCGTCCGCGGGGGCACGAAAACGGAGGCCTTGTCGAAGAGAAGCCTCGCGCCGAGCCGGTAGGTGAGATCATCGATGGAGAGCATGGCCTCGCCTCTAGGGCCTTTGCGGTCGATGTGCAACGTCGGCGCCAGGGGAAAGGGTCCGCAGAGGACGGGGAGCTGCGCGGAGAGGCTTGCGACAAAGGCCTTCTTGGCGCTTGTCAGCCCGAGCGCGGCCCTCTATATCTGCGCCCGCTTCGCGCCGGCCAGCCGCCGGCGCAGCCCGCGCCCATCGTCTAGAGGCCTAGGACGTCGCCCTTTCACGGCGAAAACACGGGTTCGATTCCCGTTGGGCGCGCCAGTCGCGACGGCTTCCGGTTCACCCGATCCCAAAAACCCGCTCGAACAGCCAGTACGCGCCGAAACAGGCGATGACGCCCGAGCCTGCGCGCACCAGGCGCGGATCGCGCAGCCCATGGGTGAAAATCCTGTCGATCGCCAGAAGCAGCGGCAGAACGACGAGCACCACGCCGATCTGCCCGGCCTCGACGCCGAGATTGAAGCTCGCCAGCGCCGGAACCAGCGCGCGCTGCGGCACGCCGATCTCGATGAGGCCGCTCGCAAAGCCGAATCCATGGATGAAGCCGAAGACGAAAGTGTCGCGCCAGCGGCCTTCGACCTTGCAGGTGAAGAAATTCTCGACCGCGACATAGATGATCGACAGCGCGATCGCGATTTCCACCCAACGGCTCGGCAGATCGACGAGACCGAGCGCCGCCAGCGACAGCGTCACCGAATGCGACACGGTGAAGGCGGTCACCAGCTTCACCACTGGCCAGACGCGCGTCGCCCATAGCATCACTGCTATCAGAAAGCACAAATGATCATAGCCGGTCATGATGTGCTCGACGCCGGCGGCGAAAAACTTCGGCGCGAGCTGCCAAGGCGTCAGCAGCGGCTTGGAGAGATCGACCATCGCGTCGCCGGGGAAGATCATCACCTCGCCCGGCGCCGGCTCCAGGCCCTGGAACTGCGCCTCGGTCAGGCGCTCCCCCGCGTCGCGTTCGCCGACGCCGACGAGATGTTTGGCGCGCTTTCCCTGCGCCTCGAGCAGCTTGAACGGATTGTAGAAGATCTGGCCCGAGACGGCGCTGCAATCCATGCGCAGCACGACTTTGGAATCGCGCGGATTGGCCGGATCCGCGCCCACCGAGACGATTTCGCTCGGGCAGGTCGCGCCGGCCTCGTTCTGTAGCGCGACGCGGCTCTGAATGAATTTGCCGATCATCGCCTCGATCACACCCGGCTCGGTGAGATCGACATCGGTCTGGCTCGGCTTATTCTCGGCGAACATGCGCTCGATGTCGGCGCCGAGGAAGCCGACATCGACGCGATAATGGCCACTCCCTTCGGGAACGATGCGGCTGCTGGAAATATCGGCCGTATGGGCCTTCGCCGCCCCCGCGCCGCCGAAACTCATGAGAAGGACGATGAGCAGAGCGATCGGCGAAGGCGCCATTCCTGTCGACTCCCATTCCTGTCGACGTCCATTCCTGTCGACGTCCATTCCTGTCGACGTCCGGTCCTGTAGACGCCCTTGACGCCTTGCGACAAGGCGACGTATGCATAATATCAAGCTAGTGCATATCACGCTCGCGCTGACAAGTCGAAGGCGGCTCGGGCTTGGCTCGGCTCGCCGTGCGGCCGTCTGCTGCTGCGCCGCACAATCGCAGGTGGAACGGAGCGCCTTGCTCGAGCTCGAGAGGCCGCCTAGCATCGACGGATGCACGACAAACGGAAACCATGATCCTTCGCGCCGCGGCTCCCGCTAGCAATCCACCTCGAACCGACGTCGCTCGACAGACTCCTGCGCGCAGCGGCGCACTACTGCTGCTCGGTCTGGCGATGTTTCTGTCGATCGCACCGGCTCCACGCGCCTCGGCGCATGGAAGCGGCTCAGAGACGATCGTCGACGATCGCCTGCCGCGCTCGGCGGCGCCTTCGGCGATCGGGATGCTCGCGCCGTCGCAGCCGCCGCCGATGGCGGAGCCGCCCATTCTGCTCGCCCATGCGATCGTCGTGCGCATGTCTCCGCCGCAGGACGGCGCGGCCGCCGGGAATATCGGCAAAGTCGATGTCTGGTATGACGCGGGCATAAGGGACGCCTTCGCCGCTCTGGCGGTGATCAGCGCCGCCGGCGAGCGCGTCGACAAGCGCGACGCGGCGATCGACAGATCCGATCCCGCCCATGTCTCGGTGAGCGTCAATCCGCTCGCGCCCGGCAAATATACGGTTCGCTATCGTGCGCTGTCGGCGGATGGCCATCTCGTCAGCGGCGCCTGGAATTTCGAGGTGCGGCCTTGAGAGGCGCGGTGGCCCGCGGTGAGCGGCCGGCTTCGCGCGATGCGAAAACGCCGCTCGACAAAGGGAAAAGGAAACAACGACGATGAGCCCGAACGGCCGGATGAATCTGATGTTGTTCCTTGCCGTCATTCTGATCGCCGGCGGCAATGTCGCCGCCTTCTCTTATTCATTCTGGGGGCCGTCCTTCAATTTATATTGGAATGATTTTCTGGACGCGCATTTCTATCGGCCGGCCGTCAAGGCGGGCGATCGCACCATGGCGAATTGCCTCAAGGTGAGCGACTTCTACTCCGCGCGGCTGACGACCTATTTCCTCGCAGATTCGGACCAGAGCGCCGGAGGGCCGACGAACGACCTCAGCAAATATGACGAATATTGCGATCGGCTTCCCGGAACGGGAAAGGCCATCTTTTCCGTCACGCTCATGGAGAAAGATGTGAGAGGGCAATCGGTCGCGCTCTCTTTCTACAAGACCGACCCGAAAGGGGCGCTGGAGCTTTTGACCTCCGTGCCGTCCAAGCCACGTCCCGCAGGCTTTGTGACGTTGGAGTCTTCGCTCGACCACAGAGGGAAATATGTTCTCGAGCTCGCCTTCGGCGAAGGCAAGAGCGAAGAGGACAGGATCGCGATGCCGATCTCCGTCGGCCAGTGACGAAGGTCTAGAGCGTTTCCAGCCGAAGTGGACGCCGGTTCGGCGTTGGAAACGCGTCAAAACTCTATGCGTCATGCCGGCGGCGCCGGGCGCCGCCGTGCGCGGCGCTTGTGACTCCATCGCAGAAAGCCGGTCACATAGAGGAGGAGGGGCGCGAGCCCCGTCAGCAAAACGAGCGAGCGGCCGAGCGCGCCGAAGGCCTCGCCGCAATGCAGCGGAAACAGCCACTCCAAGACCCTCTCGCCCGCGGTGAAATCGTCCCGGTCCTGCGCCTGCAACACGCGGCCGCTGTAGCGATCGACGCCGACATTGCGGAATGTCTTGGTCCGGTTGGGCTCGTCATCCGACTGTTTGCCGACGACATAGACGCCGTCATCGCCGCTCGGCAGGAGAATCCAATGCAGCCGTCCGGCGGGGAAAACTTTGTCCGCGATCGCGACGGCCGCGTCGAGGCCGATCGGCGCCTGGCCGGGAACAGGCGTCGATTTTCCATAATCGGGCTCGGAACGCACCGGGGAGATCAACGTCGCCAGCGAATGCGTCGCCGGCTTGAAGATCATCGCGATACCGGTGGCCAGCGTCACGAGCAGGAGAAGCGCGAAATAGACGCCGACGCTCCGATGCGCGTCATAGGCGATCCTCTCCGGGCTCGCGCCCCATTTGATCGTCAATCCCAGCCGCCAATCGCCATTGCGCGGCCGCCAGAGCCAAAGCCCCAAGAGAATCGAGAGGAACAGGAGAAGGCCGATCGCGCCGACGAGATAGGCGTTGTTCGCGCCGAGCAGCAACGTCCAGTGAAACGCCATGACGATCTGGACCAAGGGCTGCGAAAACACATCGTCGCCATGCGAATATAAGCGGCTTCCGGTGACCTTGGCCGTATAGGGATCGACGAACAGTTGGTGGAAATAAGTGTCGAGATCGTCGGTCTCGACCATATAGCTCACGATCGCCGCCGCATGCGCATGACGCGGGAGCGTGAGGCGCTCCGGCCTGCCTTCCGCCGGCGTCGCCGCGGTCGCCGCCGCGAGAATTTCATCCAGCGGGCGCGGGGACGACCGCTCCGGCGCATCCACGCGCATGAGCGGAGCGTTCAGCCATTCGTCTATGTCTTCGCGAAAGGCGAGCACGCTGCCGCTGAGTCCGATGAGGACGAGGATCGCGCCCGCGAAGAGGCCGATGATGCGATGGGTCGCCTGAAATATTTTGCGGCCCAGCTCGTTTCGACCCATGATGGACGCCTCCGACCGACATCTCGTCTCTATCCCTCGGAGCGCGGCGAGATTTCGGTTCGGCTGCGCCCGCGCCTTAAAGCGTTTCCAGCCGAAGTGGACACCGGTTCGGCGTTGGAAGCGCGTCAAAACAAAAGCCTAGAGTCTTTCCGTGTTTCAATGAAACACGGAAAGACTCTAGGGCCGACGGATGGGAGCCTCTTGCGGCGGACGTGTCAACGGCGCGGATCGCCGGGCTTTCGAGGCGAGCTCGCCCGGGCTCGAGGCGGCGCCCGCGGAGAAATTCCGATTTGCGGAAATCTCGGATCGGCGGAAATCTCGGATTTGCGCGTCGGGAGGTTTTTGTTCTCGGGCGCAAATGTGTAATATCGATCTGTCGAGGCGCCGGCCGCCATGTCGCGCTTCGAGTGGGCGATCCTCACTGCGCTGTTCCGTCGCATCTTCGCTTATTGTATCTCTCTTGGACAGGCATAGGCTCGTCAAAGTTGAAAAAGCACGGCGGAGGACCGTATGGGGAGCGCCCAAGAAAGCAAGGAAACGGTGAGGCTGGTGGCAGTCGTCGCGATCGTGGCGGTCGTCTCGCTCGCCGTCGCGGTCGGTCTCAGAATGTGGAAATAGCGTTCCGCTCTCGCGCCGCCGCTCAAGCGATGATATCGGGCGTGAGCTGGTCTTCCAGAAAAGCGATGCGATCGCGCAGCAGCAATTTTCGTTTTTTCAGCCGCTGAATTTGCAGCTGGTCCACGGCGCCGACCGCGAGAAGGGCGTCGATCGCATCCTCGAGATCTCGGTGCTCGAGCCTCAGGCGCTCCACTTCGACCAGGATCGAGTTACGTTCGGCTTCGTTTAGCTCATCGACCATTCGTCAACCTGCCCGAGCGCCGCGTCGCAGCGAGTCGTGACGCGACGATTATCGCCTCGCGTCATGTTCATCTTCAAGTCTAAATACGTATGCGGCGGCGTGTTCACGCAATTTTCCCGTTTCAATCGACCGCGACCGATTTGTCCAGCTCGATGCAGGCGGCGGGATCGACGCGCTCGAGCCGGAAGACGCGATTTTGGCGCGCAAGCTCGAGATAGGTCGCTTTTTTCTTCTGGTCCGGGCCGCGCCAGCCGCTCACGCCTTCATCCATGTAGAGCGTGAGCGAAGCGCCATCCTCGGCGAGGTCGATGGGGAAGTCGCCGCCTTCCTCCGCCGAGTCGCCGAGGCCGCCGCGCGCCATGCATTGCGCCGCGGCGTCCTTGCGGAAGGATTGAATGAGGCGGACGCCGCGGACGTCGCGATTGGCCTCCTCGCTCCAGGCGCAGCCGCCGACGACATAGAACGGCTTGGCTTGCCCTTTCTGGCGAAATTCGATGCGCAGGTCGCGCGCGTCCTCCGGCGTGAAGGGAAGCTCGCGACGAATCGAGATCCGCACCGAGACGATGGTCTGGCCGGGATGCTCGCGAAGATGCGCTTCGTCATAGCGTCGGAAGAAACAGGCCCCGCTCGGCGGGATTTTCTCGATCAGCAGATTTTTGGCGGCGGCGGCGCTCGAGAGAGCGAGAAACAGACAGGCGCAGATCGAGCGGCTCATCTTCCGAATGTCATCCCCCGGCAGGCGCCGGCGTATAGGCTTCGCGCATGGAGGCGATCTGCGCGATCTTGTCGCCGAGCGCGCTCCAGTCGTCGCGTTCGGCGATTTGCGCCCAGATCGATTCGACCTCTTCGATGAGCATAGTGCAGGGGACGGCGTGACGGAAATAGGGATGGTCGAGATTGGCGGCGGGCGCCGTCTCATGAGCGGCCAGCGCCTCGCGCAGTCCGCCGAACTCCGGCGCGTCATAAAGCGCGGCCTCCGGGCTCACGGCGGCGCGCTCGCGGCTCGCCAGACCCCCGCGCCAGTCGAAGAATGTCTGCTCGAAGGGCGCCTGCGTCTTGCCGAGAAATTCGAGCAGACCCTTGGCGAGCGCGGCGTCCTGCTCCGGATCATCCGCCGGCAGCAGGCCGAATCGGTCGAGCAGCGCGAGCTGGAACTCGCGCTGAATGACGCTCTGATAGCCGCCGAGAATCTGCTCCGTCCGCTGGAGCCCGACATGCGGCAAAATGGTCTCGGCGAGCCGGGTGAGGTTCCAGCCGAGCGCGCCGGGCTGACGGCCGAAGGCATAGAGGCCGCTGTCGTCGAAATAGGCCGCCGTGAACTGCGGATCATAGCGCGGCGCGAATCGCCATGGCCCATAATCGAAGCTCTCGCCGGTGATGTTGATATTGTCCGAATTGAGCACGCCATGGACGAAGCCCGCGGCCATATAGCGCGCCCCGAGCCGCGCCACGCGCGCCACGACTCGCTCCAAAAAGGCGCCGGCGCGGCTTTCCGCCGGCTCGTCGGCGAGCTCGGGGAAATAATGGGCGACGCAATAATCGATGAGCCGCCCGAGCGCGGCCTGGTCGTCGAGATGGGCGAGGCGCTGGAAGGTGCCGATGCGGATATGGGAATGGGAGAGACGCGCCAGCACGCTGGAGCGCGTCGGCGAGGGCTCGTCGCCGCGATAGAGCGGCTCGCCGGTCTCGATCAGGCTGAAGCTCTTGGATGTGTCGACGCCGAGCGCCTCCAGCATCTCCGTGGCGAGAATCTCGCGCACGCCGCCCTTGAGCGTGAGCTTTCCGTCGCCTTGGCGCGACCAGGGCGTGCGGCCGGACCCCTTTGTGCCGAGATCGAGCAGCCGGCCGTCCCCCGCGTCGCGGAGTTGGGCGAACAGAAAGCCGCGGCCGTCGCCGATGTCCGGATTGTATGTGCGGAATTGATGGCCGTGGTAGCGCAGCGCCAGCGGCTTGGAAAAGCCGCCGGGCAGGGGCTCGAAACGCCCGAAATGGCCGATCCATTCCGCCTCGGTCAGCGTGTCGAGGCCGACGCGCTCGGCCCAGCGCTGGTTGCGATAGCGCAGGATATGCGCGGGGAAGCGCGCGGGCTCGACGAGGTCGAAAAAGCCGTCGCCGAGCGAGGCGTGGAGGGTTTCGGCGCGATAGCGCGGGGAAAGGGGCATGGTGTCTTCGCTCTCGCGTTGAGAAATAATGCGTTGGGCCATGCCAGGAAAGCAAGCCGGGCGCCCGCGGGCGCGCAAGGGCGCGGCGCAAAAAAAAAAGGCGGAGAAGAGCTCTCCGCCTCGACGCTAGACCTCTCTAGGGCCGTCAATGCAGGCTGACGCCCTGCCGCAGCTTGTTGATCTCGTCCTTTAGCTGAAGCTTTTTGCGCTTCAGCTCGTGGAGCTTCGAATCGTCGTTTCGGGGATGATGCTGCTTCTGCTCGATCTCTTTCTTGAGCGCCTGATGGCGGCGTTCGAGCTCGACGAGATGGGTCTGTAGCGACATTCAGCGCCTCCGTTGGTTCATGACAGAAGGACGACGCCAGTGTGACACGAATTCGAGGCCCCGCAAGAGGCGACGAGGTCGCAAGGATGTGAATTATTTTGCCCAAAGGCCCTGTTTGCGGAAGGAAATCTTAAACCTTCCGAGCTTGCGGCGGCGCTTGGCCGCGGCGCGCGGAAAGGTGTCGAACGGCGCTTGCGCCTCGGCCCGACAGCCATTATACGAGCGTCACTCGCGCCGGACCGAAGCAATCCGGTCGGCGCCGGGGGCGCGTAGCTCAGCGGGAGAGCACTACGTTGACATCGTAGGGGTCACAGGTTCAATCCCTGTCGCGCCCACCATTCCGAGCCGCTGATTTCTCATGCTCGATCATTCCATCGTCCGATGACGTAAAGGCGACGTCGGGCCACTGTCTCGTCTACCCACGGCGGCGACATCGCCAATCGGGCGATATTGCAGGGGTCGGTCGTTTCGCAATATTTCGACTCGCGCTCCGTCGACCCTAATCTCGAAAATGAGCTCGCTATTCGACGCGCGTCCTTTGGCGAGGCGCACGTCTCTTGGCGAGGGAAGTCGCCGATTGCAATCGACATCGATATCGGCTCCAATAGAAAAGATTCGAACGCCGAGGAAACGACCATGTCCGAAGCCGAAGACAAAGCTCTCGTCGCGCAGATACTCTCTTCTTATCTTTCGAATAATACTGTTGCTCCCATGGATCTTCCTTCCGTCATCGCGGCTGTGAAAAAGGCCTTCGGCGGCGACGTCGAGCCGACGGACGGCGAGGCCAAACAATGGCGGCCGTCGGTTCCGGTGAAGAAATCCGTCAGCCCGGACGCGATTACTTGCCTTTGTTGCGGAGAGCCGTTCAAATCCTTGAAGCGCCATCTCCAAGCCGAGCACAAGCTGACGCCGGACGAATATCGCGCCGCCTTCGAGCTGAAGAGCGACTATCCGATCGTCGCGCCCAATTACGCCGCGCAGCGCTCCGCCTTGGCGAAATCGCTCGGCCTCGGCCGCAAGCCGGCGGCGAAAATCCTCGTCGCGCCGAAAAAGCGCGGCGCGCCGGTCAGGAAGGCGGCCGCCCCGGCCTGACGCGCATCCATCACGCCGACGCGTCTCGCCCGGCCCGATGCTCCCTTGCGCCGCCCGTTCCGACGGCCGCGCCTCACTCGACGTGATAGGATTCGAAAGCGCCGCCGCCGTGATAGCGGGAATAGGCGTATTGGCCGTATTTCCGGGCTTTCGCTTCGATCACGCGATTGAACACGACGCCAGCGATCTTGCCGCGATCCGGCAGACGTTCGATCGCATGCGCGATTCTCTCGCGCGGGGTCGCCGCCCAGCGAATGACCAGAACCGTCTTGTCGACGAGCCCGGCGACGATGATCGGATCGACGATAGAGCCGATCGGCGGCGTGTCGACGATGACGAGATCGAACCGCCCGCGCAATGCGGCGAGAAGCGCCCTCATCTTGTCCGATGCGAGAAGATCGGCCGAATTCTGTATTTCGCCGCCCGCCGGAAGAACCCATGTCCGGCGCGCCTCATCGAAGAAGATCGTCTCGCTCGGCCCGGCGGAGCCGATGAGGAGATCGACGAGGCCGGGCCTGTCGCCGGCCGAGAAAATTCGCGACAGGGCCCGATTGCGGAGATCGGCGTCGACGAGCAGCGTCCGCAGGCCAGATTGCACGGCCGAGGCCGCGAGCGCCGCGGCGATCGTCGTCGTTCCCTCACCCGGCGCGGTCGCGGCGAGCTGAATCAGTTTTGGCGGATCGTCGACGTCGCTCATCTCGATGGCGCTGCGCAGCGCGCGGAGCGCTTCGCTCGCGCGTGACAGGGGCCTCGCGCGCATTTGGTCCGCGAGGATCGGCGCGACGCCGCGCGCTCGCGTTTCGAGAATCGAGGCCAGAAGGGGAAGCGAGAGCGTCGCTTCGATCTGGGCGAGCGTCGTGAATCCGGTGTCGGTCAATTCGCAGAGATAGGCGACGCCGAGGCCGGCGAGCAAGCCGAGCGCGAGCGCCATCAGCATGGTTCGCCCATTGTCGGGCCATGACGGAGCGCTCGGCGCGAGCGCGGGCGATATGATCCTCGCTTCGCGCGGGTCGAATCTGGATTGCTCCTGGACCAGTCGCGCGCGGCGCAGCGTGTCGTCGAGAAGCTTTCTGTCGGCGGCGGCGGCGCGCTCCAGCTCGTTTCGCGTGATCGCCTCCGACTTGCCGCGATCATCGGCCGAGGAAATTTCGCGCAGCGTCGTCTCGGCGGCCTCCCGGCTTCCCTCAGCGAGCGCGAGATCGTTGCGGACACCGACGGAGAGCCGGCGGATCTCCGCCTCGATGGCGCGATCGACGTCTGCGATCTGGGCGCGAAGCGCGACGACCGCAGGGTGGGTTCTGTTGTAACGCGAGCGAAGCTCGGCCTCCTGTCGAGAGAGCTGCGCGGCGCGCAGGCGCAATTCCGCAATCGCTCCGCCGACGCCGGGGAGTTCCGCGGCGCTGCCGCCGCGATCCTCGATCCGTCGCAGCAGATCGAGGCGCGCTTCTCGCTCGGCCGCCTCCGCCCGCGCGCCCGCCGCTCGTCGCGCCAGACGCGCGCGCTGCTCGGGTTCGATATTCGCTCCATCGGCGTTCCCCGAGGAGCCGGTCGCGGCGCGAAAGCGCGTCAGCGCCTCCTCGGACTCGCGCGACTGCCGCCGCAGCGCGACGAGCCGATCGGCGAGCCAGGCGGAGGCGCGCCGCGCCGCCTCGAGCCGCGTGTCGAGCTTGTCGACGAGAAAAGCGTCGGCGACGGCGTCGGCGAGCCGCGCCGCTTTCGTCGAATCCGCGGAAGTGACGGATATTTTGATCACCGGCGAGTAGCGCGGCACAGCGACGGCCAGGGCGTTCCTCAGGCGGTCGATCGTCGCGGCGGTCGAGCCGGCGCCGAATTCGGAATCCTCGTTCAATCGCTCCCGCTCGACGACGCGCCGCAGCAGCGCGGCCGATTTGATGACGGCGATCTCGCTCTTCATCGTCTGCCGGCCGATCTGCGCCTGCGTCAGTATCGCGTCGGCGCCGATCGCGCGTTCGCGGCGCATCTCGATCAGCAATTGCGTGGAGGCGGTATAGAGCGGCGTCGCCGATGCGATGAAGAGCGCGCCGGCGAAGAGAGCGAGAAGCGTCGCGCCGAGCAGCGGCGGCCAGCGCCTGCGGACGAATTGCGCCGCAGCGCGAAACTTGCGGCGGCGCGCGTCGAGCCAGGACGCCGTCTCCGATCGCCGGAGCAGGGGTCTCGGGGCGGTCAGACGCGGCCCGCGAACAACATGCGGCGACTGTCTCCTTCGAGCACCAGAGCGGTGAGGACAGAGGTCGCGAACGCGCCCGTATCGACATTGATGCGATTGTGCTGGACGTCGGGCTCGGAGACGGGCGTATGGCCGTGCACGATCATCTTTTCCCAGCTTCCTTGGAAATTCAGGAACTCCTCACGAATCCAGAGCAGATCTTCAGCCCTCTGCTCGTCGAGCGGCACGCCCGGCTTCGCCCCCGCGTGGCAGAAGAAATAATCGCCATAGCTCGCCGTCAGCGGCGTTTCCCCGAGGAATTGCCGGTGGTGGTCCGGGAAGCGCGCGACCAACGCGCGGCGCGCCTCTTCATAGCCTTTGCTGCGCATGACAGAATAGACGTCCACGCCATAGGAATGGAGCGTCTCCATCCCGCCGAACTTGCGCCAGCGCTCGAGGACCGAGGCGTCCTCGAGGAAACGCAGCAATATGTCTTCGTGATTGCCGCGCAGCGCATGAAATGGCGTCGGAAAAACGCCGCGGCTCAGGGATTCGACGACAGCCGAGGATTGGAGGCCGCGATCGACATAGTCGCCGAGAAAAATCGTCAGCGCCTCGACCGGCGCCGAGGCGAGCTCGTCTTCGATCTGGCGCGCGAGCGCTTCGAGGAGGTCGGCGCGCCCGTGGATGTCGCCGACCGCATAGATGCGCAGATTCGGTGGAAGGACAGTCGGCAAGCCGATTTGTAATGTCTGAAATCGCGCCAATCGTGAAATCGTCATTTAGCCGACCCGGTGCAGTCGCGCCCGGGGCCCCGCCGCGACAGTCGGCCCGAAGTCTAGAACATATCGTCGACCGACGAAATCGTGAGGGGAGACGATCATCGCGCTTTTATCCGCGATCGATCGACATACGCCGCATTGTTGACATATTGCCTCGGCTATGCTCAAGATGACAAATGCTCAATTTGGCCAGTAAAGCTCTGTTTACACTGGGAAATTTCCAATATGAGAGTGGCGTCGCCGGCATCGAGGGATAGGACGGCGTTCCGCCTCCGGCTGGCCGATCTCGGCTGGGCGGCGGCGGCGCCTTTCATCGCGCTCGCGCTACGTGATCCAGCGCTTCTCGACGCCACCGATTTCTCCCGGGACATGCCCGCTCCCTATCGCTACGCCTTTCTTTCGATCGCCTGCTCGCTGCTGATCTTGTGGGGCTTCCGGCTGAGCGACCGGATGGGGCAGTTTTTCTCGCTCCGCGATGCAGTCGATGTCTGCGCGGCGTCGGCCTGCGCCGTGGCGTCGAGCAGCGTGGTTCTCTTCACCTTCACACGGCTCGAGGGCGTGCCGCGTTCGACCCCGGTGATCTATGGGCTCGTTCTGAGCGCCGGCCTGATCGCGATCCGGGCGGCGACGCGGCTGCGCCACAGGGACGTCCGGCGCAGAGAGCTCGAGACCGATGTCGCCGACCCATCGGTCGCCTTGCGACGCGTGATTCTGATCGGCGTGGACCGCTTCGCCTCGGTCGCGATCAAGCTGACCGACTATCAGCGACCGCGGACGACGCAGGTCGTCGCGGCGCTGGACGCGCGGCCGTCTTTCGTCGGGAGGAAGGTCGGCGGAGTCTCGATCGTCGGTCTCCCGCAGGAAATAGGGGATGTGCTCGACGAATATGCCGAGCACGGCGTCGACATCGACGAGATATGGCTCGCCGACGACAAAGAGGCATTGCCCGCCGAACTGCTGGAGGAGGTCGCCGCGCAATGCGACGCCCGCGGTCGCGATTGCCTCGCAATTTCGGAAGCGCTCAATCTCGCGCCGCGGCAGGCGAGGCCGCAGACGCCGCTCGGAGCGCCACCCGACCGCCGTTTCGACGCGCCGGATTATTTCGGCTCGAAGCGTATGATCGACCTTCTCGTCACCAGCCTGCTGCTCGTGATCGCCGTGCCGACCGCCGTGATCGTCGCTTGCGCCATTCTGATCGACGTCGGCGCGCCGATCGTTTTCTGGCAGCAGCGGGTCGGGCGCAATGGCGAGCGATTCTACGTCTATAAATTCCGCACGTTTCGCCCGCCCTTCGACCGCCATGGCCGCCGCGTGCCGAAAGAACGGCGCCTTTCGAGAATCGGCCGCGCGATCCGAGCCGCCCGGCTCGACGAGATTCCGCAGCTCTACAATGTGATCATCGGCCATATGTCGCTGATCGGGCCGCGGCCGCTGCTACCCGTCGACCAGCCGATGGACCCGCGGCGCCGGCTCAGCGTGCGGCCGGGCGTCACCGGATGGGCGCAGATCAAAGGCGGAACCCTGGTTTCGCCCGAGGAGAAGAATGCCCTCGACGTCTGGTATATCCGGCACGCTTCCATGCGGCTGGATCTGGCGATCGCCCTCGGCACGCTGGCGGTCGCTTTCACCGGCGAAAAATTGAATCGGGCGGCGGTCGATCATGCGACCGGCTGGTATCGGCGCGAATTCGAAGGCGCCGCGCGCGGCAGGGCCGAACGTCCGGAGGCCACCGGCCTGCGCCCGCGAGCGCGGCCGAAAGCGGCCGCGCTCGCCCCCGGACGACCGATTTGACGTCGCCGTCCGATTTGCCCGTAGCGCCGCGATGAAGGTCGTCTTCTTCAATCGCTTCTTCGCGCCCGATCTTTCGGCGACCAGCCAGCTGCTGTCCGATCTCGCCTTCCATCTCGCCGCGAAAGGGGCGGAAGTCGTCGTCGTGACGAGCCGTGGGCTCTATGACGACCCCACCGCGGAGCTGCCGGCGCGGGAGACGTCGAACGGCGTCATTGTTCACCGGGTCTATCGATCGCGCTTCGGGCGGCATTTCCTGTGGGGCCGCGCCCTCGACGCGGTCGCGCTCTATCTACATTTCGCGGTGGCGGCGATGCGCCTGGCCGCGCGTGGCGATTGCCTCGTCGTCATGACCGATCCGCCGCTGCTCTCAGTCGCGCTCGCGCTGGTGGCGCGGGTCAAATCCTGCCGTCTCGTCAACTGGCTTCAGGACATTTATCCCGAGGTGGCGCTGGGGCTCGGCCTGCGTCTGCCGGCGCCCTTCGGCGCGCTGCTCGCCGGAGCGCGCGATCTCAGCCTGAAATTCGCTGCGCGCAATGTCGCGATCGGCGAGCGCATGGCGGCCCGTCTCAACGCGCTGGGCCTGCCGCCGGAGAGCGTCTCCGTCATCCCCAATTGGTGCGACGACGAGCATGTGCGTCCGCGCCCGATCGAAGACAATGCCTTGCGCGCCGAATGGGGATTGAGCGGCTGCTTCGTCGTCGCCTATTCGGGCAATCTCGGCCGCGCGCATGAATATCGCACGCTGCTCGACGCCGCCGAGCGGCTGCGCGAGGAGGCCGATCTGCTGTTTCTCTTCATCGGCGGCGGCTATCTCACGAGCCGCCTTCGCGCCGACGTCGAGACGCGCGGTCTCGCGCCCATGTTCCAGTTTCACCCCTATCAGGACGCAGAGCTGCTGCCGCTCTCGCTCACCGCCGCGAATATCCATTGGATATCGCTCCGGCCGACGATGGAGGGGCTGATCGTGCCGAGCAAATTCTATGGCGTCGCCGCCGCCGGCCGCGGCGCGATCGTCATCGGCGACCCGAAGGGCGAGATCGCGTCGCTGGTCACGCGCCACGACTGCGGGGCCGCCATCGCCAGCGGCGACGGCGCCGGCCTCGCCGAGCTGCTTCGCCGATCGATGCGCGATCCCGCGACGATCGCCCGATGGGGACGCAATGCGCGCGCTCTGCTGGACCGTGAATTGGGCCGCCGCCGATCGCTGCGGGAATGGGAGATGCTGCTCGCGAGCCTGCAAGAGAGCAGGGTCGATGCGCGCGAGCTCGATGCGCCGCGCGTCGCGGCCCGTCCAGCGGCGGAATGATCGCTCGAACGATCTCGCTCGCGTGGAAAATGCTCGCGCTATCGCGCATCCTCGCGCTTCGCGGCGTCTCGTGTCGAAGGCGCGACATCCGACGGAAGGGTCAGCCGCTTCTCCAGCGCCATCAATGCGAGGATCGATTCTGCGACCAGCCGCTGCAGCGCATAATAGAGACCCGCGCGGCCGTCGAGAAACAGGCCTTTGACGAAATAGGCGTAGAGAAAGACCGCGATCGGCGCCAGCGGCGGATGGCTGCGCAGACGCGATTTCCATGAGCGCGGCTCGGCGCCGAGCCGCTCGACCTCGCGCGACATATAGCCGATTTGCGACGAGACGAAGCGCATCGACGATTTTCGGTCGTCGTGGACGATCCGGCCCGCGAGCCTCTCGACGCGGCCATCGACGCGCCAGCGCTCCGTATGTCCGCAATCGAGGACCGTGAAGCGCCCTCGGCGCAAAAGCACGGTTTTCGGCGGATAGAGGGAGCCTCGCAGCGGGCGGCCGAAGATCGCGTAATCGAAGGCGATCTCATAGGCCGAGACGTCGGGCGCCGGGCGCAGCGCGCGCATCTCCGCGACGAGCGTGTCGCTCGGGCGATAATCGGCGTCGAGTCGCAATATCCAATCGGTGGCGACGCCGGTCTCCATGACGGCGAAACGCCATTGATTCGTATGTGTGTCGAAAGGTCGCGTGAAGAGGCGCACGCGCGCGTCAGCGCGCAGGATGGCGAGCGTTCCATCCGCGCTGCCGCTGTCGACGACGACGATCGTCTTCGCCCAGCGCAAGCGCGACAGAGCGCGGCGAATATTCGGCTCCTCGTCGTGAGTGAGCAGAACAGGGGTGATCCGATCGAGCAGGGAAAGGGCTGTCATCTTATGGGAGCCTCGCATGTCGGATCGCGGAAACGCCTTCATATTGCGCGATCATCTCCTTTGCGGCGGCGCGCCAGCTCCATCGCCGCTCGACCGCCCGGCGTCCGCGCGCGCCCATGTCATCCGCGGCGCGAGGATTCGATAGAAGCGCCGCCAGGCCGTGCGCGATCGACGCGACGTCGGGGGCGACGAGGACGCCCGCCGAAGCCGCCGCGACCGCCTCCGCCGCGCCCGTGGCGCTGGAGACGAGAACCGGCCGGCCGTGCGACATCGCCTCGAGCACGACATTGCCGAAATTCTCGTTGAATGAGACGAGAGCGAGGCACAGACAAGCGCGATAGAGCGCCGCTCGATCCGGTTCTCCGATCTGACGCGCGATGATCGTCAAGCGGTCGGCGACGCCGAGCCGAGCGGCGAGACGCGCCAGTCCGGCGGCGCCGCCTTCATCGTCATTGCCGGCGATGACGCATCGCAGATCGGGCGTGCGCGCGACCGCCTCGACGAGCGCCTCGATATTTTTCTTCCAGGTGATGCGTCCGAAGGCGAGGACGAAGGGCGATCCTGCGATCGCCGCGGCGACATCGGCGCTGACGTCCCGCCGCGTCTCCCCCAGCGGCGCAGCGTCGACGCCGAGGCCGATGATCGCCACGGGCGGCAGACCAAAGCGGAAGCTTTTCAGATCATTGGCCTCGCGCCATGAGGTGACGTGGATCGCCGCCGCTTCGCGGATCGTGCGTCGCTCGAACAGCGCGATCCAGGCGGATTTGAGCGCCGCGCTCTTGGCGCGCACGAGGGATGCGACCAGCATTCCGTGCGGCGACAGAATATAGGGCGCGCCGCTGCGCGTCGCGATGCGCGCGGCCGCCAATGTCGGCCAGAGGAAGACGGAATGGAGATGGAGAACGTCGAATTCCGCCGCATGTCGCCGCAGCGCGTCGCCCATGGTCGGCGATCGATAGAGACGTCGCCCGAGGCCGGTCTCGAAATAGGTCACGCCGACGCCGTCGAGATCGACCCGCGCGCCGACCGGCGTAGGCGACACGCCCGGTCCGTCGACATTGGTCGTATAGACCTCGACCTCATGGCCGAGCGCGGCCTGCGCTTCGGCGAATCCATGCACGGCATGGATCGTCCCGCCATAGCGGACCGACGGTAGATAGGTCGGCGTGACATGCAGAATGCGCAGCCGTTCGTCTCCCTCAGGCCTCGTCGGCGAGGCAGCTTTCGATCGCCTCGATCATACGATCGCGTCCGGCCTCGACGCTATAGTCGCGGCTGCGCGCGCGCGCAGCCGCGCCCATGGCGCGCAGCCGCGTGATCGGCGTGCGCGCGATTTCGCGCAAGGCCCGCTCCAGCGCGGCCGCGTCGCCGGCCGGGATCAGCCATCCAGTCTCGGCGGCGCCGCGCTCGACCGCCGCGCCCGTCCGATCGCTCGCCAGCACCGGCATGCCGGCGGCCATCGCCTCCATGACGACGAGGCCCCAGCCGTCGTGACGGGAGGGCGCGACGAGGACGTCGGCGCGGGCGTAGACGTCCGGCAGCGCGTCCATCTGCGTGAATCCGACGCGCTCGACGCGGTTCGGATGATGGCGCGCCAGCCGCTCCACCTGCGGACGCAGCGGCCCGTCGCCGACGAAGATCGTCTCGAGGGCGACGCCGTCGGCGAGCGCCCGCTCGAGAGCGGCGACGAGGAGATCGACGCCCTTGCGCGCGATCAGCGAGCCGGAGAACAAAAGGCGGGGGGCGCGCGTTTCGCCGGCGCTTCGGTCGATCGCCGAAAACCCCGTGAGATCGGATGTGTAGGGGACGTTTCGATAGCGGCGGCGCGGACCAAATTCGCGGCGATGGGAGGCGATGGCCATTTCACCCATGCCCCACATTTCCGATCGGCTCGCGTGAAAGGCGCGCATGGCCCAGCGCCGATAGATCGCCCCGAAGACGAGCGGCGTCTGGTAGCCGAAACGCTCGCCCCAGAACACGAAAGAGCGGCGCGCAGCGAAGCGCTGCTTCAGCAGCCGTCGCAAGAACGGATCGCGATAGCCGCCGAACACGCAGAGATCGCTGTCGCGCACCCATTGCTCGAGACGCGCGAAGGGCGCGTCGCGGCAATAGGCGTGCTCATGGGCGAGGGCGGGCGCATCCCATTGGCGGTCGGCGGCCGTCATCCGCTCATAGATCACCCGCAGCGCGATACGTCCGTCCGCCGCGAGGAGATCGAACAGCCGCACCTGATAGGGCGAGGGCACGCAGGTCAGGATGACGACGGTTCGCACGGCTTCTCGCTATCGTCTCGGGCGGGCGGCGTCGTGGCGCGGGCCTTTTTGGAGGTGACGAGGCTGACGGCCGTCCAGGCGAGCACGGCGTAGGTCATCAAGACGATTTCCTGCATCGAGCGCATGCCGACGAAAAAGACCATCAGGCCGAGGCAATAGAGAACGCGGGCGTTTTCATTGCGCTCGCGCAGCAGCGCCGTCCAGGATGCCGCGGCCCCGCCGAGCAGCAGTGCGCCGATGACGACGGCGGCGAGCCCATAGGAAGCATGCAGCTCGCCGATGATCGAGCTCGACAGAGAGACATCGGATTTGCCGACCAATCCGGGCAGGCTGAAGCCGGCGTCGATCGGCTTGTCCGGCCATAGCGCGCGCGGAATGGGGCGGACCAGCACGTAATAAATCTGCTTCCAGCCGACATATTCGACGACGTCGGGGAAATAATGGATGATCTGCGCGAGACGCAGAAAATTGTCGTCGACGTGGAACTGGCCGGCGAATTCGAAATCCTCGAGGTCCACGTCGCCGCTCAAAAATCCTTCGAGCCCGACATTGCGGATGAGGAGGATGAATTGCAGCAGGCTCAGCACGCCGATGGCGCCGCCCGCGACCGCGGCGGCCCGCACGATGGAGAAGCGCTCTTTCAAGATCATCCATAACAGGAGTCCGGAGCCCAGCATCATGCCGATGATCCGGCGGCCCCCGCTCTGGGCGAGAAAAGCGCAGACGATCGCCGTGAACAGGATGGATATCCAGACGCGCGGATCGGCCCAGCGCACCTTGGCGCGTGTCGCCACCAGCACGGTCGCCGCGGGCAGCACATAGCCGAAATAGGCCAGATGATCGATGAAGGCGTCCCAGCCGCCGAGATCGCCACGCGACCAGGGCGCGCCGAAACGGGGTTGATAGAGGCCGTCGATCATCCGCGCCGGATCGAAGCTCGTCGGTATGCCGAAAGATGAGATGCAGAGAACGAAGCAGATGCAGACGGCGATGAAGGCGTTCTGCGCCGGCAGATCGGCTCTCGCCGCGCGCGCGATGGGCCTCGGCGGGTCGATCATCGGCGCGAGCCGGCCGAGCGGGATGCACATGGCGAAAATCGCGATCGTCTCCAGCGCGGCGATCACATCTTCGCGCGCCAGCTCGTCCAGCGGATAGGCCCCCTGCAGCAGATCGAGCAGCACCCAATAGATGATCGCGACGAGGAGAAGGTTTTCGGCATGGAGCAGGCCGTACAGCCCTTCGAGGACGGCGCGCATGAGCGGGATCGCGAGCAGGCTCGCCGACAAAACGGCGGCAGGCCAGAACATGGCGCCTGGAGGCGCATAATCGACCGGCGTCAGCGAGATCGCGAAGACGGCGCCCGCGCCGATGATCGCCGAGCCGGCGAGTGCGACGCCGGCCTCGCCGGGAAGGGAGCGCATGCGCCGCTAGGCTCCCGCGCCGAGGTCGCGCCGGCGAAGCGCCTCGCGGCCCATTTCGCGCAGCTGCTCGACCACTCTGGCCGGATCGAAATCTTCGGCGCGGGCGCTCGCGCGCGCCGACATGGCGCAAAGGCGCTCGGGATGGCCCAGCGCCCAGAGGATCGCGTCGCGAAGCGCCGCGGCGCTCGGCTCCGCCAGCACGAGGCCGCTCACGCCGTCGAGAACGACGTCCCCGCAGCGGCGGGAGACGATCGCCGGCAGCCCATGCGCCTGCGCCTCGAGCTGCGTGAGCGCGAATCCGTCGGAATGCGTCGGCAGGACGAACACATGCGCCTTTCGATAGAAATTCGGCGTTTCGCCGCGCGGAACCTCGCCGACGAAACGAATATTGGCATAGTCCTTTTGCGCGGCGGCGCCCAGCTCGTCGCGGCCGACGATGAGGAATTGGACCGGCTGGTCCCGCAGGGCGGCGGCGGCCTCCAGCAGCGTCCGCGCGCCTTTGCGCGGCGAGAAGGCGCCGAGAAAAAGGACGGTGAGCGGATCGTCCGCGTCGAAGCGCGCGGGATAGCGCGGTTTCACGCTCGGTCTCTCGGCGCGATACATCAATGGAACGACGCTGAGCTTTTCGCGCGCGACGCCCTCGGCGATGAGACAATCTCGCGCCCAGGCGGAGTTGACGAGGATCATATCCGCCGTCTCGCATTCGTCGCGCCAGCTGCGCCAATAGGCCTCCGGAGGCGCGGCCGCCGCTCTCGATCCCTCGCCTTCGGCCAGCGCCGAGATCAGCCGGGCCTCCTGCGGGCCGCCGTCGATCTGGTTCAGAATGGTGGCGAAGCCGCGGCTCCTCGCGGCGCGTAGCGTCCACGACGCCGCATAGCTATAGCAGAGCGCGACGCCGCCGGGGGACGCCGGCATCCGCAGCAATCGCGCGGCGGAAAAACGGTCGAAGCGGCGATTGTCGGCCGAGACGCCCGACCAATTCGCGCCTTTCGGCGCGATCCGCGCGGCGCTGCGCGACAGAAGCGACGGGACCGTGTCGGCGAAGACGCGCGCTCCTGCGAGCTCCGCCGCATAGCGGGAGGCGAGACGCAAGCTCGCGGCGCGCAGCGCGCGGCTCCACGGCCGATCGGGCGGCAGCCATATATCGGTGACGAGCGCGCGCAGCAGGCCGCGCTCGGAAAGCGCGGCGGGCAAAGCATAATGCTCGCGCGCGCCGATCTGGCAGACGATCCAATCCGTGGCGTCTCGGTCAGAAATCGGTCCAGGCTCCCTTGCGCAATGCGCGCTTCTCGGTGACAGCGGCCGCGGATACGAGACGTCGATGCGCGCGCATCCGCCAAAGATGGAGCGGGATCATCCCCAATCCGGAGGCGCAGCCGCGCAGCCGCCCCATCCGTAGGCAGAATCGAACTCGATTGGCGAGCTGCAGCATCGCGCGCGGATAGAAGCGCGGCGGATAGCGCAAGAAGGCGAGCAGCGCGATATTGGCGATGGTCGCCGCATTCACACGCGGCTCGGCGTGATGCGCGCGATCGGTATTGTGAAACACGCGCAGAAAGGGCGTGAAGACCAGCAGCCGTCCGCGATCGATCAGGCGTAGCGCCATGTCTTCCTCCTCGACGCCATAGGCGATCGGCAGCGGCAGATAGCCGCCGGTCTCGAGGAGATGGCTGCGCCGAAACACGGCGCCGCCGCCGTTGAAGCCGCCGGTCGCGCGGATGACGCGCCGATCCGGCGCGAGCGCTTCTCCGGGATGGACGATCTGCGCCGTCGCCAGGGAAACTCCCGGCAGAGAGTCGAAGAGCGCGGCGGCGCGCGCGAAGAAGTCGGCGTCGATCGGATAGGAATCGTCGTCGAAAGCGGCGACGAGCTCGTGCCTCGCGGCCTCCATCAGGCGATTGCGGCCGCCGCCCGGTCCGACGCCCGTCTCGCTGACGATGACGCGCGCCGCCGGAAAGGCTGCGCGCACGGCGGCGGCGCAATCATGGCGCGCGGCGTCCACATGCACGATGATCTCCGCGGGCGGCGGACGACAGGATTCGAGCCGGCGCACAGTGTCCAGCGTCTGCGCGATCCGCGCGAAAGCGGTCACTGTCGCGGTGATCTTCGGCCGATCGACCGTGGATGGGCTCGCGGCGCCGCTCATCGATCGGCTCGGCCGGCGATGATGCGCCCGAGGCCTCTCGACCGCCCACGCAAAATCTCGCGCGTGCGGACCCCGGCGGCGCCCGACAGCCGGCGCGTCGAGCCGAGAGATTCCAGAATGGCGTAGGCGATGATCAGGAAAAGCGCATAGGCGCGCGAGCGTCCGAGCGTGCGGCGCAGGATCATATAGCGGTTGAACACATCATCCTCGGCGGCGATCTCCGCCGTCACTCGGCCGGCCGGCGCATGGAAATGCGCGAGGCGCGCGCGTGGCGCGAGATAGAGCGCGCCGAAACGACGCAGCTTCAAGGAGAGATCGATGTCCTCATTCATCGTGCAGCGATGCAGGAAGAAATCCGAAAATCCGCCCGCGGCCTCATAGGCCGATCGCCGGATAAGGGAGCCGCAGGCGCTGATCCAGTCGATCGGGACGATCTCCGCGGGCGTCGGCGAATAGCCGAAGCGCAGCAGCGGGCCGATCACGCGCCCCTGCCATTCGCCCTCGCGCATGCCGAGCCCGCAGCGCAGCGCGAAACGCCAGGGGCGGGTCGGCGGCGGCCAGCCTTCATTGCTCAAATCCGCCATCGCGCCGACGCTGTCGGCCCTCGCCGCGAGCGCCCGCGCGAGCTCGGCGACGCAGTCCGCCTCGAGCTCGACATCGTCGTCCACCAGCAGCAGCAGATCGCCGCGCGAGGCGGCGACGGCGGCGCGCCGCTGCCGCACCGCATTGGGCGGCGAAACGGCGAGCAGGCGGATCGCGAGACCGCGCGCGCCCCAGGCGGGGTCCTCGGCGACCGCGCGGGTCTCCGGGTCGCCGCCGCCGTCGGCGATGACGATCTCGGCGACCGGCAGCGTCTGCGCCGCCAGCGAAGCCAGCAGACGCCGCAACGATTGCGGGCGATCGAAGGTCGCAACGATCGCGCTGATCCGCGGCTCGGCGGCGCCGTCTAACATGGCGCCGCGCCGCGGCGGAGCGCCGCCTCGAATGTCGCCAGCGCCGACCGATGCGCGAAATCGCGATCGCCGGCGGCGCCGGCCGTCTCGCCGAGGCGCCGCCGCAGCTGCGGATCGCGCGCGAGCGCGCCCAGCGCCGCGGCGAGCGCCGCCACATCCGGCGTCTCGACATGCAGCAGCGCGTCGCCATTGGCGCGCGACCAAGCCGCCGCCGAGCAATCGCGCGGGCCATAGAGCAGGATCGGCAAGCGCATCAGCGTATAGTCGGCGAGCTTGCTCGGAAAGGAGAGGCGCATCACGCGCTGCTCGTCCGGGCAGAGCGACATGGGAAGAAATAGCGCATCCGCGCGCGCCGCGATCTGCGAGAGGAAATCCGCCGCCGGGATCATGCCGCCGACCTCCACTGTTGGGCCGCAAAGCTCCATCGCCTCCGCATGCGTCGCGGCGAGCGAGCCGAAGATCAGCAGCCGCCCGCCGATCGTCGCCGCGGCGGCGGCGGCGTCGCGAAGCGCCGCGATATAGCCCGGCGAATAGACGCTTCCCGCGAAGACCAGCGTGAAGGGACGATCCGGTCGAGCGGACGGCGCCGGCGCCACTGCGTCGCGGCCGCGGAAGGGCGGCAGGACGCTTCCCTCGACGCCGTAGCGCGCGGCATAGGCCTCCGCCATTCTGGCGGAAATGCAGAGCCGCGACGCGGCTCGCCGATAGACGGCGCCGAATTGCCGATCGAGCGCGCGCCGATGCGCCTCGCCGCGCAGCGACATGCGCGGCCAGTCGTCATGGACGATCAAATGGAGAGGCAGGCCGCGACGCGTGGCGAAGGCCGCCGCCGTGCGCCAGGAATTATATTGCCCCACGGTGACGACGGCGTCGACGCGCCAGTCGCCGACGCAGCGCGCCAGGCGATGCGCGTCGAAAGCGGCGAGGCGCTCGACCGCCGCCTCGAACCAGGGCGCGAAGCGCGTGGTCTGGAGGCGCGGCGGCTTGCGCGTCAGCGCCGCATAGCGCACGCCGGGCAGACGATGATCGGCGTCGGACGGCCCGAGATAGCCCTCGACGATCCGCAGACGTTCGGCCGGCCAGCTCTCCAGCAGCCGATAGAGAAACAGCGAGCCGTGACGGGAGCGTTCGACCGGAGGGCAGCCGCAATAGAGGAGATTCACGCCGCGTTTCTCCGGTCAGTCCGTGCGCTCGCCGAGCTTCGCCAGCGTCGGCGGAGCGATCGAGGGCAGCGCCACGAAGCCATAGCCGAAGGATTGCTTGAAGTCCCAGCTTCCCCCTCCGACATTCGAGAAGGGCGTTTCGAACTCGATCGCCTCATAGACCTGATGATCCCAATTCACCATCGTGACCGCCGTGGCGACATCGATGCAATAAGCTCCCGACGCCAGAAAGATCGGCGCCGCCTCTATCGTGAGCTCATAGGCGCCGGGCTCGGTCGGCAGCGACATGGCGTCGAAATGATGCATGGACCAGAGCGCGATACGCGCGCGCAGCGCATTGGTCAGGAACACATCGACAGAGAGGCCGGGCGTTCCGTCCGTGTCGAGCAGGATGCGCAGACGCAGCGGCGTTCCCGGCACATAGACGCGCGTCGGGCCATCCGGTCCGATCATCTCGACCGAGCGTATGCGCGTATGCGCGCCCGCGCCCCAGTCGCGCTCCGCTGCGTCCGTCGCGCCGTCCTGCTGGAGCCGGCCATAGGCCGCGATCGCCTCGTCGACGCCGCCCTGCAGCACGAGCCGCCCACGGTCCAAGACGAGGCCGCTCGTCGCCAGACTCTTCACCGCAGCGAGATTATGGCTGACGAGCAGCACGGTGCGGCCGCTGCGGCGCGAGACCTCGTCGATCTTGCCGAGACATTTTTGTTGGAAGCGCGCGTCGCCGACCGCCAGCACCTCGTCGACGACGAGAATGTCCGGCTCGAGATGGGCCGCCACCGCGAAAGCGAGGCGCATATGCATTCCGCTCGAATAATGTTTGACCGGCGTGTCGATGAAGCGCTCGATCTCGGCGAAATCGACGATGGCGTCGAAGCGCTTCGTTATGTCGGCGCGGCGCATTCCGAGAATGGAGCCGTTGAGAAAGACATTCTCGCGGCCGGTGAGCTCCGAATGGAATCCGGTGCCCACCTCGAGCAGGCTGGCGACGCGGCCCTCGAGAGTGACGCGGCCTTCCGTCGGATCGGTGATGCGCGAGAGGATTTTGAGCAGCGTCGACTTGCCGGCGCCATTGCGGCCGACGACGCCGACGATCTCGCCCTCGGCGATCTCGAAGGAGACGTCGCGCAGCGCCCAGAAGGCCGCGTCGTCTTCCGGCGCAGGGGGGCGGCCGCGCAGCCGCGCGAAGGGGGCGGCGACGGCGGCGGCCAGCGCTTCGCGCAGCGTGTGATAAGCGGGCGCGGTCTTGCCGATGCGATAGCGCTTCGACACGCCTTCGGCGCGGATCGCCGTTCCGCCTCGCCTCGTCGTTTTCATACTATGTCCGCGAAACGGCGTTCGACCCGCGCGAAATAGGCGACGCCGACGCAGAAAATGGCGAGAGCGGAGGCGCCGGAGAGGGCGACGCCGCAAAAATCCGGGGCCGTTCCGATGAGCGCGTGACGGAAGCCGTCGATCATTCCCGCCATCGGATTGAGAAAATAGAGCCAGCGCCACTCCGCCGGCACGAGGGCGACCGGATAGGCGACCGGCGAGGCGAACATCCAGAATTGGATGAGAAACGGCACGATATGGCGGAAATCGCGATAGGCGACGGTGAGCGCCGACAGCAGCACGCCGACGCCCAGCGCTGCGATCATGGCGCCGAGCACGAAGAAGGGCGCCGCGAGCTGGCTCCAATGAAAGCCGATATGGCTCCACGCCAGCACGGCGACGAGCAGCAGAGCGGAGATCGCGAAATCGACGAGCGGCGCGCCCGCGGTCGACAGCGGAATCAATATGCGCGGGAAATACACCTTGGTGAGAATATGCGCCGAGACGACGAGCGAATTGCCCGCCGTCGGCGCGACATTGGCGAAGAGGGTCCAGGGCAGGAGACCTGCGATGGCGAAGACCGGATAGGGCGCGCCATCCGATGGAACGCCGGCGAGACGTCCGAAGACGATGGAGAGGACGATCATCATCGTCAGCGGCTGCAGCAGCGCCCATGCGGCGCCGAGCGCCGTCTGCTTGTAACGCACTTTGAGGTCGCGCGCCGCGAGGACATAGAGCAGCTCGCGATAAGCGAACGCCTCGCGGAAATCGAAGACGCGCCAGCCGGGGCGCGCTTCGATGACGGTGATCGGCTTGCGCGCGCGCGGCGACGGCGTTCCTTCGCCGACATGAGTCGAGGTCAGCTGGTCCATTTCGGCTCGTCTCCATAGGAGAGGCCGCGATCGGCCCGGCGTCGCGATCTCATCGAGGCGGCCCGTTCGGCGCGGACGCGAGGCCGAGCTCGGCGACGACGCGCTCGCCCGCGGCGCCCGCTCGCAAAAGGGCCTCTCTCATGTCCTCCTTCGTCTCGCTCGGCGACAGATAGACGATCGAGACGAGCGCCTCGCGCTCGACGCCCGGCGCTCCCTCCCAGCCGCCGAGGAGATCGGCGACGAGGTTGCGGCGCGCCGCGACGGAGAGCCGTGGCCAGAGCGGAACGGCGAAGGCCGTGCGCCGGCTCATCAGCCAGCCTTCATTGGGCGCGACGAGGCTCGACATTGCGAGCGCGCTCTCGACTTGTCCCATAGCCTCGTCGGTTTCGAAACGCGCCTGTGCGAAAGCGAGCCACGCGCCGCCGGAGAGCGGAATGCGCGACAAGAGACGGCTCAGCCGCTCGCGCCGATCGCGGTCGCTCGCGCCTGCGTCGAGCTCGAGCAGCCGCGCTTCGGCCAGCGCTCCCACCATGGGATCGTCGATGAAGGGGGCGAGCGTCTTCGCCGCATTCGTCGGCTCTGCGGCGAGGTCGGCGAGGCCGAAGGCGAGCAGCCGGCCGGCCGCGAGCATGGCGCAACCGGCGAGCGCGACGACGACGACCGCGGTCCAGAGGCGCAATTCCAGCAGCCTTCTCATTCGGTGTAGTATTTCTTGTAGTAGCGGCCGCTGTAATAATAGGAATAGGCGTATTTGCCGTATTTCTGCGCCTGGGCGTCGATCGTGTGATTGAACACGACGCCCGCCACTTTCTTGTGACCGGACAGCCGCTCGATCGAATGCGCCACCATTTCGCGCGCCGTGGACGCCCAGCGCACGATGAAGACGACTTTGTCGACGAGATTGGAGATGATGAGCGGATCGACGACCGGCCCGATCGGCGGCGTGTCGATGACGACGAGATCGAATTGCTCGCGCAGGCTCGCGACGAGCGTCTTCAGCCGCTCGGACAAGAGCAGATCCGGCGGATTTTGCGTCTTGCCGCCCGCCGGGAGAAACCACAGCTTCAAGGTCTCGCTGTAGATGATCGTCGATTGCAGCTCCGCCGCGCCGACCAGGCAGTCGACGAGGCCGAGACTTTTCTCCGCGCCGAAATATCGCGAGGCGGAAGGGCGCCGCAGATCGCCGTCGATGACGAGGACCTTTTGTCCCGATTGCGCCGCCGAGCCGGCGAGCGCTATGGCGAGCGTGGATTTTCCCTCGCCGGGAATCGTCGAGGTGAATTGCAGCACCTTGGGCGGATTGTCGACGTCGCTCATCTGTATCGCGCTGCGCAGCGAGCGCAGCGCTTCGCTGAGGCGCGACAGCGGCTTGGCGAGCGGATATTCGGGAATGGACAGCACGACGCCATTCACCGAGAGCTCGCGCTGGTCCATTTTCGAGATCGAGGCGAGCAGCGGCAGAGCAAGGAAATCCTCGATCTCGCGCGGCGTGGTGAAGCCGGCGTTGAACGTCTCCAGCGCATAGGCGCCGAGCGTTCCGGCCATCAGGCCGAGAAACAGGGCGACGAGCATGGTCTGCATCGTCTTGGGCGAGGTCGGCGTCATCGGCGCCAGAGCCGGCGTGATGATGCGCGCGTCGCGCGTCTCGAAGGTCGACTGCTCCTGCGTGACGCGCTCGCGCTGCAGGAAATCCTCGAAGAGGCTCTTGTTGACGGCCGCGGTGCGCTCCAATTCGCGCAGCGTGATGGCTTTCGTATTGTCGAGATCATTGGCGCCGTTGATTTCGCGCAGCGTCCTCTCGACCGCCTCCTGTCGCGCTCTCGCGAGCTCATATTCATTGCGCATGTTGGCGGCGAGCCGCTGCGCCTCGGCGCCGATGGCGCGATTGACGTCGGTTATCTGAGCGCGAAGATTGACGACCGACGGATGATTGGCGTTGTAGCGCGCCAGCAGCTCGGCCTCCTGGCGCGAGAGATCATTCGCCTGTCGGCGCAATTCCGCGATCGCGCCATTGGCGACGTCCGGCAGCTGCGTGATATTGCCGCCGCGCGCCTCGATCTTCTGCAGCGTCTCGAGCCGCGCCTTCTTGTCGGCCGCCTCCGCGCGCGCCTGGACGAGACGGCCCGTGAGCTGGGCGAGCTGGTCCTGATTGAGCGTCGCGCCCGGGGTGGAGCCGGAAAGGTTATTCTCGGCGCGAAAGCGCGCCACCGCCTCCTCCGACTCGCGCAGCTGCTGGCGCAGCTCGACGAGGCGGTCCGACAGCCAGGCGGAGGCGCGCCGCGCCGCCTCGAAGCGCGCGTCGAGCTTGTCGACGACATAGGCGTCGGCGACCGCATTGGCGAGACGCGCGGCCTTCTCCTTGTCCGAGGAGGTGAAGGAAACGTTGATCACATAGGCTTGGCCGGCGCGCGCGACGGCGACCGCCAGCTTGACGTTCTCCACAGTGGCGGTCGTCTCCGCGGACGCTTCGAGCGATGATTTCGGCGCGAGCCGGTCGGGCGCGGATCTCGGCGGCGCATTGCGCGAGAGCAGGCCGCGCAATCGGTCGAGGAGCCCGTCGCCTGCGCCGCCGCGCGCCCGCGCGCCGCCGAACTCCAGATCGTCGACGAGCCGCTCTTTTTCCACGACGCGCCGCAGCAGAGCGCTCGATCGGATGATCGCGATCTGGCTTTCGATCGTCGGGAGATCGAGAGCGGCCTCGGTCATGATGGCGTCCTGCCCGCCGGCCTTCTCCTTGCGCGGATCGAGGAGCAGCTGCGCCGATGCGGTGTAGAGCGGCGTCGTCCGCGCGATCTCGACGGCGGCGACGAGGAGGAACAGCGCCGTCACGCCGGCGATCAGTTTCCATTGGCGCCAGACGAAATTGACATAGCCATGTATGTCGAAGCCTCCGTCCGCTTCCGCCGGCGCAGGCGCGTCCCTTTGCGCGTCGAGACGTTTCAGCATCGAATGTTTCTTTCTCGATGTCCTGGTGGCCGATCGGACAGGCAGTGGCGCGAGCTCTCGGCCTGCGCGACGCCGGCGCCGAGAATGGCCATATAGGTGAGGGCCACGGCCTCGATCTGAACGCCGAAATCGACGAGAGCATGGACGCCGACCAGCAGGGAGCACGCCGCGGCCGCCGTGGAAGGGGCGGGCGCGCTCCGACGCGCGGCCGCGCCGATGAAACATTTCGCCGCGAGCCAGACGAGCGCGCCGACGAGCGCCGTTCCAAGGACGAGACCGAGGCCCAGAAAGACCTCGAGATAGGCGTTATGCGCCTTGTCCCAAATATCGGCCGTCGGAATCGAGCGATCGCGATAGAGCGGAAACACATCGGCGAAGACGCCATAGCCATAGCCGAGGAAAGGCGTGTCGAGGATCGCGCGCATGGCGATCGAAAAGACCGCGAGGCGGCTGCCGTCGTCGAGGCCGGAGGCGAGCAAGCGTCCGACGATCAGATCGCCGAAGAAGAAGATCGTCGCGCCGAGCCCGGCGAGGACGAGGGCGATCGCTCCCGCGTTTTCGCCGCGGCGGCGTCGGCCACGCGAATAAGCGACGCCGAGAAGGGCGCAGGCGCCGAGAATCGTCGCGAGAACGCCGCCGCGCGAGACCGTCCCGAGCAGCGCGACGAAAATCACGAAACCCGCCGCGAGCAGGAGCCAGCCGCGCAGCCCGGCCGTTTCGACGAGCTGCGCGAAGCGATAGGCGCGCGAGCCGGGTCGCGTCGGCGCGTCGCGGTCGGCGAGCGGGACGATGAGCGCGAGCATCGTCACCAGGCCGAGGCCCGCATAAGTGGCGAAATTATTGCGATTGACGAAGGTGGAGCGGACAAAGAGCCCCTGCGCGGGCGCGTCGAAGAAGGGGATGGTCGCCGAGAAGAACGTCGAGAGAACGAGCCCATAGGCGGCATAGGCCGCGACGATGATGGCGATGGCCTCCAGCAGCAGTTGCGCGCGGCGCGCGCGGCGCGACAATTGGAGCGCGAGCCAGAAGACGCTCGCCGCCGTCGTGAGGCGCAGGAGCGAGACGAGCGTCTGGCCGCGGTCGACGGAGACACCGCCCTCGAGAGGACGCTCGAGCATCTCGCTCGCCATGCCCCAGATCGGATGGGCGAAGGCTCCCGCGGCGAGGGGCGACGCCTGGAAGACGATCCATAGCGAAACTGCGCCGAAGAGCGCTGCCGGACCGGCGATCATCGCGATCGAAACGGGATGGCTGCGCCCCGCGAAAAGGACGCCGAGCTCGAAGAGAATGACCAGCGCCGGGAAATAGAGCCCGTTCACGCCCCAGGCCGGCAGGCGATTGCCGCCGAGCCAGAACGGCGCCCAGGCCAGGCCGGCGATCAGACCGCAGAGCAGCAGGGCCTCGAAGCCGCCCTCCGCCCACAGCGCGGCGAACCGGCTGGGCGTCGGCTCCGCGTGGGATGCGGCGGGCGGGGGCGGGGCCTCCCGCGACCAGGGCGCGAATTCGGGCAAAAGGCGCTTTTCCATGCTGCCGCCATTCGGGTGAAATGCGGCGTTTTCACCCGTCGGCGCGGTTGCGGAGAGACGCGCCGGAGCGCGCGGCCGATCATATCGCCGGGAGGGACGACGGGTCGAGACCGCCGGGCGCGAAGGGCCGATCGCCTGCGAGATGAAGCCGAGGATGTCGGCGCGCGCGCCGTTTCCGCGTGACCGGGGTTCCGTTCCCGTCGCGCTCAATAGCGATAGGTCAGGCCGGCCGACACGACATTCTGCGCATAGCCCCAATCCGTGGCGACATTCGGGGCGTTGAACAGGCCGCCGGCGTTGGAGCTGGTCTTCTGGAACTGATAGTCCAGCGTGATCGCCATATTGCGCCAGAATGTGTAGCCGAGGCCGACGCCGGCCGCCCAGACGGCGTCGGCGCGCGGCGAGTTGGTCCAGCGCGTCTCGCCATAGCCGCCGCGCAAATAGGCGGTCCAGAAGGGCGAGAAGGCGTAATCGATCTGGAGCTTGGACTGCGTGCTCAGATTCGCCGGCGACCATTGGCCGAGACGGGCGGCGAAAGCGGTCGGCGCGGCGGAGGCGACCAGCGTCTGGTCGACGGTCGCGGTGAATGTCAGATAAGGCGTCGGAAAATAGCGCAGCCGCGCGCCATAGGTCGGCTTGGAGACCTCGCCGCCGGGGAAATTCTGCTCGCTCGACTGGCTCTGAAAGCCGCCATAGACCTCGCCGCGGAACAGGCTGACGAGGTCCGACCCGAATCCGCCGATGATTCGATAGCCATTGGTGTCCGAGATCGAATTCTCGTAGCGGCGCAGATCGAGCGCCGGCTCGACGAAGCCGTAGATCATCGGCGAGAGCCACAGGCCGCCGCGCAGCGCGGCCGTGTAGCTCAATCCGTTCTGCGCGTCGCCGCTCGCGTCCAGAAACGGGAAACTGCCGCTCGGCCGGCTGTCATAGGCGACATATTGCACGCCGGTCGAGGCGCGCACGAACCAGTCGGAAATCTTCTTCTCGACAGCGACGGAGCCGGAGAGCTGATTGGAAAACTGCTGAGAGGCCGACACCGTATAGCCGACCGGAAAATAGACGGCGGGCGCGCTCGCCCCGAAATTGGAGCCGAACAAGCCGTTCTGCCGGGTGTAGTCGACAGTGAGATACACGTTCAGGTCGCTGAACGGCGACCAGATATGGTTCAGTCCGGCGCGCCCGGTCAGATTGGTCGGGTCGACATCCGTCGTCGGCGTGGGCGACAGCCGAAATTGCGAGCCCAATCCCGGATAGAGCTGGGCGTCGGCGCTCAGATAGGCCGTGGTCTTGTGCAGGCCATTGTCGACGCCCGCCTGAATCGACGGCCGCACGCGGACGCCGACATCGGCGCGGCGATTATAAGCGGTCGAATAAATATTGTCGTTGAAGACCGAGCCGATGAAGAGGGAGGGATAGACGATCCACCCCTCGATCGCCAAGCCTTCCTCTGGATTGGCGCCCATGGCGGTGACGCCGGCCGGAACGTCCTCGCCCTTGGCGACGGAGCCGGCGACGGCGGATATGAGGAGCGCGATCCCCGCCGCGACGCCATTCGGCAGCAAATTGCTCTTCATAACGCCCTCTCGAACGCGTTCAGCTTGTAGGTGAAACGCGCTCGCAGTCAAGCCTTCGCCGCGGCTCTGTGCAGGGGCGGCGCGCGCGGGCGTCCGAGGGACGGCCGTCAAAAATAGCGCTCCGGCACGCGAATGAGATCGCCGGGCAGCACGGGGATCGTCGGAGCCAGCGGATATTCCTTGAAACCCTGCTCGCCCACATGCTGGATGAGAATGGTCGATCGGCTCGCCCGATAGGTCGAGCCGCCGGCGAGCGCAGTGGCGCTCATCACATTGAGTCCGCTCTTATAGGCATATTCGCCGGGCTTGCCGACCTCGCCGAGGATATAGAAGGGGCGAAAGCTCGCGACATCGACGGTCACTTTGGGATTGCGCAAATATTCGCCGCGGAATTTTTTGGCCAATTCCTGTTCGAGCTGCGGCTTGCTCGAGCCCGCCGCCTTCACCGTGCCGGCCAGCGGCAGCGAGATATAGCCCGCCGGATCGATCTCATATTCTCCCGACAGCCTGTCCTCGCCGAAGACGGTGACGCGAATTTTCTCGCCCGGCTGCAGATTCGGCGCGGTCGTCGCCGCGTTGCGAATCAGCGCCTCGCGCTCCTCCGCGGAGACCGGACCGAGATTGGAGCCGCCGTCGCATCCCGTCAGAAGGAGGCAGAGCGAGAGGCAGAGGCCGGCTGAACGGAAAAACGACATCGATTTCGAATGTCCTCGTCCTGGAATGGCGCGCAGCGGGAGTAGATAAGTGCCCCGCGCGCAGCGCGTCAATATCACGTCCGAGCGCCTCGCGGCGAGCGGCGCCGGTGACTTTTGCGCGGCGCGACGCTACACGATCGGACGGATTTGCGGCAAAGCCGCGCAAAACAACGTCCCGCGCCGGCGCCGGCCGCGCGCGAGGGACATGAGAGGGCGCCGCGCATGGCGACCGCGAGACGGGTTTTCACCGCGGCTCTGCTGCTGCTTTCGCCGGCGGCGCCGCCCTGCGCCGCGGCGGCGGAATCGGCGAGGGGCGCCTTTGTCTTCTCCTCCGCCCGCAATTGCGCCGCGAGCGGACGTTTTCCGGCCGAGCTCTGCGCCTTCGCCGAGAGCAACGCCGCCGCCGAATTCGAGGAGAAGGCGCCCCGTTTTCCGCAACGCGGCCTCTGCGAGCGCGCCTATGGGGCTGGGGGCTGCTCGCTCGGCTTTCTCGGCGCGGACGGATGGGCCGGGAAAAAGACCGCCGTCTATTTCTCGCCGCGCCAGCGCGGATTTCGCATCACGGCGCGATCGGAGCGCGACGTGACCGTGACGCCCTCGACCGTGACGCCTCTGGCCGGCGATCTGCGATTTGCGCCGCGTTCGGCGCTGCGACGCGACGCGTCGATCAATCCGAGGGCCGCGCAGGCGCCGACGAGCGCGCCCGGCGGAGGCGGGGAGTTCGGCGTGTCGAGCCCGGACGGGCCCGCCGGCCCGACGCCGCCGCGCGCGCCGGTCGATCCCGATTTCGACTGCGCTGCATTTCTGGAGCCGACCGACAAGGGCGATCCGGCGAGCGGCTGCGCGCCGATGCGATCACGGCGATAGGCGCCGAATAGTCTAGCTCTGGTAACCGTTTCTTTGCCGGCCCCGGCGATCCTGCGGCGCGAAGCGAGGACGCGCATGCAAATCGAAGAATCCGTCCGTCGAACGACGCGCGAGGCGCCGCCGAGCAAAACGCCCCTTCGCCCGAGGCCCCGCCCGAGCGGCGCGGGGCTTCTCGCCTGCCGTCGCGGCGCGGCGATCGTCGAATTCGCCTTCATCGCCGCTCCGCTGTTCGCGGTTCTGATCGCGATCTGCCAGGTCGGCGTCGTGTTTCTCGCGCAGCAGGAGCTCGAATCCGCCGTCGAGAAATCGGCGCGCACGCTTTTGACCGGTGAGGTCCAGAAGAGCGGCCTCAATCGGGAGCAATTCACCACCAAGGTCTGTAGCGGTCTCACGGCGCTGTTCACCTGCTCGCAGGTGCTGATCGATCTGCAGACCGCGAGCGCCTTCTCCTCCGTCGACACATCGGCGCCGACGCTCACTTATGATTCCAGCGGCAACGTCACCAATAGCTGGAAGTTCCAGACCGGCGGCGTCGGCGCCATCCTCGTGCTGCGCGTGATCTATCAGTTTCCCATCGTCGGCGGGCCGCTCGGATTCAATCTGGCCAATCTCGCCAATGGTAGACGTCTGTTGATGGCCACCGCCGTATTCCAGGTGGAGCCCTACTCTTAAAGATCGGAAGCCGACCCCTTGCGAATGCGTTGTCTCAGTCGCCTCGTCTCGATCTCCGGCCGGCAAATGCGGCGTGGCGCGCGCGCGCTGCGGCGCGACGAGCGCGGCATGATCGCGGTCGAGTTCGCGCTGATGATTCCGATCGCGGTGCTGATCCTCGTCTGCGAGTTCACGCTCGGAGAAGCGCTCAGCATCAGCCGCAAGGTGGCGATCACGGGACGCACGCTGACGGATCTCGTCGCGCGGCGAGCGCTCGTCTCCACCGCGGACCTCACCACCATATTGAACGCCTCGACGCAGATCATCGCGCCCTTCTCGAGCGCGAATCTGACGATCGTCCTCGCCGAGCTCGCGACAGATGCGCACGGCGCGACGACGGTCGTCTGGAACGAGCCGTTCAACACGACGAAGCTGGTCGATGGATCGACTTTCATTCTTCCCACCGGCATGGCGCAGGCGAGCACATGGCTGATCTACGCCTATGTGCGTTACGACTACACGCCGCCTTTCGCCACGAAGATGATCCCCGCCGTGCCGATCCGCTACACCTTCTACATCAATCCACGTATCACCTCATCCGTTCAGCGGGTGAACTGAGGGAAAAGGCGGCACGACGCCCATGACGATCTTCTCGAGATTCGTCGCTCATCGCAGCGGCAATGTCGCGATCATATTCGCGCTCGCGGCGATTCCGCTGATGATCGCCGCCGGCGGCGCCATCGATTATGCGAGCGCCGGGCGCGTCAAGACGCAGCTCTATGCGGCGGCCGACGCCGCCGCGCTCGCCGCGACGACGCCCCCGATGATGCTGAAATCCTCCGCCGTCGCCAAAGCGGCTGCGACGACGATGTTCGCCGCCCAGGTCGCGCAGATCACGCGGCAGACCTACAACGCCGCCAATCTCACCATCGACGTCGCCGACGTTCCGGCGTCGGGCTCGATGACGCGCAGCGTGTCAGTCACTTATGCGACGCAGGTCCAGAACTCGTTCGGCGGCTTCTATGGCTTGCGGACGTCCAACATAACGGTGAGCGCCAAAGCGAGCGCGACGACGGCGCGCAACATCGATTTCTATCTGCTGCTCGACAATTCGCCGTCGATGGAGCTGCCGGCGACGCAGGCCGGCGTCGACGCCATGAACGCCTTCGGCTGCGCTTTCGCCTGTCACGAGAAGAATTTCACCGACAGCGAATATACGAGCCAATATCCCGGCTGGGGCGTCACGGACAGCTACACTTATGCAGAGAATAACGGGATAAAGCTGCGCATCGACAATGTCCGCGACGCCGCCAAGAGTCTTGCCTCGACGGCGCAGTCGCTCATGGCCTCCAATGGCGCGACCTATCGCCTCGCCGCCTATAATTTCAATTATGGGGTGACGATGATGCAGAGTCTCGTCCCCACGACGAGCGCCAATGTGGCCGCCATCCAGTCGAACATCGGAACAATGACGCCGCCATTGATGGACTCGAACAATGTGCTCGCGGCGAATTTGTCGTATACCTATCCGACCGGCAATGCGACCTATAATACGGTCACGACGACCAGCGCGCTCAACACGAGCGATGCGATGACCGATCTCAATCAGGCGCTCACCAAGCTGAACACGATTATGCCCGTCCCGGGCAATGGCACCACCGCCACCGGCGACACGCCTCAGGAGGTGCTGATGCTGGTGACCGACGGCGTCATCGACGCGAGCTATTATTCCAGCACGACTTGCACGACCTCGGTGAATTGGAGCTATTCGAACGGCTATGGCTCTTTCTATCGCTGCCTACAGCCGGTCGATACCTCCTTCTGCACGACGATCAAGAATCGCGGCATTCGCATCGCCGTCCTCTACACGACCTACTATCCGGTCCCGAGCAACGGGTTCTATCAGGGCACGGTCGCGACTTTCGCCTCGCAGATATCCGACAATATGAAAAGCTGCGCCTCTTCCTCCGATCTCTTCTTCGAGGTCAATACGAATGGCAATATCACCTCCGCTCTGGCGACCTTGTTCCAGAAGGCCGTTTCCACGGCCTCGCATCTCACGCAGTGATCCGGGCCGCGTTGCTTTCCCGCCTGTCGGCCGCTAATCTGCGCGCGGACCGCGCTTTGGCGTCGGCCGGAAGATTTTCGTCTCGACGCGAGCGTGCGAAATAGGGATGCGGGCGTTTCGTTCGATCTATGGCCTCGGCGCAGGGCTCGCCGCGCTGCTCGCAACCGGCGCGGCGCTCGGGCGCGGCGGCGATCACCATGATCCGACGCCTGCGAGCGACAATCCGCCGACGATCGCGACGAGCCTCCCCGAATCCCTGGCGCAGCCCGCCGCGGCGCGCGACGCGCTCGCCGAGCGCGGCTTCGAATTCGGCCTCAAATATATCGGCGAGAGCTTTTCGGACGTCTCCGGCGGATTGCGGCGGGGAACGATCTATGACGGCAAGTTGCGCGCCGCTCTGGACGCCGATCTCGACAAGGCCTTCGGCCTCTCGGGCCTCGTCTTTCACGCCAACGCCTCGCAGCTGCATGGACGCGGCATCGACCAATTCTACACGGGCGCGCTGATGCCCGTGAGCAACATAGAGGCGACGCCGACGACGCGCCTGTTCGAGGCCTGGCTCGAGCAGAGCTTTCCCGAGGGCGCGTCGATCCGCCTCGGGCAGATGGGCGCGGATCAGGAGTTCATGACGCGCGCCGCGGCGAAGATCTTCGTCAACAATAGTTTCGGCTGGCCGGCGCTCACGATCGCCGATCTTCCCGCGGGCGGCGCGGCCTTTCCGCTGTCCAATCTCGGCGCGCGGGTGAAGGTGGAGACGGAGCGTTTCGCTCTGCTCGCCGCGATCTTCGACGGCGATCCGGCCGGGCCGCAGGGGGCCTTCGAATCTCGCGATCCGCAGCGCCGCAATGCGGACGGACTGCGATTCCGATTGAAGGATGCGCCTTTCCTCATCGGCGAGGGGCAGTGGAAATATTCCGTAGACGGCCTCGACGGCGTCGCCAAATTCGGCGGCTGGCGGCATTTCGGCGCCTTCGCCGATCAGCGCTCGGGCGCGGACGGTCTCTCGCTCGCCGATCCGGCGAGCAGCGGCGTTCCGCTGCGCCGGCGCGGCAACTTCGGCCTCTATGCGCTCGTCGATCAGCAGATATTGCGCACCGGCGGACAAAGCGCCGGCGTTTTCGCCCGCGCCGAAGCCGCGCCCAATGATCGAAATCTGGTGAATTTCTACGCCGACGCCGGCGTCTCCATTCGCGGCGCGCCGTCGCGGCCGGACGATCTCTTCGGCGTCGCTGTCGGCTACGCCAGAGTGTCGAGCGGCGCGCGCGGTCTCGACCGCGACGCGGCCGTTTTCGGCAATGGCTTCGCGCCCATTCGCTCCGGCGAAGCGCTCGTCGAGGCGACCTATATCGCGAGCATCGTTCCCGGATGGACGTTGCAGCCGGATCTGCAATATATCCGCCGGCCCGGCGGCAATATCGCAGATCCGCGCGATCCATCCGGCGTCAGGAGTCTGCGCAACGCGCTGGTCGTTGGACTGCGCACGCTCATTCGTTATTGAAGCGTCAGACCGAGACTTTGCGGCACTCTTCCGCGCAGGCCTTGCAGGAGTCGCCACAGGCCTTGCATTCGGAAATTTGCGGGAAGCGGTCGCATTCTTTCTTGCAGGCCATGCAGACGTCGCCGACCGCCTTGGCGAGAGTCGGCGTGAGCGGCGAATTGACCGCCGCCATGGACTCGAGCGCGGCGCAGGCGGACACGAGATCATAGGCGGCCTTGGTGCAGCCCACCATGCTCGTATCGTTCATCGACAGCATGCCGAAGCAATGACGCAGGCATTCATTGCCCGTCGAGACGCATTCGGCGCTGGTCTTCATCAGCGCCTGGAATTTCGGCCCGTGCATCATGTGCTCGGCGTGCGGATTGGTGATCTGATCTTCGGCCAGAGCGCGGGTGGCGGAGAGGGCGGCGGCCGCGCCGACGGCGGCGGCGACGAATTCGCGGCGTTCCATTGGAGAGCCTTCCTTTCGTTTCGAGAAGTTTTCTCGCTCGAGAAAGTTTTGCTCTAACTGGCGCGGACCGCAGAGGCTTCAATCCTTTTCTCCGCGAGAGGGCGGTGGCTTCATTGCGCACGCGCGAGGCGGACGCCATCTAGGGTGAAAAAGGGAGGATGAAGATGCAGCCGAACATCGTGCTCACGCTCGCGCGTAGCGACGCCGAAGCGCTCGTCGGCAGCCTGCGCCGCCGCTTCGAGCGACTCTGCGACATTCGCAAGGAGCTCTGCGAGCCGGATGAATTCGACGAATTGGAGCGCGAGGAGCGCGCCTATTTCGACGCGGAGAATGCGCTCGTCGAGCGCGTCATCGTCGAGCTGACGCGCGCGCTGGAAGAGGATCGACGCCACTGAGGCGAAAGCGCGGCCCTCGGCTCACGCGTCGCGCGGCGAAGGCGTCGTCGCGTCCCAGGCCAGAGGCCGCGGCGCGCGGCGGCGAGTCTCCGGCCATCGCGCGAGCAGCATGCGCAGCACGACCATGAGATCGGCGGCGGCGTGCGACTGACCGAGATCGACGAAGGCGCGAATATCGGCGACGAGAATGTCGCGCACGGCGGCGGCGCCGCGGTGGCGGTTGAGGAGATAGCTGGCGAGGGTTCGCTCATGCGCCTTCGAGGGCGCGGCGCCGTCGAACGGCATGGGAACGAGGCCGCTCGGCGCCAGTATGTCGGCGATCTGCATCATCGGTCGGCTCCACGACTCGCTTTCTGACGCAGAGCGCTAAACCGATGACGATGACCTTTTGTGACAGAACGTATCGGGGGAATTACCTATTCGGCGCGGCCTCGGCGGCGTGGGCTTTGTCGCCGAGCAGACGCTCGGCGCTCTCGGCGACGCGCAACCAGACGCCATGCCCCTCGCTGTCGCCGGCTCTCTGGAAATCGACGGCCCGCTCCCGCGCATTGGAGGGCGCCTCGCGCTGCAACCGGCGGGTCAGCGCGCGTGCGTGAATCTCGACGGCCTGGTCCAGAGAAACTTCCATGGGTCAACTCCTCTGTCGGGCGGGCGAGCCCCAGCGGGCCCATTGGGTCATTTTGTGTCGCACATAAGGCGTCATTATGGCCCTGCGGCGTATCGTCGCGGGCTCATGTCGAGCTCGCGACGCGCCCAGTCGCGGCGATCCGCGTCCCGCCGGAGGAGGAACGCCGCCGCTCGACAGAGGTTGCGAGACGGCGCAGCGCCTCGAGCGAGGTCGGCCAGTCGATGCAGCCGTCGGTGACGCTCTGGCCATAGACGAGCGGCTTGCCCGGGACGATGTCCTGCCGCCCGGCGACGAGGTGGCTCTCGATCATCAAGCCGATGATCCGCCGTTCTCCGGCCTCGATCTGACGCGCGACATCGTCGACGACGGCGGGCTGGTTCTCCGGCTTCTTGCTGCTGTTGGCGTGCGAGGCGTCGATCATCAGATAGGGCGAAACCTTCGACTTTTCCGCCTCTTTCGCCGCGGCGTCCACGCTGGCCGCGTCGTAATTCGGCGTCTTTCCGCCGCGCAGGATGATGTGGCAGTCCTCATTGCCGCTGGTCGAGGCGATGGCCGAGCGGCCGTCCTTGGTGACGGCGAGGAAATGATGCGGCTGCGAGGCGGAGAGCACCGCGTCGAGGGCAATGCGCACATTGCCGTCGGTGCCGTTCTTGAAGCCGACGGGGCAGGACAGGCCGGAGGCGAGCTCGCGATGCACCTGGCTCTCGGTGGTGCGCGCGCCGATCGCGCCCCAGCCGACGAGATCGGCGATATATTGCGGCGTCGTCATATCGAGGAATTCGCAGCCGGCCGGCAGGCCCAGCTCATTGACCTCGAGCAGCAGGCGCCGTGCGAGGCGAAGCCCGGCTTCTATATCGAAGCTGCCGTCGAGACGCGGATCATTGATGAGACCCTTCCAGCCGACCGTGGTGCGCGGCTTCTCGAAATAGACGCGCATGATGATCTCGAGCCGGTCGCCGAGCTCGCGCTTCGCGTCGGCGAGCAGTCGGGCGTATTCCAGCGCGGCCTCGGGATCATGGACGGAGCAGGGACCGATGACGACGGCGAGGCGATCGTCGCGCCCGCGCAGTATGTCGCGCAGAGCGGCGCGGGCGCCGAGCACCATGGCGCTGGCCGTCTCGCTGCGCGGCAATTCGTGCATGATCTCGGCGGGCGGGCTCAATTCGGTGATTTTGACGATGCGAAGGTCGTCGGTTTCGATCGGCACGGCGGGCTCCTTTTTAAAGCATCACGCCGGCGGAACAAAAAAGCCGCCAGCGGGACTGGCGGCTCTCAGGGTTTTCAGGCTTCGCGTTGGTTCGTCACACGCGCTCGCCTCCCGTCGCCGCCGGCGCAGGATAGCTAAAATACCAGTAATAGCGCGTGGAGCGGGCGAGGGTCATGGGCTCGGAGTTAAAGCGGAGCGGGGGCGGAAGTCAAGCGGGGGGAGGACGTCACACGACGTCACGCGGGGGAGGAAGGACGTCACGGCGCGGGCACGCAGAGTCCCGCATATCCGGTCATGCGCGTGTTCAGTGGCGTGCCGTTTTCCTTGCCTTCCGCGGCTATGCCGAGAGAAGCGCGCGGCTGCAGCTTGCGCGCGGCCTCGACGCATTTCTCCTCTGTAGAGTATCCGGGAATGGCGTTTGTCGCGACCGCGCCCGCGGCCTGGGAGGTGGTGACGACGAAGGTCGCGATGACGAGCGTATAGGACATGGCAAATCTCCGCGAAGAATCGAAAAACGATGAAATACTGCGGCGCGCGCCGCCCGCCGTCTCCCTTATCGCGAAACGATTGCGAAACTGTCGCCGGTCAGCGGTAGATTTCGGCGATCGCCAGAAAATCCTTCGCCGTCAAGGACGCGCCGCCGACAAGCGCGCCGTCCACATTGGCGATACGCAATAGCTCGGCGGCGTTGGCGGGCTTCACCGAGCCGCCGTAGAGAATGCGCGTCGCCTCGGCGCCCGCGCCGAAGAGCGCGACGAGCCGAGCGCGGATCGCGGCGTGTATTTGCGCCACATCCTGCAACGTCGGCGTGAGGCCTGTGCCGATCGCCCAGACCGGCTCATAGGCGACGACCAGCCTCTCCGGCGCGACGTCCTGCGGCAGCGAGCCCTCGAGCTGGCGTTCGACGATCTCGTTGGCGCGGCCGGCGTCGCGTTCGGCGCGCGTCTCGCCGACGCAGACGATGGGCGTGAGCCCGGCGCGCAGGCCCGCCTCCGCCTTGGCGCGGACCAGCGCGTCACTCTCGCCATGATCGCAGCGCCGCTCGCTGTGGCCGACGATGACATAGGCGGCTCCGGCGTCGGCCAGCATCTCGGCGGAAATGTCGCCGGTATGGGCGCCATTGGGCTTTGCGTGGCAATCCTGCCCGCCGAGCCGGATTTCGGCGCTTGCGGCGATCGGCGCGGCCCGAAAGAGAAGCGTCGCCGGCGGGCAGATCGCCAGCTCGACTTTGGCGCGCAGGGCCACGTCGTAGCGCTCCGCGATCGTCTCGATCTCGCCGAGCGACGCCGAAAGCCCGTTCATTTTCCAATTTCCGGCGACGAGCGGGCGCGGCGTGGAAGACATGTCCGGGCGTTCCTCTGCAAATCGAAAACAATGAAGCGAGCAATTCTGGCCATATCAGCGCTCGCCGCCCTGGGCAATTCGCCGCGACGCCGCGCGGTTGCGGCCGCAAGGGAAAATTGTCGCCGCTCGGCGAGCGGGTTGCCGGGCGTCCGGCCGACGGCTATAAGCGCGCGATCCTAAATCCCATCCTCGAACTCGACGAGACGACGCGCCCATGGCGATCGAACGCACATTCTCCATCATCAAGCCGGACGCCACCAAGCGTAATCTGACCGGCAAGATCAACGCCCTCATCGAGGACTCTGGGCTTCGCATCGTGGCGCAGAAGCGTATCCGCCTGACCCGCGAGCAGGCCGAGACCTTCTATGGCGTCCACAAGGAGCGCCCCTTCTTCGGCGAGCTGATCGAATCGATCACCTCCGGCCCGGTCGTGGTGCAGGTGCTGGAAGGCGAGGGGGCGATCGCCAAATATCGCACGGTCATGGGCGCGACCAATCCGGCCAGCGCCGATCCAGGCACGATCCGCAAGGAATTCGCGGTGTCGATCGGCGAGAACTCCGTGCATGGCTCCGACGCGCCGGAGACGGCCGCGATCGAGATTCCGCAATTCTTCTCGGGCAATGAGATCGTCGGCTGATTTTCAGGCCGAGGCGTAGCTCGGGAAATAGGCGGTGAGCAGCCGGTCCCGATAGGCGACGAGATTGGCCTTGGCCGCGACGGCGTCCCGCAGCGGCGAAACGAGTTCGGCGACGAGCGACTCCGCCACCATGGCGAAGGCGCTCGCGTCGGCCGCGCTCGGCGCATCGCCGAAGAGATAGGGCTTATCGCCGAGCAGGACGGAAAGCGCTTCTATGTCGCGCCGTCCGAGCTCGGCGAGTTCGTCGTTCGAATGCCGTCCGAGGCCCTGCGCCTCGAGGCTGCGCGCGACTTTCTTGCGGATCAGCGCCTTCACCAGCGGACGGATGAATGCGGGCGCGCCGACGAAGAATTGCGCCGGCCCGCGCGCGAAATTGCCGTCGTCGATCCAGCGGGCCTGCACCAGCAGCCAATAATAATGCTCTTCCAGCATTTTCTCGATCGCCCAGCCGGCGGCGCGCTGCTCCGGCGTGAGGCCGGCGTCGAAATCTATGCCATAGTTTTTTTCGAGATAGACGCGGATGAACGTGGAATCGGCGACGATCTTCCCATCGTCGTCGATATAGGGAAGCTTGCCCTTGGGCGCGCGGCCGTAGCCGGTGTGGTCCTCGACATAGCGCAGGCCGCAAAATTTCAGCAGCGTCATCGTCTTGAGCACGAAGGGGCTGGCGTCCGGGAGACCGAAATAAGGCCCGAATGAGTATAATTTGATCATCGGCAAAACCTCTGTGTCTTTCCGTGTTTCAAGGAAACAGGGAAAGATTCAATGCTTTTGTTTTGACGCGTTTCCTGCGCCGAACCGGCGTCCGCTTCGGCTGGAAACGCTCTAGCGCCCTCACGGCATATGATCGTCAAAACCCGCCGCGCCACTTCGCGCGCCGCCGAGATCGAGGAATTCTCGCCTTTTTAGGTTAACACGGAACAACGCGCGCAGCAGGCCGCGCGCGGACCAGCGAGGCCGAAAGACGCCATGACGAAACCGCGAGTGACAAAACCGCGAGTGACGAATCGGAGAGCCTATTGGACATGGCGCGCGGCCGGTCTGCTCGCGCTCTCCATCCTGCTTTTGGCGACGCCCTTTGACGGCGCGCTCGGTCTCGCCAAGCTCCTGGCCTTGGGCGTCTATCTCTGCGTCTTTGCGCTGCCGAGCCCCTGCAAGGGCGGGGCGGCCTATCCTTTCGGACATGGCTTTCGACCTGGGGCGGGATGCCCGCGGTCGGATCAGCCGGAGGAGGGGACGGCGAGCGCCGGCGCCGGCGAGGAACTCGCGCCGAGCACGCGATTGCCCTTGGCTGCGACCGCGCCGGAGGCGACGAGCCGCAGCGCCCGCGGATAGAGGAGATGCTCCTGCTCGAGAACGCGCGCCGCCAGCGTCTGCGGCGTGTCGGCATCGAGCACGGCGACCGCGGCCTGCGCGACGATCGGCCCTTCGTCCATTTCCGGAACCACGAAATGGACGGTGCAGCCGTGGATTTTCACGCCCTCGGCGAGCGCCCGCTCATGCGTGTGGAGGCCGCGAAAAGCCGGCAGCAAAGCGGGGTGGATATTGAGCATGCGGTCGCGCCATTGGCCGATGAACCAGGGCGTCAGCAGCCGCATGAAACCGGCGAGGCACAGAAATTCGATGCGGTGGGTCTCCAGCACGATCTGCAGCGAGCGCTCGAACTCCTCGCGGCCGGCGTAGATTTTGTGATCGACGGCGGCGACCGCGATACCGGCGGCTTTGGCCTTGGCAAGGCCGGCGGCGTCCGGGCGATTGGACACGACGAGCGCGATCTCGGCCGGAAAATCCGGCGCATGGGCCGCCTCGATCAGCGCGTCCATATTGGAGCCGCGCCCGGAAATCAGGATCGCCGTGCGCAGCCGCCGGCTCACAGCGGCAGCGTCCCGCGCGTGACGACGCGCGGCCCGTCGCCGGTCGCCGCGATCTTTCCTATGGCGATCGGCGTCTCGCCCGCCTCGCGCAGCGCCGTGAGCGCTTCGTCGACGCCGTCCCGCGCGATGACGACGACCATGCCGATTCCGCAATTGAAAGTGCGCAGCATTTCCGCCTCGGCGACGCCTCCCTGCCGCGCCAGCCAGGAGAAGACCGGCGGCGGCCGAAACGCGCCGAGATCGAGCGAGGCGCCGAGCCCCTTGGGCAACACGCGCGGCAGATTGTCGGGAAAGCCGCCGCCGGTGATATGGGCAAGGGCCAAAATGGCGTCGCTGCGCTTCAGCGCCGCGAGCAGAGGCTTCACATAGATCCGCGTCGGGGCCAGCAGAGCGTGAGCGAGACTCTGGCCCGATGCGAAGGGCGCCGGGGCGTCCCAGGCGAGGCCGGCCTCGGCGACGATGCGGCGGATCAGCGAGAAGCCGTTGGAATGGGCGCCGGAGGAGGGCAGGCCGAACAGAAGATCGCCCTCTGTCACCTCGGCGCGCGGCAGCAGGCGGGAGCGTTCGGCCGCGCCGACGGCGAAGCCTGCGAGATCATAGTCGCCGTTGGAGTAGAGGCCCGGCATTTCCGCCGTCTCGCCGCCGAGCAACGTGCAGCCGGCCTCGACGCAGCCGGCCGCTATGCCGGAAACGACAGCGGCGGCGGCGTCCGGCTCCAGCTTTCCGGTCGCGTAATAGTCGAGGAAGAACAACGGCTCGGCGCCCTGCACGACGAGGTCGTTGACGCACATTGCGACGAGATCGACGCCGATCGTGTCATGGACGCCGGATTCGATGGCGATCTTGATCTTGGTGCCGACGCCGTCATTGGCGGCGACCAGCACGGGATCGGAGAAACCCGCCGCCTTGAGGTCGAACAGGCCGCCGAAGCCGCCGATCTCGCCATCCGCGCCCGGCCGGCGCGTCGAGCGCACGGCGGGGCGGATGAGATCCACCAGCCGATTGCCGGCGTCTATGTCGACGCCAGCCTGCGCATAAGTGAGGCCCTTGCCTTCCGCCATTCGGATGTCCCGCGCTCGTTTTCGAGCCTGCGGCCTAGCGCCTTATGCGCGCCGGCGCAATCCGTTTCGGACAGGGGACGAAACGTTCCGAGACTCGGCCAACTCTCCAGGATACGCTTCCCAATCTAGCGCTCTGCTTCCGTGGGAGGGCGGACATGCATTTGCTGCGCTGGGTCCGAAGCGCTGCACAGTTGGAAGTTTTGCCGCGCTCGGGTGAGTGACATCGAGCCATTCGGGCCGCCACGAACCTCGTCGGCGTCATGATCGTCTTGCCCGTCGTCCTCCCAAAAACACACGGGACAAATCTCATCGGCGCCCCGTTCGTAGAGCGTGCGATAGCTGCAACACGGGCAACGATGCGCGGGCGCCTCCGAGAATGGCGCGATAATATTTCCCAATATCATCGCCCCAGTTAGACCCGTGTCCGGGAGGAAGGACGACTCAGCCGTGCAGATGCTTCTCGATCGCGCTCGGATCGACCGGATTGAGCTCGACGCTCTCGCCGCAGCCACAGGCCGAGGTCTGGTTCGGGTTCTGGAACACGAAGCTCGACGAGAATTGCTGCACGTCGAGGTCCATGCGTGTGCCGAGCAGATAGAGGACGGCCGCGCTGTCGACGATGACGCGCGCGCCCTTCTCCTCGATCACCTCGTCGCCGGGCACGGGCTCGGCCAGCGCCATTTTATAGGCCATGCCGGCGCAGCCGCTCTTTTCCACCGAAATGCGCAGCCCGATGTTGGGATTCTCGGCGCCGACGAGCAGGCCGCGCACGCGTTCGGCGGCGGAGTCGCTGAGGCTCATGACGTTCATTCTTCGCTCCTATTGCCGTCTCTTCGTCGTCCGCTTATCGCGGCCCGACGTTGCGATCAATAATTCTTCCATACGCCCGGCGTCGCGAGCTCGACGAGATTGCCGTCGGGATCGCGGAAATAGAGGCTGCGCCCCCCGCGCGGCCAGTCCATCCGCGCCTCGACCGGCGCGCCCGCTTCGGCGAGCCGACGCTCCCAGAGGCTCAAATCCTCCAGCCGGATCGCGAGCGCGAAATGTAGCCGCCCGCGACCCTCATGCGGTGGAATCTCGCCTCCCGGCAGAACCACCGTCTCCTCCGTCGTCCCGCGCGCGAACAGCAAAAGCACGCTGCGCGGGCCGCAATCATAGGCTATGAGCCGCTGATCGGCGAACATGGGCGAAAGGCCGAGGACCTCCTCGTAGAAACGCGAGGCGCGCGCCAAATCGTCCACATAGAGCGCCGTCTCCAGACACCCGTCGATTTTCGGCGCGGGCGCGTCCATCGGCTCTCCTCGCGCTCACCACATATCGAGCGTCATGCGCGCTTCGTCCGACATGCGGCTCTGGTCCCATGGCGGCTCGAAGACGAGCTTGACGATGACGGCCATCACGCCCGGCACGAGGCTCACCGAGCTCTGCACCTGCTCGACGATCTGGCCGGCGACGGGACAGCCCGGCGCAGTCAAGGTCATGTCGATATAGACGACATCCTCGGGCGAGATGTCGATATTGTAGATGAGGCCCAGCTCGAAAATATCGGCTGGAATTTCCGGGTCCTGGACGGTCTTCAGGGCAGCGACGATGCCTTGCGTCAAGCGCTCGACCTCATCTTGCGATCGGCCCGTGGGCAGGGGCTGCTGCTCGTCCCGCGTCAGCTCCCGACCGGTCACGACTTCCTGCGGCTCGGCCGCGTCATCGGTCTTGGTCACGATTCTGTCTCCTTCAAGAAAACAGCGCCTTCGCCTTCAGCAGCGCTTCCGCCAAGCGGTCGACCTCGCCGCGCGTATTATACATAGCGAAAGACGCGCGGCAGGTGGAGGTGACGTTGAAGCGTTGCAGCAGCGGCATGGCGCAATGGGTTCCAGCGCGAACGGCGACGCCGGAACGGTCGATGACGGTCGCTATGTCGTGAGCGTGGGCCTCCGGCATGTCGAAAGCGACGATCGGTCCCTTGTCCTTGGCGTGACCGAAGATTCGAAGCCCCGGTATATCGGAGAGGCGCTCATGCGCATAGGCGGTGAGGTCGGCCTCATGGGCGCGGATCGCCGGGCGGCCGATCTTCTGCATATAGTCGAGCGCCGCGCCGAGCCCCGCCGCCTGCACGATGGGCGGGGTGCCGGCCTCGAAGCGATGCGGCGGCGTATTATAGGTCACATAGTCGCGCGTGACCGTCTCGATCATCTCGCCGCCGCCGGCGAAGGGCGGCAGCTTCTCGAGCCATTCGCGCTTGCCATAGAGAGCGCCGATGCCAGTCGGCCCATAGAGCTTGTGGCCGGTGATGACGTAGAAATCGACGTCCAGCGCACGCACGTCGACGTCGAGATGCACCGCGCCTTGCGAGCCGTCGACGAGCACAGGCACGCCATGGGCATGGGCGATGCGCACGATATCGGCGATCGGCGTCGGCGCCGCCAGCACATTGGACATATGCGTCAGCGCGACGATCTTCGTCTTCGGCGTGATCAGCTTCTCGAAATCCTCGAGCGAGAAGACGCCGTCATCGTCGGTCTCGATCCATTTCAGCACCGCGCCCTTGCGCTCGCGGAGGAAATGCCAGGGCACGATATTGGAGTGATGCTCCATGATCGAGAGGATGATCTCGTCGCCCTCGCCGATATTGGCGAGGCCGAAGGAGGAGGCGACGAGATTGATCGCCTCCGTCGCGCCGCGCGTGAAGATGATCTCCTCGCGATCGCCGGCATTGAGGAAGCGGCGCAAAGTCTCGCGCGCGCCCTCATAGGCGTCGGTCGCCGCATTGGCGAGATAATGCAGGCCGCGATGCACATTGGCGTATTCGTGCTCGTAGACCTGCGAGATGCGCTCGATCACCTGTCGCGGCTTCTGCGCCGAGGCGGCGTTGTCGAGATAGACGAGATCCTTGCCATAGGGCTTTTCGGCGAGGATCGGAAAGTCGCGCCGGATCGCCTCGACGTCATAGGCGGCGGTCGCTTCGGCCAAGAGCGGCTGGTTCATTTGCCGGCCCCCCGATTGCCGAGCCAGGCGCGGATGCGCTCGAAATAGATGTCGCGCGTCGCTTCCTCGCCGAGCGCCTCGATGATCTCGCCGGCGAAGCCTTCGATCAGCAGCGCCTCGGCCTCATGCTTGGGCAGGCCGCGCGCCACGAGATAGAAAAGCTGGTCGGCGTCGAGACGTCCGCAAGTGGCGCCATGGCCGCAGACGACGTCGTCGGCGAAAATCTCCAGCTCCGGCTTATTGTTCATCGTGGCGTTTTCGCTGATCAGCAGCGCCCGCGACTGCATGGAGCCGTCGGTCTTCTGCGCGCCGGGGCGCACCACGACCTTGCCCTGGAACACGCCGGTCGACTGGCCGTCGAGCACATTGCGGAAACGCTCGCGGCTCTTGCAATTGGCGGCCGCATGCTCGACGACGAGCGTGGTGTCGGCGTGATCCTTGCCGCCGAGCAGGGAGATCCCGTCGAGGGAGACATCGGCCTCCTCGCCGGCCAGCCGCGCGAAAATCTGCCGCCGCACGAGTCCGCCGCCTTCGATGAAGCCGAGCGATTTGAACGAGGCCTTCGCCTGCGTGGTGACGAGCAGGCTGAACAGGCGGATCGCCGCTTCCGATTGCGGGCCGATGTCGGCGATATGCTCGACCTCGGCGCCGGCGCCGATCGAAAAGGCGAGCACGTGGTTTTCCTGCGCGCCGGAGGGCGCGAGGGCGAGCGAGGTCTCGACGATCTTCGCCTTGGCGCCGTCGCCGACGACGACGAGCGACCGCGTGAAGGAGGACAGCGCCTCGCCGCCCGTCGAGAGCAGCAGGATCTCGATCGTCTTCGCCACTTCCGTCGCGGGAGCGATGCGCAGCACGACTCCATCCTGCATCAGCGCCGCATTCAGCGCGACGATCGCGTCCGCTCCGGCGTTCTCGGGCAGGCCGAGCGCGGTCAGCGACGCGGCGTCCTCCTTGGCGAGAACATCCGCCAGAGAGGCGAGCTCGACGCCGGCCGGCAGGGCCGCGACATCGGAGAGCTCGGGACGGAAGGCGCCGTCGGCGACGACGAGCCGAACGCGTCCCTCGGTCACCGGCGGCAGCGTGATCGCGCCCGGCGCTCCGAGCGGCGCGACGATGCGCAGCGACGCCCGCAGATCGGTGTAGTGCCACGCCTCGACGCGACGCGTCGGCAGCCCTTTACGCGTGAAGAACTCCCACGAGGCCTGGCGCAACGCCGGCGCGCCCTTGCCCTTCATCGCCTCGAAGGCGCCGGCGAAAGCCGCTTCGGCTTCGCTTTTCTTGTCGATCGCCTGCACGGTCATGTTCGTATCCTCACGCCGCTTCGCCGACATAATCGCGATAGCCGCTCTTCTCGAGCTCCAGCGCGAGCTCCGGCCCGCCGGTCTTCTGAATCTTGCCCTGGGCCATCACATGCACAGTGTCGGGCTTGATGTAGTCGAGCAGGCGCTGATAATGGGTGATGACGAGGAAGCTGCGGCTCGGCGAGCGCAGCGCGTTGACGCCCTCGGAGACGATGCGCAGCGCGTCGATGTCGAGGCCGGAGTCGGTCTCGTCGAGAATGCCGAATTTCGGCTGCAGCAGGCTCATCTGCAGAATGTCCATGCGTTTCTTCTCGCCGCCGGAGAAGCCGACGTTCAGCGCGCGCTTCAGCATGTCCATGTTGATGCCGAGCTTGGTGGAAGCCTCGCGCACCGTCTTCATGAATTCCGGCGTCTGCAATTCCTCTTCGCCGCGCGAGCGGCGCTGCGCGTTCACGGCGGCCTTGAGGAAGGTCATCGTCGCGACGCCGGGGATCTCGACCGGATATTGGAAGGCGAGGAACACGCCCTTGGCGGCGCGCTCATGCGGCTCGAGGCCCAGAATATTCTCGCCGTCGAGCAGCACCTCGCCCTCGGTGACATCATAGCCGTCGCGGCCGGAGATGACATAGGAGAGCGTGGATTTACCGGTGCCGTTCGGCCCCATGATGGCCGCCACTTCGCCGTCCTTCACCGTGAGGTTCAGCCCGTCGAGGATTTTGCGCTCTCCGATGGAGACGTGGAGATTCTTGATTTCGATCATGGTGTCGTCCTGTTGGCTGTTCGCTGTCGTGCGAGGGACGTTTGCAAATCGGGGGCCGCTTTATCAGAGCCGTTTCGTCGCCCGCCTGCCTCGTAAAGAGGCGCTCTTAAAAAACGCAGAGCGCCTCTTTGCTCATCGATACGTCAACCCACGCTGCCTTCGAGGCTCACCGCGATCAGTTTCTGCGCTTCCACTGCGAATTCCATAGGCAGCTTCTGCAGAACGTCGCGCACGAAACCATTGACGATGAGCGCCGTCGCCTCTTCTTCGGAGAGTCCGCGCTGCATGCAGTAGAACAGCTGATCCTCGGAGATTTTCGACGTCGTCGCCTCATGCTCGAACACGGCGGAGGCGTTCTTCGACTCGAGATAGGGCACCGTATGCGCGCCGCATTTGTCGCCGATGAGCAGGCTGTCGCAATTTGTGAAATTGCGCGCGCCTTCCGCCTTGCGATGCGCCGACACCTGTCCACGATAGGTGTTCTGCGAATGGCCGGCGGAGATGCCCTTGGAGATGATGCGGCTCTTGGTGTTCTTGCCGAGATGGATCATCTTCGTGCCGCTGTCGACCTGCTGATAGCCGTTCGACACTGCGATCGAATAGAACTCGCCCTGCGAATTGTCGCCGCGCAGAATGCAGGACGGATATTTCCACGTCACCGCGGAGCCCGTCTCCACCTGCGTCCAGGAGATGTGCGAGCTCTTGCCGCGGCAATCGCCGCGCTTCGTCACGAAGTTGTAGATGCCGCCCTTGCCCTCGCTGTCGCCGGGATACCAGTTCTGCACCGTTGAATATTTGATCTCGGCGTCGTCGAGCGCGACCAGCTCGACGACGGCGGCGTGCAGTTGATTCTCGTCGCGCTTGGGGGCGGTGCAGCCCTCGAGATAGCTGACATAGGAGCCGGCGTCGGCGATGATCAGCGTGCGCTCGAACTGTCCCGTATTCTTCTCGTTGATGCGGAAATAGGTCGAGAGCTCCATCGGGCAGCGCACGCCCGGCGGGATGTAGACGAAGGAGCCGTCCGAGAAGACGGCGGAGTTTAGCGTGGCGTAGAAATTATCCGTCACCGGCACGACCGAGCCGAGATATTTGCGCACCAGCTCGGGATGCTCGCGCACCGCTTCCGAGATCGGGCAGAAGATCACGCCGGCCTTGGAGAGCTCCTCCTTGAAGGTCGTCGCCACCGAGACGGAGTCGAACACCGCGTCGACGGCGATCTTGCGCTGCTCGACGCCGGCGAGGACTTCCTGCTCGCGCAGCGGAATGCCGAGCTTCTCATAGGTGCGCAGAAGCTCCGGATCGACGTCCTCGATCGAGGTCGGCCCGGGCGTCGATTTGGGCGCCGAGTAATAATAGAGGTCTTGAAAGTCGATCGCGGGATAGTCGACGCGAGCCCATTTGGGCTCCTCCATCGTCAGCCAGCGTCGATAGGCCTCGAGCCGCCACTCGGTCAGCCATTCGGGCTCGTTCTTCTTCGCCGAAATGAAGCGGACGATATCCTCACTGAGGCCTTTCGGGGCCTTATCGGATTCGATATCGGTGGTGAAGCCGTATTTATATGCGTCGACGTCGATCTCTTCGACGCGCGCCACCGTCTCCTGGCGAGCCGCCATATGTCCTCTCCTCGTCTCGACGGGTTCAAGGCCCGCCGGCCGAAATTAGAGCCGCCGAAGCCGCCCGTCAGGCGGCCGTCCGCCGCGCCTTGATCCTCTTCGCGACCCCTGCAAAAGCGATACCAAACAAATCTACATGCTCCTCGGTCGAACTCCAGCCCAAACTCGCCCTGAGCGCGGCCTTTTCCGGAAGACCCATAGCGGCGAGCACATGGGAGGCTTTCACCTTGCCCGAGGAGCAGGCCGAGCCCGACGAGAGAGCGACGCCTTCGACGTCGAGCGCCATCAGCAGGGTCTGCGTCTTCTGGCCGGGCGTGAGAAACGCCGACGTATTGGCGAGCCTTTGCCCTTTTGCGCCGAGAAATGTGGCTTCCGGCCAGATTTCGGCGATTTTGGCCTCCAGTCTGTCGCGCAGCGCGGCGAGCCTTTCGGCCTCCGCGGCGGCGCTTTCTTTCGCGACTGCGAAGGCCGCGGCGAAGCCGGCGATCGCGGCCACATTCTCTGTGCCGGCGCGGCGGCCGCCCTCCTGGCCGCCGCCGCGCAGAAGCGCCTCTCTGATATGGAGTCCTTCGCTCGCGAACGCCAGGGCGCCGGCGCCCATCGGCCCACCGATCTTATGTGAGGAAAAGAACAATGCATCCGCCCCCAGGGCGGCGAATGTGGTTTCCAGCCGCCCCACCGCCTGGGTCGCGTCGCAGACGAGCAGACCGCCGGCGGCATGGACGAGTGCGGCCGCCGCGGCGACCGGCTGGATGCTTCCGATCTCATTGTTGGCGGCCTGCAGGGCGAGAAGAATTCGTTTACCTTTGTTGCACTGCAGCGTATCCGCCAGCGCGTCGAGCGACAGAGCGCCCTCCGGGTCGAGCCCGACGCTCTCCACGCGCGCGGCGGGAAAGCGATGACCCGCGAGTACGGCCGGATGCTCGCCGGCGCCGAGCAGCAACAACTCGATCTCCGCCGTAGTTTGGTCCCGTTGTAAGAAAGGCGTCAAAATCAGATTGGCGGCCTCGGTCGAGCCGGACGTGAAGACGACATTGCGCGCTTTCGTCCCCAGTCCCGCGCCGATCTCACTGCGCGCGGCCTCGACCAGCGCCCGCGCGGCTCGGCCTTCGGCATGGATGGAGGAGGGATTGCCGAGCGTATCCAGCGCGGCGAGCATGGCCTGGCGCGCCTGCGGCCGCAGCGGCGTGGTGGCGTTGTGATCGAGATAGGCGCGCGGAGCGGACATATCGCGAAGCTAAACGTTTCGCGCGAAGAATGGGAGAGCCGGCAGCCGGCCCCACAGAAGTTGCGCGCCGGGCAGCCGGCGGGCGAGGGCGACGAGGGCCGCAATTCCCGCGACGATCGCCGCGGTCGCCGCCACGGCGACGAGATAGCCGGCCGTAAATTCCGGCAGCAGCGAGGTCGCGCGAAAGACCACCGTCTGCGCCAGATAGATTTCCAGCGTCATTGTGCCGATCGCGATCAGAATCCGCGCCGCGGCCCAATGCGCTATCCGGTCGTGCAGTGCGATGGCCGCTCGCGAGAAGGCGAGCGTCGCCGCGACGGAGACCGGCAACATCAGCGCCACATGGCCGGCGACCGCGGCGCGCCAATAGGCGAAGCCATTGTTGTAGATGTAAGCGTCCTGCGTCCAGAACAGCCATCCGACCGCGGCGACCGCGCCGGCGGCGCCGGCGACGGCCGGCGGGATCGAGCGGATCGTCACGCCGGCTCGTCCGCCGAGATAAGCGATGAGATAGAAGAACGCCGTGTAGCGAATGGCCGAGAGCGGAAAATCGGGCAGAGGCGCCAGCAGCAGGGCGGCCGCGATCAGCAGCAGCGCCGCCCGCTCATAGGCGGCGAAGCGCGTCGCGGCGAAGGCTCCGGCGGAGCCGACGACGACGGCCCACAGGAACCAGTAGGAGCCGCGAAAATCCCTCCACATGTCCGAAAAGACATGTGTTTCGAGACCGACGAAAGCGCGCGCGAGGTTCGGCCAGGCCAAAATGCCCGCCCAGACCGCCATTGCGAGGAGCAGAGGCAGTGTGCGGCGAAAGAGGAATTCGCGAAGGCTCGTCGCGGCGTCGATCTTGCGCGCCGCGAGATAGCCGGAAATCGCGATGAAGGCCGGCATATGGAAGAGATAGATGGCCTTGAACAGCCCGTCGGCCCAATAGTCTTCGGTCCGCGCATGGACGATCCATTGGATGGAATGGCCGAAGACGACGAGGAGGATCAAAATTCCTTTGACGAAGTCGAGACCGAGATCGCGGCCGGCGGAGGTGCGCGCCTCCGATGGCTCGAGCGGAGCCGGAATCTCGAGCGGAGCATGACGCTGGGCGATATCGACCAAGAAATCTCGACCCTTCGAGCAACGCCGTCAGCCGTCGAGCTCGCGATCGGCAGGCCAAGAAAGCGCCGCGACCTTCAAAACTCTTGCATCCAGCGCCGTCACACATGCTAGAAGGCCCGCTCGGCCGTCAACGAGCCGCGGGTTCGGAGCGCGCCGGACGCGCGGAGGCCCGGCAAGGGCGCTCCGGCCGGAGCATAACGCATTTTCGGCGCCGGCGGAAACCGCCCGGCCAAAAATGGTGTTTTTCGCGCGGGGGAGACGAGGAACTTCATGCCCGAGGTCATTTTCACCGGCCCCGCCGGCCGGCTCGAAGGCCGCTTCCATCAATCGGCGCAACGCGGCGCGCCGATCGCTATCGTGCTGCATCCGCATCCGCAATTCGGCGGCACGATGAACAATCAGATCGTCTACCACCTCTATTACGCTTTCGCGGAGCGGGGCTTTTCCGTGCTGCGCTTCAATTTCCGCGGCGTCGGCCGCAGCCAGGGCGCCTTCGACCATGGGGCCGGCGAGCTCTCGGACGCCGCCGCCGCGCTGGATTGGGCGCAGGCGGTCAATCCGGAGGCGCGCGCCTGCTGGATCGCCGGCGTCTCCTTCGGCTCATGGATCGGCATGCAATTGCTGATGCGCCGGCCGGAGATCGAGGGTTTCGTCTCGGTCGCGCCGCCGGCCAATCGCTTCGACTTCTCCTTCCTGGCGCCATGCCCGTCATCGGGCCTGTTCATTCATGGCGACATAGACCGCGTCGCGCCGTTGAAGGAAGTGACCGGCCTGATCGAGAAGCTCAAGACGCAGAAGGGCATCATCATCGAGCATGCGGTGGTGCAGGGGGCGAACCATTTCTTCGAGAATCGCATCGAGCCGCTGATCGCCCAGGTCGATTCCTATCTGGACAAGAGGCTCGGCAATCCGCCGCGCATCGCCATCCCCGCGCGGGGCGACTGACGTCGATCGCGAGTCTTCGGGCTCGCTTCGAGACGAGAGCGCGACGCCCGGGCGCCGCGCTTTTTCGCGTCAGAATTTCGCGACGATCGGCGTCGGCTTCCACCAGTCGAAGTGATAGTTGAGCCCGGCGCGGGCGATATGGCCGTCGAAACGCGCGGTCGACTGCGCGCCCGAGATCTGCGCGCCGAGCGCCGAGGTGTAGGCATAGGCGGCGCCGGGCGTCGAGGCCGAACCGAGATCATAATAGAGATATTCGACCTTGGCGCTCCAGCCCGGCGAAAACAGCCATTCGAGCCCGCCGCCGACCGCGTAGCCGATTCGCAGGTCCGAATAGGAATCGGCGGCCGCGATGGCCGGCGCGCCGAAATAGCTCGCGGAGAGATTGGTCTGGCCATAGGCGAGGCCGCCGGTGGCGTAGGCGAGCAGCGTCGGCGTGACGAGATAGCCGAGCCGTCCGCGCGCCGTGCCGATATAATCGATCCCGCGCGAGAGCGTCGTGGCGGCGGATGGTCCGACCAGCGTCGCCGAGCCGCCGCTCGAGGCGAGGCCCTGAATATCCGCCTCGAGACCCCAGAGGAATTTGTCGGAGACCTGGGAATTATAGCCGATCTGGCCGCCGCCGATGAATCCGTCGACGCTGGCGTTGATCGCGGACGGGAAATTGCCGATGAGCGCATTGGCGCCGAGGCCGGCCGCGTCGGTATCCCAATAGTTCTGCGCGACGGTGTCGCTGTTGGACCATGTGTAGCCGGCGTTGAGGCCGACATAGAAGCCGGTCCAGATCGGGGGCGGCGCGAGCGGAGGGGTGAAGGCCGGCGCGCTTTTCGTCGACGGAAGGTCGGAGGCAAGCGTCGGGCCGATGGAGCAGGCGAGCGCGAGCGCGCTCGCCACGACGATGATTTTCGTCATGGGACAAGACCTCAGGATGGGACAAGACCTCTGGATACGACAAGACGTGCGCTCCCGCCGTCCCCACGATCCGTGAGACGGGGCCGGGGCGGGCCGGATGGCGGGGGCGGTCTCGAAAACGCGAGCCGCGAACCGGCGGGAGCGAGCAGAGGCTCTGCTCTATGCCGCCAAAACTCAAGTTAACTTTTGTCAATATTGGAAGCGGCGAGCAATAAGTGCCGGACCCTGTGGGTATATTCTTTCATTACGAAAATTTAATATTATTAAGTTTCGGCAATGTGCTGTGCCGCCATTGTCGGCGAGGCCGACAGGCGCACCGAGGGCCGTCCTTGCGCTTTCGCGTCTGCGACAGAACGAGACTTTTCTCGAAAACCCGGTCCCGCGTTTTCGACACCCTGCTCGGTCACGCGCCCTTGGCCAACGCCGGCAGGACGCGGGTCGTGATCGCATCCTCGTCGATCGGGCCGAGAATCGAGACATCGATCTTCGGCCCCGGCGCCACCACGAAGCTCGCGGGAACGCCGCGCGCGCCGAGCGCCCGCTGCAGGAAGGCGCGCTCGTCCCGGCCCACGGCGACGAAAGGATTGCCGTGCTCGGCCAAAAAGCGGCGAGCATGGGCGGGATCGTCCTTCACATTCGCGCCATAGATGGCGACGCCCCTCGCGGCCAGCGCCATCACCAGAGGGTGCTCGGCGCGACAGCTCGGGCAATAGGACGCCCAGAGATAAAGGAAAGAGTGTTTTCCGGCGAGATCGGCGGAAGAAAAGCCGGGGACCGGACGCCCATCGGCGAAGGTCAGCCCCGGCGTCGGCGGCAGATCGAAAGCCGCGATCGACAGCGTGTTGAAGAAGCGGGCCGACAGATCCTTGCGCTTCCAGACATGTTCGGCGGCGGCGGCTCCGGCGCCGGCCGAGACCGCGCAAAAGGCGCCGAGAAGGAGATTGCGCCGGCTCGGCCAAGCGGGGGCGCCCTCGTCTCGCTGGATCGTCTCGCTCATCTCTCGCTCCCTACATTCGCGTCGCCGTCCCATCTGAAGACGAAACCCTCAATGCGGAATGAAAGAGGCAGCGAAAGCTCGACCGATCTCGTCTCGCCAGCTCAGCCGACAGCGCGGCGTCTGCCGCGCGCGGCCATGGCGATTGCGCCGCCCTTCGTCGGCGCGTGGACTCCCGTCGTCCCGGGGAAGGTCAGTGGAAGACCTTTCGATACACGCGCCGCGAGAAAGGCGAAGGCCTGGGCCTCGATCGCATCACCCATCCAGCCGATCGCGCCGGCGGTCGCGACCGGGCAGGGGAGGCGCCTGGCGAGCTCGCCCATCAGCGTCGGATTATGGGCTCCGCCGCCGCAGACGATCGCCCGCCGCGGCGCCGAAGGCGCCTGCGCGAAGGCGAGGGCGAGCGATGCTGCGGTGAAGGCCGTCAGCGTCGCGGCGGCGTCCACCACCGAGAGCTCATCTGTAAGATGAAATGAAAAATCATTTCTATCTAAAGATTTAGGCGGTCGTTTCTGAAAAAATGGATGAGCTGTCAGCGATTGCAGAATCGCTTCGTTGATCCGGCCTGCGGCGGCGGTCGCGCCGTCGCGGTCGACCGGCTGGCCGGTCCGGGCGAGCATGAGATCGTCGATGAGCGCATTGCCGGGGCCGGTGTCGAAGGCGAGGGGCTCGGCGTCGGCATCGACGAAAGTGACGTTGGCGACCCCGCCGATATTGATCACGGCGACCGGGCTGGCGAGCCTGCTGGCTGCAACCAGAGCGCGATGATAGGCGGGAACGAGAGGCGCGCCTTCGCCGCCGGCGGCGACATCCGCGCCGCGAAAATCATAGGCGACGTCGACGCCGAGCCGGTCGGCCAAGGCCTGCGCGTCGCCGATCTGGACGGTGAGCCGGTCCTGCGGCCGATGCAGCACCGTCTGTCCATGAAAGCCGATGATGTCGATCGAGGCCGGGTCCAGCTTCTCGTCGCGCAGAAATGATTCCACCGCCTGCGCATGGCGCTCGGTGATCAGCCGCTCGGCTGCGCCGACGGCTCCCGGCCGCGCCGCTCGGTCGGGGAGGCGCGTCGCCTCCGTGAGCGCGGCCCGCAGCAGATCGCGATCGTCCCCGGAATAGGGGAAAAAGCCGGTCGGCCCGAAGACGAGCCGCGTTTCGCCATCCGTATCCAGCAACGCGACGTCCACTCCATCCATAGAGGTGCCGGACATGAGGCCGATGGCGCGGTAGAGGGTCATTTGCGTCTCCTGCTCGCGTTCATATGGGGCGCGCTGCGCTCTGGTCCGGATTTCCTTGCCAGATCAGCACAAATCGCTCAAGGGTTGCGCGTCTTTCTCACCTCGGGCGGCGCCCGCCATGAAACATCATTCGCATCACGCGGAACCTTCGACGCTGCGACGCTTCCTCGCGAGCGAGGCGGCCGGCGGCGTGGTGCTGATGGCGAGCGCGGCAATCGCTCTGACGCTCGCCAATTCGCCTTGGGCGGAGGCCTATCACGGCCTGCTCGCGACGCCGATGGCCGGCCATTCGACGCTCCACTGGATCAACGACGGGCTGATGGCGGTGTTTTTCCTGCTCGTCGGCCTCGAGATCAAGCGCGAGCTCCTCGATGGACATTTGCGCCATTGGTCGGCGCGCGTGCTGCCCGGCGTCGGAGCGCTCGGCGGCATGCTCGTTCCGGCGCTGATCTACGCCTATTTCAACGCCTCTTCGCCGGAAACGGCGCGCGGCTGGGCGATTCCTTCGGCCACCGACATCGCTTTCGCGCTCGGCGTGCTGGCGCTGCTCGGCGACCGCGTGCCCGGCGCGTTAAAGGTGTTTTTGACCGCGCTCGCCATTCTCGACGATCTCGGCGCGATCGTCATCATCGCGGTCTTCTACGCCGGCGAGCCGGCGGCGGCGCCGATGCTCGGCGCCGGCGTGATGCTGTTCCTGCTGCTCGGACTCAATCTCTTCGAGGTGAAGCTCCTCACGCCCTATCTGCTGCTCGGCGTGGCGCTGTGGCATTTCGTGCAGCTCAGCGGCGTGCATGCGACGCTCGCCGGCGTGCTGCTGGCCGTCATGATTCCGCTGCGCCTCTCCGGGCCGGACCAAAACGAGCATACGCCGCTGCACCGGCTAGAGAATGCGCTCGGCCCTTTCGTCGCCTTCATCGCGCTGCCGCTTTTCGGCTTCGCCAATGCGGGCGTGGCGCTCGGCGGCGGAGATCTCGCGGCGGCCGGCGCGCCGGTTCTGCTCGGCGTTGCGCTCGGCCTCTTTCTCGGCAAGCAGGCGGGAGTCTTCGCGGCCATTGCGCTGGCGATCGGGACGCGCGTCGCCTCGCGACCGCCCAAGACCGGCTGGGCGCAGCTCTATGGCGTTTCCGTCCTCTGCGGCGTCGGCTTCACCATGAGCCTATTCATCGGTCAGATCGCTTTCGAGACCGACGAGGGCGCGATGCGCGCGACCAAGATCGGCGTGCTCGCCGGCTCGGCCGCCTCTATCGCGCTCGGCTCGCTGGCGTTGTGGTTCGCTTCGCGCCGCGGCGGTGCGCCCGCGCATCCGCTGACCGATTCGTAAAAAATAGGTTAAGCTGCCGCGTCGCTCCCATTTTTCACGAGGCGTCGGCCCATGCCCAATTTCAAGCTTCCCCTTTCCGGCGACGTCACCCAGACGATCAATCCCTGGACCGCTGTTTTCAGCCCTTACGGCGGCCAATTCGGACTCATCAACATAAATCTCGGGCGCTCGAGCGCCCCGCAGGTCGAGGAGGACGTGCTCGCGGACGTCGGCAGCTATGGCAAGCAGCTTGGCCGCATCGGCGACGCTATGGCCGTGCTGCTGAAGCATTTTCATCCGCAATGCGAGCTCACGGCGGAGGAGCGGAAGGCGATCGACGCGATGAAGGCGATGCTGGAGGAGATCGACGCGATCAAGCGACGTCATCATCGACCGGTGACGGCGCCCTGATACGCGAGCGCCGGCGCTCGACACAACCTTGACAAGCGTGCGGAACCGGGTTGAACTCGAAAATATTGAATTCAAGAGAGTAGGATTTCCGATGGATCAACTTTTCCGAGCATCCAATAGCCCCGAAGTCATCGAGCTCTATCGGCTGATGCGCGCGCTGCTCGCGCTGCGGGATATGTTCGACGGCGCTTATGAGCGCGCGGTTCTATCCATGCTGCCGGAATCGACGCGGGCGCGCTTCGATCGCCTCGCCCAATCCGTCGACGACCAGTCCGGCGTCGCGCTGGCCCGTCCGATCCTCGACGACTCCTACGACGCGCTGGAAACCGTCTTCGACGAATATAAGCATGAAGTGGCGGAGAGTCTGCTCGCCGCGGCTCTCGCGGATACGGTCGCCGATCTGCCGGAGAAATTGGGCGCTCTCGAGAAAACTCTGCTCATCGAGCGGCTTTAGAGCGCTTTCCGATCGAACGGACTCGTTCGATCGGTCCGAATTCGTTCCAAGAAAAGAAAGCTAGAAGGTTTCCAGCCGAAGCGAACGCCGGTTCGGCGTTGGAAACGCGTCAAAACAAAAGACTCTATCCGCTCGCCGTCCAGGCGGAGACTGGAGGCCTCGGAGGGAATCGAACCCCCGTACAAGGATTTGCAGTCCTCTGCGTAGCCACTCCGCCACGAGGCCCCGGACGTCGACGCCGAAAGTTCGACGTCGACGTGAGAAGGCTCGCTCATACAGGACCTGTCGGCGAACGGCAAGACGAACGGCAAGACTTTGCGCGGCGCTCGGCGAGAACTCGGCGAATTCTTCGTCGTCTCGGCGCGCAGCGATCGATCACCAGCGATTCGGAGCGCAGCGACCCCATTGATTGGCGTGAAAGCCCGGGCCGCAGCGGCCCGGACGCGGACCATAGGCCGTCGGCGGCGGACGGAAGCCCGGGCGCGGACCATAGGCGGGCGGCGGCGGACGACGATGCGGAACGCAACGGCCCCAGGGATCGGCGTGCCAGCCCGGACCGCAGCGCCAGCCGACCTCCTGCGTCAGCGGGGCGGCGGCGCCGTCCGCGAGCGGCGCGACGGGCAAAGCCATAGCGGCCGGCGCTTCGACGCCGGCGAGCGCGAGTGCGGCGACGAAAGCGAGCTTGAACTTCATTTGTCTCCTCCTATCGGAATGCGAAGCGATAACGCGAGCATTGGCCCACACGGGTGAACCAGTGGTGAATGGTGCCCGAGAAGAACGGCGTTAACCGATCGTTCATCGCAATGCTAAGGCTTTGTTCAACTCCGCGAGGCAAGCTCGTGACTCCTCAGTCCAGCGGAGCTCGCAGATGAGATCGATTGTCGCGCCGTCCAGGCGCCTACTGGCCGGCGGCCTGATCCTGGCGGCCGTGGCCGCGAATATCGGATGCGCAGCCGCCGACCCGCGCCGCCCCCGCGGCGGCGGAGCGATCATCGAGGAGCTCGGCGCCCCCAATGGCAAGGGCTTCGACGACATCGTCGTGAGGCTCGCGCCCCTCGTCGCCTCCAAGCCGGAAAAGGCGGCGCGTCCGACCGAACGCCCCGCGCCGGCGGCCGCTCCCGAGGCCCCGACGGTCGCGGCCGCCGCCGCGCCGCCGCCATCGGCCAAATCGACGAAATCAGCTCCCGCGGCTCCGATTTTCCTGCGCGAGCCGCTTCCGACCATCGAGAGCGCGCCCGTCGAAGCGCTCGCCGAATCTCCGCAGTCCGCCATCGCCGCGCCGTCCGCGGAGCCGGCGGCGGTGGCGACGCAGGCCCCGGCGGAGATCGAAGCCGCGGTCGAGGCGAGGTCCGAATCTGCGGCGGAGAAGCCCCCGGAGTCTGCGATGCCGGGAGAGGCCGCGACGAAAGCCGAATCGCCAGCAGGCGAGGCGCCCGTCGCCGAGCAAGCCGAGCCGGCGCCTCAGGCCGGCGCCGCGCCGCGCGCCGAAGAGCCGCCGCCGCAGGACGAGAGCGACTCGCCCCTCGCCCTCTGGCAGGCGCTCGTCGCCGCTGTCGCGCTCGTCGGGCTGCTCGCCATGAAATATGTCAAACGCGCGCCCACCGCCCCCAAGGCCGCCGAGAGCGCGCCAATGCCGGTGAAGACCGCAGAGAACGGCTCCGCGGCCGAGGGCGTGAAGACGGCCCCCGGGAAGACGGCCGCCAGCCGTTTCGCGGCGCTTCAGACGGCGATCGCCGCCCTGCGCTCCAAGGTCGAGCCGATAGGCGCCAAAATAGCAACGCTCCGCGCCGGAAAGGCTGACGCGCGGCCGCCCCAGCCGCCCCAGCCGCCCGTCGCCGCGCCGCAGGGCGCGCCGAAGAAGCCGAAGAAGCCGAAGACCATGGACTGGACGGAAGTCGCAACCACGCTGCGCGCGCGGTTGGGCGGCGCGAAGGCGGCGGGCGAGCCGGCGGGGGCCAAATCTGCGGCCGCCTCCAATCGCGTGATCGCCCTGGTCGAATCGGAGGGGCGGGAACGAAACGCCGACTGGGAGGCGAGCGAGGAGGACGGGCCCGAGCTGCTGGAGCCGGGCGACGCCAGCGCGCGGACGATCGTCATGAACGCCCGGCGGAGGCTGCGCGCGGCGCAGAGCTGACGATCGAAATCGAATTGGATCGAAATTGAATCGGAAGCGATTTGAGGAGTTTTTCTAAACCCGTGTTTCTCCGAGAGGAACCGCGACGGCGCGCGCCGGGGCGAACTGGCGTCGCAGACGAGAATCGCCTATAGGAAAATGGCGGTTTCGAGCGTCGTCTATGGCTGCCGCGAGGCTCCCTCCGGCGCGCCTCGCTCGAAACGTCCTGCGAGCGCGACCTCCGCGGCCCGCCTCTCTCTCGAGCGGCGATTCTACAACTCGCCTCACCTTCGTCGGCGAGACGGGTCGACGACGAGACGACGCTCACTCCACAGAGCCGGCGCAAAAGCGCCGCGGCAGGTTTGCGCCGCGGCGAGCGCCGGACGATCGATCGGATTGGCGAGCCATTGGCCGAGAACGACACAGACGACACTGGACCGACCCCGCCCGGCTCCGATATTCGCCCGGTTTCGATCGCCGACGAGATGAAGCGCAGCTATCTCGATTACGCGATGAGCGTGATCGTGAGCCGCGCTCTGCCGGATGTGCGCGACGGTCTGAAGCCCGTGCATCGGCGCATCATGTTCTCGATGCACGAGAACGGCCATACGCCCGATAAATCTTACGTGAAATCGGCGCGCATCGTCGGCGACGTCATGGGTAAATATCACCCGCATGGCGACGCCGCGATCTATGACGCGCTGGTGCGCATGGCGCAGCCCTTCTCCATGCGGCTGCCGCTCATCGACGGGCAGGGCAATTTCGGCTCCGTCGACAATGACCCGCCGGCGGCGATGCGTTACACCGAGTCGCGGCTCGCCAAGCCGGCGCTGGCGCTGCTCGAGGATATCGACGAAGGCACCGTCGACTTCAAGCCGAACTATGACGACAAGGAGATGGAGCCGACCGTCCTTCCGGCGCGCTTCCCCAATCTTCTCGTCAATGGCGCGGGCGGCATCGCCGTCGGCATGGCGACGAATATTCCGCCGCATAATCTCGGCGAGGTGATCGACGCCGCCATAGCGCTGATCGACCGGCCCGACATGACCGTCGCCGAGCTGATGGAGATCGTGCCCGGCCCGGATTTCCCGACGGCGGCGACGATTCTGGGGCGGGGCGGAATACGCAACGCCTATACGACCGGGCGCGGCTCGATCATCATGCGCGCCAAGGCCGAGGTCGAGACTTTGCGCAAGGAGCGCGAGGCGCTCATCTTCACCGAGATCCCCTATCAGGTGAACAAGGCGGCTCTGATCGAGCGCATCGCCGACCTCGTCCGCGAGAAGAAGCTCGAAGGCATTTCCGATCTGCGCGACGAATCCGACCGCGACGGCATGCGCATCGTCATCGAGCTGAAGCGCGACGCGGTCGCCGATGTGGTGCTCAACCAGCTCTGGCGCCACACGGCGCTACAGTCGAGCTTCCCCGTCAATATGATCGCGCTGAACGGCGGTCGTCCCGAGCTGCTGACGCTGAAGGACGTTCTGCTCGCCTTCGTCGACTTCCGCGAGAGCGTCGTCACCAGGCGCACCAAATTCCGCCTCGCCAAAGCGCGCGACGCCGCGCATCTGCAGGTCGGCCTCGCCATCGCCGTCGCCAATATCGACGAGGTGATCCGCCTCATCCGCACCTCGGCCGACACCGCCGCCGCGCGCGAAGCGTTGATGGAGCGCGAATGGCCCGCCAAGGACATGGCGCCGCTGGTCGCGCTGATCGCCGATCCGCGCCATGTGCTCACCGAGGATGGCGCGATCCGCCTTTCCGAGGCGCAGGCGCGCGCCATTCTGGAATTGCGCCTGCAGCGCCTCACCGCGCTCGGCCGCGACGAGATCGCCGAGGCGCTGAACAAGCTCGCCGCCGAGATCGCCGAATATCTCGAGATTTTGCGCTCGCGCGAAAGGCTGTTCGGGATCATCAAGGACGAGATGATCGCGGTCAAGGAGGCCTATTCGACTCCGCGCCGCACGCAGATCGTCGATGGCGACGGCGACGTCGAGGACGAGGACCTCATCGCCCGAGAGGATATGGTCGTCACCGTCTCGCACGCCGGCTACATCAAGCGCGTGCCGCTCTCGACCTATCGCGCGCAGCGGCGCGGCGGCAAAGGCCGCTCGGGAATGCAGACGAAGGAGGAGGATTTCGTTCAGCGCCTCTTCGTCGCCTCGACCCATACGCCGGTGCTGTTCTTCTCCTCGCTCGGCCGCGCCTATAAGGAGAAAGTGTGGCGTCTGCCGCTGGCGGCGCCGCAGGCGCGCGGCAAGGCGCTGGTCAATCTTCTGCCGCTCGAGCAGGGCGAGCGCATCACCACCATCATGCCGTTGCCGGAGGACGTGTCGAGCTGGGCGACGCTCGACGCCATATTCGCGACGACGGGCGGCACGGTGCGCCGCAACAAGCTTTCGGACTTCTCCGATGTGCGCCGCTCCGGCATCATCGCCATGAAGCTCGACGAAGGCGAGGCCATCGTCGATGTCGCCACAGCGGCGGAGCAGGAGGATATTCTGCTCACGACGCGCGAGGGGCAGTGCATCCGCTTCCCGGTGAGCGACGTGCGCGTCTTTCAGGGGCGCACCTCGATGGGCGTGCGCGGCATAGCGCTCGCCGGCGACGATCGCGTGATCTCCCTGTCGATCCTGCGCCATTTCGAGGCCGTCGGCGACGAGCGCGCAGCCTATCTCAAGCGCGCGGCGGCGCAGCGGCGCAATGCGGGAGCCGAAGGCGTGGAGGAGGGCGCGGCGGAGACCGAGGAGGCCTCGACCGCGATCGAGCTGACCGAGGCGCGCTATCGCGAGATGGAGCAGGCCGAGCAGATCATCCTGACCGTCTCCGAGAACGGCTATGGCAAGCGCAGCTCCTCCTTCGAATATCGCATCACCGGACGCGGCGGCAAAGGCATTGTCGCCATGGCGGTGAACGCCCGCAACGGCAAGCTCGTCGCCTCCTTCCCTGTGGGGCGCGGCGATGAGATCATGCTGGTGACCGACGGCGGCCAGCTGATCCGCTGCCCGGTCGAGGGCATACGCATCGCCGGCCGCGGCACGCAGGGCGTCATCGTCTTCGACACGGCGGAGGGCGAGCGCGTCGTCTCGGTCGAGCATTTGGCGGATGCGGGCGAGGCGGAGGACGAGGCCGGCGGCGAGGCGGGCTGAGCCTCGGATTTCTTCCAAGATCGCGTTTCGCCGAGACTTCCATTCGGCGAAACGCCCGGTTTTTCATGAAATTCGTTTATGCATAGGCGGAGCGAGAGTTTCTTCTCGCCATGCGTCGCATCGACGTCAGGGCCCTTCGACAAACGCAACCTCACGTCAATGGCGCTCGCGCGCGCATCGGTCTAGAATCGTCTCGTCGCACAGCCTGTCGAAGAGGGGGAAGAACGCATGCTCACGATCTGGGGACGGCGCAACTCCTTCAATGTGCAGAAGGTCATGTGGCTCGTCGGCGAGCTCGGGCTCGATCACGCCCATGTGCCGCTCGGCGGCGCTTTCGGCGGCCTCGACGATCCGCAATTTCGCGCGCGCAATCCGCATGGCCGCATTCCGGTCATCGACGACGAGGGCGTCGTGGTGTGGGAGTCTCACGCCATATTGCGCTATCTCGCGGCGCGCCACGGCGGCGAAGCGTTCTGGCCTTCCGATCCGGCTGCGCGCTCCTATCTCGATCGCTGGATGGATTGGGCGCAATCGTCGTTGCAGCCGGCTTTCGTCGATGGCGTGTTCATGGGCTATTACCGAACGCCGGAGGAAAAGCGCGACTGGACGGCGATCCGCACTGCGATCGCGCGCTGCGCGCAGCATTACAAATTTCTCGATAGCTGGCTCGCGGACAGGCCCTTCCTTGCCGGCGAGGCGCTCACCCTCGCGGATATTCCCGCCGGAACGACTTTGTTTCGCTATTTCGCGCTCGACATAGAGCGGCCCTCGCTTCCCAATGTCGAGGCTTGGCATGCGCGCCTTTGCGAACGGCCCGCCTATCGCCAGCATGTGATGGTGCCCTTCGACGATCTGAAAGGCTGAGACGCCGAATGGCGCGAGGGGCGAAATCGGGATAGGATCGGTCTCATGAACGCGCTGCCGAAGACGAAGATGACAGCAGAGGAGTTCGTCGTCTGGGCCGAAGGTCGGCCCAGCCGCTATGAGCTCGTCGACGGCGAAGTCTTCGCTCAGGCGTCGGAGCGCGTCGCCCACGCCAAAGCCAAGGGCGCCGCTTACATCGCCTTGCAGGACGCCGTCCGCCGGGCCGGCGCGCCTTGCCATGTTCTCCCGGACGGAGTCGCCGTGCGCGTCGACGCCGCCACCGTCTTCGAGCCCGACGCGCAGCTCTATTGCGGTCCCGAGCTTCCGCCGGACGCGCTGCTCGTCGAAAGCCCGCTCGTCATTGTCGAAGTGCTGTCGCCATCCACCGGACGCAATGACGTTCTCGGCAAGCTCGATGGATATGTCCGCATCGCGAGCGTCGCGCATTATCTCATTTTCGATTCGGATGCGCCGCTCGTGATCCATCATCGCCGCGGGCAGGGCGGCGATATACTGACGCGCGCCATTCGCGAGGGCGATGTGCTGCTCGACCCGCCCGGTCTCTCCTTTCCGCTCTCGGCCGTCTACGGCGAAGCGCGGTGAGCGCCTCTGTGTCCGCGCGCACAGCCGCACGGGAGCGTCGCGCCTAGTTTCCTCTGCATCCGATCGCATTCATTTCACGCGACGGTTTCAAAGAGGAAATTGAAAATGTCGAAAGTGCTTTTCGTCGATACGAAGACCGAGCTCACCCTCGCGCCCGGCGCGACTGTTCATGGCTGGTGGAACAATGCCTCGCCGTTCAACGCGGTGTGGGATGCGCAGGCTGTGCCCTTCGCCACCGGCAGCACGGCGAGCGGCTTCGCGCAGGACACGTCGCTCGAGGTGACGCGCGTTTGGCGTCATTACACGGTGACGGAGGTCAAGCCGAACCCGCAGTCGCAGACCGTCGACACCAAGGACGAGACCGAGATCCATTACGAGATCAAGAATATCGGCAATTCGGTCGCCAAATTCCATGTGGTGCTGAGCGCGATCTACGAGTGAGTCTGCGGGGCTCGCGAGCCGCGAGGCTCGCGCGTCCGTTCGATCGCGCGTCAATCGCGCGCATCAATCGCGCGCGACGAAGAGGGCGGCGCAGCCGACAATGTCGATCTCGACATTGCGGAAGCGCCGCTCGAGCGCATTGCGCAAGCGATCGAGATCGTCGGCCGTATTGGAGAACACGCCTTTGCGATTGTAGACCTCCATCAGCAGCCGCGCCGCGGCCGAGCGCTCGACGCCGCCATGCAGCAAGGTCGAGCCGAAAAAGACGGCGCCGTCATTCGTCAGCGCCTTCAGATGATCGAAGACGACGGTCTTTTCCGCGATCGCGCCGGGAAGGCAATGCAAGAGATAATTGACGCCGACGGAATCGAATTTCGGCGCATCGAAAGCGATCGGCTCCAGAATATTGCGGCGATAGGTCTGCGGCGAGAAACGCGCGATACGCTCCGCCGCGAAGCGAAGCGCGTCGGGATTGAGATCCATGAGCGCGACGCGCGGCGCGGCGACGGGAAAGCGGCAATGGTCGAGAAAATATCCCGTGCCGACGCCGACGTCGAGATGATTGCCCGAAACATGCGCGTCATAGAGCGCCTGCAGGCGCGGCGTCGGGCATTTCCAGATGAAGCGATTGGAGAGGCCGAGCACGAGCATGTCATAGAGCCGCAGAACGGCGGGCGAATAGACGGCTTGACCGGCGACGATCTGCTCGGGACTGGCGGTCATCTGCGTAACGTCCTATTGCTCGTCCATCCGCCTGTTCGACGGGAAAGAACCTATGCCCATTCTACGCTATTCCGCCGCCTCGCCCTATGCCCGCAAAGCGCGGATCGTCGCCGAGATTCTCGGCTCGGGCGCCGGCCTCGAGCTCGTCGGCGCCGACACGACCGATCCGGCCGATTCCCTGCGCGAGCAGAACCCGCTCGGCAAAGTGCCGACGCTGATTCTCGACAGCGGCGAGACGCTCTACGACAGCCGCGTGATCTGCGAATATTTCGACCTGCTCGCCGGCGGCGGCAAGCTCTTTCCGGCCGAGCCCGCCGAACGTATCGCGGCGCTGACGCTGCAAGCGCTCGGCGACGGAATCAATGACGCGGCGCTGCTGATCCGCTACGAGGCGATGCGGCCGGAGAATTTGCGCTCGTCCGATTGGATCGCGCTGCAGACCGGCAAGGTGGAGCGCGCCCTCGCAATGCTCGACGCCGATCCGCCGGCGGGCCCCGTCACGATCGGCCATGTGGCCGTCGCCGCCGCGCTCGCCTATCTGGACCTGCGCTTCGAAGGCGCCTGGCGCGCGACGCATCCCGCGCTCGTCGCCTGGCTCGACGCTTTCTCGCGCGAGGTTCCGGCCTTCGAGGCGACGCGCGTTTCCTGATCGCCTTCGCGTCCTTTGTGTCTCGGTGGTGAAACGCGCTGCCAAGACATGAAGAAACCTTACATCCGCGCCGGCAGCTTGTCCTCCTCGGCGAGATTGGAGAAGCGCGTCACCTCCGCCTCGAAGGAGAGCGTCACCGTGCCTGTGGGCCCGTGGCGCTGCTTGCCGAGGATCGCTTCGGCGCGTCCATGCACGCGCTCCATCTCGTTCTGCCAGGCGATATGCTCTTCCGTGCCTTCGCGCGGCTCGCGATTGCGCAGGTAATATTCCTCTCGATAGACGAACATCACCACGTCGGCGTCCTGCTCGATCGAGCCGGATTCGCGCAGGTCCGAGAGCTGCGGCCGCTTGTCGTCGCGGCTCTCGACCTGACGCGAGAGCTGCGAGAGCGCGATGACCGGCACGGCCAGCTCCTTGGCCAGCGCCTTGAGGCCCGTGGTGATCTCGGTCAGCTCCTGCACGCGATTTTCGTTGCGCGATTTGGAGCCGGAGAGCAGTTGCAGATAGTCGACGACGAGCAGATCGAGCCCGCGCTGGCGTTTGAGGCGCCGCGCCCGCGCGATGAGCTGAGCGATGGAGATGCCGCCGCTCTGGTCGATGAAGAAGGGCACGCTCTGCATTTCCCGCGCCGCCTCGGCGATGCGGCGGAAATCGTCCTCGTTGATGTCGCCGCGGCGGATCTTGTAGGAGGGCACGCCGGATTGCTCGGCGATGACGCGCGTCGCCAATTGCTCGGCCGACATTTCGAGCGAGAAGAAGCCGACGATGCCGCCATTCACCGTCTTTGCCGAGCCGTCCGGCTGTTGCTCGGACACATAGGCCTTGGCGATGTTGAAGGCGATGTTGGTGGCGAGCGCCGTCTTGCCCATGCCGGGACGGCCGGCGACGATGATGAGGTCGGATTTCTGCAGCCCGCCCATCTTCTCGTCGAGATCGACGAGCCCTGTCGCTATGCCGGAGAGGTGGCCGTCGCGCTGATAGGCGCTGCTGGCCATATCCATGGCGGTGGCGAGCGCCTCGGCGAAACGCTGGAAGCCGCCGTCATAGCGGCCGGTCTCGGCGACCGCATAGAGCTTGCGCTCGGCCTCCTCGATCTGCTGGCGCGGCGCCTGATCGACCGCCGCGTCGAAGGCGGCGTTGACGATATCCTCGCCGATGACGATCAGCTCCCGCCGCACGGAGAGATCATGGATCGTGCGGCCATAATCCTCGGCGTTGATGATCGTTGTCGCCTCGCGCGCCAATCGCGCGAGATAGGCCTGCATCGTCACGCCGCCGGGCAGCTCCACATCGCCGAGATGCGTCTTCAGCGTCACGACGGTGGCGACGCGGCCGGCGCGAATGATCTGCGAGGAGACCTCGAAGATGCGCCTGTGCAGCTCCTCGGAGAAATGCTCCGGCCGCAGAAAATCCGAGACGCGATCGAATGCGTCATTGTTGACGAGAATGGCGCCGAGCAGCGCCTGCTCGGCTTCGATATTATGGGGCGGCGTGCGATAGGCGGGCTGGTCGAGCATTTCTCTCTCGGGAACGGAACGTAGCGGGGTAATCGCAGCGACGACGACATCGCGCAGAAGGCCGGAGCTTTGGGTCCCCTCGGGAGAGGAGGTCGAGCGCGAATGGCGATCGGGAGGAGATCGTCCCCATCTCGGGGATGCTCAGCCCGGCCGTTCGTCTGATTGCCTCTGATGGATGTCTTCGATGCACTTGAACGCGTTGCGACAGGCACTCGAGAACGGCCGCGACATTGCCCGAAGCGGAGAGCGGCGCCAATGGCAAAGATCGCGCGCGGCCCGTCCAATGCGCGAGCGGCGTCTTTGTGAGTCATTTCCACATGCGCGGCGCATCTTTCGGCGCGCTCACGCAAAATCAATTGTGTGTGACAATTTCGCCACGGCGAATCGCCGGCGTATGAAAAAGGCCGGAGACGCGAGCGTCTCCGGCCTTTTTTAAATCGAACAGAAGCGGTCGCGAGCGATCAGAGCTCGACGTCGCCGGCTTCGGCCAGCGCCGCGCCGACCTCGAGGCCGAGATCGTCGAGCGTCGTCTCCTCGCGGGCGGCGGCGGCCTCGCCGCGCGCCTGGCGCTCGGCCTCTTCCGCCGAGCGGGCGACGTTGACGATGATCTTCACCTCGATTTCCGGATGCAGATGGACCGGCACATTATGCAGGCCGAGCGCCTTGATCGGATGCTGCAGATCGACCTGATTGCGGTTCAGCGTGAAGCCGCCGGCGGTGGCCGCCTCGGAGATGTCGCGCGGCGCCACGGAGCCATAGAGATGGCCGCTCTCGCCGGCCTGGCGGATGATGACGAAGGTCTGCCCCTCGAGCTTCTCGGCGACGGCCTCGGCCTCCTTGCGGGCGGTGAGATTGTGCGCCTCGATCTGGGCGCGCTGCGTCTCGAAATGCTTCTTGTTCGTCGCGGTGGCGCGCAGCGCCTTGCCGCGCGCCAGCAGGAAGTTGCGCGCATAGCCGTCGCGCACGCGAACGGTGTCGCCCATCTGGCCGAGCTTGGCCACGCGCTCCAGCAGAATGACATCGACCATGGGTATTATCTCCTCGTGTCTCTCTCGAATTTACCGCGGCGCTCTCAGCCGCGCCGCGCCTGCGCCGCTCGCTTGCGGCTGCGGAACGAAAACACCGCGTCGACGACGCCGATCACGGTGAACAGGACGATCGGCCAGGCGAACAGGCCGATGACGATATAGATGACGGTGAGCGTGACGCCGCCGACGCGCGTCCCACGCAGCAGCGCATGGACGACCGCGAGCCCCTGCATCGCCAGAGCGAGGCCGAGCGTCTCGGCGAAAACGAGTCCGATCTCGCCGGCGAGATCGCCGAGGAAGGCCATGGCGCTGGCGACGAGGAACAATCCGGCGACCGCGCGCGGCAGCACGAAGTCCTGGGCAATGTCGGGCCAGGGGCGGGGGAGCGCGTCGGAGGCGCGCGCCAGCAGGCCGGCGCCCCACAAATTGAGCGCATGGCTGAACAAAGTCAGCGCGGCGAGCGTCGCCGGAAAAGCGAAGACGACGAGCGCCGAGAGCTGGCTCGGATCGAGTTTGTCGCCGAGCTCCTGCGTGCGCACCAGATCCTCGATCGCCATGAAGGCGCGGGCGCGCAGCGGATTGAGCGCCTCGTCGAGGCCGCCGAATCGAATCGCCGCGATCGTGACGGCGATGGAGACCGCTGTCGCCACCACGCCGCCGACGGCGAGAACCGCCCAGGCCGGCGCATGGGACGTCACGAGCTCGCGTCCGCGCCAGGGCGCCCCGGCCGCGACATAGGCGGCGGCGAGAGCAGGAACGGCGACGAGAAGGGCGTAGATGACGCCGAAGACCGGATTGGGCCAGATCGACAGAAGGCCGGTCGCGATGAGGGCGGAGGTCGCGCCATGGCGCAGGCCGAAACCCAGCGCGACGATCAAGATCGGCAGCGGCGCGAGAAAGGCGAACAGAACCGCCGCCGAAGTGCCCTTGGTGAGGACCGCGAACACGGCCGCGCCGGCGAGGCCTCCGCCGATCGAGGCGAAGATTTGCGGCAGCGAAAAATCCCCATTGTCGGGAACGGGCAGTTTCTTGCGTTCGGGTAAAAGCTGGGGCATGGGCTCTACGCTTGTTCGAGGGCGAGCGCGATCATCTCGCGTCCAGCCCCCTGAACGCCGGCGAAGCCCGCCTTTTAAGGCGACCGCTCTCTCACGGCAAGGGTGCGTGACGAAAAAGCCGCTTCCGACAGCCGAAAACGTCGCCGTTCGGCCCTTTTCGTCCCTATTGGCGGCGCAGCGCCGGGCCGGGCCTCTCTCCGAGCGCGCGCCAGCTCCCCGCCAGTCCGAGGACGACGGCGAAGACGAGCGCGCCGAGCGTCGTCAGCGCGACCGGCCAGGAGAGGAAGACGAACTGCATTTTCATCAGCGCCTCGAGAATGAAGCCCGCCGCGCCGGCGCCCGCCACGACCGAGAAGAGTCCGGCCACGAGGCCGAGCAGCGCGAATTCGAGGGCGAAGGCGCTGGTCAGCCAGCCGCGCGTCGCGCCGAGCGTCTTCAGCACGATGGCGTCGCGCTGGCGCCCGCGCTGGCTCGCCGCCACGGCGCTGCCGAGCGCCAGCGCCGCCGTGACGATGGCGAGGCCAGCGGCCGCCCGCGCGGCGAAAGTGAGCTGATCGGCGATCTTCTCGACCGCCTCCAGCGCATCCTTGACCCGCAGCGCCGCGATCTGCGGAAAGCGCGCCGCCACGTCGCGCACGAGCCTTTTGTCGCGAGACGGGTCGTCGCGATCGGCGAAAGCCGCGGTGAAGATTTCCGAATAGGGCGCGTCGGCGAAAGCGTCGGGCGAGAACACCATCATGAAATTAATGCCATAGCTGCGCCAATCGACGCGGCGCAGATTGGCGACGCGCGCGGCGACGTCGCGGCCGAGCACATTGACGGTGATCTCGTCGCCGATCTCTATGCCGAGCCCTTCGGCGACGCGCGCCTCCAGCGAGACGAGGGGAGAGCCGCTGCGCTCCGCCCCCCACCAGCTTCCGGCGACGATCTCGGAGCCCTTCGGCGGCGCGGCGGAGAAGGTCACGCCGCGGTCGCCCTCGAGCGCCCAGGCGATCTCCTCCGGCGCCTTCAGATTTTCGGAGCGGACGCCTTTCACGGCGACGATGCGGCCGCGCATCATCGGCACATGCTCGATATGGGCGTCGGCGGCGAAAGAGGAGAGAAAGGTCACGAATTCGCCGACCTGCTCCTTGGCGACATCGACGAAATAGAAGCTCGGCGTGCGGCTTTTCTGCGCCTGGAACAATTCCGCGTGGATCGAGCCTTCGATCAGCGCCAGCGCGACCAGCAGCGTCTGGGTGACGCCGATCGAGACGATCAAAGTCGCGGCGAGGCTCTTCGGCCGGCGGATATTGCCGATCGCATGGCGCAGGCGCGCGCTCCGCACATGAGAGACGCGCCGCGCCGCGCGGACGACCAGCGACGCGACGCCGCGCAGCAGCGCGAAGGCCGCCGCCGTGGCCACGATATAGGTCGCGGCGAGCTTCTTGTCGGCGGCCGTGGCCATCACTAGAGCGACGAGGAGCGCGGCCGCCACGAGCGCGGCGAGCAGAAAGATGCGGGGAGGGGCTGTCTCCTCGGCCTCGTCGCGTAGCAGGCGGGCGACCGGCGTCCCATAGGCGCGGCCGAGCGGCGGCAGCGCGAAAATCAGCGCCACCAGTAGCCCATAGGCGGCGCCGACGCCGAGCGAGCGCGCGTCGACCGAGGGCGAGAAGGGCAGAGGGATGGACGCCGAAAGAGTGAAATCGGCGAGATAGGGGAAAGTCGCGCCGAGCGCCAGGCCGGCGACGACGGCGAGGCCGGCGACGAGCAGGACCTCGACCAGCGCCATGGCGAAGACGCGCGAGGCCGGCGCGCCGAGCGCCTTCAATATTGCGAAAGCGTCGCGCTTTCTGTCGACGAAGCCGGCGACCGCATTGGCGACGCCGGCGCCGCCCGCGACCAGCGCCGTCAGCGCGACCAGCGTCAGGAGCTGAGTGAAGCGCTCCTGATTGCGCGAGAATTGCGGAGAGACGGCGTCGCGCTTGCGCAAATCCCAGCCGGCCTCCGGAAAGGCCGCGGACAGCGCCGTCGCGAAACGCTCGACCTCCGCGTCGCTGGCGATCGCGCCGGCGCCGCCGAGCGAGATTCGGGTCAACCAGCGCAGGACGGCGCCCGGCTGCACGAGCCCGGTCGCCTGCAGAGCCTCCTGGCTCATCACGACGCGCGCGCCGAAGCCGAAGCCGCCGGCGAGCTTGTCGGGCTCGCTCGCCAGCTCCGCCGTCAGCGTGAAGGAGCCGGCGCCGATCTTCACGTGATCGCCCACTTTGAGGTCGAGACGGGCGATCAGCGTCGAATCGGCGACGAGGCCGAAGGCGTCCTCGCGCTGGCGCAGCGCCTCGGCCAACGCCTGCGGCGGCGCGAGCTCGACCGCGCCGGCGTTAGGATAGGCCGAATCGACCGCCTTTATTTCGACGAGCGCCGCCTCGCCGCTCGCCGAGCGCGCCATGGCCCGCATCAGCGCGATCTCGCAGACGCGGCCATTTCGCTCGAAAAACGCGCGCTCCCGCGGTGACAGCCGCCGCATGGTGGTGGCGACGGAGACATCGCCGCCCAAAATCACGCGCCCCTCGCGGGCGAGGCCCTCGGCGAGCGATTGCGACACGGCGCCGACGCCGGAGATCGCGGCGACGCCGATGACGATACAGGCGATGAAGACGCCAAAACCGCGCAGATCGCCGGAAAGATCGCGCAAAGCGAAACGCAGCGCCAGCGGCAGACGCGAGGCGAGGCCGAGTCTCACGACTTCCGCGCCTCTTCGCCGTCGATGCGGCCGGAGCGCAACCGGATCGCGCGGTCGCAGCGGGCGGCGAGCGAGGCGTCATGCGTCACCAGCACCAGCGTCGCCGAGCGTCGCGCCTTTTGCGCGAAAATGAGATCGACGATGGCCGCGCCGGTCTCCGAATCGAGATTGCCGGTCGGCTCGTCGGCGACGAGAATGACGGGATCGGGGGCGAGCGCCCGGGCGAGCGCGACGCGCTGCTGCTCGCCGCCGGACATTTGCGCTGGATAATGCGAGAGGCGATGGCCGAGGCCCACCGCCTCGAGCTCTCGGCTCGCGCGCGTAAAAGCGTCGGCGCGGCCGGCGAGCTCCAGCGGCACGGCGACATTCTCCAGCGCCGTCATCGTCGCGATGAGCTGGAAAGACTGGAAGACGACCCCTATCTTCCCCCCACGGAACCGCGCCAGCGCGTTTTCGTCGAGGCGGGCGAGATCGCTCCCGTCGACGAGCACCTTGCCGGAATCGGGCCGCTCGAGCCCGGCGAGCGTCATCAGCAATGTGGATTTTCCGGAGCCCGATGGCCCGACGAGGCCGACGGCCTCGCCGCGCGCCACGCAGAGGCTTATGTTCTTGAGCACATGGACGCGCGCCGCGCCCGCGCCGAGGGTGAGATCGACATCCTCGAGTTCGATGACCGGACGCTGCACTTTGGGGGAGGTCCTGAAATGGTTTGCCGCTGCGCCGCTCGCCGGTTCGCGTTCCGCGATCCGGCCCAGACGCCCGCCCCGACATATGCGAAGGCGGCCGCTGTTTCCAGTCTCCGGCCGCGCTTTCGGCCTCTCGGCCCGATCGCTCTCCTGTGCGCCGCCGCTTTTCTGGCGCTTTTGATGACATTCGCGCGCCCGGCGGCGGCCGAGCCGCTGCGCGTCATCGCCTTCGGCGACAGTCTGAGCGCCGGCTTCCAGCTCCCGGCCGACGCCGCCTTTCCGGCGCAGCTCGAGGCGCGGCTGAAAGCCGACGGCTATGACGCCCGCGTCGTCAACGCCGCCGTTTCCGGCGACACGACCCGCGGCGGCGCTTCCCGCCTCTCCTATGCGCTGCGCGACGGCGGCGATCTGCTGATAGTGGAGCTCGGCGCCAACGACATGCTGCTCGGCTTCGAGCCGGCGACGACGCGCGAAAATCTCGAGAAGATCGTCTCCGCGGCGCAGGAGCGGGGCCTCGACGTCCTGCTCGCCGGAATGCTGGCCAACGCCAATTTCGGCGCGGATCACAAAAAATCCTTCGACGCTATTTTTCCCGAGCTCGCGGCGCGGCGCGGCCTGCCGCTCTATCCCTTTTTTCTCGACGGCGTCGTCGGCGAAAAGGGCATGACCCTCGTCGACGGATTGCATCCGAGCCGGGCGGGCGTGGCGAGGATTGTCGCCGGCGTCGTCCCGCTCGTCGAAAAGAGCCTCGATTCGCTGCAATCCAAGCGCCGGGCCGCCGCCCAGCGCTGAATCGCGCGGCGGCGGACGAGCGAATTCACGCGCAACTCTCGGCCGATCGGAAAAAAACTCCCGCCGCCTGCGGGATTTTCGTTACAGCCGTCCCATTCTGGCTATAGTGCGCTCACCGTCCTTAGCGCGCGCCGGGCGATGCGGCGCGCCGATCCGCGAGGAGGCGCCGACATCGGCCCCGGGCTCCGCCGCGACGCGGCCGGGCAGGGGCTCAGCGAGCAGACAGCGACTTCGGCCTTTTCTCGCTCCCGCGCGCCTTGCGAGGCCAGGATGGAGGACCTCCGATGCCCAGACTGTTCACCGCCCTCGAAATCCCCCGTCTTATCGCCGGCGATCTCGCCGCTCTGCGCGGAGGCCTGCCGGGAGCCCGCTGGATCGACGCCGAGAATTATCACATCACGCTGCGTTTCATCGGCGATGTGGACGATGCGCTCGGCCATGACGCCGCCCTCACCCTCGCCGCGATCCGCCGCGCTCCGATTTCGATCACTCTGGAGGAGTTGTCGAGCTTCGGCGGCGACAAGCCGCGCGCCGTCGTGGTGAAGGCGCGCGCCGATTCGGCTCTCGCAGAGCTGCAGGCGGAGCAGGAGCGACTGCTGCGGCGCATCGGCATCCCGCCGGAGCCGCGCAAATTCGTGCCGCATGTGACGCTCGCCCGCCTGCGCGGCGCGTCCTGCTCGGCGGTCGCGACCTATCTCGGCGCGCGCGGCTATTTCCCGCCCATGCGCTTCGAGGCGGCGCGCTTCGTGCTGTTCTCCTCGCGCGATTCGGTCGGCGGCGGCCCCTATATCGTCGAGGCCGACTATCCGCTGCGCGACCGCAAGGCGGTCGGCGCCGGTCAGCGAGAGCTCACCGCCTACGATCGCTGAGGCTCAGGCGGCCGCCTCGGCCGCCTTGCGTCCGCGCTCCACGACAGCGGCGAGCGAGGGATCGCGCGCGACCGCCTCCGCGATGAGGCGGTCGGAGGCGCTCTCGATCGTGTCCTGCATGCGCTGGAAGAATTCGCGCGGCTCGAGACCCGCGGGGATCGGCGGCAGATATTCGATGACGACGGTTCCCGGCCGCACGATCCAGGCGCGGCGCGCCCAGAACAGGCCGGAATTCAGCGCCACCGGCAGGCAGGCCGCGCCGGTCTCGCGATAGAGATGGGCGACGCCGAATTTATAGAGCGGCGGCGCGCCGGCGGGCCGCCGCGTCCCTTCCGGAAAGATGAACAATTGCCGCCCCTCGGCGAACAACGCCTTGGTCTTCTCGATGAGCTGCGGCAGCAGCTTGCCGCCCTTGGCGCGATCGATGCCGATCTGCTCGGCGCCCATCAGATACCAGCCGAAAAACGGGATGAACACCAGCTCGCGCTTGAGAATGTAGGAGAAGTCCGGCGAATGCAGCGGCAGGACGAAGGTCTCCCACATCGACTGATGCTTGCAGGCGACGATGATCGGACCTTCGGGAATATTCTCGAGGCCGCGAAACTCGAATTTCAGCCCGACGATCGTCTCGAGCCAGAACAGCGACGTTCGCCCCCAGACGCGGCCGAGCTGCATGGAGGCCTGCCGCCGCATCAGCAGGCCGGGCAGCCAGAGGATCTGCAGCGTCATCAGATTGACGAAAAAGACGATGTGGAACAGCAGCGAGCGCAGGAAGAGCATTGCGTTGGTCGCCTGACGGTTTCGCGGGGCTAGGGCGGGTTGGCGACGCCTTCTAAGCAGGATTTCGAAAAAGTGGGAACCAGTTTTTCAACAAAAAATCCTGCCTTCTGCTCGGAGCATTTCTCGCCGCGAGGGCGCCGGGCCGGCGAATTTTCAGCGCGGCTGCGCCCGAGGCTCCGAGACGGCGGCCGCCCCGACCGGTCCGGAAGCCGTGGCCGAGAGGCCCGGCTCGAGCAGCCGGGTGCGCAGCAGCGCATAGAGATATTTGACATATTCGGCCGCGATGAGCCGCGTCACCGCCAGATCGCCGAGCCAGTCCTCGACGCGCAAATGATCGCTGACGACGGAGAAGGGATAGAGCTCGACTTCCGGCAGCGCCGCCGAGAGCTCGGCCAGCGCGCGCGGCATGTGGTAATTGGAGGTGACGATGATGAGCGAGCCCTTGCTGATCCCGCGCGCCCGCGCCCAGTCGCGCGTCTCCAGAGCATTGCCGATCGTGTCCTGGGCGCGATAGCCGAGATCGACGCAGCAGTCGAACAGCTCGCGCGAGACAGGCAGGAGCTTGGCGATCTCATGGCCGCGCGTGGCGCGATTGACCCCGGTGATGAGCAGCCGGCGCGCCTGACCGCGCGCCAACAGCCCGCCCGCCTCATAGACGCGGTCGGAGCCGCCGGTCAGCACGACGACGCCGTCGGCCTGCACCGTCAAAGTCGATTCGGTCCGCTCCAGCGAGAGCGCGAAGCCGATGAAGCCGGCGACAAAGGCCGAGGCGAGAAAACAGAAGAGAAGCAAGGCTACGCCGCGCCAGCGTCCGCGCGCGGCTCCTTTTGCTCCCGCGTCTCGCGCATAGGCTCGCAAGCGTTGTTCCTCGTCGCCGGCCTCGGTTCCTCGGGCAAGATGGAAGCGGCGCTCGAGGCCGTCCAGCGCCGGGCGATGATTATGCCGAAGGAGAGTTTACTCGGCCCCGTCCAGCCGCCGCAATTGGCGAAAGACGATCTCCTGCGACATGAAGCCGGTGAGCAGTCCCGCCGCCGCCGATATGCCGCCGACCACGGTGAAGCCGAGCGGTCCCAGCGAGAAGCTGCCGAACATGGCCTCGAGCTGGTCGCCGTCCGGCGTCGCCGTCCAGCGGCTCGCCAGATAGCCGGCGAAGAGAAAGAAGACCATGGCCGAGCCGCCGCCGATGAAGCCGCCGCGCAACCCCAGCGCGAGAAAGCGGCGCTGAAACTGCTGGGCGATGTATTTGTCGGCCGCGCCGACGAGATGCAGCACCTCTATGATCTCGCGATTGCCGACCATGGCCGCCCGCGTGGCGAAGGCGACGGCGAGCCCCATGGCGACGACGATCAGCACGAAGACGAGCGCCGCCACCGCCACCACTGTGCGCGCCATCTGGCCGAGCCGCTCCACCCAGAGCCGATGATCGTCCAGCGCCGCGCTCGGAATGGACTGAGCGAGCTCCCGCCGCAGCGCGTCGAGATCGGCGCGGCGGCTATCGTCCAGCTTGACGACGATCATGCGCGGGGCGGGCAGCTCGGCGAAATCGAGGCCCTGGCCGAGCCAGGGCGCGAGCAGCGCCTCGGATTCGGCCTTGGTGTAGACGCGCACGTCGCGCACCCCCTCGGCGGCGACGAGAACGGCGGTCGCCCGGCTGACGTCGGCCTCTATGTCGCGGCCGGGCAGGGGGCGGATCTGCACGCTCGCCTCGCGCGCCACCTCGCGCCGCCAGTCGACGCTGGCGTCGGCGACCATCAGCGCCGCCCCGGCCGAGAGCGCCGCGAGAAAGGTCATGATGGCGATGACGATGACGAGCGAGCGTCCGGCGATGGAGGAGGTCGGAACGAGCGGCGTCTCGCGGCCGAGCGTCTCCTCGAGCGCGGCGTCGCGCGGCCCTTGGCCCGACGGCTGAGCGGGGCGGCGCAGGCCCGGCGGGGATTTGGCGTCATTCGAAGACATGCAGCCGCCCGTCCGCGAGCACCAGCCGGCGCGCGCTCTCATATTGGTCCATCAGCGCCAGATCATGGGTGGCGATGACGACCGAGGTCCCGCTCTTGTGCAATTCCACGAAGAGCCGCAGCAGCCGTCGCGCCAGAGTGGGGTCGAGATTGCCGGTCGGCTCGTCGGCGAGCAGCAGCTCCGGCCGCACGATCAATGCGCGGGCGATGGCGGCGCGCTGCTTCTCGCCGCCGGAGAGCACGCTCGGCCGGCTGGCGATGCGCTCCTCGAGCCCGACCCAGCGCAAGAGCTCCAGCACCTCGGCGCGATAGCTCGTCTCCTCGCGGCCGATGACGCGCAGCGGCAGAGCGACATTCTCGTAGAGCGTCAGATGGTCGAGCAGGCGGAAGTCCTGGAAGACGACGCCGATGCGCCGCCGGATCTCGGTCACCGCGTCCTTGTCGAGCGTTTCGGCGTCCTGGCCGAAGAGGGTGATTCGTCCGCGTGTCGGCTTCAGCGACATCAAGACGAGCTTCAGCAGCGTCGTCTTGCCGGAGCCGGAGGGGCCGGTGAGGAATTGGAACGAGCGCGGCGTGATGGAAAAAGCGAGATCGCTCAATATCTCGCTTCCGTTTCCATAGCGCAGGCCGACGTTCTCGAAGCTCAGCAAGGGCGTGCATCCATTGGCGGCCGGGTCAGAATCGCTGCCCGAGAGATTAGCAGTTCATCGCGCATTAACCATATCGGCGGTTAATCGACGACAGGTTCGGCGGCCGATTCCGAAGACGGGCGCCGGCGGCTCGGAGACCGGCCCATGCGCAACGACCTCGTCAGGCATAATCCACCGGTCTGCTCGCCACCGGTCTGCCCGGCCCCTGCGCCGCATTCGGACGGGCGGGACGATTCCCCTCTGTGGCGCGAGCCGCCGCGCGAGAGCGATCTCGTCGACAACCGGCGCGAGCGCGTGCTGCCGCTGATCGCGGCGATCATCGCCATCATCTTCGGCGCCATGGCGCTCATCGGCATGCGCGAGAAGATCGTGCGAGTCGTCCCCGCGGCGACGGCGCTCTATTCGGCGATCGGCCTCAAGGTCGGCGCGGCAGGGCTCGATCTGCGCGGCGTCACCTCCAAAATCGTCACCGAAGGCGCGCGCAAAGTCCTGACGGTGGAGGGCGAGATCGTCAATCTGCGGCGCTCGGCCAGTCGCGTGCCGCCCATGGCGCTCGCCGTGCGCGGGGCCGACGGGCGCGAACGCTATGTCTGGACCGCCGCCGCGCCCAAGATGCGGCTTTCGGCCGGCGAGAGCGTGCAGTTCCGCGCTCGCCTCGCCTCGCCGCCCGCCGACGGGACCGAAGTGCAGGTGCGATTCGCCAGCCTCGACGAGGCTGATCGATCGGCGAGATGAAGCGACGTTCCCTTGGCGCAGGAAATCGCCTAAGGAGGCGTCCATGCCGCCGCATGCGCCTCTTCTCTTCGTCAACGCCCGCCTCGTCGACCCCGCCTCGGGCGTGGAGACGCGCGGGGGCCTTCTCGTCCGCGACGGAAAAATCGCCGATCTCGGCCCCGCTCTGAAGGCCGAGGCCGCGCCGCAGGGCGCGCGAATCGTCGATTGCGCGGACGATGTGCTCGCGCCCGGCCTCATCGACATGCAGGCCTTCGTCGGCGAGCCGGGGGCCGAGCATCGCGAGACCATCGCCACCGCGACGGCCGCGGCCGCGGCGGGCGGCGTCACCACCATCGTCGCCACGCCCGGCACCTCGCCGCCCGTCGACGATCCGGCGGTCGTCGATTTTGTGCTGCGCCGCGCCCGCGACACCGGCCGCGTGCGGGTGTTGCCCATGGCGGCGCTCACCAAGGGGCGCGAGGGGCGCGAGATCTCCGAATTCGGCCTGCTGCGCGAGGCCGGCGCGATCGCCTTTTCCGACGGCAAGCGCTCTCTGCGCAACGCCCAGACCATGCGCCGGGCCATGACCTACGCCCGCGATTTCGACGCGCTGATCATTCATTTCCCGGAGGATCGCGATCTCGTCGGCGAGGGCGTGATGAATGACGGCGAGCTGGCGATCCGCCTCGGCCTCATCGGCGTGCCGCGCGAGGCCGAGGCCATCATCGTCGATCGCGATCTGCGGCTCGTGGCGCTCACTGGCGCGCGCTATCACGCCTCCATCGTCGCCAATGGCCTGTCGCTGGCGGCGCTGGAAACGGCCAAGGCGAGCGGCCTGCAGGTGAGCTGCGGGACCACGATCAACCATCTGACGCTCAATGAAAACGACATAGGCGACTACCGCACCTTCCTGAAGCTGCGGCCGCCGCTGCGCCATGAGGACGAGCGCCGCCTCTTGGTCGAGGCCGTGGCGAGCGGGCTCATCGACGTGATCGTCTCCGACCATGATCCGCAGGATGTGGAGATGAAGCGCCTGCCTTTCGCCGAGGCCGAGGCGGGCGCCGTCGGCCTCGAGACCATGCTGGCGGCGGGATTGCGGCTCGTCCATTCGGGCGATGTGCCGCTGGTGACGCTTTTGCGGGCGATGTCGACGCGGCCGGCGGAAATTCTGCGCCTGGAGCAGGGGCGCCTCGCCAAAGGCGCGCCGGCCGATCTCATCCGCTTCGATCCCGACGAACCCTTCGTCGTCGATCCGGCCGAATTGCATTCCCGCTGCAAGAACACGCCTTTCGACACTGCGCGCCTGCAAGGTCGGGTGAAATCGACCTTTGTCGCGGGACAATCCGTCTTCGAAAGACGAGACGGTTGAAACGTAGCCGGACCTGAAAAAGGCGCGTCTCCGCCGTGTTTTCGCCGGTTTCGGGAAAAACCGGCAAGTCGAATGTGAATCTTTGAAATAGATACGTAGGTTTCCCGCCCGTAACTTCCCGAAACCGAAGGCGGGGCGTTAACCCTGATTCTGCGTTCGTTTTCCTGCGGCGCCGTCTTCGACGAGAAAATCGCCCGAGCGGCCGGGCCGTCATGTGGAAGAGAAACGATGCTTGGTTCCCGAATTTCCCTCGTCGCGCTGATGGTCGCCGCGGCGCCTGCCCTGCAGGCGCGCGCCCAGGAGGCGCTGCCCGACATCGACATTATCGCGGCGGCGCCCGAGGCGGGCGCGGGAGTCGAGAAGTCGAAGGTTCCGACCAATCCCATCGTCACCAAGCGCAGCGATCTCGATCGCGATCGCGCGCTCGTCATCACCGACACGCTGCAGCGTCGCAACGCCTCCGTCTCGATCGTCGATGTGGCGGGCAATCCGTTTCAGCCCGATCTCACCTATCGCGGCTTCACCGCCTCTCCCGTGCCCGGCACGCCGCAGGGCCTCGCGGTCTATCAGGACGGCGTGCGCATCAATGAGGCTTTCGGCGACGTCGTCAATTTCGATCTCATTCCGACGGTCGCCATCGCCAATAGCGAGCTGGTCAGCGGCAATCCTTTGTTCGGCCTCAATGCGCTCGGCGGCGCGCTGACGCTCGAAATGAAGAACGGCTTCACCTGGCAGGGATATGAGCTCGAAGGGCGGGGCGGCTCCTACGGGCGTCGCTATGGCGCGGCGCAGGTCGGCCAGCAATTCGGCGATTTCGCCATTTATTCGGCCTTCGAGGCGCTCGGCGACAGCGGCTGGCGCAAGCGCTCGGGCTCGGAGCTGCTGCGCGGCTATGTCGATCTCGGCTATAAGGGCGACAAGACCGAATTCCACTTGAACTATACTGGCGCGACCACGCGGCTCGGCGCCGCCGCGGCGACGCCCGTCGAGATGATCCAGCGCGATTACAGCTCCGTCTACACGACGCCCCAGAGCTCGACCAACGAGCTGCATTTCATCAATCTGAAGGGCGCTTATGAGGCGACCAATCATCTGAGGCTCAATGGCAACTTCTATTTTCGCGACTATGCGCAGGAGCATACGGACGGCAATATCGCCGATATGGAGACCTGCACCTCCAAAACATTCGTCTGCCAGGACAACGATCCGTTTCTCGGCGTCGTCCCCACCGCACTCCAGCGTCGCCTGATCGGACCCAATGGCGCCTATATTCCAGCCTCGGTGCTCGCCGGAGGCCTGCCTGCCACGATCGATTATTCGCGCACGCATTCGCGCTCCTATGGCGGCGCGATCCAGGGAACCTATGACGAGAAGATCGCCGACTTCAAGAACAAGCTCATCGTCGGCGGCTCTTTCGATCGCCAATTCACCGACTTCCGCGGCTATTCGGAACTCGGCATTCTGCAGGGCGATTTCGGCGTCACCTCGACCGGGCTCCAATATTTCAACTCGGTCTCGGAAGGCGGCTTCCAGCCCTCGTCGGTGTTCGCGCGCAATCTCTATTACGGCCTCTATGCGCTCGACACGCTCGATCTGACCGACAAGCTCACTCTTACGGCGGGCCTGCGCTTCAACAGCGCGGAAATCACGCTCTATGATCGGCTCGGCGTGCGCCTCAACAGCGACAAGAGCTATCAGCGCGTCAATCCGGTCGCCGGCCTCACCTATACTTTCATCCCCGAATTCACCGTCTATGGCAATTATTCGGAGGCGAACCGCGCGCCGACGGCGCTCGAGAACGGCTGCGCCGACGCCAACCATCCGTGCACGATCGACAGCTTCCTCGTCGCCGATCCGCCGCTGAAGCAGGTGGTGACGCGCAGTGGCGAGATCGGCTTCCGCGGCACTCACGACATCGGGCCGGATCATGGCCGGCTCGAATGGAAGGTCGACATCTTCCGCGCCGTGAACAGCGACGACATCATCTCGCTGCCGTCCAATGTGATCCAGGGCAGGGGCTATTTCGCCAATGTCGGCGCCACGCGCCGCCAGGGCGTCGAGGCTGGCGTCTCCTGGCGCAACGACTGGCTCAACCTCTATGCCGATTACGCGCTGATCGACGCGACCTTCCGCAGCGCCTTCAATGTGCAGTCGGAGAGCAATCCCTTCGCCGACGCCAACGGCCTCGTCCATGTGCGGCCGGGCAATGTGATGCCCGGCGTGCCGCGCCATCGCGTGAAGCTCGGCTTCGACTATTACATTACGCCCGAGTGGAAGTTCGGCGCCGATTACGTCTTCACCAGCGGCGTGCGGCTGCGCGGCGACGAGTCCAATCTCGACACGCCGCTGCCCTCCTGGGGCGTCGTCAATCTCAAGACCTCCTATAAGGTCACCGAGAATGTCGAGATCTATGCGCTCGCGCAGAATCTCTTCGATCGGCGCTACTATACTTTCGGGACCTATTTCGACAACAACGGCAATGCGACCGCGTCGGCCGGCGGCTTCACCAATTCGCGAACTTATGTTCCAGGCGCGCCGGTCTCCGTCTATGGCGGCGTCAAGGTCAAGTTCTGAGCTCATGGCTCTGATCTAAAAAGATAAAATTCTTTGTCCGAGGGGGAGGCGGCGTTCGGCGGCGCCTCCCCTATGTTGTTTGGGCGGCCGGTCGGAATCGCGAATGCTCTTGAAGAAAGGCGGCAATCGCCTTAAAGGCTCGCGCGCGCAGGACGCGAGGCGCGCCGCAACCGAAGCTGGAACCTGAAAGCATGGCCAAGGAAAAATTCTCACGCACGAAGCCGCATTGCAACATCGGCACGATCGGTCACGTGGACCATGGCAAGACGTCGCTGACGGCGGCGATCACCAAGGTTCTGGCCGAGAGCGGCGGCGCGACCTTCACGGCCTATGACCAGATCGACAAGGCCCCCGAGGAGCGCGCGCGCGGCATCACCATCTCGACGGCCCATGTCGAATATGAGACCGCCAATCGCCATTACGCGCACGTCGACTGCCCCGGCCACGCCGATTATGTGAAGAACATGATCACCGGCGCCGCGCAGATGGACGGCGCCATTCTGGTCGTCTCCGCCGCCGACGGCCCGATGCCGCAGACCCGCGAGCATATTCTGCTCGCCCGCCAGGTCGGCGTGCCGGCGCTCGTCGTGTTCCTGAACAAGGTCGACATGGTCGACGATCCGGAGCTGCTCGAGCTCGTCGAGCTCGAAGTGCGCGAGCTGCTGTCGAAGTATGAATTCCCCGGCGACGATATTCCGATCACCAAGGGCTCGGCTCTGGCGGCGCTCGAGAACAAGACCCCCGAGATCGGCCATGACGCGATTCTGAAGCTGATGCAGACGGTCGACGAATATATTCCGCAGCCGGAGCGTCCGAAGGATCAGCCCTTCCTGATGCCGGTCGAGGACGTGTTCTCGATCTCGGGTCGCGGCACGGTGGTGACGGGCCGCGTCGAGCGCGGCGTGGTCAAGGTCGGCGAGGAAGTCGAGGTCGTCGGCATCCGCCCGACGATCAAGACGACGGTGACGGGCGTCGAAATGTTCCGCAAGCTGCTCGATCAGGGCGAGGCGGGCGACAATATCGGCGCGCTGCTGCGCGGCACGAAGCGCGAGGATGTGGAGCGCGGCCAGGTGCTGGCCAAGCCCGGCACGGTGAAGCCGCACACCAAGTTCAAGGCGGAAGCCTATATTCTGACGAAGGAAGAGGGCGGCCGTCATACGCCGTTCTTCACCAACTATCGTCCGCAGTTCTACTTCCGCACGACGGATGTGACCGGCATTGTGACGCTTCCCGAGGGCGTCGAGATGGTGATGCCGGGCGACAATGTGACGATGGAGGTGAACCTCATCGTTCCGATCGCCATGGAGGAGAAGCTGCGCTTCGCCATCCGCGAAGGCGGCCGCACGGTTGGAGCAGGCGTGGTCGCTTCGATCATAGAATGATCGAAGCGAGCACGCCGTCGCGACAACCGCATATTCGTTTGCGCAAGTGCGAAACATCGCACTTGCGCTCGGCGCCGGCGTCGTCGCCTCGATCATCGAATAAAAAAGCGAGTCTTCAGGCTCGCTGCGAAAAAAGGACTGCGAGCCCGAAGGCTCGCGGTCCAAAGTCTCTCGAAAGAGAATTGCGGCCCTCAGGCCGCCAGCTGCTCGTCGAGCAGGATCGCCGGCAGACGCGCGTCCTCGGAGGCTTCGGTCTCATCGTGGCTCGAATGGGTCATCACCTCGAGCGCGGCTGCGACGGCCGAAATGCCGATTTCCCGATAGAGACGGGCGAGCAGATCGTGCGGACGGTCGGCGGATTGCGTTTCGCTGAAATCGGTGGCGACGAGCTTCGACATGGCGGCTGACTCTTCTACTGACGGTTAAGGGACGCTCGAGGAATGTCGTGCATTTGATTTAAAGTCTCTCTTACCCCGGTAAACTATTCGTAAAATCGCGGAGCCCGCCGCGCATCTTCCACATCCCGCTGTGGATGAGCCGCGCCGCGATCGATGCTATGATCGCCCCATGCTGCGCCATATCCCAGAAGAGCCCGTCTCCAACGCCGCCGTCTGGTGTCGGCGGCTCGCCGTTTTCGCTCTCCCCGTGGCGGCGATCGCCGTGCTCCTGGCGCGCGCCAATGCGGTGGAGCCGCAGGCGTCGCTCGCCGTGCTCGGCGGCGCGATCGTCGTGGCGCTCGTCGCGCTGCTGCTGTTTTTCGCGGCCTGCGTCGTCATCTGGCAGGAGGGCCGGCGCGGGCTGGGCGAGGCGCTGGGCGGCGCCTTTCTCGCTGCGCTGACGCTCGGCTATCCGGCCTATCTCGCGGTCCAGGCCGTGCGCCTGCCCGTGCTCTCGGACGTCTCGACCGACACGGCCGATCCGCCGCGCTTTTCCACCTCCCGGGCGGCGGTCGCCGCGCGCTCCGGCTTCACGCCCGCCGGTTTCGACGCCGATCAGGCCGAGCGGCAGCGAGATGGCTATCCGGATATAGAGCCGATCGTCGTCGACCTCGAGCCGGACGAAGCCTATCAGCTGGTGCTGGAGACAGCGCAGAGCCGTGGCTGGCGCGTCATCGACCAGCGCCCGCCGGGCGGCCGCTCCGGCATCGGCCATCTCGATTTTATCGATCGCACTCTGGTGATGGGCTTTGCCGACGACATAGCGGTTCGGCTGCGTCCGCTCGCCGGCCAGACGCGCATAGACGTGCGCTCGGCCTCGCGCTACGGGCGTCACGACTTCGGCGCCAATGCGAAGCGCATCCGGCAATTCGCCGAAGAGCTGCAGGCGGGGCTGAACGAGAAGTGAGGGAGTAGGGAGTTTGTAGCGAATAGCGAGTAGAACTGGGACGCCGCTATTCGCTATTCGCTACTCCCTATTCGCTCACTCTGAAATACCGCGCCTCCAATGTCGCCGGCCCTTCGGAGCGGACGAGCCCGCGCTCGATCAAATCTTCGAGATGGGCGAAGACGGAGAGCGCCGCCGCCCTCTGCAAGCTCGCGTCGAAGCCCTCGTAAATGCGCGCGACCATGGCGGCGATCGTCTCGTCGCCGGCCTCGAGCCGCTCGAGGATCGCGGCCTCACGCTGCCGGCGATGGTGGAGCAGGGCGCGCAAATAGCGTTGCGGCTCCTTCACCGGGCCGCCATGGGCGGGCCAATAGAGGCGGTCGTCGCGCCCGCGCAGCTTCTCCAGCGACGCGAGATATTCGCTCATGGAGCCGTCCGGCGGGGCGATGACGGTGGTCGCCCAGGCCATCACATGATCGCCGGTGAAGAGCGTCGCCTCCTCGGCCAGCGCGAAGCAGAGATGGTTGGTCGTATGGCCCGGCGTCGCGACGGCCTCTATGGTGAGGCCGCCGAAGCCCAGCCGGTCGCCATCGGCGAGGGGAATGTCAGGCGCATAGGTTCTGTCATGCGAGGCGTCGAGGCCAGGGCCTGTGACCGAAAGATCGGGCGGAGGCGCATAAGGCGCGCAGCCGGCGATGGTCGCGCCGGTCCTCTCCGCCAGAATGCGCGCCGCCGGGGAGTGGTCGCGATGCGTATGGGTGACGAGCAGATAGCGCAACGTCTCGCCGTGAATGGCGGAGAGCAGCGCCTCTATGTGCGAAGCATCCGCCGGGCCGGGGTCGATGATCGCCACCTCGCCTTCGCCGATGATATAGCTGCAAGTGCCCGTATAGGTGAAGGCGCCGGGATTGGGCGCGACGATGCGGCGCGTCAGCCGCGAAACGCGCTGCGGCGCGCCGGGCGGAGAGTCGAAGGTGATGAGGAAGTCGTCTCGGGTCATTGAAAATTGCGTCCCTTCGGGATTGCCTCGCGCGCCTTGGCCTCGCGCGCATTGGCGCCGCGCGATTGCTCGAGCAGGCGCAGATCGCCGGTCAGATCCTCGATCTTCTGCGCGATCATATGGACGACGCCGGATTCGTTCTGCACGCGCCCCGTGACCGCCACTAGCCGCGCGCCGATGACCTCGGGACGCTGCCGCTCGAACAGTTTCGGCCAGACGACGATATTGGCGATTCCCGTCTCGTCCTCGATCGTCATGAAGATCACGCCGCTCGCCGAGCCCGGCCGCTGCCGCACCAGCACGAGACCGGCGACTGTCACGCGCGCCCCCTCTCCAACCCTCCCCCGCAAGCGGGAGAGGGGGCCGGCTCTGCCCGTCATCGAGATTTCGCTCATCGCCGGCAGCTCCCCTCTCCCGCGTAGCGGGGGAGGGTGAGGGAGGGGGCCGCCGCCGAGCGCCCCACAGGGCATGATCCCCTTGGCCTCGAGCCGCCCACGCAGAAACGCCATCGGATGCGCCTTCAGCGACAGCGACAGAAAGCGATAATCCTCTACCACCTCCGCCCCGAGCGGCATGGGCGGGAGGTTCGCGTCCTCCTCCTGCGGCGCGAAGGAGAGCGCGCGCAACAGCGGCAGATCGTCCTTGTCGCCGGCGCGATTGAGCGCCTGCACGGCCCAGAGCGCATCGCGGCGCGGCAGGCCGAGCGAGGCGAAGGCGCCGGCCTCCGCCAAGCGCTCCAGCGTCGACGGCTCGAGCCCGCCGCGCAGCCACAGATCGCGCACGGAATCATAGCCCGCGCCGCGCCGCGTCACGAGGCGCTTCATATCCTCCTCCCGCAGGCCGACGATCTGGCGGAAGCCGAGCCGCACGTCATGCGTCGCGCGAATGTCGCCCGCCATGGAGGCGTGGCGCGAATGCAGCGGCGTCGCCTGCGCGCGCGTCTCCAGCGTGCAATCCCAATCGGAGGCGTTCACATCGACCTCATGCACGCCGACGCCATGTTCCTGCGCGTCGCGCACGATCTGCGCCGGGGCATAGAAGCCCATGGGCTGCGAATTCAAAAGCGCGCAGCAGAACACGTCCGGATAACGGCATTTGAGCCAGGCGGAGGCATAGACGAGCAGAGCGAAAGAGGCCGCGTGACTCTCCGGGAAACCATAAGAGCCGAAGCCTTCGATCTGCCCCCAGCAGCGCTCGGCGAATTCGCGTTCATAGCCGCGCTCCGCCATGCCGGCGAGCATTTTGGCGCGGAAGGTTCCGATCGTGCCGACGCGCTTGAAGGTCGCCATGGCGCGGCGCAGCCGGTCCGCCTCATCGGGCGTGAAGCCGCCGGCGACGATGGCGATGCGCATCGCCTGCTCCTGAAACAAAGGCACGCCGAGCGTCTTGCGCAGCACCTGCTCGAGCTCCGCCGAGGGAAAGGAAACCTTCTCCTTGCCCATGCGACGGCGCAGATAAGGATGCACCATATCGCCCTGAATAGGGCCCGGCCGTACGATCGCCACCTCGATGATGAGATCATAGAACTCCCGCGGCCGCAGCCGCGGCAGCATGGACATTTGCGCGCGGCTCTCGATCTGGAACACGCCGATCGTATCGGCGCGCGAGATCATGTCATAGACGCTCTCCTCGTCCGCCGTGATCGACGAGAGGCGATGCACGACGCCATAACGCTCGGCCAGCAGGGCGAGGCCCTTGCGCAGGCAGGTGAGCATGCCGAGCGCCAGCACGTCGATCTTCAAAATGCGCAGCGCGTCGAGATCGTCCTTGTCCCATTCGATCGTCGTGCGGCCTTCCATGGCGGCGGGGGCGAGCGGGACGATTTCGTCCAGCCGATCGCGCGTGATGACGAAGCCGCCCGTATGCTGCGAGAGATGGCGCGGAAAGCCGGTGAGCTCGCGCGTCAGCTCCAGCGCCTTGGCGAGACGCGGCTCGCGCGCATCCATGCCGGCGCGGGCGACGCCTTCCTCGGAGACGCCGCCGCGCGAGGAGCCCCACACATTGCCGGGGAGCCGCGTGATGGCGTCGGCCGAAAGACCGAAAGCTTTGCCGACCTCGCGAATGGCCGAGCGCGAGCGATAGGAGACGACCGTCGCCGTCAGCCCGGCGCGCTCGCGGCCATAGCGCGCGTAGATATATTGCATCACCTCCTCGCGTCGCTCATGCTCGAAATCGACGTCGATATCGGGCGGCTCGTTGCGCGCGGCGGAAACGAAGCGCTCGAAAAGGAGATCATGCTTGGTCGGATCGACCTCGGTGACGCCGAGGCAGAAGCAGATGACGGAATTGGCGGCGGAGCCGCGCCCCTGCGCGAGAATCGCCTTTGCGCGCGCGAAACGCACAATGTCGTGCACGGTGAGAAAGTAAGCTGCGTAGCCGAGCTCGGCGATCAGCTTCAGCTCATGGCTCAGAAGCGCCTCGACTCTTTCGGGAACGCCGTTCGGATAGCGCGTCCTCGCGCCCTCCCGCGCGTAATGTTCGAGCGCCTCCTGCTCGCTGGCGAATCCTTCGCGCAACTCGCTCGGATAATTATGCGCGAGCGCGTCGAGGCCGAAGGAGAGGCCTTCGAGAAAGCGCGCCGTCTCCTCCACCGCCCGCGGCGCCTGCGTGAAGAGCCGCGCCATTTCCGCGCCGCTCTTGAGACATCGTTCGGCGTTGGCGGAGAGCAGATAGCCGGCATTGTCGAGCGTCGTCTTCTCGCGCACGCAGGCGAGCGCGTCGGCGAGCGGACGGCGCTCGGGAACATGCATATTCGCGTCGTTCACCGCGATCAGCGGCAGGCCGGTCTCGCGCGAGAGCGCGATGCGGCGCGCGAGCGCGGCGCGCATGTCGACGCCATAGAGCGCCGTCGCCGCGAGCCACAGCCGGCCGCGAGCCGCCTCGAGCAGGGCAAGGGGAGGGGCTGCGCCCTCCATGACGATGAGCTGCTGGCCTTCGGCGAATTCCAGGAGATCGTCGAGGAAGAGGCGGCATTCGCCTTTCTCGGCGCGCATATTGCCGCGCGTCAGCATCCGGCATAGGCGCCCATAGGCGGCGCGGTCTTGCGGATAGCAGAGAATATCCGGCGTCTCGTCCGAAAAGACGAGGCGTGCGCCTATGGCGAGGCGAAAACCGGGCGCTTCGGCCGCATGCTCGCGCAAATAGGAATGGGCGCGCACGACGCCGGCGAGCGAATTGCGATCGGCTATGCCTATGCCGATATGGCCGAGCGCCATCGCCTGCGCGACCATCTCCTCTGGATGCGAGGCGCCGCGCAGGAAGGAGAAATTGGTCGTCGTCGCGAGTTCGGCGTAGCGGGGCATCGCGGGCTCCGGTCTTGTTCATGAATTGTCCCGCATTTCCCGCAACGGAGCAAGAGCGCCAAAGCTCCCGAAAAGCGCGCGGCGCACATCATTCGCCCGACGATGTTCGGATGACCGTCGCGCCTGTCGCAAAACTGCGACAGTCCGAGACGCGTTGCGATTTCGCGGTCTGGCGAAGGCCGCGGCATTCATGGAACCTCCTCCTCGAGCGGCGTCACATGCGGCCGCTGCATGAGCTCGCGACAGACGGCGCGCGGTTTCCCGGGCCGTCGCCGCCTGTCGCGAAGAAAGCGCAAGCGAGAAAATATCAAGCTGCGGAGGAAAAAATGCAGATGAGGAAATTCCGACTGTCGATGTCCGTCGGCGCATTCGCGCTCGCGGCGAGCGGCGCCTATGCGGATACGCTGCTCGAGCTGCAGAAGGACCCGCGACAGTGGGTGTCGCCGACCGGCGATTACGCCAATCGCCGCCATTCGGCGTTGAAGCAGATCACCACGGCCAATGTCCATAAGCTCGCCGTCGATTGGCAATTCTCGACCGGCGTTCTGCGTGGACATGAGGGCGCTCCGCTCGTCATTCATGATGTCGCCATTCCGGCGACGGCCGACAATAAGAAGGCCTATGTCACCGATGTGATGTATCTGCACACGCCTTTTCCGAATGTCGTCTATGCGCTCGATCTGAGAGACCCGGATCACAAGGTGCTGTGGAAATATGCGCCGCAGCAGGACGCCTCCGTCGTGCCGGTGATGTGCTGCGACACGGTCAATCGCGGCCTCGCCTATGGCGACGGCAAGATATTTCTCGCTCAGGCCGACACGACTCTCGTCGCGCTCGACGCGGCGACGGGCGCGTCTTCCGGCGACGGCAAGGACAAGCCGATCTGGTCCGTCAAATTCGGCGATCCGTCGAAGGGCGAGACCTCCACGGCGGCGCCGCATGTGTTCAAGGACAAGGTGCTCGTCGGCAACGCCGGCGGCGAATATGGCGTGCGCGGCCATATCAGCGCCTATGACGTCAAGACCGGCGCGCTGCTTTGGCGCGGCTATTCGACCGGGCCGGACGAGGAGACACTGATCGATCCCGAGAAGACGACCCATCTCGGCAAGCCGGTCGGCAAGGATTCCGGGATCAACACTTGGAAAGGCGATCAGTGGAAGCTCGGCGGCGGCACGACATGGGGCTGGTACAGCTACGACCCCGAGCTCGATCTCGTCTATTACGGCTCCGGCAATCCCTCGACGTGGAATCCCATTCAACGTCCCGGCGACAATCGCTGGTCCATGACGCTCTGGGCGCGCGATCTCGACACGGGCAAGGCGAAATGGGTCTATCAAACGACGCCGCACGACCAATGGGATTATGACGCGGTGAACGAGATCGTGCTGGTCGATCAGGAGATCGGCGGCAAGAAGACGAAGACGGCCGTTCACTTCGACCGCAACGGCTTCGGCTACACGCTGGATCGCACCAATGGCGAATTGCTCGTCGCCGAGAAATTCGATCCCGCCGTCAATTGGGCGACGAAGATCGATCTCGACAAATCATCGAAGACCTATGGCCGCCCGATCCTCGACGAGCGCTTCTCGACCGAGGCGCATGGCGAGGACGAGACGACGCGCGGCGCCTGTCCGACGACGCTCGGCTCCAAGGACGAGCAGCCGGCGAGCTATGATCCGAACACCGGCCTCTTCCTCGTGCCGACCAATCATGTCTGCATGGATTTCGAGCCGTTCCGCGTCAGCTATTCGGCCGGCCAGCCCTATGTCGGCGCGACGGTCGAGATGTTCCCGGCCGATCGCGACAAGGGCGAGACTCATACCGGCAATTTCATCGCCTGGGACGCCAAGACCGGCAAGATCGTCTGGGCGAACAAGGAGCAATTCTCCGTGTGGTCGGGCGCCATCTCGACCGACGGCGGCGTGACCTTCTACGGAACGCTCGAAGGCTATCTCAAGGCGGTGGACACCAAGACAGGCAAGGAGCTGTTCCGGCGCAAGACGCCGTCGGGCATCATCGGCAATGTCATCACCTATGAGGTCGGCGGCAAGCAATATGTCGCCGTGCTCTCGGGCGTCGGCGGCTGGGCGGGCATAGGCCTCGCGGCCGGCCTCACCAAGAGCAGCGACGGTCTCGGCGCGGTCGGCAATTATCGCAGCCTGTCGAACTACACGGCGCTCGGCGGCGTGCTCACCGTGTTCGCTTTGCCGGAATAGGACTGCGCGCCCGGCGGCCCCTCAGCTCGGGTCGCCGGGCGTCTCGTCTTGGCTTTTGCGCCGGGTCACTTTCTTGGGCTCGCGCCGCGGGCCTTCGACCAGCCGCACCACCACGCCCCACAAGGTCCGCACGTCCTGCTCGGTCATGTTCATGCGGTGAAACATGTTGCGCAGATTGCGCGACATCACCGGCTTTTTCGTCTCGGGGCGGAAGAACTGCCGCTCGTCGAGATGCTTCTCCAGATAGTCGAAGAAGGCGAGCGTCATCTCGCGGGTGGCGGGCGGCGAGCGCTCGGTGACGTCGAAGGGCAGCGTCTCGCCATGGGCGTGGCGGAACCATTCATAGCCGGTGAGCAGCACCGCCTGCGCCAGATTGAGCGAGGCATAGGCGGGATTGACCGGAAAGGTCAGGATCGAATCGGCGAGCGCGACATCGTCATTGTCGAGGCCGGTGCGCTCCGGGCCGAACATCACGCCATGGCGCTCGCCGGCGGCGATGCGCGCGACGGTGGAGGACATGGCGGTCGCTGGCGTCACCACGGGCTTCACCTGGCCGCGCCCACGCGCGGTGGCCGCATAGACGAAGGAAAGATCGGCGATCGCCTCGCGCACGCTCTCATAGAGCTTGGCCGAATCGAGCAGATGCGCGGCGCCGGCGGCGGCGGCGTAGGAGGCCTCGCGATAGACGGGATCGCGCGTCGGCCAGCCCTCGCGCGGCGCGACGAGGCGCAGATCGGAGAGGCCGAAATTGGCCATGGCGCGCGCGCACATGCCGATATTGACCGCGAGCTGCGGCCGCACGAGCACAATGGTCGGCCCGCCTTCGAGCTTTGGCTTGGTGTGGTCGGTTCCGGCGCCGGTCACGGGATCAATGCTCGGTCTCGCCCATCACGGCGCAAATCAAAATCCTCGCGCTTTCAGTTCCTGGGCTCTCTTATCGAGATAGGCGGCCGCCTCTTCGTCGCTGTGCTCGCCCCCTTCAGCCAGCGACGCCTCGATCGTCTCGCGCAACGCCTTCAGCTTCGCCTCGCGCTCCTCCACGAGGCGCAGGCCTTCGCGCATCACCTCGGTCGCCGAGGCGTAGCGGCCCTGCTTGACCAGGGAGTCGATGAACTCTTCCCAATGCTTGCCGACGGATACGTTCATGGCGCGCCTCCTCGGCGGAATATAGCACGATATGCGCATAACGTGCTATTGCGGGCGTCGGTCGAATTTTCTCTCGGCCGAGCGCGCCGTAGGCGTCGGCGCCTGAACATTCGGCAGCAGTCGATCAAAATCGCCGTCACGAGACGCGCAAACCGCTACGCCTCGCAGATTTGCCCATGGCGCCTGCTTTGCCTCGCGCGTTACGCGCGCTATAAGGCCGGCGGCTCACGCGGGAGAGGCATTTCATGAGCAAGATCAAGGTCGAGAATCCGGTCGTCGAGCTCGACGGCGACGAGATGACCCGGATCATCTGGGCCTATATCAAAGACAAGCTCATCTACCCTTATCTCGATCTCGAGCTACTCTATTACGATCTCTCGATCCAGAACCGCGACGCCACCAATGATCAGGTGACGATCGACGCGGCCGAGGCGATCAAGACTCACGGCGTCGGCGTCAAATGCGCCACCATCACGCCGGACGAAGCCCGCGTGCAGGAGTTCGGCCTGAAAGAAATGTGGAAGTCGCCCAATGGGACGATCCGCAATATTCTGGGCGGCGTCATCTTCCGCGAGCCGATCATCGCCAAGAACGTGCCGCGCCTCGTGCCCGGCTGGACGCAGCCCATCGTCATCGGCCGCCACGCCTTCGGCGATCAATATCGCGCCGTCGATTTCCGCACGCCCGGCAAGGGCCGGCTGACGATGAAATTCGAGGGCGACGATGGGACGGTGATCGAGAAGGAAGTGTTCCGCTTCCCCGGCGCCGGCGTCGCCATGGCGATGTACAATCTCGACGAATCGATCCGTGAGTTCGCGCGCGCCTCGATGAATTACGCGCTGAACCGCAAATTCCCGCTCTACCTCTCGACCAAGAACACGATTTTGAAAGCCTATGACGGGCGCTTCAAGGATCTGTTCCAGGAGGTGTTCGACGCCGAGTTCAAGACGCAATTCCAGGCCAATGGGCTCACCTATGAGCATCGGCTGATCGACGATATGGTCGCCTCGGCGCTCAAATGGTCCGGCGGCTATGTGTGGGCCTGCAAGAATTACGACGGCGACGTGCAGTCGGACACGGTGGCGCAGGGCTTCGGCTCGCTCGGCCTGATGACCAGCGTGCTGATGACACCGGATGGCAAGACCGTCGAGGCGGAGGCCGCGCATGGCACGGTGACGCGCCATTATCGCGAGCATCAGAAGGGCCACGCGACCTCCACCAATTCCATCGCCTCCATCTTCGCCTGGACGCGCGCGCTCGCGCATCGCGCCAAGCTCGACGGCAATGAGGCTCTGGCGCGCTTCGCTCTGACGCTGGAGCAGGTCTGCGTCTCCACGGTGGAGCAGGGCTTCATGACCAAGGATCTCGCGCTGCTCGTCGGCCATAATCAGAAATGGCTGTCGACCACGGGCTTCCTCGACAAGATCGACGCCAATCTCGCAGCCGCGCTTTCGCTCGGTAAATGAACGCCGACGAAGTGATTGTGCTAGCGGAGCGTCGCGGCTATATAGACGCGCCGTTCAGGCTTAGGGAGGATTCGCGGCCATGGCGGTGGATCTAGACGCGAGCTACAGACCGTCCGAGCAAGAAGATTTCATGAACGACCGGCAGCGCGAGTATTTCAGGCGCAAGCTGCTCGCGTGGAAAGACGAAATACTGCAGGAGAGCCGCGACACGCTCGCCACTCTGCAGAGCGAGAATGAAAACCATCCCGACCTCGCCGATCGCGCCTCCTCGGAGACCGATCGGGCGATCGAGCTTCGAGCGCGCGACCGCCAGAGGAAGCTCATCTCCAAGATCGACGCCGCGCTCGCGCGGCTCGAGGATGGCACCTATGGCTATTGCGAGGAGACGGGCGAGCCCATTTCCTTGAAGCGCCTGGATGCGCGGCCGATCGCCACTTTGTCGATCGAGGCGCAGGAGCGGCACGAGCGCCGCGAGCGCGTCTATCGGGACGACTGAACCCCGCCTCGGGTTAAGCCCAAATGAAAAACAGCGCCCGCGGAGCGATCCGCGGGCGCTGTGCTTTTGCGTCTCAGGGCTTGGCGTCCGGCCGGCCGAGCAGCCGCGCCATTTCGGCCTCGAGCGAGTCGAGCGGATCGACGGGCGGCGCCGGCTCCTCCGGCGGAGGGGGCGGCGGCGGCTCGACGGCCATGGGCTCGGGCGGAAGCTCGGGAGCAGGCGGCGGCGGCTCGGGCGCCAGCGGAGGCGGAGAAGCCTCGGCGGCGGGCGGCGCGGCCGGCTTGGCGGCGCGCGAGAGGAAGGGCGGCGGCGCGGGCCGCGGCGGCCGCGGCGTCGGGGTGAAGGGCGGACGCTGCGGCGTGAAGCGCGGCGTTCCGGCCCGCGCGGGCGCCTCGGGCGGAGCGGCGGGCTTGACCGGCGGCGGGCCGAAGAGATCGGGCGGCAATGGCGCGAGACCCGGATGCGGCGCAGCCGGCTCCGGCGGCAGGGGCTTGGGCGCTTCGCTCTCGGCGAACTGAGCCGCGGGGCCGATCGGCGGCAGGATGGGCGCTGGCGGCGCGGCGGACGCCTGAGACGCGGCCGGCCCGAGCGGCCAGCCGGGGCCGCCGGCGGAGGCCTCCTTCTCGCGCGGACGCTGCTCGCGCGCCTCGACGCGGTTGATCGAGGCTTCGACCAGCAGATCATTGGGCCCGCCGATGAGCAGAAGATGCTCGACATTGTCGCGCCGCACAATGACGAGCTGCCGATCGCCGTCGACATCGAAAGTATCGACGATGTCCAGGCGCCGCGGACGGTTGCGCGGCCCTGGAGCCTTGATGCGTCGTCCGAACAAGAGCCGGTAGATATAGACGAGCAGCAGCGCCGCGAACAGGAACGCGACAATTGCGGCGAGTATCGGCAGGAGCTGCGACTGTGTGATGCTGGACGGCATGAATCGATTTTTCTTTCGTCGTGACGCGGCGCGAGCATGCAGTCTATCAGCGTTGGACGCAAGCGCGCCTCAAAGGTTAAGCAATGGTTAATAGTGCATTCTTCGCGATTCGTGCTTGCGGAAAATGCGCAAGGACATTGCCATGCGCCCCGGCCGGGGCCATTGTTCCGCCTGATTCTGCCTGCGCCGCAGCGTTCGCCCGGGCGCAGGAGCCCTTCGGACGGCCGAAGAGACGGCCCATGAGACAATTCCCGTGACCGACAGGACGGCGCCGCCCGCTTACGATCGCACCGAACGCCCCGGCAACGTCGGCTTGGTTCTCGCGCTCGCCGTCGCCCTCGTCGGCGCGATCGTCGTCGCCTCGCTGCTGCCGGCGCCGGTCGCGCCCAAATTCGCCGTCGGCCTGCTGGCGCTGCTCGCTGTGGCCGGCGTCTTCTGCGCCTTCGCCTATGCGGTCGGATTCCTGCGTTTTCCGGGCCATTCGGCGCGGCTCGACATCGCCCGGCAGATCGCCGATTCCTTCTCCGAGGGGCTGCTCGTCACCCAGGGCGACACGCAGATCGTCTACGCCAATGACGCCTATCTCGAGCTCTGCGGCTCGCGCGATCCGGCTGGTCTGCTGACCGTCGAGCGGCTGTTCTCGGGGCCGGCCGAGGTCTCGGAGGCGATTTATCGCCTCGCCCAGGCGGCGCGCGCCGGACGCGCCCACGCCGAGGATGTGCGGCTCGTCCCGCCGCTCACCGGCGACGCCGAGGTCGGCTGGTATCGCATCCGCGTGCGCCCGCTCGACCGCGAGGGACCAAACCGCGCAAATCTGTGGACAGTCGTCGACGCGACCGCCGATCGCCAGCGCCAGGAGAATGTCTTCCAGGAGCTCCAGCATGCGATCGACTTCCTCGACCATGCGCCCGCGGGCTTTTTCTCGGCCGGCCCGGACGGCGCGATCTCCTATATGAACAAGACGCTCGCCGGCTGGCTCGGCTATGATCTGACCCAGGTCGGCTCCGGCGGCGTCTCGCTCGCGGATATCGTCGCCAATAATGGCTCGACTCTGCTCACAGCGATCACTGGCGGCTCCGGCGAGGTGCGGACCGCGCAGATCGATCTCGATCTGAAGCGCCGCAACGGCCGCTCGCTGCCGGTGCGGCTGCTGCATCGCGTCGCCTTCGGCCAGGATGGCGCGCCGGGCGCGTCGCGGACGCTGGTGCTCAATCGCGCCGCCGGCGAGGAGCCGGAGGAGGATCTGCGCGCCGCCGAGGTGCGATTCGCCCGCTTCTTCAATTCGACGCCCATGGCCATCGCCGCCGTCGATCCGGACGGAAAGGTCACGCGCTCCAACGCGGCCTTCGCCAAGCTGCTGCCGCAGGCGATGAAGGGCGGCGGCTCGGCCTGGCCGGTGCTGGCCAGCGTCGTCGAGCGCGACCGCGCTGCGCTCGAGGAGGCGATCGCCGCTGCGCTCGACAATCGCGGCGACATGCCGCCGATCGACGCCACGCTCGAGGAGGAAGACGGCCTGCCGACGCGCTCGGCGCGCTTTTTCGTCGCGCCCTCCGAGGACGCCGGCAAGAAGGGCGCGACCATCTATGCGCTCGACACCACCGAGCACCGCAAGCTTCAGGAGGGCTTCGCCCAATCGCAGAAGATGCAGGCGGTCGGTCAGCTCGCCGGCGGCGTGGCGCATGATTTCAACAATATGCTCACCGCCATCATCGGCTATTCGGACCTTCTGCTCGCCAATCACCGGCCGACCGATCCCTCCTTCCAGGACATTATCCAGATCAAGCAGACGGCCAATCGCGCCGCCGGGCTCACGCGCCAGCTGCTCGCCTTCTCGCGCCGGCAGACTCTTCGCCCGCAAGTGCTGCAGCTCGGCGACGTGCTGACCGAGCTGCAAATGCTGCTGCGCCGCCTCGTCGGCGAAAAGGTCGAGGTCGATCTGAAGCACGGCCGCGACCTCTGGTTCGTGAAGGCCGACATCAATCAATTCGAGCAGGTCATCATCAATCTCGTGGTGAACGCGCGCGACGCCATGCCGGAATCGGGCGGCCGCATCCAGCTGCGCACGCGCAATATCGCCGCCGGCGAATGCGCCGCCTTCGGCGAGGCCTCGCTGACGGCGGCCGAATATGTGCTGATCGAGGTCGAGGACAATGGCTCCGGCATCGCCCCCGATGTGATGGCCAAGATTTTCGAGCCCTTCTTCACCACCAAGGAGGTCGGCAAGGGCACGGGCCTCGGCCTCTCCATGGTGTTCGGCATCGTCAAGCAGTCGGGCGGCTTCGTTTTCCCGGCGAGCGAGGTCGGGCGCGGGACCGTGTTCCGCATCTTCCTGCCGCGCCATGTGCCGGAGGCCGGCGAGATCGCGGCGAAACCCGAGGCCGCCAAGCCCGCGGCCGATTACACCGGGCAGGGGACCATATTGCTGGTCGAGGACGAGGATGCTGTGCGCGCCTTTGCGGCGCGGGCGCTGGGCTCGCGCGGCTATAATGTGATGGAGGCCGCCTCCGGCCTCGAGGCGCTGGAAGTGGTGGAGCGCGAGGGCCAGCGCATCGACCTCATCGTGTCTGACGTGGTGATGCCGGAGATGGATGGCCCGGCCATGTTCGCGGAATTGCGCAAGCGCGGCGTCACGGCGAAGGTGGTGTTCGTCTCGGGCTATGCCGAGGAGGCTTTCGCGAAAAATCTGCCGGAGGGCGATTTCGGCTTCCTGCCCAAGCCTTTCAGCCTGAAGCAGCTGATCGAGACGGTGAAGGCGAGCTTAGGATAAAGGGCGCAGTCTCCCTTCTCCCCTCGCGGGAGAAGGTGTCGCGCGACTGCGCGACGGATGAGGGCGCCGCGGTTCCCTGAGAACCCTCATCCGACCCCGCTACGCGGGGCCACCTTCTCCCGGAACGGGAGAAGGGGCGCGCACCTGGGTTACGCGCAAACGAAAATCGCCTATATCCGCGCTATGACCCGAACCGCGCTCTATACCGGCTCATTCGACCCGCTCACCCTCGGCCATGTGGATGTGATCCGCGCCGGGGCGAGCCTCTGCGACCGTCTCGTCATCGCCATAGGCGCGCATCCGGGCAAGACGCCGCTGGTCCCGCTCGAGCAGCGTATCGCCCTCATCGAGACCGTCTGCGCCCGCCTCGACGAAGCCAGCTTTTGCCGGTTCGAGGTGGTCTCCTTCGCCGGCCTCGCGGTGGAGGCGGCGCGCGCCAATGGCGCCGGGCTGATCCTGCGCGGATTGCGCGACGGCGCCGATTTCGACTATGAAATGCAGATGGCGGGGATGAATCTCGCCATGGCGCCGGAGATCAGAACCATTTTTCACCCTTCGTCTCCGGCGGTCCGGCACATTACCGCGACGCTCGTGCGGCAGATCGCCTCGCTCGGAGGCGACGTCTCACCCTTCGTTCCGCCCGAGGCGGCCGAGGTTCTGCGCCGCGCGCTCTCCGGCCGCTGACAGAAACAACCTAAAGGGAGGCACGATTGCCTATCGATCGCCGCAGCTTCACGCTCGCCGCTCTCTCCGCCAGCGCCCTCGCGGGCGCGGCCCGCGCGGAAGATGCGCCACCCCATACGCTCTATCTCGACACCAAGGACGGCCGCATCGTCATCAAGCTGCGCGACGATATCGCGCCCAAGCATGCGGCGCAGATCGAGACGCTGGCCAAGCGCCATTTCTACGACGGAATCGTCTTCCACCGCGTCATCGACGGCTTCATGGCCCAGACCGGCGACCCCACCGGCACCGGCATGGGCAAATCGGACCTGCCGAATATTCCGGCCGAATTCTCCAAGGAGAAATTCGTGCGCGGCACGTTGGGCATGGCGCGCAGCCAGAGCCCGGACTCGGCCAATTCGCAATTTTTCATCTGCCTCGCGCCGGCGCGCTATCTCGAGGAGCAATATACGGTGATCGGCGAGGTCGTCTCGGGAATGGACGTCGTCGACAAGATCAAGAAGGGCGACAAGGCCGACAATGGCAAAGTGTCGAGCCCCGACAAGATCATCAAGCTGCGCCTCGCCGGCGACAATAGCTGAGCCGCCGCAAAGGCGAGCGGCGAAGCGGTCCGAAACCCGTTCGGGCCCCGGGATTGCTACGCTTCGCTCGCAATGATGGGACACAAGACATCAAGGAGTGGACATGTCCGAAGCCGAAAACCTGAAGCTCGAGACGACCAAGGGCGATATTCTGATCAAGCTGCGCCCCGATCTCGCGCCCAATCATGTCGCGCATATCAAGAAGCTCGTCTCCGAAGGCTTCTATGACGGAATCGTCTTCCACCGCGTCATCGAGGGATTCATGGCGCAGACCGGCTGCCCTCACGGCACCGGGACGGGTGGCTCGAAATATCCGGATCTGAAGCAGGAGTTCAACGCCGCCCCGCATGTGCGCGGCACCTGCTCCATGGCGCGCGCGCAGAACCCCGATTCCGCCAATTCGCAATTCTTCATCTGCTTCGACGACGCCCGCTTCCTCGACAAGAAATATACGGTGTGGGGCGAGGTGATCTCCGGCATGGAGAATGTCGACCAGATCAAGCGCGGCGAGCCGGTGCAAGATCCGGACAAGATCGTCAAGGCGACACTGGTCTGAGATAAGTTCGCGCATTCCTTCTCCCGCTCTGCGGGAGAAGGTGGCCCTCGCGTCAGCGAGGGTCGGATGAGGGCTCTCTCCGTCTCCGCATATTTTAATCGATGCGGCGAGCCAAAGGAATTTGCCGTGCGGGCGTCGGCCCTCATCCGACCCCGCTTCGCGGGGCCACCTTCTCCCACGAGTGGGAGAAGGAGTCGCGCATGATGACTCCGCGAAACGCCGTCTGTAGTTCCCCATGCGCGTCGATCTCTTCGATTTCGAGCTGCCTCAAGAATCGATCGCGCTGCGTCCCGCCGATCCGCGCGACAGCGCGCGGCTGCTCGTCGTTCCGGCAGACGGCGCGTTCATGGACCGTTCCATCCGCGACCTGCCGGAGTTTTTCGCGCCGGGCGACGCGCTGGTCGTCAATGACACACGCGTCATTCACGCGCGCCTCTCGGGATTTCGCGCGCGCGGAGAGACGCGCGCGCATATCGAAGCGACCCTGATCGAGCGCGTCGCAGCGGATCGCTGGCGCGCGCTGGTCAAGCCGGCGAAGAAGCTCGCCATAGGCGAGACGGTTCGCTTCGGCGCCGATGGCATGCTCGCGGCGCGCGCGCTCGAGAAAGGCGAGAATGGGGAAATTCTCCTCGGCTTTTCGCTCGAAGGCGCCGCGCTCGACGAAGCGGTGGAGGCCGCCGGCGTCATGCCGCTGCCGCCCTACATCGCCGGCAAGCGCGCGGCGGACGCACGCGACGAAAGCGATTATCAGACATTGTTCGCCGCCCACGCCGGCGCCGTCGCGGCGCCGACCGCGGGTCTGCATTTCACGCCGCGACTGGTCGAGGCGCTGCAGACGAAGGGTGTCGCGCTGCATCGGGTGACGCTGCATGTCGGCGCCGGAACCTTTCTTCCCATGAAGGTCGACGATACCGCCGCGCATAAGATGCATTCCGAATGGGGCGCGCTCGACGCCGCGACGGCGCAGGCGCTGAACGAGACGCGGGCGCGGGGAGGGCGTATCGTCGCGGTCGGCACCACGGCGCTGCGCCTGCTCGAGAGCGCGGCGCGCGAGGACGGAGAACTGGACGCGTTTTCCGGCGAGACGGCGATCTTCATCACGCCCGGCTATCGCTTCCGCGCCGTCGACGCGCTGCTCACCAATTTTCATTTGCCGCGCTCCACTCTGTTCATGCTGGTCTGCGCCTTCGCCGGCCTCGAGCGCATGAAGGCGGCGTACGCCCATGCGATCGGCTCGAACTATCGTTTCTATTCCTATGGCGACGCCTGCCTGCTGTTGCGACAATGAGCGATTCCTCCTTTCTCGATGTGCGCGTTCTGGCGCTCTGGCGCGACGATCGCACCGAATGTCCGCTGACGCTCGACCTGCGCATCGACGCGGAGAGCCGCCGCGTGATCTCGCATTGGGAGACATTCGGCGCCTGCGATCTTGCGGGCGCCAAATGCCGCCCCTTCGTGCTGCGGCGCGATGGCGCGCTGGATTTCGGCGCCGGTGCGGCGGAGGCTTGGCGGACCGATCTGCGCACGATCGTGATCAAGGTCGGCGAACGCTTCACCGTCCATTGGAACGAGCGCGATTGCGGCCTCTATGAGATCGTCAAAGTGGCGTCTCTCGGCGCCAAGAGCTGAATTGAGAGAGACGCATGACGCAGCAATTCGCTTTCCAGCTACTCGCGAAAGACGGCGCGGCGCGGCGCGGCCTCGTCTCGACGCCGCGTGGCGACATACGCACGCCGGCCTTCATGCCCGTGGGCACGGCGGCGACGGTCAAGGCGATGTTCCCGCAGGATGTGCGCGCGACGGGCGCCGATATCGTGCTCGGCAATGTCTATCATCTGATGCTGCGGCCGGGCGCGGAGCGCGTCGCGGCGCTCGGCGGCCTGCACAAATTCATGAACTGGCCGCATCCGATCCTGACCGATTCCGGCGGCTTTCAGGTGATGTCGCTGTCGAAGCTGCGCAAGCTCGACGAGCAGGGCGTCGCCTTCCAATCTCACATCGACGGCTCGCGCCATATGCTGACGCCCGAGCGCTCGATGGAGATTCAGCGCCTGCTCGATTCCGACATTCATATGCAATTCGACGAATGCGTGCGCCTGCCCTGCACCGAGGCGGAGGCCGAGCGCGCCATGCGCCTGTCGCTGCGCTGGGCGGAGCGCTCGCGCAAGGCTTTCGTCGACGGCGAAGGCAGAGCGATCTTCGGAATTGTGCAGGGCGGCGCTTCCCCGCCGCTGCGCATAGAGAGCGCGCGGACGCTCGCGGCCATGGATTTCCACGGCCTCGCCATAGGCGGCCTCGCCGTCGGCGAGCCGCAGGACGTCATGCTGGCGATGCTGGAGACTGTCATCCCGCATCTGCCGGAGGGCAAGCCGCGCTATCTGATGGGCGTCGGCACGCCGGACGATATCGTGCAATCGGTGGCGCGCGGCGTCGACATGTTCGATTGCGTGATGCCGACGCGCGCCGGGCGCCATGGTCTCGCCTATACGCGCTTCGGCCGCGTGAATCTGCGTAATGCGCGCCATGCGGACGATGCCGCGCCGCTGGATGCGGGCGCCGCCTGCGCCTCTGCGCGCGAATATTCCCGCGCCTATCTGCATCATCTGGTGAAGGCGGGCGAAATCCTCGGCATGATGCTGCTGACGCAGATCAATGTCGCTTACTATCAAGAGCTGATGGCCGGCCTTCGCGACGCGATAGAGCAGGGGCGCCTCGCCGATTTCATCGCGGAAACCAAGGAGGGATGGACGCGCGGCGAGACGAAGGAGCTATAGTCGGAGCGCATAAGGGTGATTCATGCCCCGCTCGCCGGCTCGCAATCTCGTCATCACCGCCTCGACGGCATCGCCTCTCGAAGACGAGTTGCTCGCCTTCGACGCGTTTGGCGCGCCGACACGGCGGATCGAGGAGGAGGGCGTCCTCTATCTCGTCAATGAATTCTGGACCTCCGCGCAGCGGCAAGCGCATTCGCTGCACGAGATCAGCTATCGCGCCTGCTTCAAGCCGCAATTGCCGGGGTTCTTCATCTCCCGCCTCACGCGCGAGGGCGAGGCGGTGTTCGATCCCTTCATGGGCCGCGGCACGACGCCGATCGAAGCCGCGCTGCAAGGACGCCGGCCGATCGGCGCAGACATTAATCCGCTCTCCATTCTGCTGACGCGCCCACGCCTCACGCCGCCGCCGCTCGCCGCGATCGAGAAGCGTCTCGCCGAAATTCCATGGGAGAGCGGCGTGATCGAGCGCGAGGACCTGCTCGTCTTCTATCATCCGGAGACGCTGCGGCGGCTCTGCGCGCTGCGCCGCCATCTGCTCGCGCGCGCCGATGCGGACCCGGTCGACGATTGGATCCGAATGGTCGCGATCAATCGCATGAGCGGACATTCGCCGGGCTTTTTCTCGGTCTATTCGCTGCCGCCGAACCAGGCCGTCTCCATCGCGGCCCAGGCCAAGATCAACGCCAAGCGCGAGCAGACGCCGCCCGCGCGCGATGTGACGGCGCTGATCCTGCGCAAATCGCGCGCGCTTCTCTCGGACGGCGTTCCGCCGGAGCATCCTCGGGGGCTGCTCGCCACGGGCGAAGCCTGGCGCGCGCCCTTTGTCGCCGACGGCGCCGTGCGGCTCGTCGTCACCTCGCCGCCTTTCCTGGATGTGGTGCAATATGCGAGCGACAATTGGCTGCGCAATTGGTTCGCGGGCATAGACGCGGATGCGGTGCAGATTTCCTCGCATCGCGGCGAAGCGGAATGGGAGAGAATGGTCCGCGCCTGTCTCGAGGAATTCGCGCGCATCGTCGCGCCGGGCGGCCATGTCGCCTTCGAGGTCGGCGAGGTGCGCGGCGGCAAGCTGCTGTTGGAGCAGTTCGTCTGGCGCGCCGCGGAAGGGCTGCCCTTCGAGCGGCTGTTCGTGCTGGTGAACAGCCAGAGCTTCACCAAGACCAGCAATTGCTGGGGCGTCGGCAACAACGCCAAAGGCACCAACACAAATCGCGTGGTGACGTTGAGGAGGCGGTGACGGAGCCGGAGCTTCAGAATTACTGTTACTACAATATTGTTGAAAGCCGCCTGCGGATAGCGTAGCAAGCATGAAGGTCGAGTTCGATCCCGAAAAGCGCCGACGCACGCTCGACGAGCGCGGGCTCGATATGGAGCGCGCGGGCGAAATATTCGAAGGCGCGACTTTGACCGTCGAGGACGATCGGCGCGACTATGGTGAGCCGCGCTCCATCACCATCGGTTTTCTCGACGAACGCATGGTTGCGCTGGTCTGGACGCCGCGCGGCGGAGCGCTGCGCGTCATCAGCCTGAGGAAATGCAATGAGCGGGAGCAAGCAGCCTATGGCGACAGACTCCGATGAGGACGACGCTCCGGACCTATCGGCCCCGCAATGGCGCGAGAAATTCGACCATGCGAAGCTGCGGCGCGGTCGGCCGCCGGCCGAGCTGACCAAAATATCGACGACGATCCGTCTCGATGCCGATATCATCGAAGCCTTCCGCGCCGGCGGCGCCGGATGGCAGTCGCGCATCAATGAAGCGCTGCGCGAATGGCTCGCGCGGCGCTGACGCCACGAAATCTCCGAACGCCGCCGGGCCCGCCCCATGACCTCCAAAACCACCCGCGACATGCTTGCCGCCGCCAGCGCCTGCGTCGCCTGCACGGCGGCCGCTGCCGCGCTTCCGCCCGGCTTCGTGCGGCTCGCCGAGCTCGCGCCGCAGATTGTGCAGGACATGCGCTATGCGGGCTCCGACAATTTCACCGGCCGCCCCGTGCCCGGCTACAAGGCCGCGCAGTGCTGGCTGCGCGAGGATGCCGCCAAGGCGCTCATTGCCGTGCAGGCGGAAGCGAAGCACCAAGGCTTCGAGCTCATCCTCTATGATTGCTATCGGCCGCGCCGCGCCGTCGCCGCCTTCATCGATTGGGCGAAAAGCCCCGACGAGAGCATGAAGGCGCAATATTATCCGCATGAGACCAAGCGCGATCTGTTCAAGCGCGGCTACATTGCCGAAAAGTCGTCGCATTCCACCGGCCTCGCCGTCGATCTCGGCGTGCTCGGCTGGGATTTCGGCACGCCCTTCGACTTTTTCGACAAGCGCTCCTGGACGGCAAATAAGGATGTGAGCGCCGAGGCACAGGAGCATCGGCGCCGCCTCGAGACGCTGATGCGCCGCCATGGCTTCCACAATCTGCCGACCGAATGGTGGCATTTCGCCTTCACCGGCGCGAGCGAGGCGCCGAGCTTCGACGTCGAGATCGAGTAATCAGACGTCCTTGCCGAAGCGCTCGAACAAATAGCCCAGCATGCCGAGCGAGAGCTCGGTCTCCGGCGCGAAGACGCGGCCGATCTTCTCTTGCTCGAGCAGCTCGGCCTCTGTCTCGTCGCGCGCGCGCAGGGCCACGCCCACGGCGGGATTGGCGCGCCTTGCGGCCGTCACCATTCTCTGCAGATCGCAGCTGTCGGGCGTCGTCGCGACGATCAGCTCGCTGGCGCGCGCAATATGGGCCTGGACCAGCGAAGCGGGCTCGGAGGCGTCTCCGCAGACGGCGGCGATATCGCGCGCCCGCAGCGCCTCCACCAGCTCGCGATTCTGCTCGATCACCACGAAGGGAACGCGCCATTCGAGCAGCTTTTCGCCGATCTTGCGTCCCACGCGGCCATAGCCGACGAGCACCACCTGACCGCTCAAGCGGGAATCGTCGACGCTCGGCGGCAGCTCGGCCAGCGGATCCAGCGCGCGCGCCCGTTGGCCGAGCCGCGCGCGGATCGGCTCGATCGCGACGAAGACGAGAGAGTTGAGCGCGATGGAGACGAGCGCGCCGGCCAGGATCAGATTGCGCCCGTCCGGGGACAGAAGCCCGAGCCCGACGCCGAGGCCGGCCAAAATGAAGGAGAATTCACCGATCTGGGCGAGGCTCGCGCCGACGGTGAGCGCCGTATCCAGTGGATAACGCAGCGCGAGGGTGAGGGCGACCGCGGCCAGCGTCTTGCCGACCATCACTATGCCGACGACGGCGAGCACGCGCCAAGGCTCGTCGATGAAGGCGCGCGGATCCAAGGCCATGCCGACCGAGACGAAGAACAAAACGGAAAAAGCGTCGCGCAGCGGCAGGGATTCATCGGCGGCGCGATGGCTGAACTCCGACTCGCGCATCATCATGCCGGCGAAAAAGGCGCCCAGCGCGAAGGAGACGTCGAACAGCTTGGCGGAGCCATAGGCGACACAAAGCGCGGTGGCGACGACGCAGAGCGTGAATAATTCGCGAGAGCCGACGCCCGCCACCCAGAACAAGAGACGCGGGAACAGCCGCCGTCCGACCACGAGCATCAGAATGACGAAGGCCGCCACTTTGGCGAGCGTCATTCCGACGATCGGCCAAATGTTCACCTCGCCGGATGCGGCGTCCGGATCGCCGGCGCCGAGCAGGCCCGCCGCGGGCGGCAGCAGGACCAGCAGCAGCACGGTCGCCAGATCCTCGACGACGAGCCAGCCGACGGCGATGCGGCCGTTGATCGTGTCCATTTCGCCGCGCTCCTCCAGCGCACGCAGCAGCACCACAGTGCTGGCGCAGGAGAGCGAGAGGCCGAAGATAAGCGCCGCGCCGAAATGCCAGCCCCAATAAGTGGCGACGCCGACGCCGAGCGCCGTGGCGATCGCCATTTGCACCACGGCTCCCGGCGCGGCGATGCGGCGGACGGATAAAAGGTCCTCGAGCGAGAGATGCAGGCCGACGCCGAACATCAGCAGAATGATTCCGATCTCGGCGAGCTGGTCGGCGAGCGCGACATCGGCGACGAAGCCCGGCGTCGCCGGCCCGATCAATACGCCCGCGAATAAATAGCCGACGAGCGGGGAGAGCCGCAGCTTGGCGGCGATGAGCCCCATCACGAGCGCGAGGCCGAGCGCGGCGGCGAGGGTCGTCAGCAGATCGACGCCGTGATGCATCTATCCTCCCGGGAGCGTCAGACGGTCGAATAGAGCAATTCGAGCGCCAAGACGGCCCCGAGTCGAAAGACGGCCCCGAGTCGGAAGACAGCTCGAGGCGGAAGACGGCCCGAGGCGGTCAATCGGCGCTGGGCAGGCGGCGGATGATGAATTCGATGCGGCCGTCCTCGAGCTCGCGCCAGAACTCGATCTCGGTCATATAGGCGGCCTTGGGATAGAGGTCGAACCATTCGCGCGCCTTGGCGCGGGCCTCGCCGCGCTCCAGCGTGAAGGTCTCGCGGCGCCAGCCGTCGCTGCGCGCGCTTTTGATCGTGCGGGCGCGATCGGCGAGCCGACGCGCCACGTCCCTCGGCTGTCTCGTCTCGACGCCCATACGCCACTCCTGCGGTCGATGCGCGAATGATAGCGCGCCCGTCGCCGAAAAGAAAAGCCGTACGCAAAGACACGCCGAGGATTTTTCGCCTCCACGCGAAGGCTCGTCGGGGCGCCCTGGTCGGGGCGAGGCTGCGCCCCAGATTCCTCGCCGAGCCGTTCTGACGGCGCAAGATAAGGAAATATGTCGCAAAATCGCCAGCCGCATATTTTAAACGCGGCTTCCAGCCTGCTCGGCATCTGCTTCGTGCTGATCACCGGCCTCAAGATCAGCGGAGCGAGCGACAGCACGCTGCTGGACGAGGTCGCCATGGTCTCGGCGGTCGGCTTCGTCGCCGCGTGCCTCTTTTCCTTCGCGTCCTTGCTGCAGCTGCGCTCGCCCGTCAATTACGAGCTGATCGCCGATTTTCTGTTCGTCCTCTCCATGCTCTGCCTGTTCGCGGCCGTGCTGATGTTCGGGCGGAGCCTTTTGTGAATGTCAGAGCGTTTCCAGCCGAAGTGCGCGCCGGTTCGGCGTTGGAAACGCGTCGAAACAAAAGACTCCAGAGCGTCATCCGATCCTATTGGATCGGATGACGCTCTGGCTTTCTTTCGTTGGAGCGAATTCTGATCGATCGAACGACTCCGTTCGATCGGAACGCGCTCTAGGGGAAGGGCGGGCGCAGAGCGTCGCGCGTCGCCTCCTCGACGAGCCGCGTGACCGTCGCCGGATCGCGCGGAAAGCCGGCTCTGATCCATTTCGCCTGCAATTCCTTCAGCATCGCGCCCAGCGCACGGCCCGGCGAGAGCCCGCGCGCCATGAGATCGGCGGCTTTGACCGGAAAATCCGGCGCCGGCGCCTCGGCGAGATAGCGCGCCGCGCGCAGCCAGAAGGCCGCGTCCACCGCGGCGCGGCTCTCCGCATGGGCGAGCGCCAGCGCGTCGCGCGCGCCGTCGCGGCCCTCCTCGAAGAGAAGCCGCGTCAGCTCCAGCTCGGGCGGCGGCGATTGCGCGCCGTGCAACCCCTCGAGAATGCGCGCCGCATGGGCGAGGCGGCGATGCTCGGCGTTGGAGAGCCGCAGCCTCTCGCGCAGCCGGTCGGCGTCCTCGGGCGCGAGAACGCAGAGCGCGCCGAGGCGCAATAGCGGATCGACGCCATGGGAGAGCGCCGCCTCGATCGCGGCGAGCCGCTCGAGCCGCGCCGGAAAGGTCGCGCCGACAACGACCTCCAGCACGCCCGCCTGCGAGATTTCGCGCGCGACCTCCACCGCCCGGCGCACGGCGAGGAGCTTCAGCGTCTCGGCGCGGATGCGCTCGCCGGAGAGCTTGGCCAAGCTCGCGCGCGCGATGATCGCCGCATGAAGCCCGGCGGCGTCCAGTGGACCCTCGCCGAAAGCGGCGTGAAAACGGAAGAAGCGCAGCACGCGCAAATGATCCTCGGCGATGCGCGTCGCCGGATCGCCGATGAAGCGCACGTGACGCGCCTCGAGATCTTCGAGCCCGCCCGCATAATCATGGAGCTTGCCGTCCTGCGAGAGCGACAGCGCATTGATGGTGAAGTCGCGCCGTAGCGCATCCTTCTCGAAATCGTCGCCGAAGCGCACTTTGGCGTGGCGGCCGAAGGTCTCGACATCCTCGCGCAGCGTCGTCACCTCGAAGGGCGTGCCTTCGACGACCACGGTGATCGTGCCGTGATCGATCCCCGTCGGCACGCTCTTGAGGCCGGCCGCCTCGGCGGCGCGTGTCACGGCCTCGGGCAGAGCGGTGGTGGCGAGGTCGATCTCATGCGGCGCGCGGCCGAGCAGGGAGTCGCGCACGGCGCCGCCGACGATGCGCGTCTCGCCGCCAGTGGCGCGCAGAGCCGCGAGCAGGCGGATGATCTTCGGATTATCGAGCAGACGGATTGGCAATTTACTGAAATCGGCCGGGCGCGAGCCGGCCGTCCTCTATATGCGCCGGCACATAGGTCCCCTCGTTGCGCGGCGACAGCAGCGCGAGGAAGATGAATCCGGCGACCGCCGTAGCGAGGCCCACGATCGTCAGCGACGAGACCACGCCGCGCGTCCACAGCGCCGACACGAAAGGCCAGCGCCGACGCGTCAGCAGATAGAGCGCATAGACGACAAAGGGCGTGACGAACAGCAACGCCGGTTGAACGATGACCCGCCACATGAGACGCCTCGCGAAGGATCGGCGGCCGGAGCCGGCGAATGGGCTCGCGCGAATGACGATGATGCTGGGAATCGCCGCGCCGAGCCTGCGCAAATAATAGCACGAGGCGCCCCCTGCTCGCCGGATCGGCGTCGGCGTCTCATTGTCCTCGAGATATTCGCTCTGAGCGAGAGGCCCGTCGGTCGCGAGCCTCAAAAAGCCATGTTTGCCGGCGAACCCATCTCTAGCCCCGCCGCCCCCGCGCGGGACTTCGGCGGGGCCTTGTCCGAGCCGGCTGAAATTAATCATTCTTTAACGTCGACAAGCGTCCTTTCCGGCTTATCCTAGGGGGAAACTGCGACGCGGCCGGCGTCGCCGATCGAAGGACAGTCTATGACCGAGCAAGATTTGGCGAACGCTCCCGTCGCCGCCGCCGAGCGCGTCCTAGAGCAGATCGGCCGCGCCCGCGCCGCCGTCTCGACCGTGATCTTCGGCCAGGAGGAGGCGGTCGAGCAGGCGCTCGTCACGCTGCTCGCCGGCGGTCATGGCCTGCTCGTCGGCGTGCCGGGCCTCGCCAAGACCAAGCTCGTAGAGACATTGGGGAGAGTGCTCGGACTCGACGAGCGCCGCGTCCAATTCACGCCGGATTTGCTGCCGGCCGATATTCTCGGCTCGGAAGTGCTCGAGGAGACCGCCGACAAAAAGCGCGTGTTCCGCTTCGTCAAAGGCCCGATCTTCGCGCAATTGCTGATGGCCGACGAGATCAATCGCGCCTCGCCGCGCACGCAATCGGCGCTGCTGCAGGCGATGCAGGAATATCATGTGAGCGTCGCCGGCGAGCGCCATGATCTGCCGCGTCCTTTCCATGTTCTGGCGACGCAAAATCCGCTGGAGCAGGAGGGAACCTATCCTCTGCCCGAGGCGCAGCTCGACCGTTTCCTTCTCCAGATCGACGTCGACTATCCAGACCGCGCCAGCGAGCGGCGCATATTGCTGGAGACGACCGGCGATCGCATCGTGGAGGCGCGCAAGACGCTCTCGGCCGAGGATCTCATCGCCGCACAGCGGCTGGTGCGGCAATTGCCGGTGGGCGATAAGGTCGTCGACGCCATTCTCGATCTCGTGCGCTCGGCGCGGCCGGGCGAGGGCGACGCGGAGATCGCGCCCCATGTCTCCTGGGGTCCGGGCCCGCGCGCGGCGCAGTCCTTGATGCTCGCGACCCGCGCCCGCGCGCTGCTATCGGGGCGGCTCTCGCCTTCGCTCGACGATGTGGCGGCGCTCGCCGCGCCGGCGCTGCGTCACCGCATGGCGCTGACCTTCGCCGCGCGCGCGCAGGGCAAGACCATCGCCGGCCTCGTCGACAAGCTCGTCGCGAGGATCGGCTGAGGTGGCGGGACCCGCGGTTTCCACAAACGCCCTCGACCCATCCGAACGGCTCGCCGCCAGCGCGCGGCGCATAGACGCCGCCGAGCTCGCGAGCCGCCTGCCGGATATCGTCATCCGCGCGCGGGAAGTGGCGGCGACCGTCGTCCATGGCGCGCATGGCCGCAGGCGGGCGGGCATGGGCGAGAATTTCTGGCAGTTCCGGCCTTTCGGCGCGGGGGAGGCGGCGCATCGCATCGACTGGCGCCGTTCCGCGCGCGACGACCGCCTCTTCGTGCGCGAGCGGGAATGGGAGGCCGCCCATTCCTATTTTCTGTGGATGGACTGCTCGCCTTCCATGGCTTTCGTCTCCTCGCTGGCGCTCGAGCCAAAGCTCGACCGTGCGCTGACGCTCGGCCTCGCGCTCGCCGACGTCCTCATGCGCGGCGGCGAGAGGATTGGTCTGCTCGGCCTCACCCATCCCATGTCGACGCGCGACATCATCGAGCGGCTGGCGCAGGCGCTGCTCGCCGCCGGCGCGGCGGCGCGCGGCGAATTGCCCGAGGCCGTCGCTCTGCCCGGCGGCGCCAAGGCGCTGCTCGTCTCCGATTTCCTCTGCGCTCCGCAGGCGCTCGCCGAGCGCCTCGGAACGCTCGCGGCCAATGGCGCGGCGGGCGCGCTGCTGATGATCGCCGATCCGGTCGAGGAGACGTTTCCGTTCGAAGGCGAGACGATCTTCCTCGACACCGACAGCCGCGCGCAGCTGCGCGCCGGCCGCGCGCAGACCTGGCGCGACGCCTATGCCGAACGTCTCGCGCGGCATAGGGACGAGATCGCCAAGGCCGCCGCCGACGTCGGCTTCTCCTTCCAAATCCACCGCACCGACCGCCCGGCGGCGGAGGCGGCCCTCTCGCTGAGCTTCGCGCTCGCTTGCCGATCGGAGCGCGCCTGATGGGACTGACTTTCGCGGCGCCGCTCGCGCTTTTCGGGCTCCTCGCTCTACCCGCCATCTATTTCCTGCTGCGGGTGACGCCGCCGCGCCCGCGGGAAGTGGTGTTTCCGCCGATCCGCCTGCTCTTCGATCTGCTGCGCCGCGAGGAGACGCCCGCGCGCACGCCCTGGTGGCTCTTGGCGCTGCGCCTCGCGCTCGCCGGCCTCGCCGTGCTGGCGATGGCCGGCCCGGCCGTCACGCCGGCGGCGACGGCCTCCTTCTCCGGCGCGCCGCTGTTGATCGCCATCGACGACGGCTGGCCCGCGGCGCCGGATTTCGACGCCCGCCTCGAGGCGGCGCGCGCCATCGCCGCCGATGCGGCGCGCTCCGGCGCGACGATCGCGGTCCTGCCCATGTCGGACGCCGAGGCCGCGCCCGCGCTCGAGGACGGCGGCAAGATCGACGAGCGCCTGCGCGCGCTCGCGCCGCAGCCCTATGTCGTAGACCGCGCCGCCGCGACCGCGCGGCTCGGCGAATTCGCCGCCGCGCATCCCCGCGCGCGCGTGATCTGGATCGCCGACGGGCTGGAGCAGGGCGGGGCGCCCGGTTTCGCGAAGGCTCTGCAGACCGCCGCCGCCGGCGGCGCGGAAATTCGGATTCTCGCCAGCGATCATGCGCCGCGCGCGCTTTCATCGCCGCAGAACACGGCGGGCGGCCTCGAGGTGGACATTGCGCGCGCATCCCTCGAGGCGGCGGCCGCCGGATCGGTCTCCGCCTATGACCAGCAGGGCCGCGTGCTGGCGCAGACGCGCTTCGATTTCGGCGCCGGGCAAAAAGCCAAAGCGCGTTTCGATCTGCCGATCGAATTGCGCAATGAAGCGGCGCTCCTGCGCATCGACGGCGAGGCCTCGGCCGGCGCCGTAGCGCTGCTCGACGGGCGCTCCAAAGTGCGCCGCGTCGCCGTGCTGAGCGGCGCGAGCGCCGATCTCGCGCAGCCTCTGCTGGAGCCGCAATATTATCTGCAAAAGGCCTTCGCGCCTTTCGCCGAGGTGCGCGAGCCGCGCCCCGGCGCCGCCGATCCGCTGCCGGGTCTCATCGCCGAGCAGCCCAATATCGTCGCGCTCGCCGATATCGGCGTGCTGCCGCAGGGCGCGCATGAGGCGCTGATCCGTTTCGTGGAGGAGGGCGGCGTGCTGCTGCGTTTCGCCGGGGCGCGCCTCGCCAATGGCGGCGACGATCTCACTCCGGTGCGGCTGCGACGCAACGGCCGCGTGCTCGGCGGCGCCATGTCCTGGGACACGCCGAAGAAGCTCGCGCCATTCGATCCCTCGAGCCCCTTCTATGGCCTCGCGGTTCCCGACGAGGTGACAGTGACGCGGCAAGTGCTCGCCGAGCCCGAGCCCGGCCTGCCGGCCAAGACCTGGGCGGCGCTCACCGACGGCACGCCGCTCGTCACCGCCGAGCGGCGTGGCAAGGGGCTCATCGTGCTATTCCATGTGAGCGCCGACGCCGCCTGGTCGAACCTTCCGATCTCCGGCCTCTTCATCGACATGCTGCATCGGATCGCCGCCGAGAGCGGCGAGGCCGCCGCGCGCCGCGCCGAAGATGGCGCCCACAGCGACGCGCCGGCGCTGGCGCCGCTCGTCACTCTGGACGGGCGCGGCCGCATGGGCGCGCCGCCGCCCTCCGCCCGGCCGATCGCCGGCGATTATGACGGCGGCGCCAATCGCGATCATCCGCCGGGCTTCTATGGCGTCGCCGATGCGCCCGTCGCCGTGCAGCCTCTGCGTCCCGGCGATGAATTGCGCAGCTTCGATTTTGCCGGGCAGGGGCTTTCGGTCTCGGCGTTGCACGCCGGCGCGCCGATCGATCTGCGCCCTTGGCTGCTGGCGCTCGTCTTCCTCGCTTTGCTCGCCGACTGGCTGATCCTGCTCGTCATGTCCGGCGCCTTGCGCCGCGTCGCGCCGATTGCGATCGGCGCGCTCTGCGCTCTGGCTGTTCTCGGCGGAACGCCCGAGGGCGCGCGCGCCAAGGACGCGCCCTCCGCCGCCTCGGCGCGCGACCGTGAGGCGGCGCTGACGACGCGGCTCGCCTATGTCCTCTCCGGCGACGCGCGCGTCGACGAGACCAGCAAGCTCGGCCTCGAGGCCTTGTCGCGCGCGCTGAACCAGCGCACCTCTTTCGCGCCCGGCGCGCCCGTCGGCGTCGATCCCACGCGCGACGAATTAGCCTTCTATCCCATGCTCTATTGGCCGATCGTGGGCGCCGCGCCGCTGCCCACGACGCAGGCGATCGCCAAGATCGGCGTCTATCTCAAACAGGGTGGCACCATCGTCTTCGACACGCGCGACGCGCTCACCGCGCATGAGGGCGGACCGCCGACTCCCGAGACGCAATGGCTGCGCGATCTGACGCGCAATCTCGACATTCCCCCGCTCGAGGTCGCGCCGCGCGATCACGTCATCACCAAGACCTTCTATCTGATCGATGGCTTCTTTGGCCGCACGATCAACGGCAAGACCTGGGTCGAGGCGCTGCCGCCAGAGAGCAAGGACGATCCGGCGCGGCCGGTGCGCGCGACCGACAGCGTCTCTTCTGTCGTCATCACCTCCAATGATCTCGCCGGCGCCTGGGCGGCCGACCGCAGCGGCCAGCCGCTCTACACGCTGACGCCGGGCGGCGCGCGCCAGCGCGAGCTCGCCATCCGCGGCGGCGTCAATCTCGTGATGTACACGCTGACCGGCAATTACAAATCCGATCAGGTCCATGTCCGCGATCTTTTGGAGCGGCTCGGCCAATGAGCGAGCTTTCCTTCACATTCACGCCATTGCTGCCCTGGCCGGCGCTCGCCGCGCTCGCCGTCGCGGGATTGGTCGTCGCGCTGCTGTCGCTGCGCGCCGGCGGCCGCGGCGCGCCTCTGCGCCTCGCGACTTTGGCGCTTGTTCTGCTGGCGCTCACCGACCCTTCGCTGCTGCGCGAGCGGCGCGAGCCTCTGCAGACGATCGTGCCGATCGTGCTCGACCGCAGCGAGAGCCAGAGCTTCGGCGAGCGCATGGCGCAGACCGATGCCGCGCGAGCGGCGCTGGAGCCGGCGCTGCAAAAGCTCGGCGACATAGAGCCGCGCTTCATCGACGCCGCGCGTTCCGGCGGCGAGTCGGACGGAACGAAATTGTTCCAGGCGCTCGACGAAGCGCTGAAGGACGTCCCGCGCGAGCGCATCGGCGCCGCGATAATGGTGACGGACGGAATCGTTCACGACATTCCAGCGAACGCCGCCGCGCTCGGCTTCAAGGCGCCGCTGCATGTGCTGGTCACTGGCCACGCGGGCGAGCGCGACCGCCGACTCGAGCTCGTCGAGGCGCCGCGCTTCGGCATTGTCGGCAAAGACCAGACCATTCGCGCGCGCGTCGTCGACAGCAATGTCGGCGGGACCGAGCCGGTCGTCATAGAGACGCGCCGCGACGGACAAGCGCTCGCGCCCATAATCGCGCGCGCCGGCGAGATCGTCGAAATTCCCGTGCGCGTGGAGCATGGCGGCTCCAATGTCGTCGAGCTCGAAGTCCCGACGCTGCCGGGCGAACTGACCGCGGTCAACAACAAGGCCGTCGTCACCATAGAGGGCGTGCGCGACAAGCTGAGAGTTCTGCTCGTTTCCGGCGAGCCGCATCCGGGCGAGCGCAGCTGGCGCAATCTTCTGCGCTCCGACGCCAATGTCGATCTCGTGCATTTCACCATTCTGCGGCCGCCGGAGAAGCTCGACGGCACGCCGCCGCACGAGCTGTCGCTGATCGCCTTTCCGACGGCGGATCTCTTCGGCCGCAAGATCAACGAATTCGACCTCATCGTCTTCGACCGCTATTCGAGCCAGACGATCCTGCCTTCGGTCTATTTCGACAATATCCTGCGTTACGTCGACAATGGCGGCGCCTTCCTGGTCGCGACGGGGCCGGATTTCGCCACTGTGCAGGGGCTCTATTACTCGCCGCTCGAGAGCATCATCCCGGCGCGGCCGGACGGCTCGCTCTATGAGCGCGCCTTTCGCGCGAAGGTGAGCAAAGAGGGCGAGAAGCATCCCGTCACGCGCGGGCTCGAGGGCTCGAAGAGCGACCCGCCCGCCTGGGGCGAATGGTTTCGCCAGGTCGACACCGAAGTGGTGAAGGGCAATTCCATCCTCACCGGCGCCAATGACAAGCCGCTGCTCGTGCTCTCACGCGAGGGCAAGGGGCGCGTGGCGGCTCTGCTCACCGATCAAATGTGGCTATGGGCGCGCGGCTATGAGGGCGGCGGCCCGCATGTCGATCTGATGCGCCGTCTCGCCCATTGGCTGATGAAGGAGCCCGATCTCGAGGAGGAGGCGCTGCGCGCGAGCGCCCATGGCCACGACATAGCGATCGAGCGCCAGAGCCTGAAGGAGGACGCCGCGCCGGTGACGATGACGACGCCCTCCGGCGCGACATCGCCGATCGCGCTCGCGCCCGCCGAGCCGGGGCTCTCGCGCGCGCATCATGCGGCGAAGGAGATGGGGCTCTATCGCTTCCAGAGCGGCGAGCTGACGGCGCTGGTCAATGTCGGCCCGGAAAATCCGCGCGAGTTTCGCGAGGTGGTCTCGACCACGGAGAAGCTGCGTCCGCTCAGCGAGGCGACAGGCGGGACGGTGCGACGTTTGTCGAAGGACGCGAGTGGCGCGATCACCCTGCCGCGCATCGTCGAGATGCGCGAGGCGTCGGTGTTCGGCGGCGCCGATTACATTGGCGTGAAACGCACCGGCGCGAGCGCGCTGAAGGGCGTCGAGATCGCGCCGCTGGCGATCGGCCTGTGGGGCCTTGCGGCGCTGCTCGGAGCGATCGTGCTGGCTTGGGGTTGGGAGGGGCGGCGCTAGAGTGTTTTCGAGCGAAGTGGGAACCGGTTCGCGTGAAGAAAACACGACCGAACAAGGAGATCTAGCTTTCTTTCGTTGGAGCGAATTCTGATCGATCGAACGATTCCGTTCGATCGGAAAGCGCTCTAGCTCGGCTCAGGCGCGCTCGGCGGCTTTCGCCGCCTGCCACAGCGCTTCCATCTCGTCGAGCGTCGACTCCTTCGGGCTCGTTCCCTTTTCCGCGAGCGCGCGCTCGATGAAGCCGAAGCGCCGCTCGAATTTGGCGTTGGCGCCGCGTAGCGCCTGCTCGGGATCAGCGCCGACATGGCGGGCGAGATTGGCGACCGCGAAGAGAAGATCGCCGATCTCCTCGGCGACAGCGGGTGAGTGAGGCGCGCCGTCCGCGCCGAGCTCGGCTTCGACCTCCAGCGTCTCCTCGCGAATTTTATCCAGCACGAGCCGCGCATCGGCCCAGTCGAAACCGACCTTGCCGGCCTTCTCCTGCAATTTGACCGCGCGCGTCAGAGCGGGCAGGGCGGGCGGAACCCCGTCCAGGAGGCCTTTCGTCTCCTCTATGCCGCGCCGCTCGGCGCGGAGCTGCTTTTCCTGCGCCTTGATCGTCGCCCATTGAACGGCGACGTCCGCGGCAGATGCAGCCGTCTCGTCGCCGAACACATGCGGATGGCGGCGGATGAGCTTGTCCGAGATCGCTTCGACGACGTCGGCGAAGGCGAAAGCCCCACTCTCCTCGGCCAGCCGGGCGTGGAAGACGACCTGCAGCAGCAGATCGCCGAGCTCCTCTCTGAGATCGCCGAGATCGCCGCGCTCGATCGCATCGACGACCTCATAGGCTTCTTCGAGCGTATAGGGGGCGATGCTGGCGAAATCCTGCTCGAGGTCCCATGGGCAGCCGGTCCCGGGCGCGCGCAGGGCCGCCATTATGCCGAGGAGGCGCGCGACGCGATCCTGCGTCATCGACGCGCCTCGGACCGGGCCTCGGACGACGAGCGCAGACGGTCGAAAGCGCGAGCGGCGCGTTGTTTTGACGCAGCGGGGCGCGCGAAAAAAGGCGAGGAATTCGAGGAGCTTTGCTCTAGCATCAGGGCCGGATCTCGACTGCGCCCTTGGTCTACCGCCCTCCGCAGTCGATCCGAGGGTCCGGGGCCGAATTACGCCTTGCAAACGACAGCGCCTCGGACCCGACAATACGCATCAAAGGTCGAGGCGCATCCGAGGCCGAGATTGTCGCTGCCGGCAGGCGCGCGTCGCCGCAAGTCGGAAGCGACTTGCGGCTCGCATTTTCAGCGCGTCAGTCGAGCGTGCACGTCAGTCGAGCGTGATCGACAGAGCTTCGCGACCCTTTGCCGTGTCGACGACCTGCATCGTCACGGGCTGACCTTCGGCGAGATGATTGACGCCGGAAGGACCGAGGATCGAGATGTGGACGAAGACGTCCTTGCCGCCGTCGTTCGACTGCACGAAGCCGAAGCCCTTGGTCTCGTCGAACCATTTGACCTTGCCGGAGACCGGCACGGCCGTCGACGGATCAGGAGCCTGGCGACGCGGAGGCCGGTCGAAGCCGCCACTGCCGCCGCCACTGCTGCTGCGCGGGCGCTCGGCGGTCGCGGTCGAAAGATCGACCTCGAGCACGCGCGACACCTGCTGGCCCTTGACCGAGCTGGCGACCTGAACCTTCAGCTTCGCGCCGGGCGGCAAGGCGTCGAAGCCAGCCGCCTGAACCGCGCCGATATGCAGGAACGCGTCGCCCGTGCCATTGCCGAGCTCGACGAAGCCGAAGCCTTTGTCGGGCTTGAACCATTTCACGACCGCGTCGATCGCGGGCTCGTTCGAAGACGGGGGCGGCGAATCGGAAAATCCACCACCTCCGCCGAATGGCGACCGCGGCGGCCGGCTCGGCCGCGGGCTATCATAGCCGTACGGGGGGTCGTCGTCGAACCCACGTTTTCTGGGTCCCCGGAAGTCTCGACCTTTGCTGCTCATGTCTTAGTACTCGTCTCCGCCATCCGCCAAAAGACCGCTATAGCCACATGCACGGCCTCTCGCCGGGCGCAAAAGCGCCACGACGCGCGCGTCCGCCGGCGTCTCGCGGAGAGCCGGTTCCGGTGCGTTCGTAAGTGTGCCAGTTGAATGCCATATAGTCCCGCGCAATCGCCTTTTTACCAGGAAACGGCCCGTTCTGGCTAGATGAATTTGCCAGCCAAGTCGAAAAAACCACGGGCCGCTATTCGCCGCGCGACGAATCACGCGGACTGAACCCCTTGATCGAAGGCCTGAAAAGTGGCGCGAGCGCGGCAGCGGACACATTTGTCGTCGCTGTGCCCGCCGCTCATTGTCCCCGGAACACAGGAGGAGAGGGAGGGGCGTCGACAAAGTGTCGACAAGGCAAATCACCGGAAATACAAGGAGGTTACGAAACCAGAGATTCGCATAATCGATATTATGGAACCTAAAATCCATTCCGCGGAGGGGTGGAAGCGGTCGGTTCGGCGGCTGCGTCTGGTCGGCGCAGCCGCGAGGCTTTTGTTCTGCCGCGTTTCCAACGCCGAACTGGCGGCGACTTCGGCTGGAAACATTCTAGCACGCGCCAAATCGGCGCGGTTCGAGCCGCTGCGGTCATGGATAATGAAGAGATCGGCTCAGGCCAGCTCGATCCGCATTCCGTCGAAGGCCGGCGTCACATTGTCCGGCAGCGTCGCTTTGAGCGTCTCGTAATCGAGATCGACGTGCAGATCGGTCAGAATCGCGCGGCGCGGCTTGAAATGGGCGACCCATTCCAGCGCCTCGCCGACGGAAAGATGCGTGCCGTGGCGCTTGTGGCGCAAAGCGTCGATGATCCAGACGTCGAGCCCCTCGAGATGGCGGAAGCTCTCCTGGGGCACGGAATTGAGGTCCGGCGTATAGGCCAGGCCGCCGATGCGAAAGCCCAGAGCGTCCATATCGCCATGGTCGAGCCGGAACGGCATGGCCTCGATCGCTCCACCGGGCCCTTCGATCATCACTTCGCGACCGAGATGGATGCGATGCTCGTCCAGCAGCGGCGGATAATAGCTGCCGGGCGGCGTCTTGAAGATATAGTCGAAGCGATCGGTCAGCATTTTCGCCGTCGGCTCGTCCAGATAGGCCGGAATCCGCCGGCCGCTCTCCAGGACGAGGCCGCGCACATCGTCGACGCCATGGGTATGGTCGGCGTGCGGATGGGTGAAGAGAATCGCGTCGAGATGGTCGACCTTCGCGTCGATCAATTGCTCGCGCAGATCGGGCGATGTGTCGATCAGCATATTGGTTCGTGCGGCCCCGTCCGTCCGCGTCGCCAGGATCGAGCAGCGGCGACGGCGGTTCTTCGGATTGGTCGGATCACAGGCGCCCCAGCCTTGGCCGACGCGCGGCACGCCGCCCGAGGAGCCGCAGCCCAATATGGTGATCGTCAGGCTCATTCCGCCGCCCGCCGTTCGCGACTCTCTTCGATCGGCGTCATTTTGGAGAAGAGCGCCAGCGCATTGGCCGTCGTCCGCGCCGCCATCTCCTCGAAGGAGACGCCTTTGGCCTCGGCCAACGTGCGCGCCGTGTCGGCGACATAGGCCGGCTCATTGCGCTTGCCGCGATGCGGGACGGGGGCGAGGAAGGGCGCGTCGGTCTCGACCAAGAGCCGCTCGAGCGGCACATCGCGGGCGATCTCGCGCAATTCGCCCGAGTTTTTGAATGTCACAACGCCCGAAAAGGAGATGTAGAGCCCGAGCTCCACGGCCGTCTCGGCCAGAGCGCGCGAGCTGGTGAAGCAATGGAGCAGGGCCTTGAAAGCCCCCTTCCCCATTTCCTCGCGCAAAATGGCGGCGCAATCGGCGTCGGCGTCGCGCGAGTGGATGACGAGCGGCAGCCCGCTCTCGCGCGCGGCGGCGATATGGGCGCGGAAGACGCGATGCGCCAGCTCGCGTGGGGCCTTGTCATAGTGATAGTCGAGCCCCGCCTCGCCAATGCCGACACATTTCTCGTGGCGCGCCAGCGCGACGAGCTCGGCCGCGCTCGCCTCGCGCTCCTCATGCGCGTGGTTGGGATGCGTGCCGACAGTGCAAAACACATCCTCATAGCGCTCGGCGATAGCGCGGATCGCGTCGAATTTCTCGACATGGGTCGAGATGGTGACGAAACGCGCGACGCCCTGGGCCCGAGCGCGGGCGACGACCTCCTCCTGCTCCGGAGCGAAATCGGGAAAGTCGAGATGGCAATGTGTGTCGATCAGCATTCTCTATTCGCCTCGTCAGGGGCAATCGGTCACCAGTCCCTCGGCCCGTCCCGGGCGGAGCGAACGCGCGACTCGCGTCACCAGCGCATCGAATTTCTTCTTCTCGGCCGCGGGATAATCGATCGCCACACTGTTCCAGATCGTTCCGTGGCAGGACAGCAGCGATTTTCGATAGAAGATGCGGTCGCCCTTCGTCCCGGAGACCGCGAGCCAGTCTTTGCCCTGCCGTTTGTAGGTGACGGTCTCGCCCTCGCCGGGCGCGAGGCGCTCGGCGAGCTCCTGCTCCTTCTGGAAGATCCGAAAACCGCCATAGACGATGATTTCCGACCTTTTGTCCGGCGAGGCGAAGACGCGTCCGTCGTCATTCTCCGGCGCCTCGCGCATGGTCCAATCCTTCGGCACATCGGCCGTCGTCCCGAAACGCGCGTTGCGATAGCTGCGCCAGCCTTCGGCATGCAGGGCGCCCGCATAGAGGATGGCGGCGATCGCCGCCGCCGCTCGAAGCCGGCTCCCTTGCAGCATGCCCAAGATCGTCTCCGTTTCAGCTCTTCCCGCCGGCCGCTTCGCCTTCCTCCACATAACGCGGAAAGACGGGAGCAGGCGCCGGCAGCGGCGCGCCGGGCGCGAGCGCTTGCGCCTCGCCCGCATGGGCGAAATCGCGCGCGTCGTCCGCAACGCCGAGCAGCCCAAGCAAGCTGGAGGCCGCGGCCGGAATGAAAGGCTGCAGCGGGATGGCCAGCCGCCGCAGCGTCTCCGCCGTCACATAGAGAATGGTCTCCATGCGCTTCGGATCGGTCTTCTTCTTGGCCCAGGGCTCCTCGCCGGCGAAATAGCGATTGGCGTCCCCCACGACGCCGAACAGCTCCGCCAGCGCCAGATGCGGCGCATAGGCGTCCATCGCCTCGCGCGCCTTGCCGAGCGCGGCCGAGGCGTCGGCGAGCAGCGCGCGGTCGGCCTCGGTCAATTCGCCCGGCGTCGGGACGGCGCCGCCGCAATTCTTGGCGATCATCGACAGCGAGCGCTGCGCCAGATTGCCGAGGTCATTGGCGAGATCGGCATTGATGCGATTGACGATCGCCTCATGCGAATAGCTGCCATCCTGGCCGAAGGGCGCCTCGCGCAGGAAGAAATAGCGTAGCTGATCGACGCCATAGCGCTGCGCGAGATCAATCGGATCGATGACATTGCCGACGGATTTCGACATTTTCTCGCCGCGGCTGAACAAAAAGCCATGCACGACGATCTGCTTGGGCAACGGCAGCCCGGCCGACATCAGAAAGGCCGGCCAATAGACCGCATGGAAACGCGTGATGTCCTTGCCGATGACATGGGCGTTCGCCGGCCAGAAGCGGGCGCGATCCCCCTCCCCGGTCAGAAAGCCCGTCGCTGTGATGTAATTGGTGAGCGCGTCCACCCACACATACATCACATGCGGCGCATTGGTCTGCGGCTTCGGCGGGACCGGAACGCCCCAGTCGAAAGTGGTGCGGCTGATCGAGAGATCAGTGAGGCCGCGCTTCACGAAAGAGACGATCTCGTTTCTGTATTTCTCCGGCGTGATGAAATCCGGATGCGCCTCATAGAGAGCGAGCAGCTTCTCCTGATAGGCCGAGAGCTTGAAGAACCAGCTCTCCTCCTCCACCCATTCGACCGGCGTGCCCGTGGGCGCGAGCTTCTTGCCCTCGACCTCGGTGATCTCGCCTTCGTCGTAATAAGCCTCGTCGCGCACCGAATACCAGCCGGAATATTTGGCGAGGTAGATATCGCCAGCCGCCTCCATGCGCTTCCAGATCTCGAGCGCCGCCTCCGCGTGGCGCGGCTGCGTCGTGCGCACGACATCGTCGGCGAGAGCGTTCAGCGTCTCGCCCATGGCCTGGAACTGGCCGGCGGTGCGGTCGGCGAGCTGCTGCGGGGTCAGCCCCTCGCGCTCGGCGGTGCGTTGCATCTTCTGGCCGTGCTCGTCCATTCCGGTCACGAACAGCACGTCGAAGCCGTCGAGCCGCTTGAAGCGCGCGAAAGCGTCGGTCGCGATACGCTCATAGGCGTGACCGATATGCGGGGCGCCATTCGCGTAAGGAATGGCGGTAGTGATCATGAAGGTCGGACGTTCAGCCATGGGCCAAGGGTCTAGCGCGCTTTGCCGCGGCGGGGAAGCGGCAGGCGTGCAGCGCAGCAGATTTCCCTACGCCGCTCCGAGCGCTTCAATCCGACGTCGAGGCCACGATCAGCGTCAGCCGCTGCTGAGCGGGGACATGAACGGCGAAAAGGAAGACGCCCCACCAGTCGAGGCCACGTTCGAAAAGTTTCGCCGCCTCCGCCAGCTTCGGGGAACTCCAGTCGAAAATTTCGTGGTCGAGGCCCGGCGGCAGGATGAAGTCCCGGATGGCGACGAACATCTCCTGTATTTCGCTCGGCTTCGCGTGCAGGCCGTAGGGCGGCGACGAAAAGGCGTAGGCGAATTGTCCTCCCGCTCCCACCTCTGGTATCGGGCCTCCGCCCCCTGCGAGCGCGGCGCCATCGAGATCCCGAAACTTCGGGTCGACCAGCTTGCGGCCATCGCGCGTGTGGAACCAGCCCCGTTTGACGAGGGAATCGGTCTCGGAATCATACCATTCCCCGTAAAACTCTCGGTCGCCGATTTGGCGATAGTGTAGCTCGGCGAGCTTTTCCCGGTCGACGTCGGGAATGACTGTCGCAATGGCCTCGAGCATCCAAGCCTCATCGCCTCGGGCGTCGTCGAAGATCAAGAAGCCAACGACTCCGCCAGCCCCCCAGAAACGCAGGAAAGCGCTCGGCAGCTTTTCGACCGGCCGGAATTTCGGCTCCGCTTTCGTCATCGAATTCTCATAACTCCGCGAGCGCGTCCCGCCAATGTTCGAGCTTGCGTTCGAAAGGCATCGCCGCATGCGCCGGGCTCGTGGATGGGAGCACGATGCTGCGCGGCGCCGATGAGCCAAGCGTCGGCGCGACCTTGCGGCGGAACAGATCGCCGGCCTTGGCGCCGTTGAGGCAGATCAGCCCGATCTGGGCGTGAGCCACGAGAAAACCGGCGAAATCATTCGTCTCGACGCTGGCGACGTCGATTTTCTGGTCGAGACTGCCCGGCCGCCGTCCCTCGGCGCAGACGTCCCACAGCGCGACGCCCCGCGCCATCAGCCGCTCGAGCCGTTCCTCATAGGGAAGCTCCGGCGCGGCGCCGAAGAGCCGCCCCATGATCGGCCAGAAAGCGTTGCGCGGCTGGGCGTAATATTGGACGCGCGCGAGCGAGACCTGCCCGGGCAGCGAGCCGAGGATCAGCACGCGGGCGTCGGCGCGGGAAATCGGCGGAAAACCTTTCGAAATCGGAATGTCGTCCAAGGAAGCCTCTATCGACTCGCCGCTTCTTCGAGATCGGCGAAGATCGACAGAATGAGCGCTCTCTTGTCGAAATTGAAGACTTCCGTGTCGCGCGCCGCCTCCGTGATGCGCTCCCAGGCGCGTGCGTAAGGAGCGAGGCTCGCCGCGCTCGCGCCCTCGCCCGCCTTCGCCCGCACTATGCGGTCGAGGAAGCGATAGAGCCCGCTCATGAAAGTCTCATAAGCGTGCTCATTATCGCGCCCGGCGAGCCGATCCGCGAGCGAATGCACGGCGAGCCAATCCACTTGCGGCAGGCGCGCGAACATCGCCCGCAGCGCCGCGTCGAAGGCGACGCCGTCGCCATCCAGCAGGCGCAAAGCCTCGCGGACGGAGCCTTCCGCCCCCGCGGCCGCGCCGGCGAGCGTTTGCTCCGGCAGCTCTCCCCATGGCGCGCCGAGCGCGCGGATCGCGGCGACGACATCGGGCTCGGCGAGCGGCGCGAGCGTCAGCTTGCGGCAGCGCGAGCGGATCGTCGGCAGCACGCGGCCCGGCTGATGCGCGACGAGCAGGAACAGCGAGCGCTCCGGCGGCTCCTCTATGAGCTTCAGCAGCGCGTTGGCGCTGGAGCGGTTGAGATCGTCGACGCAATCCACGATGGCGACGCGCCAGCCGCCCTCGCCCGAGCTCTGATGGAAGAGATGAATCAGCCGCCGCACATCCTCGATGCGGATTTCCGTGAAATGCTTCTTGGTCTTCTCGTTCCACTCGCGGCGCAGCAGGAAGAGGTCGGGCAGCGCCAGCGCCGCTATGCGCCGGCTGACGGCGGTCGCCTCGGCGACGAAAAGCGATTGCGCGCGCGCCGCCTCCGGCGCGGACGGATCGGGATAAGCGAGCAGAAATCGCGCGAGGCGCCAGGCGAGCGTCGCCTTTCCGATTCCCTCCGGCCCGCCGATGAGAATGGCTTGGGGCAGCTTGCCGCGCCGAAAGGCGTCGAGGAATTCGCTCTCGGCGGCCACATGGCCGAACAGCGCATGGGTCTCGCGCGGATGCGGCGCGTCGGCGAAACGGTCGCTCTCCGGCGGGGCCTCTACGTCGCGCTTCACGCGATCACGCTCTGCAGAGGAATGACGATCTCGGGCCGAAAGAAGCGGGCTTCGACAATGTGCCAGATCGCCTCGGACACTTCCTGCTCCGGCGCCAGCGCGTCGACGACACAGCAGCGGCCGGGCTCGCCGGCGGCTATGTCGAGATAGGCCTGGCGCAGCCCCTTGTGGAACTCCAGCCCCTCGCGCTCGAAACGGTCGGCGGCCTCGTCCGGCGCGCGGCGTCGATGCGCGCGCTCGAGGCCGATCTCGGGCGGAAGATCGAGAATAATGGTCAAATCCGGGACGGAGCCCATCAGCGCGACGCGCTCGAGCAGAGCGATGAGCCGCGGATCGACCCCGCCGCGCGCGCCCTGATACGCCCGAGTGGAATCGGCGAAACGGTCGCAGATCACCCAGGCACCGCGGGCGAGCGCCGGCTTGATCAGCCGGTCGAGATGATCGATGCGCGCCGCCGAGAACAAGATCGCCTCGCCGAGCGGGCCGAGCGAAGCCGCCTTGCCGCCGAGCAGCGCTTCGCGCAGCACTTCGGCATGTGGCGAGCCGCCGGGCTCGCGCGTCGCGATCGCCTCGACGCCCTTTTGCGCGAGGCGTTCCTGCAAGCGGCGCATCTGCGTCGACTTGCCGGCCCCTTCGCCGCCTTCGAGCGTGATGAACTTGCCGGCCCGGCCCTTGTCCTGCCCACGCGCCGGGCCGAGCGGCGGCTCTGCGCTCATTGTTTCTTCGACAGTTTATTGTGAATGGCGCCGGCCGCATATTCATAGGCCGCGTCGAAGGCGCGGCTCGGGAGCGAGCCTTTCTCGACCGTCTCGGCGGCTTCGAGCGGCTGCTCGAGCACGACGGTCGAGCCGCGGCGGATCTCGAGCTTGGCGACCTTGGTCCCCGCCTCGATCGGCGCGATCAGCGGCCCCTCATAGACGATCTTGCCGGTGAGCTTCTCCGAGCCGCCACGCTGCAGCAGCACCTTGATGTCGCTCGGCGCACTCAGCGGCACGGAGCCGGCGGTTCCGCCATAGACCTGCGCCGAACCGACGCTCTCATTGGCCTTGAACAGCGACTTCTCCTCGAAATTGCGGAAACCCCATTGCAGCAGCTTGCGCGCCTCTTCGGCCCGATCCTTGGCCGTATGCAGCCCATAGACGGCGACGATGAGGCGCCGATCGTCCTGCACCGCCGAGCCGACCATGCCAAAGCCGGAATCGTCGATATTGCCGGTCTTCAGCCCATCCGCGCCAATGCTCATGGTGAGCAGCGGATTGCGGTTCTGCTGGCGGATCTTGTTCCAGGTGAACTCCTTCTCGCCGAAATAGCGATAGAGGTCCGGATAGGTCTTGATGACGTGCGACGCGAGCTGGACCATCTCGCGCGGCGTCACCTTCTGGTCCGGCCCGGCCTGGCCCCAGGGATTGCCGAAGATCGATTTGGTCAGGCCGAGCTCGGAGGCGCGCTTGTTCATGCGGCCGACGAAAGCCTCCTCGGACCCCGCGACGCCCTCCGCCAGAGTGATGGCCGCGTCATTGCCCGAGTCGATCACGAGGCCGCGGATCAGATCCTCGACCCGCGCCTTGCTGTTGACGGCGAGGAACATCGCCGAGCCGCCGGCCGGCGCGCCGCCGGCGCGCCAGGCATGCTCGGAGACGATGAACTCGTCGTCGAGCTTCAGCCGTCCCTCGGCGATCTCGTGGAACACGATCTCGGCCGTCATGATCTTCACCGTGGAGGCGGGCGTCACATATTCGTCGGCGCCCTTCTCGAGCAGCACCGTATGCGTTCCCGCATCGACGAGAATGGCGCGCGGCGCGCTGGTCTGAAAGCCTTCGGCGAAGACCGCCGTCGGCGCGACGAGGGAAGCCGCCAAGGCCATGCCGAGTTGGACTTTGCCGAGGCGGATGAGGAATTTGGGAAGGGAGACAGGCACGCGTCTTTCGCCTTCGTTCAAAACGCCGTCGGAGGGCGTCGACGGCCTCACGCAATGAGTTCCGCTAAAATGTGGCGCGTCGGGCCGCAGAAAGCAACGGCCTCGCGCAGAGCTCGGTCGGCGGGAGCGCCGTCGAGGTTAATTGAGTGCTTGCCTCAGCCGGACGCTGCGGGGCGACGCCGTCCCGAGGTCGAAGGGCCGCGAGGGCGGAAGCGGCGCGCTCTTGGCCATAGCGAGGGCCTTGGCCGAAACGGGCGTCGGAAGGGTCGAGATCGACTCTTTCTCAGCGGCGCGCTCGGCGGCGCGCGCCTCGGAGCGGCGCGGGCTCTCGACCTCGCGCGCTTCGGCGCGGGATACGCCCTCATCCTCCCGCGCCTCGGCGCGGGAAGCGGTCGCGCGTTCCGGCTGCGGCGTCTCTTCCGCGCGCTCGAGCCGGGCGACGCGGCTCGGCGTCTCGCGCAGATTGGTCGCCACCATGATCGGCGCGCCGCCCGGCAGCGTCGCCGGCCTTCCGTCCTCGCGCAGAGTCGCGAACAATTTGGTGTCGTCGGAGCCCGCGAGCGCGGCGTGGCCGACATAGTCGACCTTCACCCGCGCGGTGCCGATTCGGTGGAAATCGAGCGCCTCGGCGACGCGCTGCGAGACATCCATCACGCGGCCGCCGTGATAGGGGCCGCGATCATTGACGCGCACGATCATCGAGCGATGGTTGCGCAGATTGGTGACGCGCGCATAGCTCGGCAGCGGCATGGTCGGATGCGCGGCGCTGATCGAGGCGCTGTCGAACACTTCGCCATTGGCCGTCTTGCGTCCGTGGAAATCCGATCCGTACCAGGAGGCGAGGCCGACAGCCGAATAGGACCGCTCGCTCGGATAATAGGTCTTGCCGGCGATCTGATAGGGCTTGCCCACCATGTAATAGCCGCCGCCGCGCGGCACCTCCTCGCCATCCGCGACAACGCGCGGGCTCGGCGCCACGCCATAGCGCGGATCGACCTGCGAGCGCGCCATCTTGTGGACGGCGGGCGGAGCGGAAGAACATCCCGCGAGCGCGCAGAGGCCCAGAAGCACGAAGGAGTTGCGAAAGTTCGGCAGTGTTGATCTCGATCGCATGTCAGGGGCGCATTCGCTCGAAATGGGGGACGGTGTCGCTTCGCTCGCGGGGCCTCACGGAACCGCGTTTGCGACGCGCTCTGATCAACCACGCGAAATCGGCGCGACCGCACGCCTCAATGTCTCGCGCCCGAATTACTCGAGAGTTAACGCGCCTCGCGCTCCCTCTCCCGCATCCTCGAGCTTCGCCATGAGAAAGGGCGATTGCGACCAAAATGCGACGCGGCCGATCCTTGTCGCCGCGCAGGCTCCCGGGAATCGCCCGGCGTAGCGCGGCGTTCACCATGTTTCGCGATCCGGGACGGCGAGATCGACGATGCGCGTCTCCACCCGCTCCGATCCGCGAAACACATTCATTCCCAGTCGCGCAGCGACATGCAGCCGCCGCCCGCGACCCTCGAGCAGCGCATCGCCGATCGGCGTTCCCACCACGCGAAAGGCGATGGCGTCGAGCCGCGTTCCGTCGCCGGACTGGATCCGCGCCCGCACATGGGACGCGCCGACGATCGCCGCGTCGAGAATGCGATGGTCCGGATAGACGAAGAGCGGCTCGGGATTGCCGGCGCCGAACGGTCCCGCCCGCTCGAGCTCGCGGGCGAGCTCGACGCCGGCGCCGCGCGCCGTCAGCGCGCCGTCGACGAGCAGCGCATCGGAGTCGCGGGCGCGCTCGACATCCTCTTGGAGCGCGTCGTTCATGAAGGCGCGGAACGCCTCGAGCCGCTCGCTCGAAAGCGTGACGCCGGCCGCCATGGCGTGTCCGCCGCCCTTTTGGAGCAGGCCCTCCTCGACAGCGAGCCGCACCGTTCGACCGAGGTCGACGCCACTCGAGCCTCTACCTGAGCCTGAGCAAATTTCACCAGTCTTTGCAATGACAAAGGCCGGGATCTTGAACTTGTCCTTGAGCCTCGAGGCGACAATTCCGACAATGCCCGGATGCCATCCCTCCGAGGCCACGACGAGGCAGGAGAGGCGATTGGAGCGCATGAGCTGTCGATCCGCCTCGGCCTCCGCCTCCTCCAGCGTGGCCTTCTCGAGAGCCTGGCGCTCGACGTTCAGCCGGTCGAGCTCGGCGGCGATTCGGGCCGCCTCGATGGGATCGCGCAGCATCAGCAAGCGCGCGCCGAGCGCCGCATCGCCGATGCGTCCGCCGGCGTTTATGCGCGGCCCCAGGACGAAGCCGAGATGATAGGCCCGCGGCGCCCCATCCACGCGCGCCGCGTCGAGCAGCGCCGAAAGGCCGACCCGCCTCCGGCCCCGCATGACGGCGAGGCCCTTCACCACAAAAGCGCGGTTGAGGCCCTGCAGCCGCGCGACATCGGCGACCGTCCCCAGGGCGACGAGATCGAGGCCGGCGAGCAGATCCGGCTCCGGCCGCGCGCTGGTCCAATGGCCGCGCCGGCGCAGCTCGCGGGCCAGCGCCGCGAGCGCGAGAAAGGCCACTCCGGCCGCGCAGAGATGGCCGAGGCCGGAGAGATCGTCGGCTCGATTGGGATTGACGACGATGGCGTCCGGCAGGATCTCCGGCGCTTGATGATGGTCGATGACGATGACGTCGAGCCCCGAGGCGCGCCCGGAGGCGAGCGCGGCATGGCTCGTCGTCCCGCAATCGAGCGTCACCAGCAGGCTCGCGCCCCGCGCCTGCAGCTCCGCGATCGCTTCGGCATTGGGGCCATAGCCTTCGAGGATGCGGTCGGGGATATGGAGGAAGGGGAGCGGGCAGCCGGCGGCCTCCAGAAATTCGACGAAAAGCGCGGAAGAGGTCGCGCCGTCGACGTCATAATCGCCGAAAACGGCGATCTGCTCGCCGGTCTCGACCGCCCGCGCCAGACGCTCGACCGCCGCGTCCATGTCCTGCAGCAGCAGCGGGTCCGGCATGAGCGCGCGCAGTGTCGGATCGAGAAAGGCGGCCGCCGTCTCCTGCGTCACGCCCCGCCCCGCCAAGACGCGCGAGAGGGCGTCGCCATATCCGTGAATCTGGGCGATGGCGGCCGCCTGCGCCTCCTCATGCGGCCGCAAGCGGGCGCGCCAGGGGCGGCCGGCGATCGAGCGCTCGACCCCGAGGAAGGGCGGTCGGTCGCTCCCGGCGATTTTATCCAGCATCCAAGGCCCGGCGGCAAAAAGCGAATCGTTACCGAAAAGCATCGCGGCGCGGGTCCGGCGGGTCAATGCGGCGGAGCCGCGTCTCCACCGGGTTCTTACGTTCTTCACCGTCCGCAGAAGGCGCAGCGCCAGCGCGGGCCCTCCCCGGCCAGGGTCGCGCTCGCTACGATCGGCGCATGACCGATATGATTCGCCTGCAGGCCGGCCCCAGCGACATGGCCGAAATCTCGCCGCTCGGCGCCGAGCTGGTCTCCTGGCGCGCCGGCGAAGTCGATCTCGTCTGGGAGCCGCAGGCAGAGGTATGGCCGCAGACCGCGCCGCTTTTGTTCCCCGTGGTGGGCTGGACGCGCGATGGAATTCGCGTCGACGGCGCTCGTTTTCCGCTCGGCCTGCACGGTTTCGCGCGCCAAAAACGCTTCACCATCGAAGAGCAGTCGAAGGAATCCGTCTCCCTCGTCCTCGAGGAGGACGAGGCGAGCCGCGCGCTCTATCCCTTCGCCTTCCGCCTCGAGGCGCATTTCGCGCTACGGCCGGGCGCGCTGCGCGTGTCGCTCACGACCTCCAATCGCGACGCCCGGCCCCTGCCCTACGCCGTCGGCCTGCATCCGGGGTTTCGCTGGCCGCTGGGCGGCTCGGCCAAGCCCCATGCGATCCACTTTGACGCGGTCGAAAGCGGCCAAGTCCCGATCATCGCGCCGGGCGGGCTGTTCTCCGCGCGCCGGCGCGCCATCCCGCTGGAGGAAAATCGGCTTCCGCTGTCCGCCGCGCTCCTTGAGCACGAGGCGCTGTGCTTTCTCGGCGCGGCGAGCCGCCGTCTCCTTTACGACAATGGCGACGGGCTCGCGCTGGCGGTCGAGCTCGAGGATTTTCCTCATATCGCGCTATGGTCGCGGCCCCCTGCTCCGTTCCTCTGCATAGAGGCCTGGACCGGACACGGAGACCCGGAGGATTTTCACGGCGATCTGCATGAGAAGCCGTCCATGCGCATTCTCGCCCCCGGCGAGAGCGCCGCGCATGCGGCAACTTTCCGCTTGGAGCGGCGGGCGGGAAGCGAATAGGAATAATCCTTGCTTCCCTACACTCTATCGGCTAGCGCGGATTTGTCGCGCGTAAAGGACGGGTCGGACATGAAATTCGCCGCCAATGTCATCGAAGCGATCGGCAACACACCGCTCATCGAATTGAAGGCGGCGTCGAAAGCGACCGGCTGCCGCATTCTCGGCAAGGCGGAATTCATGAATCCGGGCGGCTCGGTGAAGGACCGCGCCGCGCTCTCCATCGTCGAGGCCGCTATAGCCGAAGGCTCGCTGAAGCCGGGCGGCACCATCGTCGAGGGCACGGCAGGCAATACGGGCATCGGCCTCGCGCTGGTCGCCAATGCGCTGGGTTTCCGCACCGTTATCGTGATCCCAGAGACGCAGAGCCAGGAGAAGAAGGACACGCTGCGCCTGCAGGGCGCGCAGCTGGTCGAGGTGCCGGCGGTTCCCTACGCCAATCCCAATAATTATGTGAAGCTCTCGGGCCGCCTCGCCGAGCGTCTCGCCAAGGAGAGCCCGCAAGGGGCGATCTGGGCCAATCAATTCGACAATGTGGCCAATCGCGACGCCCATATTCGCGGCACCGGGCCGGAGATTTTCGCCGACACGGACGGCGAGATCGACGGTTTCGTCTGCGCGGTGGGCACGGGCGGCACGCTCGCGGGCATCGGCATCGCGCTGAAGGAGCGCAAGCCCTCCGTCAAGATCGCTCTCGCCGATCCGCTCGGCGCGGCGCTCTATTCCTATTACACGAGCGGCGAGCTGAAATCCTCGGGCTCCTCTATCACCGAGGGCATCGGGCAAGGCCGCATCACCGCCAATCTCGAGGGCGCGCCGATCGATCTCGCCTATCAAATTCCCGATACGGAGGCGCTGCCGATCATCTTCGATCTCGCCGAGAACGAAGGTCTACTGCTCGGCGGCTCCTCCGGCGTCAATGTGGCGGGGGCGATCCACCTCGCCAAGGAGCTCGGGCCCGGCCATACGATCGTGACCATCCTCGCCGATCTCGGCACGCGCTACGCGTCCAAGCTCTATAATCTCGAGTTTTTGCGCGGCCAGAATCTGCCGACGCCGCGCTGGCTCGAGCGGACGGGGACGATCGATCCGGGGTTCGTGTGACGAGGGCGCGGGGCCTGCTCGCGGCGCCCAGGCGAAGGACGGAGTCTCGAGTCTTTTGTTTCGACGCGTTTCCGACGCCGAACCGCGTCCACGTCTGGAAAGGATCTAGAGGCTCGCCGCGATGCGCTCGGCCTGCTCGACATCCTCCGGCCGGTTGACGTTGAAGAAGGGATCGTAAGGCGCATCCGGCCATTCGACGAGCGTGTTGGCGTAGCGCTCGATGAAGCCCGAGACCTTGCGCAGTTCCTCCTTCACCAGCGCATGGCGCAGCTCCTCGCGCAACGCCACCGGCCAGAGAGCGACGGCGTGATGAATACGGTCGCCGGATTTGGCGACGGCGATCTCCGCTTTCGCCTCCGCGCGCGCGCCGGCGAGGCGCTGGGCGAGATCGAGCGGAACGAAAGGCGTATCCGCCGGAACGCTCAGCACGAGAGGAATATCCGGGAAGTTCGCGGCGACATGGTCGAGTCCGGCGAGCACGCCGGCGAGCGGCCCAGCAAAACCCTCCACCTCGTCCGGCACGATCGGCAGATGGAAGGCGGCGTAGCGCGCCGGATCGCCATTGGCGTTGAGCGCGAGGCGCACGCATTGCGGCGCGAGCCGGCGCACGACATGCTCGAGGATCGGCGCGCCGGCGACCGCGATCAGCGGCTTGGCGACGCCGCCCATGCGCCGCGCCTGCCCGCCGGCCAGAATGAGTCCGAAACAGCGCGTCATCTTCCCCTCGCCCCAGCGGCCCGTCTCAGAACCTATACCATAGGGCGCCGAGAAGGCCGCGCTCGGCGGATTCATTGACGCCGCGCAGCGCCGTGCGAACGCCGAGCTGCACGGCGACCGCCTTCGTCACATCGCAGACGGCGCTCAACTGCGCCTTTTGCGATGACATGAAAGGCGCCGAACCGCTCCAGGGCGAAAAGGCGATGAAGCTCTGGGCGAGCAGCAGCACGCCCTCGATCGGCCGCAGGCCGAAGGTCATCTCGCCGCGCAGCTCGTCGCCGCTCTGGCCAAAGGAGCGATAGCCCAATTGCGCCTCGCCGAAGCCGGAGAAGCCGAAGATTTCGAGCGGCCAGCCGAATTGCAGACGCGCGTCCTGCTGGAGCGGCCGCTTCATGTCGAGATAGGTCTGCGCGCCGGGCGTCGCGGCCCGCAGGCTCGCTTGAACGGAAAGGACCGTCGCGCCCCATTCGAGAAGACGCAGCCTGCCGCCGAGCCAGCCGGCGCCGAGCCCCTCGTAGCGCGGGCCGCCGCCGAGCCCCGGCGGCAGATAGAGCGGCGCCCCGGCGAGCGCCTCCGCGGTCAGAAACTGCAATTGCCCGAGCTGGCGCGAGCCGTCGGAGCCGCGGAAGCGCATGTAGCTCGACTCGGCGACGACGGTGAGCTCGTCGATGAGGCCGTATTCGACATAGGCCTGCGTCTCGAATTTGGCGTAGGAGGGCGCGGCGACGAGCTTGCCGCGGGAATCATAGGCCTTGTGCGCGTCGCCGAAGCTCGTCGAGAGGATGACGATCCCCTCGCCCGGCTTCTGCAGAAACGCGCCGGCGCGGCACGCCGTCGAATGGAGAATCGACAGAGCGACAGCGCAGGAGCAGAAATGCGCCCATGAACGCATAAAGGGAACGCCGCATGATGCTCGCGCGTAAGTCGCAGATCGAGCTCATAAAAGCTAAATTGAAATCACTTTGTCCACAAGCGGCGCCCGCCCCGGGCGCCGATTCATGGTGAACCGCTGCGCATCAGGCCGAGAATGTCTCGCCGCGCCAGCTCACGCTCTCGAGCTGCAGATCGCCCTTGGCCTCGAAGGCGTCGGGGCGCAGGCGCAGCTCGCCGCCGATCATCTCTATTCCGAGCAGCCCATAGGCGGCCGAGAGCATGCGCGCCGCGGCGCCCGTGTACCAGCTCCAGCCCCCGCGGCCGTCATAGCCCTCGCCCTCATAGACGTCGGCCGGCTGCTGATGCGGCGCGAGACCGTAGACGTCCGCGGCCTCCGGAGTTGTGAGGCGCGACAGCGGCGAGATGGTGAACCAGGCCCGCCATGCGCGCTCGAACAGCGCATCGGCTTCGGCGCGGTCGCCGCGATCGGCGGCGTCCAGCGCGAGGCGCGTCAGCGCATCGACGAGCCAGGAGACGCCATGCGAATATTGGCCGCCATTCTCGCGCACGCCCGGCGGATATTCGGCGCTGCGGCCGGGATAGGGGCTGGAATTCTCGTCGAAGAAAGGCGTCACCAGCAATATGCGGTCGGGCCGCGCCAGCTGCGCCAGAGCGGCGTCGAGCGCCTCCTTGCCGCGCGAAAAATCCACGGCCCCGGAGAGGATCGGCCAGGAGGCGGTCATCGCGCTCATCGGCGCCACTTCGCGTCCGTCGTCGGCATAGGCGCGCAGGAAGCGGTCGCCGCGCCAACAGGCGTCGAGCGCAGTGCGCAGCGCCTCGGCGCGCTCGCGATAGCGCGTCGCGCGCGCCACATCGCCGCGCGCCTCGAACAGAGGCGCCATGTCGACGAGAATTCCATGCAGGAAGAAGCCGACCCAGACGCTCTCGCCGCGCCCCTCGGCGCCGAGCAGATTGAGGCCGTCGTCCCAATCGCCCGCGCCCATCAGCGGCAGGCCATGGGCGCCGAAACGATCGAGCGAATAGTCGATCGCCCGCGCGCAATGGCCGAGCAGGCTGTCCTTGTCGCGCGAGGTCAGCGGGACGCTGGCGTTTCCTTCCCGGTCGGGCGGGGTGAGCTCCGCCTCGAGGAAGGGCTCGATCGCATCGAGAATGGCGTCGTCGCCCGTGCCTTTCACATAGCGGGCGGTCACATAGGGCAGCCAGAGATGCGGGTCGGAGGCGTGGGTGCGGTCGGCGATGCCGCAGCCGCCGTCGGGCGCGTCATGCCACCATTTGACCGCGTCGCCCTCGATGAATTGATGCGCGGCGTGCGTCAAAATCTGCGCGCTGGCGAGATCCGGCGCGAGATGAATGAGCGGCAGCACGTCTTGCAACTGGTCGCGATAGCCGGTCGCGCCCGAACGCTGCGCCGGGCCGGAGCGGCCCCACAGGCGCGAGACGAGCAGCTGATAGGGCAGCCAATCATTGACCAGCCGGTCGAGCTCCGGCCGATTGGTCTTCACCCGCAGCACGCCGAGACGTTGGTCCCAATCGCGCTTGGTCTCTTCCAGCGCGCGCGCGGCATAGGCCGGATCGCTGGCGAGGGCGGCGAGAATCTTGGAGCTTTCGAGCGTCGGCGTCTGCCCCATGGCGACGACGACGAGAGATTCGCCCTGAGCAGGAACATCGATCGCGCCGGAGAAGCTCGCGACCTTGCGCTGATGTTCCGGCGCGCCGGCGTCTGGATGGCCGTGCTCGACCATATAGGGAAGCGCCGGATCGCGGCTCTCATGGCCGAGGAAGCGCCGCCGCGAGGTCTCCGCGAATTCCGCCGGAACCGAGGTGGAGACGAAGGCCCAGCCCTGGACGAAATTATTGTCCGGGTTGCGGAAGTAGAGCGCGCGCTCATTCTCGCCCGCGACCGCCTCGACGCGGCCCAGGCTTTCGTTCGGCGTCTCGGCGAGGACGATCTCCATCGCCGGGGTGATCTGCAGCAGGCGCTCGTGATCGCGCCGGTTGATGATGCGCAGCAGCTTGATTTCGACCGGCTGGTCGGGCGGGACGAAGACGGTCAATTCGAGATCGAGACCATCGCGGCTCGCCCGATAGACCGCGTAGCCGAGACCATATTCGACAGAATGCTCCGCGTCGCGCCGCCGCAGCGGGGCGAAGGTCGCCGAATGCGCGTCCTGCCGGGCGAGGTCGTAGACATAGATGGCCTGACCGGCCGGCGTCATGCGCCCTTCGCCCATGCGGAAGGGCGTCAGGCTGTTGAGCCGCGAATTGCCGTGGAAGGAATAAATGTCGCCGTGATTGCCGAGCACGGCGCCCTGCCCGACCGCATTGGCGATCACATGAGCGTAGAGCCGCGGCGTGTCGGGACGTAGCGTCAGGCTGCGGCCGTCCTCGGCGAAAGCGTAGCGATGCTCGGACGGCGCCGGCGGATGCAGCAGCGCGCGCTTGCGCGCCAGCGCTGTTTCCACGCTCGCGAAATCGAAGTCGCGCGCGAGGTGTTTGGCGATCATGCGCGTCGCCGAAGCGATGTCGCGCCCCCAGCCGTCGACGATGACGATCTCCGCCGCGCCGCCCGCTGAAATTTCCAGCTCGGCGCGCAGGCTCGCGATCGGCTCGAAGCCGAACAGCAGGCCTTCGTCGGACGGATCGCGCGGCTGATCGCCATCCTGGAGGCTGTCGGGCGCGCCGGCGGCGCCGAGCCCGTAGAAGCGCGCTTTCACATCCTCATAGCCGATGAGGCGAAGCCGGGTCCCCTCGCTGGCGCCGATCGCATGGAAGCCGACCTCGGGCGACAGGCGGCGGTCGACGTCGCGGCGCGCGCCGCCCTTGAGCAGGCGGTTCTGCGCGATGATCGCATTCAGCCCCCCGACGAACCATGTGCCGATATGAATGGCGTTGTAGGCGGCGTCGCGCTGCTCGACGCCGGTCTCGTTCAGCACCCATTCGCGCAAGGTCGCGAGGGTGATCTTGCGTGGGCGCTGCTCGAGATCGACGAGGCGAAGCCGCGTGATCTCGACCGCCTCGTCCGGCGCGAGCGATATTTTCGCCTCTATGGCGAAACCGCCCTGCTCAGTCAGCAAATAGAGGAAAGTGCAGCCCTCGCTCTCCAGCGAGACCTTCTCGCAGCGAACGCAGGTCGGCGCGGAGCCGAGCGACCAGAGATCGCGGCCCTCCTCGCGGAAGAACAAAAAGCGTCCGCGCGGATGCGCGTGATCGTCCGGCCGGCGGGTGAGATCGATCGGCGGGCCGCCGCGGGCGACGCCCTCGACGCGCATCGCGCCCTGCCCGTCCTCGAACCATTGGCTGGTGACGAGGCCATTGGTCAGTTCGAAGGGCTTGGAGCCGGGCGCGCCGCCGGCGCCGGTGATGCCTTCCAGCGGCAGCTTGCCGGCCTTGGCCAGCTGCATCAGCAGGAAAATGACGAGCGCGATGGAGAGCACGCCCGCATAGGCCATATAGCCGCCCATGAGATAGGAATAGGACGGCGGTCTGAGATGCGCCATGCGCTCGGCGGCGCCCCAGGCCTGATCCCATTCCGCGCCGCGCGGAATATAGAAAGGCAGCAGCAGCGGCGCCCAGGTCGCGAAGCGGCGCAGGCCTTCCGGTATCGCGCGGCTCTTCTGCGCCTTGCCGATGAAGCGCGCGGCCTTCTCGTCGGCGACGTCGCCGCCGACGAAGGAGAGGTTCACCAAGGTCGCGACGCGCAGACCCATATGGTCGAACCAGATCAGCACGCGGATCGCGTCATAGGCGAGCAGAGCCGTGAAGATGTCGAGGCTCCAGGCGCGGAAATCCTGGTCCGGCAGCGCGTGATTCATCCATATGGCGACGCCGGTGCGGATGAGGCCGTCCTGATTGTACCAAGTCGGATCGGGCGTCGCCTTCAGGAAGGAATAGATGACCGGCGCCATCCACAGACCCCAGCGCAGGACGCGCACGGCGTTCTCGACCAGCATGTCGAGGCCTTCCCAGCTCGCGAGCTGGCGCAAAGGCGCGAGGCTGCGGCGAACGAGCGCCGTCAGGAAGAAGAGATTGATCGAGAACAAGGGCGCGGCGAACACCCATTGGATGACGCCCGAGAGCGATTCGTCGAAGAACAGCCGCACGCCGCCGTCGACGAAGCCGAGATTGGTCGCGCCCCATTTGGAGAAGAGCGGCCGGATGACGTAATCGGCCACTGGACGCCCATCGGCGGCGTAGCTCAGCGAGATATAGGCAAAGAATTTCTTGGCGATCGTCTCGAGCTGGCCGGCGTCTAGATACCAGGCGACGGCGCCGCCGACGAGGCCGCCCAGCAACGCGCCGAGCGCATAGACGCGCCAGCTGCGGAGATGCTGGCGGCGCTTCTGCTGCAGAGCATAGAGATCCAAACCCATGTCGACGCCGGCATAGGCGAGAAGACCCGCCCCCGCGCCAAAGAGGAAGCGCGCGCCGCCGTCTTCGTGCGGCAGGCCGAAGAGAAGCGCGAAGCCCACCGCCGCGCCGGCGACGACGCCACGCGGGAGATTGGCGATCCGCCGATATTCGCGCCGCAGCCGGGCGGCGAAGGGCGGCGTCGAATCCGTGCTCTCGACGATGGCGCGGACGAGCGGGAATGTCGCCGCGCCGATGAGCGCGCCCGCGACCGGCCCTGCGGCGACGAGAAGGCCGAGCGCCGGCGGGAAGGTCACGACCATACCCGCGACCAGCAGCAGCGCCATGAAGACGAAGCCATAGACGGCGCCCTTGGCCGCGCCGGTCTTCCAATCGCTGAGCACGATGACCGGCAGAGAGGGCGTCCCGCGCAGCATTCCGGCCATGGCCTGGGTGACGAGATAGGTCTCGCCCCACAGGCCCGCCTGGGCGGCGGCGGCGAGCAGCGCGGCCACGACGATGGCGATCGGCGCCGGCAGAAAGGCGACATGCGGATGCGCGCCGAGGCTGGCGATCTCCGGCGTGACGGCGGCGATCAGCGCGGCGAGGAACAGCACGCCATGCGGGCGCCATTGCTGCGGCAGATAGCGGCCGAGCGCCAGCGGCGCGCCGACGATGACGGCCTCGTTGAGCAGGAACAGGACCAGAGTCCGGGCCGCGATGACGCGCGCCGTCTGCGGCGCGTCGAGGCCCAGAAAGAGGAGCCCGCCCAAATCGCCGATCGTCCGCGAGCCGAGCGCGACCAGGAGACAGAACAGGAACGGCAATAGGAACAGCGCCCCGCGCAGCGCGAAACGGGAGCCGGGCAGAATGGCGACGCCGAGGAGATAGAGGCCGACCGCCGAGCTCGCCCCGATCGGCGTCAGCGTGAACAGATCGCCGAGCGAATCCGGCGCGCGCCAGAGCACGCCGGAGGGATCGCAGAGGAAGGCGAGCGCGCCGACGGCGGAAAAATCGAGCGCGAAATCGACGCCCTGGCGGATGCGCCCGAGCGCGGGCCGCAATAGGAACAAGGCCGTCGCGGCGAAGAAGCCGGCGACGAGCAGATGCTCCCGGCCGCCGCCCGCCTCCATGGCGGAGACCAGTCCGCAGATCGAACCGAATGCGATCCGCCCGAATCGCGCGCCGACAGTCGGCAGGCCGGCGTCGAATGGCGCCATGTGGGTCTCCAGCTTGCGCACGGCCTGCGGCGGGCTGCGGCCTCCTCCTGCGCGCGAATCGCGGGCGCCCGCTCTCGTCGGCCGGAGATTTGCCGGAAGCCGGGGCAAATGTCGACTCTTCCGCAAGCTCGGCTGTCGGCGGCGATCCTCCTCATCGCCTCCTCACGTGCTTCCATCGAAGCACATGAGGAACACTGGTAGAAAAGATGCAGGATCATCTACTATTCATGTCGAATTATAAGTATTATTCCTGATGTCACATTGGGGCGCTCGTAACGACGGTCATGTTTTATCCGCCTTTGCGGTCTAACAAGGAAAAGCTCGCCGCCGATAATGGGTCGATACATGAGACGGAGACGCTGGCCGGAGCTGTGCGGCCCCAGGCGCTTTCCAGTCGAAACTCGGTTGCGACAGGGTATAATGAATGAGAAGCGCCATGCGGTCTTTCGTGCGAATGAGTGAGATGGACGAGTCCAAGAGGGACGGCCAACCGGCGACGACGGGCGACTCGCCCGCCGCCACAGCCCTTGTCGCCGACAGGCGGGCCGCCGGAGAACGGGGCGCCGCCGGCCAGCGCGCCGTCGCCGCCGAGGCGAAGGAAACGCGCGTCGCCAATCTGACCGGCGCGATGCGACGAGCGCGGCTCGCCAACGCCGAGCGCTCCGGCGTTCTCGCCGACCTCCGCGACGCGGAGATCGCGCGGCTCGAAATATTGCGCGATCATTTGGACCCCGTCCTCGCCCAGGCGCCGAAGGATTGCGATCTCTTCGACATCGGCGTCTCGCATGGCGACCGTCCCCGACTCTTCATCGATCATGTCGGCTTCGTCGAGATGGGGCGCGACCGCCGCACCTATCGTTTCCTGCAGGACACGCGCCACGGCCGCGTCACCATCGGCGAGAGCGACAATGTCGCGACGGTGGTCGAGGCGGTCACCGAATATATCGCGCATCGGCTGATCGAGCGGGAAAGGGCGCTGGCTTTCGATTTCGCCGGCCAGGGCGGCGCCCGCGCCTTTTCGGCCGAGGCGAAGAAGAAGCGTATCGTCGCCGCGCCCCCGAGCCTGCCCGCCTTGCCTCGGCCCGGCGGGCTCGGCGAGAAATTCTATCGCGCCATTCTGTTCCTGGCGCAGGGCGCGGGCGCGGCGGCTTTCTTCTTTCTGCTGTGGCAGCTCGGCGTCTACGCCATCGGCCCCTATCTGACGCGCTGACGCTTCCTCACAGAGCGAGCGCGTCCAGATCTTCGATCGTCTCACCGTCGTCCCTGATCCCGCGCGAGCGGGCGGAGATGACGATTTTGCCGTCCTCGCGCGCGATCGAATAGAGATTATAGGCCGCGCGATGATTATGCGTGCCGGCCTTCGCCGAGGCGGAGGCCGCGCCGACGACCATCGTCTCGCCATGCGCGCCGGCTAGCCGATGCAGGCTGATCTTGTGATTATGGCCATGCAGGACGAGCTCCGCGCCATGGCGGGCGATGATCGCCTCCAGCTCGGCGGCGTCGTCGAGGCCGCGCAAAACCTTGGCGCCGCCACGATGCGGCGGGTGATGCAGCAGCACCACGCGAACGAGCCCTTCGGCCCTGGTCTTGTCGAGCAGCGCCGCCAATTTTTCGCGCTGCTCCGCGCCGAGCCGGCCGGAGGCGACGAAAGGCGCGGTCGGCACCGCCGAATCGAGGCCGATGAGCGCGACTCCGCCGCGACGCCGCAGATAGGGAAAGCCTTCGCCCTCCTCCGAAGTGGTCCAGGGCGCGAAGGTCTCGGCGATGCGCGGGACGGCCGCCGGCACATAGGCGTCGTGATTGCCGGGGGTGAAGCTCACATCCTCGGGACGGCCGAGACTCGACAGCCAGCGCCGCGCCGCCGCGATCTCGGCGTCGAGGCCGATATTGACGATATCGCCGGTCATGACGACATGGTCGGGCTTTTGCGCTTCTATGTCCTCGACGATCCGGCCGAGCACGCCCATGTCATGCGCCTGCGCGCGCTTGTTCAGCCAATTGGCGTAGCCGGTGAGCCTTTTGCCGGCGAGTTCACGCAGGCTCGGCCGCGGGATCGGCCCGATGTGGGCGTCCGAGAGATGGGCAAGCAGAAATCCCATGAGCAACCCTCACGCGCCGCCGATCAGAATGCCGGCCGCGAGCACGATCGCGCCGCCGAGCACGATCTGAAATACGGCCTGCAGGAAGGGCGTGTCCATATAGCGCGCGCGGATGAAGGCGATCGCCCAGAGCTCGACGAAGACGACCGCGCCGGCGATCGTCGTCGCTATGCCGAAGCTATTGGGGATCGAATCCGGCACGAGATAGGGGAGCGTATGGCCGAGGCCGCCGACCGTCGTCATCAGCCCGCAGACGCCGCCGCGCAGCATGGGCGAGCCGCGGCCGGTGAGCGAGCCGTCGTCGGAGAGCGCCTCGGCGAAGCCCATGCTGATGCCGGCGCCGATCGAGGCGGCGAGGCCGACCAGGAACGTCTCCCAATTATTATGCGTGGCGAAGGCGGCGGCGAAGAGCGGCGCCAAGGTCGAGACCGAGCCGTCCATGAGGCCGGCGAGGCCGGGCTGCACATATTGCAGGATGAAGAAGCGCCGATAGGCGATGTCCTCGGCCTTTTTCGCGCCGGGCGTGAGGATCTGCGCGCCGAGGCGCGAGGCCAAGGTCTCGTGGCCCTGCTCCGCCGCGGCGAGATCGCCGAGCAGCTTGCGCACGCCGACATCGGTCGCCCGCGCCGCCGCCCGCTGGTAGAAGAGCGCGCTCTCGTACTCCATGACCTCCGCTTCCTTGCGGATCGTCTCCAGCGAGAGATTGCGCGTCAGCCAGATCGGCCGGCGGCGCAGGAAGCCCTTCACATCCTCGCGCCGGATCGGCGGCAGATTGGGGCCGAAACGCTTCTGATAGAGGTTGAGCAGCGCATGGCGATGCGCCGCCTCCTGCTCGGCCATTTCCTCGAAGACCTGGGCCGAAGAGGGATAGCGCTCGGAGAGGTCTTCGGCGAAGCTCTGATAGATGCGGCCGTCCTCTTCCTCCGAGGCGATGGCGACGGCGAGAATCTCGCGTTCGGAGAGGTCGGAGAAGGATTTCAATCTGGCGCTCCTTGCGCGCGGCGGAACGGCTGCGCTAGTTAGCGCTCGACGTCCCGGTCGCGCCGGCGACGAATTAGAGCGGTTCTAGAGTGTCGAACCATGGAACGCCAGTCATTTGAATCGGCGGGGTCTCCCTCGCGGGAGCTGCAGCCGATGAGCGAGCCCGGATGGCGGACCCGGCTGACGACGCGGCTCGTGGTGCTCGGCGCCATGGCGCTGCGGCCGATGACGCTGGGCGTGCGCGGACTCGTGGTGGACGCCGAGCAGCGCGTGCTGCTGGTGCGCCACACCTATATTTCGGGATTTTATCTGCCCGGCGGCGGCGTCGAGCCGGGCGAGACGCTCGAGCAGGCGCTCGCCCGCGAGCTGGCCGAGGAAGGCAATATCCAGCTCGAGGCGCCGGCGGAGCTGCGCGGCGTCTATCTCAACCGCCGTATCTCCAAGCGCGACCATGTGGCCTTTTTCGTCGCGCGGGCCTTCCGTCAGAGCGCGCCGCGGCCGCCCGATCGTGAGATCGCCGAGGCGGGTTTCTTCCCCCTCGACGCCCTCCCCGAGAGCGCGACGCCGGCCACGCGCGCCCGCATAGCGGAGGTCTTCGCCGGCGCGCCGGTCTCGCCCTATTGGTGAGCGGCCAGCCGGCCGATGTCCCGCCAGCCATAGGCCACCTGCGCGACCCCGCGCCAGGACAACTCCCGGCCGAAGCGGCGCGCGCCCAGCGCCTCGTAGAAGCGGCGCGCGGCGAGATTGTCGCGCAGCACGACGAGGCTCGCCCATTTGAGGCCGCTCGCGCGCATGTCCTGCGCCATCAGCCGCATCAGCTCGCGGCCGAGACCGCGTCTCTGCGCGGCGCGGCGCAGATAGATCGCGCGGATCTCGCCGCCGCGGCCGAGCCGGCCGCCGAGCGCCAGCTCATGCGCGCGCCAATGCGAGAAGCCCGCCGCCGTTCCAGCCCGGTCGATCGCCAGCGTGACGCGCCCGCCGCCGGCGAAAACGCCGCGCCAATGGGCGAGGCGCTCCTCGAGCGTGAGGTCGGCGAAAAACTCCGCCGGCGCGAGATTCTCATAAGTCTCGCGCCAGCAGGCGAGATTGAGCGCGGCGAGCGTCTGCGCATCGGCGGCCGTCGCGGCGCGGATGGTGAAATCGCTCACCAGGGCTTTGCCGGCGGCGGATCGATGAGCAGGCCGAGGTCGCGCCAGCCATAGGCGACCTCCGGCACGCCGCGCCAGGCGCCTTCGACGCCGATCTTGCGACCGCCGAGCTTCTCGTAGAAGCGCCGCGCCGTGAAATTATGCCGCAGCACCCAGAGACTCCCCCATTCGACCCCGCGCTCGCGCAGAGCCTGCGCCATCATGCGCATCAAACGGCGACCGACGCCGTGGCGCTGCGCCTCCTTCAACAGATAGATCGCCTGGAATTCGCCGGCATAGCCGCGCTGCCCGAGACTATCGCTCTGCTGCGCGCCGCTGGCGGCGAAGCCGATGACGGCGCCCTCCCGCAACGCCAGAAACACGTTCGGCGGCGGCTGTTGCGGCCCGGTTCCGTCCAGAGTCTCGCGCCATTGCGCGAGGCGCGTCTCCCGCGTGTATTCGGCGAGAATCTCCGCCGGCGCCAGAGGCGCGTAGGTCTCCGCCCAGCAGGCGACATGGAGGGCGGCGATGGTCTCGGCGTCCTCCAGCGTCGCGGGTCTGATCTCGATCGCTGTCATGTGCGGGCGAGAGCAAGAGTCGGGCCGACTCGGCAGGCCACTCGCCTCCGGCGAGCGCACGCGATGCTTTGCCCTCACCGTCCCCCATGTTATGCGCAGCCATGATCGATCTCGTCATCCGCTTCTCGCCGCAGACGCCGGCCGACGCGCCCCAAATCGAAAAGCTCGAGGAGCGGGCTTTCGGTCCGGGACGCTATGCGCGCACGGCCTATCGGCTGCGTGAGGGCGTCGAGGCCGATCTCTCCCTCTCCTTCGTCGCGCATGTCGGCACGCTGCTGGTCGGCGCCAATCGGATGACCTCCATTCTCATCGACGAGACCGCAGCTCTGCTGCTCGGTCCGCTGACGGTCGAGCCCGCCTTCCGCTCGCAGGGGCTCGGCGAGGCGCTGGTCAAGACATCGCTGGACGCCGCGCGCGAGGCGGGACACGGCCTGGTGCTGCTGGTCGGCGATCTCGACTATTACGCGCGGCTCGGCTTCGCCCGCGTTCCGCGCGGCAAGATCGTCATGCCCGGCCCGGTCGACCCCGAGCGCCTGCTCTATTGCGAGCTGCGCGACAGCGCCTTCGCGGCGGCCAATGGCAGGATGCGCAGACTGTGACCTCGACGACGAGGCGCCGCGGGTGACGGCGCCACGCCCCCTCCTCTCCCGCTATGAGACACTGGTCGCGAGCGGCGCGCTCGAACGCGACCCGGCTCAGCTCGTCGCGCTCGAGCGGCTGGAAGCCCTCGCGCGCGAGCTGACGCGCCGGCCGTCCCCGGCCGCCGCCGCCAGCGGCCTGGTTGCGCGGCTGCGCCGATTGCTCGGACGCCGCGCGCCCTGCGGAACGCCGCGCGGCGTCTATCTTCACGGCCTCGTCGGGCGCGGCAAGACGACGCTGATGGACTTGTTTTTCGCCGCTCTGCCGCTCGAGGCCAAGCGCCGCGCGCATTTCCACGCCTTCATGGCCGAGGCGCACGCGCGTCTCGCCGCCGCCCGCAGCGGCGCCGCTCCCGATCCGCTCGCGCGCGTCGCGCAGGATATAGCGAGCGAGACGCGCGTGCTCTGCTTCGACGAGTTCAGCGTGACCGACATCGCCGACGCGACCATTCTCGCGCGCCTGTTCACCATGCTGCTCGCGCGCGGCGTCATCGTGGTGGCGACCTCCAATGTCGAGCCGCGCCGACTCTATGAGGGCGGCCGCAATCGCGATCTCTTCCTGCCCTTCATCGCGCTGATCGAGGAGCGGTTGGACATTTTGCGCCTCGACGCGCGCGCCGACTTCCGTCTCGAGAAGACGGCGCTGGGCGAGACCTTCTTCACCCCGGCGGATGCGCGCGCCCGCGCGGCGCTGGACGCGATGTTTCTGCAGCTGACCGGCGTTGCGCGAGGCGAGCCGACGACGCTGCGCGTCGCGCGCCGCGACATAATGGTTCCGCAGGCGGCGGGACGCGTCGCGCGCTTCCCATTCGAGGAGCTCTGCGCGCGCCCGATCGGGGCCTCGGATTATATGGCTCTCACAGAGGCCTTCGACACGATCTTCATCGACGAGGTCCCGGCGATGACGATCGAGCGCCGCAACGAGGCCAAGCGCTTCATCACGCTGGTCGATGTGCTCTATGAGAAAAAGACGCGGCTGGTTCTGTCCGCGCAATCCGAGGCTCGAGACCTCTATCGCGCGCCGACGGGACATGAAGCGCAGGAATTCGCCCGCACAGTCTCGCGGCTGATCGAGATGCGGTCGCAGGATTATCTGGCCGAATGCGAGCCGGCCGGGGCCGTGGAATAACCGACTCCCTCGCGCCCGCGGAATCGGATAGGCCTCGCTTTCGTCGTCGGACCTTCTCGGCCCGATCGACGGCGTTTTCGATCATTCCCGTTTCATTCGATTTTTTCCAAGGAAGAGGCTGGCCTGCTCGTGGTCGAGACTTTGCGGTCGAGGCTTGTGCGGTCGACGATCGCGCTGTCGAGGATCGCGGCCGGCGTCATGACGGCGACGCTCCTCGTCGCTCCCGCATCGGCGGAAGACGACGATGGCGGCGCGCTTCTGGGATGGCCGACGTTGCCTGCTTCCGCTGGCGCGCGAACCTCCTCACGCTCCGACTCGGACAAGAAAGCGGACAAAAAAAAGCCGCCGCCCTCCTGGCTCGACGCATTGAAGGTGGATGGCTTCGTCGACGCCGGCTCCACTTTCAATTTCGACAATCCCTTCAACAAGCTCAATTGGGGACATCTCTTCACCGATCGCGCCAATCAGCCGCAATTCAACGCCGGCGTGATCACGATGCAGCGCCTGCCCGATCCCGAAGCGACGAAAGACTTCGACTTCGGCTTCAAGATTCAGGGCATGATCGGCTCCGACGCGCGCTACACACATTTTCTCGGCGAGCTCGATTATGCGATGCGCGACCGCACGCAGCTCGACGTGCTCCAGGCTTTCGCGACCGCGCATTTTCCCTGGATCACCGACAATGGATTCGATGTGAGGGTCGGCCAATTCGTCACGCTCGAAGGAGCGGAATTGGTCGACAGCGCGTTCTACACGCATTCCTATATTTTCAACTTCGGCATTCCGCTCAAGCAGACGGGCGTGATGCTCTCGTCCGATCTCACCTCCTGGCTCTATGTCCATGCGAGCGTGATGTCGGGCGACAGCACGAGCCTCGGGTGGCCCGGCGACAATAATAATTCCGCCTCCTTCCAAGCGGGCGTGCGCATAAAAGCCTTCGACGGAAAGCTGACGATTCTCGGCACGACTCATATCGGTCCGGAAGATCCCCAGCAGCTCGACCCGCTCGGCGTCGGCTGGCCGAACATTCCCTATGAATGCGCCTGTGATCCCAATCGGGCCTTGTCCTACAGCAATGACGTCACGCTCACTTGGAAGGCGACGGACAAGCTCACTCTGAGCACGGATATCAATTACGTCCGCGACGACGGATGGAACGCTCTCTCGATCACCGGATTGTCCGACGGCGTGTTGAACAGTCTCGCCGATATCTATGGTTTCAACGCGGCGCTCATTCCGCGTCGGGCGCGCGGCGTCAATGGCTATGGCGTCGCGCAATATGTGTCCTATAAGATCGACGATGTGTTTCAGCTCAACGGCCGCGTCGAATTCTGGCGCGACCACAATAATTATTTCGTCGGCGCCTATCCCGGCTATTTCGATTACTCGAACGTCGAGCACGGCTTTTATACGCCCTCGGCGATCTTCCAGCCGGAGGGCCGCGGAACCAGCTATCTCGAGCTTACCGCGGGGCTGACCATCACGCCGCAAATTCCCAAAGGACTGCCCATCACCGGCCTGACATTGCGGCCGGAGCTGCGCTACGACGCGTCACTGACCGGCGCGGCGCCTTTCTTCGGCGCGAGCGGATTCAGGCGCTCGACGGGCATGTTCGCCATGGATGTGATCGTGCCCTTCACGGTGAGATGAGGCGGTCGTCGCTTCCCTCAATGCGCGGTCTGCGACGACAGGCTCAGCAAGACGACGCCGGCGATGATGAAACCCATTCCGGCCATTTCTCCGGCATTGAGCGTCTGGCGAAAAGCGAGCCAGGCGACGAGAGCGATCAGCGCCTGACCGACGCCGGACCATATCGCATAGGCGACCGCGACCGGAATGCTGCGCAGCGCGAGCGACAGCAGGAAGAAGGACACGCCATAGCCGATAACGACGATGATCGACGGCAGAGGCTTGGAAAAAGCCTCGCTCGCCTTGAGCGCGGAAGTCCCGACGACCTCGCAGAGAATAGCGACGACGAGATAAATTCGATCCATGATGCCGTTCCGCCGGTTCGAAGGCCTCGGGGCTCGAGGCGCGCCGAGGGGAAATTAGCGCGCGCGCCGCTTGGTCGGCGCTCGCGCGCGCACTTCCGCCTGCGGATAACGGCGCGTCACCTCGTCGAATCGCTCTGGCGCGACACGCACGACGAGCCGCGCGCGGCCGTCCGGCAAAGTCTGGCGATCCAGCACCTCGGTATGGGCGTGCAACCAGGCGATGCCGGCGCCGTCGGCGGGGTCGAGCTCGACCTCGAGCTGAACGCGTCCCTCGGCGAGCCGCGTCTCTATGCGGCCGAGCAGGGCGTCGAGCCCCTCCCCTGTCAGCGCCGAGACGAGAGACGGCCGATCGACGATCTTCTTCCCACGCGCGGCGATCTTCATCGCGGCGACGATGTCGTCGTCCAGCGCGTCGATCTTGTTCCAGACTTCGAGAATGCGCGTTCCCGCCTCGCCGGAAAGTCCGAGCTCGCCGAGAATGGATTCGACGTCGGACGCCTGCGCCTCCCAATCCGGGTGCGAGACGTCGCGCACATGCAAGATCACATCGGCCAGCGTCACTTCTTCCAGCGTGGCGCGGAAGGCCGAGATCAGCATGGTCGGCAGATCGGAGATGAAACCGACCGTGTCGGACAGCAGCACCTTCGCGCCATGCGGCAGGCGTATCTGCCGCAACGTCGGGTCGAGCGTCGCGAACAGCATGTCCTCGGCCAGCACGCCGGCCTTGGTCAGACGGTTGAACAGCGTCGATTTGCCGGCGTTGGTGTAGCCGACGAGCGCGACGACCGGATAGGGAACCTCGCGCCGCTTCTTGCGATGCAGGCCGCGCGTGCGCTTGACCTGATCGAGGTCGCGCTCGATGCGGGCCATCCGCTCCTCGATCAGGCGGCGGTCGGTCTCGATCTGCGTCTCGCCCGGCCCGCCGAGAAAGCCGAAGCCGCCGCGTTGGCGCTCGAGATGGGTCCAGCTGCGCACGAGGCGCGATTTCTGATAGGCGAGATGGGCGAGCTCGACCTGCAGCGCGCCCTCCTTGGTGCGGGCGCGGCGGCCGAAAATCTCGAGAATGAGCCCGGTGCGGTCGATGACCTTCGCGCCCCAGGCTTTTTCCAGATTGCGCTGCTGCACCGGCGAGAGCTGGCAATCCATCGTCACCAGCTCCGCCTCGGTCGCTTTCACCGTCTCGGCGATCTCCTCGACCTTGCCCTTGCCGAGATAGGTCGCGGGCCGGACGTCGTGCAGGGAAACGGCGATCTCGCCGACGATGTCGAGCTCGATCGCCTCCGCCAAGCCGACAGCCTCCGCGAGCCTCGAGACCGGGTCGCGCTCCGCCCGCTGCCCCGCGCCGCTCTCCGAGGGCCGCGCCCGCGTGGGATAAGGGCCCACCACGAGCGCTTTCGTGGACGTGTCCGCCGTCCGGTCCTCGGACGCTGATGTTTTTTCGTTCAACCCGACCTCGGCCCGCTGAGCGGAGCGCGTCGGCGGTTTGCCGCGCGCCTTGCCAGCGTCTGTTGTATTCGCGGGAATTTCAACGGAAAACCGGGGCCGATCTTCCGAAATCCCGCTCAGCGGTGACGTTGCTCCGGCGCGGGCTCCGCGCCCTCTTCGCCCGGCTCGAACATATGGATCGGATGGCCGGGCATGATCGTCGAGATCGCATGCTTATAGACGAGCTGCGAGTGCCCATCGCGGCGCAGCAAGAGGCAGAAATTGTCGAACCAGGTCACGATGCCCTGCAATTTGACGCCATTGACCAGAAAAATCGTGAGCGGGACTTTGTTCTTCCTCACGTAATTCAAAAACGTGTCTTGCAGATTCTGCGCGCGTTCGGAGGACATCGGCTATCCTGTTCTGTTTTTCGTTATCGGGGCGATTTGCGTCGCTCTTATCGGTCCATAGCCATCCGACCGCACATTAGAGCCCGCGTTGGCGCAATGCGCAAGACGCAACTCCTTCATGCGGCGAAAGGCCTCCACTTACGGTTCTGTAACCCGCTGTTTCGACGAGTTTACGACGAGACGAAACGCATCAACTAGAGCCAAACCGTCGCGCAGCCAATAGGAATTTTTCGCAAGATCTTGTATCGGCGAGATTTGTCGCCTCATTCGATGGCGAGCGACTTCAACTTACGATGGAGCGCCGATCGCTCCATTCCGATGAATTCCGCCGTTCGGGAAATATTGTTGCTGAAGCGATTGAGCTGAGCGATCAGATATTCTCTCTCGAACACTTCGCGCGCCTCGCGCAGTGGCAGGCTCATCAGCTTCTCGCCGCGCACGCCGGCCGGCGTCGAGGGGACGAGCTGGCCGATCTCGGAAGGCAGCATATCGGCGGAAACCTCGGCCGTGGCGTCGCCGGCGGTCAGAATCATCAGCCGCTCCACATTGTTGCGCAGCTGGCGGATATTGCCGGGCCAGTCGTGCAATTGCATTACCGCGAGCGCATCCTCGCTGATCTTGCGCCGCGGCATGCCGGAGGTCGCCGAGACCTGCTCCATGAAATATTCGATGAGCTCGGGAATGTCCTCGCGCCGCTCGGCGAGCGAGGGGATGCGGATCGGCACCACCGAGAGGCGATGGAAGAGATCCTCGCGCAGCGCCCCCTCCTCTATCGCCGAGGTGAGATCGCGCGCCGAAGAGGAGATGATGCGCACATCGACCTCGACGCGCGCCGTCCCGCCGACGCGCTGAAAGGTCTGCTCGACGAGGACGCGCAGGATTTTCGACTGCGTGTCCTTGGGCATGTCGGCGATCTCGTCGAGGAAGAGCGTGCCGCCATGGGCCTCCTCCAGCGCGCCGATCTTGCGCGGCCCGTCGCCGCCCTCGCTGCCGAACAGCTCTATTTCCATATTTTCCGGCGTGATCGTCGCCGCATTGATGACGACGAAGGGGCCGGCGGCGCGCTGCGAGGCCGCATGGATGCAACGCGCGGCGAGCTCCTTGCCGGAGCCCGGCTGGCCGGTGATGAGCACGCGCGAATTGACCGGCGCGACGCGCGCGATGACCTGCTGCAGCTGATGCGCGGGGAAGGAGCTGCCGACGATGCGGTCCGAGCCGCCGGCGCGCTGGCGCAGCGCGCTGATCTCGCGGCGCAGATGCGAGGCCTCGAGCGCGCGCTCGGCGACGAGCACGAGACGATCCGCCTTGAAGGGCTTCTCGATGAAGTCATAGGCGCCGAGCTTTATGGCGCTCACCGCCGTTTCTATATTGCCGTGGCCGGAGATCATCACCACGGGAAGGTCTTTGTGCTGCTTCTGGACCATCTCCAGAACCTGCATACCGTCGAGACGCGAGCCCTGCAGCCAAATGTCGAGAAAGACGAGATGCGGGCGGCGCTGCTCGATCGCCGCCAGCGCGCCGTCGGCGTCCTTGGCGGTGCGCACGCCATGGCCCTCGTCGCCGAGAATGCCGGCGACGAGCTCTCTGATGTCTTCTTCATCGTCGACGATGAGAATATCGCTGACCATCTGCCTCACCATTCACGAAATCCGCGCCTGCGCCTCCCCGGCCGCCGAGGCGGCCTCGCCGAGCGGAATGAACAGGCGCACGCAGGCGCCGGTTCCGGAGGGAGCGTCGAGCAATTCGAGTCGCCCGCCATGGTCCTCGATGATCTTGGCGACAATAGGCAGGCCGAGCCCGGTGCCCTCGGCCCGCGTCGTCATATAGGGTTCGAGCAGGCGCTGCCGGTTGATGGTCGGAAACCCCTTGCCATTGTCGATCACGTCGACCTCCGCCATGCCGTCGCGCACGCCGAGGCTGATGTCGATGCGCTTGGCGTCATGCGCTGCGGCGTCCTCGCGGGCGGCGATGCCCTCGGCGGCGTTCTTCACGATATTGGTGATCGCCTGCGACAACAGCCGCCGGTCGAAGACCGCGAAGACCGGCGCATCCGGCAAAGTCAACGTCATTTCCACGTCGTTATGGGCGACTCGCGTCAGAAAAAAGGCCTGGCGCATGCAGTCGCACAGATCGTCGCGCACGGGACGCGCCTTGGGCATGCGGGCGAAAGAGGCGAATTCGTCGACCATGCGCTTGATGTCGTCGACCTGACGCACGATCGTGTCGGTGCATTGGTCGAAAACGTCGCGCTCGAAGGTGATGTGCTTGCCATATTTGCGCTTCAGCCGCTCGGCGGAGAGCTGAATCGGCGTCAGCGGGTTTTTGATCTCATGGGCGATGCGCCGCGCCACATCGGCCCAGGCCGAGGTGCGCTGCGCGGTGACGAGATCGGTGATGTCGTCGAGCGTCACGACGAAATCCGAGCCGCCCTGCTGCGTGCTGGCTGAAGTGACGCGGACGGCGAGCGTCAGCTCCTTGGCGCCGCGCCTTATGTTGATCTGCGTCTGAATGGCGCGCGGAAACGCTTCCACCGCGTCGGCGAGAATGGGCGCGATCTCGGGGAGCGCTTCCGCGGCATTGGCGCCGATCGCCGCCGCGCCGCCGCCCTGCCCCGCCCCGCCGACGAGCAGCTCCTCCGCCGAACGGTTGAGCACATTGATTCGCCCCTTCGCGTCGACGCCGATGACGGCGGCCGGCACGCCCGAGAGCACGGCCTCGGTGAACAGGCGCCGCTCTTCGTTCTGGCGATTGGCGGCGAGCAGGCGGCTCTGCTGCTGCTCGATCTCGCTGGTCATATTGTTGAAGACGGAGCCGAGGCGCGCGAGATCGCCATGCGAGCGCTCGACATCGACGCGCACATCGAGATTGCCGGCCGACACTTGATCGGTCGCGGCGATGAGCGCGCGGATCGGCGCGACCAGCCGGTCGACGAAGTCGAGGCCGACCCAGACCGCCGACAGCAGCATTATGGTGGCGAGCAGCGCATACATGACGGTGAAGGCCTTTTTCACCGCGCCGCGATAGGCCTCGAAAGCGTCATAGGTGGCGATGAGGCTCGCCGCCTGCTCCGGGAATTGCACGCCGAACGGATCGACCGGACGCGTCACATAGAGGAACGTGTCCGCAAAGGTCGACAGCGGCCGCAGCGCGACGAAGGTGCGCCCGTCGTCGATGACGAGGCAGAGCGGCTCGCCGATGCGCGCATCCTCGAAATCGGAAGCCGGCGGCGCGATGACGATCGCCGAGCCGTCGGTCGTCACATCGACGCGCTCCAATATCTGCCCGTCGGTCTTGACGATCGCCGCCACCGAAAAGCCGAGGAAACGCGCCCGCGAGACGAAGAATTCGTGGAACAGCCCGCGATCGGCGTTGAACATGGCGCGCGCGCGGTCGAGGTCCGAGGCGGAGAGCTGCGCCTCCTGCAGCAGCGAGCGGCATTGCGTCTCTCGGAACACGCGCGCGGCCTCCGCCGTGCTGTGCACCGAGGTCTTCACCATGGCGAGAAATTGCGGGTTCAGCGCGCGCTCGAGCGTCACCGAGCCGACGATGGCGAGAATGATCGCCGGCGTCAGCGCCAGCACGGAGAAATAGCCGACGATGCGAATATGGAGCCCGGCCGCCGCCGCGCCGCGCCGCCAGGAGCCGATGAGCGAGCCCGCCTTGACCAGCACCAGAGTGGCGAGCAGGACCAGCGCGACCGCATCGGCGAAGAACAGCGGATAGACGACGTCGCTGGTCGGCGCGACGGGCGCGAGCTCGGCCATGACGAAGAAGGTGGCGAGCGCGCAGGCCACTGCCGCGACGACCGCGATCGGCCCGAACCACAGGCGCCAGGATCTTTTCCTGGGCGCGGTCGGCGGCGCAGGCGCCTGAATCTCTCCCGCCATGGACATGCGCCTGTATAGGTCGCGATGCGCGGAGAGGCAATGCGCCGCCTGGCCCGCTTCAATCGCTTGGTCGCCGCGCGGCATGGCGGAAGCGCAAAATCACGATTTCGTCGGCGGTCGCTCGATAATCCAAGAGATTGGCATTCGATTCATTCAAGCATATGCAAAGGCGGATCCTATTAAAAGTCCTTCACTGCATAAGACTATCATCTCAAGAAAAAATAGCTTCGCCGCCAAATCCGGTGTTAAAAACGAAGCGGGTATAAAGGAGATAAGAAAAATCACAATACAGAATAGAGCGGCAAGCCATAACGTGAGTTGAAAGGCCCGCTCCGGTCCAGGGTTTGGCATGTTTCTACGGTACTGCGCATCAGTAGCTAGCAGGCGTATGTGATCGCGAAAAAACCAACTGCCGCCGATGGCGGCCGCCCAAAATGGGATGAGCATATCTTCAAAGACACAAATCTGGTCAGAGCTGACACGCCCAGCTTCGACCAGTGGACGAAAAATCGCAATGGTCTCGAGCACCCCAACATGCGCCAGACACCAACTTACATTGAATGCCACTGTCGGTAATGCAATCGACATAACTAGCATTATGGTAGAATATACTTGGAATAACCGCTTCTGGCGATTAGCCATCTTTCCATCAAACAACGTGGTCCCCCTAAGCCATCTTCATTGTGACCGTCACTATATAACTCAACTCGGATGCCGACCTTAGCGCGAAATCCGATCAAGCAGAATCGTAGCCGCATGGCGTCAGGCTTCGCAGTGCTTCGCCGACCGCCGTAGGCCGCGGCTCCTCGGCGCGTCCCCTCACCGCGGCGAGCGCATCAGGCGGATGTCGAGGTCGTTGACCTTCTTGCGCAGCGTGTTGCGGTTGAGGCCGAGCAACTCCGCCGCCTTGATCTGATTGCCGCGCGTCGCCGCGAGAGCGGCGGAGATCAGCGGCACCTCGATCTCGCGGATGACGCGGTGATAGAGGCCCGGCGGCGGCAAGCGGTCGCCATGGTCGCGGAACAGCTTGGCGAGATGCTGCTCCACCGAGGTGGAGAGCGTCACATCCTTGTCGGAGGGGAGGAGATCCGCGCTCAGGGATGTCCCCGGCAGGTGCCGGTCGCCGGGCGAGGCCTGACGCATCTCATGCTCGAGCTCGAGCTCCACCACCTGCTCGGTGATGACCTCCTGCGGATGTAGGGCGGCGAGGCGCCGGATCAGATTCTCCAGCTCGCGGATGTTGCCCGGCCAGCGATAGCGCTTCATGCGGTCGAGCGCCGCCTGTTCGATATATTTCTGCGGCAGGCCCTCGCTCGCGGCGACCTTGAAGAAGTGATGCACGAGGTCGGCGATATCCTCCGAGCGCTCGCGCAGCGGCGGCAGCCGCAACGGCACGACGTTCAGGCGGAAATAGAGGTCCTCGCGGAACAGGCCCTGCTGGATCAGCGCGCGCAGATCCTTATTGGTCGCGGCAATGATGCGGACATTGGTCTTGATCGGCGTGCGGCCGCCGACGGTCGTATATTCGCCCTGCTGCAGCACGCGCAGAAGACGCGTCTGCGCCTCCATCGGCATGTCGCCGATCTCGTCCAGAAACAGCGTGCCGCCTTCGGCCTGCTCGAAGCGGCCGATCGAGCGCTGATTGGCGCCGGTGAAGGAGCCCTTCTCATGGCCGAACAGCTCGCTCTCGATGAGATCGCGCGGAATGGCCGCCATATTGATGGCGACGAAGGGGCCCTTCTTGCGCTTGCCATAGTCGTGCAGCGCGCGGGCGACGAGCTCCTTGCCGGTGCCGGACTCGCCATTGATCATCACGGTGAGATCGGTCTGCATCAGCCGCGCGAGCGAGCGATAGATCTCCTGCATCGCCTGCGAGCGGCCGACGAGGGGCATACCCTCCATATCGTCCGGGCCGTCGATCTCGTTCTTCTTGCGCGGCTCGGCCATGGCGCGGCCGACGATGCCGACCAGCTCCTTCAGATCGAAGGGCTTGGGCAGATAATCATAGGCCCCGCGCTCGGAGGCGCGGATCGCGGTCATGAAAGTGTTCTGCGCGCTCATCACGATGATCGGCAGATCGGGACGCAATTTCTTGATGCGCGGCAGCAGCTCGAAAGCGTTCTCGTCCGGCATCACCACATCGGTGACGACGAGATCGCCCTCGCCCGATTGCACCCAGCGCCACAAGGTCGCGGCCGTGCCGGTGGTGCGCACCTCGTAACCGGCGCGCGACAGCGCCTGCGCCACCACAGTCCTGATCGCGGCGTCGTCGTCGGCGACCAGAATCTCGCCGTGGGTCATCGGATTTTTCTCCAGCAGATCGTTCTCACGAGCGGCGCTCTCTCGGCGTCGGCTCCGGTCCCTCGGCGGTGGGATGTTGTTTTCTGGCTCGTCGCTCGTCCGCTCGCTTCTCCTCGTCCTTGTTGCGATACATCGGCATGAGAATACGGAAAGTGGTACGCCTCGGGTGGGATTCGCATTCGACGATGCCGCCGTGGTCATTGACGATCTTAGCCACCAGTGCAAGTCCGAGGCCAGTTCCAGAAGTCTTCGTGGTGACGAAGGGATCGAACAAATGCGCGGCTATGTCCTCGGGCACGCCGCGGCCATTGTCGCGCACGCAGAATTCGAGCGGCAGGCCGACCGGCCGCTTCTCGCCGAGCGTGCGCAGGCTCACCCCCGGCCGGAAGGCGGTGGAGAGCTCGATCTCGCCGTCGATGGCGTCGCCGATCGCCTCGGCGGCGTTCTTCACCAGATTGAGGAACACCTGCACGAGCTGGTCGCGATTGGCGGCCACCGGCGGCAGCGACGGATCGTAATTCTCGATGAAGCGAATGTGGCGGGCGAAGCCGCTGCGGGCGACGCGCTTCACATGGTCGAGAACGACATGAATATTGACCTTTTCCCGCTCGAGCGGCCGCGAGTCGGAGAACACCTCCATGCGGTCGACGAGGCGGACGATGCGGTCGGTCTCCTCGCAGATCAGCTGCGTCAGCGCCCGATCGGCGTCGCCGACCGAGCTTTCGAGCAATTGCGCGGCTCCGCGTATGCCCGACAGCGGGTTTTTGATCTCATGCGCGAGCATGGAAGCGAGCCCAGAAACCGTGCGCGCCGCCCCCCTATGGGTCAGCTGCCTGTCTATTTTATCGGCAATTGTGCGCTCTTGCAGCACGACCAGCACGCCGCCCTCGCTCTCGGGCAGCGGCGCGCAATGCACATCGACGCGTCTCTCTCCCTCCATTCCGGGGCGACCGAGATCGATGCGATATTCGTTGATCGCCGAGCCGCGCTCGCGCACCTGCTCGATGAGCGCGAGCAGAGGCGAGCCGAAGGGCACCAGACGGCCGAGTTCCTGCCCGATGAGGATCGGCTTGCCGATCTCGAAAAAGGATTCGGCGGCGGCGTTGGCGTCGACGATCACGCCGTCCGGGCGGATCGCCAGGATCACATTGGGCAGCGCCTCGAGAATGCAGGCGCGATTATCTTCGGCGATGACGCGCAGCCTCGCGCCGACGGGCGTCGCGAGGGCGCTCTTGCGCCGGTGCGGGTTGGATTCGGCGGTCATCTCGACACCTCGGACTCGCTTTCCGGCGCAGCGCGCCGTTCCTCTACCGGAGTTACGCGTCAGCAATATGCCGGAGCCGGCTCCCTCGGCGCCGGCTCGAGCGAGAACAAGCGGCGCAGAAGTCCGCGGACTTCGTCGGCCGAGGCGGAGGCGACGAGCGCCCTGCGCAGACGGGCGCGCTCCTCGGCGTCCCCCTCCGCCCGCTCGGCATAGGCGGAGAGATGCTTGCGCGCATGGCGCAGGCCGGCGTTCGCGCCCATGGCGGTCAGCAGGCCGTCCAAATGGTCGAGCGCCGCCTCGAGCCGCGCTGTCGCCGAAGGCGCCGCGCGGCGGCGACCGGTCGCCAGAAAATGGGCGATATCGCCGACGAGCCAGGGCTGCCCCAGCGCCGCCCGGCCGATCATCACCGCATCGGCGCCCGAGGCCGCGAGCATGGAAGCGGCGTCCTGCGGCGAGGCGCAGTCGCCATTGGCGACGACCGGAATTTTCACGGCGGCCTTGACCGCGGCGATCGCCCGCCAATCGGCCCGGCCCTCGTAGAATTGCGCGCGCGTGCGGCCATGCACCGTCACCATGGCCGCGCCCTCGGCCTCGACCAGCCGGGCGAGCTCGGCGGCGTTGCGGCAAGAATTATCCCAGCCGAGCCGCATTTTGACGCTGACCGGAACGGAAACCGCGCCGACGGCGGCGCGCGCCAGCTCGGCGGCGAGCGCGGGCTCACGCATCAGCGCGGCGCCGGCGAGGCCGCCGGTCACGCGCTTGCAGGGACAGCCCATATTTATGTCGATCAGCGTGGCTCCTGCGGCTTCGGCCCGGCGCGCCGTCTCGGCGACGGCGGCGGGATCGCGCGCCGCGATCTGGACGATATGGGTATCGAGGCCGGAGCCGTCGAGCCGCTGGCGGGCCTCGGCGTCGCCGCGCGCCAGCGCGCTCGCCCCGACCATTTCGCCGACCGCCGCAGACGCGCCGAAACGCAATGCGATCCGCCGCATGGCGAGATCGGTCACGCCGGCCATGGGGGCGAGCAGCGCCCGCCCACCGAGATGAAGCGAACCGATGCGCAAAGGCGTGGCTCCTATGGTCTCGCCTATAATTTCATCAGTTGTCATCGTGCCTACACTATATGCAGAGGGCCATACGTACGCAATGAGTACATCCCCGAGATTCGTGAAAATTGACGCGAAGTCGAAAAAGCGGGAGAGGAACCGTCTATGAGCTCTTCCTCGACCATTGCGATCCTCACCGTCGCCGGCGGCCGCGGCGTGCGTGCGGGCGACGGCCTTCCAAAACAATATCGTGCGCTTCTCGGCAAGTCTGTGCTGGCGCGCACGCTTGAGGCCATGCATCAGGCTGCGCCTTCGGCTACGCTCATCGTCGCGATCCACGCCGACGACGCCGCGCTCTATCGCGCCAGCGTGGCGGAACTCTCGGAGAGCGCGCGGGCGCGGCTGCGGGAGCCCGCGATCGGCGGCGCGACGCGGCAGCTGAGCGTGCGCAATGGCCTCGAGGCGCTGGCGGCCCTCTCCCCCGCCCCGGAGATCGTGCTGATCCAGGACGCCGCGCGGCCCTTCGCCGATGCGGCGCTCATCGGCCGGGCGATCGAGGCGGCGCGCGCCCATGGCGCGGCCGTGCCCGGCCTGCCGCTCGCCGACACGGTGAAGCAGATCGACGCGGAGGGCGTCGTGATCGCGACGCCCGACCGCGCCGGCCTGCGCTTCGTGCAGACGCCGCAATCTTTCACCTTTCCGCTGATCCTCGAAGCGCATCGGCTCGTCGCGGGGCGCGGCGGCGCCGAGCTCACCGACGACGGCATGGTCGCCGAGGCCGCCGGCCACAAGGTCCATGTGTTTGCGGGCGACGCGGACAATTTCAAGCTCACCACGCCGGAGGATTTTTTGCGCGCGCAAGACAGGCTGCTCGGCGATCTCTCGGACATTCGCACCGGCCAGGGCTATGACGTCCACGCCTTCGGCCCCGGAACCGAGGTCTGGCTCGGCGGCGTCTCCGTGCCGCATACCCACGGCCTCGCCGGCCATTCCGACGCCGATGTGCTCGCCCACGCCATCACCGACGCGCTGCTCGGCGCGCTCGCCGATGGCGATATCGGCAAACATTTCCCGCCTTCGGACCAACAATGGAAGGGCGCGCCCTCCTCCATCTTCTTGGCCTTCGCGGCCAAGCGCGTGCGCCAGCGCGGCGGGATCATCGCCCATGTCGACGCCACCATCGTCTGCGAGGCGCCCAAGATCGGGCCGCACCGCGACGCCATTCGCGAGAGCCTCGCGAAAATCATGGAAATCGATATCGGCCGGGTGGCGGTGAAGGCGACGACCTCCGAGCGCCTAGGCTTCACCGGCCGGCAGGAGGGCATGGCGGCGCTGGCGTTGGCGACGGTGCGGCTGCCGGCGCTCGCGCCCTGAGCACAATTTAAAAAAGTGGGTCCGCTGGCGGTCTGGTCCGCCCGCGGCCACCGGCCATTCACAAATATGTCATAAAAAATAATGCCTTATCGACTGCGACGTTAGCCGTTTCGAAACGCGAGCCTCTGCATGGTCGCGCGTCGCTTCCTCCTCACGGCTTTCGATCAGATGAAATCGAGCATTGCACGCAAACTCGGCGGCGTCGTCGCGCTGCTCGGGGCTCTCGCCCTCTGCCTCTCCGTTTTCGCCTTCTGGCAGTCGCGTCTCCACGCGCGGCATACGGATGAGATCGAGGCGGCCTATGACTTCGTCCTGGAGGTGCGCGGCCTCGCTCAATCCGTGCAGCATGTGGCGATCCTCGCCAATGCGGTGTTTTCGTCGGACGACAAGAACGACATCCAGCGAAAGCTGGTGATCTTGCGACAGGCGCTCGAGCGGCTGCGCGAATCGACCGACGCGCTCTTGCCTCGCGCCGGCGATCGCATGTCGGAGCAGCAGAAGACGAGGCTCTCGCTCGCGATAAGCGAATTCATCGCCTATCAGAACGATACGATCGAGTTCGGCCTGACGATCTCCCCCAAGGCTGCTCTGGTTCAGGCCAATGACGAGGCGACGATCGCCAATCGCGAGCGCATGATCTCGGAAATGGACGCCTTCGTGCGCGAGACGCTCGAGCGGCTCTCGACCGAACGTCGCGCGGAGGACGTTCGCCGGCGCCGCGACGAGGCGTTGACGCTGACCGTCCCGACCATTGCGACGGCGCTCGCCATAATCGTCGCGCTCTGGATCGTCGCCACGCAGATCCGCAGACCGCTCTCGACGATCGCCTTGGCCTTGAAGCGCGCCTCCGAAGACGAGTTCGACGAGCATATTCCCTTCGTCGAGCAGCGCGACGAGATCGGCGATATGGCGCGGGCGCTGCGCGCTTTCGAGGCGGCGGCGCAGGAAAAGCGCCGGCTCGAGCGTGAGGCCGAGGCGCAACGTCGTTTGGCGGCCGAGCTGCGCGAAGCGAGCGACGCAGAGCGCCGCCGCGCGGCCGATGAGCAGGCGCAAGTCGTCGCCACTTTGGCGCATGGGCTCGAGAGGCTCTCCGGCGGCGACTTCACATCCCGGCTCGAAAAACCCTTCGCGCCGCAATACGAGCCGCTGCGCGCCGACTTCAATCAGGCCGTCGAAAAGCTGCGGCGCGCCATGACCGCCGTGGCGAAGAACTCCAAGGCCGTTCTCGACCGGACGATGGAAGGGGCCCGCGTGGCGGATCATCTCGCCGAGCGCAGCGAAAAGCAGGCGCTGGACCTCGAGAAGGCCGCCGCCGACCTCGGCCACTCGTCCAATGCGATCAGGCGGACCGCCGAGACCACCGCCGAAGCGCGCGATCTCGTGACCCGCGCGAGCGACGGCGCGCAAGCAGGCGGGCGCGTGCTGCAGGAGACGATCGCGGCGATGAACGCCATCGAAACCTCCTCCGGCCAGATTGGTCAAATCGTCGATCTCATCGACGAAATTGCCTTTCAGACCAATCTTTTGGCCTTGAACGCCGGCGTCGAGGCGGCGCGCAGCGGCGAGGCGGGCCGCGGCTTTGCGGTCGTCGCCTGCGAAGTGCGCGCGCTCGCCCAGCGTGCGCTGGAAGCGGCCAAGGCGATCCGTCGGCTGGTTTCCAATTCGCAGACGCAGGTCGAACGCGGCGTCGCTCTGGTCAAGGAGACGAGCGGCACGCTGACGGGGCTCGTCGAGCTGACGGCGGCGACCAATGTGCTGGTCGCCGAGATCACCGCCGCGGCCAAGGAGCAATCGACCAGTCTTGGCGACATTTGCGCGACGATCGGGCGTATCGACCAGGCGACGCGCGAGAACGCCCAAATGGCCGCCCAATCCTCCAGCGTCAGCGCGGCATTAGCGGATCGCACGCAAGAGCTGATCGAGCAGGTCCAGCGATTGCAGATCACCGAAGCGCGCCCCGCACGCGCTGCATAAAGGCCGCGCTTTGACGGCTCGCGGAGCCGCACTATGCTTCCAGAAGACCCGCTCCGAGATCGATGGACGCCATGCCCGCCCCCGATATTGTCGTCCTCGCCGAACGTCTGCTCGACCTCTGTCGCGGGCAGACTCTCCGCCTTGCGACGGCGGAATCCTGCACCGGCGGGCTCGTCGCCGGAGCGATCACCGAGATTGCCGGCTCCTCCGACGCTTTCGACCGCGGCTTCGTCACCTATTCCAACGCCGCCAAGGAGGAGATGCTCGGCGTCCCGCACGATATCCTCGAGCGCTATGGCGCGGTCAGCGCCGAGACGGCGCGGGCCATGGCGAGCGGCGCGGTGGAGCGTTCCTTCACCGATATAGCGGTCTCCATCACCGGCATAGCCGGCCCCGGCGGCGGCAGCGCGGAAAAGCCCGTGGGGCTCGTCCATTTCGCCTGCCTGCGCAAAGGCTTCGGCGTGGAGCATGTGGAGCGCCGCTTCGGCCCGGAAACGCGCGAAGCGATAAGGGAAGCCTCGGTCCGCCAAGCTCTGGAGCTGATGATCGAGGCCGCTCAGCGGCGGCCATAGACCTCGCCGGCGCGCTTGACGAAGGCGTCGGAATATTTGTGGAAGGCGGAGTCGAACATCGCCCCCATGACGAGCCCGAGCGTGCGGCTGCGGAACTCGTAATCGATGAAGAAGTCGACGACCGAGCGCGGCGCGCCGTCCGGCCCCGAGACTTCGTCGGCGAAGGTCCAGCGGTTCTCGAGCTTCTTGAACGGGCCGTCGACATATTCGACGAGGATCTCGCGCTTGTTCGGATCGCAGGTGACGCGGCTGGTGAAGCGCTCGCAGACCGCCTTGAACCCCACCTGCATCTCCGCGAGAATCACCTCCACGCCGTCCTCCGTCGTGCTGCGGCGACGCACGCGCAGCGCCTCGCAGAGGGGCACGAATTTCGGATAGGATTCGACGTCCCGGACCAGGGCGAACATGTCGTCGGCGCGGAAGTTCACGCGGCGGCGGTTGCGGAAGCTCTTCATGGGCGAAGCTATTACCACTATTGCGGAAGTCGGGAAAACCGCCTTTTCGCCCGCGCGACGCGAGCGCCTCGCGCCCTATGTCGCTCCCCGGGGGCTTCGACCCTGAGGAAAAGCATGTTCAAGATCAAGCGCGCCTATGAGCCGGCGGCCGCCGAGGACGGCAAGCGCATCCTCGTCGATCGCCTGTGGCCCCGCGGCCTCGCCAAAGCGAAAGCCGAGCTGGACGAATGGGATCGCCGCGTCGCGCCGAGCGACGCGCTGCGGCGCTGGTATGCGCATTCCCCGCAGCGCTGGCGGGAGTTCAAGGCCCGCTACGCGCGGGAGCTGCGCGAGGCCTGCCCGGAGGAGCTGAAGCGTCTGCGCGCGCTCGGCCGCGACCGCGTGGTGACGCTGGTCTTCGCCTCGCGCGCGCCGGCGATGAACAACGCCGCCGCGCTGAAGGAGATTATCGAGGCGCGCCGAGCCGTTTTGCCCGCAACCTCTCGAAATCCGCGCCCGCATGGTGCGAGGAGCGGGTGAGCGGCGAGGCGGAGACCATCGAAAAACCCTTGGCGTAGGCGATCGTCGCGAAGGCCTCGAACTCCTGCGGCGTCACGAAGCGGGCGACCTCGTGATGCTTGCGGGTCGGCTGGAGATATTGGCCGATGGTGAGGAAATCCACATCGGCCACGCGCAGATCATCCATCACCTGGAGAATTTCGTTCCGGCCCTCGCCGAGCCCGACCATCAGGCCGGATTTGGTGAAGATCGTGGAATCGAGCTCCTTGACCCGCTGCAACAGGCGCAACGAGTGGAAATAGCGGGCGCCCGGCCGCACCGTCACATAGAGCGAGGGCACGGTCTCGAGATTATGGTTGAACACATCCGGCCGCGCGGCGACGACTTCTTCCAGCGCGCCGTCCTTGCGCAGAAAGTCCGGGGTCAGCACCTCGATCGTCGTCGTCGGACAAGCGGCGCGTATGGCCCGGATCGTCTCGCCTATATGCCCCGCGCCGCCGTCGTCGAGATCGTCGCGGTCGACCGAGGTGACGACGACATGGGAGAGGCCGAGCTTGGCGGTCGCCTCCGCGACCCTCTCCGGCTCGGTCGGGTCGAGCGCCGTCGGCAGGCCGGTGGCCACATTGCAGAAGGCGCAGGCGCGCGTGCAGACCGACCCCATGACGAGGAAGGTCGCGTGCTTTTTCTCCCAGCACTCGCCGATATTCGGACAGGAGGCCTCCTGGCAGACGGTCGAGAGTCCGCCGCCGCGCAATATCTCCCCGGTCTCGCGCCAGGCCGCCGAGCCCGGCGCCTTGACGCGGATCCAGTCCGGCTTGCGCGCGACCGGCGTGTCCGGCCGATGCGCCTTTTCGGGATGGCGCGGAGCGGCCGCGTCGCGCTTGCGCGGGTCGTCATTGAGGAGATCGAGAAGGACGGTCATAGCTTTTGCCTAACGTCTTTCGCTCGGCGAGACGGGCGCGCGGGGATGCGGTTCGACGCGCCGACGAGATGGCCTTCGCCATCGACTCGGGCCCAGAGCGAGACGATGATTATGGACCCGAGCAGGCCGGCGAGGAAATGGCCGATCGAGCCCGGGACGGCGAGCCCGCAGAGATCGGCGAATTGCGCGCCGAGCCAAGCTCCGGCGACGCCCACCGCCATATCGGCGAAGAGAGTGTCCGACGCCCACAGGAACACGCCGACGAGCCAGCCGGAAAGAGCGCCGATGACGACAAGAGGGAGGAAGCCCACGTCTGGCCTTCCGAGAAAACCGATCGCCTCATTCATTCCCGCCTCCTCGATCGAAGCGAGCGCCGCCCCGCGCGGCGAATGCATTCTAAGATAGGCGCGCCGTCCGCGCGCCAGAAGTGGCGCAGCGTCGCAAGACACGAAAAGGCAGGCCACGAAAAGAGATGTCGAAGTGAAGTCTCAGGCGAAAAGTCTTCTATATGATTTTCAATACTTAAGGATAAGCACTTAAAGTAGAACGCCAAGCGCTTGCGCGCCCGAGCGCGGCCTCAGACATGCTCCACGGCGAGGACGCCGGGGATCGTCTTCAGCGCCCCGGCGACATCGGCCGAGACGGAATAGCCGCCCGGCAGTTTGATCTCCACCTCGCTGGCCATACGCTCGAGCGCCACCACGATCGACACCTCGCCTTCGCCTCGCGTCGTCAGCCGCGACTTCAGCGCATCGAGCGGCGCGGCGTCCTGCAGGAAGATGCGCAGCCCTTTTTGCGCCCGCGCCGCCGCGGCGGCGAGCGGCTGCACCTCGGTGATGCGCGCCCGCACATCCTCGCCCTCGAGCGCGGCGGAGAGCGTCACCAGCACCGTCGCGCCCTTCTCGAGCAGGTCGCGATATTGATTGAGCCCCTCCTGGAACAGGATCGCCTCATATTGCCCGCTGTCGTCCGAGAGCTGGACCACGCCCATTTTCGAGCCCGATTTGGTCCGCCGCTCGGCGCGGTCGAGCACGACGGCGGCGAGCCGCGCGGCGGTCGCTCCGCGCTTCACAGCCGCGGTGAACTCCGCCCAGCGCGTGAGCCGCAGCCGACCGAGCACGCCCGCATAGGCGTCGAGCGGATGGCCGGAGAGGAAGAAACCGGCGGCGTCGAATTCGCGCTTCAGCTTTTCCGAGGCGGTCCAGGGCTGCGACTTGGGCAGGACGATCTCCTCCTCCGCCTCGGCGCCGCCGAACAGCGCATTCTGGCCGGCCTGCCGATCCTCGGCGCAACGATTGGCGCAGGCGAGGATCGTCTCGATCGCGCCGACGACGCGAGCGCGGTCGGCGTCCAGCTCGTCGAAGGCGCCGCAGCAGGCGAGATTCTCCAAAACCTTCTTATTGACCTCGCGCGGATTGATCCTGCGGGCGAAATCCGAGAGGCTGCGGAAGGGTTTTTCGCCGCGCAAGCGCACGATCGACTCCGCCTGCCCGTCGCCGACGCCCTTCACGGCGGAGAGCGCGTAGCGGATCGCGAGCGCGCCATCGACGCCGGGAGCGACGTCGAAATCGACGCCCGAGCGGCGAATGGACGGCGGCTCGACGGCGATGCCAAGACGCCGCGCCTCATTGCGGAATTCGGCCAGCTTGTCGGTGTTGCCCTTGTCCAGCGTCATGGAGGCGGCGAGGAACTCGACCGGATAATGCGCTTTGAACCAGGCCGTCTGATAGGCGATGAGCGCATAGGCCGCCGCATGGCTCTTGTTGAAGCCGTAATCGGCGAATTTCGCCAGAAGATCGAAGATTTCGCTCGCCTTGGCCGGCTCGAGGCCCCTTTCCAACGCGCCGCTGACGAAGCGTTCGCGCTGCGCGTCCATCTCCGCCTTGATCTTCTTGCCCATGGCGCGGCGCAGCAGATCGGCCTCGCCCAGCGAATAGCCGGACAGGACCTGCGCGATCTGCATCACCTGCTCCTGGTAGATGATGACGCCGAATGTCTCCTTTAGGATGTGCTCGATCTTGGGGTGGATATAGTCCGGTTCCTCGTCGCCGAGCTTCACGGCGCAATAGGTCGGTATATTGGCCATGGGGCCTGGCCGGTAGAGCGCGACGAGGGCGATAATGTCCTCGAAATGGTCGGCGTGCATCTCGACCAGCGCCTTGCGCATGCCAGCGCTTTCCAGCTGGAACACGCCCACCGTCTCGCCACGTCCGAGCATCTCATAGGTTTCGGAATCATCGAGCGGAATGGCGGCGAGATCGAAATCGGGCGCGCGTCGGCGCACCAGATCGACGGCAGTCGCCAGCACGGTCAGCGTCTTGAGGCCGAGGAAGTCGAATTTGATGAGGCCGGCCGGCTCCACCCATTTCATATTGAACTGGGTCGCCGGCATGTCGGACTTCGGGTCGCGATAGAGCGGCACGAGCGAGTCGAGCGGACGGTCGCCGATGACGACGCCGGCTGCATGGGTCGAGGCGTTGGAATAGAGCCCCTCGAGCGCGCCGGCGATCTTGAACAGGCGCGCGACCTTGCCATCCTCGGCAATCGCCTCGCGCAGCTTCTGCTCACCGGAGACGGCCTCCGCCAGCGTCACCGGCTTGGCCGGATTCTGCGGGACCAGCTTGGCGAGCTTATCCACCTGCCCCAGCGGCATTTCCAGCACGCGGCCGACGCTGCGCAGCACGCCGCGGGCCAGGAAGGAGCCGAAGGTGATGATCTGCGCGACCTTTTCCGCGCCGTAGCGCTCGCGGACATAGTCGATGACCTCGCCGCGCCGGGTCTGGCAGAAGTCCACGTCGAAATCCGGCATGGACATGCGTTCCGGATTCAGGAAGCGCTCGAAGAAGAGGCCGAAGCGCAGAGGATCGAGATCGGTGATGGTCAGCGCATAGGCGACCAGCGAGCCGGCGCCCGAGCCGCGCCCCGGCCCCACCGGAATCCCTTGCGATTTCGCATATTTGATGAAGTCCGACACGATCAGGAAGTAGCCCGGGAAGCGCATTTTCTCGATGACGTCGAGCTCGAATTCGAGGCGCGCGTCATAGGCGTCGCGCGTCTGGCCCTCCGCCGGCGGCTGGGCGACGAGGCGCGCCTCCAGTCCCTCCTTGGCCTGACGGCGCAATTCCCGCGCCTCTATATCCTCGAGCGCTTCGCCTTCCCCTTCTCCGTCCAGCATGAAGCGCGGCATGATCGGCTTGCGCGTGAGCGGTCGGAAGGACACGCGCCGCGCGATCTCCACTGTGGAGTCGGTCGCCTCGCGCAGATCGGCGAAGAGCTCGCGCATCTCGCGGCGGGTCTTGAAATAATGCTGCGGCGAGAGCCGCCGGCGCTCGGCGACGCTGGTCACCGTACCCTCGGCGATGCAGAGCAGCGCGTCATGCGCCTCGAAATCCTCCGAGGCGGCGAAGAAGGGCTCATTGGTCGCGACGAGAGGCAGACCGCGCCGATAGGCGAGATCGAGCAATTGCGGCTCGACGCGGCGCTGCTGCTCGAGGCCGTGGCGCTGGATCTCCACATAGAGCCGGCCGTCGAACAGCGGCAGCAGAGCCTCGAGCCGGGCGAGCGCCTGCTCCGACCGGCCCTTGGCGAAGAGAGCGTCGATCCCACCCTCCGAGCCGCCGGTGAGCGCGATCAGCCCTTCGCTGTTCTCGGCGAGGCTCGCCAGCGAGATATGGGAGGCCTCGCCCTGCGCCGGCTCGAGATAGGCGCGCGAGGCGAGCCGCATCAGACTGGCGTAGCCGCGCTCCGACTGCGCGACGAGCACGATATGGCCGCGGCCATCCGTGGCTCCCAAGGCGCTCTGCGTCCCATCGCCGAAATCGACAGTGAGCTGCACGCCGGGGATCGGCTGGACGCCGGCCTTGGCGGCCTTTTCCGAAAACTCCAGCGCGCCGAAGAGATTATCCGTATCGGTGACGGCGAGGGCCGGCATCTGGTCCTTCTGGGCCAGATCGATGAGCCGCGTGAGCGTCAGCGCGCCTTCGCGCAGCGAGAAGGCGGTATGGACATGCAGATGAACGAAGCCGACCTCGTCGATCGCGCTCATTTGGCAGCCTCCTCGGACGCGCCTCCAATCCCTGGCGGCCATATCGCGCCGCAACCTCGGGATTCGCAACGCGCTCGTCTCCGCCTGTGGATTTTACGCACAGGCTTCGCGATTCTACCGCGGCGCCACAGGCCCGAACAAACGAAAAGCCGGGCGGAACGATCCGACCGGCTTTTCCGAGACGAGTGTCGAGGACGCGTCGAGCCGGCGGCTCACTCGCCCGCGGAATAGACTTTCGTCGCCGCGACTTCGACCGGCTTGAAGGCTTCCTTGGCGAGGCTGGAATAGAGCTCGCCGAGCTTGGTCGCCTCGGCGAGGAAATCCTCGTACGCGCCCTTGGCGTAATCCGACTGCAATTGGATGGCTTCGTCGATCTTCTTGACGCCAATCAGCTTTTCAGCGAGGAGACGGCTCTTTTCGAAGGATTTCTTCGAATAGTCGGTCGTCTCCGCCGCAATGGTCTGCCAGCCCTTGGTGAGGGCGGCCGCCGCCGCGGACACCGCTTCGAATTGCTCCTTGCCAATCTGCTGAACGTTTTCGAAAGTGGCAACCATCGGTCTCGTCCTCGTATAGAGCGCGTTTCGGCCTTCGCCCCTTGGCGGACTCCATGCGCTCAGTTGACGACCGAAACTTATATGCATTGCACAATCGAAGTCAATAAGAATGTTGCGATGCAAAACCACAATGCCGAACGGCTTTTGCCTTAACCAGGGGGTAACCTCGGATGGGTAAGATTGTAATCATGTGACTTTTCGGCAACGCTCAGGCTGACCGGGCCGCCGAACGCGCATGATGGGACAAGTGGAACGGGATCAGGATAGATGACGAAGCGTGGCGTCGCCGGAGGGCTCGAGCGTTGGAAGTGGGTGGCGGCGCTGGCGGCAGTGGCTGTCTTATCGGCGCTATTCGCCTTTCCCGCGGAGGCGAGGCGCCATCATTATTCCGGCCGCGGCTATCACGCGCGTCACGCCTTCATCCATCATGCGGCGCATCATCGCCGCGGCGGCGCGCATCTCGTCCATGCGGCGCGGCGCGGCCATTCCGAGGGCGGCGGCGGGCCGGCCTTCGCGGCGATCGTCATCGACGCCAATAGCGGGCGCATGCTCTATGGGCGCAATGAGCACGAGCTGCGCCACCCCGCCTCCGTCACCAAGGTGATGACGCTCTATCTCCTGTTCGAACAGCTCGAGAAGGGAAGGCTGCGGCTCGACTCGCCGCTCGTCATCTCGGCCCATGCGGCGTCGCAGGCGCCGACCAAGCTCGGCCTCACGCCCGGCCAGACGATCGACGTCGACAGCGCTATCAAGGCGGTCGTCACCAAATCGGCCAATGACATCGCCGCGGCGATCGCCGAGAACATCGCCGGCGACGAGGAGACCTTCGCCGAGATGATGACCCGCAAGGCGCATCAGCTCGGCATGACGCGCACCCATTACGCCAACGCCTCCGGCCTGCCCAATGACGAGCAGATCACCACGGCGCATGATCTCTCCGTGCTCGGCCGCGCGATCCAGGATCGCTTTCCGCGCTACTATCGCTATTTCTCGACCAGCGCCTTCGTCTGGCGCGGCCAGTCGCACCGCAATCACAATCATCTGCTCGGCCAGATCCGCGGCGTCGACGGCATCAAGACCGGCTATACCCACGCCTCCGGCTTCAATTTGCTGACCTCGGTGCGGCGCGACGGCCATCATATCGTCGCGGTCGTCATGGGCGGGCGCACCGCCGCCGCCCGCGACCGCGTGATGGCCGGCCTCATCGCCGAGCACATAGACGATGGCGCGGCGGTCCGCACCGCGCGCGCGATCACCGAGGGCGAGCCCGCGCCGGTCGCCCGGGCCGAGGCGGCGGATGAGGACAAAGAGGAGACGCCGGTCGTCGCGGCCGCGGTCTCGGCTCCCCCTGCTCAGGCTCCTCGCGCTCAGGCTCCCCGCGCCCTTGCGCCGCTGGCGCTCGCCTCCGCGGCGCCCGTTCTCTCGATTCCGACGCCCGAGCGCGCCGACAAGATTCGTCCGGCCTTCGTCGCCGGCGGCCATCAGGCGACCGAAGCGGCGCCCGAGCGCGGCTCGCGTCGCCTGGCCGAGACCATGCGTCATGACAGCATCCGCGCCGCGACGGCGGACGGCTCCACCGCGGCCAAGGCCGGACATGGGACGAAGATCGCCGCCGTGACGCCCGCCGCGCTGCCGCCGCGCGCGCCGGAGACGGATCGCACATTGGTCGCCCGCAGCGACCGCGGCGAGTTGTCCAAGGCCGAGGCGCGGCCGATTCATTCGGGCTGGATGATTCAGATCGGCGCCACCGACGACGCCGAAAAGGCGCAGCAGCTGCTCTCGCGCGCCCGCGCCAAGGGCGTGCCGGCCACCGCCAAGGCCTTCACCGAGAAGGTTCAGAGGGGAAGAGAAACGCTCTACCGCGCCCGCTTCGCCGGGCTCGAGGAGAAAAGCGCGGAGACCGCCTGTCGCGCCCTCAAGCGCTCCGGTTTCTCCTGTTTCGCGACGAAGAATTGATCGAGCGCCCTATAATTTTGAAAAAGCGACGAGCGTCGAGCGAACAAGGCCGAGCTTCAATGATGATGACGACGCATGAGGACATCTTTGGCTTCGTTCACCCGGGCCGCGAGATCAGTCGTCCCGCCATGGTCCGGATGAAGCTTCTTCATCAGATCGCGGTGCGCCCGCGCAATGTCCTGGCGCGCCGCTCCCTTTTTGAGGCCCAGAATTTCATAGGCCTCATCTTCCGAAATCGTGCCGCCGCGGCGGCCTGGTCCGACGCCGCCCGCATCGGAGCCCCCCGCGTCGCGTCGACCGTCTCCTGTCTGACGCCAGCCGGCAAACCGGCGGTCCAGATACACCTCTAAGAGACGCGCCCCTTCCGGATCGACGCCGCGGCAATGGCGGTAGAGTTCCATCACCGCCGTTCGCGTGAGCGCATCCAGACGCTTGCCCTCGTCTTTTCCGGCGAGGATCGTGCCGCGAACGGCGCCGCTCGCATGATCGAGCTCCATCTCGATCATGGCGGAGCGCACGCGCGACACGCCGCCGCCCGCGCTCGCATGACCGAAGCGCTTCACTCCGCGCGAGAAGGCGCCATAGAGCCACATGCCGGCCGAGGCCAGCAGCAGGCCGATGTCGATGCGCCCGCGCAGGATGAAGAACAGGCCGAGCGCGATCGTGGCCGCGCCGCCGCCCTTGCGGATCATGCGCGCCATCGCCGCGGGCGAGGCGCGCGTGAACATGCGCAATCCGTAGAGCGCCAGGACCAATGCGAGAAATCCGATCAGAACGGGCATGAAGCGGGCTCCTCACCCCATCTGTGACAAAAGAAGGCGGGCGGCGTCTTCGCCTTTTGTAGCGCGGCGCTCGAGCTCGGCCAGCCCGCCCGCGGCATAAGCGGCGGCGGCAGACAGAAGCTCGGCGAGACGGCGGGGCGCCGAAGCGTCGAAAGCCGCATAGGCGCCGCCGGTCAGCCGTGCGATCTCGCGAAAGGCGGAGCCGGCTTCCGCGTCGCCGCCCTCATGGAACATGAAAGCCTTGACGCCGAGCAGGCCGAGACGGCCGGCGAGCTCGCATAATTCATCCGCCTTTTCTTCCATCGCGTCGCCGACGAAGACCAAGGCGCCGACACGGCGCGCGCCCGTCTCCTCGAGCGCATGGCGAAACACCTTGGCGATCTGCGTGCGGCCGCCGCGGCAGGAGATTTTCGCCATCAACGCCGCGAGCCCCTGCCCGCCGCCGACGAAATCCGAAGCGCGGCATTCGCCGAAGCCGCGAAAGAACACGAGCTGGACGTCGAGCCCGCCGAGCGCGGCCGTCGTCTCGAACATGCGTCCCTGCAGCGATTGCGCGAGGTCCCATGTGGGCTGGCGGCTCATGGTGGCGTCGAGCGCGAAGATCAGCCGGCCCCGCTCGGCCGACGCGCTGACGCGCCGCGCCTCCCGAATGAACGCCTCCACCGCCTCCGCGCGAGCGGAGCGGGAAAGCGGCGCATTGCCTCGTTCATCGCTCACGGCTGTTCACGTCGCGTCCCTGACTGTTTATATCAGATCGGGCGCCGCCCCGGAATGACAAGAGGCGCGAGCCTCGCCGAACGAGGGCCGGCCGCCGCCGATCGCCCGAGGATAGGCGAGTCCGCCGGCCGCCGCGACAGAAATCGCGCCATTCAGCGCTGACGAGAAAAGCGAAATGACCCTTTACGCCCCCTTGCCACGTTCGGCGCCGATCGCCGCCCTTCCCGGCGAGCCCAGCGCGCAGGCGCAAGCGCTCATCGCCGATTTCGCGCGGCGGCTTTCCGAGAGCGGAGCGCGGGTCGCCGGCGTCACCCAGGCGCGCATCATCGACGAGGCGACCGGCCGCAGCCGCATCGTGCTGCGCGATGTGACGGACGGCGCGCTCTATGCGATCTCGCAGGATCTGGGCGCGGGCTCGGTCGCCTGCAATCTCGACTCGAGCGAATTGGCGCTCGCCTGCGCCGCGATCGAGAGACGCGTCACTGATGGCGTCGATCTCGTGGTGATCAGCAAATTCAGCAAGCAGGAGGCGTCCCGCGGCGGCCTCGCCGACGCTTTCCGCGCGGCTATGGTGGCCAAGGTTCCGGTGGTGACGGCCGTCTCGCCGCATTATCTGGAGGAGTGGCGCGCATTCGCCGGGCCGCTGGCGGAGTTTCTGACTCATGATCTCGACGCGCTCTCCGCCTGGTGGGAGCGCGCGCAAAGGGCTCGACTCACGCGCGCGGAGTGAGCGGAGTGATCCGTCGAACGGCGGCGATGACGCGCGCAGGAAGAACGAGACGGACCCTTGTTTTCGCTCACCGCACCGGCGGCGCATACATCAGCCCGCCCTTGGTCCAGAGCGCGTTGAGACGCCGATCGAGGCCGATGGGCGAGCCCTGCCCGAGATTGCGCTCGAAGACCTCGCCGTAATTGCCGACATGTTTGACGATGCGATAGACCCAATCCGCCTCGAGCCCGAGCCCTTCGACGCGCCCGCCGTCGACGCCGAGCAGACGCCGCACACGCGGGTCGGCCGATTTGAGTTGCTCGTCCGCATTGGCGGAGCTCACGCCGAGCTCCTCGGCGTCGACCATGGCGAAATGCGTCCAGCGGACGATGTCGAACCATTGGTCGTCGGCTTGCCGCACGATCGGGCCGAGCGGCTCCTTGTCGATGAGCTCGGGAAGAACCGCGTGATCGGCTGGGGCCGCGAGCTTTTGCCGCTCGGCGGCGAGCGTCGAGAGATCTGCGGTCAGCGCCTCGCATTTGCCGTCCGAATAGGCCTTGGCCGCGTCCTCGAATGTCGGGAACAGCTTGGGCTCCATCGGCTTGGCGCCGTCGCGGCGAGAATCGACGAGATCGAGCTCGAAGGGCGTGCCCTGCTGCACGCAGACCGAAAGCCCGCCGAGATCGCGTAGCGAAGCGACGGATTTTTTGCGCGCGAGAAATCCCTGCCCATCGAAGAAAGTGATCGCGGCGTAAGAGAGCCCCTGCCCCGCATCGCGCGACAAGGTCCAGGCGGCGCCGCGCGCCAGGAGATCGACCGTGCCCGATTGCAGCGCCTTCACGCGATCCTTGGCCGAGAGCGTCACGAAGCGCATTTTTTCCGGATCGTCGAAAATGGCGGCCGCGAGCGCGCGGCAGAAATCGACGTCGAATCCGCTCCAGCGACCCGCCTCGTCCTGGCGCGCGAAGCCAGGCAGGCCATTGCTCGCGCCACAGATCAGAAAGCCGCGCTTTTGCGCCTGCTCGAGCGTCGAGGCTTGGGCGGCGACGGCGGCGAGCAGCAGGGCGCTCACGGCGAGGATGGTGCGGCGGAACAGGAGAGAGATCATATCCGACCCGGGGTTATCGGCTTGCGAGGTCTCGAGCGATCATTGGACAAATTCCCCGTGATCGCCCATGTCCCGGCCATTGGCGCCGCGCGCGTCGAAACAGTCTATACTGCGGCGCGGAACAGGCCGCCGCAAATCCGTTCGACGAAAGGCCAATGGACGAGACATGAGCGAGACTAGAGGACAATCTGGGCGAAAAAAGAAAAGCCGCACCCGCCTCGCCCATGCCGGGCGCGAGCCGTCGCAGCAATTCGGCTTCGTGAACACGCCGATCTATCGCGGCTCCACCGTGCTGTTTCCCGATACGGCGTCCCTGCTCGCCAATCGCGGCGCCTATACCTACGCCACCAAGGGCACGCCGACGACGCATGCGCTGGAGGAGGCCTGGATCGACATCGCCGGCGCGGCGGATGCGGTCGCCGTCCCCTCCGGCCTCGCGGCCATCACCCTCGCGCTGCTGACCGCGCTGAAGGCGGGCGACCATCTGCTCGTCACCGATTCCTGCTATCTGCCGGCGCGCATGTTCTGCGACAGCGTGCTGAAGCGCCTCGGCGTCGAGACCACTTATTACGATCCGCGCATCGGCGCCGGCGTCGCCGCGCTGATGCGGCCGAACACGACAGCCGTTTTGACCGAGTCGCCCGGCTCGCAGACGCTCGAGGTGCAGGACATCCCCGCCATCGCCGAAGTCGCGCATGCGAAAGGCGTCTGCGTCATCCTCGACAACACATGGGCGACGCCGCTGTTCTTCCCGCCGCATGAGCGCGGCGCCGATCTCGCGATCGAGGCCGGCACCAAATATCTCGCCGGCCATTCCGATCTTCTGCTCGGCCTCGTCTCGGCGAATGACAAATGGGCCAAGCGCCTGCGCGCCACCTATAATGCTTTCGCCATGTGCCCGGGTCCCGAGGACGTGTTCCTCGCTTTGCGCGGCATGCGCACGATGGAATTGCGCCTGCGCGAGGCCGAGCGCGCCGGCCTCGACATCGCCCGCTGGCTCGCCGCCCGCCCAGAGGTCGCCGATGTGATCCATCCCGCTTTCGAGAGCCATCCCGACCACGCATTGTGGAAGCGGGATTTTCTCGGCTCGACGGGATTGTTCTCGTTTATTCTGAAGCCGGTCCCGCCGGCCGCCGTCGCCGCCATGCTCGACGGGCTGGAGCTGTTCGGCCTCGGCTATTCCTGGGGCGGCTTCGAGAGCCTGGCGCTGCCTTTCGACTGCGCCTCCTATCGCACGGCGACCGAGTGGGCGCCGGGAGGCCCGGCGATACGGCTCTCGATCGGGCTCGAGGATATCGACGATCTGAAGGAGGATCTCGACGCCGGCTTCGCGCGCCTGCGCGACGCCGCGCGGAAAGGGTGAATTTCGACCCTTTCTCGGGATACGTAGATGCCACCGATTTCGCCTATCGGCGAAAGCGCTTAATCAGGTTCGGAGGCGCGACGGAATGTCGCGGGGAGGCGGACTCGAGGGGAGTGGTTTCATGTATCGCGGGCACGGCAGGGTTCTAGATCTGGCGCCCACTTCGAACGAGGTCATGTCGGGAGTGCGGCCTTCGGCGCAGCACGAAGCGCTGCTCGCCTCCTATCTTCTCGGGCTCGGCCATGGGCCTGCCGTGGTGCGCGACCTGATCGTCGCGGACCTCGACGGTTTTCTCGACCTCGGCCTGAAGCGCCGCGCCGCGGATCAGATCGTGGTTCTGCGGGCGTTTCTGGCGCGGTTCCCGGAGGCGAGCCTGACCAACTGAAGCCCATCCCGATCGGCTTCGATGCCGAAGGAAGCGCGAGACGCCGGCGCGGCCGATATGCGCCCGAGACGAAGCCATGGCCGCATGGGAGACAGGCGAAGCCACGACCGTCAAGGCGGAAATGCGCCACGCGGCCGCGCCGAGCAACGAATTCGCCCGACTGTCGCGGCGCCGCCACGGTCGAAGCCGCTGCGTCGCGCTAATCTGAATCGGAGGATCGGATGAGAATTTTTTGCTGGCGACCCCGGTAGGATTCGAACCTACGACCTACTGCTTCGAAGGCAGTTGCTCTATCCAGCTGAGCTACGGAGTCGATCCTCGCAACCTAACATGTTCGCTCGGCGACGTCTCGGTCGCGGTGTCGGCGCGCACGCCCGGCGTGCATATCCTCCGAAGAGTTTCCGCGTTTCGATGCGGCAACCGAAAGCGAACTCGGAGGCGATGAACGTCCCTCCGGTCGTCGACCGCATGGCGACCCCGGCTGGATTCGAACCAGCGACCTACCGCTTAGAAGGCGGTTGCTCTATCCGGCTGAGCTACGGGGTCGTGACGGCGGCTGCGGTCGTCAGTGCGTCCACTGGCCGACGCGCTGCGTCTTGAAATTATCGGCGTAGGAGATGATACGGCGCGACGGCGAGCCAGGCCGGGGCTCCTCGACGCGATAGACGAGCGCCTTGCGCTCGGCATAGGCGATCGCCTCCTCCTTGGTGGCGAAGCGCAGCCTGATCTGCGCCTTGGCGTCCGACGTGCCCGTCCATCCCATCAGCGGATCGAGCTCACGCGGGGTCTCGTTCTCGAATTCGAGCACCCAGGCCTTGGCCGGTCCCGGACCGGATTGCGTCGCGCTGGGGGACGGGCGGTGAATGCGTGCGGTCATATCGGCCTCGGCAAGAGCTGGCTCGGCGCCAGCCAGAAACGAAAAAGCGGCGCTGTGGCGGAGGCTCCGCGCTAATGGTCGGGGCAGCAGGATTCGAACCTGCGACCTGAAGTACCCAAAACTTCCGCGCTACCAGGCTGCGCCATACCCCGTCTCGCGAATAGGCCGCGGAGCCCATTTCCGCCGAACGCCTCGCTAGCACGAGGGCGCGCCGCTCACAAGCGCGAGCACGCGAGCGAGGCGTGCTACCTCTCGAAAATCGGATGTCTGACCGTGTCGCCGACGGCGATCGACAGCCGTTGCGCCGCGCCGGCGGACAGCTCTATGACGGCGAGCGCCGGCCCGCCGGAGGAGATCACCCGTTCCGAATAGGGCTCCGCGCCGAGCGCCACGGAAACGACCTTTCCGGCGCGCGAGACGAAGACCATGTCGAGCGAGAGCGGCGTGTTCTTCATCCACATGGCGACAGGCCGCTCCTCGTGGAAATCGAACAACATGCCGCCGTCGGCAGGCAGCGACGGGCGGAACATCAAGCCCCTCTCGCGCTGGTCCGACGTGCGCGCCACCTCGACGCGCAGCCGATGCGCGCCCGTCGTCGTGACGATCTCGAGCGGTTCGACAACCATTTTCATCGCCTGTGGCGGCGACGATCCGGCGTCCTTCGCGCAGCCGGGAACGACCGAGGCGCAAAGGAGCAGGACGAGAAGCGTCGCGACGACGCTCGAAACTCTCCGTGACAACTCACTCGACATTTTCGCCCTCGCCGCGACCCGACCGCGGAGCGCACGACGATATTGTCGAAACGCTCGCGTTCGACAAGCATTCTGCCATTGCGGTCGGGAAATACAAAGCGGCGCCGAAGCGCGCGTCTCGCTCGGCTCTAATGGGAGGCCGGCAGCGCCGATTCGAGCGGCCGCACCTCGGTCGCCATCAGGCCCTTGGGGCCATCGCCATAGCGCACCAGCACGCTGTCGCCGGGCTTCAGCTCGGCGAGTCCGAAGCGGCGCACAGTCTCCATATGCAGGAAGATGTCGTCGGTGCCCTCGCCGCGGGTCAGGAAGCCGAAGCCTTTCACCCGGTTGAACCATTTGACGATGGCGATCTCATAGCCGCTCGACGGCGTCACTTGGACATGCGTGCGCGCAATGCCGTTCTGCGAGGGATGAATGGCGGTCGACTCGTCCATGCCGGTGACGCGGAACACCTGCATTCCCTTGACGCGCCTCTGCGCCTCGCAGACGACGCGCGCGCCTTCATAGGCCGATTGAAATCCGGAACGACGAAGGATCGTCACATGCAAGAGAATATCCGCGCCGCCATCATCGGGAACGACGAATCCGTATCCCTTCGAAACGTCGAACCATTTGATGGTCCCTGACACTTCGACGAGATCGAGCCCGGCTTCGCCGTTTTCGATATTGATGGTCGACGCGCTCAACTCATTCTGGAATGAAATTTTTGCGCCCAACAGACCAACTCCCCCTGCCGATTCGGAACGAATGCGCTCCGCTCGCCCTCGAAGACTCGAATCGCGACGCTCGCCCGTGAATCACTGTGGTTAAGATATCATCGCCACGCTTTCCTCCAACCGACTTTTTTGTCTCGCGCACCTTCGCTGTGGATACAAAGCCCGAAAATGCTTGGCGTTCCGCGGTCTCGGCAAGAGTTACGCGAAATACCGTACGAGCGCCTTCGGCGAGCCGCCGCAGCTTTGCGAGAGACGAGCGGCCGGCTCGCGCGCGCTTGCGCGGCGCCGATTTTCGCCATGAAAGCGGCGCGATTCGGCGCCAGAGCGACGAAAGGCGGGACGGCGCGGGCCGCGCGGGCCCGTTCGGTCGGGCGATCGGGCTGGACAGAGCGGCGCGAAGCAATATGCTCGTCTGTATGTTGCGGTCCGCGCGAAGCCGCGACATAGTGCGCCGCCGCCGCGATTGGTGGCGCGGTTGACCGGCCGCAATTCCCGCGAGAAGATCGCACGCCGCCAAAGGACACGGACGCTGAACGCATGACTTTCATTACGCCGCGAGACGATCGCGATCTGGCGCAGGACGGCGGCGCCCCGAACTTCGATGTCGCCTCACTCTACGCCGAGCGGGAGAGCGAGCGTTTCGCGCTGCACTCGCAGCATCTCAACGAGATGTGGGTGCGGGTGCTGAAAACGATCGGTTATGACGTCGGATTCGTGCGCGGCGTCGGCCAATATCTCTATGACCGCAAGGGCGCGCGCTATCTCGACCTGCTGAGCGGCTGGGGCGTGTTCGCGGTCGGCCGCAATCATCCTGCGCTGCGCGCGGCGCTGATGAGCGTGCTCGGCGCCGAGCTGCCCAATCTCGTGCAGCTCGATGTGTCGGTGCCCGCGGCGCTGCTCGCCGAGCGGCTGCTCTCCTTCGCGCCTTATATGGAGAAAGTCTTCTTCGCCAATTCCGGCACGGAAGCCGTCGAGGCGGCGATCAAATTTTCGCGCGCGGCGACGGGCCGCGCGGGCATATTGCATTGCGCGCATTCCTTTCACGGACTCACCTATGGCGCGCTGTCGCTCAATGGCGACGAGATTTTCAAAAAGGGCTTCGGCCCGCTGCTGCCGAATACGCGTGAGATTCCCTTCGACGATCTCGCCGCGCTCGAGGAAGCGCTGCGCCATCGCGACGTCGCCGCCTTCTTCGTCGAGCCCATTCAGGGCAAGGGCGTGAACATGCCGGCGCCGGACTATCTCGCGCAGGCTGCGGCGCTCTGCCGTAAATATGGGACGCTGCTCGTCGCCGACGAGATTCAGACCGGCCTCGGCCGCACCGGAAAATTCTTCGCCATAGAGCATTATGGCGTCGAGCCCGATCTCCTGCTCGTCGCCAAGGCGCTGTCGGGCGGCCATGTGCCGGTCGGCGCGGTGCTGACGCGCAAATGGATCTTCGACAAAATGTTCGACCGCATGGATCGCGCGGTCGTGCATGGCTCCACCTTCGGCAAGAATGATCTCGCAATGGCCGCTGGCCTCGCGACGCTCGAGGTCATCGCGAATGAGAAGCTCGTCGAGAACTCCGCCGCGAAGGGCGAGCGTCTGCTCGCAGCCTTCCGCGTCATGGCCGAACGCTACGAGCTCGTCGCGGATGTGCGCGGCAAAGGGCTGATGATCGGAATCGAATTCGGCGAGCCGCGCTCGCTGAAGCTGAAAGCCGCGTGGAACCTGCTCGAGACGGTGAATTCGGGCCTGTTCTGCCAGCTCATCAGCATTCCGCTGTTCGAGCAGCACAAGGTGCTGACGCAAGTCGCCGGCCATGGCAATCACACCATCAAGCTGCTGCCGCCGCTCACCATCGACGATTTCGATTGCGATTGGATCGAGCGCTCGTTCGACAAGGTCATCGCCGAGGCGCATCACGCGCCTGGCGCGGTCTGGTCGCTCGGCAAGACGCTCGCCGGCCATGCTCTGAAGGCCAAGCTCGGCTGACACGCCAAGGTTAACCGAATTGGGAACGCGCCTTGCTCCTGGCAGGCGCGCGACAGGGAGCCGCGCCGATTTGACACGTCGGCGCAAATTTCCGCCCTGCCGCGCTCTGCTTCGAGACGAAAGGCGTCGAATATGCGTATCAGTGCGACGATTCTGTCAGCGGCCTTGCTGGCCGCGCTCGCCGGGCTTCCCTCCCCGTCCCTCGCCGGCGCGCGAGGGCCGGTCGTCATTCGCGGGCTCGGCCCCGATGATTTTTCCCCCCGAGTCGCCGTAAATGTCCGGCCGATTCGCCCGGCCCATTCGCCGCGCCGCTGGCGGGAGCCGGAGCCGACCTATGTCCGCGCCGCAATGGCGCCGCAGCGCTATGACCGCGTCGCGTCGGAAGATGCGGCGGTGTGGCCGCAGCCGATCAGAACGCGCTATCGCACGAATGAATTCGCGCCCGCGCCCTATATCGAGCCGGCCTATTATCCGCAGAGCAATCCTTACGACCGCGCCTATCGCCCCGGCGCCTATACGGCGGCCGATCCGATTCCGCCGAGGCCTGCGCCGGTCTATGGCTATTATCTCGATGAAGGCCCCTTCCCTGCGGCGAGATGAGCGGAATCTCCCCTGGCTTTCGTGCGAAGCTTCGCGAAACGGACGCATTGATCGGCTTTGACGTCATGCGTCTGTTCGCGGCCGGAATGACGCCATAAGGGAGACGCCATGACCATGCTGACCCGGCGCGCCTTTCTGCGGGGCGCGCTCGCCGGCGCGGCTTCCGCCTTCGCGGGAGCGGCCTATGCTTTCGGCTATGGGCCGCTGCAGGCGCCGGGCGTCGCCCGCTATCGCGTCGCGCCGCGCAACTGGCCGAAGGGCTTCGCTTTGGAGATCGCCGCGCTCTCCGATCTTCACGCCTGCGATCCCTGGATGTCGATCGAGCGCATCGACGCCATTGTCGATCGGATGAATGCGCTGAAGCCCGACGTCATCGTGCTGCTCGGCGACTATGTCGCAGCGCTGCATCATTTCGCCACGCCGATCCCGGCGACGCAATGGGCGCGCGCGCTCTCGCGCCTCAGAGCTCCGCTCGGCGTGCATGCGATCCTCGGCAATCACGACATGTGGGACGATCGCAAGGTTCAGCGTCACGGCGGCGGCGAAACGATCGCGCGCAGCGCGCTCGAGGACAATGGGATTCCCGTCTATGAGAATGCGACCGTGCGTCTAGCGCACGACGGCCGCGCCCTCTGGCTCGCCGGCCTCGCGGACCAATATGCGATTTCCGTCGGACGACGCAGATGGAAGGGGCTCCACGATCTGCCGGCGACGCTCGCCGCCGTCACCACCGATGATCCGGTGATTCTATTGGCGCATGAGCCCGACATTTTTCCCGATGTGCCGGAGCGCGTCGCTCTGACGCTCTGCGGACATACGCATGGCGGACAGGTGCGGCTCTTCGGCTGGGCGCCGATCGTGCCCTCGCGCTTCGGCAATCGCTATGTCTATGGACATATCGTCGAGGACGAGAAGCATCTCATCGTCTCCGGCGGATTGGGATGCACGGGCCTTCCGGTGCGCTTCGGCGCGCCGCCGGAAGTGCTTCACATTCGTGTCGAAGCGCCGGCGGCGTGACGCGCCGGCGCGTCCGCCTCACTCGCCGGCCGCCTTCAGCTTCTCGCCACTCTGGCTGCGCGCCAGAAGCTCGGTGAGCGCGCGGCGATATTCGACCGGCATCACCTTGCGGAACTTCGGCTTGTAATTCTCCCAATCGTCGAGGATCGCGCGCGCGCGCGTCGAGCCCGTGTAGCGCAGATGATTGGAGATGAGATGCTTCAGACGCTCGGCGTCGAAGCGCGTCATATCGGTCATCACATCGACTCGGCCATGCTGCTCGAGATCGCCGCTCTGATGATAGGCCTGCGTCATCGCAATCTCCTCGTCGCGCACCGGCTCGAGATCGACCATTGCGAGATTGCAGCGCTCGGCGAAACCGCCGTCCTCATCGAGCACATAGGCCACGCCGCCCGACATGCCGGCCGCGAAATTGCGGCCGGTCTGACCGAGCACGACGACGACGCCGCCGGTCATATATTCGCAGCCATGATCGCCGACGCCCTCGACGACCGCGAAGGCGCCGGAGTTGCGCACGGCGAAGCGCTCGCCGGCGACGCCGCGGAAATAGGCCTCTCCCGCAATGGCGCCATAGAGCACTGTGTTGCCGATGATGATCGACTTCTCCGGAACGATCTGCTTGGCCTCGCGCGAGGGATAGACGATCACCTTGCCGCCGGAGAGACCCTTGCCGACATAGTCGTTCGCCTCGCCCTCGAGCCGCAGCGTCACGCCGCGTGCGAGAAAGGCGCCGAAGCTCTGTCCCGCCGTGCCGGCGGCGCGAATGTCGATCGTGTCCTCGGGCAGGCCCACATGGCCGTAGATGCGCGCCACCTCGCCGGACAGCATGGCGCCGGTCGAGCGATCGACATTGCGGATCGCCGTCTCGATGGATGTCTTCGCGCCGCGGTCGATCGAGGCGCGCGCCGCCTCGATGAGCCGATTGTCGAGAACCTTGTCGAGCCCGTGATCCTGCGCGAAGCTGTGGCGGATCGCGGCGCCCTCGCCCGCCGGCTTGTGGAACAACTTCGAGAAGTCGAGGCCCTTCGCCTTCCAATGGGCGAGCGCCTTCTCCTTGTCGAGCATCTGCATCTGGCCGATCAGCTCCTCGAAGCGGCGATAGCCCATGGCCGCCATCAGCTCGCGCACCTCTTCGGCGACGAAGAAGAAGAAATTGATGACATGCTCGGGCTGGCCGACGAAGCGCTTGCGCAACACCGGGTCCTGCGTCGCGACGCCGACGGGGCAAGTGTTGAGATGGCATTTGCGCATCATCACACAGCCCGCCGCGATGAGCGGCGCCGTGGCGAAGCCGAATTCATCCGCGCCGAGCAGCGCGCCGACGATGACGTCGCGGCCCGTGCGCAGGCCGCCGTCGACCTGCACGGCGATGCGCGCGCGCAGACCATTCAGCACCAAGGTCTGATGCGTCTCGGCGAGGCCGATCTCCCACGGGCTGCCGGCGTGCTTGATGGAGGTGAGCGGCGAGGCGCCCGTGCCGCCGTCATAGCCCGAGATCGTCACATGATCGGCGCGGCCCTTGGAGACGCCGGCGGCGACCGTGCCGACGCCGACCTCGGAGACGAGCTTCACAGAGACATTGGCGCGCGGATTGACGTTCTTCAAATCGAAGATCAGCTGCGCCAAATCCTCGATCGAGTAAATATCATGATGCGGCGGCGGCGAGATGAGGCCGACGCCCGGCGTCGAATGGCGCACTTTGGCGATCACCGCATCGACCTTGTCGCCCGGCAATTGGCCGCCCTCGCCGGGCTTTGCACCCTGCGCCATTTTGATCTGGATCATGTCGGAGTTGACGAGATATTCCGCCGTCACGCCGAAACGTCCAGAGGCCACCTGCTTGATCGCGGAGCGCGCGCTGTCGCCATTGGGCAGCGGCTTGAAACGCTCCGGCTCCTCGCCGCCTTCGCCCGTGTTCGACTTGCCGCCGATGCGATTCATCGCAATGGCGAGCGTCGTATGCGCCTCGCGCGAGATGGAGCCGAAGGACATGGCGCCGGTGGAGAAGCGCTTGACGATCTCGATCGCCGGCTCGACCTCGTCGAGCGGCACGGACGCGCGTCCATCCTCCTCCGCCGTCTTGACGCGGAACAGGCCGCGCAGATTGAGCAGCTTCTCGTCCTGCTCGTTCAAATGCTGCGCGAAGGCGCGATATTTATCCTGCGCATTGGCGCGCACGGCATGCTGCAGCAGCGACACCGTATGCGGCGTCCAGCTATGCGCCTCGCCGCGAATGCGGAAAGCGTAATCGCCGCCGACGTCCAGCGCATCGCGATAGATGGCCACATCGCCGAAAGCGTCCTTGTGACGGCGCACAGTCTCGGCCGCGATCTCGTCGAGGCCGACGCCCTCGACGCGCGTCGTCGTGCCGCGGAAGAATTCGTCGATGAAGCTCTGCGCGAGGCCAACGGCGTCGAAGATCTGCCCGCCGCAATAGGATTGATAGGTCGAGATGCCCATTTTCGACATGACCTTCAAAAGGCCCTTGTCGACCGCCTTGATGAAGCGCTTGATCGCCGTCGGCCCATCGACGTCGGACGGGAATTCCTCGGTCGAAGCCTCCAGCGTCTCGAAGGCGAGATAGGGGTTGATCGCCTCGGCGCCATAGCCGGCGAGCAGCGCGAAATGATGCACCTCGCGCGCTTCGCCCGTCTCGACGACGAGGCCCACCGAAGTGCGCAGGCCGCGGCGGATGAGATGATGATGCACGGCCGCCGTGGCCAGCAGCGCCGGAATCGGAATGCGATCCGGCCCCACCATGCGGTCGGAGAGGATGATGATGTTATAGCCGCCGTTCACCGCCTTTTCGGCGCGCTCGCCGAGCCGGTTCAGCGCCTCGCGCAGACCCGCGGCGCCGGTCGCGGCGTCATAGGTGATGTCCAGCGTCTTGGTGTCGAAGCTGTCCTCTATATGGCCGATGCAGCGGATCTTCTCGAGATCCTCATTGGTGAGGATGGGCTGGCGCACCTCGAGCCGCTTGCGCTTCGCCGAACCCTCGTGATCGAGAATATTCGGGCGTGGGCCGATGAAGGAGACGAGGCTCATCACCAACTCCTCGCGGATCGGATCGATCGGCGGATTGGTGACTTGCGCGAAGTTCTGCTTGAAATAGGTGTAGATCAGCTTCGGCTTGTCGGAGAGCGCCGAGATCGGCGTATCCGTGCCCATGGAGCCGACCGCCTCCTGACCGGTGACGGCCATGGGAAAGAGCAGCAGATCGAGCTCCTCCTGCGAATAGCCGAAGGCCTGCTGGCGATTGAGCAATGACACATCGGCGCGCGAGGCGCGAGGCTCGACGGGCTTCAGATCCTCGAGCACGATCTGCGTGCGCTCGAGCCATTGCTTGTAGGGATGCGAGGAGGCGAGCTCCTTCTTGATCTCGTCGTCGGAGACGATGCGTCCCTGCTCGAGATCGACGAGCAGCATCTTGCCCGGCTGCAGGCGCCACTTCTGCACGATCTTGTCCTGCGGGATCGGCAGCACGCCCATCTCGGACGCCATCACGACGAGCCCGTCCTCGGTCACGAGATAGCGCGCCGGACGCAGGCCGTTGCGATCCAGTGTCGCGCCGATCTGGCGGCCGTCGGTGAAGGCCATGGCGGCGGGACCGTCCCAGGGCTCCATCAGCGCGGCGTGATATTCGTAGAAGGCCTTGCGTTCGGCGTCCATCAGCGGATTGCCGGACCAGGCCTCCGGAATCAGCATCATCACCGCATGGGCGAGCGGATAGCCGCCCTGCACGAGAAATTCGAGCGCATTGTCGAAACAGGCGGTGTCGGACTGCCCCTCATAGGAGATCGGCCACAGCTTCTCGATGTCATTGCCGAACAGCGGCGAGGCGACCGACGCCTGCCGCGCCGCCATCCAGTTGAGATTGCCGCGCAGCGTGTTGATCTCGCCATTATGCGCGACAAAGCGATAAGGATGCGCGAGTCGCCAGGACGGAAAGGTGTTGGTGGCGAAGCGCTGATGCACGAGCGCGATGGCGCTGATGAAGCGCGGGTCTTTCAGATCGAGGAAATATTCCCCGAGCTGCGAGACCAGCACCATGCCCTTGTAGACGATGGTCTGCGACGACACCGAAACGGAATAATGCTCGCGAGCCGCCGGCCCCCGCGCGTAAATCTCGTTGGAGGCGGTCTTGCGCGCGAGATAGAGGCGGCGCTCGAAATCGACATCGCCGGTCACAGAGGGGCCGCGGCCGAAGAAGACCTGCCCATGCACCGGCTCGACCGCCTTCACCGCCTCGCCGAGATCGCTCGAATCGACGGGCGTATCGCGCCAGCCGAGCACGACGAGGTCCTGGCTCGCGGCGGCCGCCTCGATGAATTCCTTCGCCTTGGCGCGCTCCGCCTCGTCGCGCGAGAGGAAGAACTGGCCGATGGCGTAATGGCCGGCCTCCGGCAGCGCAAAACCGAGCTTGGCGCATTCGTCCGCGAAGAACTGGTGCGGAATCTGAACGAGAATGCCGCAGCCGTCGCCGAGCTTGGGGTCCGCGCCCACGGCGCCACGATGATCGAGATTGAGCAGGATCTGCAGACCCATCTCGACGATCTCATGGCTCTTGGCGTTATGCAGATTGGCGACGAAGCCGACGCCGCAGGAATCATGCTCTTTGGACGGATCGTAGAGGCCCTGAGCCTGCGGCAGGAGGGGGTCTCTGGCGTCGATCGCGGTCATGGCGGCGTCTCCCGGGCGAGTCCGGAGGCGGCTCGGCCCGATCGCCGCGCCCGCGTCCCCGTCCCCTATCGTCGAATTCTTCGATTTGCTCCGCAACGCGTGAAGGCGTCATCGGAGGAGAATGGTCAGCAAGGCTGACATATCAGCGGGAAATATTGTTGCCAGATTTACGCGCAGCACACAAGCAATCTGCCGCCACAAAACCGAAATCCCGGCGCATTCCACCTGCCGAGCGCGCCGCCTGCGTCCAAAGCTCGCCGCAATGGTCGCGGAAGCTCCGCTGTCGAGACGGGGCCCGACGATCAATGAAGATGTGGAGCGGTTCATGACGCTATCGAGACTGCGGCCGAAGGTCTTGCTCGCCCTTGCGAGCCTCGCGCCGATCGTGGCCGCGACGCCGGCTGCGGCGGATTTCTTCTTTCGCCCCTTCGGCTACGCCTTCCACCAGCCGGTTCCCGAGCCCGCGCCGAATGTCTCGCCGCGGGCCATCGCCGGAATTCTGGAAGAAGAGGGTTTTCGCCTCATCGGCGCGCTCGGCCGCCGCGGCGATCAAGTGGTGGCGACCGGCGTCGATCGCCGCGGGCGCTATCGGCGCTTCCTCATCGATCCCTATGAGGGCGAGATTCTGAAGTCCTGGCGCGTCGGGCCGGAGATCGTCCACGAAGCGCCGGGCGTCGGCGCGCCCTATGCCGCGCCGAAAGTGGGAGCGACAGAAGACCCTCTCGTCGTGCCGGGCCTCGGCGCCGAGCCGGCTCCGCTGGCGCGGCAGCCGTCAGCCGTGGCCCGACGAACGGAAGCGCCGGTCCGCGACCACGCAGCGGCGCCCGAAACGGTCGCGCGGCCGCACGCCGAACGCGCGCGACCCTCGCATGCAACGAAGCCGCCGGAGCGGCCTCCGACCACGCAGCGCGCCCCGCGCGCTTCGGACAAGCCGGCCTCGCTGCCTCTCGCGCCTGCGGTCAGTCCATCGCCGGCGCCAGCCGCGGGGCCGCCCGCATCGGACAAGCCGCCGACTCAGCCCGTCGCAGCGGCCCAGAAGCCCGCCGAGCCCACAATTCCGCCCCCCGCGCCGGACGCCGCGGCGTCGGGGCCACAGCAGGGCGCCGCTCGGAATTCAGGCGCCGCCGCTGCGACGCCCTCCGGCCCAGCAGATGCGGTCTCGACGGAGCCGTCGAAGGCTCCGCCAGCGAGCGAAACGGGCCAAAAGTCGACACCCGGCGGCTGAATAAAAAAAGGGGCGTCCCGAGGACGCCCTTTTTTGAACAATAGGCGCAGCCTATCGCGTCAGGCTACGCAGATCCCATCCTTTCAACCGGCTCATAAACGATCTGGTCTCCTCCCGGAATTAGGACTTCTTACGCAGAATGCCGAGAAAATAGCCATTGTGCCAGTCACTGTCCTGGTTCGACGGCAAACCGAGATTGGCGGGATGAACGCGACTGTCAGTCGAAAAAATCTCGATGCTGTAGAGAATTTCACATTGAGCGTGGGAGATTGCCTCGAATGTCCCCTCGCTCACGAATTCCCAATTCCAGTCGTCGACGATGAAAGCGAACTCGTCGTCGAGCGCCGGCAGCGCGTACAAGAGACCATCATATTGATCCTGCTTTTCGTGCGGGCCGTCGAACAGGTAGATATTGTGCTTTCCCACAGATCGATAATCGACATCTCGAAAATCGGACGTCAGCACGGAAACACGGTTCTTGCCGATGAACTTGCCGACATTCGTGAAGAACTGATCTGAAGGCCCATCGAACAAAGACCAATTATCGATCGCCGTGGCCTTGATCTTATTGCCATAGAGTGCAGAAACGAGCGTGGATCCTGCGCATGAGCCGACTTCCAGATATCTCGCATCGGGAGCTTCCGCCAATCGATTTATGAGATATCTATATTTCCTCCCGCTCATTCCCGCCATCGAGAGAACCTCGGGAGCGAGTTTCCCATAGTCGAGCTTTGCTTGTTCGAATGCGAGCCTCAGATGTTTCGCGAGATCCGTGGTGGGTTCCCCGGTGAACTGATATTGCTCGATAGTCATAAGTATCAATCCCAAGCGTCAGTAAGTCGAACGGCGCGGGGACCGTTTGCCCGTTTCGTGACGCAGAGTCAAGCCAGCGCTCGCGATCGAATATCGAAAAAAGCGCCGCCCAGCGGCTGAACGAAAAAAGAGGCGTCCCCGCGGGGACGCCTCGATTTTTTCGAAGGCTGCGAGCCGGCGCCGGTCAGGCGGCCTTGGCGTCGATCGTCTGCGCCGGAGCGCCGCCGCCGATCTCGATGCGGCGCGGCTTCTGCGCCTCGGGAATCTGGCGGACCAGATCGACATGCAACAGGCCGTTGGCGAGGCTCGCTCCCGTCACGACGACGTGATCGGCGAGCTGGAAGCGCCGCTCGAAGGCGCGGGCCGCAATGCCTTGATGCAGGATCTCGCGCTTGACGCCGGTCTCGGGCGCAGTCTCCTTGGCGCCCTTGATGGTCAGCGTGTTCTCGCGCGTTTCGATCGACAGATCTTCTCGCCCGAAGCCGGCCACCGCCAGGGTCACGCGATAGTCGTTCTCGCCCGTGCGCTCGATATTATAAGGAGGATAGGCGGGTGCCGCCTCCGGGCCCGCGCCCTGATCCAGCAGGGAAAACAGGCGATCGAAGCCGACGGTCGAGCGATAGAGCGGGGAAAGATCGAAGGGACGCATGTCATTGTCCTCCTAGAAGCGACATGTGGAGCGCGATCGGGATCGTCGTCCCCGCTCGCGCCGGGGATGAAGCGCGTCCGCTACGGCCCGCGCTGAAATTCATGTGGGAACGCGTTTCGCGCCCTGCAAGAGGCGCCGGAAACGGCCCGGTGTCGCAATTTTGTGACGGCGGCCGAGTTTTTCGCCGCGAGCGTGACGATTTCATTGACGCGGGAAATTTCGCGGCTCTAGGGTCGCGCATGGCGAAGCCCCGTTCATACGGCCCCTCGGCGAGACGCGCGTTCGTCTCGACTCTGGCGCTTTGCCTTTTCGCGTTGCAGGCGCTGTTCGCGGCCTCCGTCGCCCGATCTCACACGACGCCGGCAAACGCAGAACTCGGCGGCTTTTCCGCCTCCGCCTATTGCGAGCCGCACAGAGACGGCGGCGCGCCGCCCGCCGATCGCGGCCACGCGCCCTGCTGCATCCTCTGCGTCGGCGGACGCGACGCGCCGCCGCTCGCCGCGCCGGAGGCCGAGGAGCAAGCTTTCGCGACTCCGGTCTTCTCGATCGTCCCGCTCGCCTTTGGCTCGGCGGCGCCGGCGGAACACGAGCCAATCGGCTGGGCGAGCTCCTGGTCGTCGCGCGCCCCTCCCCTCGCCTGATCCGCCCCTCGCCCGATCCGCGCCGCATCCCGCGGCCCCCTTCGACATGAGGAAAGACAGACCGGACGCCGCTCTCGGCGCCCGGCGGACGCCTCGACGGATGGCGCCATGTTCGACAGCAAATTGCCCGACAGCAAATTGCCCGACGGCAAATTGTCCGACAGCAAATTCACACTGCGCGACCTGTTCGCGCGCACGCAGCGCGAGCTGACGCGGCTGCTCGCGCGGCGCGTCGGCCCCGATCACGCCCCGGACATCGTCCAGGAGGCGTTTTTACGCGTCGTGCATCGCAATATGACGGAGGAGATCGCCGATCCTTCCGCCTATCTGCGCCGCACGGCCGTCAATCTGGCGATGGATTTTTCGCGCCGTCGCCGGCTGGAGACGAAGATTTTCATCGCCGACGCCGACGCCTGCGACGCTCCCTCCGAGGAGGCGACGGCGGAGCAGAGGCTCGACGCCGACCGGCGCGCGCGCCTGCTCGCCGAAGCGATCGAGACGCTGCCGCCAAAATGCCGGGAGGTCTTCGTCCTGCGCATGCACGAGGACGTCCCGCAGGACGAGATCGCGCGGCGGCTGGGCATTTCCCGCAATATGGTGGACCGGCATTTGCGCATCGCCATTCGTCGCTGCCGAAACGCGGTCCAATAAAAATTCGCAGAGGCGCATCCCTTTTCGCGCCCTCGTTCGTCTGTAGGAGTGAGGAGTGAGTTTCGACCTATGACCGGCGGCCCGAACGACGACCGTGAGAGCGACGAATCGAGCGACGCCCCGGACGACGCCCAGGACGCGGCTGCTCGGGACGCGGCCGCCCAGGACGCCGCCACGGAGGACGCCGCCGTCGCCTGGTGGGTGAGGCGCGACGGCGCGCGGTTGTCCGCCGCCGAGAGCGCCGCTTTCGAGGCCTGGCTCGCCGATCCCGCCAACGCCGCGGCCTTCGAGGAAATCTGCGCGCTGTTGGGCGACGTGCGGGCGCTGAAGCCGCGCCGCGCCGCCGCCCCGGCGCAGGCGCGAAGACGACTCCGATGGGCCGTCGCGGCGGCGCTGGCCGCCTCCCTCGCGGCGCTCGCGAGCTTCGACCATCTGCGCCTCCTCTGGAGCTCCGACTTCCGCACCGCCACGGGCGAGACGCGCATCGTCGGCCTGTCGGACGGATCGAAGGTCCAGCTCGGCGCCAAATCGGCGATCGCGGTGCGTTACGCCGCCGGCAGGCGCGCGCTGACGCTGCTCGAAGGCGAGGCCTTTTTCGAGGTCGCGCCGGACGCCGCGCGGCCTTTCGTCGTGACGGCGGCGGGCGGCGCGGTGACGGCGCTCGGCACTTCCTTCGACATCGCGCTCGAAGACGGCGGCGCGCGCGTGACCGTCGCCGAGCACAAAGTCTCCATCGCGAGCCGCGGCGAGAAGACGCTGCTCGAAGAAGGACGCCAATGCGACTTCGGACCGGCGACGCCGACGAGCGCGCCCGTTCCCGTCGCCGTGCAGGACGAGACCGCCTGGCGGCGCGGCAAGCTCATCTTCGTCGATCGTCCGCTCGGCGAGGTCGTCGACATTCTCGCGCGCTATCACCGCGCCTTCGTGCTCGTGCCGAACACCGCCGTCCGCAAGCTGCGCGTCACTGGCGTCTTCGACGCGGCCGATCCGATCGGCGCCTTGCGCGCGATCGAAGCCTCGCTCGATCTCGATGCGATTCACATCGGCGATTATCTCGTGGTGCTGCGCGGATGAGGCGGAACGTCGCATCCTGCGCTCGAATTTTTTCGCGCGACGGACGTGCGAGTTTGCGCGCTCCATTCGTCAGAGTTCACAGAGGGACTGTTTCGTCCCGGCTGAGAACTCGGAGAGCGGCGGATGAAGCGGCGATTTTTTTGTCTCGAGAATAAGAACATGGGCGCGACAGCGATAGCGACGGCTCTGAGCGCTCTCGTCCTCGGCCAGGACGCGCCGGCCATAGCGCATGTCGCAATGCCGGAGACGGAACTCGCCGCCGCCGTGCGCAGCTATGAGATTCCAGCGGGCTCCATCGCTCTGGCGCTCAATCGCCTCGCCGACGCCACTGGCGCGCAGCTCGTCTACAAATCGCGGCTGACGCGCGATCTCACGACGCGCGGACTCTCCGGCGCCTTCACGCTGGAAGACGCGCTCGATCGCCTGCTCGCGGGAACCGGCATCGGCTATCGCTTGGCGCGCGATGGACGCAGCGTCGCCATCGTGCTCGCGCAGAACGAGACTGTGCGCAATGACGCCGGCGCCGTTCCTTTGCCGCCGATCGACATAGCAGCCGAGCGCGAGCGCGCGCTGCGCGCCGCCGCGAGGCGCGCGGACGGACCCTTCACGCCGATCGGCGCAACGGAAATCAGCGGCGAAGCGCTCGACGCTCAGCGTCCCAACGCCAGCGACACGTCACAGCTTCTCTATGCGGCGCCGGGCGTCGATCTCTATGAGGCGGGCGGCGTGTCGCGACTGCCCGCGCTGCATGGCCTCGCCGACGACCGCATCAAGATTCTGCTGGGCGGCGTCGAGATCACCTCGGCCTGCGCCAATCACATGAATCCGCCGCTCTCCTATATCGATCCGAACAATGTCGGAAAGATCGAGGTGCTCTCCGGCGTGACGCCTGTGAGCAAAGGCGGCGATTCCATCGCGGGCACGATATCGGTGGAGCCCAAGCCGCCGATCTTCGCCAATCCGCGCGTCGCCTCCGCGCCCGGCCTCGTCCCGTCCATCGCGCCGGGCGTCATCGCCTCCGGCTCCGTCTCGGGCTTCTTCCGCAGCACCAACAGCGGCTTCGGAGTTTCGGGAACGGCGAATGTCGCCACCGAGCATTTCAGCCTGCTCTACAATAGCGGCTACACGCGCGGCTCCGACTATCACTCCGGCGACAATGGCCCCAAGGTTCTCTCCACCGGCTTCATCTCCGAAAATCATTCGGCGACTCTCGCCTATCAGAACGACGGACATCTCTTCACGCTGAGAGGCGGATATCAGAACATTCCCTATCAGGGCTTCGTCAATCAGCGCATGGATATGACCGCCAATCGCGCCTATTCCGTCGACGCCGGCTATAAGGGCGCGTTCGAATGGGGAAGGCTCGAGGCGCGCGCCTTCTGGCAGCATACCGCGCATGAGATGGGCTTTCTCTACGACAAGCAGCCCTCCGATATGCCGATGAATACGTCGGGAACGGATTATGGCTATTCGCTGAAGGCGGAGATTCCGCTCGACCCCTCCAATCTTCTGCGCGTCGGCAATGAGTTCCACGGCAATCATCTGAACGACTGGTGGCCGCCGATCCCCGGCAGCATGATGATGGGACCCGCCACCTATTGGAACATCAACGGCGGCCAGCGCGACCGCGTCGGCACATTCGCGGAATGGGAGGCCAAGTGGTCGCCGCAATGGACGACACTGCTCGGCGTGCGCAACGACACCGTCTGGACGAACACCGGAAACGCCGCCGCCTATGACCCGCGCGTCTCGATCCCGATGGGCATGATGAGCATGGCCAATCCGGACGCTGCCGCCGCCAATCGGTTCAACGCCCGCGGCCATGCGCGCACCGACGTCAATTTCGACATGACGGCGCTCGTGCGCTATCAGGCCGACGAGACGAGCTCCTACGAGCTCGGCTATTCGCGCAAGACGCGCTCGCCCAATCTCTACGAGCGCTACGCCTTCGGCGTCGGCGGCATGGCCAGCAGCATGATCGGCTGGTTCGGCGACGCCAATGGCTATGTCGGCAATCCCGATCTGAAGCCCGAGGTCGCGCATACGGTGAGCTTCACGGCGGCGTGGCGCGACCCGGTCGATCATGACTGGGAAGCGAAGGCGACGCCCTATTTCAGCTATGTCGAGAACTTCATCGACGCCGATCGCATCGGCGGATTCACCGACAAGAATGGAAGCTGGTTCCCCATTCTGCAGTTCCGCAATCACAAGGCGGAGCTCTATGGCTTCGACCTCTCCGGCCGCGGCAAGCTCTATGAGGCGCCGGACGTCGGCCGCTTCACGCTCTCGGGCGTCATCGGCTATGTCTATGGCGAGAATCTCGATCGCGGCGACGGGCTCTATCACATCATGCCGCTCAATGCGCGCTTCGCGCTCGAGCACAAGCTCGGCGGCTGGAGCAGCGCCGTCGAGCTGCAGCTCGTCGACAGCAAGACGCATGTAAACACGGCGCGCAATGAATTGAAGACGCCGTCCTATGGCCTCGTCAATCTGCGCACGAGCTATGAATGGGACGCGTTCCGCATCGATCTCGGCGTCACCAATGTCGCCGATGTGCGCTACGACTCGCCGCTCGGCGGCTTCTATTTCGCCAACTACATGAAGACGAGCATACCCGGCGCCGTGCCCGGACAGGGCCGCTCCTATTACGCCGGCCTGACCATCAAGTTCTGACCCCTCGCCTTTTGCGCGGTCGGGCGAGTCGTGCGATAGACCGGACGAGAGGCGCGATGCGTCTCTCGTCCCGGACGCAGCAGGACCGCCCGACATGCCGCTCACCGAACCCCAGCTCATCGGAACGCCGAACAATCCCGTGCCGCCCAATGCGTCGGTCTTCGCCATTCGCACGGCGGACGGACGCATGTTGCGCGCCGCGAGCTTTTCGCCGCCACGCGGGGCGATCGGCACAGTGGCGCTGTTTCAGGGCCGGGCCGAGTTCATCGAGAAATATTTCGAGACGATCGACGATCTGCTGGCGCGCGATTTTCACGTGGTGACGCTGGATTGGCGCGGACAGGGCGGCTCGGAGCGCGACCTCGCCGATCCGCGCAAGGGCCATGTCGACGATTTCGCGCTCTATCAACGCGATCTCGACGCTTTCATCACCGATGTGCTAGCGCTGAACTGCCCCTCGCCCTGGCATGCGCTGGCTCATTCCATGGGCGGCGCCATTCTGCTCGACCGCGCCCATTCGGCGCGCTCGCCCTTCGATCGGGTGATCGTCGCCGCGCCGATGATCGATTTCGAAGGCCTGCGCTTTCCGATCGGCGCGCGCGCCATCGCCGACACGCTCGACATGTTCGGGTTCGGCGCGATGTATGTGCCGGGCGGCGGCCCGAAATCGCTCGAGGAGCTGCCCTTCGAGAACAATCGGCTGACCTCCGACCTCGCGCGCTTCGCCCGCAACGCCGATGTGGTGCGCGCCGCGCCGCATCTGGCGATCGGCGATCCGACAGTCGGCTGGGCCAACGCCGCCTTCCGCCTGATGAAGCAATTCGCCACGCCCGAATACGCCCGTTCCGTGCGCACGCCGGTGATGGCCTTTCTCTGCGGGCGCGACCGCATCGTGTCCTCGCGCGCGATCGAGCGCTTCGCGCAGCGCCTTCCGGTCGCCAGCCTCATAGAGGTTCCCGGCGCGCGTCACGAATTGCTGATGGAGCGCGGCGAATTGCGCGAGCAGTTCTGGGCGGCCTTCGACGCTTTCGTCCCCGGCGAGACGGTGGATCGCGCCTAGCGCTCTTATAGGAGCGAGCCTGAAGGCTCGCGGTCCATGGGCGCGCTTGGACCGCGAGCCTTCAGGCTCGCTTCTCGAGACACGTCAGCTCATCCGACGCGAGGCGCTAGGGCATGTTCCCGAAAAGTGCGAAGCGGTTTCGGATCACTCGAAGGCGGTCTGGAAGCGCACGATCGCCCGCGCCACTGGCCGCGTCGGCAGATAGCAAAAGGAGTTTGTGGCGATCTTCGCCTCTTTGCAATGCTCGTGCTCGGCGTTCCACTCATAGCCGAGCCGCTCCATGCAGCCGACGATCTGATCGTGCAGCACCCTGCTGTTCTTGTGCCGCTCTTCGGGCAGCTTGGTCTCGCTGTCGAGCTCGCAATCGGTCACGTCGATCTTCAGCCCGGCGAAATAGCGCCCGCTGCTGCTGCTCGTCACGAAGACGAGCTCTGTGGCGACGATGAAGGCGAGGCCGATCGCGAAGGCGACGCGCGCTTTGAACTTGCTGTCGAAATAATCGACCCCGATGAAGGACAAAGCGCCCAGAGCGAAAAGGCCGCCGCCGAGCACCAGCGTCAGCGGAGCCACAAAGGCGGCAATGTCCTCGTTCATCGGCACGTCTCCCGTCTGTTCCCGACAGGGCGCCGCCTTCCCCTCAGTCTCGAGGTAAAATGGAGCAAAAGCTCCAATCGGCAAGCGCCCCGCGGGCGAAGAGAGAACTTAGCCGCGCCGTCGCGGCCGGGCTATTCGAATCTCAGCTGGAATGCAGTGATGGTGCGGTCGAAGCCGCTCTCCGGCAGATAGCAATAGGGATTGGTGGCGACCGGCGCGTCCTTGCAGTTGCGATGCGTCGGCGACCATTCATAGCCGGCCTCCTGCATGCAGCCGAGTATGTGCTTGTGAATGATGTGGGCGTCGCCGCCGAGACGCGCCTCCGGATGCGCCGACTCGCCCTCGAGCTCGCAAATGGAGGTCTGCACCTGCTGCGCCTTGAAGAAGGAGACGCTGCTGCCGGCGAGCACGACCTCCAGCGCCGCGATGATGAAGCCGCCGACGGCGAGCGCCGCGATCGCCTGAATGCGCGACCGCAGAAATTTGATGTCGATGAAGTAGAGGCCGCCGACCGCGATCAGCCCGCATCCGATGACGAGAGCAAAGGGGGTGATGAAAACCGAGAGATCTTGATTCATAGCCATTCCTCCTGCGTTACGAGCGCGAACGCCCTTATTCGATGATCTCGCGATCATCGGTTCAGCAGGAGTCATCAGCCTCTTCGGCGGTTATAGGGGGCACCCCATCCCCTGGCGCGACGGCTCTTGCCCCCGCGACCTTATGTAGCGATTTCGATACAGAAAGGCGGCGGCGACGTCAATGCGACGGAAGACCGCCGGAGCGCTCCGAACTCGGGTCAACGAGCAGCCATCTTTCAATCGTCGTGGCCGCGCTTGTCGCGGCCACGACATGAGCGGAATATCGGCTCCTTCTCCCCCGCGTGTCGCAATGTCTCGGCGTGGATCATCTGCGACAAGCGCAGGCATGACGCGATTGTGTAGGAATTGTTAACCTGGATTCGGAGTCCTGGAAGACGGCCAGACGACTTCACTTCGCCTCGGCGAAGCCCAGCGGCTTGGCGCCGTTCCGCGCCGGAACCGGCTCGCCGCGTGTGGCGGCGGCGATGGTCACGCCCGATTCGCCGCCGGCCGCCGCGGCGATGGCCTCGGGCGTGTCGGAGAGAAAGGCGGCGAGATCGTCGGCTCCGCGCGCCGCGACCTCGGCGAGCGCTTTGTCGTCGAGAAGCGTCCACGGATCGCCGGCGCCCCGCACGGCGATTTCGTCGGTCAGACGGCGGGCGCGTCTGCCATTGTGGTCGAAGACGTCGAAGACATAGGCGAAGCGCGCCGTTCCCTCGGCGCCCGCATAGGCGGTGAGATAGAAGCGCAATCGATAGGCGGACTCCGACTCCCCGGCGGAAGCGATGTCGCGGCTCTCGGCGGCGCGGACGAAGACCGGGCGGAAACGAGCGAGCGCCTCTTCGGGCGCGCCTTCGAGACTGGTGAGCGCCACTGGCGCGCCGCGCGGGCTGACGCCGGGACGTGGCGCCGGACGCTGCCGCTGCGCGAGCTGCTCGGGCCGCGGATGGCCGATCTCCACCGCCGTATCGACGCAGCCGGCGAGCGTGACGGCGCCGAAGGCCGCGCAGAAAGGCGCGCGAAAACGGCGGGCGGAGCGTTTCAGGTCGCGCATCGTCTCCGATTCCCTCCGCCGTATGATGAATGAATTGCTAACAATGATCGACGCAGTGGTCCAGCCCCCGCATTTCCTATCCGCAATTCCCTGCGTCTCCTTTCGCGCCGTGTTTTCGCCTCACTCGCGCCATCGACCGCATCGACGATCAAGCTCACGTTAACCTTACCGACATTCGATGCGCCTCAGCAGGGCGCGCAAAGCTTTCGTCAAGGTTGACGGAACCTTCGTTTAACCCCTGCACGGATAGGACTGGCGACAGTAGAGCCGTCGTCAGAGGAGTTTCGAGGACATGGCATTCGTTTCCGCCGCGCGCGCCCTGCGCTTCGCCGTCGCCCTGCTGGCGGCGGTCTCGCTCACCGCCTGCGCCAAGAACGCCGAGGATGAAAACGCCGCGCTCGCCGGCGCCAATGGCCGCGGCGGCTATGCGGCGCCCGGAAGCCCTCAGGATTTCGTCGTCAATGTCGGCGACCGCGTCTATTTCGAGACCGATTCGAGCGAGCTGACGCCGACGGCGCAGGCCACCCTCGACAAGCAGGTCGATTGGCTGCAGCGCTATGGACGCTATTCCTTCACCGTCGAAGGCCACGCCGACGAACGCGGCACGCGCGAATATAATTTCGCGCTCGGGGCCCGTCGCGCCGAAGTGGTGAAGAATTATCTCGCCTCGCGCGGGCTCGCGGCGCCGCGCATCCGCACGATCAGCTATGGCAAGGAGCGGCCGGTCGCCGTCTGCGATGACATTTCCTGCTGGTCGCAGAACCGCCGCGCCGTGACGGTGCTCTCGGGCGGAAATTCCTGACGCGAAAATGCGCCGGGGCAAGCCCCCGGCGCTTGCATCCTCGGCCGCGATGCGGCATGAGAGCCCCGACGGCGCGCCGTCACCGCAGGAGTGTAGCTCAATCGGCTAGAGCACCGGTCTCCAAAACCGGGGGTTGGGGGTTCGAGTCCCTCCACTCCTGCCAGATTCAAAAATCACACAATAAAATCAGTCGCTTCCGTCCTGTGGGACAGCATCCGTCCCATTCGGTGGGACAGTTTGTTCCCCTGCCGTTTCCCCGATCAGCCTTACGACGCCCGATGCGACGCGCTTGCTTTTCGCCCACCAACGTAAGGTCTCGAGGCCTGCCCTAACGTCATCCAGTCGTCGAGCGTTCCGGCGCCGCCGGACGGTGATCCGCGCAACCTCGACCATGTCGAATGGACCAAGAGCCCCGCCCGTGAATCACCGGCGGGGCTTTTTCGGCGGGGCTTTTTCTGCATTAACGAAATTTGATCGATTGATTTAGGTGGCCAGCAACCGTTCGTTGCTATGGGACCGGCGCGCCAATGATTGGCGTCGAACGAGGTATCGACATGTCGGTCGATCCAGACCTCGCGCGCCTCGTCGCGCGAACAATCGAGAACACCGATCGGCTTCTCGAGGACGAAAAAGCCTCCTGGGACGTCGCCGTGAAGGGCGTCGAGAAGGTTATTGCCGACCTCGTCACTCGCTACCCACAGCACAGCGACTGGATCGAGAAGCAATTTGCAGAGTGGCGGCGCAAGCATGGTCATTGACGCGCGCTTCTTCGCAGGCTGCAACTTTTTCGTTGCGATCTCCCCTGAACCCTGGTCCGATCGGTGAAAATACGGAATCGGCGCCGGGTGGAGGCACATGATTCGAAAAAATCCCACGGAATCGTCGAAGCAGTCGGCGGTCGCCGAATTCGATCGCGTATCGACCATGTTGAGCCTGATCGACTATCTGATTGTCGAGGCCAAGCAATCAGATCCAATGGTCGAATATTTCTTGCAAATGGCGAGATTATCACTGCTGGAAGAGGAACAGGCCCGCGCCGACGTCGAAGGCCGCAATTGACGGTGACGTCGCCTCGACGCATCCCGCGCAACGCGAAGGGACCAGCTGGCGCTTTCCGGCGAGCGACGACGCCGAGCCATCGATCTGAAAACATAGCGGACCGCCGACGCTCATCCTCCGGCACGCGGACAGGTCGTCCTCCGAATTTGTCTACCGGGCTGGAGGCAGCGCCAAAGAGTGGGACAGAGTCATTGACATATCGTTGATATAATTAGATTATTCCGCCGTCAGAAAAGCGGACAATATCTGTCCAACCCGTTGAAACGCAACAGAATGGCCAGCCACTCCACTCCTGCCAGCGCCGTCTCCCGAATTTACACGATCGCTTTCTTCCCCCCGGCCGCTCCGACGAGCGCCGAAATCGCGGAAAACCGCTGGCGAATACAAAAACGCCCCGCCTGTTCATCCGAGGTCGGGGCGTTTCTCGCGCCGGCTCCTGACGGAGTCGGAATCATCTGAGACTGCGAGCGCCCTGTGGCGAAAGCAAGGCGTCGCCGCGTGCTCGAGCCGCAGATCGGCGTGAACCAAATCCCGGCTCGCGACGCGGATCAGTCGGCCTTCGGAATCAGCGCCTTCAAACGCTCCGCGCCTTCCAGAGCCGCACGGCGCGGCAGTCCCCCCGGAGGCGGTCCGCCGAGCGGCGGGCCGGCGAAATGCTCGCCGGGCGGCGGCGGCCGGAAGGGCGGCGGCGGCACAGCGCGCACCGCCCTTCTGTCGATTCTCACCTGCAGCGTCGCGACATAGCGGCCCGCGCTCTCGCGCACCTCGCCGCGTGTCGTCTCGCCGGCGGCAAGCGCGATTCCATCCGTCGAATTCAGCGTGTCGCGCAGTCGGCCGCGCGCATAGTCGCCGAGATTGGCGTAGAGAAATTCGCTCAACGCGTCGGGCAGAAAGAATTGCGAGGTCAGCCGTGCCGCCCCGCCGTCGATGATCTTGAAATGAACATGCGTGGTGCGGCCTGGATACCAGCCGGGATAGATGCTCGAGAAGCGCGCGCGTCCGTCCGCCCCGGTGATTTGCGCGCCCCTCAGAAAGGTCTTTCCGGAGAGATCGAGCTGTCTGTCCTCGCCCTGGCCGCCAAAGCCGGAATAGCGGCCTTGCGCGTCACAATGCCAGACATCGACGCGGGCGCCCGGAAGGACCGCGCCGGTTTCGTCGTGAACGATGAAAGCAATGTCCAGCGGAACGCCGGCGAGCCCTTCGGCGATGTCCGATCGCCGCAGATCGAGATCGAGATAGAAGGGCCCCTCCTCCGCCGCCGCGGTCAAGGGAGGGGCGGCGGATTCGGGAGCGGCGGTCCCCGGGAGCACGGCGGTCGCCGAACCGGCGAGCGCCACGGCCACGAGGCCGCGTCGCGTCAAAGCAATTTTCTCGCGCATCGAATTTCCTTGGTCTTCGTCAGCGCGCCCAGGATGACGCGGCCCGATGTCGGCGGCGCGGCGGAAATTCTCTCCTTTGTTTCGGCTTCGTTTCATCTCGCCGCCGGTCGCCGTGGGGTGGGCTTTCTGCGCGGAGGGGCTATAAGTCGCGGTCGTCAGCCGTCCCGCATCTCGAATGAGCCGATCTCCCGTGAAACGTCCAACGCTCGATTCCTTCCGCCGCATCGTCGTCAAGGTCGGCTCCTCGCTGCTGGTCGATCCACGCGAGGCGAAGGTGAAGCGCGACTGGCTGGCGCGGCTCGCCGGCGATCTCGCGGCGGCGCATCGGCGCGGCGCGGATGTGCTCGTCGTCTCCTCGGGCGCCGTGGCGCTGGGACGCAGCGTTCTGGGCCTGCCCTCCGGCCCGCTGCCGCTCGAGGACAGCCAGGCGGCGGCCGCCGTGGGCCAGATCGCCCTCGCCCGCATATGGGCGGAGACGCTCGGCGATCTCGGCATCACAGCGGGGCAGATTCTCGTCACCTTCGGCGATACGGAGGAGCGCCGCCGCTATCTCTACGCCCGCGAATGCCTCACCCGGCTGCTCGCGCTGCGGGCGGTGCCGGTCATCAATGAGAACGACACGGTCGCGACCTCCGAGATTCGCTATGGCGACAATGACCGGCTCGCCGCCCGCGTCGCGACCATGGCGAGCGCCGATCTTCTGGTGCTGCTCTCGGACGTCGACGGTCTCTACACCGCCCCGCCGGCGAGCGATCCGAATGCGAAGCTGATCGAGATCGTTCCGCGGGTCACGGCGGAGGTGGAGGCGATGGCCGGCGGCGCCGCCTCGCAATTTTCGCGCGGGGGAATGCGCACCAAGATCGAGGCGGCCAAGATCGCCACCACCGGCGGCGCCCATATGGTCATCGCCGACGGCCGCGTGGAGGCGCCGCTCACCCGCATAACGGAAGGCGGGCCCTGCACCTGGTTCCTGACGCCCTCGACGCCGGTGACGGCGCGAAAAAAATGGATCGCCGGCTCGCTCGAGCCCAAGGGCGTGGTGCATGTGGACGAAGGGGCGGCGCGCGCGCTGTTTTCCGGCAAGAGCCTGCTGCCGGCCGGCGTCACGGCGCTCGAAGGCGGCTTCGCGCGCGGCGACTGCGTCGTGATCCGCAATGCGGCGGGCGGGGAAATCGGCCGTGGGCTGGTGACTTACGACGCATTGGACGCGGCCCGCATCATCGGCCGCTCCTCGCGCGACATAGAGGGCCTCCTCGGCTTCAAGGGCCCGGACGAGATCATCCATCGCGACGACATGGCGCTCGCCGGCGACTGATCCGCCGACGCCTCGGATTTTCAGCCGCCGAAACTCGGGCTCCGCCGCGGCCGCGGGTCTTGGCAGAGCCAATGAGCGCTCCCATATCTCGGGCGCCTGCCCGTCGAGAGGGCTGGTTCCAACTGGGAGAGACACATGTCACCCGAAGAACGCCAACTGCTTGCCGGTCTGTTCGAGCGTACGCGCAGCGCCGCCGGCGGTCAGCGCGATCAGGAGGCGGAGAGTTTCATCGCCGAGCAGCTGAAGTCGCAGCCGGGCGCGCCCTATCTGCTGGCGCAGACGGTTCTGGTGCAGGATCAGGCGCTGCAGGCGGCCAATCAACGGCTGCAGGAGCTGGACAGCCGCGTGCATGAGCTGGAGAGCCGGCCGCCGCAGCAGCAATCGGGCGGATTCCTCGGCGGACTGTTCGGCGGCGGGGCGCAGCGCCCTGCCCCGCCCCCGCCGCGTCCGGCCCCGCCGCCGGGCTATGGCCAGCAGCCGGCCTATCCGCAGCAAGCGCCGGGCGGTCAGCCGGGCGGTCCCTGGGGCGCGGCCCCGGCCGCCGCGCCGGGTTATGCGCCTCCCGGCTACGCCCCTCCGGGCTATGCTCCTCCAGGCTATCCGCCGCAGCAGCAGGCGGCCGCTGGTGGCGGCTTTCTGAAGGGCGCACTGGGCGCGGCGGCGGGCGTCGCCGGCGGCGTGCTGCTCGCCGATTCGATCCGCGGCCTGTTCCATGGCGGGGCCGGCGGCGCGGGGAGCAATCTCGGCATAGGCTCAGGCTTCGAGCACGCCAACGCCGGCGGCGGCGACACGATCATCAACAATTACTACGGCGACCAGGGCGGCGGCGCCAATCCCGACGCCGGCTACGCCAATCCCGATCCGGGCGGCCCCGATGTGCAGAGCGCCGATTACGACACGGATACCGGCGGCTTCGACGATGGCGGCGGAGACGGCGGCTTCGACGTGTGATCGGCGGCTCTTCGGTCGAATAGAGTTTGTGAGCGGCGCGCTTCGGCGCGCCGCTCGGAACGACGCGGCGCGTCACTCGAGCTTGACGAGCAGCGTTCCGCCGAAGGTCCTCGGAAAATCCTGAATCTGAATCGTGGCCGGCGCCGTCGGCGTGCCCGCGGTCCAAGTCTTGATCCATCTCTGGTCGGCGATGTTCTTGCTCCAGAGCTGAAAGCTATAGCGACCATCGTCGGTGCGCAGGCCCAGGCCGACATTGATGAGAGAATAGGCCGGCTGCCAATATTGAATGATGGCATGCGGGTCGGTCATCTGCATCCGATCCTGCCAAGCCAGATTGACATAGCCGAAAGCGGTGACCGGCTGATCGAAGCCGCCGAAATCCTTGAAGATCGGTCCGAGCGGGTGATCGTAATTGGCGCCGACGTTCACCGCCCATTTCGGCAGCAGCTCCCAGCGCGTGTTCGAGCGCGATAGAGTCAGCGGCGCGGTGAGGAAGCCCGCGGGCGCGGGACTGGGCGTCGGCCAGATCCAATCGGACGGAGGCGCGGCTTTGGCGAAGTCGATATAGCGCGCTTCGGTGTAAGCGCCGTTGAACCGCAGCCAAAGACGCTCGACCGGGCTCCACCGCCCCGTGAACTCGAAGCCTCTCAGCCGCACATGCGGGACATTGCCGAGATAGGTCTGGCGAAGCGGCTGGCCATTGGACGCGACGAAGCTCGTATCGACCATATTGGACTGAAAATTGAAGATGTCGGTCCAATAGAAATTGAAATTGGCGATGAGCTTCTCGTCGAGCCAGTTGGTCTTGACGCCGATCTCGTAATCCCAATTCTGCTCCGGCTTGGTGAAGAGCGGCTGCCATCCGAGAAAATTCGTACCGGACCACACCGATCTCGCCGAGACATTGACCTGTGACGCCTTCTCGCCACGGCCGACCAGTCCGAACAGCAGAATATTGTCATCGATCTTGTAGGACGGGTTGAAAACGCCGGTCAGCATGTTGCGCGCGCGCGTCTGGCCGCCGGTGTCGTAATATCCGCCGCCGCCGCCGCCACGCACCGCCGTATCGGTCTGAGCGATCGTGTAAGCGGTGTTCCAATATCTCTCCCACGCGAAGACCGAGCCCTCCTTGATCTCGTAGCTGTCTCGCAAGCCGAAAGTCAGCGCGAGGCGATCGTCGACATGCAGAGTTTCCTGCGTGTAGGCGGCCGCCTGGAAGGTGCGTGACGCTCCATCGGTGTGCTGCTCGACGCGATTGAGCAATTGCGGATCGGTCGTCGCCGCGCCGAACCATCGCGCGGCGTTGCTGCCGAAATCCGTGCGGCTGAACGACCAGATTCGCTCATAGAAGGTGAAGAGGCCGAACTGCCATTCCAGCGTCTGTTCCTTCGGAGAGGCAAGGCGCAGCTCCTGGGAATATTGCGCGACATGCGGGTCGCTGAATCCGCTCGTCAGCTCGAGCTCTTCATTCTCGTTATTGTAAGTGTAATTGGGGTGATCGACATAGAAGGCCCAGGCGGAGATGGAGGTCAGCGTATTGTCGCCGATTCGCCAGTTCAGCTCGTTTGAGGCGCTTATGGTCTGCTGGCTGAAGACGGCGCTATGCGTGAATTCCGGCGAATACGGATCGATCGTCGTCATGACGAGATGAAGCCGGTTCCACAAGTTTTGGGCGAATGACGCGCCGACCGTTCCATTCGCATAGATCGGAACGGAATCGCCGATCACGCCAGTGTGGTGGTTCGCGCCGATATATTCGTGCGATGTCCCGTAGCTGAAGATCACGCGATCGGTGATATCGTCTCCGACATAGTAGAGCTGCCCGCGAATTCCCCAGCGATCATTGTTGAGATAGCCCGCGCCCGTCACCTTGTCGTTGATCCAGCCGTCGCCCTTGTCGAAATAGGCGGTCAAGCGATAGGCGAGCTTATCGTCGATGATCGGGCCGGTGACATTCAGCTTCTCGACGACATGGCTGTAATTGGCGAAAGACGTCTCCAGGGTCGCCTTGCGCTCGAAGGACGGCAATTGCGTGCGAATGATGATGTTGCCGACAGTCGTGTTCTTGCCGCCCGCCGCGCCTTGCGGGCCGAGGCCGACCTCGAAGGATTCGAGCTCGACGAAATCGGCCCATTGGAAGCCCACATTCTTGAAGAACACATTGTCGACGATGAAGCCCGTCTCCGATTCCGCGCCATTTCCGGTTCCGGCGCCGACGCCGACGCCGCGCAGGGCCGGCGTCCCCGTCTGGGGATTGGCGATATTGGGGCGGTAATTCGGAGCCAATTGCGAGAAATCGGAGAGTCGATCGAGATGCTCTTCCGTCGCACGCGTTCCATTGATGATCGCGGCCGAGCGCGGCGCCTTCAGCAGGACGCGCTCTTCCTGCCGCGTCAGCCCCTCCTGCGACGGACCGCCGACCCGCACATCTTCGACCTGCGCGTCTTGAGAGAATGCGCCGGGCGGCGCCGCGAAAACGAGCAGAGGCCCGAGCAGCAACGGCGCCGACGACGCCGTGGAACAGAGCCAATTCCGTAGATGTCTGGTAGCGCCGATCATTCGCATATCGCTGTTCCCGCCCATTAATTACATTAATATGGTAGATTTTATATGCATATGCAACAGCCTAGGCGCGGCGGCGACAGCCCCTGAAAGGTTGCAAACTGTATGAAAAATGCACGCCACTCGACAGAAGACGCGCCTTCGCGCGCCACGCATAGCGCCACAAACCATAGTGATACAATATGAAATAGAGCACCTTCTGCACGCGCTCTGCGCCCGAAAGGTCGCCTCGGCGAGATCTGCGCCACCGCTGGAAGCCCGCGACGCTCTATCTTGCGTCCCGCCCGCATTCCCCGTAACACCCTGCCCCCATGTCCGACGCATTCCGCCCCAAATCCGACTTCCTCGCGACGCTCATCGCGCGCGGCTTCGTGCATCAATGCTCCGATTTCGAGGGGCTGGACGAAAAAGCCCGCTCCGGCGAGCTCGTCGCCTATGTCGGCTTCGACTGCACCGCGGCCTCGCTGCATATCGGCAATCTTTTGTCGATCATGCTGCTCTCCTGGCTCCAGCGCACGGGCGGCAAGCCGCTGCCGCTCGTCGGCGGCGGCACCACGCGCGTCGGCGACCCTTCCGGCAAGGACGAGAGCCGCAAGCTGCTCTCTGTCGAGACGATCGACTCCAATAAGGCGGCGATCCAGAAGACCTTCGCGAAATTCCTCACCTTCGGCGCGGGCAAGACCGATGCGATCCTGCTCGACAACGCCGAATGGCTGACCAAGCTCAATTACATCGACTTTCTGCGCGACGTCGGCCGGCATTTCTCGGTCAATCGCATGTTGTCGATGGATTCGGTGAAGCTGCGGCTCGATCGCGAGCAGGAGCTGTCCTTCATCGAGTTCAATTATATGTGCCTGCAGTCCTATGATTTCGTCGAGATCGCCAAGCGCTATGGCGCGAGCCTGCAAATGGGCGGCTCCGATCAATGGGGCAATATCGTCATGGGCGTCGATCTCGGCCGCCGGCTCGGCACGCCGCAGCTCTATGCGCTCACCGCGCCGCTGCTCACCACCTCTTCAGGCGCCAAGATGGGCAAGACGGCGGCGGGCGCGATCTGGCTCGACGGGTCGATGCTCGCGCCTTACGACTATTGGCAATTCTGGCGCAACAGCGAGGACGCCGACGTCGTCCGCTTGCTGAAGCTGTTCACCTTCCTGCCCTTGGACGAGATCGAGAAGCTCGCGGCGCTCGGCGGAGCCGAGATCAACGAGGCGAAGAAGATTCTCGCCACGGAAGCGACCGCTCTGCTGCATGGGCGCGAGGCGGCCGAGCTCGCCGCCGAGACGGCGCGCCGCACTTTCGAGGAAGGCGCGCTCGCGCTCTCTCTGCCCAAGGTCACTGTGGCGGCGAGCGAGGTGGCGGCGGGAATCGGCGTGCTCACCGCCTTTGTGAAGGCGGGTCTCGTCGCCTCGACGGGCGAAGCGCGGCGGCAGATCAAGGCCGGCGGTCTGCGCCTCAACGACGCTCCGGTGATGGACGAAAAGGCCGTGCTCGCCGAGACCGATTTCGCCGACGGCGTCGCCAAATTGTCGCTCGGTAAAAAGCGGCATGTTCTGCTGGAGCGGAGCTGAGACGAGAGTCTCTCCGATCGCGGCAAAGGCGAACCATAAATCCTACTAGATGAGTTCTGCACGGGATGACATTCCTGGAGAAGCGCCCAACTGCCCCCGCGCTCCAAAATAATATTTATATGTTTCAATATGATGCGAGGCGGGGAACGGCGCAGCCATGCGCTTAAATCATATTAAATAGGTAGACATACTGTATATTTTCCCTACACTAAGCGAGACTTCGTACGCGCAGCACGCGAGCCGCTCCAAAGGAGCGGCGGGGGAGCGAGGCGGCATGGTCCGGGGGGACCATTACGGGTCGAACGGTGAGGGATTGATCGAATGGTCAGGGTCGGGGAAAGTTATTCGAATAAGCGTCTGTCTTCGAGCGCGTCAGTGGCGTCCATTCTAATGAGCCTCTCGGTGAGCGCTACGGGCGGCGCGGCGCTCGCTCAGACGCCCGCGCCCGCGCCATCGGCGGCGACACAGAGTCAGGGAGCTGTATCCACACAGATTCAGGATGTGGAAGTGACCGGAGGCACGGAAGCCGTCGGCGAAAAGCTGCTGGAGCAGGTGCTGACCAAAACCCCGCGGGCGGGAAATGTGGTGACGCAGCGCACCCTCGAGGATCAGCAGATCGACACCGTCACCGACATTTCACGCCGCGTGCCGGGCTATCGTCCGAACATCTCGACGCCGAGGCAGTCACGCAATGCGATAAGAGGCGTCGGCGTCGCGGCGGGCGGCGGAACCGGATCGCCATCGGACACCGGCTATTACGTCGACAATGTCTATTGGAGCTTCGCCGGCTTCCAATGGGGCGATCTCATCGATCTGAGCTCGGTGGAGCTCGCTCTCGGCCCGACCGGCACGTCGGGTGGCAAGAACACCAATGTGGGAGCGATCATCCTGCATACGCAGGCGCCGTCCTTCGAGCCGAAGACGACGGTGAAATCGACATTCGGCAACTACAACCACTTCAAACAGACGATCAACACGACCGGCACGCTGATCGAAGACGCCCTCGCCTATCGCTTCGCGGGCTATCTCGACCGCGGCGACGGCTGGATCAAGGATCCGTCCACGGGTTCGACCTATCAGGACACCAATCGCCTCGGATTGCATTTCCAGCTTCTGGGCGTCGGCGATGGATGGAGCGACCGTTTCAGCTTCATCTACAACGCGTCCAACGAGCACAATGACTATCTCACCGGCACGATCGGCGACACGAGCCTCGTCTATGTAAATGGAACGCGCCCTTCGACGACCTTCTTCCAGAACGTCATCAACAAGCTCGGCAAGCCCATTTGGACGATCGATCCCAACACGCCCTATATCGCGCGCAATGGTCGCGACCCGACGCATGTCTTCATGCTGTCGAATGAGTTCAACTACCTGATCGGCGACAATATGCTGACCGCCATTTCCGCGATCGGCTACGGGTCGTTCCGCAACTTGGGATATTCGGACAATCAGCTGCTGCAGCTCGGTCTCGGCTCGGGCAGCATGGACACTTATCTCATGCAGACCTCGCAGGAGTTGCGGCTGTCCTCGCCCAAGGAGCAGGAGTTCGAATGGACGACCGGTCTCTACGGCTATTTGGAATATGGCGAAGACCGTATGCACCATTACCAATATGGCGTCGACACGGCGAAATGGCTCGGCAACGCCGCCGCGCTTCCCGATCTGACGCCCTGGTGGCTCAACAAGACGGGCGACATTTCCTTCGCCGCCTATGGCCAGGGAACCTATCACGTCGATGAAAAGCTCGCGCTCACCTTCGGCCTGCGCGACAGCTATGAAATCCGCTATAGCGCGAATAAGTTTCGGCCGAACTTCTATTACGGCGTGCCCTACACCGTCTGGCAGCAGAACGCCGCGATCATCGCCGGCGGAGGCTACGGATGGGCCGATTCCGGCGGCGAGACAAAACATCACAATGGCGTCGTGGCGGTCTTCAACCCGCAATATCAGGTCAATGAGAATGTCCTGATCTATGGCCTAGTCGGCCGCGGCGACAAGCCGCAATCGGTGAACACGCAAAACACGCCGACCTACATCAGCGGCGTCGCGCAAGGGTTCAAGACCGCCTTCGCCCGGCCCGAAACCTCATGGGATTATGAGATCGGCGCGAAGACCAATTGGTTCGACGGCGCGCTGATCTCCAACGTCAATCTCTATTGGAACGATCTCTATGACTTCCAGATCACCCAGACCAAGGTGCAGACGAGCAGCGCCGGCGTCACGGCCAATGTCTCCTATCTCGGCAACGCCCCGCATGTGCGCCTGCGCGGCGTCGAATTCGTTGAGCGCTGGATTCCCTTCGAAGGGCTGACGCTGAATGCCTCGGGCGCTTATACCGAGGCCCGCTATATCGACTACAAGGACGGACCAGCGCCCGCGGATTGGGGCATCGCCGGCGGACCGGCGACCATTCCGATGAATGGTACGAGGATCAACGGCATACCCTGGTGGCAGGTCAATGGCGGGTTCAATTACGAGCACAGACTCGGCAATGCGCTCGCGGGCCTCGGCGACTGGAGCAATCGGCCAATCACCGGCTTCGTCTATTCGAACGCGTCCTGGTTCAACAAGGCGCAATATACGAACCCCTTCTCGCTGGTCCAATATTGGCAGCCGGCCTATGTGATGCTCGACGCCGGCCTCGGACTGCGCACCGACGATCGCAAATACAGCCTCACCCTCTGGTCGAAGAATCTCTTTAACAACCGGCCCTGGTCGAGCTGGTCGCCGGGCACGTCCTCGGCGCCGACGACTGTCGGAATTTCGACGCAAGGGCCGCGGACATTCGGCGTCACCTCGTCGATCACGTTTTGAAACAGCGCCATTCGATTGTCGGAGACAAAGACCAATGAACGCATCATTTCGGATCGCGGTTCTCGGCGGCGCGCTCGCGCTCGCAGCCTGCAATTCGACGAACCCGCCCAAGCCGGAAGCCGCCGTCGCCAACACCGACTACAAGAAGCTCGGCGGCATTCACGCGCATCACACGCCCGAGCAGCATGCCGCGTTTCTGAAGCGCGTCGGACAATTGCCTTCCGACGATGAAACGGATGTCGGCGGCGGCGGAGGCGGCGGCGGACATCATCACTGAGAACATGCGACACGCCTGCGCGCCTCACCGCGCAGGCGTTCGAACGAATGAAACCGACGCGCCTACCGCGGCGCCGGCGCGCTTTCCGGCAGCCGGCCCGTGCCGGTCCCGTCGATGACGCCGAACACTTTGCGCAACAGGCCGGGCGCGATCACCGATAGCGGATTCACGGTCAGCACCGGCGCGCTGAAGGCGCCGCTCACGCGAAAGCTCACCGCGAAGACGCCCTCGTGCTGGCCGCCGGCGAGCATCAGACCGATGACCGGAATATTCGACACGAGATTATTGAGCCCATAGGCCGGCACGAAAGAGCCCGACACGTCGATACGGTCGCGCGCCATGTCGATATAGCCGTCGACGGTGAGGCCGATCTCCGTCCCCGACATCACCGCGTCGCGCATCGTGAGCCGGCCATTGGACCAGCTGAAGGAGGATTGCACGCGCGCGAATTTCACCGAATCGGGATCGAAATGCGCCGCGCCCTTGTCGTCCGTGCGCGCGGCGCCCTGCATCACCAGCTGGCGGATGGCCGGCTCGTTCTGCAGATAGAAATCATTGATGCGCATGGCGCCGTCGGAACGGCCCTGATTGAGCAATATGGTCGCCGTCAGCGCGCCGCTCTCCATGCGATGATAGAGATCGAGGAAAGAGAGCAGCGCGCCGCCGTCGCTGGTCGAAAGGTCGATCTGCGGCGCGCCGCTCGGATGGCGCGTCAGCATTGCGGCGAAAGGCTCGCGGCCGAAATTGCCGGTCAGCGATAATTGCCGCGGCTTGCCGCCGCGACGCTCGAAGCGAAGATCGACATTGGAGAGGATCTGCTTGCCGTGTCCGGTGACGATCGGCGATTTGAGATCGAGATCGAAATCATCGCTCGCCGGCGGCTTGCCGGCCGTCGCGGCCGAGGGCTGCTCCGCGGAAGGCTGCGAGAGATAGCGCAGCAGCGGACGCACGTCGATATTGGCGCCGCGCACGACGAGCTTCAGCGCGTCGCCGCCGCGCGTCGCCTCGAGGCGCATGTCGTCGCCGGGCGAGAGCTTCACTTGGGAGAGCTTGGCCGAGCGCAGCACGCCGTCGCGCGCCAGCTCGACGACGCCGGAAAATTGCTGCGGCCCCGCCTCCGCCTGCAATTGCTCGAGCGCGGAGCCGTCGGGCCGCTTCACGAGTGTGAAGCTCGCGCGGCCCGGCTTGCCGAGCGCTTTGGTGACGCCGGGCAAGGGATGGTCGAGCGCGGCTTTCGAGAAATCGACCTCGAATTGCGACTCCGAATCCTCGATCGGCAGCTTGGTCTGCACCTGCACGCCGACGACGCCGGTGACGCCCGTAAAACCATAGCCGGCGCGCGCGCGCGCGGCGTCGTCGAGCGAGAGCGACAATTGCGCCTGCGCTTGCCCCTTCTCGCCGGCGGCGCGGCGCAGATCGAGCGTGACCGGCGCGCCGAACACGCGCCCCGCGCCGGTCACGCGCAGCCCCTCGCGATCCGAGACGAGCCGCAGCGCGGCGCCCTCCAGCCGCTCCTTGCCGATGAAGCGCTCCATGGAGAGATTGCTCGTCTCGGCGTCGACGGCGATGCGCGTATGCTCCTCTTTCGCGGACAGGCCGAGCTCGAAATCGATGCGCAACCTGCCCTCGATCTGTCCTTTGAGCTGATTGGCGTCCATGGGCAGGCTCGCGGCCGGCGCGACGCTCTTGAGCGAGAGAATATCGGCGACCGCCTCGACGCCGCCGGCGAGCTTCAATTCGATCCAGGCGGGCGCGGGATCGGGGCCGAGCGAAGGGGCGCGGAAGACGCCCTCGGTGATCGCGAGCCTGCGGCCCGGCGCGCTCTCCATCACGCCCGAGGAGGCGACGAAAGTGACCGTGCGGCCGGTGAGCGCGATATGGCCGTTCATGCCGTTGATCGGCCACAGGCCGGGAACCGCGTCGACGAGCGTCGCATTGTCGAGATCGAAATCGCCGCGCAAGGCGGCGTCCGGCGGCGGCCGCTCATAACGCCCGGCGGTCATCGCCTGCTGGTCGAGATCGGCGGTGAGCACGCCGCTGCGCATCACGCCGGCGGCGATATGCTCGTCCATCCACATGCGCGTCGGCGCGGCGACCTGCGTCGGCCAGATGCGCAGCACGGAGCGGATCGGCGTCTGCGTCGCGCGGATCGCATATTTGAGATGCGTCCCGTCCGGCTGCGCGCCATCGACCTGCGCCGAGGCGGTGGCGTGCACCTCCGGGCCATCGAGGTAGACCCGCTCGACCGTATATTTCTTCGCCGTGAGATCGAGCGTCGCCGAGAGGCCGGCTTTGTCTATGACGAGCGGCGCCTCGCCATGGCGCTCCGGCAGAAAGGCGCCCGGCCGCGCAAGATCGAAGACCAGCGCGAACGCCCCCGACCCTTCCGCCGGCGGCGTCAACGCGCCTTTGAAGCTCAGCCGCGCGACGCCGGTGCGGATCTCGACCGGCTCTATGGCGAGCAGCCGGCGCTCCATGTCCCAACGGCCGGAGATGGAGAGCTCCTGCAGCATGAAAGGCTCGGCGTCGGGCTCCTCGAGCCGGAAGAATCCCTCGCCCGCCGCAAATTTCCCGCTCGCCTCGACGACGCGGCCATCGCCGGCGAGCGCGAAACGCAGATCGAGCGACAAGGGCGCGTCGGTGTCGAAGGGCAGCGTGCGGGCGCCGGCGGCGAGCGCGATCTCCTCCATGGAGAGGCTGCGCAGACGCGCGTCGAGCGTGCGCGGCTCGCCCATGGCGCCCTTGACCTCGACCTCGGCGCCCACATGGCCGGAGGGGCCCGTCGCGCCGAGGCGCAGCCGCCGCGCGCCGGCGGTCTTGTCGAAGCTCAGCGCCAGATCGTCATAGACGATCGTCTTGTCCAGCGTGCGGTCGTCGATGACGAGGCGGGCGTTGGAGACGCCGATCTTGTCGATCGCGCCGACCGGGCTCTCTGGACTGACGATGAAATCCATCAGCGCGCGCAACGCGCCGGCCGCTTGCCGCAGCGAAGGAATGGCGGGGGCCGCCTGCGGCTCGGCGGAGGGCTCGGCCGGCGCCGGCGCATCGAGCGGAATGGCGACCGGATCGGCGCCCGGCGCGGAGATCGCCACCACGCCGTCGGGCAGCACTTCGAGCCGCAGCTCGAGGTCGAGCACGTCGAGCCGGCGCGGGGTCAGCCGGCCGACGAGGAGCCCCTTGGGGTCCACCGACAATTGCGCGCGCGGCGCGGCGATGATGGTGCGCTCGCCGCTCTTCATGGTCAGGCCGTTCACGGTGAGCGTGAGGCCGTGATCCGTGCTGGCGATGGCCGCCGAGCTCAGCGCGAATTGATAGCGATGGATGTAGAGGTCATCGAGCGCCTCGACGATCTTGGGGGCGAGCCAGTCGGAGGCGATGGGGCCGCGGGCGAGCGCGGCGAAAAACGCGCCGACGGCGAGCACGACGACGAGCAGCGCCGACACCGCCACCACCGAAACGCAGCGCACGACGCAGAAGGCGCGCAGCCGGAGCGAGGTGGAGCCGCGCGTCGCAAATCCCAAAAAAAAGCGCGGGATCCGCGCTCCGACCGCCGGGCCCTCATCTATCCTCTGCGTCAAACGCCCGCCCTTCGCTTCGATCGCGCTGGTCCGCTCGCGCCGCCGGGCGCGCCGGCGCCGAATCTGCACGGCGTCGAGAAGATCACAACTCGTATGGCGCGCAACTGGGGATTTTCACCAGAAACTCTTGCGAAGCGCGCCATCCTCTGCATGCTGCCGATTGTAACGGCGGATGAGACGAAAGGAAGGCGCAGTGACCGAGGCGAAGAAATCCACAGGCTTGCGCGAAGGCGACGCCGCCCCCTCCTTCGAGCTGCCCGGCGCCGGCGGCGAGACTCTCGCTCTTTCGGGCTTTTCCGGCAAGAAGCTGGTGCTCTACTTCTACCCCAAGGACGACACCTCCGGCTGCACCAAGGAGGCGATCGAATTCAACGCTTTGAAGGCCGATTTCGCCAAGGCGAAGACCGCGCTCGTCGGGGTCTCGCCGGATTCGCCGGCCAAGCACGACAAATTCCGCGCCAAATACGAGCTGAAATTCCCGCTCGCCTCGGACGAGACGAAGGAAATGCTCTCCGCCTATGGGGTGTGGGTCGAGAAGAGCATGTATGGCCGCAAATATATGGGCGTGGAGCGCTCGACCTTTCTGATCGGCCCGGACGGGAAGATCGAGAAGGTCTGGCGCAAGGTGAAAGTGCCGGGGCATGCGGCCGAGGTGCTGGCGGCGGCCAAGGGGAAGTAGAGCCCTACCCCTGGTTTTCCTGCCCGCCCCGCGGCCATTATTGCGATCATCCTGGACGCCCGCTTCGCGGGCGCCTCAGGACAAGGGGCTGAATTTCGAGCGCTTCGATCGACGGCCGGCGCTCACTGCGCCGGCGCAGCCGCGGCGCGGGCCGCGAGCTGCTTCGTCACCTCGTCCAGCCCCTTCTTCGCCGCGGCGAGCGCGGGATCGAGCGCCAGCGCCTGCTCGAGGTCGGTCTTGGCGCGCTCGAGGTCGTGCTTGCCGCGATAGGCGTTGGCTCGATTGAGCAAGGCGCGCGCATATTTGGGATCGAGCGCGACAGCCTTGCCGAAATCGGCGAGCGCGCGGTCGAAATCGCCCTTGGCGTGCAGCGTCAGCCCGCGGTTGTTGTAGGCGATGGCGAGCTTGCCGTCGCTGGCGATCGCCTTGTCGTAATCGGCCAGCGCATGATCGAGATCGCCTTTGGCCTGATAGAGCGCGGCGCGGTTGAGATAGGCCTGCGCGGATTTAGGCTCGAGCTTTATCGCCGCGTCGAAATCGGCGAGCGCGCGGTCGAGGTCGCCCTTGGCGCGATAGGCGCGGCCGCGATTGGCCAGAGCGGCGGCGGATTTCTTGTCGAGTTCCAGCGCCTTGTCGTAATCGGCGATGGCCTTGTCGAGATCGCCCTTGCCTTGATAGGCGCCGCCGCGGCCGAGATAGGCCGCCGCTTTCGGCTGCGCGGCGACGAGCTTGTCGTAATCGGCGATGGCGTGGTCGAAATCGCCCTTGGCGCGATAGGCGGCGGCGCGATCGGCGAGCGCGACCGCCGAATTGGCGTCGATCTCCAGCGCCTTGTCGAAATCCGCGAGCGCGCGCTCATGATCGCCTTTGGCGTGATAGGCGCCGCCGCGATTGACGAAGGCGGCGACGCGATTCGCCTTGCTCTCCTTGTCGCCGCGGGCGATCACCTCGCCACAGCCCTCTATGCGCTTGTCGGGATCGGCGGAGCGGCAGCCGGCCCATCCGTCGTCCTTGGCCTCGGCGGCGACGCAGAAGAGGGAAAGGGCGGCCGCCAGAGCGAGGCGGAGCGGCGAATGAAACGGGGTCGAGACGAAAGCGAGGGGCGCCATGTGGCCGACGGGCTCCTTATTGTTGACCATTTCACTATGATTTCATTTCGCCGCTTCGAGGGCAATCGGAAAAACTGCGCATTGGGACGGCGTCACCATGCGAATCCGCGTGACAAAGGCGCATAACGGAACGCGCGCGACGTCGTAAAGTCCTCCAAACCGCGGCCTCGGCCGCCGCGATAGTTCATTTTACGAAACAGCTCAATAGATTGAACCTGTTTTTGCGAGGTCCGGAGCCGGCGCCCGGCGCTGGCGGCGCGGCGACGGCCGAGGTCGGTTTGCGCTCGGGCGCGGCCCCGCCTCCGCCCCGAAAGCCCCTCAAATCGGAAAATCGGTCGAAAACATGCGACAAGACTCTTCAGGACCACAAAAAAGTACTCTAAGACTGCAAGCCGATGAGCCTCTTGACCTCTACCGATGATCTCGCCGCCGCCTGCGCCCGTCTCGCCAGTCATCCCTTCGTCACCGTCGACACGGAATTTTTGAGGGAAACGACTTTCTGGCCCAAGGTCTGCGTCATTCAGCTGGCCTCGCCCGAGGAGGCCTTCGCCGTCGACACATTGTCCGAGGGCCTGGACCTCACGCCGTTTTTCGAGCTGATGGCCGATGAGCGCGTGGTCAAGGTCTTCCACGCGGCCCGCCAGGACCTGGAGATCGTCTGGCGGCTGGCCCGGCTGATTCCGGCCCCGCTGTTCGACACGCAGGTCGCCGCCATGGTCTGCGGCTTCGGCGATCAGGTCTCCTATGTCGAGCTGGTCAAAGCCATCTCCAAGGAGAGCCTCGACAAATCCTCGCGCTTCACCGATTGGTCGAAGCGGCCTCTGTCGGCGGCGCAGATCGAATACGCCATCGCCGACGTCACCCATCTCCGGCAGATCTACACGCATTTGCGCGCGCGGCTCGAGCGCTCCAACCGGCTCGACTGGCTCGCCGACGAAATGCGCACGCTGACCACGCCCGAGACCTATGAGCAGAGCCCGGAAAACGCCTGGGAGCGCCTGCGCCATCGCGTGCGCAAGCCGCGCGACCTCGCCGTGCTGATGGAGCTCGCCGCCTGGCGCGAGAGCGAAGCTCAAGGCCGCGACGTGCCGCGCTCGCGCGTGCTCAAGGACGACATGCTGATCGAGATCGCGCTCGCCGCGCCGCGCACGCAGGAGGCGCTCGGCAATCTGCGCGCCTTCCCGCGCGGGCTCGAGCGCTCGCGCTCCGGCGCGGATATCGTCGCGGCGGTGGAGCGGGCGCTCACCCGCGACCCCGCCACCTTGCCGCGCATAGAGCGCGAGAAGCGCGGCAGCTCCAGCGGCGCCACGGTCGAGCTGCTCAAGGTTCTGCTGCGGCAGGTCGCCGAAGAGACGGGCGTCGCCACCAAGATGATCGCCACCGTCGAGGACCTGGAGGCGATCGCCGGCGACGATGCGGCGGATGTGCCCGCCCTCTCCGGCTGGCGACGGACGATCTTCGGCGACAAAGCCCTGCTGCTCAAGGCCGGACGGCTGGCTCTGGCGGTCGAGAAGGGCAAGGTCGTCACGCTCGACTGGCAGGAGCTCGACGAGTCCGCATCGCGCTGAGCTCGCCGGCCGGGTGGGGAACTCCCCCACCTTTTACCGTTAGATATACCTATTCTTATGGGCGGGAGCGGGCAGGCCTCGAGCCGACCCGACTGCGCGCGCGCGCCTGTCCGTTTTGCGACGCACAACTCGTCTTCCAATCTGAATTCATTGTAGAATCGTATAGTTCGATAGATGTCGACCTGCGACAAAGCGCGCCTTGAAATTCTGCTGCTGCGCTGCAACATACGGTCATGTTGCGACGCAATGAGATCTCGACGTGGCTTCGGCGCGTGGAGGCCCTGGGTCGCAGGGCGCTTCCCGGCGCCGCTATTCGAGACGAGGAAGGACAAGACCATGATGACAGCAGGAAAACGCATCTTCGCTCTGGCCCTCGCCGCTGTGCTGAGCCTCACGGCGGGCGTATCCCTGCGCGCCGAGCCCCGCGGGCCGGCGACTTCGTCGCCAGTGACGCTGAAGCCGCTCGCCGCGGTCAGCTTCGACGCGGGCCAGAAGCATGTGTTGAGTTACTTCGTCAGCGGCGACGGCGCCTGCCGGTTGACGGTGATCATCTTCGACGCGCCATCGCTCGACGAAGCGACGCCCGCGACGGCCACGACCCGGCTCATCGTGCCGATCTCCAGCGGCAAGTCGGCCAATCTCGATACGGCTGTCGCCAAGACGCTGCGCTTCGCCTGCTCGGCCGACGCCGCCGCCATGACCGTGACCGCCCATGAGCGCGTCGCGGCCCACGCCGCCTATTGAGGTCTGAGAGAAGCGCCGCCTCCGTTCAGCCGACGGAGGCGGCCGCCTCTATGACGGCCTCGGCTCCGATGAGACGGCCGAGCGCCTTGGAGCGGCTGGCCAGCCGCTCGCTCCCGAGATCGGCGAATTCCCCCGGCAGGGACAGGACCAGCCTCCCCCCATGCACGACGAGCGGCGTGCGCGGCAGAACGCCGGGCATGGCCGCCGTCAGCAGATAGGCGACGCGCAAGGCCGCCGACAGCACGCGCGCGCGCTCCAGCAATCGAGGCGACAGCAGGCCGCGCACCGGCAAAGCGCTCTCGCTCTCGGAACCTGCGTGACGCAGCACCGCGACCAGCGCCAGAAAGGCGCGGCCGGGATGGTCGACGGCCACGAAGGCGGAATTGGCGATCACATTCATCGCCTGATTGGCGCGATAGTCGGGATGGGCGCGCCAGCTCACATCGGAGAGAAAACAGGCCGTGTGGCGCAGCCGCGCCTCCTCCTCCGTCTCCTGCAGGCTGGAAGAGGCGAAAAGCGCGTCGGTCCAGGCGATGAGGTCGTCGCCATAGCCCGGCGCGCGCGCCATGGCCCGCTCGAGCTCGCGCGCCGCGGCGACCAGCGGATCGGCCGCACGCTGCTCCGCCGACAAACGCTCATAGAGCAACCCTTCGCGAACGCCCGCGGCCGAGATGACGATCTCCTTGGGCCGCGCCTTGCGAATCACCTCGTCCAGCACGATCGCCCCATAGGCGAGCAGCGGACGGCGCGCCGTCGAGACCGCGGCGATATCGGCCAGCGCCTCGCTGTCGACGCGCTCCAGAAGGCTGGCGAATTCGGCCGCGTCGCTCGTCGGAATGCGGTAATTATGCATCATGTCGAGCGGATAATTGCGCTGGCGCATATGCAGCCGCGCCAGCGCGCGCCAAGTGCCGCCGACGGCGTAGAAGGCGCGGCCCTTCAGCCGCTGCAGCGGAAGCGCCTCGTCGATCGCCTTACGGGCGATTCGCGCCGCCTGCCGCGTCGAGCGGCTGGCGGCGTCCATCAGCGCGAGGCCGCCGAGCGGCAATGTCACCCCCTCGCCCATCGCGCCGCCGTGAAGGTCGATGAGCTCCAGCGAGCCGCCGCCGAGATCGCCGACGACGCCGTCCGGCTCGTGAATGGCGGAGATCACGCCGAGCGCCGAGAGCTCGGCCTCGCGGCGGCCCGACAGCAGCGAGATCTCGCGGCCGATCGCCTCACTCGCCGCGGCGAGGAAGGCGGCGCCGTTGACGGCGTCGCGCGCCGCGGCGGTCGCGATCACCTCTATGTCGCAGATTTCCATGATCTCGCAGAGCGAGCGGAAGCGCCGCAGCGCCGCCAACGCCTTGCGAATGGCGTCGTCCGGCAGCCGGCCCGTGGTGACGACGCCACGTCCGAGCCCGCACATGGCCTTTTCGTTGAAGATCGGCGTCAGCGCCCGTTGCAGCCCCGCATAGGCGACGAGGCGCACCGAATTGGAGCCGATGTCGACGATCGCGACGGGCCGATGCGCATCCGCGGGCGCCGCGGACTCGATCTCGGCCGCCTCAATCCTCGCGCGGCTTGAGGAGCGAACGCGGACGCCATTCCTTGAGAGACTTGCCACGGCCAGAGAGACTCGGGTTGGTCATGAAGTATTTATGGGCGTTGAACCGCTCTTCGCCCTCGGGGGGTGTTATGCGTAAGGACGAGCCATCCGGCAAGACACGATAGCTCTGTTCGTTGTCGATGAGATTGGCCAGCATGATCTGATCCAGAATCTGCTGGTGGACGGTCGGATTGGTGATCGGCATCAGCACCTCGACGCGGCGGTCGAGATTGCGGGGCATCAGATCGGCCGAAGAGATATAGACATGGGCTTTGGCGTGCGGCAGCGCATGGCCGCCGCCGAAGCAATAGACGCGGGCGTGCTCGAGGAAGCGCCCGACGATGGATTTCACGCGGATATTGTCCGAGAGGCCGGGAACGCCCGGCCGCAGGCAGCAAATGCCGCGCACGACGAATTCGATCGACACGCCCGCCTGCGAGGCGTGATAGAGCGCGTCGATGATCTCGGGATCGACGAGAGCGTTGCATTTGCCCCAGATCGCCGCCGGCTTGCCGGCTTTGGCGAAGCCGATCTCCTGCTCGATATGCTCGAGCAGCCTGGTCTTGAGCGAGATGGGCGAGACCGCCATGCGCTCGAGCCCGGCGGGCTCGGCATAGCCGGTGATGAAATTGAAGATGCGCGAGACATCGCGGCCGATCGCCGGATCGGCGGTGAACAGCGAGATGTCGGTATAGATGCGCGCCGTCACCGGATGGTAGTTGCCGGTGCCGACATGGCAATAGGTGACGATGGCGGCGCCCTCGCGGCGCACCACCATCGACAATTTGCCGTGCGTCTTCAGCTCGATGAAGCCGAACACCACTTGCGCGCCGGCGCGCTCCAGATCGCGCGCCCAACGGATGTTGGCCTCCTCGTCGAAGCGCGCCTTCAGCTCGACCAGCGCCGTCACCGATTTGCCGGCCTCCGCCGCCTCCACCAGCGCGCGCACGATCGGGCTGTTGGAGGAGGTGCGATAGAGCGTCTGCTTGATCGCGACGACATTGGGATCGCGCGCCGCCTGCTGCAGGAATTGCACGACCACGTCGAAGGATTCGTAGGGGTGATGGACCGCGAGGTCCTTCTGCTTGATGGCCAGGAAGCAGTCGCCGCCATTGTCGCGCACGCGCTCGGGAAAGCGCGGCGTGTAGGGCTTGAATTTGAGATCGGGCCGGTCGAGCGCGACGAGCTCGGAGAGATCGTTCAGCGCCAGCATTCCGTCGAGCACGAAAATCTCGTCCCCGCCGACGTCGAGCTCCTCGGCGACGAGGGCGCGGAGCGCTTCCGGCATGTCGGCGGCGACCTCGAGGCGAATCACCGAGCCGCGGCGGCGGCGCTTCAGCGCCGTCTCGAACAGGCGCACGAGATCTTCCGCCTCTTCCTCCACTTCGAGGTCGCTGTCGCGGATGAGGCGGAAAATGCCCTGCCCCTTGAGCTGATAGCCGGGGAACAGCTTTTGCGCATTGATGGCGATCAAGGTCTCGAGCAACATGAAGCGCTCGCGCCCCTGCCCCGTCCCATGCCCCGTCCCTTGCGCGCTCGGCAGGCGCACGAAGCGCTCGATCTTGGACGGCAGGCGCACCAGCGCATGCAGCGTCTTGCGATCGCCCGGACGCACCAGCTCGAGCGCCAGAGTGAAGCCGAGATTGGGAATGAAGGGGAAAGGATGCGCCGGATCGATGGCGAGCGGCGTCAGCACCGGGAAGATGCGCGACATGAAATGCTCTTCGAGCCATTCGCGATCGGATTTGGAGAGATGTCCCGGCTCGACGAGGACGATGCCGACATCCTCGATCTCGCCGCGCAACTCGCGCCAACGCCGCGTCTGCGCCATGGTGAGCAGCGCCACGCGCTCGTTGATCTTGACGAGCTGCTCGGCCGGCGTCAGCCCGTCCTGCGACAGAGTGGCGACGCCAGTGCGCACCTGGCCGCGCAGGCCGGCGACGCGCACCATGAAGAATTCGTCGAGATTATTGGCGGAGATGGAGAGGAAGCGCAGCTGCTCGAGCAGCGGATGATTGCGGTTGGAGGCCTCCTCGAGCACGCGGCGGTTGAACTCGAGCCAGGACAATTCGCGATTGATGAAGCGCTGCGGCAAAGCGGCGAGCTCGTCGGGCCGCTCCAACAGATCGCCCGGCTTGTCCATGACGGGAATGTCCGCGCCGGTGCGCTCGGCCTCGAGATTGTCCTGGATATGCTTCGTCATGCTTTTTCCACCTCTCGCGCGCCGTCGCGACTCTGACAGATTTTCCGCCACCCGGAACCCCTCATGCGCCGCGCGCCGCGTCGAGAAGCTGGAGCAGCTCCCCGGCGAGCGCGCGCGTGACCGGCCGGCCGCGCGAGAGCGCCTCCTCGTCGAGCATGCGCACAAAGGCGCGCGCCGCCTCGAGCGAGCGCTCGAGCCGAAGCGCGACATAATCGACGAGCGTCGCCTCGACCGCCAATTGGCGGTCGCGGAACAGCTTCTCCAGCACGGCGCGAATCAGCGAATCGTCCGGCGCGCCGATTTCTACGACCGGCGCACGACGTAAACGCGACAATAGGTCGGGAAGCGCAATATTCAGCGCGGACGGCGGCCGCCGCGACGAGATCAGCAGCGACCCGCCGCTCTCGCGAATAAAATTCATCAAATGAAACAAGGCTGTCTCATCCGCGACAGCCTCCAGCCCGTCGAGCAGGACGGCAGCGCCGGCGAGCCGGCCGGGCTCCGGAATCTCGCCCGGCGCAACCAGACTCGCGCCATTGCGACGGGCGAAGATCGCGCCGAGATGGGTCTTGCCCGACCCCGGCGGGCCGACGAGCAGCAGAGCGCTGTCCGGCCAGTCCGGCCAGCGCCCGATCATCTCGAAGGCCGCGCGATTGGCGGCCGAGATCAGAAAATCCGCCTCGCCATAGCGCGGCTCGCCCGCCAGATCGAAGAACAGCTGGGCGGGACCGCGGCGAGAATCGCCTGCGCCGGGCATGGGCTCAGCTCTCCCCCGGCGCGGCCGGTCCGAGAAACAGCGCGCTCCGGCGATAACGCCGGATCAGGAAACGCAGGATCACGCCGAGCGCCGCCGCGACCGGCGCCGCCAGCAGCAGGCCGGTGAAGCCGAATAATGATCCCGCCGCGAGCAGAGCGAACATCAGCCAGACCGGATGCACGCCGATCGAGCCGCCGACGAGCCGCGGCGACAGCACATTGCCGTCGAGGAACAGGCCCGTGGAGACGATCGCCACCGCCATGGCCGGCAGGCGCCAATCCGGCCAGCCCTGCACCAGAGCGACGATGATCGAGAGGACGAAAGCGGTGATCGAGCCGACATAGGGCACGAAGCTCAGCACGCCCGCGCTGACGCCGATGAGAAAGCCGAAATTCAAGCCGATCAGCGACAGGCCGATGCTGTACCACAGCCCCAGAAACAGGCAGACGAGCGCCTGGCCGCGCAGAAAACCAGCGAGCGCCTTGTCGATATCGCGCGCGATGGCGCGCACGTCCTCGCGATGGCGCGGCGGCACCAGCTGATCGAGCGTCGCGACCATATCGTCCCAGTCGAGCAGAATATAGAAGGCGACGACCGGCGTGATCACCACCAGCGACGCCATATTGACGAGCGCCGCGCCGCCGGAGACCAGCGATTTCAAGAAGGCGCCGCCCATACGCGCCGCTTCGCTGGCGAGATCATTGACATATTTCTGCGTGTCGAGCGAAGCGTCCGAGGTCGGCAGGCCGAGCTTCTCATAGACGCTCCTCACGAAATCGCCGGTCGCCTCGCGGCTGACGCGGGTGAGCAATCCCTGCAGAGTGGTGAGATAGCCGGGCAGGCTCTCGATGAACTCCGTCAATTGCCGGGTGAGCACCGGGGCGACGAGCACGACGATCACCGCCGCCAGAACGACGAACACCGTCAATATGGCGAGCGAGGCGCCGAGCCGCGAGAAGCCGAGCGTCTGCAGCCGATCGGCGACCGGATCGAGCAGATAGCCGAGCGCGAGGCCCGCCATGAAAGGCGCGAGAACCGAGCTCAGAAAATAAAACAGCGCGAAGACGAATAGAATCGCCGCCGCCCAAAGGGCGAGCGGCCGCTCGAGCCCCGATCCGCCCGGAATGCGGCCCGACTCTATTTCACGCTCCGACATCGTCCGGCCCCATGAGCTCGACCCAGCGCCAGAGATAGACGGCCGCCGAAGCGACGGTCAATGCCGCGACGACGGCCGAGACCAGGCTCGTCGCCCCGGCGAGAGGAATGGCGAAGGCCTCGCCGGCGAGCGCAATGGCGGCGAGCAGGAGCTGCGCCGCCGTCGTCGCCTTGGAGACCGGCAAGGGGCTGAGATCCATCGGCCGCCGTAGCAACCAGGTGACGAACACCGCGCCGACGATCATCACATCGCGCGAGATCACCAGCAGAGCGAGCCAGGGCGGCAGCACGCCCTTGATCGCCAGCGTCGCATAGATGGAGACGATGAGCGCCTTGTCGGCGATCGGATCGAGCACGGCGCCGAGCTCGGTGCGCAGATCGAAGGTCTTGGCCAGCCAGCCGTCGAGCGCGTCCGACGCCCCGGCGAGGACGAAAATCGTGAAAGCGGCGCGCCAATGATCGCCGACGATCATATCGATCGCCGCCGGCGTCAGGACGAGACGCCCGATCGTGATGAAATTCGGCAGCCAACGCAGACAGAGTGAGCGCATGACGATCATATCTGGTGCGCCGCAGGCTCGGCGCTAGACTGCTTTCCGATCCGCGTCGGAAGAATGCGCGCGCCCGTCCCGAATGTGACGCTCCGCACACACGCGCGAAACAGCCGGCCTATTGTCGCTGAAACCGCCCCCGCCGCTCGCCGGGTCCAGACGCTCCAAAGGTTAGGGCGAAAGCGTCGGCGCCGATATCGGTAACAATACCTAGAGCGTTTCCAGCCGAAGCGGACACCGGTTCGGCGTTGGAAACGCGTCAAAACAAAAGTGTCTCGTTTTAAAATAGCGCTCGAAAAGGAATCCATTATGGCCCAGCAAGTTCTCATGAAATTGGCGAATGGCGGCTGCTCCTGCTGCGATCCTCCGCCCGCGCCGGGCATTGCGATCGACGGCTCCGTCGGCCGCGGCGGGCGCAATCTCCCCAATGACGTCCGCACCATCCAAGCCGCCCTGAACAATGTGAGCTCGGCCGATGGCGGCCCGACGTTGAAGCTCGCGGTCGACGGTTTCGTCGGACCGCTCACCATCGCCGCGATCGAGAAATATCAGACACGCAAGCTCGGCTGGGCGGATGGGCGCATCGATCCCGACGGCCCGACGATTCACGCGCTGAATGGCCAGAGCGGCGGCGTGGCCGCGCCGGCCAAAGGCGGCGCCGCGCCCACGCCGCCGCCCAAAGCCACGGCGGAGCAGAACGCCAAATTCGTCGAGCGCATCGGCTTGCTGCTGCCGCGGGCGCGACACTGGATCTCGATGGCGCAGCTCAATATCGACATGGCGTCCGAATTCGTGCGCCGCGCTCCGCCCGGCCGCAGCGATCCGTTTCCCTCGCTGCACGACATCGGCAAATCACAGCTCGGTCTCTTCGACAAATATTTCCATGCCGGAAAACATTCCAACGCGACCAAGCTGCAGCAGCTGCAGAAAGCCAAGCGCATCTATGATTCGATGAACACCGTCATCACCCATTCGCTGCTGCAGGCGCCGATGTTCGGTTGGGGCGTCGGCTATTTCCAGCCGGACCCCGCCGACGGAACGCTCGCCGCGCTCAATTATGTCGCCTACACTTTCTACGGCGGCTGGCAGGCCCGCCGCCCGGACGGCAGGCCGCGGCTTTCCGGCGACGATAATTACAAGGGCCGCAAGGATCTGCGCGAGGACACGATCTTCTTTCCGGTCGGGCAGCTCTTGACGAAGACGGACAATTACATGCTCGAGACGATCATTCACGAGCTCGCGCATTTCGTCGGCCCCGGCGTGAAGAGTCCCGACCGCATCGGCGACCACACCTACGACACCAGGGCCGATTTTCTCACCGTGAACAATTGGACGGCCCTGCACACGGCCGAATGCTACGGCTATTTCGCCGCGGAATCGGCTCTGCGCAACTCGATAACCATACCGATCCACTGATCTCGGAAGGCGTGATCAGCAGGACGCGATCGACCAGACGCGATCGACCGGGCGCGGACGGTCGATCGACGTCTATTTCGACATCGACGCCTATTTCGACATGCAGGCCTTGATGGCGCTCGAGGCCTTCATCGCCTCGAATGTGTCGGCGCAGAATTTTTCGAGGCTCGGGCGCAGCTCGGGATTGGAGGCGTTGGCGCGCAGGCTCATCGCCCCTTCGAGCAGCTCCTTTTGCGCGGCATGAATATTGGCGCGCGGCAGCTCGACCGTGCATTCCTCATAGCGCGTCAGCAGCGCGTCGCAAACCGGAATGCCGGTCGCATCGACGGCGAGCGCCGGCGTGACGAAGAGGAGAGCCGCCGCGAGAGACATGAGATGTTTCACTGCCGAATTTTCCCTTATCGTCCAACCCGGCCGTCCCTATAGAGGCTCTGGCGCAAAAAGAAAACGGGCGACGGGCGCTCGCGCGGCCCGTCGCCCAACTCTGGCGCTGTGTCTCGCGAACGCCCGAGATTCCTTCGCGAAAGGCCGTCACAGCCCCGCGAGATAGCCGGTCGGGTCGACCGGCGTCGAACCTTTGCGCAGCTCGAAATGCAGCTGCGGCGAGCCGACATTGCCCGACTGGCCCGATTTTGCGATCGTCTGGCCGCGCTTCACCTGATCGCCGCGCTTCACATCGAGCTCGCCATTATGGGCGTAGGCGGAGACGAAGCCGTTGGGATGGCGGATCAGCACCAGATTGCCATAGCCCTTGAGCTCGCTGCCGGCGTAGGCGACGACGCCGCCCTCGGCCGCCTTCACCTGCGTGCCCTCGGGCACGGAGATATTGATGCCGTCATTGCCGCCCGAGTTGAAGCCCTGGATGATGCGGCCGCGCGCCGGCCAGCGGAACTCAGGACGCGCGTCGGCGGCGGCCGCGGAGGCGGCGGGAGCGGCTTTTTCCTCGGCCGGCTGCTGCGGCGGGATCGAGGCGGTCGGCGTCTTGTCGATATTGCGCTGCGGCTGCGGAGCCGGCGCGGCTTCGGCGAAACGCTGCGGCTTCTCGGCCTGCGGCGCGGCGCGAGCGATCTCCTTCGCCGGAGCCGGCTCGGGCTTTTTCTTGGCGATCTTCTCGGCGCGGGCTTCCGGCTCCGCCTTGCGGGCGGGCTCCGCCTGAGCGAGCTTGCGCTGCGGCTCGGCGGGCTTCGCTTTGACGGGCTCGGACTTGACGGGCTCCGCCTCCTTCGTCCGCTGCGCGAGCTGCGCGCGGGCCGGGCGGGTCTCCACCTGCTTCGGCGCGGGCGCCGGCCGGGCGGGCTGCGCCTGCACAGGCGCCTGAGCGATCTGCCTGGGCGTCGCGGGCTTCGCCTCCGCTAGCTTCGGCGCCGGCTTTGCGGGCTTCGGCGCGACTTGGACCAAAATCTGCGCCTGCTTGACAGGCGCGGGATGCGGACGTTCCGCCACCGCCTGCTTCTCCGGCTCGGGCTCGACACTCGAGGACTTCTTCCTGGGCTCGGCCGGAGCGGCGGCTTTCTTCTCCGTCTTGCGATCGCGGACATCCGCCGTCCTGGCCGCCGGCTGGGACTGCGGCTGCGGCTTGGGCTGCGCGGCGACATGGACGGGAGCCGCGGCGGCGACCGGCGCAGGAGCGGGAGCGGCCACGGGAGCGGCGGCGGAGGCCCGATAGATCGGGATCACCATCCGCGAGCCCGGATGCACCTCGGCCGCCTTGCCGAAGCCATTGACGCGCAGCAGCGCGTCGACCGGCACGCCATAGCGTGTGGCGATCACGCCGGCCGATTCGCCTTCGGCGACGACCACAGGCGTGCCGCCCTCGGCGCTCCAATGATTATAGGCGCCCGCGATGCGGGCCGGCGCCGGCGCAGCGGCGACGGGCGCGGGGGCCGCAGCGGGAGCGCTGTGAGCGACCGCCTGCGGCGGAGCGAGCGGGCGCTGCTCGACGACGCTGCGGCGCACGGGATTGGTCCCGGTCGGCGCGCGATCGACGCGGCCCACGGGCGCGGAATCCTGGAACGGATTGGTGAAAGGATCGGCGAAGCGGGAAGCGTCCGAACAACCGGCGAGCAGACCGGCGGCGCCCGCTGCGAACATGAGCCGCTTAGCGACCCGCGACAGAAAAACACGACGCTCAATTGCCATGACGCGACCTACACTCGAACGCAACTTCACTGCGCTCATCTAGCCACAGGCCGGTTAAGGGAGCGTTTAAGATGAATGCGAGTTCACCCGCGCCTCGAGGATTTTAGGTAAATACGGGCGCTCACAGAGCTTTGGCGCGACCGGCGAGCGCCGCGCCGAGCCGGCAGGAGCCGATATCCGTCTCGCTCCACAGCGCCTCCGCCTGGCGGCGCGTCAGCCGCAGCCGCTCCACCGGACGAGCGTCATCCGAGGTCGGAGGCTCGAATCGGCCGAACACGGCCGCGCCGCCCGGCGCGAGCGCGGCCAGAACCGCCTGCGGCGGCTCGTGGAAAGACATATGCAGCACGATGCGGTCGAAGAAGCCCTGCGTCTCCTCGGCGGCGAGGCCGTCGCCGAAGCGCGTCTCGACATTGGCGAGCTCGAGCTCGGCGAGCCGCCGCCCCGCCTCGATCGCCAGCGTCTCGTAACGCTCGATCGTCACCACCTCGCGGGCGAGCCGCGACAGCACGGCGGCGCCGAAGCCCGAGCCCGTGCCCACCTCCAGCACGCGATGATGCGGCTCCACGCCCAGAGCCTCGAGCCTGCGCGCGAGATCGGCCGCCGCCGGCATGGTCTGGCCGCAGCCGATCGGCAGCGACATGTCGCGGGCGGCGAGATCGCGGAAGCGATGCGGCGCGAACAGCGCGCGCGGCGTCGTCTCGAAGGCGCGCATGATCGAAAGGTCGCGCACGCCGGCGCGCCGCAATTGCAGGAGAAGCGCCGCGCGAGCCTCGATCGACTGTCCTTCGCCGGCGCGCTCCTCCATTTGGCCCCTATTCGAATGCGGCGGAGAGCCGCGTCAGCGTCGGATGGTCGGTGAAGTCGAGGCGCAGCGGCGTCACCGAAATCTTATTGGCCTCGACCGCCTCGAGATCCGTGCCCGGCCCCGGCGTGAAATTGCCGCGGCGGAAGGATATCCAATAATAGGGAATGCCGCGACCGTCCTTGCGATCCTCTATGTGCATCAGATCATTGCTGCGCTGGCCCTGCATGGTGACGGCGACGCCCGTCACCGCCAGCGGCTCGCAATTGGGGAAATTGACATTCATCAGCACGCCCGGCGGAATGCCCGCCGCGACGAGCTTGCGAATGATGTCCGCCGCATGCATCTCGGCGCAGGCCCAATGGATGTGCTGGCGGCCGGCGAAGAAATCATAGACCTGCGACAATGCGATGGAGGGAATGCCGAGCAGCGTGCCCTCTATGGCGCCGGCGATGGTGCCGGAATAGCTGACGTCCTCGGCGAGATTCTGGCCCGAATTGACGCCGGAGAGAATGAGATCCGGCGGCTTGTCGGCGAGCAGCTTGCGCACGCCCATGATGACGCAATCGGTCGGCGTGCCTTTGACCGCGAAATGGCGCGAGGAGATCTCGCGCAGGCGCAGCGGATCATTGATGGAGAGCGAATGGGCGACGCCCGACTGCTCGCTCTCCGGCGCGACGACGAAGACGTCGTCGCTGATCGTGCGGGCGACGCGTTCGGCCAGCGCGAGGCCCGCGCCGTGAATGCCGTCGTCATTGGTGATGAGGATGCGCATATGCTCACAAACGCTGATCGTTGGCGTTCCGTCTCCCACTCGTGGGAGAAGGTGGCCCTCGCGTCAGCGAGGGTCGGATGAGGGCTCGTCGTGTTCTTCGTGCCCGACGAAGGAAACGCGAGCCGAAAGGGCCCTCATCCGACCCCGCTTCGCGGGGCCACCTTCTCCCGCAAGCGGGAGAAGGAATCGCGCATGTAGATTTCGCTAAGGGCTACCTCGCCGCGGCGATTCGCTCCAGTCCGCCCATATAGGGGCGCAGAGCCTTCGGAACCGTGACGGAGCCGTCGGCCTCCTGATAATTCTCCAGCACAGCGACGAGCGCCCGGCCGACCGCCACGCCCGAGCCGTTGAGCGTATGCACGAAACGCGTCGCCTTGCCCTCGGCGGGGCGGAAGCGCGCGTTCATGCGCCGCGCCTGGAAATCGCCGCAGACCGAGCAGGAGGAAATCTCGCGATATTTCCCCTGCCCTGGCAGCCACACCTCGAGGTCGTAGGTCTTCTGCGAGGCGAAGCCCATGTCGCCGGTGCAGAGCGTCACCTTGCGATAGGGCAGCTCGAGCAATTGCAGCACTTTCTCGGCGCAGCCGGTCATGCGCTCATGCTCCTCGAGCGATTGCTCGGGCGTGGTGATGGAGACGAGCTCGACCTTGTAGAACTGATGCTGGCGGATCATGCCGCGCGTGTCGCGTCCCGCCGCGCCCGCCTCGGCGCGGAAGCAATAGGTGCCGGCGGTGAAGCGCAGCGGCAGCTGCGATTCGTCGAGGATGGATTCGCGAACGAGATTGGTGAGCGGGACTTCGGCGGTGGGGATGAGCCAATAGTCGCTCGTCGGCTCGTCCGATTGGCCATCACCGCGACCGGCGGCCACGGAAAACTGATCGTCACGGAACTTCGGCAATTGCGCCGTGCCGAACATGGCGTCGTCGCGAACCAAAAGCGGAGGATTTACCTCCGTATAGCCATGCTGATCCGTGTGCAGATCGAGCATGAATTGCGCGAGCGCGCGCTCCAGCCGAGCGACGCCGCCCTTGTTCACGACGAAGCGCGCGCCGGAGAGCTTGGCCGCGGTCTCGAAATCCATCAGCTTCAGGCCTTCGCCTATGTCGAAATGCTCTTTCGGCGGATAGTTGAATTGCCGCGGCTCGCCCCAGAGCAGAACCTCGACATTGTCGTGCTCGTCCTTGCCGTCCGGCACTTGCTCGAGCGGCGTGTTGGGAATTTCCGACAGCGCCTTGTCGAGCGCGGCGCTCGCCTCACGCTCGGCCTGCTCGAGCTGCGGGAAATCCTCCTTGAGCTTGGCGACTTCCGCCTTCAGCGCCTTGGCGCGGGCGGCGTCCTTCTCGCGCATGGCGAGGCCGATCTCCTTGGAGGCGCCGTTGCGCCGCTCCTGCGCCGCCTGCAGCGCCCCGATCGCAGCGCGACGCGAATCGTCGAGGGCGAGCAGGCGTTCGGACAAAGGCTCGAGGTTCCGGCGCCGGCGGCCAGCGTCGAAAACGGCGGCGTTATCGCGAATCCATTTGATGTCGTACATGAAAATTCATCCGCCGCTCGTGCGAGGCCCTCATCCGACCCTCGCTGACGCGAGGGCCACCTTCTCCCGCACGCGGGAGAAGGGAGCGGCCGACGTTTCGCGAAAACGAAGGGCGCGATTCCTTCTCCCACTCGTGGGAGAAGGTGGCCCCGCGAAGCGGGGTCGGATGAGGGCCCTTCTCCCGCATGCGCGAGAAGGGGTCAAGCCGTCGTCGTAGACTGCTCCGCCGCCCGTTTCTTCTCGATCCAGCGCACGGAAATGATCGAGGCCTCGTAGAGCAGCAGTCCCGGAATGGCGAGCGCCAGCTGGCTGAACACATCCGGCGGCGTCAGCACCGCCGCCACGATGAAGACGAGGACGATCGCATAGCGGCGCTTCTCGGCGAGGAATTTCGACGAGACGATGCCGATCTGCCCCAAAAGCGTCAACGCCACCGGAAGCTGAAAAACGACGCCGAAGGCGAGCACCAGCGTCATGATCAGCGACAGATATTCGGACACACGCGGCAAAAGCTCGATCTGCGCCTTGCCGGGCTCGTTGGCCTGCTGCATCGAGATGAAGAAATGCAAGAGGTTCGGCATGACGAGGAAATAGACGACGAGCGCGCCCAGCGCGAAAAAGACCGGCGTCGCGATGAGATAGGGGCGGAAGGCCTGGCGCTCGTGGCGATAGAGGCCGGGCGCGACAAAGGCGTAGACCTGCCCGATGACGATCGGACAAGAGACGAAGGCCGCCATGAACATGGCCACTTTGATCTGCGTGAAGAAATATTCTTGCGGCGCCGTGTAGATGAGCTTGGCCTCCGGCCCCGCGGCGATCGTATAGGGCACGACCAGAAGATTGTAGATGTCCTTGGCGAAGAAGAAGGACAGGATGAATGCGCCGAAAAAGGCGAGCAGCGCGCGGATGAGCCGCTCGCGCAGCTCCATCAGATGCTCGATGAGCGGCGCCTTGGTGGCGTCAATGTCGGCGTCGGTCATCTCGCCTGACTTTCGGCAGGGGTCGCGGCAGGCGTCGCGGGAAGCGTCGCGGCCTCGCTCGCCGGCTCCGGCGCGGGCGCAGCTTCGAGCGCAATGGGCGCTTGCGCGGCGGGCGCGAGTTCGACGGCCTTGCTCTCCTGCTCGTCGCTCTCCTGCTCACCGCTCTGTGGCGGAGCCGGCGGCCCCTCGATCGCGCCGACGATCTGCTCGCGCGCCTCTTTGAGCGGATCGAAGGCGACGTCCTTGCCGACGCCGGCGAAGGCCGAATCGACCTCGCTCTTCAAATCCTTGTGCACATCGGCGATTTCGGCCTCGCGCATCGCGTCCATGAACTGGCCCTGGAAATCGGCCGCCATGCGCCGCATGCGTCCGGTCAGCTGGCCGATCTGGCGCAGAACGCGCGGCAGGTCCTTGGTCGGAATCGCGACGAGCGCGACGATGCCGATGACGATCAGCTTTCCGGGATCGAGATCGAACATGGTCTCTTCTGCGCCTGCGCTCGGCCGCCGAGGAAAAGGGTGACGTCAGGCCTTTTTCGCGTCGACCGGCTTGTCGTGAAGGTCACTGGCGTGGGCATGGTTCGCGAGCGGCTGATGGTCCAGAGCCTTCGCCGGCTCCTCGACCTTCGCCTCGGTCTCGTCGTCGGCGAGGCCCTTCTTGAAGGCCTTGATGCCCTTGGCGACGTCGCCCATCACGTCGGAAATCTTGAAGCGCCCGCCGAACAGGATGAAAGCCACGGCGCCGACGATAATCCAGTGCCAGATCGACAGACCGCCCATGGCGCGAACCTCCACTCGTCTTTGTGGGCCGGCGAGGCCGACCGAAACTGTCCGGGAACCTAGGACGGCGGACGCGCAAAAACAAGTTGGATCGCCGCTCCCGCGTCGAATTCTCCGACCGCGCCGATAGGATTTCGGCGTCCCGCCGCGAGACCTTGCGAAAGCGCGCTAATCCTCGGGCGTCTAATCCTCGGGCGACTCCGGCTCTTCCGGCGCTTCGGGCTCCTGCAGATATTCGAGCTCGAGCTCCACCTCGGCCTCTCCCTCCAACGGCTCCTCGTCCTCTTTGAGCGAGGCGTCGTCGGTCGGCTGCGGCACGTCGAACCCTTTGGGCAGGCGGCCGTCGAAGAGGCCTGCGCCGCGCAGCTCCTCGAGGCCGGGCAGATCGCCGATCTGCTCGAGGCCGAATTGCATCAGAAAGCCGTCGGTGGTGCCATAGGTCAGCGGCCGGCCGGGCGCGCGGCGGCGGCCGCGCAGGCGAATCCATCCTGTCTCCAACAGCACGTCCAGCGTGCCCTTGGCCACGGCGACGCCTCTGATATCCTCGATCTCGGCGCGCGTCACCGGCTGGTGATAGGCGACGATGGCGAGCGTCTCCAGCGCGGCGCGGGAGAGCTTCTTCTGCTCGACCTGCTCGCGGGCCAGCACCCAGCCGAGATCGGCCGCTGTGCGGAAGAACCATTTGCGCCCGACCCGCGTCAGCGTCACGCCACGGTCGGCGTAATCCTGCTTCAGCCGCGTCAGCGCGGCCTCGACATCCGCTCCAGCCGGCAGGCGGCGGGCGATCTCGGTCTCGTCGAGCGGCTCGCTGGCCGCAAACAGCAACGCCTCGGCGACGCGCGCCGCCTCGCGCAGCGTCGCCTCCTCGCGGGCGAGCGTCGCCTCGTCGTCGAACAATTCAATGGGTCGCAAGGCTTGCGCCAAATGATCTCTCCCTCGCCTTTGAACCGCGAGCCTTCCGGCTCGCTACTCCGAGGCTTCGCCTGGCGAGCCGGAAGGCTCGCGGTCCAGTTCCGTCTCCCGCCGCCTCAGCCAGATCGGCGCGTAGGCGCGGTCCTGGCGAATGTCGAACCGCCCTTCCCGCACCATTTCCAGCGAAGCCGAAAAAGACGAGGCGCGAACGGTGCGCGCCGTTTGAATATCCACACAATAATCCAACAGATAATCGTCGAGCGCGGTCCATTGGGCCGCGATTCCGGCGAGCCGCTCGAGCGTCTCGCGCGCCTCCGCCAGCGACCAGACATTGCGCTGGCGCAAAGTCACCCGGGACACGGCCTGCTTCTGGCGCTGGCGGGCGTAGGCCGAGAGCAGATCATAGAGGCTCGCCGTATAGGTCGACGCAGTCCTCGTCTCGACCCCCTCGGGCCGGCCGCGCAAGAACATGTCGCGGCCGAGCCGCGCCCGCTCCTGGAGCTTGTCCGATGCGGCGCGGATCGCCTCGAGGCGGCGCAGCCGATCGGCCAGCGCCGCGGCGAGATCGGCGGCGGAGGGCTCCTCGCCGGTCTTGGGCTGCTCCGGCAGCAGAAGGCGCGACTTCAGATAGGCGAGCCAGGCGGCCATCACCAGATAATCGGCGGCGAGCTCCAGCCGCACGCGCCGCGCCTCCTCGACGAAGGCGAGATATTGCTCGGCCAGCGCCAGAATGGAGATGCGCGCCAGATCGACCTTCTGGCGGCGGGCGAGCTCGAGCAGCAGATCGAGCGGGCCCTCGAAACCATCCACATCGACGAGGAAGGCGGGCTCCGCCTCGGCGCGCTCATGTTCGCCGGCGATGTCGAAAGCCAAATCCTGCGCCATCTCGCCTCACGGCGTCCTCTCACGCCCCCGCCAACGGGAAGCGACGAGATTGGGCCGATCAGACGCCGGCCGCAAGAGCCGCGTCGAATTGCCGGGCGCCGTCCACAGGATCGAAATCCTTCGGCGTGGCGATTTTGGCCAGCGCCGCGCGGGCCCGCTCCAACGCCCGGCCGGCGAGCTCCCCCGCCCCTTCCGCCACCGCGCGGGCTTCCGTCAGCTCGCCATTGCAGTGCAGGACCACGTCACAACCAGCGACGATCGCCGCTTCGGTGCGCTCGCGGAAGCCGCCGGACAGCGCCTTCATGGAAATATCGTCGGTCATCAGCAGGCCGTCGAAGCCGATGACGCCGCGGATGATTCCGTCGATCACCGGCTTGGACAGAGTGCCGGGCCGCTCGGGATCGATCGCCGTATAGACGACATGGGCGGTCATGCCAAGCGGCAGATCGGCGTCGGCGCGGAAAGGAATGAAATCCTGCGCCTCCAGCTCGGCGCGCGGCGCGTCGACGACGGGGAGCTCGAGATGGCTGTCGGCCCGCGCGCGGCCGTGCCCGGGAATATGTTTGATCACCGGCAGCACGCCGCCGTCGAGTAGCCCCTCCGCCGCCGCCCGGCCGAGCCGCGCGATCTCGGACGGCGCGCGGCTATAAGCGCGGTCGCCGATGACATTATGGGAGCCGTCCACAGGGACGTCGAGCACCGGCAGGCAGTCGACATTGATCCCGACCTCGCGCAGATCATGGGCGATGAGCCGCGCGCCGAGCCGGACGAGGCGGGCCGTCTCCTCGGGGGCAAGCCGCAGCTTCTCGAAGGCGGCGGCGGACGGATAGGCGCGCCAGACCGGCGGCCCGAGCCTCTGGACGCGCCCGCCCTCCTGATCGACGAGGATGGGAGCGTCGTCGCCGATCTGCTCGCGGATTTCCGACGTGAGGGCGCCGAGCTGCTCGCGCGACGCGACATTGCGCTTGAACAGGATCACGCCCCAAGGCCGCGCCTCGCGCAGGAAGGATTTCTCCTCCTGCGCGAGGGCGAGGCCGGCGCAGCCGCAGATGAAAGTGCGCGTCACGGAGCCGCCATCCCTTTAATTGGCGGCGACGAAGCAGGAGCCGCCCGACGCCTTGACCTTTTCGCAGACGCCGACCGCCGCCTCGCGGCTCATGCCGGCGGCGCGCACGCGATAGACGGATTTCTCGCCGACCTTGGCGAGGCGGAAGCCGAGCCGCCGTCCGCCGAGCTGCGAACCAAATTTCGAATTCACCGTCTGCATCAGCCGGCGCGCCTCGTCCTCCGAGCCGGCGGCGCCGAATTGCACGGCGAAACCGCCATTGCCCGCCGGAGCGACCTCGGGCGCGGCAGGCTCGATCGCCGCCGTCTGCTCGGGAACGGCGGCGGTCGGCGCGGCGGGCGCCGGCTTGGGACGCGGCGGCTGAGCAACTTTGGGCGTCGTCGCCGGCTTGGCCGGGCTCTTGGGCGTCGCGGTCGGCGGCTCGGCGGCGGCCTCGACGGCGCTCGGCCTCGCGGCGAGAGACGGCGGTCGCGCCGGGGGCGCGACATTGGTCGGCGCTGGACGGGCGATCGCCGGCGTCGGCGCGTCATTGTCGAGGACCGTGCCATCCGGCCGGACCGAAACGGTTTTTACGCGCCGCGGCTCGGCGCCATAGGGATTATTGGCGCCGCCGGCGGGAGCCGACTCGTGCGGCGCGTCGACCGGCCCCTCGCCGAGCTTGACGACGCGGATGGCCGCCGCCGGATCGACGGGCTGCTCCTGCTTGGAGACGACCTTCTTGACCGGGGCGTTCTGATTGCGGTCGAGCACGGCCGCGCCGCGTTGGGGAGCCGCCGCCTCGGCGACGGTGGAGGGCTGCACCTTGGCGGGCCCCTCCGGCGCCTTGATGGTGGCGAGCTCCTGCGGCGCGACGACGCCGCCGCGATGGCCGAGAGCCAGGCCGACGCTCACCGCGCCGACGCCGGCCAGAGCGACGACCGCGTGCCAGGGCCGCAGCCGATCGCGCAGCGCGCCGAAAAAGCCCTTGCGCTCCTGCGGCTCGTCGTAAGGCTCGTCCATCTCGACGCCATAGTCGAGATAATCCTGCTGCTCGTGCTGCGCCCATTCCGTCTCGGCGGGGGCGCGCACGGCGTAATAATCGTCCGATTGCGCCTGCTGCTGCGAGGCGGGCGACGTCTGTGAGGCCGGAGACGTCTGTGAAGCCGGAGACATTGGCGGCAGCGCGCCGCGCAGCTCTGTCGTCTCGAAAACGTCTCTATGACCCACGGCAGGCTCCCGGCGTTGCGGCTCGGCGAACACCTTCCCATAAGGATCGGCCGCGGCCGCCGCCTCGTCGCCGTGCAACAGCCGCGCCAGCTCGGCGAGCGGATCGCTCTTCCCCTCGCCCATGCCCGGCTTCTCCTCCTGCGGCTCGCCGCCGCGCAGACGCCGCTCGAACTCGCTGATGTCGATGGAAGGCCCTCGGGCCGTCGCCTCGCGCATGATGCACCTTCCTGCTCACTTCCCGACGGACGCTTCGTCGCCCTTACCAAACGCGAACGCGCCGCGCTCATGCGCCGGCCACGATCACCGCATCTCGTCGGGGGCGCTCACGCCGAGGAGTCTCGAACCCGACGCCAGGACGCAAGTCAAAGAAACGACCAGCGCCATTCGCGCATAGGTCGAATTTCTATCATCTGCATTAACAAAGCGTAATTGTGGCCGATCTTTGCCTTTGTTCCAATGAGAATGGAAGACGCTCGCCAGATCGTAGAGATAGAAGGCGATTCGATGCGGCTCATGGGCCGCCGCCGCCGATTCGATCAGCCGCGGATATTGGGAGATCGCCTTGGCGAGCGCGATTTCGCCTTCGTCCTGCAATAGTTCCAGAGGCGCGGCGGCGAGCGCCTTCGCCGAGACGTCGAGATCGGGAAACGCGCCGAGCGCCTGCCGCACCGCCGATTTGGCGCGCGCATGGGCGTATTGCACATAGAAGACGGCGTTGTCCTTCGATTGCTCGATGACCTTGGCGAGATCGAATTCCAGCGGCGCGTCATTCTTGCGAAACAGCATCATGAAACGCACGGCGTCGACGCCGACCTCGTCGACCACCTCGCGCAGAGTGACGAAATCGCCGGAGCGCTTCGACATTTTCACCGGCTCGCCATTGCGCATCAGCTTCACGAGCTGGCAGAGCTTCACATCGAGCGTGACCTTATTGTCCGAGAGCGCGGCGACGGCGGCGGTCATGCGCTTCACATAGCCGCCGTGATCTGCGCCCCAGACGTCGACGAGAGTGGTGAAACCGCGGTCGATCTTGGATTTGTGATAGGCGATATCGGCGGCGAAATAGGTGTTGGAGCCGTCGGATTTCTTGAGCGGGCGGTCGACGTCGTCGCCGAAATCGATCGAGCGGAACAAGGTCTGCTCGCGATCCTCCCAATCGTCCGGCAATTGGCCTTTGGGCGGCGGCAGGCGGCCGTCATAGACGAGGCCGCGCGCGCGCAGCTCGTTTATCTCCTTGTCGATCTCCGAGAGGCCATTGATCTTCTCATGCAGCGTCCGCTCGGAGAAAAAGACTTCATGGCGGATGTCCAGCGCGGCAAGATCGTCGCGGATCATCGCCATCATGGCGTCGATCGCCGCGCGCTTGACCGGCTCCAGCCATTCGCTCTCGGGCTTGTCGAGGAGGTCGCGGCCATGCGCTTTCGCAATGGCTTCGCCGGCCGCCTTCAGATAATCGCCCGGGTAGAGGCCTTCTGGAATGGCGATCGTCTCGCCGAGCGCCTCGCGATAGCGCAGGAAGGCCGAGCGAGCGAGCACGTCGACCTGCGCGCCGGCGTCATTGATGTAATATTCGCGCGTGACCTCTGCTCCGGCGAAGGCCAGGAGATTGGCGAGCGCGTCGCCGAACACCGCGCCGCGGCCATGGCCGACATGCATCGGCCCGGTCGGATTGGCCGAGACATATTCGACATTGATCTTGGCCGTGAGCGCTCCCCTGCCCTGCGGCCTGCCATAGGCTTCGCAGTCGTTCAGCACGGCGCGCAGCACATCGGCGTAGAGGCTCGGCTTCAGGCGAATGTTGATGAAGCCCGGCCCCGCCACCTCCGCCTCGGCCACATTGGGCAGATCGGCGAGCGCCGCCGCGATCTCGACCGCGAGCTGGCGCGGATTGGCGAAATTGGCCTTGGCCTCCTTGGCGAAGACCATGGCCGCATTGGTGGCGAGATCGCCATGGGCGGCGTCCTTGGGCGGCTCCACGACGAAACGTGAATAGTCGAGCGTCTCCGGCAGGCGCCCGGAGGCCTTGATGGAATCGAGAATAGCGGCGATGGCGACGTGGAAGTCGGAAAAAATGTTCATCGAGGGTCCGGGCCGAAGCGATTGCGGCCGGCGGTTTAGCAGAATGGCGGCCGAAACGCATCTTTTCCCATTTCTGCCACGTCGGCCTGCCTCCGGCGTCGCTCGCGGCGTCGCAACGAGCTCCCCTCGTGACACGCCGCATTTCCTGCTATCTTGCCCGCAGCATCGTCCTCGAACATATATTCGACCGTCAGGGACACCGAATGAGCAATGCCGTTCCGTTCGACACATTGAAGTTCGTCGAGAAGCTCGAAGCGGGCGGGTTTACGCACGCTCAGGCGAAGGCCGCGGCTGAGGCCTTCGCGGAGGCGACCAGTCAGGAACTCTCGACCAAAACCGATATTGCTTCGGTTCGGTCCGACATAGAGATCGCCAAGCGCGACCTGAAGATATGGTTCGGCTCGGTTATGGTCGTCGCCGTCGGCGTCATTCTCGCCGCGATCCGCTATCTTCCGCCAGGAAATTGAAGCGCCAGCCCGTCATTTTTCATTGGCAGATCATTCGTCTATGCTCCAGCTCGCGACTTCCCTGCCGTCGCCGTCCAATATGCGGAAGCCGTGCGGCAGAGGCTTATGCGTGCGCTGAACGATCACATTCGCAAACAGTGACTTGGCATGCGTGACGGCCTTGTGCACGTCGCTGATGTCGGTGTTCATCCGGTCGATGACCTGAGCAATCGCTCCCTCTGGAGCGGCGCCGACGAATTCGATGACGAGCATGGGAGCCTCCCGGTCAGAGCCAGGAGGTCGGGCGCGGGAAGGGCTCCGTCAAGGCGCGTTGCGGTCCGCCCTCAGCCGAGCGACATTTTCTCGCCGAACAGCTTGCGGTATTCGCCGAGCGCGTAACGATCGGTCATTCCGGCGATATAATCGGCGATATGCCGGGCCCGCGCGGCGCCCTGCTCGGCGCTGGCGAGATCGGCCCATTCGGGCGGCATCTGGCCGGGATCGTCGAAATAGACCGGGAAGAGCCGCGAGATCACCTGCTCGGCGCGGTCCCAGACGCCGACCACCTTCTCGTGCCGATACATGCGCGGGAAGAGAAAGGCCTTGATCGAGCGGTCGGCCTCGGCCATGGGCGGCGAAAAGGCCACGGTCGCGACACCGGCGCGGCGCACATCCTCGACGCTCCGCGCCGAAACCAGCCGCAGGCGCTTTTCCGACTGGATGATGGCGTCCTCGACGAATCGGGTGATGACGCGCCGGCCCAGCTCGTGAATGACCCGCGTCCGCTCGAGGTCCCCATAGACGGCCCTTATCTCGTCCAGCATCACGCCGATGAAGGGAACGCTCGCAATGTCCTCGAGCGAGAACAGGCCCGCGCGCAGCCCATCGTCTATGTCATGGGCGTCATAGGCGATATCGTCGGCGAGCGCCGCCGCCTGCGCCTCGGCCCCGGCGAATGTGTCGAGCTCCAGCGGAAACAACGCGTCGAACTCGGCCACATAGGGAGCGAGCGCCCGATTCGCGCGCGGGCCGCGCACAGGGCCATTGTGCTTAACGAGGCCTTCCAGCGTCTCGAAGGTCAGGTCCAGCCCGTCATAGCGGGCGTAGCGGCGCTCGAGCAGAGTGACGACGCGCAGCGCCTGGGCGTTGTGGTCGAAGCCGCCATAGGCCTCCATGCAGCGCTGCAGCGCATGCTCGCCGGCATGGCCGAAGGGCGTATGGCCGAGATCATGGGCGAGCGCCACCGCCTCGGCGAGATCCTCGTCCAGCGCCAGCGCCCGGGCGAGCGCGCGGGCGATCTGCCCCACCTCTATCGTATGGGTCAGCCGCGTGCGGAAATGATCGCCGTCGAGCGGCACGAAGACCTGCGTCTTATGCGCGAGGCGACGAAAGGCCGTCGAATGGATGATGCGGTCGCGATCGCGCTGGAACTCGCTGCGCGTCGGCGACGCCGATTCGGGAAACAAGCGCCCGCGCGAGGCCGCGGGATCGCTGGCGTAAGGGGCGCGGCCGGAAGCGGGGATCGCCAATCGTCGGCTCCTGTCATTGCAAGGTCGCGCAAGCGGCCATATCTTGGTTTCGCATATCCCGGCCGCGCAACGCAGCGCAAGGGACGAGGCCGGAAGAAGGAAGGCCGTGTCGAAATGAGCGAATCCGGAACGATTGCCAAAGTGGAGATGAGCGAGCGAGCCGCCAAGCGCGTCCTCGCCATTCTCGCCGGCGAAGAGGCGGGCGCGGCGTTGCGCCTCGCGGTCGACGGCGGCGGCTGCTCCGGCCTGCAATACGCCTACACGGTCGAGACAACGCCGAAGCCCGAGGACGTCGCCATAGAACGCGACGGGGCGAAAATCGTCGTCGATCCGGTCTCCGTCACCTATATCGCCGGCGCGCGCATCGATTATGTCGAGGATCTGATGGGCCAGTCCTTCCGCGTCGAGAATCCGAAGGCGACCGCCTCCTGCGGCTGCGGCTCGAGCTTCTCGGTCTAAATCCGGCGCGCCCTCCTTTTCGGAGCCCTGGCTTGCAATCTCTGTTCATCGGCCACTCTTATATCGACGTCACCATGCGCACGCATGTCATGCCCAAGGGCGACGAGAAGGATGTGGCGGAGGATTACGCCGTCTCCTTCGGCGGCAATGCGGTGACCGCCGCCTTCGCCTGCGCCAAGCTCGTCGGCGAGGGCGTCGATCTTTTGACCCAGCTCGCGCCCGACTGGCTCGGCCATATGTTCATGGATATGGCGGCCACCTATGGGATTCGCGTGCATCCGCGACGGGTGCGGCGCTCCTCGCTGTCCTTCGTTCTGCCCAAGGAGGGCAAGCGCGCGATCCTGCGCGCCCGCGACGGGAATTTCCTCGAGGAGTTCCCGCGTCTCGACACATCCGGCCTGCGCGCCCTGCACAGCGACGGGCATATCGCCGACGCCGCGCTCCATTACGCGCGCGCCTGCCGCGAGATCGGCGCGCTGACCTCGCTCGACGGCGGCGCGCTGCGGCCGGGCATCACCGAGCTGCTGGAGTTCATCGACGTCGCCATCGTCGCCGAACGGCTCTGCGAGCAGATGTCGCTGTCGGAGGCGGACATGCTGGCCTTTCTCAAGAGCAAGGGATGCCGAATCGGCGGCGTCACCAATGGCGAGAGGGGAATGCTCTGGTACGACGAGAGCGGCGAGGTGCAGCGCCTCCCCTCCCTGCCGGTGCCGGCGGAGCGAATTGTGGACACTTCGGGCGCCGGCGACGTGTTCCACGGCGCCTATATGGCCTCCTATCTGGAGCGGCCGGACGCGCTTTGGCGCGAGCATTTCCGCTTCGCGCGGGCGGCGTCGGGCTTCAAGATCCAGCATTTGGGCAATGAGGCGGGCCTGCCGTCGCAGAATGACATAGTCGCGACACTCGCGCTTTTTCCGCCTGCCGATTGAATGGCTTGTGGAGAGTCCGGAAGGAAATCCGGAAAGGTCGCGAACAGGGCTTGGCAAGAGTGCGTAGAGCTTGCTATATGCCCGCCACCGTTCCCCGATAGCTCAGCCGGTAGAGCAAGCGACTGTTAATCGCTGGGTCGCAGGTTCGAGTCCTGCTCGGGGAGCCAATCGCCATTTTCCCCCGAAATTCGCCACCTTCGCAGGCGAAGCCTCGACGCCGGCGCGTTCATCGCGACCCGAACGGCCGACGACGTCGAATGGTGAAATCTTCTTTCGTTCACTAGCCCCGCCGCCCTCCACGACGGAGCCTGCGCCGCTTTTGCGTCAGAAATCGTCCGGGTCTGAGAGCACTGCGTGCACCTGTCCCATGATCGCCGACAGCATATAAAGCGCCGCATGCTGCGGATTTCCGTGACACGCCTTGGCGGCGACGATGATCACGGACGATGTATTGACGGATATCGCAAGCAGAATATCGTCCACCATACGCCTACCTCTTTCACCTTCGATAAATTCTCTGATGTCGCTAAATTTTACCGTATCTAGCTCGTCACATATTTGTGCTATATCACTGTTAATGTCTACAATCATGCCTTATCTCCATTTTAATTTCGAACTTCGAGCTCATTTGCGGCTTTTGACGCCACAGCGATCGAATAGATGCTATTTTCATTTAACTGTGCTTATATTTGATGATACATTTGTAATCGTGAGCCACGCTATTCACAGCTGCGCGAGCGAGACCCCAGCTTCGGACATCGCCCCTGGGAATTTCGCTCCTCGGCGCCTAGATTGGCGGCACGGGAGCCCCGCCATGCAAAAAACCATCGTTGTCACCGTCTCGCACGATCTCGGAGTCGAGACCGCGCGGGCGCGCGTCGCCGCCGGTCTCGACCAGCTGCGACGGGACTTTGTGGACAAGCTCGCACATTCCGAGGTCGCCTGGACCGAAAATGCGGCCGATCTGAAGGTCGTCGCCTTCGGCCATGCGATGCAGGCGCGAATCGACGTGCTGGCCGATTCGCTGCGCATAGAGGTCTTGCTGCCGTGGCTTCTCGCCGCGCTCACCGGCCGCATCCAATCCGCGCTCGCCCATAGAGCCGGCGAGGCGCTGCAGATCGAGCGCAAGCCGGAGCGCTGAGGCTCAGCGCCGCTCGCCGGCGGCCGGCCGCGCCGCGCGACGACGATAATATTGCAGGCGCGTCGTGCGCAGGCCGTCGACGCCATGGCGATCGATGAAGCTCGCCCAGGCCTCGAACTCGTCTCTGGTGAGCGAATAGCGCCGACAGACCTCGTCGAGCGAGATCCGCCCGCTCCGCACCGCCGCCACCACCTCGGCTTTGCGGCGCGCCACCCAGCGCGTCGTCGCCGGAGGCAGGCTCGCGAATTCGCGTCGATTCTCGACGCCGGCGTTGTCGCCGACCGGACCACGCGTCGTCATGGCGCCGCTCCAAAGGGAGTTCCCGCGTCACATCGCGGAAGGCGCGAGATTTCCAGCAAAGGTTGAAGAAAGTCTTGCAGCGCGGAGAGGCGCGACATGCCCGCTTAACCACGTCCGGCCCCGGCGCCGACCATTCACCGCGCCATGGTCTAGACTGCGCCTCGATTCGCAATCGGAGACGTCCCATGTCGAAAGCCCTGCTCGTCGCGTCGATCGTCGCAGGCGCCGTCGCATTCGCTGGTTCGGCGGCGGCGGAGCCTTTGGGCGCCATGCGTTCCCGCGACGGGGGCGTCCAGCCCTCCCCGCGCGCGCAGGCCGCGCAGGAGCGCCACGATCTCTGGGAAGGACGCGAGCGTCTCGCCGAGCAGCGCCGGCGCCATCGCCACAGGCAGTCCGCCGGCCAGAACGCGAGCGGCCCTCAGGGCGCCCCGAACGGGGGCTATAATTACGGCTATGGCGGCGGCTATTCGGGCGATTACGACAATCCGCCATACCGCCCCGCGCCGCCGCAATCGCCGCGCGGGCTGCATGATGGCCTCTGGTATTACTGAAGCGTCGGCGCAGCGCCCTCCCCGCCGCCGCGGCGCTCCAGCGCCGAGCTCACGATCTCGAGCGCTATGGCCAGCAGCGCCTCGGCGTCATTGGGCTTGACGAACACCTTGTCGGCGCCGGCGCGCATCGCCTCCTCATGGATCGAGGGGGCGGTGGAGGTCGTCAGCACGAACACCGGCAGATCCTTGAGCAGCAGCGAGCGGCGCAGCGACTTCAGAAACTTCACCCCGTCGAGCCGCGGCATGTTGAGGTCGAGCACCAGCACATCCGGAAGCTTGTCGGTGATCTCCTCGCGCGAGACCAGAAAGATCGCGTCGAGGCCATTGTCCACCTGCTCGCATTCGATTTCGCGCTCCAATATGGAGCGCACGGAATCGAGGGCTCGCTTGAACAGGAAGACGTCGTCCTGATCGTCCTCGATGATTAAAACGCGGCAAGCCCGGTTCTTCGTCTCGACAGCGGACATGGGACTCCCCATCTTCTCGATTGCGCTCGTTTCTTCCGACTCTGTTTCCTAAATAGGATGCGGCCGCCCCGCGCGCAGCCGACGAGCGTATCAAATGCGCGCGACAAGGGGTGCGAGAATGAGCTTCGACAGCATAGGCGAGGATCAGTTTCGCCTCGCGGTGGAATCGGCGCCCGCCGCCATGATCGTCAGCAGCGCCGACGGCCTCATCCAATTCGTCAATGCGGAGACCGAGCATATGTTCGGTTATCGTAGCGACGAACTGGTCGGGAAGTCCATCGATATTCTGGTCCCCGCGCGCATGCGCGCGGCGCATTCCTCCTTGCGCCAGAGCTTCTTGGCGCATCCGAGCAAGCGGCCGATGGGCGTCGGCCGCGATCTCAAGGCGACGCGCCGCGACGGCAGCGAGTTTCCGGTCGAGATCGGGCTGACGCCGATCGAGAGCGAGGACGGCCCCGTCGTGCTCGCGACCGTGCTGGACATCACCGCGCGGCGCGAGGCCGAGAATGCGCTGTCGCAGCGCGCGGCGGAGCTCGAGCGCGCCAATGAGCGGCTCGCGCAATTCGCTTATGTCGCCTCCCATGATCTACAGGAGCCGCTGCGCAAGATCGCCGCCTTCTCCGACATTCTCGAGCAGGCGATCTCCTCCGCGAACCAGACCGACATGACCTACGCCAACAGCGTCATGCGCTCCTCCGCGCTGCGCGCGCGCGAGCTCGTCGACGATCTCTTGACCTATTCCCGCGCCATCAATGACGCGCAGAATGTCCAGGAGCTCGATCTACGCGAGGAAATCGAGCTCGCGATCGACGATCTCTCCGAGACAGTCGCCGAAACCGGCGCGCGGCTCCGCATAGAGGCGCCGCATGTCGCCTTTCGCGCCGATCGCTCGCAATTCGCGCGGCTCACGCATAATATCGTCTCCAACGCGCTCAAATATCGCAAGCAGGATTGCGCGCCGGAGATCGTCGTCTCGACGACGCAGAACGAGCGCGAGATCGTCGTCGCTTTCGCCGATAATGGCATTGGCTTCGAGAGCAAATACGAGCAGCTCGTCTTCGAGCCGTTCAAGCGGCTGCATCCCAAGGGCCGCTATCCCGGCACAGGCATCGGCCTGGCGATCTGCAAATCCATCGCCGACCGTCATGGCTGGCGGCTCTCGGTCGCATCGCAGCCGGGACAAGGCTCGACTTTCTATGTCGCAATTCCGATGGGAAAGGTCGGCGATAAGGAGTAGGAAGTCGCACTTTGCCGGCTACTCATCCCCACGCGGAGACACGATGATGATCGACCTCCACTATTGGCCTACGCCCAATGGCCACAAGATCACGATTTTTCTCGAAGAGGCGGGACTGGCCTATCGGATCGTCCCAGTGGACATATCCAAAGGCGAGCAATTTGCTCCGGCCTTTCTCGCCATCTCGCCCAATAATCGCATGCCGGCGATCGTCGACCATGCGCCGGCCGACGGCGGCGCGCCGGTTTCGCTGTTCGAATCCGGCGCCATCCTCGTCTATCTCGCCGAGAAGACGGGCCATTTTCTGCCGAGCGATCTGCGCGGCCGCGCGCGAACGCTGGAATGGCTGTTCTGGCAGGTCGGCGGCCTCGGCCCCATGGCCGGGCAGAATCATCATTTCCGCAATTACGCGCCGGAGAAGATCCCTTATGCGATCGATCGCTATGTGAACGAGACCAATCGCCTCTATGGCGTGATGGAGCGGCGGCTCGCGGGACGCGACTTCCTCGCCGACGATTATTCCATCGCCGACATGGCCGCCTATCCCTGGATCGTTCCCTATGAACGGCAGGGACAGAGTCTCGATGATTTTCCGAGCCTGAAGCGGTGGTTCGAGGCGATCCGCGCGCGGCCGGCGGTCGAGCGCGCCTATGCGAAAGGCGAGGCTGTCTCCCGCCCGCGCGACGGATTCACGGAGGAGGAGCGAAAAATTCTCTTCGGCCAGACGGCGGCGAGCATTGGCGGCGCCGGCTGAACGCGCTCACTCGCCGCGCTCAGTCACCGCGCTCACTCGCCGCGCTTCTTGGCCTCTTGCGCGAGGCGGCGCTTCTTGTTCCGCCACGACGCGAAGAAGACGACGACGAGAAACACATTGATGGCGAGGACCCATTTGTCGCTCCACGACAGATGGCTCCAGATCGTCTGCAGATAGGACAATTCGCTCTCCCTTTGCGGACGCTCGCGGTCCGCTTTTTTTCATTTTTCGCCGCCGCAACGGCGTCGGTCCGGAATTTACGCGCAATGGCGCTTTCGATAAAGGGCCGGCGCTCTCATCCCGCCCGCAGCAGCTTCACCGCCTCGTCGCGCTCGAAGAGATAGAGCAGAACCCTGAGCGCCTCGCCGCGGGGGCTCGACAGCTCGGGATCGCGGCGCAGGATCAGCTCGACGTCGTCGCGCGCGGTCGCCAGCAGCCGCGCATGAGCGGTAAGATCGGCGAGGCGAAAGCCGGGCAGGCCCGATTGCCGCGCGCCGAGAATTTCTCCCTCCCCGCGCAGGCGCAAATCCTCCTCGGCGATGCGGAAGCCGTCCTCCGTCTGCCGCAGCATCACGAGCCGCGCCTTGGCCGTCTCGCCGAGCGGACCCCTGTAGAGCAGCAGGCAGGAGGATTTGCCGGAGCCGCGGCCGACGCGCCCGCGCAGCTGATGCAATTGCGCGAGGCCGAAGCGCTCGGCGTGCTCGATCACCATGACCGTCGCCTCGGGCACGTCGACGCCGACCTCGATCACCGTGGTGGCGACGAGAATGCGCGTCGCGCCCTCCTTGAACGCCTCCATGGCGGCGTCGCGCTCGGCGGCTTTCATGCGGCCGTGAACGAGGCCGACGATCTCGCCGAATATGCGTGTGAGATCTTCATGACGGTCTTGCGCGGCGGCGAGGTCCAGATCCTCATTCTCCTCGACCAGCGGGCAGACCCAATAGACGCGCGCGCCCGAAGCCAGAGCGCGGCGTACGCCCTCCACCACATCGCCGATGCGCGAGACCGGCAGCGCCCGCGTCTCTATGGGCGAGCGGCCGGGCGGCTTCTCGTCGAGGATTGAGCTGTCCATATCGCCGAAATAGGTGAGCGCCAGCGAGCGCGGAATGGGCGTCGCCGTCATCACCAGAACATCGACGCTCTCGCCCTTGGCGCCGAGCGCAAGACGCTGCTGCACGCCGAAGCGATGCTGCTCGTCGACGACGGCGAGGCCGAGATCGGCGAAGGCGAGCTCGCCCTGCACCAGGGAATGCGTGCCGATGACGATATCGACGCCGCCCGCCGCGATCGTCTCATAGAGGCGCGCGCGCTCTGACGGCTTGGCCCTTCCGGTGAGCAGGGCGAGGCGCAATCCCGCGCCTTCGGCCAGCGGCAGCAGGCGCTCGTAATGCTGGCGCGCGAGAATTTCCGTCGGCGCCATCAGCGCGGCCTGGCGCCCGCATTCGACGACGCTCGCCATGGCCAGCAGCGCGACAATGGTCTTGCCGGCGCCGACATCGCCCTGCAGCAGCCGCAACATGCGCCGCGAGGAGCCCAAATCCTCGCGTATCTCGACCAGCGCGCGCTGCTGGGCGCCAGTGAGCGCATAAGGCAGCGCCGCCTCTATGACGCGCGTGATGCGGCCGTCGCCGGCGCTCTCGCGGCCCGGCTCGCGGCGCATTTTGGAGCGAATGAGCCGCAGCGCCAATTGCTGCGACAGCAATTCGTCGAGCGCGAGACGCTGGCGCGCCTTGCTCATAGGCTCTATATCGGCCGGCGATTTCGGGTGATGCGCCGCGGCGAGCGCCGTCGCGAAATCGGGGAGGCCGTTGGCCGCCAGCACGGAGGCGTCCTGCCACTCCGGCAGCTTGGGCAGACGCTCCAGCGCCCCCGCGACGGCGCGTTGCACGAAGCGCTCCTGCAAGCCTTCCGTGAGGCCATGCACCGCCTCGGCCGGCGGCAGCTTGGCGAGGCCCGCCTCGTCCAGCACGCGGTCGGGATGCACGATCTGCCGGCGCCCGTCATAGAGCTCGATCTTGCCGGAGACCCAGCGCGTCGCGCCGATGGGCAGGCTACGCTCGATCCAATCGGCGTTGGAGAGGAAGAAAACCAGCTCGGCGTCGCCGGTGTCGTCCTCGACATGGACTTTGAACGGCGCCTTGGAATTGCGCCCCTGCGGCTTGCGATGCTCGGTGACGCGCACCTTCAGCACGACCACGCGATCCTGCGGCGCCTCGGCGATGGTCGGGCGCAGGCTGCGATCGACGAGATTGATCGGCAGATGAAACAGCACGTCGACGAGACGCGTTTCCTTGCCCGGCCGGGCCAGCAGCCGGTCGAAATGCTTGGCCGTCTTCGGGCCGATCCCGGGAAGGGCGGCGGCGCGGCCGAACAGAGGATCGAGGATCGAGGGACGCATAAAGCGCCTTTTCCCTCATCGGAGACGCTTTGTCATGTCGCTCTGCACGCTGGCGCGAATTCTGATCGCTCGAACGATTCCGTTCGAGCGGAATGCGCTAATCCGGCAGCACGTCCGGCGTCTCCCAGGCGAGATGCTGGCCGCCGTCCACGGCGATCATCTGCCCGGTGACGCTGCGCGCCTCGGCGAGATAGACCACCGCGTCGACGACGCCCGAAACATCGGCCGCGCGGCGCAGTGGGACTCCGCGCGCCTCCGTCTCGAAACCTTTTTGCCCATGCACGGCGTTGGGAAACACCGGCCCCGGCCCCACGGCGTTGACGCGAATGCGCGGCGCGAAGGCCTGCGCCATGGTGCGCGTCGCCGTCCACAGAGCGGACTTCGCCAGCGTATAGGTGAAATAGCGTGGCGTCGGCCGAAACACGCGCTGATCGACGATATTGACGATCGCCCCCTCGGCGTCCTCCGGCAATTGCGCCGCCATGTCGCGCGCCAGCAGCAGCGGCGCGCGCAGATCGACGGCGAATTGCCGGTCGAGCACATCGACCGTGAAATCCTGCGCCGCATCGAGCTCGAACACCGACGCATTGTTGACGAGCAGCGTTATCGGCCCGAATTGGCGCGCGGCGAAGCCCATGAGGTCCTGCGTCTCGCGCGCGTCGGCGAGATCGGCGCCGACCACCGCCGCGCGGCCACCCTTGGAACGGATCGCCTCGGCGGCGAGCTCGGCCTCCTCGACGGAGCGGCGCGAGGCGTGCAGCACCACGGGACGTCCGGCATGCGCCAGCCGCGCCGCGATCGCCAATCCGATCCGTCGCGCCGCGCCGGTCACCAGAACCGGCCCCGAACCGCCTGCGCTCATCGCTCGAATCCCCATCGTCCTCGCGAGCAAGGCAATTCTCACGCCGCAGCGCCGAGGTCAATGCGCGATCGAGACGTAACCTCAGGCGATTTTACACATTATTAGGCAATCTGAGCGGCCGTTTGCGATAGGATGATCTAAGATTCGATCGATGAGAACATGAAAATATCGGTTAATTCTAAATATATCATGGTTTCGACATAATCAATACATTGAGCGGCGCGCCGGTTTTGCTTTGAGACGAGCACGGGCTCGGGCGGCGCAAGGTTCCGTTAACGTGAACGATTTTAATTCGACTGAGCTCTGGCTGGGCCTTGCCCCTCGCCCGCGCCGAGTTTTGTGACCGCGAGCCGAAGGCCCCGAAGGCGCGCGAATGTGGAGTCGAGTTCGATGAGACCTATGCTGCTTCCCGCGCTGCTGGCGCCCGCCCTGCTCTGCGCCGGCGCATCCGCCCTCGCCGCCGATCTGCCGCGGCGCTCGGCGCCCGCCGCCGATTATTACAGCCCGCCGCCCGCCTTCACCTGGCAGGGCTTCTACCTCGGCATCAACGGGGGCTATGCGCTGGGCGCGTTCCAGAACGGCAGCAAGAATCTGCTGGGCGACCCGAATGGATGGGTCGTCGGCGGCACGGCGGGCTATAATCTCACCTTCGCTCCGAATTTCCTCGTCGGCGTCGAAGCGGACTTCGATTTCAACAGCTCGAAGGACGGCCGCTCGCCTTTCGTCGGCGTCTCCGGCAATGGCTCCGTCGACAACACGCTCACCATTCGCGCGCGTGCCGGCGTCACTGTCGATCGCGCATTGCTGTTCGTCACCGGCGGCTTCGCCGGCAGCAACACGACGGCGAGCGTGAACAATGCGTTCCAAGGCTTCTACGGCCAGCAGTCGAAATTCCTCGCCGGCTGGGCGCTCGGCGCCGGCATAGAATTCGGCCTCGCGCCCAATCTCTCCGCCAAGGCCGAATATCTCTTCACCTCGGTCGGCGGCGATCGCTATTTCGATTTCTCGGCCAATTCGCTGCAGACGAATATCGATACGTCGACGATCCGCGGCGGCGTCAACTATCACTTCTAGAGCGTTTCAAGCCGAAGTGGACGCCGGTTCGGCGTTGGAAATGCGTCGAAACAAAAGCCTGGAGTCTTTCCGCGTTTCAATGAAACACGGAAAGACTCTAGATGTGCGCGCCGATCCCGCCGAGAGAGCGGGGTCGGCGTCCTTCATTCCCGCGCGTCGCCATCGACGCGGATTTCGAGCCGCTCAATGAGCGTGCGGCTTGGTCAATGCGCGAGAACCGGCTCTGAAAAGCAGATAGGCGACGATCGACACGGCGACGACGGTGATCACCACGGCCTCCGCGAGCAAAGTGAAAACGATCGGATCATTGGCTCCGTAAATGGACATTGCCGGTTCCTCCAGTCGCCTGTGCGATATTTCGAGACGCCAAGCTTGCATGAGAGATTAGGCATTCGATCACGCGTGCGACGAGCGCGCGCGTCGCCGCAGCGTCAAACAACCGCAGCAGCCCGCAACCGCAGCAACGCGCAACCGCAGCAACACGAATAATTTTGATTTTCGTCAAAAGAGAAATTGATCACGGCGACGAATGCGCCGCGCATCGAAAGACGCGCGCCTCTCGCCGACGCCATTTGGCGACCTAGTTCAATCTCGTTCGGAAAGATCGCGGCAACACACGCGCGTTCTTTCGCAGCATGGACGAAGGAGATCGCACCATGAGCACAGTCGTCAGATTGTCGGCGGTCGTGTTGGCGCTCGTCGTCGGCCCGCTCGCCGTCGACGCCGCCGTCGCCAAGGAAAAGCATTGTCGGCAAGTGTGCGAAGAGAGAACCGAATATGAGCCGCCGCCATGCGAGCACAGGACGAGCTATGTGCAGCGCATCGTCGAGCGCCGGACCGTCTATGTGGCCCAGCCCGAGGTGGTGGCGACGCCGGTGATCGCCTACCCCGCCTATTCATATGGGTACGCCTACCCGTACGGCTATGGCGCGGGCTATGGACTCGTGGGGGCGAGCTACGGCGGTTGGGGCTGGTAGATCGGAGCCGCGAGCGCGGCGCGACGCCTCGGAGCGCGCCGCGCCGCGCGACTCGATTACGCGTTTGACAATGTCGAGGCCGCGCCTGATAGTTCAAGTCGAAATTTTTTCAGGCTGGCGAAGATGATCGACAAACATAATGGCGAATTTCACGGCGACGAATCCGGTTCGGAGACGTCGCCGAAACTCTCCCGTCGCGCGCTGCTGGCGGGATTGTTCGCGCTTCCGATCGTCGCGCTCGACGCCAGCTCCGCCGAGGCGCAATATATCGGCTTCGGCCCCTTCCGGCTGCATCTCGGCCCGACCGGCGGCGGGTATCACGGCGGCGGAGGCTATCCCTATCGCACGCGCCGTCCCCCGCGTCAGGCCGTCCACCATCACGGCGGCGGAGGCGGCGGCTCCCGCCAGGCCTCGCGACGCAGTCGCCGCGGCGGCGGCAATGGGGGCGGAGGCGGCGGCGATACGGGCGGCGGCGCCAATAGCAGCGCGACCGGGCTCGGCAAGGCGGATTACTGAAAAACCCCGCCGAAGCGCGTCGATCAATATTTGCCCGATTTGCGGAGCGCCTCCAGAGCGTCGGCGGCGCCGGGAAAATCCTGCGCCTTAGCGAGGCGATAGAGATCGCCGGCCTTCTTCACATCCTTCTTCAGAATATTGGGCACGCCCTTCTCATAGGCCTTGCCCAGCCAGAACTGGCCGCGGGCGTTGTTTTGCTCCGCCGCCTTCATGAACCAGCGAACGGCCTCGCCGAGATTCTCGCCGCCCTCCGCGTCGCCGTTCTGATACATATTGCCGAGCATCGCCTGCGCATCGGGAAAATCCTTCTCGGCGGACTTCTTGATCCATTTGAAGGCGGTGGGAAGATGCTGGGGACGCCCCTGCCCTTTCAGCGAAATCATGCCGACGATGAATTGCGCCTCTCTTTCGCCCGACTCGGCGAGCGGCTCGCCGATCGCAAAGGCGTGATCGAACTCTTTCTCCTTCACCGCGCGGCGTAAATCGGCGACCGTTCCGGACGAGCCGAGCGAGGCTTTCTCGACAGTGGCGGTCTTCTGGCCCGGCACGGTGGACGGCTGGCAATCGGCTATGCTGAAGCCCTCATTGCATTTGGGCTTGGCCGGCGCGTCATTGGTCGACAATGCCGGTCGGTCGATCTCGTTTCGCACCGGCTTGATCTCGCCGATCTGACCGTAATCATAAGTCTTCGCCGTCTGCCGACGATCGATCTCGGGCTCCGCCGCGCGTCGGTCGCGCTCTATTCGCTCATCGCGCTTCTTTGCTCCGGAGTCGTCCCCACCGCCGCCGAACAGCAGCGGCGCGACGGCCGCAAAGGCGACGATCGCCACCGACACGCCCTGCAACGCCGGATGAAACGATTTGAAGCGCCGGACCAGCGAGGTCGAGCGGCTCCGGGCGACGGCGAGAGCGACGGAGGGCAAGGAGGCCGCGGCGCCGGCGCTCGCGGTCTGCGTCGCTCTGTCGAGCAGATGGGCGGGGCTCTGCACGATCGCCGTCGCGTCGACGCGCAGGGCCGTCGCGCCGATCGCGTCGCTGAAGGCGCGGATCGACGGATAGCGCTGCTCGGGCCGCTTGGCGAGCGCCTTCATGATGGCGGCTTCCAGCTCCGGCGACACGCCCGCAACGCGCGGCACCAGCGGCGGCGGGTCCTTGCCGATCTGCGCCTGCAGCAGCTCGACCTCGTCGAGCCCGGCGAAAGGCGGCGCGCCCGAGAGGATCTCATAGAGCACGACGGCGAGCGAATAGAGATCGCTGCGCTCGTCGCCCTCGCTGCCGCGGCGCTGCTCCGGCGCCATATAGAGCGGCGTGCCGATCGCCGTGCCGGCGCGCGTCATGCGCACGCTGCCCTGCACGCGGGCGATGCCGAAGTCCATGATCTTCACGCGCCCGTCATTGCCGATCATCAGATTGGACGGCTTTATGTCGCGATGGATCACGCCCATCTGATGCGCATAGGCGACGCCGTCGGCGGCCTGCGCGATAATGGCGAGGCTCTCCTTGACGCCGAGCGGTCCGCCGCGCTCGCGCAGCACATCGTCGAGCGCGCGGCCGCGCACCAGCTCCATCACCATGTAGAGCTCATTGCCATCGGGCAGGAGCGAATAGAGCGTCGTGATGTTCGGATGATTCAAACGCGCGAGGCTCTGCGCCTCCGCCTTGAATCGCCCGACGAATTCGGGATCCTGGGTCAGCTCGGCGCGCAGCGATTTGATCGCGACCTCGCGCTCGATGAAAGTGTCGAATGCGACATGCACCTTGCCCATCGCCCCGGAGCCGAGCAGCTCGACGATCCGGTAATGGCCGATCATTCTCTGGTCGCTCATGACACTATGCCTCTATCGAACGACGATGACGCGCGTCGGCGGCGCGCCGTCCGCGACGACTGAAATCTTCTGTGTCGCCGCCTGATCGGCGCGCGCGCCGGGCGGCTGCGCGACGATGCGAAACACGCCGACCGAAATATTGTCGTGCCCCCCCGCCGCGAGGGCGGCGTCCACCAGCAGACGGCAGGATTCCTGCGGCGCGCGCTCGGGAATGATCGCGGCCAGTTCCGCCTCGGAGACGAGATTGGAGAGGCCGTCGGAGCACAAGACGATCGCGTCGTCGGCCTCGAGCGGCAGGCCCTCCGACCAGATCGTCGGCGCGACCTCCTTGCGCGTTCCGACCGCCTGCAGAATGACATTGCCGCCGGGGCTGCGATCGGCCTCCTGCTGCGTCATCACGCCGTCGCGCACCAATTGCGCATGGAGCGTCTGATCGTCGGAGAGCTGCGTGACCTCGCCGCGCCGGACGACATAGGCGCGGCTGTCGCCGACATGGGCGAGCCACAGCCTGCCGTCACGAATGACGACGGCGGTGCAGGTCGTGCCCATTCCCTTGCATTCGGGCTCGCGCTCGCTCTGCTCGAAGATCGCGCGATTGGCGGCGTCGAACGCCGCCTTCAGCGCGCGCGGCGGCTCGACGTCGAGCGAGTAGAACACGCGGCGCACCACTTCCGTGGCGAGAGCGCTCGCCACCTCGCCGGCGGCGTGGCCGCCCATGCCGTCGGCGACGATGGCGAGATAGCCCGATTTCGCTTCCGGCGCGTCCGGCGCCGGCGCGACAAAGGCGACGCTGTCCTCATTGGAGGAGCGCACGCGGCCGACATCCGTCCGCATCGCGCCGACGACGCGGAATGCGCCCAATGGAGCCTCGAGGCCCGTCGCCATTGTCCCCGACCTTCGATCAGTTGCGCTGCGCGCGCAGCAGGTCCCGCCCGAATTTGATCGGCACGGCGAGCGTCACGCGCGCGTCGCCGCGGCTGCGGCTATAGGTGAATAGGCCGATGACCTTGCCATTCGAGTTGAACACCGGACCGCCGCTATTGCCGGCGCCCGTCGCCAGCACGGAGAGCTGAATGCGCTCGCCGGCGCTGGTCAGCGTCACGCCGTCCTTCTCCTTGAAGCCGGTCGACAGTTTCGAGACGATGCCGTCCGTCACCGTCGCCTCCGGAATGACCTCGTTCTGAATGCGCGTCAGGCCGTTCTCCACCGTGACCTGCCGTTGGACATTCTCCACCGAAATGCCCGGATAGCCGAGCACGATGACCTTCTCGCCGATCGTCACCGTGTCGTCGTCGGCGAGCTCGACCTTGTCCAATATCTGCGGCGAGTCGATCTTGATGAGCGCCGCGTCGGAATCGGCCGAAGCGCGCACGAGAGTGGCGTTGACGCCGAGCCGCGCGCCGGGGAAACGCACCTCGAGCTGCTCGTTGCGGCCCTCGAATGTGCGCTGCTCATTGCGGGTCATGTCCGGAATATTGTTGCGGCCGATCGGGATGGCGACGCTCGACGGGAAAATGACGCCGCCCGCTTCCGGGACCCACATGTTCAAATCGCTATAATCGTCGGATTCGAGATCGATGACGCCATATTTGCGCAATTTGGCGTTCTTCGCGCCCGGGCCGCCGCCGAGATCGAAGACGAAGCCGAAGCGAGACGTGTCGTACGTCACCTTCCAGCCGGCCGCGACATGCTTGTTGGTGAGCAGATAGCCCTGCTCGTTGACGACGAATCCGGACCCGTGTCCCGCGCCGGCGATCTGCAGATTGGAGCGCTGATCGTCCTCGAGCGTCAGCCAGCGCACCACCTTGCCATTGGGCAGGCGCACATAGGCCGGCAGCGTGTCCTTGCCGATCTTGAACGTCTGATGGAAGATCGGCTTGCCGGTCTGCGTGTCGAAGAGACGCCAGCGCAAATCGATGCGCGCGGTGGCGTTGGCGTATTTGTTGTAGATGTCGAGCGGCGTCATGCCGATGAGATTGGTCTTCACCTCGCCCTGGATAGCCGCCGTGCGCTGGTCGACATGCTTGGTGTCGGCCTTGACGTCGGCGAGCTCCGCCTGATGACGCTCGTCGTCCTTGATCTGCTTCCAATAGACGGCGCCGCCGCCAAGCGCGATGAAGGCGAGGAGACCCGCCGCCACGGCGCCCCAGGTGCGGCTCACGGAGCGGCGCTCCTCGACGATCAGCCGCTGCACGGTCTCATGGCCGACCCCGGCCTTGTGCGGCGGCGCCGACGTCGTGGAAGAGGTGATCTCGGCGACGGCGGTGGAGGCCGCCGTCTGCGCCGTCTCGATCAGCCGCGTCGCGGCCGAATCGTCGATGCCGATGACGCGCGTGCGCGCCGCGAAGCTGGCGGGGCGCGGCTGCAGATCGAAGGTGAATTTCGGTCCTTTCGCGCCGCCGAGCTCGATCTTGTCCTCGGGCAGCAGCTCGGCCTCCTGCGAGATGCGCTGGCCGTTGAGAAAAGTGCCGTTGCTGCTGTTGAGATCGATGAGCTTGAATTTCGCGTTGTCGCCCTCGCCTTCGATGCGGATCACGGCGTGCTGGCGACTGACCACCCCGTCTATGGTGGGGTCGAAAGCGATTTTCGAGGTCGGATCACGGCCGATGGTGATCTCCTGGAGATCGCCAATCGGAAGCTGTTCTATCTGATTGGCCTTCGACCCAGACAAATGTCGAATGACGACGCGCTCGACGACTCCACCCATAGCCCCGCCCCTGAAAAAAACCGCGACTTTGCCTCGGCGCGCGAAAAAACAAAAAAATGCGCCTATGTCGCCTCGATTTACAGAATACCAGCGGCCCGAGCCGGCTAGCAAGAGGACTTCGTCGGCGCGAGCGCTGGCCGACTTGCGCCGGGCGGCCCGATCGTATAGCACGTTCGCGCTGGACGATGAGCGCGGAGTCCTTCGCCTGATGAGCAAGAAGCCCTTGAACCTAGTGCATTTGTCGACGCTGGTCGCGGTCGCGATCCTGGTCGGCACCGAGCTCGTCGGCGCCTCCTGGGCCGCCGGCTGGGCGCTCGGCGGCCTGTTTCAGCTCGACCCGGCCGTGAGCCGCATTTTCGAGATCGTCTTCGCGCTGGCGGGTTTCGTCGGCCTGTATTTCTTCATGCGCACGGCCGTCCGCCATGAACCGATACGCTGAGTTGCCGATTCGCTGATCTCACGCGCCTTCGGCCGACGACCGACGCTCCCTTAGCGCTGCGAGGTTCCCCACATGATCGACGACACAGATCGCCGCTCCTTCCTCAAGGCCGCGGCGGCCACGAGCGCGCTCGGCGCAGCGGGCGCGACCGACGCCCACGCCCAGCCCGTTTCCGGCCGCCTCGATCTCGGGGCGCCCGAGCCCTTTTCCTTCGAGCGGCTGAAGGAGACGGCGCGTCGCCGCGTCGCCGAGCCGTTTCGGCCGCCGAGCCAGCCCGATCCCGAGATCACCTCGAAGATCGACTATGAGGCCTGGGGCAAGATCAGCTACGACACGAATTACGCGCTCACCACCGGCGCCGGGCGTTTCCCGGTCGAATTCTTCCACCTCGGCATGTTCTTCAAAAAGGCCGTCCGCATGTATGCGGTCGAAGGCGGCCAGGCGCGCGAGGTGCTCTACAATCCGAAATATTTCGACATGCCGGAGGATTCGATCGCGCGCCGGCTGCCGCCGGGAGCCGGCTTCGCCGGCTTCCGCATCCAGGAGCCGAAGGACGGCCCGCTCGACTGGCGCAAGAACGACTGGGTCGCCTTTCTCGGCGCGTCCTATTTCCGCGCCATCGGCGCATTGCGCCAATACGGACTCTCGGCGCGCGGCGTCGCGCTCGACACATGGGTCTCTGGCCGGCCGGAGGAATTCCCCGACTTCACGAATGTCTATATCGGCCCGGAGACCGAGGACGGACTGACGCTGCATCTTTTGCTCGAGGGCCCTTCCATCGTCGGCGCCTTTCGCATTCTCGCAAAGCGCGGCAAGGGCGTGGTGATGGATGTCGACTGCTCGCTGCATTTGCGCGGGAGCTTCATTCGCTTCGGCATAGCGCCGCTCACCTCCATGTATTGGTTCTCCGAAACCAAAAAGCCGACCGCCGTCGATTGGCGGCCGGAGGTGCATGATTCCGACGGGCTCGCAATGTGGACCGGCCGCGGCGAAAGACTGTGGCGTCCGCTCAACAATCCCGATCGCGTGATGGCCTCCGCCTTCTCGGATGAAAATCCGAAAGGCTTCGGCCTGCTGCAGCGCGACCGCAATTTCGATCATTATCTCGACGGCGTGTTCTACGATCGCCGCCCGAGCGTGTGGATCGAGCCCAAGGGCGATTGGGGCAAGGGAGCCGTGCAGCTCGTCGAAATTCCGACGGATGACGAGATCCACGACAATATCGTCGCCATGTGGGTTCCCGAGAAGCCCGCCGTCCCCGGCGCCTCCTTCGATTTCTCCTATCGTCTCCATTGGCTCGCCGACGAGCCCGACCCGACGCCGCTCGCGCGCTGCGTCGCGACGCGGCTCGGCAATGGCGGCCAGCCCGGCAAGGCGCGCCCCAAGGGCGTGCGCAAATTCATGGTGGAGTTTCTGGGCGGCCCGCTCGAACGCCTGCCCTTCGGCGTGAAGCCCGAGCCGGTGCTGTGGTCCTCGCGCGGAAGCTTCTCCTACATCTACACGGAGGCGGTCTTCGACGGCGTGCCCGGCCATTGGCGCGCGCAATTCGATCTCACCGTCGAAGGGAATGATCCTGTCGAGATACGGATCTTTTTGAAGCACAAGGACGACGTGCTGTCGGAGAACTGGCTCTATCAATATCACCCGTTCTGAAGGCGCTGCGCTCAGCGCGCCGCGTCGAGCCGCGAGGGATAGTCGCCCTCGTTCAGAATGCGCGCCAGCGCCTCTGCGGACCGGTGCCAGGACAATATGTCGCAGGCCTGGGCGGGGGCCGGCGCGGCGAGCGCCTCCTTCATGCGGGCCAGCAGAGCGTCGCTGTCGCCGGGCTCGAAATAGGAGACCCACTCGCCGCCGACCTCCCGGAAGACCCGAATGTCGCTGGCGATCGCGCGCGCGCCGAAATGCGCGGCCTCGACGAGCGGCAGGCCGAAGCCTTCCGCGATCGAGGGAAACACCAGCGCACGCGTGCGCTCGTAGAGATAGCGAAGATCGGCGTCGCTCGCGCCCTGCAGCCAGAACAGGCGCCGGCCGAATTCGGGATGCTCGACGATGCGTCGTTCCAGAGACCGCACATTCCAGCCCTTCGAGCCGACGATGACATAGCGGACGTCGGCGCCCTCCTTCCACCAGCGGTCGAAGGCGCGGAGCGCGATCGCATGGCCTTTGCGCGGCTCGAGCGTGCCGACGCCGAGGAAGAGCGGCTGAACGCCCGCCGCCGCCTGGACGGCGCGCGCCGACGGCGCCTCGCCGGGCGCCCGAAAATCCGCGCCGAGCGGCCACCAGCCGAGCCGTAATCCAGGCTTGACGAGCAAAGGCCTCGCGCGCGCATAGGCCTCGAAATCCTCGATGACGGCCTTGGAAATGCCGATGATCGCGTCGCTTTTTCGAACGAGCAGATCGAACCATTCCGCAAAGGCGAGATGCGCCGAATTCGTCACCACCGACGGATAGAGCAGCGGAATGAGGTCGTAGAGGCAGCCGATCGTCTCGCCGCCCGCCAGCGCCACCCGATCGATCATCTGCGAATATTCCGCGGTGAGATGCCAGCCGGCGTCGAGCAGCAGAAATTTGTCGCCGGCCGCAGGCGTCACCTCATCGGGCAGATTCTCATGGGTGAAATGGGAAAAAAGCCGCCCGTCCTCCATGAAAACGGGAATTCCGGCGCCGCTCTCGACCATGGCGCACGCGATCTCGCGCACGACGCGCTGAATGCCGGTTCGGCCGATGGTGCGATGAGTGGCCGTCATATCGATGAGCAGCCGCGCGCTCGTCGCGGGCGCGGGAATATCGCCCGTCAGGGCCATGCGCCACGCCGTCGCCTTTTCGCCGCCCGGCTTGCGCCACACGCCGTCGTGCAGGCGGCCGAGCCCGAGCAGGCGCGTCAACGTCCAATAAAACTCACGGGCGCGGGCATAGACGAATTTCGTAAAATCATCGACCTCGCTGAGCGCGAGCTCGTCGATCTCCGCCTTCATTTCCTGCAGCAGATAGGCCTCGATTTGGCCATCGCCCGTTGTTCTTTCGACCATATGTCCGCGACCTCTCTATCGTCGTCGCAGACAATAACGGCAGGGTCGAGCTAATCCAAATAGCCGTGTCGCCGAAGCGCGCACGCGGCCAAGAGCGCCCGGCGAAGAGCGCCCGGCCGAGAGCGCCTCGGATGCGAAAACGCCGGCCGTGATCGCTGACGGATCGCGGCCGGCGTAGCGCAAGCGAGAGCGTCTCGCTCAGAACGCCCCGTGCGAAATGATGGGCGCGTAGTGGACCAGGGTCAGGATCAGAGCGATCGCGCCGATGAACCACGCCAGAGACTTGACGATGTCCTTCCCAGAAGTCTGCAGAGCCATTTTCTTCTCCATTAGACGCCGCCGCTCGTTTTTTTCGAATTGGCTGCGTGCAGAGGCGTCGAGACGTCGCAGCTTATCTATCGAATGGCGACATATTTCGTCGCGCGCAAGTTAATTTTTCGAGCAGGTCCGGAAAACGGCTCACTGCGCCTGTTGCGGCTCGCCAGCGTCCGGCCGAGCCTCGCCCGGACCCTTCAACTCCTCATGGCCCGAGCGATGATCCTCTCGAGGCGTATCACTCTCTCGAGGCGTATCTGCGGCGCCGCGACCATTCGCCTTCTCCCACCGCTCCATCGCCTCCGCATCATGCGCATGCGTGGCGTCGGGCGCGTCGATCGCCGCGTCGATCTGCATTTCTCCGGCCTTCTCGAACACCAGCGTGAGCTCGAATCCCCAGCCGACCGGATTGATCTTCTTGATGCCGGAGAGATGGATGAAGGAGCCGCCGGGCGCGAGAGTCACTTTCGAGCTGTTGGGGAAGAAAATCGCATCTGCCACAACGGCGAACTGGGGGGCGACATGCAGATCGAAGCCGCCGATCTGAGGAGATTTTACCCCGATCAGACGATCGGCGGCGTCACCGCGGTTATAGACCACCATGAAGAGATTGGCGTCGCTCTCGCCGTCGCGCGGCGCGCGCAGCCAGGGATGCTCGACCTTGAGCCCGCCCTTTTCATACTCATGCGCATTGGCGAGGCCGAAGCCGCCCGCCGCGAGCGCAGCGCCTCCGGTCAAAAACAGAACGCGCCGTCGATCGATAGACATGGCCGCCTCCTCTTCGGCGAGCCGCGGGATCGCGGCGTCGCTACATGACGACGAAAGCGCTACGACAAAAGCGCTCCTCCGCGATCAGGCTCGCGGCGGCTTCGCCTTGAAGGAATTCTTGTACCAGAGTCCGAATCCGACCAGTCCCAGCGCGGCAAAAAATGTCGCTATCGTGATGTCGCGCGTCTCGGTCTCGCCGACCGAGAAGGGAAATCGTGAAACATATTCTTTCGATCCGTCGTCGTTCCGCGCTTTCACCAATCCGATGAACTTGCCTTTTTGCTTGAAGTCGTATTCGAAATTGAGCGTGCCGGTGCGATATTTCTTCGCCGGCACATAGGTCTCCGTGTTGTGCTCGAGGTTTTCATCGTCGCTGGACTGCCCGACGTCACGCAGAATGCGAATTTCCAGATTCATGTCGCGCAGCTCGTCCTGCACGGCGTCGAGGACGATGATGGTCGGGCCGACATCGGGAATGTCGTCGCAGAACTGCTCGCGCGACTTCAACGGCTGATAGCCGGTGAAGTTCATCTGATCGGGCCCGATCTTCATCTTGCATTGGCCATCGTCGATGCTGACGCCCCCATGCGCCTGCGCCTGCGTCGCACAGCCTATGCTCACGAAAATCACAGCGGCAAAAAATCGGACGATCATCGCATTCCTCCCGGTTTCGCACGTCATTCGCGCGCGCGTTTGGCCCGAGCGCCGCCGCCGTTCGGCCACTCATCGTTATACGATGGATATATATCGTATAGCGATATAAATGCAAGACGCCATTGCGCGCGCTCTGGCGCCGACAAGCCCGGCGGGCGCCTTGACCAGGCGCCGGGCGAAGGTCATCATGTGCGCTTGGCCGAAAATCGCGGCGGAGAATCCGGGGGAGCGAGGAAAATGTCGACGGCGCTCGAGAGCCGCCCTCAGGAAGCCGACGACGACAGCCGCCCCTCGGAGGAGGAGCTTCGCGCGCTCGCCAATTTCCGCTACGCGCTGCGGCAGTTCCTCGCCTTCAGCGAGCAGGCGGCCGCGACGGTCGGCCTCACCATGCAGCGCTATCAGGCGTTGCTCGCCATCAAGACCTTTCGCGCCGGGGCCCATATCAGTGTCGGCGAGCTCGCCGAGCAATTGCTGATCCGCGATCACAGCGCGGCCGAGCTCGTCTCGCGTCTCGAGCAGGCCAAGCTCGTCAAGCGCAAGAACGATCCGCTCGATCGGCGCCGTTCGCTCGTCGTGCTGACGTCGCTCGGCGACCGCCGACTGGCGCAGCTCGCCTTCGTGCATCTGCGCAAGCTGCGCGCGGAAAAAAGCTCCTTTCTCCCGCTCTTCCAATCGGCGCAAGAAGCGGACGCGCAGCAGCGCGGCGAGGCGTCCGATCACGCTCCGGCGCAGAGCTGATATGCGACGAACGGGCCTTCTCGCCGCCTCGCTTCTGTTGCTGTCGCCATCGCTGTGCGCGGCCGACCAAGCGGCGCTTCGCCCCACGCAGTTCGTCCGGCGCGGAGCCGTCATCTGCCTGCGCCGCCCGGATTTGACGAAGATCGAGCGCGCCACGAACAGCCTGCGCTATTTCGGCCAGCTCCGCGCGCTCATCGCCGAAGGGCGCTGCCGACGCTATGCAGAGCGCGAGAAAATCGTCGAGATCGGCGCGATCGAGCAAGCCGAACGACACGCCGTCGTTTCCATCAGAACAGACGAAAAGCCCGACATCGTTCGGTGGATTTCACCGCGCGACATTCGGGAGATCAGACGCTTCTCGCATCGCCGCTGATGGCTCTGAACGACCCCCGGAGCCGTCTTCGCGGACGGCTCCGAGAGACGAGCGGCGCAGGTGGGATCAGCTCTGCGACGACCAAGGACGCATGAAGCTCAGCACCGTCGCGCTCAGCGTGCTGCCGGTGAGCACGACCGTCGCGCCGAGAGCCAGCAGAGCAACGAGATTGAGAACGAGATCATTGGTGCTTCCCGCGACCGCGAGAACGCCGAGCACGATCGCGCCCAATCCGGCCAGCGCCTGAATGCCGGCGGAGCCGGAGGCCATCTCGCTCGCCAGAAATTCGCCGCCGATATTCTGCGACTGTGAGGCGGAGGCGTCGTTCCTCGCCTGCGCATGACGCAATGTGTAGAGGTGCCACACCGCATTGCTGCTGAGCACGAGCGCGGTTCCGAAGGCGATCGTCGCGATCGGCGTCAGAACGCCGGAATTAATGCCGAGCAGCGAGAGCACGCCGAGCACAATTCCCGCCGCTCCGACGAGGAAGACAGCCGAGAGGCTGCCGCCTCCGAAATGTTCGAAATTCGCGGTTTTCGCGCCCGCGGGAAAGATGATCTGCGCATATTCGGACAGCATCGTGCCGCCTTGAATGAGCAGCGCGACGCCGAACACGATCGTCGCGATACCGGCCATGAGCGGCGGATTGACGCCGGCGAGCCCACAAACGGCTAGAACTATTGTTGCGATGCCTCCCACCGCATCGACGAGGCCGCCATAAACTGCGGCGTTTTCTTGCACTGTCGCCTCTCGGAAGGTCATGGACATGAGGACACTCCGTTTCCCTGCAGCCCGTCCTGCAACCCCGCGCACCATCTAGTTGCGGTGTCCGAGCCGGCAAGAGCGACGATCGCGCCCGTCGGCGCGAGCGTCGCCGTGCGCGCTCCGACATCGAAACGGCGACAGGAACCAATCCCAGCCGAACGTGTTCAGTGGAGTCGGGGAATTGTTTTGTCGGGCGGCCGGCCCCATTGGCGACGGAGGGCGTGATGAAATACAGAACTCTCGAAGAAATAACTAAACTTGCAGGTGTCGAGCCGGTCGAAGCGCGGCGCGAGCAAGCCTCGCTGCGTCGCGTCCGATTGGAGCGGCTCGCCACTTTGATCGAAGCGCATGTCGGACGCATTCGCCTCTTCTCGATGATGGAATACGTGCCCGTGAAGGAGCGGATCAAACTGCGCCAGGACGAGTCGCCCTTGTCGATCGCCTATCGCGACGCTTTCTTCCGCGAGCAGGGTTTGAAGGGCGACAGGCTCGGCGACGCGATCGACTTCTTCCATCTGTCCATGCGCGAAGCGCATCATATTTTCTGCGATTGCAACTATTCCGGCGCGATCACGCCCGGCGCCGTCGCCGCGCGCGCGCGCTCGATCGCCGAAAAGAAATCGCTCGGCGAGCTGTGGCGGAGCTTCACGCAGCGTCTCGGCCTGGCGTGAGTTGGTCGAAGCGGCGCCGAAGCGCGCCGCGCTGAACAGGCGTTCGCCGCTTTGCCGGCGAACGCCTGTTCAGACTCTATGCGAGATTTTCAGGCCGCCGTCACCCGGCGCCCGGCGTTCATCAATGCGAAGGGCGCGCCGGACAAGAGAATGTCCAATGCGGCGAGCGATTGATGCCGCCCGTTCACCGAAAGCCGCGGCAGCGCCGAGAGATGATCGCGGTGCTCGGGAAAAATCATGCCGGGACGCGTCGTCACCGCGCTCGTAAAGCCGAGGCGCGCGGCGAGCTCGAATTCTCTTCGTCCCGCCGATGTCGGATCGCCGACCGGATAGCAGAAATGGGGGACCGGCCGCTCGAGCTCGGCTTCTATGCGCAGCCGGCTCTCGGCCATCTCGAAGATCGCCGTCGCGCAATCGACCTTGGCCAATCGCGCATGGGTCACGGAATGCGCGCCGATCGTCGCGAGCTGGTGACGCGCCAGCGCGCGCAGCTCGCTCCATCCAAGACACAGCCGCCGTGTCAGCGCATGCGGCTCGAGCCGCGCTTCAGCCGACAGAGCGGTAACGACGCGCAGCAGCTCCGCCTCGTCGCCAGCGCGCAATTGCGCATAGATTTCGGCGAAGGCGCTGCGCTTTTCCGCCGCCGTCGCCGTATTGCAGCGCACACGCCTGCCGCCGGCGATGACGTCGAGACGATCGAGACGTCGGATCGCCTCCTCGAGCTCGACCCACCACAGTCGCGCCGAAGCGTCGGCGTATCCGGAGGTGAGATAGAGCGTGAAAGGCGCGCCATGGCGCTCCAGCACCGGCAGCGCATGCTCGACGAAATCCCGATAGCCGTCATCGAAGGAGAGCACGGCGAAGGGCGCTTCCGGCGCACCCTCGCGCAGCCGCGTCAGCGCGGCCTCCAGCGAGACGATCTCGACGCCGCGCCCACGCAGCCATAGGATCAGCGCATTCAGGAACTCCGGCGTGATCTCCAGCGGCTGATTGGGCTCGAAAGCCTGCTCGAGCCGCGGCCGCACGCGATGAAACATCAATATCGCGCCGAGTCCGCGCGTAAAGGGCTCGGCCAGACGGTGGGCGCCGCTCGCGCGGAAGAACTCCATCCCCGCTTCGATCGCCAATCGACGCCATTTCGTCACAGCCGCGCCTCCCGCGCTATTGTTCTTCTCGCGCCACCATCTCGAGGTCTCGTTGACCTTTCCTTGCTAGTGTCGCGAAGAAGCGCAAACATCAGCAATGCGGCGACGATATGGTTAACGCAAGAGCAGAAGACCTCAGAGTAGAAAATCTCATGGAGCTGTCGCGGTTCGAAACGGCGGGCGACGAAATCGCGCTCGATGTCTTCGCCTCTTTCGCGGATGCGCGCGGAGATTGGGAGACGCTGTTCGCCGACGCTCCGGCGAGCGCCTATCAATCTTTCGGCTTCGCGCGCGACTGGTTCGAGACTTTCGGATGCGCCCGCGGCCTCGAGCCGATGATCCTCGTCGCGCGCCAGACCGCCAGCGGGCGCCCGCTCGCTCTGCTCGGACTCTGCGTCGCGCGGCTCGGGCCGCTGCGGATCGCGCAATTTCTCGGCGGCAAGGAGAGCAATTTCAATCTCGGCCTCTTCGCCGCGGAGGCGCGCCTCGACGCCGCCGCCATTCGCGCGCTGCTGCGCCGCGCCGCCCGCGCGGCCGGCGTCGACCTCTATCGACTCGCCAATCAGCCGCAGGCTTTCGAGGGCGTCGCCAATCCGCTCGCCCTCCCCGGCGCGGCGCCGAGCCCCAGCTTCGCCTATGGGACCAGCCTGCCGGCGACTTTGAGCGCGCTCGACACGCGCTTTTCCAGCGATGCGCGGAAAAAGCTGCGCAAGAAGCAGGCGCGGCTGGAAAAAATGGGCGCGCTCGTCTTCGAGCATCGCGCGGAGGGCGCGCGCGGACGCGAGATCCTCGAGGTTCTCCTCGCGCAAAAGGCCGAGCGATTGCAGGACGCCTCTTTCGACAATGGCGCGATGCGCGATTTCGTTCTCGGCCGCTGCGGCGGCGCGCTGGAGGCTCATGCGCTGACGCTCGACGGGCGCATCATCGCGACCTATGCCGGCTTCACCCATCGCGGACGCTTCTCCGCAATGCTCAACTCCTTCGCATCGGAAGACGAGATCGCGCGCTCTTCGCCGGGCGATCTCCTGCTGCATTCACTGCTGCGCGATCTCATCGCGCGCAGCGTCGGACGTTTCGATCTCGGCGTCGGCGAAGCGCGCTATAAGAACGCTGTCTGCGACGAGACGATCGCGCTCGTCGACAGCATCATTCCGGCGACGCCGCTCGGCGCGCTCGCCGCGCCCCTCCTCGCCGCTCTCACGCGCGCAAAGCGCGCCGTCAAGCAGAACCCGCGGCTCTTTGCGTCGCTCACGCGGCTGCGCCGTCTCGCGCGATGAGACTCAGGCGGCGGAAGCGCCGACGGCGCTCTCCTCCTCGAGCAGGAAGGCGTCGCTGACGCCGGCCTGCGCCAGCTCGTCGATCACCGCCTCGGCGGCGCGCTCGGAGCCGCTCACCAGCACGATGTCGAAGGATGGCGCGAGGAACATGGCGCGATCATAGTCGCGCGTGGCGAAGACGATGAAGTCATAGGTCTGCGCCAGCGCCTCGAGCACAGACTCGGCGTCCTGATCATAGCCCGCCGCGGCGCGTCCGCCCGGCATGACGTGCAGACGCGAATCCAGATCGCGGTGAATGGCCTCGCCGAAGGTCGCGGCGCCGCTGGCGAGATCGGCGAGGCCGAGCGGCCGGGCGCGATCGATCTCGGGCACGAGCCGATCAAAGAGCTCTCCCTCCGCCTCGGCGTCCGCCGCCACGATTATGGCGAGGCCGCGCCGCGCCAGCGCGCGCGACAGAGTCACGGCGCTGTCGAAGCTCTGCTCCGCATCGGCGCAGCCGACCATGAGAACCTTGACCGACAGCGTCGCCATGCGGGCGGCGTCGATCCGGCCGACGACGCTCGAACGATGCGTGCGCATGGTTCGATCCTCGAGCTTGGGCGTGTGCGGATCGGGCGGCGCCGAAAAGCGCGCGGTCTGCGGCGTCGCGATCTGCGGCGTCGCGATCTGCGGCGTCTCCTCCGGCTCGGCGAAGGCGGGCTCGCGCCGTTCCGTCGCGATGCGGACCTTCGGCGGCGCTTCCAGCGCATCCTCGGGCGGCGCCGGAAGCGGCGTCGGGCCGGCGACTCGCGCGCGGCCGCCGAGCAGCTCGATCGCGACGATGGAGCCGGCGGTGAGAACGAAAGCGGCGATCGTCGCGAAAGCGGTGATCGGCAGCTTTTTCGGGAAGGAGGGAAGCGGCGGCGCGACGGCGCGCTGGATCACCCGAGCATCGGCGGGCGACGCCTTGGGCCCATCGCGCGCCAGCGCCTCCTGATATTTGGCCGAATCCGCCTCGAGCTGGTCCTTCAGCACGCGCGCGGCGCGCTCGAGTTCGCGCAGCTGCACCTCATCGGCGCCCGCCGCGCCGGCGACGCGCTTCTGCTCATCCATGGCCCGGGTCAGATTCTCCACGCGGGAGAACGCGATATGGGCCTCGTTCTCGAGCGTGCGCGCGGTGCGCTCGGCCGCGCGCCGCCAATCGGCCTCGAGATCGGCGAGCTGCGCCTGCAGCTCCTTTATGCGCGGATGGCCGGGCAGCAGCGTGCGCGATTCGAGAGCGAGCTGGGCGCGCAGCGACACGCGCTGCTCGCCGATGCGGCGGATCATCTCATTATTGGCGACATCCGGAATCTCGCCGACGCGATTTTGGCGCAGCATGTCGCGGACGAGCTTCGCCTTGGCCTCGGCGTCGGCCTGCGCGGTGCGCGAGATCGAGAGGTGATTGGTGAGATCGCCGAGCTGCTGCGTGGCGATCGTCATATTATTCGTGCCGGCGAAGAGGCCGGAGCGCGAGCGGAACGCCTCCACCTTCGCCTCGGCCTTGGCGAGGCGCTCGCGCAGATCGATGATCAGCGGGCTCAGCGACTGGGCGGCGTCGCGCGCGTTCTCGCGCTTCGCCTCGCGCTGTATGTCGATATAATAGGAGGCGATGGCGTTGGCCGCCCGCGCCGCGAGATCGGGATCACGGGCGGAGAACTCGATCTGCAGCACGCGCGTCTTGGTCGGCGAGAGCACCTGCAGCTTGTCGAAATAAGCGTCCAGCATGCGCTCTTCCGGCGCGAGCTTGGACGGATCGCGCGTCAAGCCCAGCATCACGCCGATCTTCGCGCCGAGCCCGAGGCCGTCGGCGAGCGGGTCGAATTCCGAATTGCCCTGCAGATCGAGCGATTTCAGCACGCGGCGCGCGAGATCGCGCGAGGTGAGCATCTGAATCTGGCTCTGCACCGCCTCGGCGTCCGGCGCGGCGGCGGGATCGGCGCGCTCCTTGTCGGCGCGCGTCAGATAGCTCTCCTGATTCTCGAGCAGGACGCGCGCCTCGGCGGTGTAGCGCGGCTTGACGACATTGACGAAAATCAGCGCGCCGAGAAAAGCCGCGAGCGTGACGCCGATCACAATGCGGCGGCGGCGCGACAGAGCGGCGGCGATCTGCCCCAGATCGATCTCGCCATGCGCGATCTCGCCGTGTCGGATCTCGCCCTGCGCGATCTCGCCCTGAGCGCTCCCCGCACCATCGTCAGAGTGGCCGAAATTCATCTGCGAACTCCATGTAGCGCGCAGACCATGTACCGAGATTATGGTTTCCGCAGGGTTAACCGCGGCAATCTTGCGCCATCCGAGGGGCGATCGCGCTTCGCCGATCGGCCGATCAGGCTTTGTTAACCATGAGTGCTTAAAAAATTCCTTCGGAACTCCGTTCGTAAGCTGTTCCTCGAGCCCGAGATTCTAAATGCCGAGATATGGCTTCCTCTTCTTCTGGCTGATGATGTGCGCGACATTGTCGGGCTGCGCCCTACCGGGCGCCTATATTCCGGAGCTGCTGGCGACCTCGACCGAGGAGCCCTACACGCTCGCGGCCGGCGATCGGCTGCGCGTCATCGTGTTCGGCCAGGACGCGATCTCCAACAGCTATACGGTCGACGGCTCCGGCCACATAGCGATGCCGCTCATCGGCATCGTGCCGGCCGCCGGCCTCACCACCCAGGCGCTGCAACATGAAATCGCCGCACGTTTGCGCAACGGATTCATCCGAGACCCCCGCGTCTCGGTGGAAGTCGAGGCGTATCGGCCGTTCTTCGTGCTCGGCGAAGTGCTCAGCGCCGGACAATATCCGTTCGTCGAGGGACTGACAGTGCAGAAGGCCATCGCCATAGCGGGCGGATTCAGTCCGCGCGGCTATCAAGGAGAAGTCGATCTGACGCGCGACTACGGCGGCGTGCCGGTTACCGGCCGGGTGCCTCTGCTGCAAGCGGTCAGACCGGGAGACACGATCACGGTTCGCGAACGGATTTTCTGAAGAAATATGCGAGCGGAGCGGCAGAGCCAGGCGAGTGACGACACGGCCCCCGGACGGCTGCGCATCGTGCATGTCATGCGCGCGCCGATCGGCGGCCTGTTTCGTCATGTCGTCGATCTCGCCGGCGCGCAGGCCGCGCGGGGCCATGCTGTCGGGCTCATCGCCGATTCCTCGACCGGCGGCGAACGCGCGGAGGCGGTTCTGCGAATGCTCGAGCCTTCGCTGGAGCTCGGCGTCACGCGTCTGTGCATGCGCCGCCTACCGAGTTGGAGCGACCCGATCGTCGCCTTTCGCATCGCCTCGGCGCTGAGGCGCCTTTCGCCCGACGTCGTCCACGGACATGGCGCGAAAGGCGGCCTCTACGCCCGTCTGCCGGCGTTGCTGCCCTTTTTCCCGTCGCTGCCCCATCCGCATATTCGTGTCTACACGCCGCATGGCGGCAGCCTGCATTTCGACCGGAACACGCTGGTCAATCGTCTCTATCTCTCGGTCGAAAGAGCGCTCGAGCGGGTGACCGACTTCATTCCCTTCGAGAGCGCCTATGCGCAAAAACGATTCGTCGAGGCGATCGGCATCTCCCGCGCCGTGGCGCGCGTCGTGCCCAATGGGCTGCGTCCGCAGGAGTTCGAGCCGCTCTCGCCGATCGCCGACGCCGCCGATTTTCTCTATGTCGGCGAGTGGCGCCGCTTCAAAGGCGTCGACACGCTGATCGAGGCGCTGGCGCTCATCCGCGACGAGACCGGCGCGGCGCCGCAACTGACGCTCGTCGGCTCCGGGCCGGACGAGGCGGCCCTGCGCGCGCTCGCCGAACAGCGCGGCGTGAACGAGCGGCTGTCGTTCGCGCCGCCCATGCCGGCGCGCGAAGCGCTACGTTTGGGGCGCATATTGGTCGTGCCGAGCCGCGCCGAGTCGCTTCCCTATATCGTGCTCGAGGCGATCGCCGCGCGCACGCCGCTCGTCGCCACAAATGTCGGCGGCATTCCCGAGATTTTCGGCGATTATGCGGATCGGCTCATCGCGAGCGACGATCCCGCCGCGCTCGCCCGCGCGATGATCGCCGCCGGCCGCATGGACGAGGCGTCGCGACGCCGCGCCAGCGACGAGCTCGCTGAAAGAGTAGCAGAAAATTTCTCTTTGACGGCGATGGAGGAGGCGGTGCTGCGCGGATATCGCGACGCGCTGGAAGCCGCCGGACATCGCCGCTCCGCGGAGGCCGTGCTGCCGCAGAGAGCCTGATGAGTGGAGTGACGTCATGTGTGCATTCGCCTTACGCGACATCAAAGCGGACGCCCCCGCCAATGACGACGGCCGTGTCGCCTCGAGGCTGGCGGAAATCGCCGCCGACGCCCGGCCGACGCCCGCCTATTCGCCGATCGTCCTCGCCGGCCTCGTCCGCAGTCTCGAATTTCTGCTGATCGCGGCCGGCGGCTTCGCCGTGCATCGACTGCATGTCGCGCCCGCCTATGGCTATGGCTTCGAATATTTCATCGTCATTCCGGGCATGGCGCTGCTCGCCGTCATCGCCTGGCAGGCGCTCGACCTCTACACGCCGGCCGCCTTTCGCTCGCCGATCGGCCATGGCCTGAAGCTCGCCGGCGGCTGGACTTTGGTCTTTCTCGCCGCGCTCGCGGCGATCTTCTTCCTGAAGCTCGACAACGCGCTGTCACGCGTGTGGCTGCTCGGCTGGTATGCCGGCGGGCTCGGCGTGCTGGCGGCGGAGCGCTTCGCCGTCGCCGCCGTGGTGCGGTCGCTGACGCAGCAGGGCAAGCTCGACCGCCGCACCGTCATCGTCGGCGGCGGCCCCGCGGCCGAGCCGGTGCTGCGCGATCTCGCAGCCGCGCAGCAGGACAGTGATCTGCGCATTCTCGGCATTTTCGACGACCGCCGCGACGACCGCTCGCCGGATGTCGTCGCCGGCTACCCCAAGCTCGGCACGATCGACGATCTCGTCGAATTCGCGCGCCACACGCGGCTCGATCTCGTCATCTTCACCCTGCCCATCTCCGCCGAGGCGCGCCTCCTGCAGATGTTGCGCAAGCTCTGGGTGCTGCCGATCGACATTCGTCTCGCCGCCCACACCAATAAGCTGCGTTTCCGCCCCCGCTCCTATTCCTACATCGGCAATGTTCCGGTGCTGGACGTCTTCGACAAACCGATCGCCGATTGGGACGTGCTGGCCAAATCCGCCTTCGACAAAATCGTCGGCGCGATCTGCCTCGTTGTTTTCGCGCCGGTGATGGCGGCGGTAGCGCTGGCGGTCAAGCTCGACTCGCGCGGCCCGGTGCTGTTCCGCCAGACTCGCTACGGCTTCAACAATGAGCGGATCGAGGTCTATAAATTCCGCTCCATGTACGCCGACAAGCTCGATCCGGCCGCCTCCCGGCTCGTCACCAAGGGCGATCCGCGCGTGACCCGCGTCGGGCGCTTCATCCGCAAGACCTCGCTCGACGAGCTGCCGCAGCTGTTCAATGTCGTGTTCCGGGGCAATCTGTCGCTGGTCGGCCCGCGTCCACACGCCATGCACGCCATGGCGGCCGAGCATCTCTATGACGAGGTCGTCGACGGCTATTTCGCCCGCCATCGCGTCAAGCCCGGCCTCACCGGCTGGGCGCAGATCAATGGCTGGCGCGGCGAGACCGACACGCCGGAGAAGATCCAGAAGCGCGTCGAATGCGACCTCTACTACATAGAGAATTGGTCGATCCTGCTCGACATCTACATTCTCGCGCTCACGCCGATCGCGCTGCTGAAGACCGAGAACGCCTATTGACGCGGGAAGCCTCGCCGTGGCGAGGAAATGCGAGCCTCTAAGGCTCGCGGTCCAGGGAGCGCTTCGGACCGCGAGCCCTCAGGCTCGCTTCGTCTCGGGGATCATTGCTCGACGCCGCGCCAGAGCCTATCCTGGCCTTCGCCGCGGCGCTGAACGCTCACGGCCCACGACCTCATCAAGAACATTAACATGAGCAGAATTTTCATTATTCTGCTTTGACTTATCCAGAGAAGTTGATGCAGCGCTCGAACCTTCTCATCGTCTTTCTCGCCGCGCTCGAGGGCGCGGCCGGCGTCGCTCTCTCGGCTGCGGCGGCGCATATTTCGAGCGCCGCCAATCTCGACACGGCAAGCCGCTTCCTGATGATCCACGCCGCGGCCGCGCTCGGCCTCGGCGCGCTGCTGGCGGCGAAGCCGCCGCTGTCGCGCTGGCTCACGGGCGTGAGCTTCGCCCTCATCGCCGGAGTCGCGCTGTTTTCCGGCGACCTCGTCGCCCGCACCTTCGCGGGCGATCGGCTGTTTCCCTATGCGGCTCCGATCGGCGGCTCCCTGACCATAGCGAGCTGGCTGGCTCTCTCGGTCTGGGCGCTCGCGGCGCAGCGCGTGAAATAGCTTTGCGCGCGAGATAGCAGCTGCGCCGCCACGGCGGCAGATGAGGCTATTCCGCTCTGGACAGGCGCCGGAATCGATCCCACGATCGCGAGCGTGGGGGCGGTTGCATGGGGGCGATGGAACAATGGCGCGTCGAGGCGCCGGTCGGCCGGCGCGTGCTCGTCGTCGAGGACGAGCCGCTGATCGCGCTCGCGCTCGAGGAGACGCTCGCCGAGCATGGTTTCCGCGTCGTGGCGTCGGCCCAGACCGTCGCCGTCGCATTGCGACACGTCGCCGGCGTTCAATTCGACGTCGCGCTGCTGGACTTGGCGATCGGCGCCGAGAGCGTGGAGCCGGTCGCCGACCGCCTCGCCACAATGGAGCTCCCTTTCGTCTTCGCCACCGGCTATGGCCGTTCGGCCCTGCCCCCGGCGCATGCCGGGCGTCCGATCGTCGAAAAGCCCTTCCGCACCGAGGCGCTGATCGCCGCTCTGATCGCCGCAGCGCGTCGCGCCGCGCAAAACGCCTGAGACGAGGGGCGGCTTGTCTCTCGCGATCACGCTCCATTTAAGGGGGAGTTGCGTCAAAACGGGTGCCGCGTCATGTCATCGCGTAAAAGCGGCGATCGGGGAACATCGCCCCATCGTCGCCTCGCCGCCCTCGGCGGCCTGATCCTGGCCTTTCTCATCGCGGCGCTCGAGCCACCTCCCGCATTCGCCCAGGACTTTTTTCAGCAATTGTTCGGCGGCGGCGGAGGCGGCGGCTATTCCAACTATGGCGGCGGCTATCCGAGCTATCGCCGCCACGCCAATTCCCGGCGCCACGCCTACGTCCCCCGGGAGCGGCGGGCCGAGCCGCAGTCGCGCTGGCGTCCGCGAGCCCTCCGCAGCGGCGGCGAGCCGGAACGCTCGGTCTATACAGAGACAGCGAGCGGCGGGCGCTCTTATTGCGTGCGCGAGTGCGACGGCTATTTCTTCCCCGTCGGCCTCTATTCGAACGCGAGCGACACGGCGAGCCATCAGCGCGCCTGCGGGCGTCTCTGCCCCGGCGCGCGGACGACGCTCTATGTCATGCGCGGCGGCTCCGACAAGATGGAGGATGCGGTGGCGGCGCGCGGCGGCGGCAGCTATTCGCGGCTGATGGCCTCTCTCCAACGCAAGGGCGAGGGCAAGGCCGAGGGGGACAAGGAATGCTCCTGTCACACGGGACAGTCCAATGAGAGCTCGATCGAGGCCATCTATCTCGACCCGACGCTGCGCCGCGGCGACGCGGTGATGACGACGCATGGCGTCGAAATCTTCCACGGCGGCAGCCGCTACCCCTATTCGAGGAATGATTTCCGTCCACTCGCCCGTTCACCCGATCTCGACGAGCCAGTCCGTCGCCGCCTGGCCGCGCTGGAGCGCGCCAGCAAGCACGCACGCGGCGCCATCGAGCGCCGCGCCGCGCGGCCGCTGGGCGAGCGTCGCAGCCAATCCGGCGGGCGTGAGCCACGCGACTGATCCAACCTCGGACACCCAGGGATGAACAAGGCGAGCCTTGCTGTGGGCTTGCCATCGTGCTCCGGTGTCGATATGCCGGACGGCGCCGCACACGTCCGGGACGATGCGCAGCGGAGGCCCTTGACCGTCGTCTCTTTCGAACAATGGTGCGGCGCGGAAAATATCATAGAGTCACCATGGCAATAGATGAGTTGATCTGATTGTCGATCTCTGTCGCCTACGATATTTTCGCGTCGCCGATCGATAGCGGCGCGACCTGCGCCGAGTTCTGACCCTCTAGTGCATGAATGAAAGGGCAATCGTCTTGAGTGTCGCCCCCTGTCCTTACCGCTCCTTTCCGGACTCGTCGTTTTGGTCGCGGTCAATCGCCAGAAAGGCGCCCCATGAAATAGACCCGATGACGACACCGTCATTTTCTATTTCGAGAACGGACAAGATTGCGACCGCAGGGAGCTGTTTTGCTCAGCATATCGCCAGGCATTTGAAAGACGCCGGATATTCTTATTTCGTGTCCGAACCGGCTCCCTCGATGTTTCCGCAAGATGTCCAAGAAAAGTTCGGATTCGGGACGTTCTCGGCGCGTTTCGGTAATATCTATACGGCCCGCCAGCTGGTCCAGCTTCTTGATCGAGCCTATAACTTATTTCATCCCGTCGATGATGCATGGCCGACAAAAAACGGCTTCCTCGACCCGTATCGGCCATTCATACAACCCGTTCCTTTCCCCTCACGCGAGACCCTGGACGCCGACAGGCGCATGCATTTCGCTGCCGTCCGCAAAATGGTCGAGGAGTGCGACGTTTTCATCTTTACGATGGGGTTGACCGAGGCCTGGATCAATCGCCGCGATGGAGCGGTTTACCCGGTTTGCCCAGGCTGCGGAGCGGGCGATCACCGGCCTGACGAGCATGTCTTCAAGAACTTCGACTACGCCGAGATTCTCGCGGATATGAACGGCTTTATCGAACGGTTCCGCGAACGCAACTCATCGGCCAAGATCATCGTAACAGTGTCGCCGGTACCTCTGGTCGCGACAGCCGAGAACCGACATGTTCTCACCTCGACTGTCCATTCCAAATCGGTACTGCGCGCTGTCGCCGGAAAGTTGGACGAGTTGGGCCTCGTCACTTACTTCCCGTCCTATGAGATCATCACGAATCCCGTCGGCGCCGCGCGATATTTTGCCGACGATCTTCGCTCTGTCACCGCAGACGGCGTCGCACATGTAATGCGTATATTTTTTCGGCATATGTGCGGAGAAGAAAGTCATCCTGTCGCACAAGTGGAGCAGACCGCGCCCAACGTAGACCCACTCCTCCAGCGAATATCGAAGAAACATCTCGAGAAGCTCGCAGTGATTTGCGACGAAGAAAATCTCGAAAAGCATAGGTGAGCCATGCGGCGTGTCGTGTTATTCGGTGATAGTCATGCTCATGCATTCGTCGAAGCCTCACGGATTTGGCATTTTTTCGAAGGAGATCAGGCGGACGAACCTTTTGTGTCCCACATGATCGATTGCGGCCTGATTTATCACGAAATCGTCATCGAACAGGCGGATGGGAAAACCCGCCTCAATCCTCTTTTCGAGATTGCGCTCGACCGCATGTACCTGCTCGATCGATTCTCGGGGGAGTATAAATCTGACAACGATATCGGCCTAATGCTTGGATTCGCGGATGTCCACCTCCTCGGATTCATCTCCGAGCTTTTCACGGATTTCGGCGATCTACTTACCGCGGATAACATAGCAAACGGGCCGGGATTCGTTTATTTTGAGATGCTCGTCGAGATGTTTCGGGGTCGACTTGCCAAAGTCGAGAAGGCGGTCGTATTTCTGCAGGAAAAGGGATTTGGGGTATTTCTCGTTGCAGGTCCCCCTCCGTCATCCGATGTCGCGATTTCGAACGCACGCGGATCGGATTTCACGCCGGCGAGTAGCGCAGTTCGACGCGCGATATTCCTCGCCATAAAGCGCGCGCTTGCGGAAATCGCACAAAGACGCGGCATTGGGTTCGTCGGCGACCATAGCGGTTTCGAAACCGACGACGGCATGCTCGACGAGCAATACGTCGACGACGGAGTCCACGCGAACGCGATTTACGCGCGAGACTTCGTACCTGTGATATTGAGGGAGCTCGGAAGAACTGTCGCGCCCTACAAGCGCGGCGCCAACGATGGCTAGAATCTGCCTCCAAGCGCCTTTTTTGCTTGATCTACGACGTATCGAAACAGAGGTTCCCTCTTTTTCGAAATGCTGCTTAATTCAATCGCTCGTCCTCCTCTGAGGGAATTTCGACGGCGGTCGCCGACGCGCTCGCCATCCTCCGCTGCGGCGCGCGAGACCAGGGCCGGTCCTCGCCCGGGCCGCGGGCTGTGCGCCATTCCACCGCCTCGGCGGCGAAGCGCAGCGTCACCGCCCCCGTCTCGGCGAGCTTGCGGCGGTCGAGGAGTATCGACGCCCCACAGCCCGCTGGCGCATAAAAGGGCGCGATGACGATGGCGGCGCGGGCGCAATCCTCGATCAGCGCCTTGCGATCCGTCACCAGAGCGACCGAGCGGCCGTCGACCGCTCTCGCCACGCAGCCGAGATCGTCGCAGGAGACGCCGCCGCGCGCGTCGGCCGGCGCGCGGGAGTCGGCGTCGGCGCGCAGCCATTGCTCGCCGACGAAGGAGAGTTTCCCGCGGCCGAGCAGAGCCAGCTCGCCGGTCGGCAGCCGCAGCGCCGCGGCGTCGCCGCCGGGGGCGACGGCGAGATCGAACCCCTCTCCATTCGCCGCGCCGAAGAGGCCGAGCGCCGCGAGGGGAATGGCCATCGCCCGGAATATCCAAGTCCGCCACAGGACGAGCGACAGAACGGCGAGCGAGAGAAACAGGATCGCGAAAGGCGCGAAGCTCTTGACCGGAAGGCTCGCCCCCGGCGCGGCGGCGATGAGCCGCGCGATCGACGTCACCAGATCTATGCCGAAGCCGAGATAGCGCCACACCGGTCCGTCGAGGCCGAAAGGATAGAGAAAGGCGCCGAGCAGCGCCCCCGGCACGGCGAAGAATTCGATGATGGCCAAAGTCAGCGGATTGCCGATCAGCACATAGGGGCTCAACTCGTGGAAATCATCGGCCATGAAGGAGGCCGTCGCCGATGTGGCGCAGAGCGTCGCGAAGATCGGCGCCGCCGGCCCGCGCAGCAGCAGCTCGCCGGCGCTCTCTCGCCATTTCGCGAGGCGCGATGGCGTCCGGCCGAAAACCGGCGGCTCGCGCCGGCGGTCGATCAGCGCGCCGCGCGCCTCATAGACGGCGACGAGCGCCGCCACAGCGGCGAAGGAGAGCTGAAAGCTCGCGCCGAGCAGCGCCTCCGGCTGGAAGGCGACGACGAAGACGACCGCTAGAGCGAGATTGCGCATCGACAGCGATGGGCGGTCGAAGAGCACTGCGACGAGCATGATCGTCGTCATGACCAGCGCGCGCTCCGTGCCGACGCGCGAGCCCGTGCCGATGTCGTAGAGAATCGCCCCGAGAATGGCGAGGCCGGCCGCCCATTTCTTGATCGGATAGTTCAGCGCCAGCGTACGCGAAAGCGCCAGCAGCCGCCGAAAGCCGACGAAGAAAATGCCGGCGACCAGCGTCATCTGCACGCCGGAAATGGTGATGATATGGAAGATGCCGGCGCGGCGGATCAGCTCTTTCGCCTCCTCGCTCAGAAAATCGCGCTTGCCCGTCACCATTGCGGCGGCGATCGCGCCGGTGTCGCCGCCGAGCGCACGCTGGACACGCGTGGCGAGCGCATTGCGCAGCCGATCGATGGCGGCGAAGAAACGCAGCGATAGAGGCGCGGGATCGGGCGGCGGCAGGATGTCGATGCGGCCGAGCGCATTGCCGACGCCGCCAAGCGAGGCGAAATAGGCGTCGCGCGAGAAATCATAGCCGCCGGGCAGCGCGGCATGGGCCGGCGGCAGCACGCGCGCCTTCAACCCGATGAAATCGCCGGCCGCGAATTTCGCCTCGCCCCGCGTCGTCAGCCGCACGCGCAGCGGAGCGACGTCATTCGGCAATCCTTCGGCGCTGGCAAGGCGCAGAATGAAGCGCGCGCCATTGGGGCGCGGATCGAGCTCCTCGACGAAGCCGGTCAGAACGCCGACGCCGGCGCGCGGAACAATGGGCGCATCGACGCGCGCGGCGCGCCAGACGGCGGCGAAGAAGCCGCCACAGACGCAGGCGATTACGAGAAAAACCGCGCCGGCGCGATGCGCGCGAAAGGCGAAGGCGAGCGCCGCAAAGGCGGCGAAGCCCGCCGCCGAAAAAGCGAAAGAGGGCTCGCGATCGGCGCCGAAATAGAGGATGACGCCGGCGCCCGCCGCCACCGGCAGCCATAGAAACGGCCGCCGCAGCGCGATTTCCTCTTCCAGCGCCGCGCGCGCGGCGGCGGATAGCGACGCGAAAGCGGCCGAAATGGCGGGGCGAATGACGCCCCTCGCCCGATCGGCCGCGCCGGCGACGGCTTTCGCGCTCCAACTCAAAAGGGCCTCGGCTATGGCTGCTCGAACAAGGTCGAGCCCATGCTATCCCGAAGCCGGCCGGCGCGCGAGCGTCCCGCGGGTCGCAATATCAAAAGCGCGTCGTCAGATCGGTCAGCCAATCGGGCGAGGAGGCGACGAGCGCCGCCTCCAACGGCTTGTCGAGGCCGGTCGCGATCAGCAGGCCGACCGAGGCCAGCGCCGCGCCGAGCGCGCCCTTGCCCCATTTGCCGCCGACGAGCAGCGAATGCCGCAGCCGCGTCGAAAGGCTCCGCGACGCCGCGCCGAGCGCGACCAGCGGCAGGCCGGCGCCGAGCCCGAAAGCGCCCATCACCAGGCCGACCTGGCCGAGATTCTGGCCCTGCGCGGCGAGCAGCGAGGCGGCGCCCAGAGTCGGACCGGCGCAGGGGCTCCACACGGCGCCGAGCAGCAGGCCGAGCCCCAATTGGCCGCGCAGCCCATGCGTCGAGAAGCCGGCGAAGCGGCGCTCGATCCAATCGGCCACGGGACCGCCGGCGGCGGCGAGCCGCACTTGCAGCGCCGGCGCCGCGAGCAACACGCCGAGCGCGATCATCAGCAGCGCCGCGCCGAAGCGTAGCGCGTCGCCGTCTATCCCCGCCCCGAAGCCGATCAGCGCCAGAAACAGGCCGATGGCGACGAAGGAGGAGGCGACGCCGAGGGCGAGCGCCGCCGGCCCCATTTTGTGCTCCGAAGCCGCCGCGCCGAGGATGATCGGCAGCAGCGGCAGCACGCAGGGCGAGAGGATGGAGAACAGGCCCGCCAGAAAGGCGAGCCCCGCTCCGGCGAGATCGGCCCCCATCACAGCGCCTTGTCGAGCAGAGCGGCGATCGAGGCCGCATTGGTGTCGCCGACGGAACGGCCGGTCTCGCTCTTGCCCTTGAACACGATGAGCGTGCTCTGCGTGGTCGCGCGGAAGCCGCGCAGCGCGTCCTTCTGGCTGTCGAAATCGACTTGGAACACCTGCAGCGTCCCGAATTTGGCGTCGCTCTCGAGCTTCTCGAGAATCGGCTGCTGCGCTTTGCAGGTGGGGCACCAGGGCGCATGAATCTCGACGAGGATCGGCTGGCCCGCCGTCTGCGCCGCCGCGAAGGCCTGTGGCGTGAAAGCGTGTTTCTCGGCGGCGAAGGCGGGAAGGGAAAAGAGCGCGGCGCCGAGCAAGGCGGCGGCGAAACGTGATGACATTGGCGATCCTTTCGGGTTTCGATCACGAGGGCGCCGACGCATCGGAGCGGCTCCCGAGCTGATGTTCGCAGGCGAGGCGTCGAATGTTACGCGATCCGAGCGCGCGCCTTCGAGGCCGCGCGCTTTCGCGCATGAACCGCGCGTTATGGAGCCGCGCGCAAGCGCCCGCACGCGCGGACGCGAGCGGGTGGGACGAGGTCGTCCGGGACGCCGGGGCCTCCCTTGGCCACGGCATTCGCAAAAGAAGCGCATTCGGAATGCCCCGAGGGTCCCGGACGCGGTCTGCCTCTGCTCTCCACCGCCTCCGGGCCCAGGGTTGTTTTCCCCTCTCGGGTAGTCTATCCCCGCGCGAACCTCGGATATTCGGCCGGCTTTCGCGTTCGTCTCCGAACGCCTCCGCACGAAGGAGAAGCCGGACCGGCGGCGTGGCGTCGAGCGCGCGAACGAGGGTAGCCGCCCCGCCTCTCTCGAAACCGCCCCCTCGCCGGCCCCGCCCCTGCCCGGACGACGCCCTTGCCATTCGACGAGGGTGGCCGAGTATAGGAATATTTTCCGTAAAATGTCAAGAGTCGCGCCCCACCTCCCCCTTGAGGGGGAGGGTCGGCCGGCGGAGCCGGACGGGGTGGGGTGATCCCCGAGACTTAGGGGAGTCACCCCTCCCGAGCGCCTTCGGCGCTCGCCCTCCCCCCTCGAAGGCTATCGGATCGACTCTGCGGCCGTCATGGCCGGGCTTGTCCCGGCCATCCACGCCAAGCAGCTGATAAACCAAATGAAAGCGCCCGCCATGGACAAATTTCATCCCGCGTCGGACGGCGCCGGAGCGTCGGCGTCTCGCCAAACTTTCGAGACGCCTCGGCGTGTCGGCGTGGCTGGCCGGGACAAGCCCGGCCATGACGTCGCGGGGCCGCATTCGATAGCCAGTCGAGGGGGAAGCGGGGCGCGTCTTCGTGTCGAAAACGACAGTCTTTTGCTGCGGCGGGGCACATCCGCGCCGACTCTCGTTGTGCGCGCCGCGATAGATTTCATCAAGGCGATTCTGCGATCTCGCGCCTGTTGTCGGCTCGGCCTTGCGTTTTCGTGGGCGCCTCCGCATTCTCGCGGGACGCGGAGATTTTTTCATGACGGAATTGGACGGCGGCGAGGAGCGGCCGAGGATTTATGATCTAGAGAGCCTCGAGCAATGGCTCGACGCTGTGCCGCCAGACCGGCGATCGCAGGCGGCCGTCGTCATCGCGGCCCGCGCGGCGCTCCGCGTTCTGCCGGTGATCGAGCAAAGCGCCACCAAATCGCGGGCGCGACAATTCGGCGACTTGGCGCTGGCGGTCTTCTGGGCTACCGCGTTGGCGCGGGTCGCAGCCAAATATCCGACCTGCGCCAAGGACCTTCGCGCCGTCGACGCCGCCGACGCCGCCGACGCCGACGCCGCCGACATCGGTAACGCCGCCGCCTACGCCGCCGACGCCGCTGACGCTGCCGCCTACGCCGCCGCTGACGCCGCTGACGCCGCTGACGCCGCTGACGCCGCCGCTGACGCCGCCGACAACGCCGCCGAGATCTGGAGTTCGACATCCGCCGACATTGCGGCGCTCGAAGCAGGCCGATCGCCGAGCGGTCTTGCGGGAGATCCGCTCTGGCCACAGGGCGCGCCGCCATGGGCGACCGAGCGTTGGAGGCTCGTTCGCCAACTCCTCGCGGGAGCACATTGGCGGCCCTGGCTCGACTGGTATCAGCGCCGTCTCGACGGCGTAGAGCTCTCCGAGGAGGTCGAGCTTCTCTTCGCGACGCTCCCCGTCGACCCGAAAGAGAAAGACCCCGCCGAGCAGAATGCGCTGCTCGCGCAGGAAATCGCGCGGCTGACGGCCTCAACTTGGCCGCCGAAAGAATCCTGGGATTTCTTCATCAGCTATTCAACGCCCGACGACAGTTTCGCTCGAGAGACGGCGTCGGTCCTGGAGGAGGCCGGCTATTCGACATTCGCCATGTTCAAGGACATAGCCGTCGGCAATAATCTCGTGCGCGAAATGCAGGACGGCTTGAGCCGATTGACGCGATTGATCGCTCTACTTTCGCCAGATTACGAAAAATCGGACCATTGTCGGGCGGAATGGGCCTACGCTTACAATCGCGATCCTTCGGGCCGAGAAAGGCGACTGATCGCATTTCTCGTCCGCGAAACCGAATTGAACGCTCTTGCGCAGCAGATCGTCTACAAATCGCTCGTCGGGCTGACGCAGGAACAGAGGAAAGCCGCGATCCTCGCCGCCGTCGCGCCTCGAAAGCCGCCGCCCGCGCCGGTCGAAAACGTCTCGGCGCCCTTCTCCTTCGGCTGGACGTCTTCGGTCAAGCTGACCATCGTCGCGGGACCGCAGAACACACCCGTGTTTCCATTCGCGAATAGCGCCGCGGATCACCAGTCTCGCCTCGAGGCTTGTCGCAAGCTCGCAAGCCGTTCGGCGGAGTTTCTGCGAAGCGGCCAATTCAATGCTCGACCCGGCTATCTTCGCGCGCTCGACGAATATCTCGAAGACTTGCCGACAATGCCAGGACAAGGAAGTTTTCTTCTCGCGGACAACGCTGCTCGAACGCTTCACGACCAACTCGTCGAAGACTTCGATGTGATTGCGATCGAATTGAAGGCGCGTGTGACGCGGGTTCTCGAAACGCACGCATCTCTCCGCAACTTTTATCCCGACATCGAACAATACTACAAAGAGGTGAAAAGCGGCCGGCTCACGCAGCCGCTGCCGATCGACGCCGTCGAAGGCTTCGTCCGCACCGTCGAAGAGCACACACCCGATGTGTTCGAAGAGAATGTTTCGTACGAGTTGCACAAGGTCGAGCGAGAGCCGGAGGCGCCAGCGCCTTCGCCGGCCGCCGCCGCCGAGGCGACGCCCACCCTGCCGCCCGATCCTCTCGCCGGCGTCGATCCGAAAAAGTCGCACGACTTCGGCGTCGCCAGCTCAGTCAACGCGCTCTACAAGGCGTTCCTCAACGGCAAGGACGTTTCGCAATCGGTCAAAGGCTGGGACGAGATCGCGCATGAGCTCGGCGAGAACGCTGGCCCTGTGATCGAATGGCTGAAATCCTTTCTGCGCTGAGCCTTCGCTCCCCTCCCCCGTCTTGGCCGGGCTCGTCCCGGCCATCCACGCCGGGACGCAACGGACGCGTCTCGAAGCTTCTCAGGGACCCTCATCCGACCCTCGCTGACGCGAGGGCCACCTTCTCCCGCAAGCGGGAGAAGGAGACGCGCCCGAGGTCGCTGGTCTTCCGTCCCGAGGCTCTCACGCCCCCGCAGTTCCCCCCTGGCCCGCAGCGTGCTAGACGGGCCCCCACGCTAATTTCTCGGGAATCGTCAGCCGCGCTCATGCCCCAAGCCGTCACGCCTCAAGTCGTCACGCCCCAAGTCGTCACGCGCTTCGCCCCCTCCCCCACCGGCTTCCTCCATATCGGCGGCGCGCGCACGGCGCTGTTCAACTGGCTCTACGCCAAGCGGCATGGCGGGCGCTTCCTGCTGCGCATAGAAGACACGGATCGCGAGCGTTCCACCCAGGGCGCCATAGACGCTATTCTCGATGGAATGCGCTGGCTGGGCCTCGATTGGGACGGCGACGTCACCTATCAATTCGCGCGCGCGCCGCGCCATCGCGAGATCGCCGAGGAACTGCTCGCCAAAGGCAAGGCCTATCGCTGCTACGCCAGCGCGCAGGAGCTCGAGGAGATGCGCGAGACCGCGCGCGCCGAGGGCCGTCCGCCCCGCTATGACGGGCGCTGGCGCGATCGCGATCCCAGCGAGGCGCCGGCGGGCGTCGCACCGGTCATTCGGCTGAAGACGCCGCAAGAGGGCGAGACGGTGATCGAGGACGCCGTGCAGGGCCGCGTCGTGTTTCCGAACAAGGATATCGACGATTTCGTGCTGCTGCGCTCGGATGGCGCGCCGACCTATATGCTCGCCGTCGTCGTCGACGATCACGATATGGGCGTCACGCAGATCATCCGCGGCGACGATCACCTCACCAACGCCGCGCGGCAAAAGCACATCTATGAGGCGCTCGGCTGGGAGACGCCCAAGCTCGCTCATATTCCGCTCATCCATGGGCCGGACGGCGCCAAGCTCTCCAAGCGCCATGGCGCGCTCGGCGTCGACGCCTATCGCGGCATGGGCTATCTGCCCGCGGCGCTGCGCAATTATCTGCTGCGCTTGGGCTGGAGCCAGGGCGACCGCGAGTTCTTCTCGACGCAGGAGATGATCGAGGCGTTCGATCTCGAGAGCATTCATCGCTCGCCGGCGCGCTTCGACTTCGTGAAGCTCGAGAATATGAACGGCCATTATCTGCGCAGCAGCGACGATTCCGAGCTGCTCGACGGGCTGGTCGCGACGCTGCCCTATCTCGAGGGCGGCGCGGCGCTCGCCGCCAAGCTCGACGACAAGCGCAAAGCGCAGCTCGCCGCCGCCATGCCCGGCCTCAAGGCGCGCGCCAAGACGCTCAACGAGCTGGTCGACGGCGCCGGCTTCCTCTTCGCCGAGCGGCCGCTGGCGCTCGACGCCAAGGCCGCCGCGCTTTTGTCGCCTGCCGCCTGCGCGAATCTTTCCGCTTTGATCGAGAAGCTCGCCGCGCTCGACGAATGGAGCGCCGCGGCGACCGAGACCGTCGTGCGCGAGACCGCCGCCGCGCTCGGCGTGAAGCTCGGCGATCTCGCGCAGCCGCTGCGCGCCGCGCTCACCGGGCGCACCACCTCGCCCGGCATTTTCGACGTGCTGACGATTCTCGGCCGCGAGGAGAGCCTCGCCCGCCTGCGCGATCAGGCTGCGCAACGCGCTTGAACGGCGGGCGAGGGATGCTATAGTTTGTGCAACGCACAAACAGGTCCTCTGCTCGACCCTATGCGCCGCATCGCCGCGTCACGACAGAAGCGCGCGAGCCACTGCGGCGCGGCGACCGACGCATATCCGCCGGCTAGCGCAGGAGGGTTTTGAATTTAAAGCGACTTTCGTTCGATCGAACGGACCCGGCGGTCCGTCGGCGCAAGAATGCCCCGATGTTCGTACGAATGCGCTTGCCGTTTCGAGCCGCAGGGGCGAAGCGCGGCGCGGGCGTGGCGTAATATATGCTGCGGTGTTTCGCCGGGAGCCGCAATTTGCACGGACAACGCGAAAAGGTGGGGCCATGACGAAAAAAGAAGCGTCCTTTCACACCGGCGAGAAAAGCGTGAGCCTGCCGATCATGGAGGGCACGATCGGCCCCAGCGTCGCCGACATCCGCAAGCTCTACGGCGATACGGGCATGTTCACCTACGACCCCGGCTTCACCTCGACGGCGAGCTGCGAGTCCAAGATCACCTATATCGACGGCGACGAGGGCATTCTCCTCTATCGCGGCTATCCGATCGACCAGCTCGCCGAGCACGGCGACTTTCTCGAGACCTGCTATCTGCTGCTCTATGGCGAATTGCCGACGGCGACGCAAAAGGCCGATTTCGACTATCGCATCACGCGCCACACAATGGTGCATGAGCAGATGGCGCGCTTCTTCCAGGGCTTCCGCCGCGACGCGCATCCGATGGCGGTGATGGTGGCCTCGGTGGGCGCGCTCTCGGCCTTCTATCACGACTCGACGAATATCGCCGATCCGGTCGAGCGCATGGTCGCCTCGACGCGCATGATCGCGAAGCTGCCGACGCTCGCCGCGATGGCCTATAAATATTCGATCGGCCAGCCCTTCGTCTATCCGAAGAACGACCTCGACTATACGTCGAACTTCCTGCGCATGTGCTTCGCCGTGCCCTGCGAGGAATATAAGGTCAATCCGGTGATGTCGCGGGCGCTCGACCGCTTCTTCATGCTGCATGCCGATCACGAGCAGAACGCCTCCACCTCGACCGTGCGTCTCGCGGGATCGTCCGGCGCCAATCCCTTCGCCTGCGTGGCGGCGGGCATCGCCTCGCTGTGGGGCCCGGCGCATGGCGGCGCAAACGAGGCGGTGCTGAAGATGCTCGCCGAGATCGGCACGCCGGAGCGCATTCCGATCTATATCGCCAAGGCGAAGGACAAGAACGATCCGTTCCGCCTGATGGGCTTCGGCCATCGCGTCTATAAGAATTACGATCCGCGCGCGAAGATCATGCAGCGCACGACGCGCGAGGTGCTGGCCGAGCTCGGCGTCAAGGACGATCTCCTCGATGTGGCGATCGAGCTGGAGCGCATCGCTCTGCACGACGAATATTTCATCGAGAAGAAGCTCTATCCGAACATCGACTTCTATTCCGGCATCACGCTGAAGGCGATGGGCCTGCCGACGACCATGTTCACCGTGCTCTTCGCGGTGGCGCGCACAGTCGGCTGGATCGCGCAATGGAAGGAGATGATCGAAGATCCGGGCTCCAAGATCGGCCGCCCGCGCCAGCTCTATACGGGCGAGAAGCAGCGCGATTATCTGCCCATGTCCAAGCGCTGATGTCCAAGCGCTGATCTCGAGACGCTGATCTTCTTCGCGGCCGTCGCTCGGACCGGACGGCCGCGAAGCATTGTGCGCGAACGCACAGCCATACGCCTCCGCTCCCGCCATTGTCTCCGCATGATTGCTGAGGAGGCGGAAATGATCGAGACGGGGTCCTATGAATTGCTCTCTTTCGAGGAAGCGCGCGACAGGCTGCGTTTCGATCGCGAGATCAGCCTCGGCCTCTTCGATCTCTCCTCCTTCCGCATCGCCTATTGCCCGCGCGATTTCGTCTATGTCGGCGACATAGAGCTCTATCAATGGATGTGGCGCCACAGGATCGCGGGAATCGTCGTCGACGGCGATGTGACGATCGAAGGCGATCTCATGGACAATTCCTTCGACGGCTCGGCGGCCTTCGTGCTGGCGCGCGGCGATCTTCGGGCGCGCACAGTGACGCTCGGCGGCGCCGAGGTGGTCGTGCGCGGCGATATGCGCGCGGAAGGCCCCGTCTTCAATAATTCGAGCGCCGGCCGCTGCGAGATCGGCGGCTCGCTCTATGCGAGCCATCTGGTGACGGACGATCATGCGACGGTCATCGCCGGGCGCACGCCGGCGCGCTCTTTCGCGCTCGGCTATGTCGATCCGACGATGAGCGAGAAGCTGCGAACCGCGAAATCCTATCTCGACATATTGACGACGGAAGCAGCGACGGAATTCGACGCACGCGGTCGCGGCGCCGGCCCGGAGATCGTCGTTCGCATCGTCACGGCGATTCGCTCCGGCCGTCCGGTCCTGCGCGCCTGACGCGCGGGACCTGCTCGTTGGGTCGAGCAGAGTTTTGATCGAAAAGCCGGTTCCCAATTTTTCGAAATCCTGCTCGGAGCGAAGGCGACTCGAAAAAGACATGTTCGTTGCCGTCAATGGCGGTCGTTCGCCTCTCGATTCGAGCAATCATTTTTTCGACCTGCGCGCGTTTTTCGTCGCCGCGTTTCATTCGTCGATTTCAGCCCCAGCGAATCGCATCGTCGCGTCTCGAGCGATTCGCGCTCATCGGAGCATCGTCATGAGCGAAACGCCTCCGCCGCGCGAGCGGCCGAATCCCCCGCGCCCTCAGGCGCCGCCGGTAAACTCCGTCGTCGCCGCCGCTACGACGGCGCATGATTTGGACGAACGCCGCAAAATCGTATTAGAAGCCGAACGCGATAAAACAGTCGCGACGCGGCCGACGAGACGAAGCGGGAGACGACGATGGGGGCTGTGAACGATTTGGCGCGGAACGAGGCGAGCGCCCCCGACGCGCAACGTTCATACGCACAAAATTCGTCCGCGCAATGTTCATCCGCGCAATGTTCCTGGGACGAGATCGAGGCGCGCTATCGCGAGGAATGCGCGACGATGCTGCGCGACGCGCGCCATCACTTCGAGCAGCGCGCCGCGCGCGAGCAGACGACGATCGAAAATGTGCTCGCCGTCTTCGCACGCGATTTCGACGCCTGGCTCGATCGCGAAAGGCGCGGAATCTCCACGCCCAAGCCCAGCCTCGCCACATTGTTCGAAATCTGGCTGGAGCGTGGCTCGCGGCGTTTCGATGCGCAGAGCGCTCCGGCGGAGACGAGCCTGCGGCAAGAGGCCGCCGCCGAGGCGCAATCGCTCGAGCTGCAACGACGTCTCGACGAAGAAACGCGCCGCATAGAGGAATTGGAGCGGCGTCTCGCCGAGGCGGAACGTCGCGCCGAGCGACAGACGGCGGAGGCCCCGATCATCGTCGCTTCGCCGGCGCTCGCGCTCGCGGCGCCGACGAAGCGGCCGCCGCGCCGACGCGCGGCCCTCGCTGTGGCGCTCGTCTTTCTCGCCGCCCTCCTCGGCGCGGCGCAAATGGCGCGACATTCGGACGCCACGCCGCCAGAGCTGCGCGCGGCGCTCGCGCGGGTCGACGATTACGCCGCCGAGATGGAGGCGTGCGGTCGTTCCGCGCTCGGCCGTCTCGCGGCGCGCCACGCCCGCGAGGATACGCTCGCGGCGCTGCTCGCACAGAACAAGGACGATGTGATCGTGCGCGCGATCGCCGCCGATCCGCCGCTGACGCGCGCCAAGATCGAGGCGCTCGCGCCGAGCCGCCCGGCGCCGGCAGTCGAGGCGCCGGCGGAACCGCCGGCGCGGGAGACGATCGCCGCTTTGCCCCAGATCGCCGCGCCCGAATCCCCGGCCCCCACGCCCGAAGCGCCGACGCTCACGCCGCAGGAGGCGGCCGAGCGGCTTCCCCCCGCAGTCATCGGCGCGCAAAAGCCCGCGGCCTTTCGCAGCTTCGAAAATCGCGACATCGCCGGGCCGACGCTGGCCACTCTGCGCAAGCTCGATCAGCCCGCCTGCGCCGCCGCCTGCCGCGGCCGAGACAATTGCCGAGCCTATTCCTTCGACCGCTGGAACCGCGTCTGCCGGCTGAAGGCGACCGCCGGCGCGTTCACGCTCAATCCGCGCGTGACCAGCGGATTGCGCGACGACATTCATATCCCGCGCGCGCCTTCCGGCGCGCTCTCCATGGAGCGCTATCCCTCCAAAGCCTTCCCGGGCGCCGGCTACAAAACGGCGTCGCTCGACGGACCCGACGCTTGCGAGGACGCCTGCCGCGCGGAGGAGGCCTGTATCGCCTTCACCTTCCGTCTCGACGAGAGCGCCTGCCATCTGTTTAAGACGACAGGAGAATATTTCTCTAATGAGCTCGCCGACAGCGGCGGCAAGCGTCAAGAATAGCTCGCTACGTACGTACTTGGTCTTTGGAATATGGCGATGGGAACGCCGATTCTACTCGGCCCCTCATACAATCGTTATTTTGCATGATCTCTCCCATATGGGGGATGCCGACACGCGTAAGCTCGGCTATTGTTGCGGCATTGTTCAAGGCGTTTTCAGATACAGGGGGTAGTCGGGAGTCCGGAAACTCGACTTCCCCCTTTTTGATGGCGGCTGCCCTCCGGCGATCTCTCGACCCCTCCCGATCCAAGCAATCACGCGCTCCGCGGCGCAGGCGCTCGGGCTGCGGCCTTCCGCCAGCATGCGCGCGCACACACGGGCGAGGCCGCTCGTCTGCGCTGCGCGCTCGGCGCCGCCGCGAATGAGCGGCTCCAGCGCGGACGCCAGCGCCGTCGGCGTCGCGCGCCCCTGCAGGAACTCCGGGATCAGACATTCGCCGAGCACGAGATTGGGCAGCACGATGCTGTCGACGCTCACCAGAATGCGCAGCGGCCACTCGACCGGCGCGACCTTATAGGCGACGACCATGGGAACGCCGGCGAGCGCCAGCTCCAGCGTCGCCGCGCCCGACGCCACGAGAGCTGCGCGCGCGCGTCGGAACGCCGGCGGCTTCTCCTGCTGCGACAGCAGGCGCGGCCGCGTCGTCCAGGAGGCGAGGCGCTGGTCGATCTCCTCCGCGACATGCGGCACGACGGGCAAAGCGATATCCAACGGCCCGCATCGCTCGGCGAGCATCGCCAGCGTCTCGCCGAACACCGGCATGAGCCGCGCGACCTCGGCGCGGCGCGAGCCCGGCATTACGAGGAGCAGCGGCCGCTCCGCCTCCCGCGCCGCCAGCTCGGCGGCGGAAGGCGTGAGCGCGTCGAGGCAATCGAGCAGCGGATGGCCGACATAGCAGCAGGCGGGACCGCCGAGCCGCTCATGCGCCGCCGGCTCGAAGGGCAGCAGCGCGAGCACCTCGTCGACATAGGCGCGCATCGCCCGCGCCCGGCCGGGCCGCCAGGCCCAGACCGTCGGGCTCACATAATCGACGATCGGCAGAGCCGGCCGCGCGCGCCGCACCCGCCGCGCGACGCGATGGGTGAAGTCTGGAGCGTCGATCAGCACGAGCGCGTCCGGCCGCGCCTCGATCGCGGCGCGGGCCGTGCGCTCGATGCGCTCCAGCAGTTGCGGCAGCCGCCGCAGCGGAGACAACAGGCCCATCACGGCGATATCGCCGAGCGGAAACAGGCTGGCGAGCCCTTCGCGCGCCATCGCCTCGCCGCCGACGCCGGAAAAGCGCATATCCGGCCGCTCGGCGCGGAGCGCGCGCATCAGCAGCGCCCCCAGGAGATCGCCCGAGGCTTCTCCGGCGATGAGAAAGACATGGGGCGGCGCGTCCACCGCCCTAGCCTCGCGCCGGGCGCGGCGCGCAGAGCGGACGCGCCCGCTCGGCCCGCAGAAAAGAAAGAACGGTCTCGACATCCTCGGCGCCGGTGAATTCCTGCGCGACCGCCTCCATCCGCTGCGCCAGCACCTCGGCGCCCGGCTCCTGCGGAAACAGCCGGTGGAACGCCTCGCGCAAAAGGGCGAGGCGCGCATCCGAAAAACCGCGGCGGCGCAGCCCGACGAGATTGATCCCGAACAAATGCGCGCGATTGCCGCCCGCGAGGCCGAATGGAACGAGATCGCCCTCGAGACCCGAGAGCCCGGCGACAAACGCCTGCGTGCCGATGCGGACGCGCTGATGCACGACCGTCGCGCCGCCGATCGTGGCGTGATCGCCGATGCGGACATGGCCGCCGAGCAGCACATTATTGGAGAGCACGACCCCGTCGCCGATGCGGCTGTCGTGGCCGACATGGGAATAGGCGAGAAAAGCGCAATCATCGCCGATGCGCGTCTCGCCGCCATCGGCCGGCGTCCCTGCGTTGATGGTGACGCCCTCGCGCACGAGGCAGCCGCGGCCGATGACCAGCGCGCCCGTCCGCCCACGCGATTTCAAATCCTGCGCCGCCGCGCCGAGCGAGGCGAAAGCATGGATTTCCGCATCCGCGCCGATGCGGGTGCGCCCCGCGAGCGCCACATGCGAGACGAGACGCGCGCGAGCGCCGAGCTCGACCTCGGCGCCGATATGACAGAAGGGACCGACGACGACGTCCTCGCCGAGGCGCGCGCCCTCCTCGACGACAGCGGATGGATGGATGCGCGCGCTCGATGTCATTTCCCGTCCGGGCGATGTGGCGGCTCTCAGCCGGCGATCATCACGCTCAGCTCCGCCTCGCAGACCAGCGCGCCATCGACCAGCGCCCGGCAAGCGTACCAATAGATATCGCGTTTGCGGGCCTTTTTGGCCACATGGAACTCCACCCGATCGCCGGGGGTGACCGGGCGGCGGAATTTCGCTTTGTCGATGGTGGTGAAGAAGACTTTGCGCTGCGACCCCTTCGGCTGCATGCGCGCGGCGATGACGCCGGCCGTCTGCGCCATGGCCTCCACCAGCAGCACGCCGGGAAACACCGGATTTCCGGGGAAATGGCCCTGAAACTGGGGCTCGTTGAAAGTGACGTTCTTGATTCCGACGCCGCTCTCGTCACCGCGAATATCGACGACGCGGTCGACGAGGAGAAGCGGATAACGGTGCGGCAGCAGCTCCAAAATCTGGTGGATATCCAGGGATTCCGGCGCTTGCGCCGTCGTTTCTTCGTTCATCGTCTCTTCTCCCCTGCGGACCCGGTCGTCCTTTCGCCCGGCCCGTCTTGCGTTCGTTCCGGCGTCCTGCGCCGGTTTCACTTGGCGTCGCACCGGTCTCACTTGGCGTCGCGACGCGCCTGGCGGTCGAGCAGCAGCTCACCGCGCAAATGGCGACGCGCGGGACGCGCCGGCGCGCCGCTCCAGCGCGCGCCGGCCGGCACGTCGCGGGTCACGCCGGATTTGGCGGCGATCTGCGCGCCATCGCCGATGGTGAGATGGCCGCCGATCGCCGACTGGCCGCCCAGCGCCACGAAATCGCCGAGCTCGCAGGAGCCGGCGAGCCCCGATTGCGCGACGATGACGCAGCCGCGCCCGATGACGACGTTGTGGCCGATCTGGACCAGATTGTCGATCTTGGTCCCCTCCCCGACGATGGTGTCGCGCGTCGCGCCGCGGTCGATCGTCGTATTGGCGCCGATCTCGACGTCGTCCTGCACGATGACGCGGCCGATCTGCGGCGCCTTCACATGGCCTTGCGGAGAAAGAGCGAAGCCGAAACCGTCCTGGCCGAGGCGCGCGCCCGGATGAATGATGACGCGGTCGCCGATGAGCGCGCAAATGACGCTGACATTGGCGCCGATCGAGCAGTCGCGTCCGATGCGCACATCCGGCCCGATCACCGCCTGCGGGCCGATCACGCTTCCCGAGCCGATCTCGGCGCGGGGACCGACGACGGCGCCGGGGTCGACCGAGACGCCCGGCTCCAGCCGCGCCGTCGGGTGAATGATCGCGCCGGGCGAGACGCCGCTCGCCGCAAACAGCGATTGCGGCCGCAGCGAATCGGGGAACAGCCGCGCCATCACCCGGGCCATCGCCTTGTGCGGCTCGGACGTCACCAGGGCGATGACTCCGCTCGGCAAAGCGTCGAGATCGCGGCTGCGCAAGAGGCAGGCGGTGGCGCGGCAGTGGCGCAGCGCCGCCGCATAGCGTCTGCGATCATAGAAGGCGAGCTCGCCCGGGCGCGCCAGATCGAGCGGGGCGACGCCGATGATGATCTCCGCCGCGCCGGGCCGAATCTCATGAACGCGCGCGCCGGCGATCTCGGCGACCTCCCCCGGCGTCAGGGGCCGGTCGAGGCGAAAAAATCCAGCGGCGCCCATGCCGCGCACTCCCGAATCGTCGCGCCCGGCCGCAGCCGGGGCGAAAAGCCGAAAAGAGCCGCCCGCCGGCCCGCGCAGGGCCATTGGCGCGCTCTCGACGAAAACGATCCCCGAGCGGCGGGTCTCGCCGCTCGGGGATCCTCAAATTCTAGTCGCTGTATCGGCTGTGCGCCAGCGGCGACGCGTTTAGAAATTGGTGCCGCCGGAGAAGCGGAAGCGCTGCGTAATGTCGCCATAGGCCTTGGACAGCACCACCGCATAGTCGAAGCGGATCGGCCCGAGCGGCGATTGCCACAGCGCCGAGGCGCCGACCGAGGAGCGGATCTGCGCCGCATCGCCCGAGACGACGATGCAAGTGCCCTGGCCGAAGGTCGGAGCCGAATAGGGATAGACGCAGGGCAGAGTGACGCCATAGAGCTTGCTGCTGAAGTTCGTCGCGCCCTTATAGCCCCAGAGCGTGCCGGCGTCGGCGAAGAGCGCGCCGCGCAGGCCGATGTCCTTCGGCAGGCCCCAGATCGGGAACTGCACCTCGAGCGAGCCGCCGATGTAATTGGAGCCGCCGAGCGAGTTGCCGCGCGAGCTGGTCCAGTTGGAAATGTCGCGCGGGCCGAGGCCGCCCGGCGCGAAGCCGCGCACCAGAGTCGGGCCGAGGTTGAAATTGTCCATCACCCGGAACTGATAGTCGCCGAGCGCGAACATATTGCCGCCCTGCACGCGCGCGATGCCGACCACATCGTCCACGAAGGGAAGCTCGTGGAAGTAGCGGAGGTCGCCGGTGGTGCGGATATAGCGGCTGTTTCCGCCGAGGCCGGCGATATCCTGCGACAGCTGCGAATGGATGCCGTTCTTCGGATTGCGGAAATTGTCGAGCGAATTATAGGCCAGCGTGTAGCCGACGAGCGAGGTGAGGCGCGAGCCCTGCGACTCCTTGATCGCGAGCGAGGCCTCGCCATTCGACTGACAATTATAGAGAACGCTGAGATCGGCAGGCGTCGGCGCGAAGATGTAGCCGAAGCCCGGCGTATATCCCGGCAGCGGCGTCTGACAGTCGTTGTAGGGCCGGTTGCTGTCGTTGGGGATGGAGATCGTCGTATTATAGATCGAGTAGCGCGGCGAGAGGCTGATCTCCTCGGTGATCGGAATGCCGAAGCGCAGCGTGCCGCCGATCGAGGTCGTGCTGTAGTAGGAGTAATTATAGGCGTCCGACTTTTTCGCGAAAATGTCGAAGCCCGCCGAGAAGCGCTGATCGAGGAAGTAAGGCTCGGTGAAGCTGAAGGACACGCCGCGGGCGCGCTGGCCGGCCTGCACCGAGAGGCGCGTCGCCTGGCCGCGGCCGAGGAAATTGCTCTCCGACACAGACACTTCGCCGATGAAGCCTTCCGTCGTCGAATAGCCGCCCGACACGCCGAAATTGCCGGTCGCCTGATCCTCGACGTCCACATTCACCACCACGCGATCTGCCGCCGAGCCCGGCTCGTTGGTGACGCGGACCTTCTTGAAGAAGCCGAGGCCGTTGAGGCGGCGTTCGGCGCGATCGACCAGCACGCGATTGTACGCGTCGCCCTCGCCGATCTCGAACTCGCGACGAATCACATAGTCGCGTGTGCGCGTGTTGCCGCGAATATTGATGCGCTCGATATAGACGCGCGGCCCCTCGTCCACGACGAAGCGGATCGCCACCGTCTGAGCGGCGGGATTGCGCTCGCCGCGCGGGCGCGCCTGCGAGAAGGCGTAACCCTTCTTGGCGATCTCGCGGGTCAGCGATTCGACCGTCTTCTCCACCGCGTCGCCATTATAGACGTCGCCGGGCGACAGCCGCAGATAGGGCTGCAGCGAGACGGGATCGATATCGGGCAGATGCGACTCTATGTCGACATTGGAGACGCGATATTGCGGCCCCTCCTCGACGACGACGGTGATGACATAGCCGCCCTGGGCCGGATCGAACACCGCGTCGGAGCTGACGACATGGAAGTCGGCGTAGCCGTTCTTCAGATAGAAGCGCCGCACCAATTCGAGATCGGAGGCGATGCGATCCGGATCATAGACGTCGCTCGTCTTGATGAACGACAGGAAGTTCATCTCGGTCGTTTCCATCAGATCGACGAGACGGCCCGTCGAGTAGACGGTGTTGCCGACGAATTTGATGTCCTTGACGCCGGTCTTGTCGCCCTCCTCGACGGCGAAGACGACATCGATGCGCCCATTGGGCAGTTGCACCGTGCGATAGGTGATCTTGGCCGCGGCGCGGCCGGAGCGCTTATAGATCTCGAGCAGGCGGGCGATGTCCTGCTGCACCACCGTCTGATTGAAGGAGCCGTGCGCGCGCGTGCGCACCTCGGAGGTCAGCGTCTCGGTCTTGACCTTGCTATTGCCCTCGAAGACGACGCGATTGATGAGATTGGTCTCCGCGACATGGATGACCACGCGTCCCTTCTCGCGGGTGGCGCTCACATTGGAGAAGCGGCCGCTGTTGCGCAGCGCCTCGAGGCCCTTTTCGACCTCCTCCGGGCTCGTCCCGGAGAAATAGGAGCGGATCACGTCGGAATCGCCGCGGGCATTGCCGACGACGACGATATCCTGAGCGAAAGACGGAAGTGAGAAGCCGAGGACCGCCGATACGACGGCTGCCATGAGATAGGAACGATTCCGAAAAGCCTCGATGGACCGCATTGTCAATCCTAAGTCCTCGTCGCGCCGTCGCCCGCCGAAAGCGGCGCGGCTCACGAACTGGGACGCCGCACGCACGCTACCGCACGCCGTCCGATCCGATGTTCACCTTCTACAAGGTTTACCGTTTACTGCAAATGCCGAACGCCGCGAGTTTCCCCGTTTTGCCCGGCCCGTTGCCGCGAAGCCACGTTTTATGGTCAGCGTCGCGTTAACGTCCGAACCCGCAGCGGAGCGCCGCGAGTCCCGAGTGACGATCCTCCCCAGAATGATGGCGAAAAGCGGTCACAAACGCCTGTCCCGTCGAAATCATCGCGGTTTTCCATGGGGAAGAAAGAAACCAGACACGAAACGCTCAGTCGACACCCGCGCCGCTGAGCCGCCGCAGCAACCTGGCGAGATCATTATAGGTGGAGAACACCATCAACGTGCAGACCATCGCGAGTCCGACGCGGAACGCGTATTCTTGCGTACGCTCCGCGAGCGCGCGGCCGCGCGCCGCCTCGATCGCATAGAACAGCAAATGTCCGCCGTCGAGCAGCGGCACCGGCGCCAGATTGAGCAGACCGATCGAGATCGACAATATGGCGATGAGATTGAAGAGCGGGCCGACGCCCACTTTGTCGATCGCCTTGGCCATCTGCCCCGAGACCTGCGCGATTCCGATCGGGCCGGACAATTGATCGGTCGCCTCACGGCCGACGACGAGCCCGCCGAGATAAGAGCCGGTCCGCTCGACGATCGTCCATGTTTCGGTGACGGCGAGCACGAAGGACTGGCCGACGCCGAAGCGCTCCTCGCGCTGGTCGGCCGGATCATTGCTCGCCTGCAGGCCGATCATGCCGATCTTGGTCTTGCCGAGCGCGGTCTCGATCTCCCGCAGCTGCGGGGTCGCCTGCAGCGTCACATCCTCGCCGGCGCGGCGCACGACGATCGCGAGCGGCTTGCCGGTCGAGGAGGAGACGATCTCCTGCATCTTGCCGAAACTGTCGATCGGCTCGCCGTCTATGGTGAGGACGAGATCGCCCGGCTGGAAGCCGGCCTGCTCGGCGGCGCCGCCCGCCTGCACGGAGGCGACCTTCGGCAAGAGGAAATTGCGCCCCAAGGAGGCGTAGAGAAGGGTGAAGATGACGATCGCCAGCACGAAATTGGCGAGCGGCCCCGCCACCACGATCGCCGCGCGCTTCCACACCGCCTGGGCGAAGAAGGTGAGCTTGCGCTCCTCCTCCGGCATCGATTCTATGCGCTCGGGATCGGGCACGCTCGCGCCATTGGCGTCGCCGTGGAATTTCACATAGCCGCCGAGCGGGATCGCCGCCAGACGCCAGCGCGTTCCATAGCGGTCGTAGAAGCCCCAGAGCTCAGGGCCGAAGCCGATCGAGAAAGCGTCGATCTTCACCCCGCACCAACGGCCGACGAGGAAATGGCCGAGCTCGTGGAAGAACACCACCATCGTCAACACGAAGACGAAGGGGACGACATAGACGAGGATCGTCATGAGCAAGTCCAGCAAAGCGATACTCCCGGCAAACGCTACGACCCGAGAGTTCGCCGAACGGCGCTGCTCTCTTGGTTACTGAAGCGTTAACATGCCCGAAGCCTGGTTCATCGCCAAGGCGCCGCGCGATCTTTCTCTCACAATATGGTCAATGGCGAGGGCGTCCTCAACGGTCGCCGGCTCGCGCGCCGCGCCGTCCTGGAGCGCAGCCTCCAGCGCCTCCGCGACATGGCGGGCGATTCCGGGAAAGCCGATGCGGCCCGCGAGAAACGCCTCGACCGCTATCTCATTGGCGGCGTTGAGCACGGTGGGAAGCCCCCCGCCCGCCCGCAGCGCCTCGAGCGCGAGGCCGAGCGCCGGGAAACGCTCCAGATCCGGCTTCTCGAAAGTGAGCGCGCCGATGGCGACGAGGTCGAGCCGCGGCGCCGGCGTCTCGATTCTCTCGGGATAGGCGAGGCAATGGGCGATCGGCACGCGCATGTCGGGGCGGGCGAGCCCCGCCGTGACCGAGCCGTCGGCAAAGCTCACCAGCCCATGCACGATGGATTGCGGATGCACGATGACGTCGAGCTTTTCCGCTGGCACGCCGAAAATATGATGCGCCTCGATGAGCTCGAGCCCTTTGTTCATCAAAGTGGCCGAGTCGATCGTATTCTTCGGCCCCATCGCCCAATTGGGATGGTTGAGCGCCTGTTCCACCGTCGCGGCCTCGATCGCCTCCCGGGTCCAGGTGCGGAACGGGCCGCCGGAGGCGGTGATGGTCATTTTCTCGATTCGGGAGACGTCCTCGCCGCCGAGCGCCTGGAAAATCGCATTATGCTCGCTGTCGATCGGCAGCAGGCGGGCGCTGGTCTCGTGCGCCGTGCGCATGAAAGGCGCGCCGGCGCAGACGAGGCACTCCTTATTGGCGAGGGCGACGACGCGGCCGAGCGTCAGAGCGGCGTGGGTCGGCTCGACGCCCGCGGCGCCGACAATGGCCGAAACCACGAGATCGGCCTCGCGAGTCGCGGCCTCGATCACCGCCTCGCGCCCGGCGGCGACCTGAATATTGGTGCCGGACAGCGCCTCCTTCAGCGCGGCATAGCCCTCCTCGTCGCGAATCGCGACGAATTCGGCCTTCACGGCGATCGCCGTCCGGGCGAGCGCCGCATGGTCGCGTCCGCCGGCGATGGCCGAGACGGAAAACCCTTCCGGGTCGCGCAACAGCAGATCGACCGTCGAGCGCCCGATCGACCCCGTCGCCCCGAGCAGCACGATGCGCTTCGGCCGCCCGCCGCGCGCCCGAGTGACAAATCGCTCCGATCCAAATCGCTCCGATCCCGCCCCTGTCGCCATTTGCCGCCTACCAGATGAAAATACCGGCGGCCAGGGACTCCTGACCGCGCAATCCGCCGAGCATGGCCGCGAAGGCGCTGGCGAAGATGAAGCCGTCGACGCGATCCATCACCCCGCCATGGCCGGGGATCAAATGGCTCGAATCCTTGACGCCGAAACGCCGCTTGATCCAGGATTCGAACAGATCGCCCGCCTGCGCCAGCGCCGCCGCGACGAGGCCGACGAAGAACAGCGGCAGCGTCACCGACGCGCTCCAGCGGCTGAGATAGACGACGCCGACGCCCGCGAGCGCGCCGCTGACGAGGCCGACCAGCGTTCCCGACCAGGTCTTGCCGGGCGAGACGCGCGGCCAGAGCTTCGGCCCGCCGATCAGCCTTCCGCCGAAATAGGCCATCACATCGGTTCCCCAGACGACGGCGAACAGCCAGGCGATGGAGATGGCGCCATAATCGGGCGAATGGCGCAACACATTGGTGGAGACGATCAGCGAGCCGGCGTAGAGCAGGCCGGCCGGGGCCCAGAGCCGTCGTCCCGGCCCGGCGAGAATCGAGAGAATCGCCGAGAAGAGGATGAGCGAGGCCAGCGCGGCCGGGCCGCCGCCATGGGCGGCGAAGGCCGTCGCCGCGGCGAGCGAAGCGCCGCCGAGCGCGAATCGGGCGAGCGACATCTCGCCGCCGACGATGCTCTGCCACTCCCAGGAGACCGCGAAACCGGCGAGCAGCCAGAACAGAGCGAAAGCGTCGCCGCCGACATAGAGCGCGGCGAGCGCCGTCGCGATCAGCGCCACGGCCGAGCCGATGCGCGGACCGAGATCCCCGAATCGCGCGCCCTTGGCGCCGGCGATGGCGGCGCCGGACCTCGAAGGCTCTCTCATGAAGCGGTCTTCGCTCTGCAGTCGACCGACGCGAGGCCGCCGAACCGCCGATCGCGCTGCGCATATTCGTCGATCGCCGCTTCGAAATCGGCCCTGCTGAAGTCCGGCCAATGGACGGGCACGAACAGCAATTCCGCATAGGCGGCCTGCCACAGCATGAAATTGGACAGGCGCTGCTCGCCACTGGTGCGGATGATGAGGTCCGGATCGGGGATATCCGCCGTGTCGAGGCGACGGGCGATCGCCTCGGCGTCTATGTCCTGCGGGCGCAGCCGGCCGGCCGCGACCTCCTCGGCGAGCGCGCGCGCCGCCGCCGCTATCTCCTGCCGCGCGCCATAATTGAAAGCGACGACCAGCGTGAGGCCGGTATTGGCGGCGGTGGTCTCCTCGGCCTCGAGCAGCAGCGCGGCGATCTCGGCGGCGAGCCCCTCGCGCGCGCCGATCACCTTCACGCGGACATTATTGGCCTGCAGCTCGGCGAGATCATTGCGGATGAAGCGATGCAGCAGAGCGAGGAGGCTCTGCACCTCCTCGGGCGGACGCGACCAGTTCTCCACAGAAAAGGAATAGACGGTCAGATAATCGATCCCGAACTCGATCGCCGCGCGCACCGTCTTGCGCAATGTGTCGACGCCGCGCCTATGGCCCTCGAACCGAGGCAGGCCTCGCGCCGCCGCCCAGCGCCCATTGCCATCCATGATCAAAGCCACATGACGCGGCGCGGCTCTCGGCGCCAATGCCGGCGCTCCCAGCTCCAATATTCCACCGTCTCCCATTTTTTTGTTCCGCGCCATCCTCGAGAGCTCGAGCCGGACAGGCCGGCTCTTCGCGACAATCGATAAAGACAAAATCAAACCTGCATGATCTCTTTTTCTTTTTGCGCCAGCATAGTGTCGATCTCGCGCACCGCCTCGTCGGTCGCCTTCTGCGCCTCGCTCTCGTGACGCTTGGCGTCATCCTCGGGCAGGGCGTGATCCTTGAGCAGCTTCTTCAATATGTCGAGGCCGTCGCGCCGCACATGACGCACGGAAACGCGCGCGTCCTCGGCGTATTTATGCGCGACCTTGACCAACTCCTTGCGGCGCTGCTCATTGAGCTCGGGCGTGCGAATGCGCAGCACCTGCCCCTCGATCGTCGGCGAGAGCCCGAGATTCGAATCGCGAATCGCCTTGTCGACGGCGCCGACGAGCCCCTTGTCCCACACCTGAACGGCCAGCATGCGCGACTCCGGCACGCTGATCGTCGCCACCTGGTTGAGCGGCGTCGCCTGGCCATAGGCCTCGACGTGAATCGGCTCCAGCAGGCTCGCCGAGGCGCGCCCGGTGCGCAGCCCGCCGAGCTCGTGCTTGAGCGTCGCCAGCGCGCCCTGCATACGGCGCTTCAATTCGGGCAGATCGAAAGTCTGAGCCATAGGAAACTTTGCCTATTCGTGAAGTCTATCGGTTCGAACGAGCGGGCCGCGCCGGCTCAGGGTCGGAGCGTCTCATAGAACATAATCCGCCGAGGCGGAAATCGTCGGCCGCGTCCCGAGGGCGTCGTCCCCCCTAAGGAACGATATTCAAGGAACGACATAAGTGGCCCGCCCTCGTCCTTCCAGCACCGCGCGGATCGCGCCCTCGTCGGCGATGGAAAACACGATTATGGGAATCTTATTCTCGCGAGCAAGAGCGAAGGCGGCAGTGTCCATCACGGCGAGGCTCTTGGCTATGGCCTCGTCATGGGTGAGCTGCTCATAGCGCCGCGCGGAGGGGTCGCGCTTGGGGTCGGCGGTATAGACGCCATCGACCTGAGTCGCCTTCAGCACGGCGTCGGCCGAGAGCTCGGCGGCACGCACCACGGCGGGCGTGTCGGTGGTGAAGAAAGGCAGGCCCGTGCCGCCGGCGGCGATAACGATGCGGCCCTTGTCGAGGTGATGCAGCGCCGCCCGCCGCGAATAGGATTCGCAGAGCGAGGGCATGGGCACGGCCGAGAGCGCCCGCGCCTGGCGCCCCTGCGCCTCGATCGCCTGCTCGAGCGCGAGGCCGTTCATCACGGTCGCGAGCATTCCGATCGAATCGGCGCGCGCGCGCTCTATGCCTTTGTCGGCCCCTTGAATGCCGCGAAAGAAATTGCCGCCGCCGACGACGACGGCGATTTGCGCGCCGAGCTCGGCGGCCGAGGCCAGGTCCTTGGCGATCCGCTCCAAAGTCGGCGCGTGCAGGCCGTGCGGCGCGGCGCCCATCAGCGCCTCGCCCGAGAGCTTGACGACGACCCTCTTCCATTTCGGCGGGTTGGACGGGTCCGTCATCTACGCCTCTCTTTCGCTGGCCGACCTTCGTTCGATCTTAATAGGAAACCGCCGCCGCCCCGGCAAGGCGCGCCGCTCACGAAGCGGGCGCCCGCGATCACAAGCCGCCGAGGAATTCGTCGATCACGCGAAAGAAGGACGCGGCGTCGCGGCGCGGAAACCGCGCGAGACGGCGCAGCCCCTCCAGCCGGCGCGGCGAATCGGCGTCGCGATAGGCGAGGACGGCGTCGCGCCAGCCCGGCCCGTCGAGCGGATCGACATAATCGAGCGCCTCGCCCGCGATCTCGCGAAACGTCTCTATGTCGGAGGCGATGATCGGCGCGCCGCAGGCCGCGGCCTCGGCGACCGGCAGGCCGAAGCCTTCCGCGAAGGAGGGCGCGAGCGCCGCCCGCGCGCCGGCGAGCAGGGCGCGCAGGGCCGGCGTCGACAGGCCGAACACCTCGACCACATGCGGCCGCAGCGCCGCGCAGCGCTCCAGCATGTCGAGCACATTCTCATTGTGCCAGCCACGCTTGCCGACGAGGACGAGCTTTGGCGTCGCCTCCCCCTCGCGCTCGGCGAGCTCGCGCCAGACATTGAGCAGCAGCATGTGATTCTTGCGCGGCTCGATCGTCCCGCAGAGGACGAAATAGGCCGTTCCCGCGAGGCGCGGATCGATGGCGGCCCGCGTCTCGAAGACCGGGGCCACGGGCAGGCCGGCGAGACAGAGCGGGAGATCGGCTCTGCCCTGCTTTTGCGCGAAATCCGCGACCCGGCGCGCGACCGCCCGCGAGCCGACGACGACGCCGGCCGCGCGGCGCGCAATATTGGCCATTGCGGCGCGATGCTTGTCGCGCTCGGCCGGGCGAAAAAATTCCGGCGCCTCGAGCGGCAGAAGGTCGTGAACGAAGAAGACGGGCTTCACGTCCGGCCGCGCGTCGAGCCAGCGCAAATGCCAATCCTTGTCGAGCGGAAAGCCGCTGGCGTTGACATAGATCGCCCCCTGCGGAGCCTCGGACATCGGCCGGCCGAGGCGAAAGGCCCAGCGGCGCATGGCGCGCCAATTCTCGGGAACGACGCCCCATCCCCGCCGCTTCACCCGCGCCGCGCCGCCATGGGCGGGCGCGTTTTCGAGCGCCGCGACGAGTTCCTCGAACACGGCGTCCTCGCGCGGGTCGAGGAATTCGTTCCAATAAGTCTCTATATCGACGAGCGTGCGCAGCGCCTCTTCCGCCGAGGCGAGCCGCGGCCCCAGCGCCGCGCAGGCGAGCGCGACGCTCCCCTGCCCGCCCGCGGCGAGAAAATGTCGCGCCAGCGCGAAATCGACGCGGTCTATGCCATTGGGCGTCGGATTGAGCGCCCGCGTCACCAGGCGGGTGACGTCATAGACCACGGGCCGCGACCGCGCGCCCGATGTCATCTGCGGCACCGCTCGCCGCGCTCGCGGCATCGCCAACTATCGATGACGTCGTTCGATTCGCGGATCACGCGCTCGCTCTCCCGGGAGAGGCATTCGCGGTAATGGAACACCGCGGCGATATAGGCCTCGACCTCGCGCCCGCAGGCCTCCGCCGGCTGGCCGGGCATGAAGACGCAGGGCGGCGATCCCGGCTGCACGCAGAGATTGAAACCCGGAGCCGCCTGGGGGAAAGCCGGCGCAGGAAAAGAGAAGACAGCCGCAGCTCCTGCGGCGACGCCGCAAAGACGCGACGGCCAGCGCCGCCCCGCTCCGCGCGGACGCAGATCGATGATCATCCGACGCTCGTCATGAAAAGAACCACGCGCGGAGAATTGCCTCGTCGCGAGGCCGCGCGCAAGGGCGCGCGCGCGGAACGGCTACTCGCCGAGCGCGCCGCCGGGCGCGCGACGGGCGTCTCGCGGCGCCTCGCGCTTGTCGAGGACGCGCGCGCCGAACCATTCGACCGCATCGGCGAGCGCATGGCGATAGGGTCGCGAGCGATAGGCGAGCTCGCGGCGCGCCTTGGAGTCGTCGAAGAACATGGTCGTCGCCGACAGGCGCAGGCTCTCGACATTGAGGAATGGCTCGCGGCCGGTGACGCGCGCCAGCGCCTCATTGACATGGGCGAGGGGCAGGAGCGGCCAGCGCGGCAGCCGCACACGCGGCGGACGGCCGCCGCTGAGATTCGCCACCTCGGCGAGCAGCTCGGAGAGCTCGACATTCTCGCCGCCGAGAATATAGCGCTCGCCGATTCGCCCGAGGCGCAGTGCGGCGAGATGGCCGGCGGCGACATCGGCCACATGGACGACGGCGAGGCCGGTGTCGACATAGGCCGGCATATTGCCGCGCATCGCCTCGAGCACGATGCGCCCGGTCGGCGTCGGGCGGACGTCGCCGGGCCCGAGCGGCGCGGATGGATTGACGATGACGGCCGGCAGAGCGTCGCGCTCGACCATCTCCTCGACCAGACGCTCGGAGAGGAGCTTGCTGCGCTTATAGGCGCCGAGGCGATCGCAGACCTCGAGCCGGCGCGTCTCGTCGCAGAGGCCGGAAGCGTCGGGCGCCAGCGTCGCGACGCTGCTCGTATGGACGATGCGCTCGACGCCGGCGCGCAGCGCCTCCTCCATCACGGTGCGGGTTCCGTCCACATTGGTGCGCATCACGGCGCGCGGATCGGGCGCCCAGAGCCGATAGTCCGCGGCGACATGAAAAAGAAAGCGCACGCCGCGGAGCGCGGAGCGCAGACTCTCGCGGTCGGTCACATCGCCTTCGAAGACTTCATATTGCGGGCGGAGATTGGCGCGCGGGCTCGTCGGCCGCACGAAGGCGCGCACGTGAAAGCCCTGCTCGTGCAGCAGGGCGGCGACCGCCCCTCCGATGAAACCGCTCGCGCCGGTGACGAGGGCGATGTCGCGCGTCATGGCCAAAGCGTCGATAGGCTCCGCTGCGCCGGCGCCGGGCGCGCCGTTCTCACGACGCAGCATCTGGAGCGCAAAGCGCGAAAGACAAGAGCCTCCGCCTCTGGCCCCAGCTCTGGCCAGACGCAGTTCCGCGCGCACACACCGCCGAAAATTTCGCGAGCCGTCAAAACCGAGCCTGCCGTCCTGATTCCCGCCGCCTCAGCCGGCGGAGACGCTGGGAAGTTCTCTGTCGAGTTCTTGCGCGGGCTCGGCCGGGGCCGGCTCGGCCAGGACGCGGCGCGTCGGCAGGCGGTGGACCGTCGCCGTCTCCTGCTCGTCGTCGCGGTCCATCCGCGACAAATCCTGACGCACCATCCAGACGAACAGAGCGAAAGCGATCGCCGAAGCCGTCCCGATCGTCACATCGAGAACCGTGAAGCGCCACAGGCGCGCCTCCACCACCTGCGGGCCCAGCCAGCAGGCGAACAGGCTCCACGCCGCCACCAATATGCGAAACTCCGTCGCGCCCATGCCGCCATAGGACAGCCGATGCACCCCCGCCGTCGCCACGCGCAGATAAGTGTAGGAGCTCATCAGCAGATAGAGCGACAGCACGAACAGCGCCGACGGCAGAGTGAAATAAGGCGAGATCCCCAGACCCACCACGATCAGGCTCTGCGCGATCAGATCGCTCGAATGATCCAGGAGAAAGCCGTAGCGCGGTCGCTCGATCCCGCGATGGCGCGCCAGCGTCCCGTCCAGCGAATCGCCGAACCAGTTCAGGAACAGGCCGGCGACCACCGCCCATAGGAACCACGCCGACCAATGCGTCAGCGCAAAGCCGGTCGCCGTCGCCACCGCCCCCGCGAGCCCCACGGCGGTCAGATGATCCGGCGTCGTCCAGGCGGGAAGTCGAGGCGCCAGCGCCTGCAGCACGCGGCGCTCGCCGGTCGCCAACAGGCTCGTATTCAATCGGTTCGCCAAGAAACCCCCTCGAAAACCAAACCCGCCCTCGCAGCCCTGCGGTCCGGCGTGGCCGCCTCGCCCGGGCTACGACGTCTTTTCGCATCGCAATATCTTCGACCGTCAGCTTGCCCGCGCCGAACCTTCGCGTCAACCGCTATCGCCGCCCCTAAGGGGGATTTTCAAAGCTTTGCGCGTGCGCCCGTCACTTCACCGCCGCGCCCACCGCCGCGCCCTGAATCGCCGGCTGCGTCAGCGTGGAGACGAGCTGGAACGCCTTGCCGATCTCCGTCACAGGCGCATTCGACACATACAATATGTCCTTGTCGCGCATCGCGAAACGCCGCGCGGTGAACAGCGCCGCCGGATCGCGCATGTCGAGATGATAGGCCACAGGAACCAGCCGCTGCGCCGCCAGCAGCGGCGACACCGTCGGATAATCCGCGATCACCGCCGATTGCTCGTAGCGCAGCACGAACAGCCCGCTCGGATCCGCGCGCTGATCGGTGAGGCCGCCGGCCTTGCCGATCGCCTCCTCCAGAGTGATTCCCCGCGCGTCGAAGGGCACCACGGCGTTCGCCCCCGTCGCGCCCGCCACAGTGAAGGTCTGCGGCGTGCGCTCCACCGTCAGCACGTCGCCGGGGCGCACGAAAATATTCTCGCGCGGATTGGCGAGCAGCGCCTGGATCGGCGCGCGCGCGGTACGGTCGCCGCGCGTCAGGCTGATGAAGGTCTCGTGAACCGGCGAGCGGAAGCCGCCGGCCTGGGCGATGACGTCCATCACGCGGTCGCCGCGCAGCGTCAGCGGCACGCGCGCGCCCTGCGTCACCTCGCCGGTCACCGTCGCCGTATTGCTGATGTTGCGCGACACATTGACCAGCGCCTGCGGCTCGATCGCCTTGCCGCGCAGCCGCTCGACGATCGCCGCCTCCACCTCCTGCTGGGTGCGGCCGGCCACCTGGATGCGCCCGGCGTAGGGCACGGTCACCGAGCCGTCGCGCCCGACCGCCTGGTCCGGGATCGCCGCGGAGCGCGAGCCGGGGCTCGAGCGATCCGTCGCCGGCGAGGAGAACAGGCCGCCGGAGGCCGCCTCCCAGAGAGTGATCTGCAGCGTGTCGCCGACGCCGATCACCTGCGAGGCGGGCGGGCGATAATCGCCGAAGGAGCCGCGCAGTCCGGGCGCCCCTCGCTTGGCCAGCGCCGCGGTCACCTGGCCGTCGATCTCGACGAGGGCGAAGGGCGTCTCGGGCTGTGATTCGGTCGGCGTGCCGGCGGTCATCACCGCATCGCCGGAAGGGCCGCTGCCCGGAAGCAGGCTGCAGCCCGAAAGCAGGGCCGCGAATGCGCAGGCGCCGAGGAGACGAAACGCGCAAGAACCGAGAATACGAGATGTCTTCAAAACCACGCCGCCCCCGACCAATGCCCCGGGCCGCTCCCGAAGCTTCGCCGCGCGCCCAAATGACCCCGTCTCTTTGGCGAAGACAAGGCCTTCCGCGCGGAGAGAGTCCTTTATCCCGCCGCTGTGACCCGCGCGCTACAGTCTATGGTTAACAAAAAGGACTGTGGACCGGGTCAACAAAAAGGACGCGCCGGAGACCGGAGCGTCCTTTGCAAGTCGCGAGCGGTCGCGCGCCTCGATCAGCCCTTGCCGCGCGCCTGCTCGGCGGCGAGCGACATGCGCACGAGCTCGGAAAGACTGCCGGCGTTCATCTTCAGCATCACATTGGCGCGATGAACCTCCACCGTGCGAACGCTGATGCCGAGCTCGCGGCCGATGACCTTGTTGGGCATTCCATGCAACAGGCGCTCGAGCACCTCGCTCTCGCGCGCCGTCAATGTCTGCAGCCGCGCCTCGATCGTCTGCGTCTCCGCGGCGCGGAACTGCTCCTCCCGCTCATAGGCGAGCGCGAGGCGCACACAGGCGATCAGCGCCTCATTGTCGAAGGGCTTCTCCAGAAAGTCGAAGGCGCCCTGCTTCATCGCCTGCACGGCGAGCGACACATCGGCATAGGCGGTGATGACGACGACCGGCAGCGACAGGCGCCGCGCCTTCATCGCCTCCAGCAGCTCTATGCCGGTCATCTCTGGCATGCGCGCGTCGGTCACCACGCAGCCCATGTCGCCCGAATCGACCGATGCGAGGAAATGGCTGGCGCTCTCGTGCGATCTGACCCGAAAGCCGTCCGTCGACAGCAGAAGGTGCAGAGAATCACGAACGGCGTCATCGTCGTCGACGATGTGAATCGTAGCGTCTCTGCTCGTCCTCTCTTGCGGAATGGAACAAATCCGACGAGACGACTCGTCGACCAGCGGACTCGTCAGCGGAGGCGGCTGAATCATAGGCGTCCTTCGTCTCGAGAGGAAAATGCGGCGCGTCGAACGGATTCGCGCGCCGACGCGTGGAACGCGATGCATCGAAGCGCATCGCGCAGCGACAGACAGATCATCATCAAAAGCCCCGGAATAACCAAGCGCGGAGAAGCCAGGCGATCGACGTCTGCGCCCACTTTCGATCGACGTGACCCGCGCTATAATCATTAATCGGGCGTGACAGAGATTGACAAACTGGGGAATACACGTAGCCGGGAATAGCGCACGTGCGAATCACGAACGAGCGTTCGATTACTATTCGTGCGACGCGACGCGACGCCTTCCTTTCTCACGCCATGGCGATGACGAGACTCGTTTTCTGCGTTGGTTTTTCGGCGCTCGCGCTGCACGGCGCCGCAGCCGAAGAAATCGCGCGCGTCGATGATGCGCGCGCCCAATGGCTGCAACGCATCGACGAAGCGCGCGAGCGCTACGACGCCTTCGCATCGCGCGTCGTCGCCGATCTCGACCGCGCCGTCGAGACGCGCGCGGCCCGCGAGGAGGCGCGCCTCGACGATCCGACATTGCGCAGAGGCGACATCGTCGTCACGGCGACGGGCCTGCTGATGTTCAAGGGCTCGAGCAAATTCGTCTACGACCTCTCCGATTTCGAGCCGGTCGGCGAAGCGCGCGCGAGACGCTCGGAACATTGCGCGGCGCTGCTCGGCATATTGCGCGCCCGGCCCCGCGCCGGCCGCTGAGCGCCCACTTCCGCCGGCGGCGCGCCATTTGCTGCCACGCCGATGATTTCGTGCTAGATAGGCCTCGAAACATCGCCACGCCGGCCTTGAACCGGACGCTGCGGAGAAGACCCCATGTTCATCCAGACCGAGACCACGCCCAACCCCTCCACGCTGAAGTTCCTGCCCGGCCGCCCCGTCCTCGCCGAGGGCGCGCGCGAGTTCCGCACCAGAGAGGCCGCTTCCGCCGCCTCGCCGCTCGCCGGCGCGCTGCTGTCGATCGACGGCGTCGAGGCGGTGATGTTCGGCCCCGATTTCGTCTCCGTCACCAAGACCGACGCCGAATGGGCGCATCTGAAGCCGGCGATCCTCGGCACGATCATGGAGCATTTCAGCTCCGGCCAGCCGATCGTCATCGACTCCGCCGAGGCCGCCCCGGCGGAATTCTTCGATCCCGCCGACGCCGCGACGGTGGCGCAGATCAAGGAGCTGATCGTGACGCGGGTGCGGCCGGCGGTCGCCAATGACGGCGGCGACATCACATTTCGCGGCTTTCGCGACGGAATCGTCTATGTGGCGATGAAGGGCTCCTGCTCCGGCTGCCCCTCCTCCACTGCAACGCTCAAGAACGGCATAGAGAATATGCTGCGCCATTTCGTGCCGCAGGTGGCCTCGGTGCAGCAGGTTTGAGAGGCCGCTTTGAAAGCCGCGCGAAACCCGTCATAATCCGCCGGCAATGAGAATCCTCGCCATCGACACGGCGCTGCCCGCCGTTTCCGCCTGCGTGCTCGATCTGGGCGCCGCCGACCCTCTCGCCAGCGAGACGGCGCCCATGGAGCGCGGCCACGCCGAGGAATTGCTGCCGCTCGTCGAGCGCGTCGTCGCCGCGGCCGGCGGCGGCTTCGCCTCCATCGGGCGGGTGGCGGTCACGGTCGGACCCGGCTCCTTCACCGGCATCCGAATCGGTCTCGCGGCGGCCCAGGCCATCGCCCTCGCGGTAAAGGCGCCCATTGTCGGGGTCTCGACGCTGGCGGCGCTGGCGGCGCCTTATGTTCTGGTTCCCTTCGACGGCGTGGTGGCGGCGGCGATCGACGCCCGCCATGGCCAGGTCTATGTGACCGCCTATGGGCCGGACGGCCGCACCCTGCTGTCGCCTCGCCGCGTCGGCGCCCATGAGGCGCTGCGGGCGCTCGGCTCCGGGCCGCTGCGGCTCATCGGCTCTGGCGCGCCGCTGCTGGCCGAGGAGGCCCGCCTCGCCGGCCTCGAGGCGGAGATCGCCAGCCGGGCGGCGGCGCCCGATATCGCCTTTGTCGCGCGGCTTGGCCTCGTCGCCGATCCGGCGACCGCGCCCGCCCGCCCGCTCTATCTGAAGGCGCCGGACGCCAAGCCCCAAGAGCGTCCGCCCCAAGAGCGCCTGCAAGACGCCCCGGCCGGCGCGTGAGCTGCAGCGTCATGAGCTTGTTCTCGACCTTCTTCCCCAGGCCGCATTATGTGATCCGTCCCATCGGCGCCGATCACGCCTATGACTGCGCCAAGATTCACGCGGCCTCTTTCGCCTTCCCCTGGTCGAAGATCGACTTCGAGAGCCTTTTGACCGACCGCATCGTGCTCGCCGACGGCGCGATGAACGAGCGCCTGCTCAAGGACGAGATGGGCGGCATGGCGCTGTCCCGCCTGCTGCCGCCGGACGCCGAGATTTTGACCTTCGCGGTCGATCCGGCGCGGCGCGGCGCCGGGCTCGGGCGGGCGCTGCTCGCGGCGCATCTCACCAATCTCGAACGCGGCGGGGCGCGGCTCGTCTTTCTCGAGGTGGCCGCGGACAATTCCGCGGCTCTGAAGGTCTATGAGCGGCTGGGCTTCAAGACGATCGGCCGCCGCGAGAATTATTACCAGCGCCCAGATGGCGAGCGTCAGGCGGCGCTGACGATGCGCTGCGAGCTGTAAAAAAGTCCGATCACCGACACGCGGACATATCCCCTCCGGCTTCGCGGCCGGGGCTCGGCTTCCGCATGCGCTCCGGCCGTCGCGCCTTGCCGGAGGACGACACCGCCCCACCTAGGCGCCTCGTCGCAACGCAATCTCCACGCAGCTCAAAGAAAGGGGATCGTCATGTTCAAAAATCACGCGAGAATTTCCCCCGCGCCGCTTCGCGCCGGAAAACGGGCGCTGATCGGAGCCACGCTGCTCCTCGCTACGACACTCGCCGCTGCGCCGGGACATGCGGGCGGAATGATGGGCGGCGAAGGCGGAGGGGGCTACGGCGGAGGGGATTACGGTGGAGGGGGTTACGATGGAAGATGGCGACGCCCCCACCAAGGTCGCTCCGGCTACCCCGGCGCCGGCCGCTGGCAAGACTGCCACAGGTTCACCGCGGCGTCTCGGGCCGCCTTCAGAGCAGGCGACTACTCACGCGGCAATGCGCTGCAGGACCGGTTCTACGCCTGCATCAAGTCCCGCTGGATCGACTGAGAGGCGGCTCGGCGCGACCGCGAGCATCGCATATCGCGCCGAGCGTCAAATTTTTGTCACGAAACTGTCGCTCGCGCGTTGGAAGGAGGGCTATGCCCTATCTGCGCGCGATCGCTTTCGCCCTGGCGATGACCGGGGCCTTCGTCTTCTTCGTCCCCGTCCAATGGTTGGCGCGGAAGCGGCGCTGGGAGCTGCGCCACAGCATTCAGACCGGCTTCTGCCGCGTCATGTGCGCCATCATCGGCATAGATGTGCGCGAGGAAGGCCGGCTCGCCGGCTCCAGCCCGCGATTCGTCGTCGCCAATCACGTCTCCTGGACCGACATCATCGTTCTGGCGAGCCGCTATCCGCTGGTCTTTCTGGCGAAATCCGAGGTCGCCTCCTGGCCCGTGCTCGGCTTTCTCGCGAGGCTGCAGGGCACTGTCTTCGTCGAGCGCGGCAATCGGCGGGCGATTCCCATCGTCAACGCCGCGCTGGCGGAGCGGCTCAAGCAGGGCGAGGATATCGTCGTCTTCGCCGAAGGGACCTCCAGCGACGGCGCAGGCGTGCTGAAATTCAACGCGTCGCATTTCGCCATGCTGAGCGAACTCGCGGCCACGGCCGCCGCCGCGCCGACGCTCGCCCCGGCCGCCATTCTCTATACGGAGCGGAAAAGCGCCCCCGGAGTCAGGCTCGACGGCGGCAGGCTCGACGGGGGCAGATTCGACGTGGGCTGGTACGGCGATATGACTTTTCTCCCACATTTATGGAGCCTGATGAAGCGCGGCGGCGCAAAATGTCATATATTGTGGGGCGAGGCGGTGGACCCCGGCTCCGGCGATCGCAAGGCTCTCGCCGCTGCGACCGAGGCCAAGGTCCGCGATCTCCTGGCTCGCGATCTCCTGGCGCGCGACCTTCCGGCGCGCGATCGGGAGACAGACGTTGCGGGCCGGGAAAGCGCGGGTAATATCGCCTCGACGTCAGACCCCGCCGCTCGTTGAGGAGAAACCGAGATTTCCGACGCCGCATCGAAGCCCGCGCCCGCCTCGCGACCCGAGACAGCGCCAGCAACAGCGAAAGCCTATGTGAAATCATATGGCTGCCAGATGAACGTCTATGACGCGACACGCATGACGGATCTGCTCGCGGCGCGCGGCTATGCGGAGGCCGCCAATGAGGACGAGGCCGATCTCGTCGTGCTCAACACCTGCCATATTCGCGAGAAGGCGACGGAAAAAGTCTATTCGGAACTCGGCCGGCTCGCCAAGCTCAAGAGCGAGCGCGGCGCGCAGGGGCGCGATTATCGAATCGTCGTCGCCGGCTGCGTCGCCCAGGCCGAGGGCGAGGAGGTGCTGCGCCGCCAGCGCGCCGTCGATCTCGTCATCGGGCCGCAGAGCTACCACCGCCTCTCCGATCTCCTGACCCGGGCCGAGGCCGGCGAGCGGGTGGCGGAGACGGATTTCGCCGTCGAGGACAAGTTTCGCGCGCTGCGCCGGGCGGCGGCCGAGGGCAAGCGCCTGCGCGGCGTCGCGGCCTTCATCACGGCGCAGGAGGGATGCGACAAATTCTGCTCCTTCTGCGTGGTGCCTTACACGCGCGGCGCCGAGGTCTCGCGCAAGCCGTTCGAGATCGTCGAGGAGGCGGAGGCGCTGGCCGCGGCCGGCGTGCGCGAGCTCACCATCATCGGTCAGAACGTCAACGCTTATAGTGGAATGGGCGAGGATGGCGGGCTCTGGCCCCTGCCCCGCCTGCTCGAGCGGCTCGAGCGTATCGAAGGCGTCACGCGGCTGCGCTACACCACGAGCCATCCGATCGACATGAGTCAGGAGCTGATCGACGCCCACGCCGAACTGCCGACGCTGGCGCCCTTCGTGCATCTTCCTGTGCAATCCGGGTCGAATCGCATATTGAAAGCGATGAACCGACGCCATGACGCGAGCTTCTATCTGGACATTGTCGCGCGCCTGCGCGCGGCGCGGCCCGATATCGCCCTCTCCTCGGACTTCATCGTCGGCTTTCCCGGCGAGAGCGACGCGGATTTCGAGGCGACGCTGGAGCTCATCCGCGCGGTCGGCTTCGCCTCGACCTTCTCCTTCAAATATTCGCCGCGCCCCGGCACGCCGGGCGCCGAGCGCGAGGATCAGATCGACGAGAGCGTCAAATCCGAGCGCCTCGCCGTCCTCCAGGCGCTGGTCGAGGAGCAGCGGCAGGCGTTCAACGCCGCCACTGTCGGCCGCACTGTCGATGTGCTGTTCGAGAAGCCCGGCCGGCACGAGGGTCAGATCGCCGGCAAGAGCCCCTATATGCAGCCCGTCCATGCGATGGGCGGCGCGGAGCTGATCGGGAAGACGCTGCCGGTGACGATCGTCGCCGCCGGCTCCAATTCGCTCGCCGGACGCATCGCCGGCCGAACGATCCCGGAAGATGCGAGGGAGGCCGCCCTGTGACGCTCGACCGCGAGAAACGGGTCTTCGAACAACCGGACGCGCCGCGCTCGGGCGAATCGGAAGCGGAGGTCACGCTCGCCTTCGAGGATAATCGCTACGCTTCGCTGGTCTTCGGCCTCTACGACCAGCATCTCGCCAAGATCGAGCGGCGCCTGGCCGTCGCCTGCTTCGCCAATGGCAATCATGTCACGCTCAAAGGCCGGCCCGACGCCTGCGATCAGGCCCGCCGCGTGCTGGAGATTCTCTACGGCCGCGTGCAGCTCGGCCAGAATGTGGGGCTCGGCGACGTGGATGGCGCGATTCAAGAATCGGCCCGGCAGGGCAGCCTCTTTCCCGATGCGGACGCCGGCCGCGCCGTCTTCGAGCAGGTTTCGACGCGCCGCCGCGGGCCGGTGCGCGCCAGAAATCTCGCCCAGGACCTCTATCTGCGAGCGCTGAAGCGCCATGAGCTGGTCTTCGCCGAGGGGCCGGCCGGCACGGGCAAGACCTGGCTCGCCGTCGGCCATGCGGTCTCTCTGCTCGAGCAGGGCGTCGTCGAGCGCATCATCCTGTCGCGCCCCGCCGTCGAGGCGGGCGAGCGTCTGGGCTTCCTGCCCGGCGACATGCGCGAGAAGGTCGACCCCTATATGCGGCCCATCTATGACGGGCTGCACGACTTCATGGACCCGCGCATGGTCGAGCGCGGCATTCAGACCGGCATGATCGAGGTCGCGCCGCTCGCCTTCATGCGCGGGCGCACGCTGACCAAGGCCTGCGTGCTGCTGGACGAGGCGCAGAACGCCACCTCCATGCAGATGAAAATGTTTCTCACCCGCCTCGGCGACGGATCGCGTATGATCGTCAATGGCGACCCTACACAGACCGATTTGCCGCCCGGCCAGAAATCCGGATTGAGCGAGGCGATCGCTCTGCTCTCCGACATAGAGGGCGTCGGCAGGGTGAAATTCGCCGAGGGCGATGTGGTTCGCCACGACCTCGTGCGGCAGATCGTCGGCGCCTATGAGGCGGCCGGGCGGGAGAAGGCGAAGCCTCGAGAGCCATGAGCGTCGCGATCGACATCATCGTCACTGCGCCTTGCTGGGACCAGCAGGCCGGGCTCGAAGAGCTGACGGAAAGTACCGTGCGCGAGTGCGTCGCCCAGACGGCGGCGCCGCTCGCGCGGGACTGCGAGTTGAGCGTCAATTTCACCGATGACGCGACGATCCGCGAATTGAACGCGCAATGGCGCGGGATCGACAAGCCCACCAATGTCCTCTCCTTCGAGACGCCCGGCCCGCTCGCGCGCCGGATGGCGCTCGGCGACATCGTCATCGCGCATGAGACGGTCGCGCGCGAGGCGGCGGAGCAGGACAAGAGCTTCGACGCGCATCTGACGCATTTGCTCATTCATGGATTTCTGCATCTGATCGGCTACGACCACCAAACGCCACGGGAGGCCGATGCGATGGAGGCTCTGGAGCGCCGCATAGCGGCCGCTCTCGGCCTCGGCGATCCCTACGAAGGCTCCGACCCCGTGGCGGAGCTTTCGTCGACAGGAAAATCGAACCGCAATGTCTAGGACGGATAATGGCGAGCATTCGGCCTCGCGGCGCGAGCAGCGGAGCGGCATTGTCGATCGGCTGCGCGCGCTCATCGGGCTGGGCTCGCCCTCGGTGCGCGAGGACATAGAGGAGGCGCTGGAAGGCGCCGCCGGCGATGTGACGCCGCATGAGCGCGTGCTGCTGAAGAATGTGCTGGCGCTGCATGATCTACGCGTCGCCGACGCCATGATCCCGCGCGCCGATATCGTCGCCGTCGCGCAGGACGCCACGCTCGGCGAGACGCTGGCGCTGTTCCGCAACGCCGGCCATTCGCGCCTGCCCGTCTATGACGACACGCTGGACGATCCGCGCGGCATGATCCACATCCGCGACTTCGTCGATTATCTCGCCTCGCTCGCCGAACGCGCCGAGCCCGCGACGCCGGATGCGCTGAACGCGCCTCGAGCCGAGCATGCGCCGACCGTCTCGCTGGCCGCGATCGATTTTTCTGCGGCGCTCTCCAGCGCCACCGCGCTGAAGCCGGTGCTCTATGTGCCGCCCTCCATGCCGGCGCTGGATCTGCTGGTGAAGATGCAGGCGACGCACACCCATCTCGCGCTCGTCATCGACGAATATGGCGGCACGCATGGGCTGGTGACGATGGAGGACATCGTCGAGATGATCGTCGGCGACATCGAAGACGAGCATGACGTCGACGAGGAGCCGCGCATAGAGACAGTGTCCGACGGCGTTTTCCTCATCGATGCGAAGGCCGATCTCGAGGAGGTCTCGCAGCGGCTCGGCGTCGACTTCACGCCCGATGACGACGGCGCCGAAGTGACGACGCTCGGCGGACTCGTCGCCTCGCTCGCCGGCCATGTGCCGATGCGCGGCGAGATCGTGCCCGCGCCGATCGAAGGCTGGGAGTTCGAGATCGTCGAGGCCGATCCGCGCCGCGTCGCGCGTCTGCTGGTGCATGCGCCGAAATAGGCGCCGTCTCGTCGACATTGCAAAACCGCAACTCGACCATACGCCGCGAAAGACTTATCCAACACGCCGGACGCTGATCGCGCTGCGTGGGGGAGTCGAGGAAAATGCGTCGCAACTCGCTGGCGGCTGCACTGTCGGCTGCGATGATCACAGGGGCCGCGGCGAGCCCCGCCATCACCATACGATCGACGATCATGCGCGCGGCGCCGACGGCGCGCGCCAAAATCGTGCAATCCATTCCCCAAGACGCACAGATCGACGTGCAGCGCTGCGAGGGATCGTGGTGCTATTCGGATGCTTCCCTCGCCGGCGGAATCGAGAGGCCCGCGCGCGGACCTCTCACCTTCTCGACGCGCTTCGCCACATCGCTATGCATATGGCTGACGCAGATCGTCGATCTCTTGTAACCCCTCACGCTCCACGCGAGGACAGCGCCGAGGACCGCGGCGCGCCGACCGCGGCGCAGACGAGGCCAAAGGCCCAGAGGCTGAAGAAGGCGCTCGCATTGATGACGAAAATGCGCGCGACGCTGGCGAGCGCGTAATGAGAGACGTCGCCGCCGATGGCGCGCGTGATGGCGAAGAGAAGGCCCTCATAAGCGAGAAAGCTCGCGACGAGCGCTGCGACCGGCGCGCCGGCGCCCGCGGCGAAGCGCGCGACGAGACGCGCCGTCTCGCAGCACAAAAGCGCGATGACGCCGAGCGCGCCGCCCCAAGCGAGCGTCTCGAAATCCGTCGGATAGCGCAAAATCGCGAAGCCGACGATCTGATTGGCGAACCAGATCGCCGCCGTCAGCGCCAGCGCGCCGCGCCTTGTGCTCGTCAGCGCCGCTATGGCGGCGAAGCCCGCGAGCGGCGCCGCGCAAGCGAAGGCGAGCGAGAAGAAAGCGCCGGCGACAATGAGCGAGCCGATCCAGAACAGATTGCGTTCGCCGAAGACGGGAAGTGAAAGCCTAGTCATTCGATACTCCTTTTCTTGAAGTGACGAGCGGGGCTAGCGCCCTGCTCTGCTGCGTCTCCTCGCGGGAGACGAACTCGGAAGATCAGAGCGCGGGACGATCGACCGGATCGGGCTCGATGAGCCCCAGCCAGCGCGCCCGCAACGCATCCCACAAAGAAAGCCGCGACCAGTCGGGCTCACGCAGGATTCTCTCGGTTTCGGGATGAAGGAAGGGATTGGGCAAGAGCACGGCGAGCTGCTGCTCGCCGGCGCCATTGAACAATTGCAGGCTCCAGGACATTGGAACGCATGTTCCCGAGAAGCGCCGATGCAGTTCCGCGCGCGCCGTGCGTCTGTGAACGGCGAGCTCGGGCGGCGTCGGACGGCTGCGTGGACCTCGCGTCTCGCCGATGCAGACGTGAAAATGCGTCTGCCCGAAAGCGATGGTGAGATAGCCGTCGAGCACGCCGACGCGCGTCGGCGGATGATCGACATGTATCTCGAACGCCGCGCCCTGAATGATCGGCCCGAACACGATCTCGCCCCAGTGATTTTCGAAGAGATCGCGAAGCAGCGCTTCGAGACTCTGCGCATCGGTCGGCAGCGCGAAGACATCGACCGGCGTTCCATCCGGCTCCGTCCTTCGCTGCGGCGTCGAATTCGTCATGAGCTTCTCCCCTCTCGAAAATCCGTCACCAGCTGAATTTCACGCCGCCATAGACGGAGCGTCCCGCCGTTCCGTAATTGAAGACTTCCTCATAGCGCGCGTCATTGATGTTCTCGATCCGCGCGAACACCGACATGCGTTCGTCGATCTTGTAATCGGCGTAGAGATCGAGCTTCGCGTAAGGCGCGAGCGTGACGCGTTGCGAGAAGATATAATCATAGTCGGGATTGGGCCCGACGATGGTGAGCCGCGCCTCGAGCTCGAGCCCGGGAACGCCCGTATAGATGACGGACGCCGTTCCCTTGTCGCGCGGCCGGCGGAACAGGCTGCGATGCGTCACGAGATTTTCTGCGGCGAGATGCGTATAGCTCGCGCGCAGACGCCATTCGCCGGGAACGACGATCGCCTCGCCGGAGAATTCGACGCCTTTCGTGCGCGCGCGGCCGACATTGTAATAGCAGCCGAAGGCCTGCGTCACGCTGCAGCTCGGCGCGCGGCCGAACTCGATGAGGTCGCGAAAGCGATTCTCGAACAGCGACAGCGATGCGAACACGCGATCCGAGAACAAGGACTGATCGACGCCGACGTCATATCCGACGCTCGTCTCCGGCGCGAGAGCAGGATCGCCATATTGGCTGAAGCGCTGATAGAGCGAGGCGACGCGCGCGCCTGTTCCGGCGCTGCCGCGCAATTTCGTTCCCGTGTCCTCGAAACGATAGGCTGCAGTCGCGCGCCATGTCGCGAAGGTTCGGTTCTGATCCACCGCGTCGATGCGGCCGCCATAGGAGAGATCGACGCGCTCGAACATTGTGAGCTTGTGCTGCGCAAAGCCCGAATGCGTCGTCTGCGCCGCATCGATGGGCGTGAATGTCGTCGGCGGAACGGGGTCCTGCGATGTGTGGACGGACTCCGTCTCATTGCGCGCGCCAAAGGTCAGAAGACCAAAGCCGCCGAGCGTGAGATCGCCCTGATATTCGAATCCGCGCCGCGCGCCGCGATAGCCGCGCTGGCAATTATAGGCATTGAAGCTCGCGTCATAGCAGGAGCGCGCTTGCCACACGTCGCGATTCGTCACATTGCCGAACAGGGTGAAGCGATTGTGCAAGGCTTTGTCGAACATGTCGGCGTCGATGCGCGCAAAACCCTGCGCGAAAGTCGCATGCTGATGATTCTGCGGATCGAAGATGTCGACCGCCGAGAAGGAATAGGGATTATCGAAGCGGATCGCGCTGTCATAACCGAAGAAGCCGGCTTCAACCGCGACATCCTCGCTCACGCGATAGCCGAGACGCGCGCTGGCCCCGCCCTTGCTCGTCGGATCATTGGGCGGAAGCGGCGGAAGCGGCGTCTTGCCGTCGCCGATCGTCAGTGGCCGCGTGATGCGATAGCCATAGCGTGGATGGCCGTCGACCGTCAGCGCGTCTATGGCGAATGCGTACCACAAGCGATCCTCGCTTCCCGAAACGCGCGCGCGCAAATGCGCCGTTCCGTAGGAGCCGCCTTCCACGAGAAGTGAGGCGCGCGGGCGTCCCTCGCCCTTGCGCGTGAGGATGTGAATGACGCCGCCCATCGCGTCCGAGCCATAGAGCGCCGATTGCGGGCCGCGCAGCACCTCTATGCGTTCGATATCGGAGGCGACGAGGCCGCCGAGATCGACCGAGCCGTCGGTCGAGGACGGATCGCCGATGCGCACGCCATCGACCAGCACGAGCGTCTGGCCGGGCGTCGCGCCACGTAGAAAGACGGAGGTCTGCGCGCCCGGGCCGCCGGTCTCATAGAGATCGAGACCCGGCGTTCCGCGCAAAACCTCGGTGAGGCCGGTCGCGGCGCGCTTCTCGATCTGCGCGGATGGGATCACGGTGACGGCGGAGGAGGATTTATCGACGCGCTCCTCGACACGATCGGCGGAGACGATGGTCGCCGCGCCGATCTCGACAGTCGGCAGAGCCTCCTGCCCCGCGGCGCGAGCGGGAAGCAGGACGAGAAGAGAGGCGGAGAAAAGCGCGAGACGAGACGTGGCGCCCGAAAGGGCGCCCTGTGCGATAAAGGAGGACATTGCCGGAAAACTCGCAGCAGACGTGGGCCGTCACTGCGAAAGGTCTCCACCCTCGACGCGCAAAGACGCGTCAAAAGGTTTCGGCCGCCTCGGTGCACCCCGCCCGACGCTATCGCGCGTGACCACGACTGATGGCAGGTCTCCTGGCTCGCGGGTCAGCGCCTTCGGATCGCCTTCCCGGAAGCTTACGCTCCAGTGGCTGTTTGATCCTCGGCTCGCCGCTTACAGTTGCGGGGGCAGCCGCGGCTTCGCGCCGTCTCCGGCGCTCACCGCATTCCCTTTTGATCCCTAGATGGGAGCCATCGCGGTCAATAGAACCGCGCCGAACCGCAGAGTCAAGCGCGCTCTCGGACGGCGAGCACTTCTGGAACGAAGCCTCGCGCGGCGCGTTAGGCTTGTGGCTGCGGGCGCCGCCCGCGAAAAATTCGATTAGAATTTCGGAGAAGAACGATGAGCGCTATTTACGTCGTCGACACTGACCGGCTCCCGCGCGCGCAAGTCGGCGGCGTGGACGATCCCAGCGTTCGCTGGGCCGGCGCCTTCGCCTCCTGCGGCGAGCATGGCGCGACGCAATCCTCGACCATCGTCTATGAGATCGCGCCCGGCGGACGGCTCGGCTGGCACACGGACGCGACCGAGGAGACGCAATATATCCTCGGCGGCTCCGGCGAATTGCGCGCCGAGGGCGGCGAGACGCATCATGTGAAGCCCGGCGACGTCTTCGTCATTCCGACGCCGCTGCGGCATGATCTCGTCAATACGGGCGAGGAAACGCTGCGCGCGGTCGCCTTCTTCGCGGCGGCGATGTTCACGCAGCGCTTCGACAATGTGATGCTCGCGCCCGACGTGCATGTGCTCGGCACGCCGAACCGCGAGGGTTGAACGCCTCACATATTGCCGAGGCAGACATATTTGATCTCGAGATAGCTCTCTATGCCGTATTTGGAGCCCTCGCGTCCCATGCCCGACTGTTTCACGCCGCCGAAAGGCGCGGCCTCGCTCGACATCAGCGACTCGTTGACGCCGACCATGCCGAATTCGAGCGTCTCCGCAACGCGAAACACACGCGCTATGTCGCGGCTGTAGAAATAGGCGGCGAGGCCATAATGCGTCGAATTGGCGAGACGGATCGCTTCCGCCTCATCTTCGAAGGGAATGATCGCGGCGACGGGGCCGAAAATCTCCTCTTCGAAAATCTGCATGTCCGGCCGCACGTCGAAGAGCACGGTCGGCGAGAAGAATGTTCCGCCGAGCGCGTGGCGCGCGCCGCCGGTCAGCACTTTCGCGCCACGCGCGCGCGCATCGGCGACGAGACGCTCGACTTTCTCGGCCGCCGCCTCCTCGACCAGCGGGCCGATGACGACGCCGGGATCGACGCCGCGCCCGACCTTCAGCTTGGACGCCGCCTCGGCGAGCTTGGCGGCGAAAGTCTCGGCGACGTCCTTCTGCACGAGGAAGCGATTGGCGCAGACGCAGGTCTGGCCGCTGTTGCGATATTTGGTCGCCAGCGCGCCTTTCACCGCAAGATCGAGATCGGCGTCCTCGAAGACGATGAAAGGCGCATTGCCGCCGAGCTCCATCGAGCATTTCTGCACATTCTCGGCCGCCTGCCGCAGCAAGATCTTCCCCACCTCCGTCGAGCCGGTGAAGGTGATCTTGCGCACCGCGGGATTGCCGGTGAGCTCGGCGCCGACGCTGGCAGGATCATTGGTCGTCACCACATTGAGCACGCCGTCCGGCACGCCGGCGCGCTGGGCGATCTCGGCGAGCGCTATGGCCGAGAGCGGCGTCAGCTCGGCCGGCTTCACCACCATTGTGCAGCCGGCGGCGAGCGCCGCGCCGGCCTTGCGCGCGATCATGGCGGAAGGGAAGTTCCAGGGCGTGATCGCGGCGGTGACGCCGATCGCCTGCTTGAACACGAGAATGCGCTTCTCGCGCGCCTGCTGCGGGATCACATCGCCATAGACGCGGCGGCCCTCCTCCGCGAACCAGTCGAAATAGGCCGCGCCATAGGCGATCTCGCCACGCGCCTCGGCGAGCGGCTTGCCCTGCTCGGCAGTGATGATCTGGGCGAGGCGCTCCTGATCGGCGAGCAGGAGATCATGCAGCCGCCGCAGAATTTGCGCCCGCTCCTTGGCGAGCCTGCCGCGCCACGCCGGAAGCGCGCGCTCGGCCGCTTCGATCGCCCGCCGCGTCTCGGCCGCGCCCATGTCCGGGACCTCGGCCAATACTGCGCCCGTGGCCGGATCGCGAACGGCGAAGGTCGCGCCATTGTCGGCGCCGACGAAGGCGCCGTCGATGAAGGCCTGGTGGCGGAACGGGCGGGGCTCTCTGGTCATCTCGGCTGCGCTCCCGACGCGATACGAAAGAGGCCATCGAATACGGCGCCTTGGCCAGCGGACACAACATCCGCCTTTCGCAAATCTCGCGGGGCCTGCCCGCTCGCGGTCCCGCTGCCTGAAAAGCGGCGCTTTCCGGGCCTATCCGGCGCGCTGCCGCGAAAGGCGGAACCGCGGCCCCTGCTCGCGCGTCAAAGGGGAAGCGACCGCAATCTCATATGGCTTCGTCCCGAAAATCCGACATAATCGCGGGATTCGCGTGAGCCGCCGCGCTCATGCCCGCCCTGACGCCCCGAACAGCGAGATCACCTTGGCCGAAACACGCAATTTTCTTCCCGTGACGCGCCGCCGGGCGCTCGCCGCCCTCTCGAGCCTCGCGGGATTGGCCCTGCCGGGATGGGCCGTGCGTCCCGCTCTCGCGGAAGGCGCGCCGGGCGAGACCGAGAGCCATGGGCTCTCCATTTTCGGCGAGCTCGCCGAGCCGGCGGATTTTCCGCATTTCGCCTATGTGAATCCGAGCGCGCCCAAGGGCGGAACGCTGGTGATGGAGCCGCCGCCGCCGGAAAAAAACAGCTACGACTCGCTGAACCCGTATATTTTGCGCGGCAATCCGGCCGCCGGCGTCGGCCTCGTCTATGACACGCTGATGGCCGGCAGCCTCGACGAGCGCGACGCGCTCTATGGGCTCGTCGCGGAGAAGGTGCGCATTTCCGCCGACAAGCTCACCTATACATTCTTCCTGCGCAAAGAAGCGCGCTTTCACGACGGCTCGCGCCTCACCGCCCATGACGTCGCCTTCTCGCTCGACATTCTGAAGGCCGAGGGCCATCCGATGATCTCGCAATCGCTGCGCGATCTCGTCAGCGCCACGGCGCAGGTGGATGACGTTCTCGTGGTGAAATTCGCGCCCGGCCGCGCGCGCGATCTGCCGATCATCGTCGCCAGCCAGCCGATCTTCTCCAAAGCCTATTACAGCAAGCATAAATTCAACGAGACCTCGCTCGAGCCGCCGCTCGGCTCCTCGGCCTATAAGCTCGGTCCGATCGATCCCGGCCGCTACATCTCCTTCCAGCGTGTGCCGGACTATTGGGCCAAGGATCTGCCCGTCAATGTCGGCCAGGCCAATTTCGAGGTGATCCGCTTCGACTATTATGGCGACCGCAATGTCGCCTTCGAAGCCTTCAAGGCCGGCGCGTTCACCGTGCATGAGGAATTCACCTCCGCCATATGGGCGACAGGCTATGATTTCCCGGCCTTTCGCGACGGACGCGTGAAGCGCGAGGAAATTCCCGATTACAACATATCGGGAACGCAGGGTTGGTTCATGAACATCCGCCGGCCGGTGTTCAAGGACCCGCGCGTGCGTAAGGCGCTCGGCTACGCATTCGATTTCGAATGGACCAACCATAATCTCATGTACGACTCGTATAAGCGCACGAGCTCCTATTTCGAGAATTCCGATCTCGAGGCCGTAGGGCTTCCGACGCCGTCCGAGCTCGCTCTGCTCGAGCCGTTCCGCGATCGACTGCCCAAGGAAGCATTCGAGGCGCCGTTCCAGCCGCCGGTGTCGGATGGTTCGGGACAGGATCGCAATCTCTTGCGCAAGGCCGTCGATCTCTTGACCGAGGCCGGCTGCACGCGCAAGGACGGCCTGCTGCGCCTGCCCGACGGCAAGCCGCTCGAATTCGAGTTCCTCTACAACACCAGCATGTTCGAGCGGCACACGCAGCCCTTCATCAAGAATTTGAAGCTGATCGGCGTCAACGCCCGAATGCGCATCGTCGACGCCGCGCAATATAAATCCCGGCTCGACGATCACGACTATGACGTGATCATGGAGCGCGTGCGCATCGCCTATTCGCCGGGCGAGGAGCTGCGCATCATGTTCGGCTCCGAGGCCGCGCACACCAAGGGCTCGCAGAATGTCATCGGCGTCGCCGATCCGGTCGTCGACGCGCTGATCGAGAAGGCGCTGGTCGCGACCTCGCGCGAGGAGCTCGCGGCAATCTGCCGCGCGCTGGACCGCGTGCTGATCGCCGGCCAATATTGGATTCCGCATTACTACAAGCCGACGCATTGGATCGCCCATTGGGACGTGTTCGGCCGCCCCGAGCGCTATCCGCGCTTCGACACGGGCATAGCCGCGACATGGTGGTGGGACGACGCCAAGGCGCGCAAGATCAACTATGCGGGGCGCTGAACCAATATGGCAGCTTATATTCTGCGACGCCTGCTGCTGATGATCCCGACGATCCTCGGCATCATGCTCATCTCCTTCGCCATCGTGCAATTTGCGCCGGGCGGCCCGGTCGAGCGCGTCATCGCGCAGCTGCAGGGCTATGACATGGGCGCGACCTCGCGCTTTTCCGGCGGCGGCGGCGATGTCGGCCGCGGCGGCGCGGCGACGCCCGGCGCCGGCGCGGAAGGCGCCTCCAAATATCGCGGCGCGCAGGGGCTCGATCCCAAATTCATCGCCGAACTGGAAAAGCAGTTCGGCTTCGACAAGCCGGCCTGGGAACGCTTCCTGCTGATGGTGAAGAATTACGCGGTCTTCGACTTCGGCCGCAGCTATTTTCGCGACGAGAGCGTGCTGAAGCTCATCGGCGAGAAGCTCCCCGTCTCCATGTCGCTCGGCCTGTGGATGACGCTCATCTCCTATTCCGTCTCCATACCGCTCGGCATCGCCAAAGCCGTGCGCGACGGCGAGCGCTTCGACTCCTGGACCTCCAATCTCGTCATCATCGGCTATGCGATACCGAGCTTTCTCTTCGCCATGCTGCTCATCGTGCTCTTCGCCGGCGGCTCCTTCTGGCAGATATTTCCGCTCCGCGGACTGACATCGGAGAATTTCGCCGAGCTGTCGCTCATCGGCAAGGTCGGCGATTATTTCTGGCACATATGTCTGCCCGTGCTCGCCATGACGCTCGGCGCCTTCGCGACGCAGACCTTTCTGACCAAAAACTCCTTCCTCGACGAGATCCGTAAGCAATATGTGCAGACGGCGCGGATGAAGGGCCTGACCGAGAATCGCGTGCTCTATGGCCATGTGTTCCGCAACGCCATGCTCATCGTCGTCTCCGGCTTTCCGGGCGCCTTCGTGCACGCCTTTCTCACCGGCTCGGTGCTGATCGAGACCATCTTCTCGCTCGACGGGCTCGGCTATCTCTCCTACGAATCCATCGTCAATCGCGATTATCCAGTGGTGTTCGCCAATCTCTATATTTTCGCTCTGCTCGGCCTCGTGGTGAATCTCCTCTCGGACCTCACCTACACATGGATCGATCCGCGCATCGATTTCGAGACGCGTGAGGTCTGACCGATGAACGAGACCAGCGTCCCTGTCCCGATGATGAAGCTCGCGCCGGAGATTCCCGACGGCGGACTGTTGCGCCTGCGACCGATCGATCGCCGCCGGCTGCAGAATTTCAGGGCCAATTCCAGAGGCTATTGGTCCTTCTTTGTCTTCATGACCCTCTTCCTGCTATCGCTGGCGTCGAACTTCATCGCCAATGACAAGCCTGTGCTCGCCTATTACAAGGGCGAGCTGCTCTTCCCCATCCTCAAGGATTATCCGGAAGAGAAATTCGGCGGCTTTCTCGCGCGCACGGACTATCGCGATCCGACGATCGAGAAGGAGATCGACGCGAATGGCTGGATCATCTGGCCGCCGGTTCGCTATTCCTACGACACGCATAATCTCGATCTGCCGACGCCTGCGCCCTCGCCGCCGACATGGATGCTCTCCAAGGCGCAATGCGATGCTGCCGCGGCCAAGAAGCTCGGGCCGGAGAAAGCGCATCTCGGCTGCTCGGCGATCGAATGGAACTGGCTCGGCACCGACGATCAAGGCCGCGATGTCGTCGCGCGTCTGCTCTATGGTTTCCGACTATCGGTGCTGTTCGGCCTCATTCTGGCGAGCATCTCCTCCATCGTCGGCGTCGCCGCGGGCGCCGTGCAGGGCTTTTTCGGAGGGTGGGTCGATCTCGTTTTCCAGCGCTTCATCGAAGTGTGGTCGTCGCTGCCGCAGCTCTATCTGCTCATCATCGTCTCCTCCTTTCTGGCGCCGGGCTTCTTCGTGCTGCTCGGAATATTGCTGCTGTTCTCCTGGGTGTCGCTGGTGCATGTGGTGCGCGCGGAATTTTTGCGGGCGCGCAATTTCGAATATGTGAACGCCGCCCGCGCGCTCGGCCTCTCCAATTTCCGCATCATCACGCGCCATCTTCTGCCCAATGCGACAGTCGCGACCTTGACCTTTCTGCCCTTCGTGCTCAATTCCTCGATCACGACGCTGACCTCGCTCGACTTCTTAGGGTTCGGCCTGCCGCCGGGCTCGCCGTCGCTCGGCGAATTGCTGCTGCAGGGCAAATCAAATCTCCAGGCGCCCTGGCTCGGCCTCACCGGCTTCGTCATCATCGCGCTGATGCTCTCGCTTCTGGTGTTCATCGGCGAAGCGGTGCGCGACGCCTTCGACCCGAGAAAGACATTCCGGTGAAAGTCCGACGACGCGTCGGCTTCCGGGCACCGGAGCCAAGGGGAATTTGTCGATCCGACCTGAAGGATGGAATCTCGCAATGACAAGAGCTCTTATCACCGCCGCATTGATCGCGCTGACCGCCCCGGCCTTCGCGCAAACCGTCGCGGGCGGCGGCGCAGCAGAGCTGACTCGGGACGAAATCATATTCAAGGACGACGCGGCGTTTCCGAACGGCGGTCAGACCGTCGTCGTCTATGGCGATCCGTCGAAGCCCGGCCTGTTCATTCTGCGCGTCAAATTTCCCCCGAACTACCTCGTGCCGCCGCACACCCATCCGGTTTTCGAATCGGTCACGGTCCTGAGCGGCTCCATGTGGAGCGGCATGGGCGAGAAGGTCGAGAAATCGAAAGGTAAGAAGCTCGACGCGGGGTCTTTGCTGCTGCTGCCGGCGAACGATCCACACTATGTATGGACCGGCGACGAGGAAACGATTATTCAGGTCGCGGCAGTTGGTCCTTTCGACCTCGTCTATATCGACCCACATGACGACCCGCGAAAAAAATAGGGCGCGCCGGGCGACCGGCGCCGAGCCCCGCGGTGGCCGGCGCCCATGCGAGCAACCGTTCTTCACGCCGGACCACAGCGCAATGAAGAGGCTTTCCGAGGGACTGAAAAGCTTCGTCCCGGCAACGCCCAAGTCCAGCAGATTATCGAGGCTTCGCAGGTTCGAATGACCGGAGAGACGATTTCGCCGCCCCCCCTCCTCGACGTCCGCGACCTCTCCATCGCCTTCTCGCAAGGCGGCAAGGAGACGCTCGCCGTCGATAAAGTCTCCTTCTCGGTCGAGCGCGGGCGCACGCTGGCGCTCGTCGGCGAGTCGGGCTCCGGCAAATCCATCACCGCGCTCTCCATCGTGCGGCTGCTGCCGCCGTCGGCGATTCATCCGTCGGGAAGCATCGCCTTCGCCGGCGACGACATTTTGAAGCTCTCGGACGCGCGGCTGCGCGCCATTCGCGGCGCGAAGATCACAATGGTCTTCCAGGAGCCGATGACCTCGCTCAATCCGCTGCAGACGATCGAGCAGCAGATCGGCGAGATCCTCGAGCTGCATGGCGCGCGCGGAGCGGAAAAGATCCGCGCCCGCGTCGTCGAGCTGCTCGGCGAGGTCGGCATTCCGAATCCGTCGGAACGCCTTGCCGCCTTTCCGCATCAATTGTCGGGCGGCCAACGCCAGCGCGTGATGATCGCCATGGCGCTCGCCAATCGGCCGGACCTGCTCATCGCCGACGAGCCGACGACGGCGCTCGACGTCACTGTGCAGGCGCAGATTCTCGCCCTTCTAGAGCGCGTGCAGAAGACCTATGGCATGGCCATGCTCTTCATCACTCATGATCTCGGCCTCGTGCGGCGCTTCGCCGACGATGTCTGCGTGATGCAGCATGGCCGTATCGTCGAGAAGGGCGATGTCGAGAAGGTTTTTTCGGCGCCCGAGCATCCCTACACCAAGGCGCTGCTCGCCGCCGAGCCGAAAGGCGCGCCGCCGGTGGAGGATGAGAACGAGCCCGTTCTCGTCGCCGCCAATGATCTCAAGGTCTGGTTTCCCATCAAGCGCGGCTTCCTGCGCCGCACCGTCGGCCATATCAAGGCCGTGGACGGCGTCACTCTGGCCGTTCGGCGCGGCTCGACGGTCGGCGTCGTCGGCGAATCGGGCTCCGGCAAGACGACGCTCGGCCTCGCTCTGCTGCGGCTCATCCGCTCCGAGGGGCCGATCCTCTATCTCGGCGAACGCATAGACGCGAAGACCGTCAAGGAAATGCGCCCGCTGCGCCGCGACATGCAGATCGTCTTCCAGGACCCCTATGGCTCGCTGTCGCCGCGCATGTCGGTCGCCGAGATTGTCGCCGAGGGCCTCGGCGTCCAGATGCGCGATCTCTCCTTCGAGGAGACGCGCGAGATCGTCGCCCAGGCGCTGGCCGAGACCGGGCTCGATCCCGCCATGATGGATCGCTATCCGCATGAATTCTCGGGCGGCCAGCGCCAGCGCATCGCTATCGCCCGCGCCATTGTGCTGAAGCCGAAATTCATCGTCCTCGACGAGCCGACCTCGGCGCTCGACATGTCGGTGCAGGCGCAGATCGTCGATCTCTTGCGCGAATTGCAGGCCAAGCACCAGCTCGCCTATCTCTTCATCAGCCATGATCTCAAAGTGGTGAAATCGCTCGCGGCGCATCTCATCGTGATGCGCTACGGCAGAGTGGTGGAGGAAGGCCCGGCGGTGGAGGTGTTCGCCGCGCCCAAGAGCGATTACACGCGCGCCCTCTTCGCCGCCGCCTTCCGCATCGAGGCCGAGCCGCATCAGGGCGACTAGAGCGCCATCCGATCCAGTAGGATCGGATGGCGCTCTCGCTTTCTTTCATTGGAGCGAATTCTGATCGATCGAACGATTCCGTTCGATCGGAAAGCGCTCTAGAGTCATTCCGGTTCAGATTGAACCGGAATGACTCTATATCTCCTTGTTCGGTCGTGTTTTCTTCACGCGAACCGGTTCCCACTTCGCTCGAAAACACTCTAGGCCGAGTGAGCGCATGAAAGCGACGCTCGCTCTTGCAGCGAAGCCGCCGCTTCGTCACACTCCGCGGCGACGATTCGAATCATTTCGAGGCGATTCATGACCACTCGCGCACGGGACGCGGCCGACATCATCGGCGCGCGCAACCCTCTGGGGCCGATCGAAACCGCGGTCGTGCTCGGACGCGAATTTCTCGCCGCCGCCGACATAGGCGAGCAGGCCGTCGCCATTCCCTATTCCGATCTCCCCGGATTTCCGGAGATCGAGGGCGGCGAGATCGTGATCGGCGTCGTCGAAGGCGCGCCCATGCTGTTCCTGAAGGGCCGCACGGAGTTCTACGACAGCGGCGACCCGAGCCTTATGTCCTCGCCCATCGAGACAGTGACGCATTTGAACGTCCGAGCGCTGCTGTCCACCGGCTTCGCCGTCTCGACCAACGCCGATTTTCAACCCTCCTCCATCATCGGCGTGACCGACCACATCAATTTCAGCGGCTTGAATCCGCTGATCGGCGCCGCGGGGCAAAATTTCGTGAATATGAACGGCGCCTATGACAAAAGGCTGCTGCGGCGTCTCAAGCAGGCCAGCGCCAGCGCCGGGGTGACGCTGCATGAGGGCGTTCTCATGTGGTTCTCCGGTCCGAGCTTCGAGACGCCGGCCGAAGTGAAAATGGCCCGTTTGCTCGGCGCCGACGCGCTCGGCATGTCGCTCGCGCCCGAGGCGATCCTCGCCAAGCGCTTCGCATTGCCCTTTGCGGCCGTCGCCGTCGTCTCGGATTATGCGACCGGCTTTTCCGGCGGCAATCCGAGCTATGATCCGACCCGCGCCTCCGGCCTCATCGCCTTGCGGCGGCTGCTGCGCGCCTTTCAGAAGGTCAAATAGAACCGGCGAAAGTCGAGCATACATGACGCTCCACGCCGCACGAAAAATATTGATCATGGGCCTGCCCGGCGCCGGAAAGACGACGCTCGCGACCATTCTCGCTCCCCGATTGAACGCCGTTCTGTTCAACGCCGACGAGGTCCGCGCCAATCTCGAGCCTGATCTCGGCTTCTCGCTCGCGGACCGGATCGAGCATGCGCGGCGCATGGGCTGGCTGTGCGATTGCGTCGTCGGATCCGGCCATACCGCCATCGCCGATTTCATCTGCCCGACGCCGGAAACGAGGGCCGCCTTCGGAACCGATTTCACGATTTTCGTCGACAGGATCGCCAAAGGCCGTTTCGAGGACACGAACAGACTATTCACGCCGCCGCAGATCTATGATCTCCGCGTGACGCCGGACGGAACGCCTCTCGAATGGGCGGAAAAGATCATCGCTCTGCTGGAGCGCCGGGGCTGAGCGTCAGGGGCTCGCCGGCCGCCGGAAGGCGAGCACATTGGCGTCCAGCAGTTGCACGGATTCGCCGCGCTGATTGGATGTGACGACGCGCATTTTGATCATTCCGCGATCGTCCCGCGATTTCGAGGACAGAATGCGCAGGATCGTCGCCTCGACGCTCAGAAGATCGCCCGGCCGCACCGGCCGCAGCCACTCGACCTTGCCGCCGACGCCGATCAGCCCGCCGGCGAAGGGCGCGCATTGCGTCAGCAGCCGCATGGTGAGCGAGGCGGTGTGCCAGCCGCTCGCCACCAATTCGCCGAACAGGCTGCTTATCGCCGCGGCCTCGTCGAGATGAAAGGGCTGCGGATCGAATTTCGTCGCGAAAGCTTTGATCTCTTCGGTCGTCACCGCGAGCGGCCCGGCGCGAAAGCGCTGCTCGACGAAGAGATCCTCGAGATAGAGCGGCTCGGGCATGGTCGACTCTCGTGACGGCCTAGAGCGTTTCCAGGCGAAGCGGACGCCGGTTCGGCGTTGGAAACGCGTCGAGACAAAAGCTTAGTGTCTTTTCATGTGTCTATGAAACATGAAAAGACACTAAGACAGGAAGCGAACCGGCTCGCCTCGCTCTTTCAACAGTTTCGTCGCCTTCTCGTCGAAGGTCGAGAAGCACTCGGCCCCGAGCCAACGTCCTTCATAGGCGACGACGCCGTCGGCGTCGAGCATGGCGAGCCCCGCTTCGGCGGCCGGTCGGTTCACAGCCACAGTCGCCGTATTCATCAGACGTCGGATCGCCTCCACGATCTCGGCCGAGGGAATTTTGTAGCCTTGCGAGAGCACCCAGACCAATTCGCACAGAGCCGGCAGCGTCAAGGCCACGATCTGCGCCCCTGCGAGCTCTTCACGCGCGCGAGCGCTCTGCCGCGCGTCGTCGCCGGTGAGCGCGCGGACGAGCACATTGGTGTCCGCCGTGATCTTCATCTCTTTCTGGCCCAGCCGCGCGCGGCGATTTCGTTCATCTCCTCGATCGACAAGGACGGAGCGTTCTCGCGCTTCAGCAGGTCGAAGACCTCCGACATCTTGCCGCCGGGACGCGCCGCCCGAATCTCGACACGCCCGTCCGGAAGCGCCTCGACCTCGATCTGCTCGCCGGGCCGAACGCCGAGATGCTTCAACAGATCTTTGCGCAGCGTGACCTGTCCTTTGGCGGTGACGGTGAGCGCGCCCATGGACTTCCTTCCGAGCCTGAAGTCCATAAAGTAAGGGAAACTACCTTACTGTCAATTCTCGAGCCGCCGCACGCTGGTCACCGCCGAGCCAGAGGCCAGAATGCGCGCCCGCGCCGGCGCGAAGGGCTCGCTCGCGACCTGCAAATGAAAGGCGTTGGCGTGCAGCAGGCGCGCTTCGTCCTGCATGATGCCGACATGCCCTTTCCAGAAGACGAGATCGCCACGGCGCAAAGACTCCCCCTCCTCCAGCGCGCGGCCGAGCGATTTCTCCTGCAGATCGGTGTCGCGCGGCGCCGCGACGCCGGCCATGGCCAGAGACGTCTGCACCAGGCCGGAGCAATCGACGCCGAGCCAGCTCTTGCCGCCCCAGAGATAGGGCGCGCCGATCAGGCTCTCCGCCACAGCGACGAAATCGGCGACGCGCGCCTCGCGCGGCGTCAGATGCGGGCGATAGAGGAAGCCGCCGCCGGCCTCGATCAGGAATTTGTCGCGCTCGCCGACGATCTCCACTTCCGCGCCGAGCGGCAGAGCGAGCAAGGGCGGGTCCTTGATCTCAGGGCGCGGAAAAACAAAGGTGCGCGGAACGCAGACGCGATGCGTCGGCGTCTCGATCCGGCTCCACAGCAGATTGGCGGCGATCCAGCCGACATAGAAATCGCGCTCGAGCTGGACCCAGGACCAGCCCTCCTCATCGTCATAGACAATGACCGTCTCGCCATAGAGCGCCTGCGTGTCGAGCCGCGCATCCGGCCGCGGCTCGCGCTTCAGATCGGCGACGCCCTCCTTCACCTGCATGCGGCGGCCGTCGACGAAGCGCGCCGCCTCGACCTTGCCCTCGAGATGACGCGCGGCGAGATCAGGCCGCGCCGGCGTCAGCCGCTTGTCGAAGCCGTCGCTCATGTCTTCACGCTCCAACGTGCAGCGCGCTCCTCGATCAGTTCGGCCAGCAGTCGCGCCGTCTGGATCTCGCCGCCTTCGGGCCGTCCGGGCTCGGCGGAAGGGTTCCAGGCGAAGAGATCGAAATGCGCCCATTTCTCGGGCTTTGCGACGAAGCGGCGCAAGAACAGCGCCGCGGTGATCGAGCCGGCGTGGGCGCTCGACGACACATTCACGAGGTTCGACGCTCTGCCGTCGAGCTGCGAATCATAAGGGTCCCACAGCGGCAGGCGCCACACCGGATCGCCGAGCTTGCGGCCATAGGTCTCGATCTCCAGCGCCAGAGCGTCGTCTCCCGTATAGAAGGCCGGCAGCTCCGGGCCGAGCGCGACGCGCGCGGCGCCGGTCAGCGTGGCGAAATCCAGGATGAGGTCCGGCTCCTCCTCGGCGGCGAGCGCCAGAGCGTCGGCGAGAATGAGGCGCCCTTCCGCATCCGTATTGCCGATCTCGACGGAGAGCCCCTTGCGGCTCGGATAGATGTCGCCGGGCCGCATGGCGTCCGCGGAAATGGCGTTCTCGACGATCGGGACGAGCACGCGCAGACGCAGGGGAGCGCCGGAGCCCATCAGAATATCGGCGAGCGCCAGCGCCGTGGCGGCGCCGCCCATATCCTTCTTCATCAGCAGCATGGCGCTGCTCGGCTTGATGTCGAGGCCGCCGCTGTCGAAACAGACGCCCTTGCCGACGAGCGTCACTTTCATCGCTTCTTCCGGCCCGAAGGCGATGTCGACGAGCCGCGGCGCCTGCGCCGCCGCGCGGCCGACCGCATGGATGAGCGGGAAATTTTCCGACAGCAGCGCATCGCCGGTGATGACGCGCGCCTGCGCCCCGTGCCGCGCGGCGAGCGCCAACGCCGCCTCGGCCAGCGCCTCCGGCCCCAGATCATTGGCCGGCGTGTTGACGAGATCGCGGCCGAAGCAGAGCGCCGCGGCGACGCGCTCTATGCGCGCGCGATCGGCGTCCTGCGGCGCGCAGAGGCGCGGGCGCTGCTTTTTCGGCGCGACATAATGCGAGAAGGAATAGCCGCCGAGCAGAAAGGCGAGCGCCGCCGCATAAGAGTCGGAGACGCCCTCCCGCAGCCGATAGAGGCCGGGCGGCAGCAGCGTCGCGAGCTTGCCGGGGAGGAAGGGATCGCGATGGCGCGCTCCCGCCGCCTCGACGCCGAACAGAACGATCGCCGGCGCGCCCTCCGGCCCCGGCGCGAGCAGATGCGCGCCGGCCTTGCCGTCGAAACCGCAGGCGCGCGCAAAGGCGGCGATCGCCGGCGGCAGCGTCTCGGCGAGTATCGGCCAGCTCTCCTTATCGACGAAATCGATCGGCGTCGCTTCCGCCGTCCAGTCCTCCAATCGGCTCATCGTCATCCTCTTTCGAGTTCCTTCGTGTCTTTGTGACTTTTCTACCACTAAGACACGAAGGACACGAAGACGTTATAGGAGCCCGCATGGAAATCGGCCCGCTCTCCCATTATCGCGCCCAGCTCGCGCTCGGCGCGCGGATCACCATCGCCGCGGTGGCGACGCTCGGAATCGGGCGCCTCCTCGGCACGCCCATGATTTTATGGGCCGTGCTGACGGCCGTCATCCTCACGCAAATGAGCGTCGGCCGCTCGGTCAAGGCGACGATCGACTATTCCTTCGGCACGCTGGGCGGCGCGATCTACGCCGGGCTCGTCTCCAATTTCGTTCCCGGCGCCGATGAGCTCGCGCTGCTCGGCCTGCTCGGCCTCGCCATAGCGCCGCTCGCTCTGCTCTCGGCGCTGACCCCGCGCTTCTCCGTCGCGCCGGCGACCGGCGTCATCGTCGTGCTCGCGCCGACGATCACCCATGTCACGGCCTTTCATTCGGCCTATGACCGCGTGCTCGAGGTCGCGCTCGGCGGCGCGGTCGCGCTCGTCGTGTCTCATCTCGTCTTCCCCGCCCGCGCGCGCCTGCTGGCGCTGGACGCGGCCGCCGACATGCTCGCGGTCATGGCCAAGTCCCTTCCCCTGCTGTTTTCGAGCTGCGCGCAGCCGCAGGACCCGGAAGCGATCCGGGAGCTGCAGCGCGGCGTCGGCGACGCCTTCGCCCGCTTCGATAAAATGGAGCAGGAAGCGCGACACGAGCGGATCGCCTTCCTCAACGCCGAGCCCGATCTCGCGCCTCTGCTGCGCGCGCTGCTGCGCATGCGGCACGACCTCGTGATGATCGGCCGCGCGGCGGTCATTCCCCTGCCCGAGACGCTGCGCCCGCGCCTCGAGGCGCCGCTCGCAAAAATCGCCGAAGCCGCCGCCGCGCATCTTCTCGACTGTGGCGCGGCGCTGACGAGCGCGCGCGCCCCCGCGGCGACCGAGACGCTGGAGACCGCCTTCGACTCTTATTCGCAGGAAATCGCCACGCTGCGCGCCGAAGGGATCCTGCGCAGCCTGACGGTCGAGCGGGTCGAGCATGTCTTCGCTCTCGGCTTCGCGCTCGAGCAATGGCGCGGCGATCTCGGCGAGCTCGACCGAAGGATCGCCGAGCGCGCGCGTTAAGGAAGCGGCAAGGTTAACGATTTATTGCTCGACCCAGACGGTTCAACCGCAAGAGAGGGGTCGCCCGATGCTCCCGCCACATTTCGTCGAGACGCGCCGCCTCGGCGCGCCCCGCGCCCTCGCGATCTGCGCCCTGCTCACGCTCGGCGGCTGCACGCAGCCGCTCTCCGACGTCACCGGCTCGATCGGCGCCTCGAGGCGCGTGGAAATGCCGACCGACGACGCCCAGCTTCGACGCTTCGCCGAAGAATGGGGCCGTCGCTATGAGGCCGACCCCAAGAACAAGTCCGTCGCTCTGACCTATGCGAAGGCGCTGCATGCGCTCGACCGCAATGCGCAGGCCGTCGCCGTGCTGCAGGGTCTCGCCATTCGCTATCCGGAAGACCTCGCCATCCTCGGCGCCTATGGCAAATCGCTCGCCGACGCCGGACGTCTGCGCGAAGCCGCCGATGTGCTGTCGCGGTCCCATACGCCGGAACGGCCTGACTGGTCGGTGTTGTCCGCGCAGGGCTCGATCGCCGATCAGCTCGGCAATCACGACGAGGCGCGCGACTATTATCAGACGGCTTTGAAGATCAAGCCCAATGATCCGAAGGTTCTCTCCAATCTCGGGCTCTCCTACGCGCTCTCCAAGCAATTGCCGCAGGCCGAGAGCACATTGATGCTGGCCGCCGCGCAGCCCGCCGCCGACATGCGCGTGCGGCAAAATCTGGCGCTCGTGCTCGCTCTCCAGGGCAAGTTCGAGGAGGCGGAGCGCTGGTCGCGCCATGATCTCACGCCGATCGACGCGGCGGCCAATGTCGCCTCGATCCGCCAGATGATCGCGCAATCGAACAGCTGGCGCGAGATTCAGAGCTACAGCGCCCGCGACAAGCGGAAGAGCGCCGAGACATCGGCGCCGCGCGCCAAGCTCGGCGCGCTCACCAGCTCTGCGCCATCACCTGAATAATGGCCGGCGCCATAACGACGACCATCAGCACCGGCAAAAAGAAGACGATCATCGGAACGGTGAGCTTGGGCGGCAGCGCGGCCGCCTTGCGCTCGGCCTCGGCCATGCGCATGTCGCGGCTCTCCTGCGCCGTCACGCGCAGCGCGCGGCCGAGCGGAGTGCCGTATTTCTCAGCCTGAATGAGCACGGTGGAAATCTGCTTCACGCTTTCGAGGCCGGTGCGCGCCGTCAGATTCTGATAGGCTTGACGGCGATCCGGCAGATAGGAGAGCTCGGCCGTCGCCAGCGCGAATTCCTCGGCGAGCGCCGCCGAGCGCACGCCGATCTCCTGCCCCACCTTGCGAAAAGCGTGATCGACCGACATGCCGGATTCGACGCAGATCAACATCAGATCGAGCGCATCCGGAAAGGCGATGCGCATGTTCTGCTGCCGCTTGGCGATCGTATTGCTGATGAACAGCTCGGGCGCCTTCACGCCGAGATAGGTCGCGAAGATCACGATTCCCGCTTTGGTGAGCATCGGCCAATCGGAATCATCGAGCACGACGAGATAGAACACGGCGAACAGAGCGAAGGCGATCGGCGTCACCAGACGGAAGAACAGAAAGGTCACTTCCGCCTGCGGGCCACGATAGCCGGCCGAGGCCAGGCGCAGCTTCGCGTCGTCGGTGTTGAGCCATGTCGACAATGAGAAGCGGTCGACGACATTCTTCATATATTGCTTGGGCTGATGCCGCAGGCCGCCGCCGTCCGCCTTGGCCGCCGCGCGCTCGCGCGCCCTGATGCGCTCGCGCTCATTGGCGACGCTCTTCATGCGCTTGGCCAATGTGTCGCTCTGCAGGAAAGTCGCCCCCAGCGACCAGATCGTGGCGATGACCGACATTGCGACGAGGACGCTGAACACCAGCCGCCCATTGGTCACGAATTTGACGATCTCCTCCATAGCACCCGACCTCTCGCTCGCCTCGTTCGCGCCGCTCAAATATCGAAATCGATCATCTTCTGCATGATGAAGACTCCGATCGCCATCCAGAGCAGGCTCGCACCTATGATGATGTTACCGACCGTCGTAGTGAAAAGCACGCTGATATAGGCAGGATTGGTGAACCAGACGACGAGGCCGACGAGAAAGGGAAGGCTGCCGATGATGCCGGCCGACGCCTTGGCCTCCGCCGACATGGCGCGCACCTTCGCCTTCATCTTCTTTCGCTCGCGCAGCACGCCGGCGAGATTGCTGAGCGCCTCGGAGAGATTGCCGCCGGCCTTCTGCTGAAGGCTGATGACGATCGAGAAGAAGGACGCCTCGGCGACCGGAACGCGTTCGGCGAAGCGCTCCGTCGCCTCGCCGATCGAAAGGCCGATCGTCTGCGATTCGACGATCTGTCGGAACTCGCTGCGCACGGGCTCCGGCGCCTCGCCCGCGATCATGCGAAAGCAGTCCGCGACCGGCAGGCCGGCCTTGACGCCGCGAATGATGATATCGACGGCGCCGGGAAATTCGGCGATGAATTTGGCGATGCGCCGCCGCGCCAGAAAACCCAGCAGCCAATGCGGAACGCCGACGCCGGCGACGACGCCCGCGCCGAGCGCGACGAGCGGATCGGAATTGAACACGAAGACGACGAACGCGATGACAAGGCCGAAGGCGGCGGAGGCGAGAAGAAAAATCGGGCGCGTCGTCGACAGTCCCGCCTGAACGATACGCTGCTCGAGCGACACTCTCGCCTTTTTCTTCGTCTCGACGTCCTTGAGGCTTTCCTGAATCAGCTTGCGCCGCTTCACGGGATCGCCATTGCGCGCGTCGCGACGACGCTCGGACGACGACATCAGCGCCGCCGTCCGCTTCTGCGCGTGGATTTCGCCGGAGAGATAGGGATACACGAATGCGTACATCACTCCGCCGACGGCGATCATGACGAGAGCGGCGGAAAACAGTGATTGTCGATCCATGGCTGGTCCCACGCCTAGTTTCCGTCGTCGATGACCGTGGCGGCGTCGAGCGCCGCCGCGAGCCGGTTCTCCTCGCCGTAATAGCGCGCCCGCTCCCAGAAGCGCGGCCGGCCGACTCCGGTCGAGCGATGGCGGCCGATGATTCGTCCATTGGCGTCCTCGCCGATGATCTCATAGACGAAGAGATCCTGCAGCGTGACGACATCCGCCTCCTGACCGAGCACCTCAGTGATATGGGTGATGCGACGCGAGCCGTCGCGCAGGCGCGCCGCCTGCACGATAATGTCGATCGAAGTGACGATCATGTCGCGGATCGTCTTCGCCGGCAGCGAGAATCCGCCCATTGTGATCATGGATTCGAGACGGCCGAGCGCCTCGCGCGGCGAGTTGGCGTGCAGAGTGCCCATCGAGCCGTCATGGCCCGTGTTCATCGCCTGCAGAAGATCGAAGGCCTCCGGTCCGCGCACCTCGCCGACGATGATGCGTTCTGGACGCATGCGCAGGCAGTTCTTGACGAGGTCGCGCATCGTCACCGCGCCTTGCCCCTCGAGATTTGGCGGGCGCGTCTCCAAGCGCACCACATGCGGCTGCTGAAGCTGCAACTCCGCCGCGTCCTCGCAGGTGATCACGCGCTCGTCGGTGTCGATGGAATTGGTGAGGCAGTTGAGCAAAGTCGTCTTGCCCGAGCCCGTGCCGCCCGAGATCAGGACGTTGCAGCGCACGCGGCCGATGATCTTCAACACCTCGCCGCCTTCGGGCGAGATCGAGGCGTAGCGGATGAGCTGATCGAGAGTGAGCTTGTCCTTGCGAAATTTACGAATGGTGAGCGCGGGCCCGTCGATCGCCAGAGGCGGCGCGATGACGTTGACGCGCGAGCCGTCGAGAAGGCGCGCGTCGCAGATCGGCGAGGATTCGTCGACGCGGCGTCCGACCTGACTGACGATGCGCTGACAAATGTTCATCAACTGCGAATTGTCGCGGAATCTGATGTTGGTGAGCTGAATCTTGCCGCCCACCTCGATATAGGTCTTCGCCGCGCCATTGACCATGATATCGGCGATGTCGTCGCGCATGAGCAGCGGCTCGAGCGGACCATAGCCGAGCACGTCGTTGCAAATATCCTCGAGCAGCTCCTCCTGCTCGGAGATCGACATGACGACATTCTTGATCGCGACGATCTCATTGACGATGTCGCGGATCTCGTCGCGGGCGCTCTCCGGCTCCAATTTGGAGAGCTGCGCGAGATCGATCGCTTCTATGAGCGCGCCGAAGATCATGCTCTTGGTGACGTAATATTGCTCCGAGCGCTTCTGCTCGGGGGCGGCCACCGCCACCACGGCATTCGAGGATTCCGGCGCAGCCGCAGCCGGAGCCTTGCTCGCCTGCGTCGGCTGCTGTTGCGCTGGCCGGGCTGGCCCTGCCTGCGCCGTTCCGACGTTTGTCCGCTTTCCGAACATGCGATCTCCTCGTAACGCCTATTCGCCGCCGATCAGCCGGCCAGCTTTCGCGACAAACGATCGAGCAGCGGCGCGAGTAATCCGCTCTTGATCTTGCGGCTCACGGCGCGACCCGTGAGCTCACGGCCGAGCAAGTCGAATTGCTCGATGATCTTCGCGCCGGCGTCGACTTCGGCGATCATCTGCCCATTGTTGGAGGCGGCTCCGAACAGCTTCGGGTCGAAGGGAATGATCGCCGACGGCTCCATTTCGATCGCCTTGGCGAAGTCCGCCACTGCGATTTCCGGTCGCCGCGGAACGCCGACGAAATTCAAGACGAGTTTGGGCGGCGAGTCGTTCTGGCGCGCGACGCGCAGCGAATCGATGAGAGTCTTGGCGTTGCGCAGATTGGCGAGATCCGGCGCCGCGACGATCGCCACCTCGTCGGCGCCGATCAGCACGCGCTTCGTCCAGGCGGACCATTGATGCGGAACGTCGAGCACGGTGCAGGGCGCGGTCGCGCGCAGCGTGTCGATGATCGCGTCGAAAGCGGTCTCCGGCAGATCATAGAGGCGATCGACGGTCGCAGGCGCAGCGAGCAGGCTCAGTTGATCGCTGCATTTCGACAGCAGCCGGTCGATGAGATTTGCGTCGACGCGATCCGGCGCGAAGACCGCCTCCGCGACGCCCTGCGGCGGGTCCTGATTGAAGTCGAGCCCCGCAGTGCCGAATGGAAGATCGAGATCGGCGACAACGGTCTGCATCTGCAGCGCGCGCGCGATCGACCAGGCGACATTATGCGCGACGCAGGAGGCGCCGACGCCGCCCTTGGCGCCGGCGATCGCGACGATGCGTCCGAGCGCCTCCGCGCTGTTGTTGTAGAGATCCGAGATGCGGGCGATGAAGCCGAGCACGTCGATCGGCGCCACTATATAGTCGCTGACGCCGCGCGCCATCAACGCGCGATAGAGCGCGATGTCGTTGACGTGGCCGAGCACGACGACCTTGGTGCCGGAGTCGCAGGACTCCGACAGCGTCTCGAGCTGCGAGACCAGAATCTCGCGCTCGCCGATCGCCTCGAGCACGATCAAATTCGGCGTCGGCGCGGATCGAAACGCCTCGATCGCCGCGGCGACGCCGCCCATATGGACTTTGACATGCGCCTTGTCCATGCGGCGATCCACGGCGGCCGAATTCACCACCGCCACGGCGTCCGGCGTCTCGCAGAACGCCTGCACGGAAATGCGCGGCAAGGGAGCGATCTGCATCGCCGCATCGCTCTCCGTCATTACCGAGTGCTCTTTCATTAACCGCCTCCAACCGAGCTGATATTCGATCCTTTGACGTTCCATTGCGTCGATGGATCGGCGCCCTTGCGCACATTGCCGATCGCGCGCATGCGCGATTCGATGTCGGCCGGCGATTCGCCGCGCGGCGTGACGAGGTCGCGAGGATCGTCGATCTGCGCCGCGAATGTCGTCTGGCTCGCGCAGCCGTAATTCCAATAAGTGGTGTTATCCCAGCCTTCGAGCGAGCTCGCCGAAGCGAGATCGGCCGGCCATTCGCCGCAGCGCGCCGCCACTTTCGCGCGCACGCCCTGGAACGACAGCCGCACCGGAGCGGCGAGATTGGGATCGCTCACCGGATACGTGCCGACATAGACCGCGCCGGAGACGCCGCTTTCGGCGAGGAGGCGCTTCACCGCGTCGACGCCGCTGCGCGCGCCGAGCTGGTCTTTCGCGCCGGTCGGCGCGAGAAGCGTGATCTGGCCGTGGCCGAAGCGCTGATATCGCATCACGAAGTCGCGAATGCGTCCGCTCGTCGCATTGTCGAGACGATGCGATGGAAACACGTCGATCGAGGTCGTCGCGTCGGCGAGCACGACCGGATGACGGTCGCGATAATCCTGTGCGACGACACGCGGCGGCAGCGTCCTGTTCACGCCGCAGCCGGCGAGCGGAGCCATGGCGGCGAGGCAGGCGAGCCGCGCGGCGAGGCCTTTGAGCTTCTCGCAGTTCAGTCGGATAGACATAGTTGACCGCTCCTCGCCCGCGCTCAGTCCTGAATGAAGCCGATGCGGCCCTTCAGGCGCGGAACCGCTTGCGGATGTTGGGGATTGGCATAGAGCCGATTGACGCGCCCGAGCAGCCAGGCCTGCGGATCGGTGGCGTCCGCGAAGCCGTCGTCCGGACGCGCGATATCGCGCGCCTGAACCGATCGCGCGATATAGGGCGTGACGATGATGAGCAGCTCGGTCTCGTTGCGCAGATAATCGCGCGAGCGAAACAGCGCCCCGAGCACCGGCAGATTGATCAGGCCGGGCAGGCCGTTGATGGCTTGATCGGACTTCTGCTGCAAGAGGCCCGCGGTGGCGATGGAGCCGCCGGAGGGCAGCTCGACGCTGGTCTCGTTCTTGCGCGTCTTGAAGCCCGGAACGGTCACGCTATTGTAGGTCTGCGCGCCTTGATAATCGACCTCCGTCACCTCGGTGGCGAGATGCAGCAGGATGCGCCCCTCGGCGAGCACCACAGGCGTGAAGTTCAGCGACACGCCATATTGCTTGAACACGATGCCGACGTTGCAGAGAACCGCGCCATTGATGCAATTGCCATTGCCCGGCACCGCGACCTCGCCGCCGACGATGAACTTGGCCGATTCTCCGGAAACCGCCGTGACGGTGGGCTCGGCGAGTATGCGCGAGACGCCGTAACGCTCATAGGCCTGCAGCGTCGCGGTGGTGCTGTTCGGCCCATTCAGACTCAACGCGCTCGAGGTGAGCGCCGAATTGATCGCAAAGGGATTTTGCTGAACCAGCTTGCCCCAGCCGCCGGTCAGGATCGTCTCGCCGCCGCTCGCCGCAGAGACGCCGAGCTGCTTGATCACGCGCCGCTGCACTTCGGCGACGGTGACCTTCAGCATCACCTGATCCTGTGTGCTGATGGTGAGCGCATTGACGACCAGCCCTTCGCCGCCCGCGCCATTGCCCTGGGCCGAGGAGGATCGCGCCGCAAAGCCTTTGGCGATGTCGACGGCGCGTTGACCTTCGGAGGCGGATTCGACAGTGCCAGTCAAGATGATCGTGTCATTGACCGTCCGCGCGGTTATGTTCGATTTCGGAAGCGCCGCGCGCAGCAGCGGACCGAGCTCGCCGACGTCGCGGCCGATGCTGATCTCGAGATTGGCGATCTGCCGCCCGGCGCGGTCGAGCGCGAAAATCGTCGTCTGCCCCGTCTCGGCGCCCATTATGTAGAGCTTGCGCGCCGAGCGAGCGATGGCGTTGGCGACCTTCGGATTGCCGACCACGATCTCCGACGCTTCCCCCGGCAGATCGACGATGATCGATTTGCCGACGCCCATCGCGATGCGTCGCGACAATAGCGCGTCGGAGCCCGACTCGATTCCCCATTTCTCTTGGGCCGCCCCTGGAGCGGCGCCTAGAAAAGCCCCCGCGAGCGCGAGGATCGCGAGCGACGCTGCTCCGGATAGACGACGCGCAGATTTGCTCATGCCCGTCGCTCCGCGTTCGTTTTCCGCCACATGGCGCTGTCCTTCGATGAGCCGCATCGCCTCAACGCGAGCGCATGGTTGTTGGGACGCCGAAGCGCACGACCGTCAGAGAATCGTCCGTCGCCGCCGACGCATGCTTGTCGTCCTCATGCGCATCCGCCATGGAGCGCAGCATGAGCGCCAATTGACCCGTGCGCTGCGCGAGAATGACGAGCTCGGCCTGCCGCGGCTCGAGATCGAGCGTCGCGGTCGCTCCGGTGACGACCGACTCGCCGTTCTTGGTCTCGACGATCGGTCCGATCGCCATCACACGCACATTGGTGAGAATGACCTCCGAGGAGAGATCGGCAGCGCCTTCGCGGCCGCGGTCGGCGTCGCGGAAGGTGCGCATCACATCCACATGGTCGTTGGGGAGGATGAAGCCGCCCGCCGTGGTGTTGGGTGAAATATCGATCGCCACCGCGCGATGGCCGGCCTGGAGCAGCGTCGACATCAGCCCTGCGGTCGGACCTTTGACGAGACGCTCGCGGCGCACCGGCTCGCCGTTGGAGATCGGACTGCGGACATAGGAGCCGTGCAGATCTTCCTTGGCGTTCGGCGCCTCGCTCTTGCGCAGGACGCCCTGCGGCACAGCGCCGATCGGCCAATCGATCCAATTGGTGTCCGGTTCGCCGAGCGCGGTTCCGTAGGAGAGATCGCGCGTCGCCACGAGGACTTTGTCGGTCTGCGGCTGCGTGGGGATCATCTGAACGAGCTTCGGCGCCTCGGGCGGCGATCCGTTCATCATCAGAAAGGCTCCGCCGCCCGCCACGACAGCGACGCCGAGAACCATGATCTGCGCCTTGTTCATTTGCTTCCCAATCCGATCGCTCCAGCTCGAGCGGAGCAATCCAGATGAAAGCGGAAAAACGTCAAATTATGGTTAATCTCCGGTAAGGGGTCGGCGCTTTCGTGGTCCGCCGGGGCGCTTTTATCACGCCGCGTCGGAGGATCACGCCGCCGTGAGCAGCGCCCAGAGCTGCGAATTGGGATAGATGGCGATCCCGGCGATCGCCAGCGCAATTCCATAGGGAACGCCCTCGGTCCCGTCGCAAAGATGAGCGAAGCGGGGCGAGTCGACGACGAAGCGCGGCTCGTATCGACGCAGAGCGAGGATCGCGATCGTCAGCGCGCCACCAGCCAGCGAAGCGACGAGAGCATAGTCGGCGAGTTGCTCGAAACCGAGCCACAGCGCCGTGGCGGAGGCGAGCTTGGCGTCGCCGCCGCCCATCCAGCCGCGATTGAACATCAGGAATGTCGCCACGAGCACGCTGGCCCCGCAGGCGACATGCGAAAGGACGCTGTCGAGCGGCATTCCGAGCCATGCGGCGAAAATGACGAAAATTCCGATCAACGCCAATGACACGCGGTTGGGAATGGTCATCGTCAAAAGATCGGCGAAGGCCGAAAACGCCATCAGAGCCGGGAAGAGAATCAGCGCGGCGGCGGCTGCGATCATGTGTGTCGTTCCTGTCGCCGCGCCCTTCTTGTCTCCGACAATGGCGCCTCTCGAATTCGCGTTGCGCGCTCGTTTGGAGCGCGCGATTCGCGCGCGGCGCGGCGAGGAGCCGACGCGCGCGCGCCCGAGGAATCGCTCAGCTGAGGTTCTGGGCGATCTTGTTGAAAGTCTCGGACAGATTGCTGCCGACGAGCTTCACGGCGGTGATGATGATAACCGAGATCAGTGCGCCGATCAGACCATATTCGATGGCGGTCGCGCCGGACTCGTTGTCAAGAAATTTCATAATCGACGATTTCATCGTCCTCTCCTGATATAGATGTCGAGGCTAGACGCTGCGAACCGAGCCGGCCGACTCTTTTTACAAGTCGGCCTTCGGCGGCAATGCGAGCAACGCCCCTCGTCTCGGCGCAGCGGCGAGACGAACGCCCGCCCGACCTCAGCTCAGATTCTGAGCGATCTTGTTGAAGGTCTGGGACAGGTTGCTGCCGACGAGCTTCACTGCGGTGATGATGATAACCGAGATCAGCGCGCCGATCAGGCCGTATTCGATGGCGGTCGCGCCGGACTCGTCCTTTACGAACCGCGAAATCAAGCTCTTCATACTCGTGCTCCTCGCTCTATTGACTGCGCCCCGGCGGCGTCGCTCGCTGAGCTCGTTCGCGGGACAGGTCGAGACCCTACGTAGAACTTCTTGCAAACGCGTTAATCGCATCATCGACATACGAAATTCGGCGCGCGACGTCGGCCTCGGTCTCATTTTCAGCAATGATTCACTATTACGTGTTTTTCTTCGATCCGAAGCCTCGCAAAGGCGATGATTGTTTAGAGGTGCGTGATGCGCTCGACGCGTTTCCATGGATATTTGGCGTTATTGGTCGGCGCGACCATCACAGCCGGCGTGGCGACCGCGCGCGACGCAGAGAGGCGCGGCGTCTTCGTGGACATCGACCGCGCCCGCGTCGTGCGCATGCCGGAAGGAGCGCAGACGCTGATCGTCGGCAATCCGCTCATCGCCGATGTGACGATGCTGAAGACCAATCGTCTCATGGTCGTCACCGGAAAGAGCTTCGGATCGACCAATCTCATTCTGCTCGATCCGACCGGCAATCAGGTCGGGGAAGAGATCATCACCGTCACCCAGCCGATGGACAAGCTGGTCGTGCTGCGCGGCGCGCGACGCGAGTCCTATGCCTGCTCGCCCGATTGCGCGCCGGCCATCGACCTCGGCGACGACAAGGACTACACCGCGCGCGTTCTCGACGCGGTCAAGCAGCACGAGGCCTCCTCCTCGCCGAAGCGCTGACCGGCGCGGCGTCTCGCCGAGAGACGATCGTGTCGCGCATGGGAGACCGCGAGGCGCCGACAATACGCCCGTTCCGGCCACGAGTTCGAGACATGAGCGGAGAAGAGATTTCGTCGCGACAGCCGATGCGACGCCTCGAAGCGAGCGTCCGTCGCTTCGGGCGCGATCGCAGCGCGGCGCTCGCGGTCGAGTTCGCGATGGTGCTCGTTCCGATGCTCGGACTGCTCGGAGCGATTTTCGAGACCGGCATCGTCTATTTCAAGAGCCAGCAGCTGCAGGTCGCCACGCAGCATGCGAGCCGCGCCGTGCTGACGCACAGCCTCGGCAATATGACCTATCAGAACTTCATCGACAAATATGTCTGCACCTGGCAGGCCTCCGGCGTTGTGGCCGCGGGCACGCTGAGCAAATCCTTCGATTGCTCGAAGATTCTCGTCGACATTGCCGACGTCGGCAATGGCACGGGCTGGTCGAGCGCATCGACGTCGAACGCCTTCTATCTCAATCCCCCCGCCTCGAGCTCGACGATCACAATGCCCGCCTCCGGCCATGTCGCCGTGGTGCGCATCGTCTATCCGCTGCCGGCGGTGACGGCCATTCTCACCGGGGGCGTATTGAAGGGCATAACGCTCGGCAAGACGACCGGAGGAGAGGTCGCCTACAGCAATCTCTGGACGCATCTTCTGTTCGGCGTCGCCGCGTTTCGCGTGGAGCCGACATGAGCCCTCGCTCCGCGCCGCGCCGCGGCCTGCGCGCGATGCTCGCGCAGGAGAAAGCCTTCGCAGCGGTCGAATTCGCGCTGATGCTGCCGCTCGTCCTCGTCATCTATCTCGGGCTGGCGGAGCTGGCGCTCGGGCAACGCGCGAGCCAGAAGCTCGATCTCGTCGCGCATACGCTCTCCGATCTCGCCGCGCAGCAATTGACCGGCGGCTCCAATTCCGGCCAGGCCGGAATGGACGAGACGACGATTCAGGCGATCTTCTCCGCCGCGACGACGCTGCTGTCGCCGCTGCCGACGACCAATCTCAAAATGACGATCTCGGAAGTCGTGATCTCCGCCGACGCGACGCAGACCAGCGGCTACAAGGCGAGTGTGAGCTGGACCATCGCCAAGAATTCCGGCACGCTGCGGCCCTGCAAGATCAATAGCGTCGCCAAGCTCAACGCGGCCGATGTCGCGCCCGTCGATCCCAATTCCATGCCGACGAGCTATACGAGCGCGAAATCGGTGACGCTGGCCAACGCCGGCGGCGGCTCGACGACGACGAGCGTGACGCCGACCATCGGGGCGATCATCGTCGCCGATGTGGTCTATTCCTATCAACCTTCTTTCAGCCGCACGATCACCTGGCTGAAGACGTCGGCGCCGACGATGTCGCGCACCAGCTATTCGCCGGTGCGCAACACCTACAGCCCCAATCACATTCAATATTACATGACGAGCGGAACCAATTGCTCGACCACGCCCTGAGCGATCAGATCGTCTGATTATAGGCGCCGACTTCCGGATTCTCGCGCAGCACCGCGTCCACAGCGTGGAACATCTCGCGCATGCGCACCTCGGAGACCGGGCTCTCGACGACAACGACGAGCTCCGGCTTGTTGGACGAGGCGCGCACCAGGCCCCAAGTGCCGTCCGCGGACGTCACGCGCACGCCGTTCACCGTCACGAGATCGCGAATCTTCTGCCCGGTGAAGGGGACGCCATCGGCCTCCATCTTCTGGAAGCGCGCGATGACCTTGTCGACGACGCCATATTTCGTCTCGTCGGCGCAATGCGGCGACATGGTCGGCGAGCCCCAGGTCTTGGGCAGCGCGGCGTAGAGATCGGACATGGTCTTGCTCGGATTGCGATCGAGCATCTGCAGCACATGCACCGCCGTCAGCAGGCCGTCGTCATAGCCGCGGCCGACCGGCGCGTTGAAGAAGAAATGCCCGGACTTCTCGAAGCCCGCGAGCGCCTTCAGCTCGGTGACGCGGCGCTTGATGTAGGAATGGCCGGTCTTCCAATAATCGGCCTTCACATTGCGCGAGAGCAGCTCCGGATCGGTCGCGAACAATCCCGTCGATTTCACATCGACGACGAAGGTCGCGCCCGGATAGAGCTTGGAGAGATCGCGCGCCAGCATCACGCCGATCTTATCGGCGAAAATCTCCTCGCCCGTATTGTCGACGACGCCGCAGCGATCGCCGTCGCCATCGAAGCCGAGCCCGACATCGGCGCCGCTCTCGCGCACCTTGTCGGCCATGGCGTGCAGCATATGGAGGTCTTCGGGGTTCGGATTGTAATGCGGGAAATTATAGTCGAGCTCGGTGTCGAGCGGCACGACCTCGCAGCCGATGCGCTCCAGCAGCTGGGGCGCGAAGGCGCCGGCCGTGCCATTGCCGCAGGCGGCGACCACTTTCAGCTTACGGGTGAGTTTCACGCCCGAGGCGAGATCGTCGAGATAGCGGGCGCCGAAATTATCGACATAGCGATAGGAGCCGCCCTCGGCGAAGCGGAAGGCGCCGGCGAGCACGATCTCCTTGAGGCGCGTCATCTCCACGGGGCCGAAGGTGACGGGACGCTGCGCGCCCATCTTCACGCCGGTCCAGCCATTGTCATTGTGCGAGGCGGTGACCATGGCGACGGCCGGAACGTCCAGCGCGAATTGCGCGAAATAGGCCATGGGCGAGAGCGCGAGGCCGATGTCGTGCACGCGCACGCCCGCCGCCATCAGGCCGGAGATCAGCGCGAGCTTGATGGAGGCGGAATAGGCCCGATAATCATGCCCGGTCGCGAGCTCCAGCGGCACGCCCATCTCATGGAGCAGCGTGCCGAGACCAAGGCCCAGCGCCTGCACCCCCATGAGGTTGAGCTCCTTCTCGAACAGCCAGCGCGCGTCATATTCGCGAAAACCAGTCGGCTTCACGAGCGGCGTCGTCTCATAGGCGTAGGTGTTCGGGGCGAGATCGGAAACGGGGGTCGGAAACATTGCATCTCCTAATGGGCGAACCTCGGGTGGCAAGGACATAAGGGAAAAACGCCGCCGCGCCAAACCATGGGACGGCGCCCTCCCCACGATCCTCCGCTCGCCGCCGCCGAGGCCGCCGCGACGACGGGCGAGCGCCGCGCCGCCGTCCCGTCTTAAAACCCATATATCCGATGCATTAATTGGTAATATTCTGCTTCGGCCAGCTTCTGCGACAAGCCGGCGCGTGTCTATCGTCGTGATTTAGGCGGCCGTCCGTCGATAGCCGGCGGCCGCGCGTGATTGACAATAATATAAATTATATCGATTATATATGCTAATAAAAAGCCGGAGAGCACGCATATGACGGTTTTGCGTCAACGAGTTGAAAAATATCGAAAATATTTGTTGTCCAATGCGTCGCTCGCTCCCTATGCGCTCGCCGGCTGTCTCGCCTGCGGCGCGGCCTTCGCGGAGGAGGCCAAGCCAGAAAGCGCTCAGATCGCCGATGTCGAGGTCGGCGGCTGGACGGCCGACTACAGCCGTGAGCAGGCCAAGGCGCAGGAGGCGCCGCGCTCTGTCACAGTGGTGAACGCCAAGACCATTCAGCAGGAGCATCTCATCTGCCTGGACGATTTCGCGCAGAAATTGCCGAACTATCGTCCGAACTCCACCACGCCGCACGCCTCGCGCGCCGCTATACGCGGCATAGGCATCGGCAGCGGCACCGGCGTCGGCTCGCAATCGGCGACGGATTTCAAGGTCGACGACGTCTCCTGGATCTATCCGGGCTTCCAATGGGGCGATTACATCGATCTGCAATCGATCGAGGCGGCGCTCGGGCCGCAGGGCACGGCCGGCGGCAAGAACTCCACCGTCGGCGGCATCGTGCTGAGGACGCAGCTTCCGTCTTTCGATCGCAGCGCGCTCGTCGAAACCTCCTATGGCAGCTATGGGCGCACGACCACCAAGCTCAACGCCACCGGCCCCATTGTCGACGACACGCTCGCCTATCGCCTGACCGGCTATTTCGACAGAGACCACGGCTATATCCACGACCAGATCACCGGAGCCGGTTACGCCAATTACAATCGTTGGGGCGTGCGCGGCCAATTGCTCTATGTCGGCGAGGCGATCACCGACCGGCTGATCTTCAGCTACAGCCATTCGGACGAATATAACGAATACACCACCAATGGCGGCCCGATCGGCGATTTCACGCCGATCTATGCGAATGGGTCTTTCGCCTCCAGCAGCTTCACGCAGAATGTCTGGAAGCGCCTCGGCCGGCTCGTGCTCTCCTATGATCCCTACAAGCCCTATCTCTCGCGCGAGGGAACCGATCCGTCGCGCACGATCATGGTGACCAACAAGCTCGACTGGCAGATCGGCGATTACACTTTCACCTCCATCTCCGCCTATGGCTTCAGCCGCAATCAGCAGCACGGCTATCGCGACGACAATCAGGAGCTGACCATTCGCTATGGCGGCATGGACACTTATGTCGGACAAGGGTCGCAGGAATTCCGCCTGACATCGCCGAAGGACCAGCCGCTCGAATGGCAGATCGGCCTCTACGCCCTCTACGAAGACGCCGCCAATCAAATGCATCACACCAATTTCGGCGCCGACGCCGCCGCCTGGTACAGCAATCCGGCGGCCCTTCCCGGCATCACCGACTGGTGGTACACGAAATCGGTCGATTTCCAGATCGCCGGCTTTGGACAGGCGACCTATCATCACGACGACAAATTGGCGGTGACATTCGGACTGCGCGACAGCTTCGACGCGCGCGAGGGCTCGGTCTCGCATCTTCCTGCGGTCTACTACAATTCGCCCTATACGGTGGCGCAGCAGACGACGGCGATCATCAACGCCGGCGGATGGGGCTTCGCCGACACGGGCGGCCAGACGAAAGAGCTCAACTCGCTCGCCGGCAACATCAATCCACAATATAAATACAGCGATAACATCCTCGCCTATGCCCTCGTCGGCCGCGGCCAGAAGGCCGCCGCCGTCAACACCAGCGCCAATCCCATCTATGTGAACGGCGTCTTCAACCAAACCCCGCCCCTCTTCACCAAGCCGGATTATTCCTGGTCCTATGAGGTCGGCCTCAAGACCAATTGGTTCGACAACACGCTCATCGCCAATGTGAACCTCTATTGGAACGACGTCTTCAACTTCCAGACCACGCAGAACAAGTCGACGACCGACAGCACCGGCTCGCCGGTCAGCGTCTCCTATCTCGGCAACGCCGCTCACGTGCGGCTGCGCGGCGTCGAGTTCGAGACCCGCTGGAGCCCCATCGAGAAGCTCTGGCTCAATGTGACGGGAGCCTTCACCGACTCGCGCTATGTGTCCTATCCGGACGCCGCGCCGCCTACCGACTGGGTGTGGCCGAAAACGGCGGGCTCCATCGCGGCGCCGACGCAATTGTCGCTGTCCAACACGCGTTTCACCGGCATTCCGATGTGGGCGTTCAACGCGGGCGCCAATTACGAGCGGCCGATCGGCGCCGCCTTTCGCGACTTCGGGCTCGATCGCGGGCTCGTGGCCTTCGGCTACGCCAATGTCGCCTATTACGGCAAGAATCAGCTGACCAATCCCTGGTCCATCATCCAATATTGGCAGCCGGCCTATGCGCTCGTGAATCTCGGCGCAGGCCTGCGCACGGATGACGGAGGCTACAGCCTCACATTCTGGGCGAAGAACATCGCCAATGTGCGTCCCTGGACGAGTTGGGCTGCAACGACCCCTTCGGCGCCGATCACCGTGGGCCTCACCACCCAGCCGGTGACCTATGGCGGCACGTTCCAGGTGAAATTCGACTGACGATCGAATTCGGCCAAGGAGGCGGCGGCCCGCCTCCTCCTCTCGCACATCGCGAATGCGACGCCCCGGAAAAAAAAGCGCGGCGAACCATGATGGTTCGCCGCGCCGGCCGCCGGAGCGCGCATGGGGGGGCGCGCCCGGCAAGCTCGTTGACGCTCGAGCGTCTTTTCATGTTTCATGGAAACATGAAAAGACCCCATGCTTCTGTTTTGACGCGTTTCCAACGCCGAACCGGCGTCCACTTCGGCTGGAAACGCTCTAGAGTGTTTTCGAGCGAAGTGGGAACCGGTTCGCGTGAAGAAAACACGACCGAACAAGGAGATCTAGAGTCATTCCGGTTCAATCTGAACCGGAATGACTCTAGCGTCACAAAGTCTTTTCGAGGAGATCGGCGATCTTCTCGGGATCGGTGGTGCCGACGAGCCGTCCGGTCTCACGCCCGTTCTTGAAGGCGATGAGCGTGCTCTGATTGGTGACGGCGAAGGTCTTCACGACATTCTTCTGCTTGTCGAAATCGACTTCCAGCACCTTCAGGCCGTCGAATTTCGCGGCGCTCTCGAGCTCGTTCAAAATCACCTTCTGCTTCTTGCAGACAGGGCACCAGGACGCATGAATCTCGACGAGAATCGACTGTCCTGCGCTCTGCGCGGCGCCGAACGCCTTGGAGGTGAAAGGATGCTTTTCGGCCGCCCCGGCCGCCTGGGTCGAAGCGAGAAGAACGACCGCCGCCGCGAGACGCGGAAATGACCACATGATGTTTTGCCTCCCTGCTCCTTTTGGCGCGATAGCGCGACTTCAGCTTTAGGCCCGGATCTCGTTTTAGTCAATAAATTCGATCGGATTTAAATAGTATCGTATTGCGAGCATCCAGCGCCGCCGCTCGATTGCGCATTCGGGACGCCTGGGCGATCATCGGCGGGAGCGATCGCCGATCGGAGGATTCGCATGACCGAGCGACAGCCCTATTCGCCTCTCGCCAAGGCGCTGCATTGGATCATCGCCGCTCTGGTGCTGATTTCCCTGCCGATCGGCGTCGTTATGGCCGATCTCCACGAGGGGCCGCTGCAGGACAATCTCTTCGTGCTGCACGAATCCGCGGGGCTCGTCGTGCTGGCGCTGATGCTTCCGCGCCTCGCCGCACGGCTGCGCCGCCGGCCGGGAACGAGCGAGAATCTGACGCCGACCGAGCGGCTCGTCGCGAAAGCGACGCATCGGACGCTCTATCTGCTGCTGGTCGCGACGCCGATCGTCGGCTGGCTGGCGCTGTCGGCCTATGGCCTCGGGCCGAGCTTTTTGTGGCTCGGCCATCTTCCGGCGCTCGCGCAAAAGGACGAGCCGCTGTCGAAACAGCTCTTCGAGATCCATGAGGTTCTGGGCTGGACGGTGCTGGCGCTGATCGCGCTGCACATCGCCGGCGTCATCCGCCATCGCATCGCCGGCGACGATGTGGTCTGGCGCATACTTCCGACATCGTGGCGCAAATAGCGAAACCGCCGGGCGGGGACGGCCGCAGCGCCCCCGCCGCGAGCCTCACGCATGGCCTTGCGCTGGAAAATACAGCCGATACACATTCTGCCCCGGCGCCACGACCGAGGTTTCCCGCCGCACGACGATCTTCGTATCGGAGTCGGGACCGATGGTGTCGCCGTCGCTCAGCACATCGCCGGATTCGATCAGAAAAGCCGCGAGATCGAGCAGAAAGCCGTTCAGCTCGCGCGGATCTTCGTGGTAGCCGCGCGTCTCGATCTCCATCAGGCCGAAAGAGTTGAGCCCTTTGGTGATCGCCGAGACGCCGCCCTCGGGGTCGCGGCCGAGCGCGATGGCGACGCAGAAGGGAACCGGCGGCTCATCGCCGCCTTTCGACACCACCTCGGCGACGAGCGCGGCGGGCCACAGCGCGTCGGAGCCGGCGAAATGCACCGCGCAGGCCGCGGGCGTCGCCTCGATGACCGCCGCCACCGCGCGGCCAAGCAGGCGCGCGCGGCTCTTGGCGTCGGCGCCGCCGGTCGCCGCGACGACCACATGCGCCGCATGGCCCTCGATCGCCGGCCAGACCTCCGGCCAATGCCAGGCGTAGGCGACGCAGGGATCGTCCTTCGTGATCGGCGCCGGCTCGCTCACGCCGCCGATCGCCGCCATCCCGCCCTCGACCACGAACACGGCCGCGCCGCCGGCGACGCCTGTCTCGGGAGTCTGCGCCTGCGGCAAATGCCGCCGGATCGCGCCGCTGAGCGCCTCCCCCTCGGGAAGCAGCCCGTCCTTCGAGAGAACGAGCGCGAGCATTGTTTCATTGGGGGCGGCCATTTAGGGGCTCCGGGTGAAAGGTGTGAGTGACCCGCCATTTGCTCGGCGAGAAACGCCATTGGGAACGTGCCATTTTCTAGCACAGACGGCGCCACGGCCGTAAATCGGCGCGCGAGTCGGGCTCGAGCGCGGCGTCCTGTTCGCCAAAGCACCCGCGTTTTTGCTCGAGCTCGGCTAAATCGGCCGCGCGAGCACATCCCAATGCCCGATCTCGCATCCCGTCGCCGCACGCCGGGCGCGACGCCAATCCTCGATCTTTTGCGTGGAAACCTCCCCCGTCTCCGCGACGGCCGCCGCCGAGCCCTCGGCCAGCGCCTCGATCAGCGGCCTATCCCCTGCCCCGAGCCGCCAAGGGCTCGGCACCGTCTCGACGACATAGCCCCAGCGCTCGAGGGCGTCTCGCAGCAGCCCGGCGGCGCGAGGGCCGGCGGCGGGTCCAAAACCCTTGTCGCGCGCCTGATGGCGGTGGAAGGCCGCCAGCATATCGGCGTCGGCGGCGTGCGGCGGCGTCCAGCGCTCCTCGCCGGAATAGCTCAGTATCGCATAGAGCGGCAGGCGGCGCGCCGCGATCTGCTCCGCAAACCCCTCGAGCCATTGCGCCGAGACGAGATCGAGAAAGGCCGCCGAGGTCACGAGGTCGATCTCGCCCTCGAGCGCTCCCGCGCCGACCGAGAGATCGGCCGTCCGGAACTCCACCTCCAAGCGCCGCGCGCCTTTGGCGAGGAGCAGCGGGTTGTCGCCCTCGACCGCATCCGCCCAGCCGACGAGGCGCGCGCTCGCCGCGGCGAGCAGAGCCGGATCATGATCGACGAGCAGCCATTTCTGGCGCGCCGGCAGATATTCCGCGAGGCCGCGCAGATTGGAGCCGGCGCCGCAGGCGAGATCGACGATCGTCAATCTTTCGCGATCCGCGAAGGCATGGGAAACCGCGTCGCGCAGGGCGACGTTACGCGCGGCGTGATCGGCGCCTTCGCGCAGATCGAGCCATTCGGCGGAAAAACCACTCATGCGAGCGCTTTCGCGACATTGGCGATGATGCGAGCCGTCTCGTCCCAGCGCGGCAGCGCCTGCCCTGCCCGCCAGGAGGCCTCCGAGAGCCGCGCCCGCAAAGCCGAATCCACGATGATCTCGCGCAAGGCGTTGCGCAGCGCCTCGATTTTGCCCGGCGGAATTTTCAGCGCTGCGGAATCGGGGATCGTCTCGCCCGCCGCGCCGCCTGTCGTAGCGACGATCGGCAAGCCGCGGGCGAGCGCCTCGGCGAGCGCCATCCCATAGCCCTCATGGAGCGAGGAGGAGACAAAGACATCGGCGCTTCGATAGGCCGCCTCGAGCGCATCGCCCGACAGCTCGCCGAGCAGCGCGATTCGCCCGCCGAGCCCTTTCGCCTCGATGAGCTGGGCGAGATCGGCGGCGGTCTGCGACGCATGGCCGGTCCCGCCCGCTATGGCGAGGCTCCAGTCGAGGTCGGCGAGGCCGGCGAGCGCCTCGACCAACAGATCAAAGGCCTTGCGCGGAATGATCGAGCCGACGGCGAGCAGCGCCGGCGCGCCGCCGGACCCCACCGCCCGCGGCGCCGGATCGGTCCCCGGCGGGGCGATGGTGAGCTTGCGCCGGGGCAGGCCGAAGTCGCGGATGAGCGTCTCGCCCGTATGCGCACTGGTGGCGATCACATGGGCGGCGAGCGCCATGGCGCGGCGCTCGCTCTCGCGCAGCGTGGCTGCGCGGGCGGATGAAAGCCCCGCCTCGAGGCAGAGCGGATGGTGGCAGAGCGCGACGATCGGCGCGCGCATCGCCGCGATCGTCGCTTCGGCGAGCGCGCCATAGGCGAGGCCATCGACGAGGGCGATGTCCTCCGCCGTCAATAGACGCCCGAAAATATCGCCGACGGCGGCGTCATCCTCCACTGTGGGATGTGGAAAACCGCCCGGGAGCGCCAAATGGACCGCCTCGACGCCCTGCCCGGCAAATTCCGCCAGCACGCGGCGGTCATAGCCATAGCCGCCGGTTCTCGCTTCCATGTCTCCGGGAATGGCGAAGAGGAGACGCCTCACACCGGTCCCTCGAACCAGGCGCGGGCGACATGGGATTCGTGCAGCGTCACGCGAATGCGTGAAATCCCCTCCCCGCCCGGCCCCAGCGCCCCCGAGCGGGCGGCTCCGGCCATCGCATCGAATATGTGTCGCGAGAGGAATTCGGTCGTCGTCTGCCGACCTTTGAACTGCTCGATCTCGTCGAGATTTTGGTAGTTCAGCGGCGCGAGCGTCGCCTTCAACGCGTCATGGGCGCGGCCGATGTCGACGACGACTTCGTCGACGGTCAGCGTCTCCCGGAAAAAGGCGACATCCACGACGAAAGTCGCGCCGTGCAGGCGTTGCGCCGGGCCGAACAGCTCGCCTTTGAAACTATGGGCGATCATGATGTGGTCGCGGACTTCTACGGCGTACATTTTCTTTTTCTCCGTTCAATAGCGAAACAATGTCGCGAGACCTTTCGCTCCGGGCGCGAGAATGCGCTCCAACTGGCGCGGCGCGTCCTCGAAAGGAATTTCCTCCGTGATGAGCGCATCGAGGCGCGGATCGACGAGCAGCTCCAGCGCCTTGTCGAGCCGGCGCGCATAGCTCCAGCGCGGCCGCCGCGAGGGCGCCACTTGTCCGACCTGCGACGAGATCAGCCGCAGGCGATTGGCGTGAAATGCGCCGCCGAGCGGCGCCGCCACCTGCCCCTCGCCATACCAGCTCAATTCGACGATCGTCGCCTCCGGCCCGGCGGCGGTGAGAGACAGCGCCAGGCCCTCCGAGGAGGCGCTGGCGTGGAGCACGACATCGGCTCCAAATCCCTCCAGCGCCTCGGCGCCGACGAAGCGCGCGCCCAGAAGCTCGGCGACTTCGGCGCGGGACGCCTCGCGATCATGGATCAGCACCTCGGCGCCCGGCAGGCGCGCGGCGAGCGCGGCGACGAGCAGGCCGAGGACGCCGGCGCCGATAATGGCGATGCGGTCGCCGGGCCCCGCCCCCGAATCCCAAACGCCGTTCAGCGCCGTCTCCATATTGGCGGCGAGCGGGGCGCGGCGCGCCGGCGTCGCCTCCGGAACCGGCCGCAGCATGGCGATGGGCGCGACGAAGCGATCCTGATGCGGATGCAGGCAGAACACTGTGCGGCCGATGAGATCGGCCGGCCCCTCCTCGACGCGGCCGACGGCGCAATAGCCATATTTCACCGGAAAGGCGAAAGAGCCCTCCTGAAAGGGCGCGCGCATACGCTCCCATTCCGAGCGCGGGGCGCGGCCCTCGAAGACGAGCCGCTCCGTGCCGCGGCTGACGGCGCTCCACAGCGTCTGGACCAGCGCCTCCTCCGGCCCCGGCGGCGCGAGAGGCGAGACCCGCAAGGCCGCGGTCCGCGGCGCCTCGATCCACAAAGCGCGCGCCTCTTTCATACCAAGAAAGTAGGATTTTTGTGACTCGCCCAATTTACAAACCTCGTGCTTCGCGGATATTGCTAGAGCACGGCGGCGATGCGCGCCAGCCGATTTTCCTGCGCCCTGCATAGGAAACGACGACGCGAATGTCCGCCGCCGCCCCAGCCGGTCTTCAGAGCCGCGCCGAACTCTTCCGGCGACGCCTGCTGGTCGCCGCGATCAACGCCGCCGTCTATATCGCTCTGCTGATCTGGCTCGCCGATATTCTGGGGCAAGACGGCTGGAGCGTCATCGACGCCGCGATTCTCTTAGCCTTCGCCATTGCCGCGCCCTGGAGCGTGCTCGGCGTCTGCAATGCGGCGCTCGGCTTCTGGCTGCTGCATTTTCATCCCCGCCCGCTCGACAGCGTCGCGCCTTTCGCCCGCGCCGGCGAGACGCGGCGGCGGCTACGCGCGCGCACGGCCATTTTGCTGACGATCCGCAATGAGGACCCCGCCCGCGCTCTGGCGCGCCTCTCGGTCATGAAAGCCGATCTCGACGCGACCGGCGAAGGCGCCCTTTTCGACTGGTTCCTGCTGAGCGACACGACCGATGCGCGCATCGCCGAACAGGAAGAGCGCGAATTCGCCCGCTGGCGCGAGGCGGAAGGCGCGGAGGGCGCGCGCCTCCATTATCGCCGCCGCTCCGACAATAGCGGCTACAAGGCCGGCAACATCCGCGATTTCTGCGAGCGCTTCGGCGCCGCTTACGAATTCATGATTCCGCTGGACGCCGACAGCCTGATGGACGGCGCGACGATTTTACGCCTTTTGCGCATCGGCGAAGCCTATCCGCGCATCGGCATCATTCAGAGCCTCGTCGTCGGCGCCCCGTCGCGCTCGGCCTTCGCGCGCGTGTTTCAATTCGGCATGCGCGCCGGAATGCGCAGCTATACGATGGGCGCGGCCTGGTGGGGCGCCGATTGCGGTCCCTTCTGGGGCCATAATGCGCTGGTGCGGATCGCGCCTTTCGCGCAGCATTGCGATCTGCCGCGCCTTTCCGGCGGAGGGCATATTCTCTCGCACGACCAGATCGAGGCCGCGCTGATGCGGCGCGCGGGCTATGAGGTCCGCGTGCTGCCGGTGGAGAGCGGAAGCTATGAGGAAAATCCGCCGACGCTGCTCGAGTTCATGCGCCGCGATCTGCGCTGGTGCCGCGGCAATATGCAATATGTCGAGCTGCTCTTTCTGCCGGGGCTTCTGCCGATGAGCCGCTTTCAGCTCGTCTGGGCGATCAGCATGTTCATCGGCGCGCCGGCCTGGACGGCGATCATTCTGCTCGGCGCGCTGCTGCCGCTGGTTCAGGACGTCTCGACATTTCCGTCCGCCTCGGCGGCGGCTCTCTATCTTCTCTTTCTCGGCTTCTATCTCGCGCCCAAGCTCGCCGGCTACGCCGATATTGCGCTGACGCCGGGCGGCCTCGCGCGTTACGGCGGCGCGGCGCGCTTTCTGATCGGCGCCGGACTCGAGATCGCCGCCTCCTTCGTCATCGGCGCGGTCACGACTTTCGCCGTCACCTCGTTCCTGCTGCGCCTGCCTTTCGACAATGGCGTCGCCTGGGGCGCGCAGACGCGCGACACGCATCGTCTCGGCGCGTTGGAGACGGCGCGCGCGCTGTGGCCGCAATTGGCCTTCGGCGCCGTCACGCTCGCTCTCGCCACAATCGCGGCGCCGCGGCTGGCGGTATGGTCGGCGCCCTTGACCTTCGGCTATCTGGCGGCATTTCCTTTCGCGCTCGCGAGCGCCTCCCCGCGCCTCGGCGCCTGGTTCGCGCGGGCGCGCCTCTGCGCGATCCCGGAGGAGATCGACTCGCCGGCGATCATCGACGCTCTGCGCCTCGGCCAGAGGCGCTCGCTCGTCGACGTCCGCGAAAGGGTTGTGGAGCCGGCCTGACTCTGTCCGACCCCGCCCGGCCAGAGGACCTATCAATCGAGGAGCATGATCGCGACATGGCCCGTTTCCGATCCGATCGTCGCAGACAAGCGAAGAGAGTGCGCCGCCATGCATGACCGCCGGCGCGACGAGCTCAGAGCGAGGCTTTTGGTGCTGCGGTCCGACATCCGCCGTGACAGCGGGCAGACCCTGCGCGAGCGCCGCGATCTCGCTCCGCATCTCATCATCGTCTCGCGCAAGTCGGACGAAGAGGAGCCTCTCTCCGCGCAGCAGCGCATCGCAATCTCGATCGCCCTCGCCCTCGCGCTGCTGACGGGCGTCTCGGCGCTCTCCGACGCGGCGGCCAGTGCGATGGCGGCGATGGAGCCGCGCTCCGTCGCCGCCCTATCGGAACGGACGCGATCTCACTTCGGCTTCGGCCAATAGCCCTGCGGCGCGCCCGGCGCCCCGACCGGCGTCGTCTCCACCGGCCCTTCGCCGGTGATCTGGATGACGACCTCCTCCTCGCCCGCGCCGTCCCAGTGAACGCCGCCGGCCGGATGCAGCACATAGGAGCCCGCCGTCACCGGCCGCGCCTTCTTGAAATCCAGCTCCTCGCCGACGCCGTTCCACCATGTGCCCTTGACCACCACCGCATGACGATCCTGCGAATGGAAATGCGGGTTGGAATGATGTCCGGGCGGGAAGCGCACGCGCACGACATAGACGCCGGGCTTCGACGGATCGCCGAACAGCACCGCCTGGGCGGGGCCGATCCCGAGCGGGCTCTTGAATTGAACCTCATCGGCGGGCTTGTAGACGAAACTCTTTTCCGGCTCCGCGCCGATGGGCAGGGTCTGGCCGAAAACCGCCGTCGCTGCGGCGCCCGCGAGGAGAAATCTGAGCTTGGTCATGGTTTGCTCTATGGACGCCGTCGGGAAATGTCACAGTTCGGCCGCGTCTCGCCGACCATGAGCGCAGCATAGTCGCTAAAGCCTATAAGATAAATATGCGATTGAGCGCGCCTCTCGCTCGCGCGGCGCCGCAGCGCGCTCGCCGAGCTGCGACGCGGAGCCGCAGCCGAGCGAGGCATTTCGCGCCCTCGCGCCTCTGCGGCTATTTCCTGGCGCTATTGCGAAACCCTGTCGCAAACTCTAGTGTCGAAGCCGGTTCGAAACCCGGCGCCCATGCATGGCGGAACGCGGGAAGACAGCGCCCGCGGCCTTCGCCCTGCCGGGCGGCGAGGAGGAAACTCGAGGGAAATGAACAACAAGAACAACAAGGTCATTACAGCCGACGAAGCGATTGCGCTCATCAGCGAAAATGACGTTCTGACCACCACCGGCTTCGTCCAGAGCTGCATTCCCGAGGCGCTGCACGCCGCGCTGGAGAAGCGTTTCGTCGAGACCGGCGGACCGAGCGGCCTCACTCTGATCATGACCGCCGGCGCCGGCGACAGCAAAGGGCTCGGCACCGGCCGCCTGCATCACGAAGGCCTGCTGCGCCGGGTCATCGCCGGCAATTTCGGCCGCATGCCCAAGGTCGCCCAGGCCGCCGCAGAGAACAAGATTCTCGGCTACAACCTGCCGCAGGGCGTCATTTCCCAGCTCTATCGCGCCTGCGCCGCCGGCCAGCCCGGCCTCTTCTCCAAGGTCGGCCTCTATACTTATGTCGATCCGCGCTTCGGCGGCGGCCGCGTCAACGAAGTGACGACGGAAGAGATCGTCAAGCATGTCGTCATCGACGAAGAGGAATGGCTGTTCTACACGGCGACGAAGATCGACGTGGCCTTCATCCGCGGCACCAGCGCCGACCCTTCCGGCAATATCAGCATGGAGAAGGAGGCGCTGACGCTGGACGTGCTCGCCCAGGCCATGGCCGCGCATAATAATGGCGGCATCGTCATCGCGCAGGTCGAGCGCATCGTCGAGGCCGGCTCCATCCGCCCGAAGGATGTGAAAGTGCCGGGCATTCTGGTCGATTGCGTCGTCGTCGCCGATCAGCCCGAGCTGCACCGCATGAATTACGGCGTCATCTATAATCCGGCGCTGGCGGGCGAGATTCGCGTGCCGGTCGAGAGCATGGCGAAAATGACGCTCGACGCGCGCAAGATCATCGCGCGGCGCGCCGCCTTCGAGCTGCCGCCGAATGGCGTCGTCAATCTCGGCGTCGGCGCGCCGGAGGGCATAGCCGCCGTCGCCAATGAAGAGAAGCTCACGCCCTTCATCACGCTGACGACGGAAGCCGGCGCCATAGGCGGCGTGCTCGCCTCCGGCTCCTCCTTCGGCTCGGCAACCAACGCCGATTCGATCATCGACCAGAACACGCAATTCGACTTCTATGACGGCGGCGGTCTCGATATGACCTGCCTCGGCATGGCCGAATGCGACGAGCAGGGCAATGTGAACACCAGCCGTTTCGGCGGACGCCTCAACGGCTGCGGCGGCTTCATCAACATCAGCCAGAACGCCCGCAGCGTGGTGTTCGCCGGCACGTTCACGGCTGGCGGTCTCGATGTCGCGATCGAGAACGGCGAGGTCAAAATCCTCAAGGAAGGCCGCGCGCGGAAGTTTCTGAAATTCGTCGAGCAGGTGACCTTCAGCGGCAAATATGCGCAAAAGCGCGAGCAGCCGGTGATCTATGTCACCGAACGCTGCGTCTTCCAGCTGACGAAGGAAGGTCTCGAGCTCATCGAGGTCGCGCCGGGCATAGACATAGAGCGGGATATTCTTCCGCATATGGACTTCAAGCCGATCGTCAAGCATCCGATCCTGATGGACAAGCGCATCTTCGTCGACGAGCCGATGGGATTGATCTCCGATCTGCTCAATCTCGATCTGCAGGATCGCGTGAGCTATGACGCCGATCGCAATATTCAGTTCCTCAATCTCGAGGGCTGGAGCGCGCGCTCCAAGCGCGACATAGACGATCTGCGCAAAATGCTGATCGACGCTTGCCAGACGATCGGCAAGCGCGTCAATCAGGTCGTCAATCTCGACAATTTCCGCATCAGCGAACATCTCTACGATTACTATGCGGAGATGATCCAATATATGCTCGAGAATTATTATGTGACGACGACGCGCTACACGACGAGCGCCTTTCTGCGGCTGAAGCTGAAGGAGGCGCTGAGCAAGCGCGGCATCGCTCCGCATGTCTTCGAGCGCAAGGAGGACGCGCACAGCTTCCTCGAGGTGATCGGCGAAGGCTGAACGAAAACGAAGGAGCGCGAAGCCCCCTCCCCGACACTCCTCCGCATCGCGGGAGAGGGAGCTGGCTCCGCGCTGCCTCGGGGGGCTCGCGTAACGTCGGCCGCCCCCTCTCCCGCGGAGCGGGCTATCGGATTCACACATAGCGAAACCCAGCGGCTGTCATGGCCGGGCTTGTCCCGGCAATCCACGCCAAGCAGCTGAGAAATTTGAGGAAATCGCCGGATTTCGGCTTGCGTCGGGCGGGTTTGTGGCAGGGCCAGGTAGAGGTCGCCGGAACTTCGACATCACGCCAACCATCCGAGAAGCCTCGGCGCGTTGGCGTGGATGGCCGGGACGAGCCCGGCCATGACGTCGTGGGCGCGAGGATATGTGCATTCGATAGCGCGAAGCGGGGGAGGGTGAGGGAGGGGCCAGCCCGGCGCGCGCCGCTTCCGCTGCGCTTCGACATTCGGACTAGGCGCCGAACGCTCTCGATTCCGGCGCGCATTGCGCTACAATCTGCGAAATGTCGCGCCCTTCCTCCGCAGATTACGCCATCACGCCGCAGATCCTGCTGCGCGCCTATTCGATCGGCCTGTTTCCCATGGCCGAGAACGCCGAAGAGGAGCAGCTCTTCTGGGTGGACCCGCAAGAGCGCGCCATTTTCCCGCTCGACGCCTTCAAGGTCTCGCGCTCGCTCGCCAAGACGATCCGCTCCGATCGTTTCGAGGTCAGGGTCGATACGGATTTCGACGCGGTCATCGATGCTTGCGCCGCCTCCGCGCCCAAGCGCGAGAACACTTGGATCAACGCCGAGATCAGGCGCCTATACCGTGAGCTGTTCGACATGGGCTTCGCCCATACGGTCGAATGCTGGCGGGAGGGCAGGCTCGTCGGCGGCCTCTATGGCGTCTCCATGCGCGCGGCCTTTTTCGGCGAGAGCATGTTTCACCGCGAGACCGACGCCTCCAAAGTGGCGCTGGCGCATCTCGTCGCGCGGCTCGTCAAGGGCGGCTTCCGCCTGCTCGACACGCAATTCATCACGACGCATCTCGCCTCGCTGGGCGCGGTCGAGATCAGCCGCGACGCCTATCACGGCCTTTTGGAAGAGGCGCTGACCGCCCCGGCGCGATTCGCGGCCTGGCCGGACAATGCGCCCGTCCCCGGCCGCGAGATCGTCGCGATCCTGCGCCCCGAGGCGGAGATCAAAACGGAAATGGCGAAGGCGCCGTAGCAGGGGCCGGCGCCGACTGAGCCGGCTGCTTCTTTTTCTTCTTCTTGGGCTTTTCGGCCGGCGGCGCGGCTGCGGGGTCGGCTCCGTCCGGCGTCTTCGCGCCCTCGGGAGGGACCGAATCGCGCGGTCCGATCGGCGCGGCCTCGACCGGAACGGGCGCGACCGGCTCCACCTTGCGGGAGCGGGAGCGCTTTTTCTCGGGCGGAGCGGCCGCGGCGGGAGCGCCCGTCGCCGCGGCGGGATCGGCCGCCGGCGCCTGGACGATCTCCTTGCCGCCGCGACAATCGACGAGCCAGACGTCATAGACCGGATGCTCGACACCATGCAGGCCGGGGCTCGCCGCGAACATCCAGCCGGAGAAAATCCGCTTGGCGTCGTTTTTCCCAGTGTCCTGCTCGTCGACCTCGACGAAGCTCGTGGTCTGCGGCGCCTCGGTCTGCGGCCGCGTGTTGCAGACGCGCGGCGTCACCTGAAGCGAGCCGAATTGCACGGTCTCGTCGATGGCGACGTCGAAATTGATGATTCGACCGGTCGTCTTGTCGAGCCCGGCGAAGATGGCTGTCGGATTGCGAATGGGATCGGCCGAGGCCGCGCCGAGACCGGCGAGCATCGCGGCTCCGGACAAAGCGAAACGGAGGCGGAAGGGGCGGGAGATCATATCGGGTCGGTTTCCGATCTCTGGCTCGGGCCGGCCGCCCGCGCCTCATGCGCCGTCGTTGAATAGGAAGAGCGTGGCGGATCGATGGTCGCGGGCGACGCCGCGACCCGCGTTCACATCAGGGCTCGGGGGTCCAGGCCTGATAATCCCCGCCCGCCTTGGCGCGGACGCCTTCCGCCAGGATCGAGCCCGGAGGGTGATAGGCGGCGGAGGTGCCGGTCAGATTGGGGCGATAGGGCAGCTCCCATTCCTTCGGCTGGTAGGTCTCCTGCGTCGGCGGCGTGTCGACGATGTGATGCAGCCAGCCATACCAGCCGGGCGGCGTCGCCGAGCCCTCGGCATAGCCCTTGTAGATGACCCAGCGGCGCTCGAAGCCCAGCGCCTTGTCGATCTTGCCGCCGCGGCGGCGGTAATAGACGTTGCCGAACTCATCCGTCCCGACGCGCTCGCCATAGAGCAGCGTCCAGAGGCCGGTGCTGAGCGTCGCCCGATTCCACCAAGTGAAGAAGCGAATGATGTAGGACATGTCGGAAGCGTCCATCCCATGTTTGCGTGGCTCCTTATTGCGTCAAGACGGCGCAATGTCCAGTCGGGCGCGCCGCTCGGTCCCCCCGCGGCGATGCGCGACCTTTGCTTTTGGCGACGGTTCGTGGAAAAGGAGATATGTGACAGAATAACGACAGCCGCCGCGCCCTCGAAAGCGCACCGTAGAGAGCTGAAAATATTTGCTTTCGGCTCACGCGGGAGAAGAGCGTCGCGTCGAATTCCAAAGGGGCGGCCGCATGATTTCCAAAGGTTCGAGACTTATTCTTCACGCCGCGCTGGCGGCGATCCTTTCCGTGGGGAGCGCGCGCGCGCTCGACATTTCCGGCGCCGGAGCGACTTTTCCCCTGCCCGTCTACGCCAAATGGGCGCAGAGCTATTCCAAGGAGACCGGCAATCGGGTCAATTATCAGTCGATCGGCTCGGGCGGCGGCATCCGCCAGATCAAGGCGCGGACCGTCACTTTCGGCGCCTCCGACCAGCCGTTGTCCGCCAAGGAGCTCGACGCCGCCGGGCTCATCCAATGGCCGCAGGTCGTCGGCGGCGTCACGCCCGTCGTCAATATAGACGGCGTCACATCCGGCGGGCTGGTTCTCGACGGGACGACGCTCGCCCGCATTTTTCTCGGCGAGATCAAGGTGTGGGACGATCCGGCGATCCGCGCGCTCAATCCGAAAATCTCGCTGTCCGCGACTCCGATCGTCGTCGTGCATCGCTCGGATGGCTCGGGCACCACTTTCTGCTTCACCGATTATCTGTCCCGCGTCTCGGCGGATTGGAAGGCCAAGGTCGGCGAGAACGTCGCCGTGGAATGGCCGCTCGGCCTCGGCGCCAAGGGCAATGAGGGCGTCGCCAATAATGTCGCCAACTCCAAAGGCGCGATCGGCTATGTCGAATACGCCTACGCCAAGCAGAACAAGCTCGCCGCCGTCAGCCTGATGAACCGCGACGGCAAGATCGTCGCGCCGGGCAAGGAGAGCTTCGAGGCCGCGGCCGCCGCCGCCGATTGGGAGAGCGCGCCGGGATTTTTCCGCCTGCTCACCGAGCAGCCGGGCGCGGACTCCTGGCCGATCGCCGCCGCGACTTTCATCCTGCTGCCCAAGCAGCCGCAGGACGCCACTGCGGCGCTCGCAGCGCTGAAATTCTTCGATTGGGCCTTCTCCAAGGGCGCCGCAGCAGCCGAGGAGCTCGATTTCGAGCCTATGCCGGCCTCGGTAGTGGCGCTCATCCGCAAGAGCTGGGCGGCCAATGTGAAGGATGCGAATGGAAAACCGCTGATGAATTGACCATAAAGACGGGAGGGCCGACGCTCGGCCCTTTCATCGAGGGGGAGGCCGAATGGCGCAGACGATCTCCGCGAGATGCTGCGTCGTCGGCGGCGGCCCGGCGGGGCTGATGGCGGGCTTTCTGCTCGCCCGCGCCGGCGTCGAGACGATCGTCCTGGAAAAGCACGCAGATTTCCTTCGCGATTTCCGCGGCGACACGATCCACCCCTCGACGCTCCAACTGATGTTCGAGCTCGGCCTGCTCGACGCTTTTTTGAAGCTGCCGCATCGCAAAGCGTTTCAGGTCTCCGCCTGGGTGGGAAGCCGCAAATTCGTCGTCGCCGATTTCCGGCGCCTGCCGACCTTGTGCAAATTCGTCGCCTTCATGCCGCAGTGGGATTTTCTCGACTTCATCGCCGGCGAGGCGAAGAAGCTGCCGAATTTCCGCCTGCTGATGAAGACCGCCGCCGATGGCCTCATCGAGGAGGACGGCCGCGTCACCGGCGTGCGCGCGTCGGGGCCGGAGGGAGCGATCGAGATTCGCGCCGATCTCACGATCGCCGCGGACGGACGGACCTCGCTGCTGCGCGAAGAGGCCGGCCTCGCGGTGGAGGATTTCGGCGCGCCGATGGATGTGCTGTGGTTCAAGCTGCGGCGCGCGGCGGATGATCCGGAGGAGACATTCGGCCGCGCCGCGCCGGGCCGCATGGTCGCGATGATCGAGCGCGGCGCCTATTGGCAGATCGGCTATGTCATCCCCAAAGGCGGCGCCGAGGCGCTGAGGCGTCGGCCGCTCGACGAATTTCGCGACGCCATCGCCGATAGCGTTCCCTTTCTCGCCGATCGGGTCGAGGATCTGCAAGACTGGGAGGACGTCAATCTACTCACCGTGCAGGTGAATCGGCTGACGAAATGGAGCCGGCCCGGCCTGCTCTGCATCGGCGACGCCGCCCATGCGATGTCCCCGGTCGGCGGCGTCGGCATCAATCTCGCGATCCAGGATGCGGTGGCGACCGCCAATCTGCTCGCCGAAAGGCTGCGCGGGGGGACGCTGCGCGACGAGGATGTCGGGGCGGTCCAAAGGCGCCGGGAGCTTCCGGCGCGAGTCACGCAGCGGTTGCAGCTGTTCATTCAGAATCGGGTGATTCGCAGCGTGCTCGCCGCGGACGCGCCGTTCGAGCCGCCGCTGGCGCTGCGTCTTCTGGACGTGTTCCCGGTTCTACGGCAGTTGCCGGCGCGATTGATCGGCATGGGCGTGCGGCCGGAGCATGTCAATTCATCGCGCGGATGAACGCGCCGAAGGCCCGCGGCCCGTCGCCGGTCTTGACCTTGGCCACGACCTTCAGGCTGTCGGCGGCGATCGACCAGAACTCATTGGTGAACCAATTGGCGACATAGATCGTCTTGCCGTCGCGGCTCGCCCCTATGCCTTCCGGATATTCGCCGACCTTCACCTGCGCCACTGGCGCGAAGCTCGTCAGATCGAAGACGCTCACCGCCTCGGCATATTGGTCGGTGACGAAGCCCCTGCCCTGCGCCAGCGCCACGCAATAGGGCCGCTTGCCGACCTTCACCGTGGCGATCACGCGCCGCGTCGAAAGGTCGATGACGCTGACATCGTCCGATTCGACATTGGCGGTGTAGGCGCGCTCACCCTTGGCGTCGATGGTGACGCCGAAAGGATGGCGGCCGACCTCCAGCTCCCCGCGCTTCTCGAAAGAGGCGGCGTCGACAAAGGCGATTTTATTGGCGTCACGAATCGCGACGAGGATCGTCTTGCCGTCCGGCGTCACCGCGACGCCCGAGGGGGTGGAGCCGACTTTCGCCGTCGCGACGACGCCCGAATCGGGATCGACCGCGAAAAGCCGCTGCTCATACATGTCGGCGACATAGACGCGGCCGCCGTCCGGCGCGACAGCGAGGCCGAGCGGGCCGCCCTCGAGCGGGATTTTGCGCAGCACGCGGCGCGCGCGCGTGTCGACGACGGAGAGAAATTTGCCTTCGGGACTCGTCACATAGGCGCGGGCGCCGTCAGTGGAGACGGCGACGCCCGCCGGCTTGCCGCCGATCGGCAGGGTCGCGGCCGGCGCCATAGTCGCAAGATCGACGATGGTGAGATCGCCGCTGCCCTGATTGGTGACGAAAGCCTCGTCTGCTTCCGCCGGCGCGGCGAGAGCGAGCCCGAGAAGGGCGGCGCGCGCCGCCCTCCCCCAGGATTTGGAGATCACTTGCCTTCGACCTTGGCCTTCAGAGAAGCGAGGCCGGCCTTGTAGAGATCGGTCACCGCCTTCAGCGCCGCCTCGTCGGAGAGCTCCGGCGGCGGGTCGTTGTTCGGGAAACCGCGGTAGAAGGCCCCCTTCCATTCCACGACGCTCTTGTCGCCCTGCGGCTTCACCGTCAGCGTCGACGAATAATTGTTCACCGGCAGGATCTTCACATCGACCTTCTCGATGCGATAGGCGAGCGAGAAATCCTTGGCGTCATATTTGGTGAGCAGCTCGTCGATCTCGCCGCCATTCTTCAGCGTGAGGTGTCGGGTCGCCTTGTCGGGCGTGTTGTCGCCCGTCCCTTCCGTCTTGGCGACGGGGGGAAGCCAGCTCAAATCCTGGAAATTGCCGACAATGGCCCAAACCTTCTCCGCCGGGGCGGCGATCTCGATCGTCTCCGTCACCTTCTGGCGGGAGGGGCCGTGGGCCAGAGCGGCCGACGAGGCCAGAGCGGCGAGCGACAAGCAGGCCAGGAACCCCCGGCGCGCGACGACGAATGACATGAGTAACCTCCTGAAGGCCTTTTGGCGCCTATTGCCCCGGCGCCGCCGGCGCGCAACTAACTCCTCGGCGCCCCGCCGCGTCAAGACGAGGAAAGTCGACCGGGAGAATCATCCCGATCGCCCGCCCCCTTGCCGAAAATGGCGCACGCGTCGACCCCGACAGCCGAGCCCGAGTCGGCTTCTCCCCATAATCCACGACTTTTGGCAACATATTGTCAGTAATTTAATTTCTCACACTATATATTGATAGCGACTTGACGACGTTCTCGGAGTGACGCACTCTTGGAGTGTCACCTATGACGCAGCGGCGGAAGATCGAAGAGGCCCGGCATCGCGCCCCTGAGGGGCGGCGTTCGTCTCATCGCTCGTCCGCGCTGCGCGCCTTGTCGCGGCGGCGGCCCTCTCTTCGCGACCAGGTTGGTATCTGCGTTTCCCACGTAGAGTCCCGGACAAGCGAGCTTTCCACACGGCCGACGCCATCGGCCGCGCGCGGTTTCGCGCGCATATTTTTCGAGGAATAGGACGAGATGAAGATCGACCGACGCCACACCAGAGCCGGACAGTCCCCCTATGCGGATATTGAGTTTCGTGCGGCCCGCAGCGAGATCCGCAATCCAGACGGCTCGGTGGTGTTCTCGCTCGAGAATATCGACGCGCCGGCCGATTGGAGTCAGGTCGCCGTCGACGTGCTGGCGCAGAAATATTTCCGCAAGGCCGGCGTGCCGGCGCGGCTGAAGCGCGTCGAGGAGCATGAGGTTCCGAGCTTCCTGTGGCGCTCGGTCCCCGATTCGGAGGCGCTCGCCCTTCTGCCCAAGGCGGAGCGCTATGTCTCCGAGGCTTCGGCGCGCGAGGTGTTCGACCGTCTCGCCGGCGCCTGGGCCTATTGGGGCTGGAAGGGCGGCTATTTCGACACGGAAGAGGACGCCTCCGCCTTTCAGGACGAGCTGCGCTTCATGCTGGCGCGGCAAATGGCGGCGCCCAACTCGCCGCAATGGTTCAACACCGGCCTGCATTGGGCCTATGGCGTCGACGGCCCCAGCCAGGGTCATTTCTACGTCGACTACCAAACCGGCAAGCTGACTAAGTCCAAGAGCGCCTATGAGCATCCGCAACCGCACGCCTGCTTCATCCAGTCGGTGGAAGACGATCTCGTCAATGACGGCGGCATAATGGACCTGTGGGTGCGCGAGGCGCGCCTGTTCAAATATGGCTCCGGCACCGGCTCCAATTTCTCCAAGCTCCGCGGCGAGAAGGAGAAGCTCTCGGGCGGCGGCTCCTCCTCCGGCCTCATGTCCTTCCTGAAGATCGGCGACCGGGCCGCGGGCGCGATCAAATCCGGCGGCACCACGCGCCGCGCCGCGAAAATGGTGGTCGTCGACGTCGACCATCCCGATATCGAGGCCTTCATCGATTGGAAGGTGAAGGAGGAGGAGAAGGTCGCCGCGCTCGTCACCGGCTCCAAGACCGTCAAGAAGCATTTGAAGGCGGTGCTGCGCGCCTGCGTCAATTGCGAGGGGCCGGGCTTCGATTGTTTCGATCCGGAGAAGAATCCGGCGCTGAAGCGCGAGATCCGCGCCGCGCGCCGCGCCGAGGTGCCGGACAATTACATCAAGCGCGTCATTCAATTCGCGCGTCAGGGCTATAAGGACATCTCCTTCGACACCTATGACACGGATTGGGACAGCGAGGCCTATCTCACCGTCTCCGGCCAGAACTCCAACAACACCGTGCGCGTCACCGACGAGTTTCTCAAATCGGTGGAGACCAACGGCGATTGGACGCTGACGCGCCGTCTCGACGGCAAGCCGTCGAAGGTGCTGAAGGCCCGCGAATTGTGGGAGAAGATCGGCTATGCCGCCTGGGCCTCGGCCGATCCCGGAATTCAGTTCCACACGACGATCAACGATTGGCACACCTGCCCGGCCGGCGGCGCCATACGCGCCTCCAATCCGTGCTCGGAATATATGTTCCTCGATGACACGGCCTGCAATCTCGCGTCGCTGAACCTGCTGCAGTTCCGCGATCCGCAGACGAAGCGCATCGACGTCGATTCTTATGAGCACGCCGTGCGGCTGTGGACGATCGTGCTGGAAATCTCCGTGCTGATGGCGCAATTCCCTTCGCGGGAGATCGCGCAGCTTTCTTACGAATATCGCACGCTCGGCCTCGGCTACGCCAATGTCGGCGGCCTGCTGATGTCGTCGGGCATCGCCTATGACAGCGAGGCCGGCCGCGCGCTCTGCGGCGCGCTCTCGGCCATCATGACCGGCGTCGCCTATCGCGCCTCGGCGGAAATGGCCAAGGAGCGCGGCGCCTTCTCGGGCTTCGACGCCAATCGCGAAGCCATGCTGCGCGTCATTCGCAATCATCGTCGCGCCGCCCATGGCCAGCGCGCCGGCTACGAAGCGCTCGCGACCGCGCCCGTGCCGCTCGACCACGCCGCCTGTCCCGATGCGGCGCTCGTCGTCCGCGCGACGCGCGCCTGGGACGAGGCGCTCGCGCTCGGCGAGGAGCATGGCTATCGCAATGCGCAAGTCTCCGTCGTCGCGCCGACCGGCACGATCGGCCTGGTGATGGATTGCGACACGACGGGCATAGAGCCGGATTTCGCGCTGGTGAAATTCAAGAAGCTGGCCGGCGGCGGCTATTTGAAGATCGTCAATCGCGCCGCGCCGGAAGCCTTGCGCGCGCTCGGCTATCGGGAAGCGGAGATCGCCGAGATCGAGGCTTACGCTGTCGGCCACGCCTCGCTCTCCAACGCCCCGGCGATCAACACGACCTCGCTGCGCGCGCGCGGCTTCACCGACGACAAGATCGAAACGGTCGAGAAGGCGCTCGCTTCCGCCTTCGACATCAAATTCGTCTTCAACAAATGGACGCTCGGCGCGGATTTCCTCACCGGCGCGCTGAAGGTTCCGGCGGCGGCGCTCGAGGATGCGAGCTTCGATCTGCTCACCCATCTCGGCTTCACCAGACAGGACATCGAGGCGGCCAATGTCCATATCTGCGGCGCCATGACTCTGGAAGGCGCGCCGCATTTGAAGGCGGAGCATTATCCCGTCTTCGATTGCGCCAATCCCTGCGGCCGCACGGGCAAGCGCTATCTCTCGGTCGAGAGTCATATTCGCATGATGGCGGCGGCGCAGCCCTTCATCTCGGGCGCGATCTCCAAGACGATCAATATGCCCAATGACGCGACCGTCGAGGATTGCGAGGCGGCCTATCTCCTGTCCTGGAAGCTGGCGCTGAAGGCCAATGCGCTCTATCGCGACGGCTCCAAGCTGTCGCAGCCGCTCTCCTCGCAGCTCGTTTCCGACGCGGACGACGAGGCGGAGGAGGTCGCCGAGGAGATCATCTCGGCCAATGCGCCGGCGCGCGCGGCGGCGATCGCCGAGCGCATCGTCGAGCGCGTGGTGCATCAAGTGGTGCGCGAGCGCGAGAAGCTGCCCAACCGGCGCAAGAGCTATATTCAGAAGGCGACGGTGGGCGGCCATAAGGTCTATCTGCACACGGGCGAATATGCCGACGGGCGCCTCGGCGAGATCTTCATCGACATGCACAAGGAGGGCGCGGCCTTCCGCAGCCTGATGAATAATTTCGCCATCGCCATCTCGCTCGGGCTGCAATATGGCGTGCCGCTCGAGGAATATGTCGACGCCTTCACCTTCACGCGCTTCGAGCCCGCGGGCCCGGTGCAGGGCAATGACGCGATCAAATACGCGACCTCGATCATCGACTATGTGTTCCGCGAATTGGCGGTCTCCTATCTCGGCCGCACCGATCTCGCCCATGTGTCGCCGGACGACATCGGCCATGATGCGCTCGGCAAGGGCGAGCACGAGGGCAAGGCCTCGGAGAGCGCTTCCTCCATCGTGTCGAAAGGACTGCTGCGCTCCAAGGGGGATCGGCTGATGCTGGTGCGCGGCGGCGCGACCGCTCTACGTGAGAGCCCCGCGGAGGAGGCCGAGCCGCCTTTGTCGGAGCTCGGCTGGACCGCGCCGACGCGTCCGCTGGAGAGCGTCGCCGAAAAGCGCGCCGAGGCGCGGATGAAAGGCTATGTGGGCGAGGCCTGCCCGGAATGCGCGAATTTCACGCTCGTGCGCAATGGGACGTGTTTGAAGTGCGAGACGTGCGGAAGCACGACTGGGTGTAGTTAGGCATTCCGAGTTGATGTGACGGGAACCAAATTTCTTCCTCGAAAGGGGCAGCTTCTTCCTTTAAAATAAAAGTAAATATTTCTGGCAACAACAGAACCTATTGTTGCCAGAAATAAATCAAAATACAGGACAGATGTAGCCGCAATGCAAAGACGCATGCGTAAGCTATTGTGATAAAGTGGCACAAATGTAGAAATAGCTCTAACTATACATACGGAAACGCGATGTCTACTGATCTTGACCAGTTCGTTACCCGCATCGAAGCAGGTCGCACGGTGCTTCTCTTCGGGGCCGGGTCGTCGATTCCCTCTGGCGCTCCCAGCGTGCAGAAGCTGATCGATCATTTCTCGACTGAATTCAAGATCATAGGCGACAATTGGAGCTTGGCGGAGGTCTCTAGTCTTGCCGTTACGAAAGCCTCACGCTCAAAGGTGATTAAAGAACTTCGAAAACTAATATCGAACCTGACACCGACAGGAGGACTCCGCAACCTTCCACTTTATTCGTGGAAAAGCATATTCACGACAAACTACGATGATCTTATTGAGCAGGCTTACTCAGCTAGGGGTAAAACGTTACGTATATATGATTCAAATTTTAGCTTCACATCCGGAGATGAAACTTCGGACTGTGTTCTTTTTAAAATACACGGAACCATCGAAAAAGACATATCTGATGGGCACACATCTCAGATTATTCTTACAGAATCCGACAATGAGCAAACTGAACAGTACCGAGAATACCTATACGATAGACTGAAAGGCGATATTGCTGGATCAGATCTTATAGTGATTGGGCACTCTCTAGCTGACCCGGACATAAAATCTATCGTAAACCGGGCTGCTGCTCTGAATGCAAAAATTCTGTCCCCCGCAAAAATCTGTTTACTCATGTATGTCAATGACGAGAGTCGAGCATCTTTATGGGAGCAGCGAGGGATTACAGTCTGTTTTGGCGGAATAGATGATTTTTTTGTTGCAATGGCGCGTGCGCATGCCTGCCCAACTGTAACGAATCCGCCTACTAGCAGTGATCCACTCGGAAAAGCACAAAGCTTACATCCTGTCACGCTCGATGTGAAACACGCGATTGCTCAGGCGTCAGATATCCACTCAATGTTTTATGGTAGGCCTGGCGCCTACGCGGACATTGAAGCCGGATTCACGTTCAGGCGTAAAATTGTGGACGATATCGTCGAATATTTCGATGCAGACGGTTCCCTATGCGTGACGCTTCTCGGCGCTAGTGGCGTGGGAAAGACAACCGCTGCGAGGCAAGCTCTACACTCCCTGCATAAGAAAGGCTTCTGGTGCTGGGAGCATAAGGAGGATCACGTCCTATCCGCGCAAAGCTGGCATAGCGTTGCTCAAACACTTATGACAAACAAGGAGGTTGGCGTATTGCTTATCGATGATGCCCACAGGCATCTCCAAGAGCTCAACGATTTAGTCGATAGCTTAGTTCAGAGCGACAACGCACATCTTAAAATCGTGATCGTCTCGTCTCGCAACCATTGGAGCCCGCGAATAAAGACTTCAAATATATTTAGATTTGGGGTTAGCGTTACGCTTTCAAAGCTTGAAGAATCAGAGATAGATCGCCTTTTGAGCCTCGTGGATGCAAGTAAGGAAGTGCGCGCGCTGGTTGGCGATCAATTTAGCGGGTTCAACAAGCAAGAGCGCCGTCGGCGACTAATTGTTCGCTGTGAGGCTGACATGTTTGTCTGCATGAAAAACATATTTGCAAATGACTCTTTCGATAATATCGTACTCCGAGAATTTGCGGAACTTGATCCCGCTTTAAGGGATATCTATCGCTATGTTGCCGCGATGGAAACGGCTGGAGTGCGCGTACATCGACAGCTTATTATCAGAACCCTTGGGATTTCTGTCCAAAATATTCATGCAATTCTCCAAAATTTGGAGGATATCATCCACGAATATGCAATTGATGAGAAGCTAGGTATTTATGGGTGGAAGTGCCGACACCCTGTCATTTCGGGGATTGTAACAAAATACAAATTTCAGGATCTAGATAAGTTCATCGGGATGCTGGATCGCGTCATAGATAACATTTCTCCGACGTACGACGTCGAGATTCGTTCTTTGAGAGAGCTTTGCAATATGGAGACGGGAATTTCTCGTATCCCCGATAAAAACGAACAAAATCGGCTGCTCCGAAAAATGATGTCGAATGCGCCGGGGGAGCGCGTCCCTCGTCATAGACTTATCAGAAATTTGATTGAACAAGACGATTTTGACAAGGCAGAAACGGAAATAAAGGTCTTCGACAAGGACTTCGGGCCTGACGGACCAGTTCAAAGGTACAAGATAAAGTTGAAAGTTGGAAGGGCAGTCAGAACTCCAAAGATCTTGGAAGAAGATCGTATTTCAATGTTGGAGCAGGCTTATGAGCTTGCGTCATATGGCACGCGACGCTACCCAAACAACAAAAACATCCTCGCGGCATTTGCGGAACTAGGCGTCGAATATTATAAGAAGACTGCAAAAATGGACTACTACGATGAAGCGATCGCGGCTTTACAGGCCGCCGAAGAGGAGCTTGCGGACCCTGAGATCAGCAAGATCATTCGTCGTTTCAACCAACGGATGTTCGGTCAGAATGGCCCGGAAATTGTCGACGACCAAGTAGTGACGTGAGGTCGTCCGCAAAGGTGTTAACCATCACGCCGCAGAAACCGCTTTGGCCCTTGACGTTCAGCGTTTGTTCGTTATTTTCGTCGCTATGAGCACGACCTTGACCATCCTCGGCGAACAGGAACGCCTCGAACGGGCACCATACGGCGTCCCGGCGGCTTCGTTCGTCCCCGGCGAGGTCCGTCGCATCTGAACCGGAATCCGGGGACGCTTGCAGTCGAGCGTTTCCGATGCGTTTTGGTTCACATCCCACATCCACGACAGACGGCAGAATTGCCCCCTCGAGCACTGCGCGGAGCCTCGCGTCGGCGGGGGTGATTCGCGTCCCCTTGACCGGCGTTTTGCACGATTTCGCCGCGACTCGGCGATTCTCCGGCTTTCCGGCCACACCAGACCCCGGAAAGCCCAATAAATCTTGGGTGCGCTTGCCCGCCACATTCATCGATTCGCTATGCCCGATGGCCGGGCCAAGGCCGATTTCCAAGACCTCTAAAAAAAATCGAGGGCCAAGTTCGCCGGAGCCTATTGGCTTCCTGCTGATTCGCACCGCGCGAATCACCCCGACATCGCGCCACGGCGCGTTGACCGGTTCAAAAAGCCGAGTCAGCGTTTTGGAATTGCGATTGCTCAGGGGAGGCAGACACCGAGGACTGCGAAGGCATGAAGAAGCGGAGCGTCCCTCGCTGCCAGGCGAGGAACGCTCCTGAAATCCTACCGCTCGCGAAGCTTCGCGGCAGACCGAGCGGCATTGACCAAGTATTATCGAGGCAATCTATCGCGTCCTGATTGAGGAAATTTCACTTCGGGCGTTACGCCGAACACCAATGAATCCCGGGGACTCCGCGGAAGAATTGTGGTTCCCCGCACAGCCATCGTATCGCGCCGGCAAATAATCGATCGGCGCGCAAAGCTCTCATTTTCTGACATGCTGCTCGGCGGCGAGCCCTCTCCATTCGCCGCCGAGCACGCCCGTCACACAGGCGCGTCGGGGACGCCGTGCACATGCACGTCGCGGCCCGAATGCTTCGTGAGAATATCGACGGCGCTTTTTTCATGCGCCGCGTCACGCGTGCGCACCCACAGCAGAATCCCGCCACGATCCAGCTGCTCTTGCAGATATTGGGCGTGATGCTCGCCGATCAGCCTGGCGAACAAAGCTCCGACGAGCCCGCCGCCGCCGCCGGCGATCGCAGCCGCAGCGAGCGCCGCCGCCATCGTCCCTCCGCTCGCGAATATGAGCCCGGCCGCGCCAATGGCGCCGATATAGCCGAGGCCGCCGACCAGCGCGCCTTGCGCCTCGCCGATCGACTCCGGCGAAATATAGGCGCCGCGGGGAACATCGGCGGCGTCCTCGACATCCGCGGCCTTCTGATAAGCATGGCCGAGCTTTTCTTCGACGACGCGCTCGCCGGCCATGAGGCTGATTTCCGCGCGGTCGAAGCCCGAGGTCTGCAATTCGTCGATCGCCTCCTGCAGCGTCTCGGCCGTGTCGAACACGCCGACAGCTTCGCGCACTTCGCTGATCTCGTCGCCGGACGCCATGCGATCGCCTCCTCGTGATATCAGATGCTCGAGCGACACATATCGTCGCGCGTGATCGGCGCCGCATCGATGCGCTGCGCCAACCGAAAGTGGAAGTCGTAAATCTCCGCCACGCGGGACCAAACCGGCGCCCGGATGGCCTTCGGCGACCGCCTGGGCTCTCAGATACCGTCGCGCGCCGGCGCTTCAATATGCGGCGTCACGACGCGCTTTTGGACGTCGGTCGGCGGCGGCGTGAGTTTCGAAGCCGCGCGACGCGAAACGGCGACGCCTCTGGCTCGCCGAGCAATCCGCGAAAGCGGGAGCCCGAACCGCCTCGACTTCTCCCGTGTTTCCTGCGACGACTGCGGTCCAACGAAAATGCGGCTTGCTTTCGCGGCTTCGGCCCTTCGCGACGACATGCGTCGGAACGGCGTTCGCGCCGTTTCTTGCATGAACCGCCGCGGGCCGTAGGCTACGGCCGAAGCCGCGCCACAGGAGATCGACCTTGCCCGAGGAAAAGACATTCACCCGAGAGCACCCCAAGACGGTCGGCGAGCTGATCGAAGCCTTGCAGAAGCTGCCCCCGGCCGCGCGCGTCATGCTACATGGCGAGGAAGACAGTCTCTATGATTGCGGCGCGCCGATGATCGAGCTGGTGATGCTGAATCGATATCCCGACAGCAAGGAGAATCTCGGCCCGCATCGCCTGTCGAGCGGCATGGACGCCGATAAGGCCATCGGCGTCGTGATCATAAAGGATCCGATCCGGGAATTCTGACACGGCGCGCCGCCGGTCGCGGCGTCGGCGCGGCCGGGAAAATCGCCTCGGTCCGCGCCGTCGCAAGGCGCGTGGCCCTCCAGATCGCGCGCGGATGATCCCCTGCGCAACGGCGACGTCTCGACTTCAATATGCGCGAGAGTCGCGAAGCACCATCGTCATGGTCCGAAATATGATGCCGATATCCAACAATAGAGTCCAATTGTCGATATAATAGAGATCGCAGTCCACCCGGTTCCGCAGCTTGTCCAGAGTGTCGAGCTCGCCGCGAAAACCTTTGACTTGCGCCCAGCCGGTCATTCCCGGCTTCACCCTGTGGCGCACGGCGTAATATTCGACGAGCTCGTCGAGATTTCGCCCGTCGGTCTTGGTGGCCAGCGCATGCGGACGCGGGCCGACGATCGACATATCGCCCTGGATCACATTGAACAGCTGGGGCAATTCGTCGATGCTAGAGCGACGGATCAGACGCCCGACGCGCGTGACTCTCGGATCGGCCCGGCTCGTTTGAACCGAGGCGTGCGGGTCGGTCTTCTCGACGAACATAGAGCGGAATTTCCACAATTCGAATATGCGTCCGTTGAAACCGACGCGTCGCTGACGAAAGCAGATCGGGCCGGGCGAGTCGATCTTGATCGCTACGGCGGTCAACGTCATCAAAGGCGCGAGAAGAACCAGAGCGCAAGTCGCGAGAACAATGTCTTCGAGCCGTTTGAACCAGAGGCTCCAACCGTGGATCGGCTCCTCTATTCCGCAAAAGGAGATGCGGTCGCCGAATTTCGAGACATCGATCACATCGGCGAGAATGCGTCGATCCGCCGGCAGCACGAAGACGCGGGTCGATAAATGCCGCAGCAGATCGAGATTGCGGAGAACCGTGGGGATCTTGTCCCATGGCGCCACGAGATAGACGTGATCGATCTCGTCCTGGACGATACGATCCGACAAATCCGCGAGCTCGGCGAGATCGTCGAATTTGGCGTGTCCGACGACGAACTCCTCATTATGGGTCTGGCCCTCGATCTCCCGCGGATGCAGCGGATCGCAGAAGACGCCGATCGACAAGGCACGATGGACGAAGGCGCTCTCCGCGAGCGATTGCCGGATGCGCAACAAGATCACCGCGCGCGCGGTGATCGCCAGCATCGTGCCGCTCCCCGCCCAGGAAAAGAACCAGAGACGGGAATAGCTCTCCGCCGATTTCGTCGCAGCCGCCATGCAGATCATCAAGGCGAAAGTGCACAAAAAGGACAGGGACGCGCGCGAAAGCACGTGTCGGCGATCCAATATCGTGGGCGTTCGATAGACCTCGAAGATATGCGCCAATCCGAACTGCAGCGAGGCGGCGAACAAGATCGCCCAGATTTGCCATTCCTGCGGCGACCGAGCGGAGGCGCCGCCCGTCGAGCCGAAGAGGCCGACGCATAGGAATCCGGCCGCCACGAGAGCGATCAAATCGAATGCGGCGAAGCCGGCGGCGAAATTATACAATGAAAAACGCTTCGACTTCCGCGTCGATCTGCGGGACCAGGCGACCTCTCGCGAGTCGCAGAAATCCAACCACATACTCGTCAACCCCTAAAATATATGCAAGTAATCTAGCTTAATTTTCTGTTAACGCAACCCTCCGAGCGACGCGCTTTTCTAAAAACGACAAGTCGAAACGGCGAATTCGTCGGGGAAAGGCGCTCCGGCGCAATCGCCCGCTCGGGACAGCCTCATTGCTTACGCGCCACGAGCGCGCCGGTCTCCGCGTCGCACCCGCGGGCTTGCAAGCCGAGATCGATCGAAACGGGACCGACGACGCTCGCCCGCATTCGCGGAGAGGCGCGACCATCGCGGTGAGAGAAGCGGCCGCCGAAGCCGCTGCGCAGTTCTGCGGCTTTCGCGCGCGTATATATGGCGGGCGTCGACCTTCGAGCCCATGGAGGCGTCGCCAGTCTCGCGGAGGCGGCAGGTGTAAAGCGCTAGATTCACAGATTATTACCCATAAATAGCAGATGTTCGCAATCATTGAACTATCACAAATCCCTGCAAATAGATCGTAGAAGGTCGAACGACGCCGCCGATCTCGACTCTTTCTGCCAAATGCTGGCCACATTTTAAAACTAGGTCATGGGAACGAGTTTGCCGACGCGCATGATCGAGAGACCCTTCCTCGGGAGGAGAGCGATCTACATTCCGAGAGAAAGACTTCGAATGAACTTATTGCGAGCCGCCCTCGATCGAAACCGATACCGCCTACCGATCAGAGGCGCGCTCTGGGCCGCTTCATCCAGCCCCTTCGAACAGGCTCCCACTCGCACGAACTTCCTCACCTTCCCGAAAAAATGGGATTGGTCGACCGGCGAACGGCGCGCCGCCCCTGCGCGCCTCCGGGACCGGGTCGCGAATAATCGCTCCGACCAAAGCCTCCACCGCCGCCGCCTCGGGCCGATCTCCGGAACCAAAATTCGAAAGACGACCCGTCCGCCGCTCCCGAGGCCGCGTCCCCATCATCCCCGCACCCGTGCGGAAGGACTTCCCATCACGACGACCCTCACCGTCGGCGACCGTCATGATGCGGAGCATGCGCGCCGAACCAGGGGCGCATCGAAGTCGCCGAACCTTCGCCGACGAGCGGCAAGACGACCGCATCCGGAAAGCGAGCCGACCCGTCGCCTCGACGCATGATCAAGTCCAGGGGAGCTTTTCGAGAGGAAAAAGCCGCTCTCCGCGAGATTACACGGAATGCTCAGGGCGCCGATGAGGTCGATCGGCATCCGCCGATTTTTTTGTCGCCGGAAGCGCCGAGTCGCGGCGCTTCTCGCAAGCGTGTTTGATTGCGTGATCGTATCGAGTGGGCATTGGCGCGCTTTTGCGCGCGACCGGAATCGGTCGCACGATAAAAACTCACGCCAGATCGATATACGGCGGCGAGCTCTCATCGAAAGATAGACGATCTTTCGAAATCACGCGCCCGCGCCGAAATCGTCGAAATGAAACCTCGGAAATCCTAACGCGGGTATTTCCAGGCCAAACTTTTCATGTGCTGAAAAAAGCAGCCGATACGCATTCTCGAGACAACTCCTAATAAAGGATAGATCGACATGACCTATAAATCGGTTCCTTTGGTTCTGCTCTCCCTCGCTCTTCATCTTTTATTCTGGGAGACGACGCCGTCATCCGCCCAGACGACCTCCAGCGCCTATGCGCAATGGCAGAACTTTCCGCAGAGCGCGAGCTTTTTCCCGATCGCGATCTTCGTCACCAATCCCAATCGCCCTCTGGGCGCCGGCGCCCCTTTCGCGACAGCCGGGCAGGCCGCGGCCGCAGCCAAGATCAACATTTTCCTCGGCATCGACAATGGCGGGACGAACTGGCCGACGGGCGTATGCGTCGGCGACAGCAACGGATATCTCGCGGCGGTGAAAAGTCTCGGCATGTATTTGATTTCAGAGACAAATCTCAACAACAACACAGCGTCCGATTCGATATCGTCGATCACGTGCCTCGCTTCGTCGATCGGCGCGCTCGGCAATGTGATCGGCTGGAATATGGGCGACGAAGCCCAATGCGGCACGCCATTGACCAGTGTGCCGAGCCAAACCGCTCGACTGACCAGCTACGACAGCACGCGTCCCTTGTTCTATAATATGAACGATTGGCCGTTCGACCACGGCGTCTGCAATCCCGTTTCACAGAATGTCACCGCGTTGCAGGCGGTGAGCGTCGGGTCGTTCGATCTCTATCCCATCATCAGCCCCTGGAACGGCGGCAACGGTATTCCGCTCGTCGCGGGACAACCGCAGGACAGCCTGTGGATTCAGGGTTATTCGGTCAATCGCTTCATCGCCAATGCGCGGCCCGGTCAACCGATATGGGCATTCGTGGAAACCGGCGGCAATGCGCTCGGTTATTCGACGCAGGCCGGCAGCTCCTGCAATGTCGCCACGAACCTGTGCACGCCGCACAACAATGAATATCGCGCCACGAACGAACAGGTGAACGCCGAAGCCTGGATGAGCATCATCAATGGCGCGCAAGGGATCGAATGGTTCTGTCACGACAGCGTGGCGCTCGCCTATTGCCTCGGCGAGGGCGGCAGCGCGACGGCAGTATCCATCCAGGCGAATTTGACCTATATCGACACCACGATTTTGTCCTTCGCGCAGCAATTGAACGCGCCGACCATCGGCATGTGCACGATGAACGGAGGCATATCCTATACGAATTTCAGGGGCTCCTGCGGGCAGGGCCTCCTGACGATGGTGACCGGCAACCCTGCCGTGCCGGGCTCGGCTCTCGTCAAGAATTTCAACGGCGACCTCTATCTATTCGCCGATTCCGATCGCAACGGTTCGGCGACAATGACATTCACGCTCGCCGGTCAAGCAGGCAAGACAGCCACGGTCGTCTATGACTCCAACGCCAAATATGATCCGGGACATTCGGGCGTCGGCCAGACTTTCGTGCTGAACGGGAGCGGTCAGTTCTCGGACACGTTCGGCGCAAACGGACACAATTACCAGCCCAAGATCTATAAGATCAGCGGCAACACCGCCCTTTCGCCCTCGATCACGAGCGCATCGACCGCCAGCGGCGTCGTCGGAACGCCATTCTCCTACACGATCACCGCCACCAATAGCCCGACGGCCTTCGACGCTGTCGGACTGCCCGCCGGACTGTCGATCGACAAAGCGACCGGGATCATCTCGGGGACGCCGACGACCGCCGGCGCGTCCACTGTCGCATTGAACGCCACCAATGCGCAGGGAACCGGAACAGCGGCATTGAGCCTGACGATCAGCGCCGCGAGCGGCGGCTCGACGTCGAGCCTGTTCCCGAACACTGTCACGCCCGCCATTTTGAACGTCAACGACACGAATTCGGTCGAGCTCGGCGTCAGATTCCAGACGTCGAGGGCGGGCAAGATCACGGGCATACGCTTCTACAAAGGGGCGCAGAACGTCGGCGCGCATACGGCGCATCTGTGGACCGAATCGGGGACGTTGCTCGCGACCGCGAGCTTCGCCAATGAGACGGCGACGGGCTGGCAGACTGTGAGCTTCGCCACGCCGGTCGTCATCGCCGCCGGAGCGACTTATGTCGCTTCCTATCACAGCAGCGGGCATTATTCCGCGAACAACGACTTCTTCACCAGCGCCTATTCGAACGCGCCTCTGGTCGCGCTCGCCAATGGCGGAGTGTTCGCTTACGGAACATCGGCGCTGTTCCCGAGCGGCTCGTATCGAGCGAGCAATTATTGGGTCGATGTGTTCTTCCAGTGAGTCGAAGATCGACCCGCGCCGGGTCGAGGCCGAAAGCCTCGACCCGGGCGACGTCCCCGCTCGCGCCTTCGGCGCGATCCCTCGCTTCGGGCGCTCGCGCAACGTCGTCGCGGGCGGCAGGACGCAGGATCGACGCCGCATGGGCTTCGCCTTGCTCGTCGTCGTCTGGGGGCTCGGCCTCATCTCCCTGCTCGTCGTATCCTTTGCGTCGAGCAGTCGCCTCCGCCTGCGCAATGCGTTCGACTTCGCCGGCGCGGTGCGCGCCAAACTCATTGTCGACGGCGCCGTCGATGTCGCGATTTTAACGCTCCTATCCGAACGCGCGGCCGGCCAGTCGGCGGCGCTTCACGATGGCGCGCCGCTTTTTTGCGCGCTCGACGGCGCCGCCGTCGCAATCACGACCGAAGACGAAGGCGGCAAGGTCGACATCAACGCCGCGCCCCACGATCTCCTCGAAGCAATGCTGGCGGGCCTCGGACTTGAAATGCGCCGAGCCGACATCGTGGCGAATGCGATCATCGATTTTCGCACGCCGCCGACGCGTGAAATCGGACTTGCGACGAGGAGCGCGGACGCCTCGGACAAGCCCTTCCCGCCCAAGCATGCGCCATTCGAGTCCGTGCTGGAGATCGACCAGGTCGCCGGCGTCGACCCGCCACTCTTTCGAGCGCTCATCCCATTCGTCACGATCGATCGGCGCGGCTTGTCGAGCGCCCACAGGATCAAGCAAGGCGTCGACCCTCTCGTGACGCCGCCGGCGTTATTCGCGGCTCTCGCCGGCCTTCCGCGCGAGGAGGTTCGCGCTTTGATGAACACGCCATTTCCAAACAGGCTCGACCGCGACGATCCGCGCTTCCGGCCGGCCTTCAGGGCGCCCAGCGACCATAGACTCTTTCTCATCCGCGCAGAATCCCTTCTATCGACGGGCCAGGCCGCGGTCAGCGAGATATTGGTCGAGCTTCATGCCGACGGCGGTTCGCAACCCTATGTCGTCCGCGAGTGGAGACATGGATCGGCGAGACATGTCGGTCGGCTGCGCGTCATGGTCGAGAATGGCGAGGCGACGACGCCGAACTGCTGGTCACGCTATTTCGGTTGGAGCGAATTCTGATCACGAGAAGGATTTTGCTCACGCGAAAAGCGTTCGAGAGTCTTTTCATGCTTCATGGAAACATGATTGCTTTTGTTTTGACGCGTTTCCAACGCCGAACCGGCGCCCGCTTCGGCCTGGAAGCGCTCTAGTCTTTCGGTTTCGGCAGGATCATTCCGCCGCCCGGGATCATGGCCATCCATCCGGTGAGCTTGTTCTCCAAGCCCAATCGCGCCGCCAGACCTCTGAGGCTGATGATCGATCCGACGAGCGTCACGACGCCGCCGGCGATGATCCTCGTCACCCCCTCCATCGTCGTCGAAACGACCAGCGAGGCGCAGATGCAGCAGGACGCCATGACGACGAGGCGCGTCACACTGGACGACCAATGAAATCCGACGAGCGCTCGCGCGATCCCCAGCGTGATCGGAATGTGTAGCGCATAAGTCGCGGCGAACGCCTGCGCCGCGCCAGGAAGACCGTTGCGATCGACCAGAAAGAACAGGAAGCCGACTTGAAGCAGTGCGAAGACCGTCTCGACGACGAAAACGAGACGCGCCGCGCCTTTCGCCAAAAATATGAATCCGATCGGCCAGGACAGCACCTGCCCGAACACGCCGAGCACCATCCAAGGCAGGAGCTCGGCCGCGCCCAGAAAGCGGCTGGTGTAGAAGAAAATCATGATCAAAGGAGCGAAAGCGAGTGTGGCCAGCAGGCCGGGCAACGCCAGAAGAACGCCGACTTCCATTTGCTCATTGACGAGGCGCGCCGCGTGAGCGCGATCGTGAATCGCCGCGCTCAGGCGAGGGTAGTAATCGGCGCCCATCGCCGAAAGGATGAAGCCGGCAAACAGGCCCGACAGCGTCCACGCCGCCTGATATATGCCGGCGCTATCGATTCCATATCGGCTCGCGACGACCGAACGGGTAAGCGCGTCCAGCCCCGCCGCGAGAACGGCGCTCCACATGAATGCGACGCCGAGCCTGACGAAGCGCTTCAATCCCTCGAATGTCTCGATCCAACTCAAATCGACCGCGCTGATCGCTATTCGTCTCGAAAACCAATAAGACACGGACGCATTGATCACCGCGGTCGCCACCAGCGCCGGCGCCACGCCCGCCTCCCCGAGGACGAGATAAATCGCAACGGCGACCACGGAACCGAGCAGCGTCCCCAGAACATTCACGCGCGCGATGTCCTCGATCCGCCGCAGCCCCTGCAGCAGAGCGAGCCGGCCGGTCGCGAAAGCGCCGAGCAGGAGCGTCACCCCGAGAATTGCGATCGCGCGCTCGTGCTCGGTCGAGCCGAATAGCCAGAGGCTGATCGGGCGTGCGAGCAGAGCCGAAGACAGCCAGCCAAGGCATCCCGTCGCCCAGCAAGCGCGCCGCAGAATACGTATCGTTCGCGCCGCCTCGACGGGGTCGTCCCGGCCGAAGGCGAGAACCACCTCGCGCACCGAGCTGCCGCCCACGCCCAGTCCCGATACTGTGCCGATAAATCCCATCGCGGAAGTATAAAGACCGAGCAGCCCAATTCCGGTCGGCCCGAGCAGCAGGGCCACGATCTTGACCCGCAACAGACCGATCAAATAGTTGAGGCCCGCAGCGCCTCCCATGATGGACGACGAACGCAATATTTGCCGATAGGAATCTCTCTCACTATTCATGACGCCTTCAATATCCGCCTTTGAAATGACAATGAAACCATAATACAAACCTGGCGCGACGGCAAACAGTCGCAACGACGGCCAGACGACGCAGCTCCCGTGCTGTTTTCCGCCGCTGGTCGCAAGACGAAAATGTACGCCGGCGGGGCGCCGCAACCAATTGCCGCATCGATCGAATTTGCTCGCGCACACGCTCGCGCGCATCGTCGATCTCAGGCGCGCGCGCACGAAGAATCCCCGCGCCGGAACTCCCGTCGATCGCCGAAATCTCTATCTCCATTACAAAAAATTAAAAAAATCGGCTTGCTCCGGACGAAAAACTCGCCACATAATCGCAAAGCTCGAGGAGTTCGCCGACGGGCCCTATTCATATATTTCAATTTGTCAGGGACAAAAACGCGTCGACCGCCGCAAGCAATGCGTTGGGCACGATGGCTATGGAGGCGCCATCGGGAGACCTCCGCGCAAATTTTTGTATTTCCGAATTCTGTTTCGAGGAGTTTCAACCGAACATGTCGAAAAAATCGGAACGGCCGTCTTCCGGTAGCCGGCAGATCAAGGCGTCGAATATGAGCATGCTCGACGCGCTGCAGGCTTTTCTCAGAATTGTCCGACGTCAATTGCCGATCATTGTCGCGTCGATCGCCATGACGGCCGCCATCGGCCTGTTTTACGCGGCGACAGCGGCTCGCAGCTACACCGCCGCGGCATTGCTCATCGCCGATTTGAAACGCTTGCAGCTCTCTCAATCCTTCGGAGAGGCCGCGATCGATCCTGTCGAGCTCGAGAGCCAAGTCGAGGTCTTCAAATCCGACAATGTCCTATCGCCCGTCGTCAAATCCCTTCGGCTGGCCGAAAAGCCGGAATTCAAGGCGGTCGGCGCTTTGCAAAAATTCTTCGGGACCGCCATTCCGATCACGGACCAAGCCGCGACTCGGCGCGCGCTCGAGGCGCTCCGTCTCTCCCTGGGCGTCGCCCGCGTCGGGCGGACGCGTGTGATCGAGATCAGCTATAAGGCGGCCGATCCCGACTTCGCGGCCCAGGTCGTCAACGCCGTGGCGGACTCCTATATCGCCGATCAGCTCGAGGCGAAGTCGGAATCGGCCCGCCAGGCGAGCGCATGGCTGCAGGGCCGGATCGCCGATCTCGCGCGACAGGCGTCCGCGGAGGAGCAGGCCGTCGTCCAATTCAAAAGCGACAATAATATTATCGACGCCGGCGGTCGGTTGATGAACGACCAGCAGCTCACCGAAATCGCCAGCAAGCTCGGCAACGCCCGCGCGGCGACCAGCGAAGCGCGCGCCAAGCTCGAACGCATAGAAGACATTCTGGAGAAGGATCGCAAGGAGGCGAATGTAAACGCCACAGTCGCCGATACTCTGAAGAACGAAGTGGTGAGCGGACTGCGCACACGCTATCTCGCCCTCCTCAACCGAGAAGCCGATTACACGGCGCGCTACGGCGCCGATCATCTCGCCGTCGTCAATCTCCGCAGCCAATTGCTCGGTATCCGGCGTTCGATCCACGAAGAGCTGCAGCGTCTCGACGAGACCTACAAGAGCGATCTGGCTATCGCGCGCAGCAAGCAAGAGGAGATCGAAACAGAATACGCCGGGGCGATCGCCAATCTTCGCGCCACGAGCCGCGCGCAGGTGAAATTGCGGGAGCTGGAAGGCGCCGCCCGCACCGCCCGCGCCTTGTACGAACATTTCGTCGAACGGAATATGGAGCAGGTTCAGCAGCAGTCGATGCGATTCAGCGATACGCGGCTGATTTCGCCCGCCTCCCCTCCCCTGTATCCGAGCCAACCGAAGAGAATGCAGGCGATCGTGATCGCCGTGCTCGGCGGCGCAGCGCTCGGGCTCGGCCTCGCGACACTCCGTGACTCGACCGATCGCGCCTTCCGAACCGGCGAACAAGTCGAGAAGCGACTAATGACAAAATGCCTCGCTTTGGCGCCGCAGCTGAAGACCAACCATGCACAGCCGCCGCGAGAGCAGGCAGAGGCGCGACGACGAGGCCAGGGGATCAGAGGAGAGCCGTGGACCGCGGTGATCGATGCGCCCTACTCACGCTACGCCGAGGAGATCCACGCCGTCAAACTCGCCGTCGGGGTGAATGGATCGACGAAATCCTGCAAGGTCATCGGCGTCACCTCGGCCCTTCCCGGCGAGGGCAAGTCGACGACCGCGATCAATCTCGCGCGCCTCGTCGCCCGCAGTGGCGGGACTGCGGCTCTGGTCGATTGCGATTTACGCAATCCATGGCTGGGACGCGTCTTCGCAGTCGGCGAACGAACCGGATTGAGCGAAGTGATCGTCAAGAATGCGTCGCTCGACGAGACGATGCGCAAGGACCAGCTGACAGAGCTGATGGTGCTGTCCGCCGGCGACGAGCCGCGCTTCGCGCATCCGAGCGAAATTCTCGCCTCAGAGGCGATCGGAGGCCTCTTCGAGAGGCTCCGTCAGCTGTTCGAGTGGGTGATCGTCGATCTGCCGCCGATGGGCCCCGTGACCGATGTGCGCGCAACCACCTCCTTCATCGACGCCTATCTGCTCGTCATCGAATGGGGCCGAACCGACTACGCCTGCGTCGAGCGCGCGCTGGAGAAAGAGCCCGACATTTATGATCGTCTGATCGGCGCGGTGCTCAACAAGGTCGATGTCGATCGACTGCCGAATTACGGCGGCAAATATATCTCGCAAATGAATAACTATTACAATTCCATGGCCTCCGGCGCAGGGCCGGCCCAGGCCGCCTGACGCCGAACGCCGCCGGGCTCCGGGCGTCGCTAGAGCGCTTCCAGCGGAAGTCGACGCCGGTTCGGCGTTGGAAACGCATCGAACCAAAAGCAGAGAGTCTCTCCCCGTTTCCTTGAAACGGGGAGAGACTCTATGGCGCCGAAGACCTCTCGGGCTTCGCAGGCGCGTCGATTCGCGTGCGACCGGACGGAGCATCGGGAAGCCGATGACGGGCGACCAGCCAGTCCGGTCGCCCTGTCTCGCCACTCAGTCCCGCGAGCAGACCATGAAGCGCCGGCCGGATCGCCGCGCGATCATGCGCTGAAAGTCGAAACGCATGCAGACAGCCCATGAACGCGGTCCACCACAGCCAACAGCGGTAATGAGCCGCGACGAACAAAAGTCGATTGCGAAAGCCGAGATAGATCGACAGCGGCGACCCTACCGATCCGGACGAACGGCTGCCGCCGGCGCTCGTGCCGCCCTGGTCGATCACGACAGACGCGTGAGCGTGCCCAATTCGGAAGCCGGACCGCCGCGCCCGAACGCCCCAATCGAGATCCTCGAAGAAGAGGAAATATCGCTCGTCCAGAGGAAAGATCGCCTCGATGCATGCGCGCGTGAAATAGCAGGACGCTCCCGAGGGAGAATGCAACAGCGCTTCGATCGCCTCTGGCGCCGGCTCCGTGAAGGCCGAGTCGTTCCGCCCCACCGCCAGCACGCTCGCCAATATGCTGCGCCATCGCAGACCTCGACACTGCACGAGCCTTTCTTCCCCGCTCGCCATCAGCCGGCTTCCGACCATGCCGAGACCGCGGTCGCGCGCGCTTTGCTCGAGAGCGCTCAGCGCGCCGGGCTCCACCAATGTGTCCGGATTGAGAATCCAGCACCCCCGCCAATCCGAAAACCGGATCAAAGGCGCCAGCCATGCATTGATCCCGCCCGAATAGCCGAGATTTTCCCGCGCCTCCGCTATGAAAACCAACCGGCCGCTTCGACGCAGCGTCAAACCTGCGACGCGAGCGAATGTTTGCGGAATGGGAGACGGGAATTGCTCTCCCGGCGCGCATGGCCCGTCCGGCTTCAGCAAAGTCGCATAAAGCTCGTCCCATGCGGCCGCCCCGCCATTTTCGCAAATATGCACGCTCGCCGCCGCCGCGCCTACGAGCGCATCCAGCGACGCGAGGCAGGACGCGACATCGCCTGGCGTTCGATAGCTCACGATAATGATCGGACTGCCGGACCCAACGCCACTCATGACCTCGCTCCATTCTGCACGCAGCACAAATCTCGTGGAAACAATCATCGACTTCGAATAGAGGCGTCGCGCGCACACGCGCCGACAAGGAAAACGATCATGACCCCGTCGAGAATTATTGACCTCTCGGCGGAATTCAATACTATTAGCGACACAGGATCCTTGTCATCGAATTTCAATTCGCCCGTTTCGGACAAACGCCGACTTATATCACCGAACGCATCGAGCCGATGGCTCCGGAAATTGAACCAATATCGCATAGTCGAGGAGTTGATTGCAGTCGACCGGACTCCACCCGGCGTTCTCTGAGCATAGATCCGCATAAGGAGGCGAGGCCGACCGATCGTCGATCCCGCTCTGCCTTCCTATTCGGCGATCCGGCGCGAGATTAATGATCGCGGCATCCGGAACCGATGTGCTTCGAACGGCGCGCTCGTCGGATCGACGATCTTCGTTCCACTTCGAAGACCGCGATCCGTCGTCCTGCAGACACGAAAGGATTGCGTCGATGAGTTCTATAGACGTTATCGTGCCCTGCTATAATTACGCTCATTATCTCCGACAATGTGTCGAGAGCGTTCTCGGCCAATCCCATTCCGATGTTCGCGTGCTCATCATCGACGATGCTTCGCCCGACGACACGGCGGATGTCGCCGCAACCATCGCCGCCGAAAACACACGCGTCTCCGTGATCGCTCATAAGAGAAACAAAGGCCACATCGCCACCTATAACGAGGGGATCGAATGGGCCGCCGCGGACTATATGCTTATCCTCTCCGCGGACGACTATCTCTTACCGGGCGCCCTCGCCCGCGCCGCCGAGCTCCTGGACGCGCACGACGACGTCGGCTTCACATTCGGCAGAGTGATCGAGCGCGACGATGAAGGAGCCGAGACATTGGTCGACGTCCCCATTCGCGCCTTCGATCACTGCGGCCATCGCATCATGCGCGGTTCGGAATTCATCGACGCCAATAAAGCAAATTGCATCGTCGCCACATGCACCGCAGTGGTGCGGACCGAAATGCAAAAGCGCATCGGAGGCTATCGCCCCGAGCTTCCGCATGCCGGCGACTTCGAAATGTGGCTGCGTTTCGCCGCACATGCGTCCGTCGGCTTCGTGAATGCTCGGCAAGGCGTCTACCGGCGCCATCGGGCCAACATGTCCTGGACCTATTATGCGAATGGATTATGGGGCGACCTGCAGCAGCGTAGACGCGCTCTCGACTGCTTCGTCGAAAACTGCGGGGCCGTGCTGCCGGATGCGGAAGGACTGCGCGAGAAACTGCTCCGCGAGCTCTCCATCGTGATGGTGGGGCACGCCAGCGAGGCTTTCAACAAGGGCGACATGGACACGTCGGCCCAATTGTCGGACCTCGCGCTCGCCACCTATCCTCGCATCGTCCGAACACCCGACTGGTTCAAGCTCACCGTCAAGAAGCGCATCGGCCGCCGAGCTTGGAGCGCCCTGCGTCCAGCGGTGGCCGCACTCAGAGGAGAGCGTCTTGACCAACGATGACGCGGGCTGGCCGCCCCGATCATGGTTCCGCGACGGCCCGATCCCGCCCCCGGTCCGGGTTCCGACATCAATGACGAACTGCGCGCCCCTCGTGTCGATCCTGATTCCCTGCCACAACTACGGTCGCTTCCTTCCGAGCAGCGTCGGCAGCGCGCTCACACAGACGGGCGTCGCGATCGAGGTCGTCATCGTCGACGACGCGTCCACCGATGACAGCAAATCTGTGGCGACCGAGCTCGCGCGAAAGGACCAGCGCATTCGCGTCATTGCGCTATCCGAGAATGTCGGCGTGATCCACACGATGAATCGAGCGCTTCGCGAGGCGCAGGGCGAATATCTGGTCAAGCTCGACGCCGACGACCTTTTGGCGCCCGGCTCCTTGCAGCGCTCCGTCGCATTGCTCGAGCACGATCCGAATGTCGGTTTCGTCTATGGCCGTCCACGCCATTTCACCGGAGGCGCGCCGCCCTCTGCGCGACTGGGCCCCCCCAGCTGGACAATCTGGCGCGGCGCGGATTGGCTCGCGCTACGCTGTCGGCGCGCAGTCAATTGCATCAGCCAGCCGGAGGCGATGATCCGCGCCAGCACGATGCGCGCCGTCGGCGACTACAACACCGCTTTACCTCACACCTATGATCTGGAAATGTGGCTGAGGCTGGCCGCCGCCGCCGATGTCGGTCGGATCAACGGCGTCGACCAGGGCTTCTACCGCGTGCACGCCGGCAGCATGTCGCGCACTGTCAATGCTGGACTTCTCACCGACTTGATCGGACGAAGAGACGCGTTTATTGGAGTGCTCTCGAGCAGCGGCGCCCGGTTGCCGCAACCGGCAGATCTCGAGGAGACGGTCCGGCGCCAGCTCGCAACGCAGGCGCTGGAACAGGCATGCCGCGCCTACGACCGTGACCGCATCGCGAGCACGCCGGTCGATGAGCTGATCGCTTTCTCGACCACCACATTCTCCGACGCCGAAATACTGCCACAATGGCGCGCCCTTCAGCGCCGGCGAAACCGCGCGTATCCGCTGAGCCGCTGGGCCCCCGCCTCACTCGCCGCCGCAGCCTTGCGACGCCTGCGCGAAGAGTTCGCTCACGCGCGCTGGCTCCGAACCGGAGTCTGACGATCCCCGGCAACCGAAAGCCAAACGCTTTTCCATTCAATTTCCGAGACCCGAAACGAAGAGGTCGGCAATGGATCAGAATTGCGAGAAGCTCTCGACCGCCGAATGGCATTTTCGTCGAAACGTCTATTGCTTGCTCGGGCTCCCGATAGACGCGCTCCGGCTGGACGATGTAATCGAGCTCGTTCGAAACGCCAAACGAACCGGAAGCAGGCTCGTCCTGCTCACCCCCAACACCAACGACATCATCCAGAGTCTTTCCAACACGCGCTTTCGAAACGCATTTTTGACGAGCGACGTCTCGATCGCGGACGGCATGCCCGTCGTCTGGCTGTCGAGATTCCTCGGCCTGCCCGTACGGGAGCGCCTCGCCGGAGCGGACGTTTTCGACGGACTGCGACATGGCCTCGCGGGAACCATGACCGTCTTCTTCTTCGGAGGCGCGGATGGAGTCGCCGATATAGCGAAACACAAAATCAACTGCGCCCACGGCAGCCTACGATGCATCGGAGCGGTCTCGCCCGGCTTCGGCACGCTCGAAGACCTCGGCAATGCGAGCTATATCGACCAAATCAATCAGGCTGGCCCGGATCTGCTGGTCCTATCGCTCGGCAAGCACGGAAAGCCCTGGATCGTCGAGAATGCGCGCAAGATCCATCGCGGAGTGGTCTCACACCTCGGAGCCGTGGTGAATTTTGCCGCCGACCGAATAAGGCGCGCACCTAAGCCATTCCAAGCTCTAGGATTGGAATGGGTGTGGCGCATTCTGCAAGAGCCCATCCTGTTCCATCGCTATTATCGCGACGCGCGAACTTTGTTGCGCTTGATATACGCCTGTGTGCTTCCTCTGCGAATGGAGCAAATTCGCTACAGCGCGCTTCGCCCTGAGAACGAGACCCCGCAATTACGAGTCCTGACGCGCGAAGGCGCAATCACCATACAGCAGCTCGGAGCCTGGACCGCATCCGATCTCGCGCCATTGCGGGATGCGCTGACCGAAGCCTGCGACCTTCAGGCCGACATCACATTCGATTTCGGCGCGGTGACCTATCTCGACTCGGCGGTCGTCGGCACGATTGTTTCCGCCTATGGCTGGCAGTTACGAAACGATCGACGCTTCGAAATTGCCGTCGCGAGCAAGGCCGCGAGGAGGTTGCTGCGCCTCCATTGTTGCGACTATCTCTTCGAATGAGGCTCGGACTCCGTCACGAGCCCTGTCGCCGCGGTCACCACCAAGCGGTGTAGCTCTTCGGCATCCAAGCGAGACGCTCGACGAATAGTGACGCGCCCGGGAACAAGGAGGCGAATTCCTGCTTGGTCAGAAGATTGATCTCCTCGACCAGATTCCGTCTCTCGGCGATCGAGCAATCACGGAATCGCCCGATCAATGAAAGCAGGCGCGCCTGGGTGGGACGGGCGAACCAATGAATGATCGGAAAGCGAAAATGCGGCTCGAGCGGACACTCCCACGCCGGCGTTTGAACCCAACCGTGGCGCCCGACACGGCGAACCTCTCGCGCCATACGTCTGATATTCGACCAGCCTCCCACATGCTCGATTACCGAATTCGAATGAACGAGATCGATAGAAGCGTCGTCGAAAGCGGAGAGATCGCAGGCGTCGCCGAGCATCGACTCGAAGCCGCTCAGGCGACTGTCGCGCGAAAGCTCCAACGGTCCGATATTCAGCAAGATGATCTTGCTCACGTGACGCGGATCGACGTTCTCCCAGTAATCAGGCCGGCCGCCGACGTCGAGGATCACGACGTCGCGGCCGCGATCCATGAACGCCTCGTCGATCCTTTTACGAAGAACCGATCCTCGACGTCTGCGAAACTCGTTGACGGTCAAATCGATCATGCTCTCACCGGCCCCCACCGAGCGCATCGACCAGAGTCTCTCCCTGTTTCATTGAAACAGGGAGAGACTCTCGCCTTCTGTTTTGACGCTTTTCCAACGCCGGACCGGTGAAGGAGAGCGCCGCGTCACGTCACTGCAACATGACGTCGACCCAATAATTATTGGCGTTGTAGGTGTTCGCCGGAAAAGCGACCGAGGACCCGTAAGCGTATACGCCATTACCTCCACTCGTCCCACCCGCGGGCGCCGACAAGGGGCCGGACGTATAAGCGCTCGAAAAGAAGTTGCCGCTCGCCGAATAATATCCACTTGTGTGATAGGACACGACATAGGTCGTATTCGTGGCGATCGAAACCGGTGTCGGCAATACGGCCGTTTGCCAACCGCTCGCCGATTCCTCGACGAATGTCGCGCTCGCGAGCAGGGCGCCCGTGGCGCTCCACAGATGCGCGGTGTGCACGCCTATGTTTTGTGGACCTTTGTAGAATTTGATCGCCGTGACGACTCCGGCTGTGGAGGCCACGAATTTCATCCCGAGCTCAACGGAATTGGGATCGTCGACCGTCACGATCGCAGGCGTGCTGCTCACAGTGAACAGCGTCGAGCTCGGCGCGTTTACAGTCAAGCTCAAAGCTGCGCTTCCGGTTCCCACGGCATTGGCCGCGCTCACGACGACAGACGATACGCCGACCGCCGAGGGAGTCCCCGAAATGACCCCGGTTCCAGGATCGACCGAAAGTCCCGCCGGCAATCCCGTCGCATTGAAACTCGTAGGATTATTGGAGCCGGTGATCGAATAGCTGAACGACGCGCCGACGACGCCATTGACACTCGTCGCGCTGGTGATGCTCGGCGCCGAGACCGCAGGATCGGGCTTGAACATCACGTCGACCCAATAATTGCTTGCGCCATAGCTCTGCGCCGGAAAGGCGGCCGCTCCGCCATAAGCGTAGACGCCGGCGTTGGGCGGCGCCGTCAACGGCGCTTGAACGATCGCCGAACCGAAATAATCGTAGCTCGCGGAATAGAAGCCATTCGTGTGATAGGAGGCGGTGTAGGTCGCTCCGGCGGTCAGATGAACCGGAGCCGCGAAGTCGACGACCTGCCAGCCATGCGCCGTCTCATTGGCGAAAGTCGCGCTAGCGAGCAGATTTCCCGACGAATCCCACAAATGTGCGGCGTGCGCGCCGATATTGATGAAATTCTTGTAAAACCGCAGACCGCTGACCGTTCCCGAAACCGAGCTCGAGAATTTTACGCCGAGTTCGACAGAGTTCGGGTCGTCGGACGTCGCGCGTTCTGGCACGGCAATCTGCGCGAATAAGGACGAGCCCCCCGAGGCGACAGTCACCGAAATCGATGTCGACGGTGCTTCGGTGTTGAGACTATCGTCTGTGGCGCGCGACAAAATCGTGGTCGCGCCCGCCGTCGCATTCCAAACATAGCTCCAATTCGTCGAACCCGAGGCCCGCCGCCATGTCGCTCCTCCATCGACCGACACTTCGACCGCCGCCACACGCCCCGTCGCATCGCTCGCGACGCCGCTGATGATCACGGGCTGCCCTTCCTGAAAAGTCGAGCCATTCGCCGGCGTCGAAATCGTCGACAGCGGCGCGACGATATCCGTCGACTTCGTCGCAGGAACGAGTCCAGACTGCAAGGTCGTCGGCTGAACCCCCATATCAGCGAGAAGATTTAGCGTCGCCTGCTGAATATTCGGATCTGTCGGCGTCGATGGGCCGTCGACATTGCTGAACAAACCCCATGCCCAGAAGACCGTCCCAGCGCCGAACACCAGCGCACCGCTCGCCGGATCCTTATATAAGGTCAAATGATGCGTCGCCGCGCCATCTCCGACGATCGCCCCATAGTCGAGAAAAAATGTGCCGACATTCAATGTGGTCGAGGATAGATAGATGAGGCCCTTTGGAGAAAAGCCGTTATCGGGAGCGCCATCCCATTCATAGCCGAGAATATTCGGCGTAAGGGTCGTGACGCCCCCCGATGGAGTGACCGACACATTGGCCGTATTTCGCCAAAACCATAGCCGGCTCATCTCATAAGGAACTGCGATCGCATCGGAACGATAGGCGTCGACCTGCGTCATCGTGCCCGTGAGCGCGTTTTCCGGCCGGCCGCCATCTGCGGGCGGACTGCCGCGCGGATCGCGCCACGTGCCCGTCCACATCCAGCTCGGACTCACGTCCAACGGATCCAATGGGGCGTTATGCCGCGTCTCCTTATAGCAAACGAGCGTCCGATTTGGCGTTGTGGCGCCGTCGATGCTCGGCTCCCATCGCGTCTTCCAAAAAACCTCATTGCCGCTCAGAAACGCCAAATTGACGCCCGCGCCGCGCGCCGCCTCCACATTGGAACGCGCCTGCGTATCCCAATATTCGTCATGCCCCGCCGTCATGAACACCTTGTGATGGAGCAGCAGAGCCCCCGAGCGGGCCGTGTCGACGCCAGCGATATAGGAAACGTCATAGCCATTCTGTTCGAGCCAGGCGAAGGCCGAGAACTCGGCGCCGAATACGAAATCGGTCCAAGATGAAACGGTCCCGCAAAAGTCGCGCGTGCAGATCGGACGATTATAGCTCACCTTATAGGCGCGGCCGGGCGCCGAGTCGCCGCCTGGACCATTGCCGCCATAGAGATTGGCGCCGCCCCAACCATTATAGGCCTGCCACGTCGTGTCCGAGGTCTGAAAGACGATGTCGCTGATCGACTCGTCCGCGCGAACGATGAAAGGAATGTGATTTTGATTTGAGCTGTCGTTTTGATCCGTCAGCTTTGCGATGTAGACGCCCGACACCGCATTGGCGGGTATCGCCCAAGACATCGTCACCGACCAATTTCCCGCATCGACTTCTCCCGTCGTCTGATCGACGATGGGACCGGGTTGGCTGTGCGAAGCGCTCATCTGCCGCGTGGCGACCAGACGCGCGCCATTTCCTTGGTAATATCCCAACCGATAAATATCGACACGCCAATTGCTCGTGCCGGATCTGATCTTGAAGTCCACCGTCTGACCATGATTGACGCTGATGTCCGTCGCGAACCCTTCGAGCGACGTCGACCCTGGACCATCGAGATCCCATTCGCTCGGCGAGGACCCGGTCAATTGGTTTTCGATGACGATCGCATTTTGCGCAGACGCCGCGCCGCAAGTGAGCGCCGCCAAAATCAATACCGCCGACAATACTCTCATCGCTCTACTCGCATTCTTCGAATCGAACAAAACAAAGCCACGTGGCGCGACCACAATTATCGCCGCAATTTTTCGCTCCGATCACATCGAAGGAAGCGAGCCATGAGCGCTGACGCGATCTCCGATCACATCTGTTCGGAAACACCGGCACAACTATTCATTCGGACAAAACTCCGATCGCTCCGACGAAACTGTTCGACCCGCTGTCGCTCGAATGAGCTTACTTCGGCATGCTCGACGGCACAGAGGCAGCCGGTTCGTCCTCGCCTCGAGCCGACTCGTCCTCCGGAAACCGATCGAAATTGACTTTTCTCGCGAGCTTGATCGTCGACTCACGAATGGCCAGCAGACGCGCCGGCGGCAAGCACTGCTGAGACTTCGCCTCCGTGGCGGTCGATCGGAAATTCGCGAGCAGACCGGGCACGGAACTCTTCGACTCCGACGCCTGGAGCTTCTCTCGCTCTGCGGCTTTCGTTGCGCTGACGGCCGCAGACCGATGATCGCCATGCTTCAATTCGAGATAATGGCTACGACGCACCCAATAGGAATCCGATTGCGCGCCGATCTGTTGGGCGAGATTGTCGAGATCTCGCAAGATACGAATGCACGGCCGCGCTTGCGCGTTCGCCGCCGCCGTATGCCCAATGAACGAAATGACCAACGGAATTACGAAATTCGCTTTCATGGCGAGCCCTATCAAAATGAAAACATCAATGGGCGACATATTCGAAACGCGCTTACTATATCTCACTTCGTGACCTTGGCAATATCGATGTCGCCGATTTCGATCGCCGGCGCGGCGAATGTCGGCAGACGCTCCTCACTTTGCCAAACACAATTGGCGCTTTCGCCGAACGAAATATTCTTCGCGAGCACGACGCAACGCCCAAAAACGCAGCCCGACGCTCGTATCGGCGAGCAAACGCAAAAAGATAATCCATTTTTTTACTGCCCCTTAGGCGCCACATCGACCAGTCCCGAAGCGAATAATCGCAGATTTGAATGATTGACCATTGCAAAACGCGACAATTTGAGCCAAGCTCAAGCTATTCGATCCCTCCTGGCAAGGAGGCAATGAATTCATAAAAAGCGAAATTTGAGCCTTTTCGTCAGCTGTGTCCACAAGACCAGACGAATAGGAGAGTCAATTGAAAGTTCGAGCGAGAGCACCATTGCGTCTTGGATTTGCCGGCGGCGGAACCGATGTATCGCCCTATTGTGATTTCTTCGGCGGCTCCGTCCTCAACGCCACGATCGACCGTTATGTCTACGCGACCGTCACGGATCTCGATCATCGAGCGGTCGCCTTCGACATCATCGAAAAAAATATCCATGCCGAATATGATTTGGCCGCCGAGCGACCTTTCGACGGCATTCTCGATTTGCACAAGGCGGTATACAATAGAATTGTCGCCGACTTTCTCGGAAACCGGCCGCGCGCTATCCGCCTCTCCAGCATGTCGGAATCGCCGCCGGGATCGGGTCTCGGCTCGTCCTCGGCCCTCGTCGTGGCGATGGTCCAGGCGATGGTCGAATTCTTCTCGATCCCGCTCAGCGAATATGACGTCGCCCAGCTCGCCTATCAGATCGAACGCGTGGACCTCGGTCTCGCGGGCGGCAAGCAAGATCAATACGCCGCGGCGTTCGGCGGCGTGAATTTCATCGAATTTCATCAAGACGGCGCGATCCTCGTGAACCAGCTCAAAATAAAGCAGAGGATCGTCTCCGAGCTCGAGGCCTCGCTCGTGCTCTATTTTACCGGCGTATCCCGCAGCTCGGCCGATATCGTCAAGCAGCAAATGAATAATGTTCTGCGCAAGGACAACGATTCGATCGACGCGATGCATCAGCTCAAGGAGGAGAGCATCGCCATGAAGCGGCATTTGCTGCGCGGCGATCTGCAAGGCTTCGCGCGGACCATGCAAGCGAGCTGGCAGGCCAAGAAGCGAATGGCCGCCGAAATCTCCAATCCGTTGATCGCGCATGTCGAAAATGTCGCGCGCCGCGCCGGAGCGCTCGCATGCAAAGTGTCGGGAGCAGGAGGAGGCGGCTTCATGTTCTTCTTCGTCGATCCCGACAACCGCATAAAGCTCGTCGAGGCCTTAGCCGGCGAAAATGGCCAAGTGAGCGGTTGTCATTTCACAACAGAGGGAGCTTCGGCATGGCGACTGGAATAGCCGATCTGATCCGTCGCGAGCTGGAGACCGCCAGCCAAATCGTCGGTCATCTGCGCGACGACATCGAGACTCACGCCAAGCTCTTCGAAATGGCGGAGATCTGCACCAATGCTCTCAAGAAGCGCCGGAAGATTCTCCTTGCCGGAAACGGCGGCAGCGCCGCCGACGCGCAACATTGGGCCGGAGAGCTGGTGAGCCGCTTCTATTTCGATCGCCCCGGTCTTCCGGCCCTCGCCTTGACGACCGACAGCTCCATTCTGACGGCGATCGGCAATGATTACGGCTATGATTATATATTCGCGCGGCAAATCGAAGCGTTGGGCAATGCGGGAGACGTCTTCATCGGACTGTCCACCTCGGGGAAGTCGAAAAATATCATCGACGCTCTGCAAGTCGCACGTCATCGCGGACTTTGCACGCTCGGATTCACCGGCGCCTCGGGCGGCGACATGCCGGAGCTGTGCGAGGTGTGCCTGCGTGCGCCATCGGACCAGACCCCTCATATTCAGGAGGCCCACGAAATTCTCGGCCACATATTATGCGCTCTGATCGAGCGAAACATGTTCTTGCCGGGCGAAAAGCGTCGCCGCCTCGTCAAGGCGGCGTCCTGATGTCCACCGTGCTCCAAAGGCCGTCGCGCCGAGCGATCGTGCTGGCGGGAGGCTATGGCGTCAGACTGCGCCCAGTCGTCCGCGATTTGCCGAAGCCTATGGCGCCGGTCCGCGGCAGACCGTTTCTCTCCTATGTGCTCGACAAATTGGAGGAAAATGGATTTACCACCATTGTCCTCGCGGTGTCATGGCGACGCGAGGCGATCATCGACGCATTCGGCTCCCGATATGGAGCAATGGAGCTGCGCTATTCCGTTGAAATTGAGCCGCTCGGAACCGGCGGCGCCATTCGACAAGCCTTCACGCATTTCGACGACGGCCTTGCTTTCGTGCTGAATGGCGACACATTTCAGCGCCTTCCCTATGACGCCATGCAAAGGCTCGCGACGAGCGAGGATTCCGACGCCGTCGTGGCCGTGCGGAGCATCGCCGATTCGAGCCGCTACGGGGCCATCGAGCTCGACGGAAACCGAATACGCAAATTCACTTCCACGGGCGCCGAAGGACGAGGATTGATAAACGCCGGCGCCTATCTGCTACGACGAAGATTCGTCGAAGGCGCGCGCCTGGCGAAGACTTTCTCCTTCGAGCACGATTTATTGAGCCCGAGCGTCGCAACGAAAATCCTGACGGCCTGTCCAGTCGATGGCGACTTTATCGATATCGGAGTTCCGGAGGATTACGCGCGAGCGCAGATCGAAGCGACGAAGTGGCGCGAGCAAGCGAGACGATGACGCCGAAGGCTCTGTTTCTCGATCGGGACGGCGTGATCAACGAAGAGCGAAACTATGTGTTTCGTGTCGAGGACTTTTTCTTCATCGACGGCATTTTCGATCTCTGCCGAGCGGCGATCGCGAAGGGCTTCGACATCATCATCGTGACAAATCAGGCCGGCATCGCGAGGGGCCTCTACGAGGAAAAGGATTTCGCGGCGCTGACCGACTGGATGCGCCGTCGCTTCGAGGAAGAGGGCGTCGTCATTCGCAAAGTCTATTATTGCCCGTTTCATCCGACGCATGGCATCGGCGAATATCGAAAAGACGCCTTCTGCAGAAAGCCGAATCCCGGCATGATAATCGCCGCGCGCGACGAATTCGGATATGATCTCGCGCGCTCTATGCTCATCGGCGACAAGCCCACCGATATCGAAGCCGGAAGGCGCGCCGGAGTGGGGCTCAATCTCCTCATCGACGCCGCCGTGACCGGTCGACCACCCGGCGCATTTCGTCGGTTGCGGGACATGCTTCCGCTATTTGGAGGCGGCGCGCGCATTTCCCATCCGACAGCGGACGAAAATGGATAGATCGCGAGCAAAGCGATGAGCCCTTTGGTGAATTCCGATGTGACGCTCGACGCCGACGAGCGCGTCTCGGCCGACGCGCCTTCGGTCGGCGCGCCGCTCATTCTGGCCTTGATCGCCGTGACGATGTTCCTTCCAGAAGAAGCGTCATTCTATCTCGGCGAACGCCGCATGACGGTCACCCGGATTCTTCTGCTCCTCGTCGCTCCCCTCACAGTGATGCGCTTTGCCCGGCTGACGGCGGAGGGGCGCTATCACTTCGTCTTGCCCGATCTGCTCGTGCCGCTCACCGGCTTGTGGATGTTCATCGGCCCGGTCGCCAATGACGGAGTCGAAAGGGCCCTGGTCGCCAGCGGGTCCTCGGCTCTCGAATTCTGTATTCCCTATATGGCCGCGCGCCTCTTTCTATCCGAACGCGGACAAGCCATGGCGCTCACGCGCATTCTTTGCATCGTCATCGCGTCAGTGGGAATGCTCGCTATAGCAGACGAGGTCACGCGGCGCTTCGTGCTGCGGGAAACGATCGGGGCGCTCACTGGCTACGACAATGGCGCACTGGAAGGCGACATGCGCGGCTTTCTGTTTCGCGCGACGAGCACGCTCGAGCATCCGATTCTGATGGGAACCGCCTGCTCTTTCGGACTGCTGCTGGCGACGACGCTCAGCGGCTGGTCGCGGACATTCGGCGCTGCGGGCGCCGCTATCGGTCTCGCTCTATCGGTTTCCTCGGCTCCGACGGGGGCAACGCTCATCGGAGCCGGCGTTCTCGCCTATGAGCGGGTCACGAGAGGCCTCCCTTTGCGCTGGGTCCTGCCGGCGGCCGGCCCCTTCCTCTTCGTCGCGGCGATCTTCATGTTTCATCCGAGCCCGCTCGGCTTCTTCCTGCGCTATCTCACTTTCGATCCCGCGACCGCATGGTATCGCGTTCTACAATGGAGCTGCGCCGGCGATCTCGTCATGCAATCGCCCATTCTCGGCATCGGCCTGTCCGACGAATGGGCGACGATCTGCGGATTGGCGAAGACGATCGATTCCGTCTGGCTGCGCATGGCGATGATGTATGGACTTCCGGGGTCCGCGCTCGTCTTTTTCTGCTATGCCGCCACATGCTTCTTGCCGATCGGCGCCGAGGAGGAGAATTGCGACTCCTTGGAGCCGGAACGACGTTTGGGCTTCGTCACGAGCGTCATTCTCGGCCTCGCGATTTTTATCGGATTCACCGTGTTCTATTGGGGAACCGTCTATATTCTGACGATGTTTCTGATGGGGATGAAAGCCCATTTGAGCGCGCTCGCGGCGTGGCCCGACGAGTCGGAGGTCGACGATGCGTAAAGCGCGGCGCGCCGCTTCAGCGCGGAACATCGTCGGCGATTTTCGCGCGAGCTCGCGCTGCGATCGCTTTCCGGATGATGGAATCGACCTTGTCGCCCGCCTCCTCCCAGGTCGTGGCGCGCACGCTCGCCGACGCCGCGCGTGACAATGTGTCGAAATCGGATGCGGTCACGACATCCTCGAGCGCGCTCGCCAAAGCGGCGGGATAGGGCTGCGCGTAACGAATAAACGGATTGTCGAGCACGAGCCGATTATGATCGGCGTCATTGACGATGGGGATGCAACCGGCGGCCAGCATTTCGTGAGGGACGAGCGATGCATTGGTCATCGACAGGCTGAGACCGGCATAGCAGCGGTTATAGACGAGGTTGAGCTGCTCCGGCGCAATCGAGCCGTGATCGACGAAGGGGAACGACTGCTTGCCGATCGCAGCGCCGTAGAAATGCAGCTCGACGTCGGGGCGTCGGGCGGCGAACAGCTCCATGGCGATCAATCCGAGCTCGAAGGCGCGACGCGACGCGCCGGGACGCGCGTAAAATGCGACGCCGGAGCGCCGCGCATCGGTCGAGAGGCGATAGCGCGACGCATCCGATCCGAATTCGAAGAAATCCGTCTCCATGCCGAATTCGCTGCGCAGCTTGCTCGCCAGCCAACGTCCCGCGGTGATGCCGTGGAAGCCCATTCTATATGTGTTTTCGGCGAGGTAGCTCGCGGCGCCTCGAGGATGGAAATAGGGTTCGAAGTCCTGAACGAAATAGAAGCGCAGGCCGCTGCACCGCGAATTGAACACAGGATAAGCGGTGGGCCAGGCGGTGGCGACGACCGCATGCGCATCGGCCATGCCGTCGTCGACCTTTGCGACATGGCCGTCGAAATCATAATGCCGCCGAACGATGGCTTCGTAATAGCGAAGATCGCTTCGATAGACATCATAGAAATAAAGTCTGTTTTCGTAGCCCTGCGACGCGAGATGTCGGATGATCCGGAACAGCGTCGTATGGCCGCCGGACCTCGGAGCGGGCGGCGTCGTCACCCAATTGACGATCGGCGCTCGTCCGGGCTCGAGATCGGGAATTGGCGGAACGAAGCGAGACAATAGGTCGGCGGCGAGAAGGTCACTATGTGCGACCGGCAAAATCTCGCTCTCCGCGCCAAGGCGAGCGACGAGCGCCGAGCGCAATCGAAGAGCGACGCCGCTCGCCCCTTCATGTTTCGAAATATCGAGCAATTGCCGTCCCAAGCGGCCCAATTGCGCCGGGATCGACGCCGGGTGAAAGCTCATCATCGGCTCCGACACGCTGCGACTGGACGCGCTGGTCGAGCAGTCGCCGACTCCTCCGCGATCCAGTCGCCGCGAGCTTTATCACGAGGTCGCCGCAGCATCGCGCCCATCCGGTAGAAAGTCATTCAAATAGAGTCGGGTCGTCTCGAAGTCGTCAATTCGCTTATTCCGGCACAATCTCGATGCTTTGTCCAGCGCGGCGACGCCGACGAGAAATTCGAGTCGAGATCGCCGGAAAACTATGCCATCATCGCTGAAATTCGATTTATCGGCGCCGATCGAGGATTCGAGCGGCGGATTTTCAATCACGGACCGCTCACGAAAAATTTCGACGCCGGCGTCCTCCGGCTGAAGCGGTCGCCGAATTTCGGAGATCGAGACATGATCGATATCATAGAAATTTCGATCGCGGCGCTGGCCTTTGTCATCGGCCTTCAGGCCCTCTATTTCCTCTGCCAGGTCGTCGCCTCGCTTCGCGACGAGCCGGACGCGCCCCGCGCTACTCCGCAGCGCAACGGCGCGCTCTGCGTGCTGATTCCCGCCCATGACGAAAGCAGGCTGATCGCCGCGACAGTGAGCGCGATCAGGGCGCAATTGACCGCCGCCGACCGGCTCCTCGTCGTCGCCGACAATTGCTCGGACGACACCGCCGAGAGAGCGCGGCTCGCCGGCGCCGAAGTGGTCGAGAGACGCGATCCGCAAAGGATCGGCAAGGGATATGCGCTCGATCGGGGGATCGAGTTTCTCGCCCGCGGCACGCCGCCATCGCTCGTCGTCTTCGTCGACGCCGACTGCGAGCTGGCGCCCGGCAGCATCGCCGAACTGGGCGCGGCTTGCGCCACGCATGGGCGGCCGGCGCAAGCGACAAATCTGATGGAGGCGTCCCCCTCCGCAGGGAGAACGGCGCGCATCGCGCAATTCGCCTGGAAGGTGAAAAATTTTGTCCGGCCGCTCGGAGTTGAACGATTGGGACAGCCGTGTCAGCTCACAGGGACCGGAATGGCGATTCCCTGGCCCCTGCTCGCCTCTGTCGAGCTGTCGACCGGACATATAGCGGAGGACGCCAAGCTCGGCGTCGAGCTCGCAATCCAGGGTTTTGCGCCGCGATTTTGTCCGCGCGCGCGCGTGACGAGCAGCTTTCCGGTCACCGCCGGCGGCGTCACAGCTCAAAGAACCCGATGGGAGCATGGGCATCTGACGATGATCCAGCAGCATGTTCCCTATCTTTTGCGCAATGGCTGGACCCAACGGCGACCGCAGTTGCTCGCCATGGCGCTGGATCTCAGCATCCCGCCATTGGGCCTTTTCCTGCTCACGACGACGGCGCTGGCCGGCGTCGGCCTAGCGACGACGCTCAGCGGAGGCTCGCCTTGGTTCGTCTTTGCGGACATGGCTCCGCTCGCTCTCTTCACCGTCGCGATCGCGCTGGCTTGGCTGCGACACGGACGCTCGATCGTCTCCGGCCGGGACCTTTTGTCTACGCCCGCCTATGCGCTCACCAAGCTGCCGACCCTCTGGCGCTTCGTCACCAAGCGCCAGATGATCTGGGTGCGAGCGGAGCGCAATGTGGATTGAGCCTTTCGTCAATTGGCGCCGCCGCCGGTGGTCAATGTCGTGATCACGCTCGTCCCCGCGGGGTGAAGGAGGCCCTTCAGCACGAGAGCGCCGCTCGCTGCGACAATCGGATCATTGGCCGTCGCGACGAGCAGGCGGAAGTAGGACATCGCCTTGGCGCTCTCCACCGCGAAGGAATTGGAGACGTAGATCACGTCCTTGTTGCGCATCGCAAATTTCGTCGCGAGAAAATAGCCCGCAGGATCGCGAAAATTGACCACATAGATGACCGGAACGATAGGGCCGGGAAAAGCCGAACAGTCGACGCCGAGCCGTTCCGCGACATTTCGCGTTTCACCGCGATAGAGGAAGACGGCCGCCGGATCGGCCCTGTCGTCATTGAGCCCGCCGGCCTTTCCGACCGCCTCCGCCAGCGAGATTCGCCAAGCGTCGAAGGGCAATTGTCCCTGGCGCCCCGCGGCGCCGAAGGCGACGAAGGTCTGCGGCTCCCGATACAAATAGAGCGTGTCATTGGGATGCACATAGATGTTGTTGGCGGGCTCATAGACGAGAGCGCCGAATGGCACGGTCGCCCGGCGTCCTCCCCGCTCCAGCATGACCCAGCTGTCGAACCCTTGGCTCTTCGGGCCCTGCGCGCGCGTGATCGCATCGAGAATATGCTCGCCCGAGGCGTTCGCCGGAAAGCGCGAGGGCATGTTCACATCGCCGAGCACGCTGATCAGCGAGGTGCGCGCCTCGACCAGGCTGACAACCGCCTGCGGCTCGATCGCACGCTTTTTCAGCGCGTCGACGATGGCGCGCTGCACTTCCGGCGCGGTGCGTCCTTTCGCGACGATCGGCGGCGCATAGGGAATTGTGATATTGCCGAGATTATCGATCGTCTGATTGGGCAAGGTCACATAATTGCCCGGCCGAACCCCCGCCTCCGCCGGCACGAAGAGGCCGCCCGCTCCCGCTTCGAAAATCGTGACGCTGATGATGTCGCCGACGCCGAAGACAATGTCCTTGGGCGGGCGCCGATCGCCGAAGGCCGTCGACAGCCGCGGCGTCTCCTTCTCGAGAATATCCACGGCCTCGGGGGCGATCTTGACGATCGCATAGGACAGGCTCTCGGCGTCGGTCTGGCCGCCGCGCACATCCATGGAGGCGGGACCGGACGCAGGCAATATTTCGCAACCACTGAAAAAGACCGACGCGCACAATGTTACGCCAACTCGAAAATACGAAGACATCATAAATAGACCTTCGTTGTCTCAATGCCAACGAGCCGCCATCGGGCGACGCGAATGCTCGACGAGCCAGCCCCCGCCGAGAGCGCCCCGCGCCGACTCGCCCGCGGCGCAGACCGGAGCTCGACTGTACCGTAAAGCAGACGATGCTCTGGCCGCAAGCGCTCGCGCGAAACGGACGCGCTTTCGACGCCGGCCGGCTTCGCCCTCCGCGACAAACGAAAGCGCGCGTGGACAAACAGCTCCGTCTGTGCTGTTGACCTTTAAATAATCTGCGATAGTATAACTGCGTCTAACATTGGAATATCAAATACCGGCCTGACGCCGACAAAAGTTTTCTCCTGTCGACTGGGACGCGCTCCATCGCTGTGGAGCCGAAATGGCGGTTTTTTATGTAGTCGGGCGCTTTCTGTCCGATGACGACAAAGGTTTTCAGCTCGTGGCGTATTTTGTAAATGGCGCAGCGCCGCCGATCCCCTCTGACGAATTGTCCCACGCTGAGTGGCCGATCGCCGTCATCGCCGCCGATATCTCGGTAATTCTTCGCTTTTCTTCGATTGAACGATCCTCGAGGTCGCGGCGCGCCTCGCAGAGCGGGGGCGTCTCCAGATGATCAGCGATGATGTCGTGCTCGGCGAGGGCGTGCAAATCTTCCATCCATCGATGGTCAATCTCTACGGATGCGCGGTCGGCGACAAAACCAAGATCGGCGCTTTCGTCGAGATCCAACGCGGCGCCTCGGTCGGACGCAATTGCAAGATATCGAGCCACGCCTTCATTTGTGACGGCGTCGAGATCGAGGACGGCGTCTTCATCGGCCATGGCGTGATGTTCACCAACGACATCTATCCGAGCGCCGTCAATGCCGATGGAACGCTTCAGAACCCGGACGATTGGAAGCTGGTCAAAACGCTCGTCAAGACGCGCGCCGCCATCGGCAGCAACGCGACAATTCTCGCCGGCGTGACGATCGGGGAAGGCGCACTGATCGGCGCCGGAGCGGTCGTCACTCGCGACGTTCCCGACAATGTCGTCGTCGCCGGCGTTCCCGCTCGCGAGACAGGCAATCTCGAGAACCGGAGGAGCGAATGATGAGCGCTCCGATTTCGGCAAATCGTCCAACGCTTCGCGCCGGCTGGGGAGGAGTTCCGCCGCCCACTTCGCACGCGCAAGACATTTCGCGGCGATGTGGATGACCATTTGACGAATGTCGCCCTGGACACGGGTCGGCGATCAGCAATATGCGCCGCGATTCGATATCGAATTCGCCGCACGGATTTTGAACGAATTCTTTCTTATCGGGCGCCGCGGCGGCCCACGACCGACCAATGCCGCTCGATATCTCCGGCTCGAACGAGTCGTCGTAATATTTCGTAACAAAATAAGAGATTGGCCATGATCAATATTGGCGTCATCGGATATGGTTATTGGGGCGCGAACCTTCTGCGCAATTTCGCAGAATCGCTAGCGACGCGGCCGCATGTCGTCGTCGATCCAGATCCCGCGAGGCTCGAGATCGCGCAAAGGCGTTATCAAGGCGTCAAAACCGCGACCGACATCCACGACGTGCTCGACGATCCGGCGCTCGACGCCGTGGCGATCGCGACGCCGGTCAGCACGCATTTCGATCTCGCCATGACGGCTCTGCGCGCCGGCAAGCATGTGTGGCTCGAGAAGCCTATGACGGAGACCTCCGCTCAGGCGCGTCAACTCATCGAAGAAGCGGAAAAGCGCAATCTGACTCTGCTCGTCGATCACACATTCATCTATACGGGCGCGATCCGCAAAATGCGCGAGATCGTCGCCAGCGGCGATCTCGGCGAGATTTTCTATTACGACTCCACCCGCATCAATCTCGGGCTCTTCCAGCGCGACGTCAATGTCATCTGCGATCTCGCCGTCCACGACTTCTCGATCCTCGATTTTCTGCTCGAGGAGCATCCTATCGCGGTCACCGCGAGCGGCACGACGCATTTCTCCGGCGTTCCCGAGAACCTCGCCTATGTGACGCTGTTCTACAATTCGGGAAAGATCGCGCATGTGAACGTCAATTGGCTGGCGCCGGTCAAAGTTCGCCAGATTCTGCTCGGCGGCAGCAAGAAGATGATCGTCTATGACGATATGGCGGCCTCGGAAAAGATCAAAGTCTATGATTCCGGCGTGAAGTTCACCACCAGTCCGCAAGAAATCTATCAGCTGCTCGTCGGCTATCGCACCGGCGACATGTGGGCGCCCAAGCTCGACACGACGGAAGCGCTGCGCATCGCCAGCGAGCATTTCGCCAAATGCATCGAAACCGGCGCCGCGCCGATCACCGATGGTCGCCTCGGCCTGCGCGTCGTCGAAGTCATCGAAGCGGCCACGACCTCCATGCATGGACGTGGCGAGACGGTTCAAATCGAATGTCGAGGAATGAAGTCATGGTCCCCTTTGTCGATCTGAAAGCGCAATATACGAGCATCAAGGACGAGATCGACACAGCGATCGGCCGCGTGCTGGAGAGCTGTCAATTCACGCTCGGACCGGAGGTCGGCGCTTTCGAGACGGAATTCTCCGCCTATTGCGGAGCGACGCAGGGAATCGCCGTGAACAGCGGCACCAGCGCGCTGCATCTCGCATTGCTGGCGGCCGGCGTCGGCCCCGGCGACGAGGCGATCACCGTTCCCTTCACCTTCGTCGCAACGGTGTCGGCGATCTGCTATACGGGCGCAACGCCCGTCTTCGTGGATATCGATCCGCAGTCGCTCACCATGGACCCGACGCAGATCGAGGCGGCGATCACCGATCGGACCAAGGCGATCATCCCCGTTCATCTCTATGGCCAGACGGCCGATATGGACCCGATTCTCGCGATCGCCGCGGCGCATGGTCTCGTGGTGATCGAGGACGCCGCGCAGGCCCATGGCGCCGAATATAAGGGCCGTCGCGCCGGAAGCATGGGCGACATGGGCTGCTTCAGCTTCTACCCCGGAAAAAATCTCGGCGCCTATGGCGAGGGCGGGATGGTCGTGACCGACAATCCGGAATTCACACGCACGATAAGAATGCTGCGCGATTGGGGCGCGGAGAAAAAATATCAGCATGTGCTCAAGGGCTACAACTACCGAATGGAAGGACTTCAGGGAGCGGTGCTGCGCGTGAAGCTGCGCCATCTCGAGACGTGGACGCAAGGGCGACGAAACGCGGCGGCGCGCTACGATCGCCTTTTTTCGGGAAGCGGCGTATCGACCCCGACCGAAATGCCCTATGCGCGACATGTCTATCACGTCTACGCCATTCGCACGCAGAGCCGGCAAAGCTGGCAGGACGCATTGCAGGCGCGCGGAGTCTCCACCGGAATTCACTATCCGATTCCCATTCATCTGCTGCCGGCTTTCGCCGATCTCGGCTATGTCGAGGGGCAATTCCCGCATTCGGAGCTGGCCGCTGCGCAAGTGCTGTCGCTTCCCATGTTTCCGGAGCTCACCGCGGCGCAGAGCGCAGATGTCGGCGACGCCGTGATCGCGCTCGCGCGGGAGTCGCGAGCTTGCGCGGCGACAGCATGAGCGGCGGACGCGAGCCAGACCCATTGCTGGTTTTTCCCTGCAATGGAAACGGTCTCGAGGCGCTCGATTGCCTCGCGGATCGCTACCGCTGCCTCGGCTTCGTCGATGACACGCCGGCGAAGCAGCAGGCGGGCGCCTATGGATATAGGGTCTTCGACCGAAGCGCATTGGAAACGTCGCCGCAAGCGAAAGTGCTCGCCGTCCCCGGCGGTCCCGCGTCCTTCCGATCGCGACGCGAGATCATCGCCGGGCTCGGGATCGAGACGCGCCGCTTCGCGCGCGCGATTCATCCCGCCGCCAGCATCGCGCCTTTCGCCACGATCGGCCATAATGTGCTCATAATGGCGGGCGTCGTGCTCACCAGCAATTGCGTCATCGGAAATCATGTCGTCATTCTTCCCAATACCGTCATTCATCATGACGCGGTGATCGGCGATTGGAGCCTCGTCGGCTCCAATGTGACCATCGCAGGCGGCGCGTCGGTCGGCGAGAATTGCTACATCGGCAGCGGCTCCAGCATCATGAACGGCGTCACTCTCGGGGCGGGCGCCATGCTCGGCCTCGGAAGCAATCTGATCTGCGATCTCGCGGCGGGCGTGGTCGCGGTCGGCAATCCGGCGCGGCCGATAGGCCGCTAGAGACATCGGGCGGTGAGACATGGAAATCAACGGTTCACGAATATTGGTGACTGGCGGTTGCGGTCTCGTCGGCTCGACGACGATCGATCTGCTGCTGCGCGACTATTCTCCCGAGCGCATCGTCATTCTCGATGATTTGAGCAGAGGGTCGCTGGCGAATATCGAGTCCGTGCTGGCGACGCCGCGCGTCACGCTCGTGCTGGGCGATATACGCGATGCGAACCTCGTCCACGAGCTCAGCGCCGGAATGGACGCCGTCATTCACATGGCGACATTGCGCATCACCGCCTGCGCCGCGGAGCCCCGCGAGGCGCTCGGCGTCATGTGCGACGGAACATTCAATGTCGTCGAGGCGGCGCAGGCCGCCGGACTGAAAAAGATCGTCACCGCCTCCTCGGCCTCCATCTATGGTTTGGCCGACGTGTTTCCGACGCGGGAGGATCATCATCCCTATAATAATCGCACCTGGTACGGCGCGAGCAAGATCATGCTCGAGGGCCTCCTGCGCTCGTTCAACGACATGTATGACCTGCCCTATGTCGCGCTTCGCTATTTCAACGTCTATGGCCCGCGCATGGACATTCACGGCAAATATACGGAAGTGCTGATCCGTTGGATGGAGCGGATCGACAGAGGCGAGCCGCCGCTCATTCTGGGAGACGGCAAGACGACGATGGACTTCGTCTACATAGAAGATGTCGCCCGCTCGAATATTCACGCGCTGGCGTCGGATGTGACGGATGATGTGTTCAATGTCGCGAGCGGCTCCGAAACCAGTCTCGAGGAGCTGGCCGAGGCGCTGCTCCGCGTCATGGGCTCCGATCTTCGTCCAGAATACGGGCCCGAACGCAAGGTCAATCCGGTGCGACGGCGATTGGCGGACGTCTCCAAGGCGGAGCGCTTGCTGGGCTTTCGCGCGGAGGTCGGCCTCGAGGAAGGCCTCGCGCGTCTGGTGCGGTGGTGGCGCGCCAATAAGGACAGGATCAATTCATGATACCGATCACCAGGCCTTCGATGGGCGAAGCCGAGGCGGAGGCGGCGCGGCGCGCGATAATGAGCGGCTGGATTTCGCAGGGGCCGGAAGTCGCGGCCTTCGAGCGCGAGTTCGCCGAAGCCGTCGGCGCGCCGCACGCCTGCGCCGTGTCGAATTGCACCACGGCCTTGCATCTCGCTCTGCTCGCCTGCGGCGTCGGGCCCGGCGACGAAGTGATCACCGTGAGCCATTCCTATATCGCCACGGCGAACGCCATACGCTATTGCGGCGCGACGCCGATCTTCGTCGATATAGAGCCCGATGGATTCAACATCGACGCCTCGCGGATCGAAAGCGCGCTGACCCCTCGCACGCGGGCGATCCTCTGCGTGCATCAGATCGGCATGCCTTGCGATCTCGCGACGATCGTCGAGATCGCACATCGCCGAAAAATTCCGGTCATAGAGGACGCCGCCTGCGCGATCGGCGGCGAAATTCTCTGGCGCGGACGCTGGGAGCGGATCGGCAAGCCGCATGGCGACATCGCCTGCTTCTCCTTCCATCCGCGCAAAGTGATCAGCACCGGCGACGGCGGCATGATCACCACCGCGAATGCGCAATGGGACGCGACATTTCGTCTGCTGCGGCAGCATGGCATGAGCGTTCCGGACACGGTCCGCCACGGCGCGAACCGCGTGATCTTCGAATCCTATGGCCAGCTCGGTTACAATTATCGCATGACCGACATTCAGGCGGCCGTCGGGCGCGAGCAATTGAAGCGCCTGCCGCAGATCGTCGCGGCGAGACGCGCGCTCGCCGATCGCTATCGTTCGCTGCTCGCGTCAATTCCCGGATTGGAGCTTCCGCGCGAGCCGAGCTGGGCCCGCAGCAATTGGCAGAGCTTCTGCGTTCGTCTGCCGGACGGCTGCGACCAGCGCGCGGCGATGCAGACGATGCTCGACGAGGGCGTCTCCACGCGACGTGGAATCATGTGCAGCCACAGAGAGCCGGCCTATGGCGATCTGCCGCTGCGCGCGAGTCTGGCGCGCTCGGAAGTCGCTCAGGATCGGTCGATCATTCTGCCGCTCTATCCGGAGATGACGTCCGCGGAGCAGGATCTCGTGCAGGCGGCGCTGGCGCATGCCTGTCTCCTGCATGAGCCGGCGACGAGCGCCGAAAGCTCATTCCAGCAGGGACGCGGCCAGATCGCCGAGCGACAATGAGGATGTGAGGCCCGGGCTCTCTATGCCGAACAGGCAGACCAGCCCGGACAAGCCGTGATCCGCCGGACCACAGATGCGAAAATCGACCGCGGGCGCGCCCGGCCCGGTCAGCTTGGGCCTTATCCCCGCATAGTCCGGGCCGAGCCTTTCGGCGGGAAGCTCGGGCCAATAGCAGCGGATGCGCTCCGCGAAGGCGGCGCGGCGCTCCTCCGCCACCAGATAATTCTCTTCGTCGATCCATTCCACATCCGGGCCGAAGCGCATGCGCCCGGCAAGGTCCAGTGTGACATGCACGCCGAGCCCGCCGTCGACCGGGGCGGGATAGATCAAGCGGCCGAAAGGCGCGCGGCCGGAAAAGGCGAAATAGCTCCCCTTGGCGAGAATGAGAGGCGGGATCGAGCCAGGATCGAGCCCGTCTATGGCGGCGGCGACCGCCTGGGCGCGCAGGGCCGCCGCCACGACGAGAAAATCGACGTCGACGGCGCCCGGCTCGGCGCCGCCGAAGCGCACGCGCCAGCCATTGCCGGCCCGCTCCGCGCCCAGCGCCGGCGTCGCCAAGGCCACCGCGCCGCCATGATCCTCGATCTCGCCGCGCAGCGCCAACATGAGGCCATGCGCGTCGATGATCCCGGTCTCGGAGCTGAGCACAGCGGCGGCGCAGGAAAGGGCCGGCTCCAGGCGTCGCGCCTCGGCGCCGCCCAAGGCGACGAGGCCTTCGACGCCATTGGCGATCCCATTCGCCAGCAGAGCTTCGAGCTTCGTCTCCTCGCCCGGCTCGGTGGCGACGATCAGCTTGCCGAGGCGCCGATGCCCGACGCCATGGCTCTCCGCGAAAGCGTAGAGCGCGCGCCGCCCGTCGACGCAAAGCCGGTGACGCAGGCTGCCGGTCGGATAATAGAGCCCCGCATGGATCACCCCGCTATTGCGGGAGGAAACGCCGCCGCCGATGACATTGGCGGCCTCGGCGACGATGACCTCATGGCCTTTCAATGCGAGGGCGCGGGCGACCGCTAATCCGACCACGCCGGCGCCGACGATCAATGCATGCGCCATCGGCCTCCTCCGCGCGTCGGCAGGGTCAGCCTAGTCCTCTATGGCTGAAGTTCAAGTTCCGAGGGCCATGTTGTCGAGCGCCATGCCGCCGGCTCGGTCGGCGGGTTGCGGGGGCCTGCTCCTTGGGATAGTTCATCTGCGACATGCCTCGAGAAGAGAAGAGAGCCGCCCATGCCGCCGTTCCGCTCACGCACCACCACCCATGGACGCAATATGGCGGGCGCGCGCGGTCTGTGGCGCGCCACCGGCATGAAGGACGGCGACTTCGGCAAGCCGATCATCGCCGTCGCCAATTCCTTCACCCAATTCGTGCCCGGCCATGTGCATCTGAAAGACCTCGGCCAGCTCGTCGCGCGCGAGATCGAGAAGGCCGGCGGCGTCGCCAAGGAGTTCGACACGATCGCGGTCGATGACGGCATCGCCATGGGCCATGACGGAATGCTCTATTCCCTGCCCTCGCGCGAGATCATCGCCGACAGCGTCGAATATATGTGCAACGCCCATTGCGCCGACGCTCTCGTCTGCATCTCCAATTGCGACAAGATCACGCCCGGCATGCTGATGGCCGCGCTGCGGCTGAACATCCCCGCCATCTTCGTCTCCGGCGGTCCGATGGAGGCCGGCAAGGCCGTGCTGCATGGCGAGAGCCACGCGCTCGACCTCGTTGACGCCATGGTCGCGGCCGGAGACGACAGGGTGAGCGACGCCGATGTCGAGGTGATCGAGCGTTCGGCCTGCCCGACCTGCGGCTCCTGCTCCGGCATGTTCACCGCCAATTCCATGAACTGCCTCGCCGAGGCGCTCGGCCTCGCTCTGCCCGGCAATGGCACTGTGCTGGCGACGCACGCCGATCGCGAGCGCCTCTTCGTCGAGGCCGGCCATCTCATCGTCGATCTCGCCCGCCGCTGGTACGAGCAGGACGATTCCAGCGTGCTGCCGCGCTCCATCGCGAAGTTCGAAGCCTTCGAGAACGCCATGACGCTCGACATCGCCATGGGCGGCTCCACCAACACCGTGCTGCACATTCTCGCCGCCGCCTATGAGGCGGAAGTGCCGTTCACCATGGCCGACATCGACCGCCTGTCACGGCGCGTGCCGGTTCTGTGCAAGGTCGCGCCCAGCGTGCCGGACATTCATCTCGAGGATGTGCATCGCGCCGGCGGCATCTACGCCATTCTCGGCGAGCTGGCGCGCGCCGGCCTGCTGCATACGAATCTGCCCACCGTCCATGCGACGACGCTCGGCGAAGCGCTGGCGCGCTGGGATGTGCGCGTCTCCAATAGCGAGAGCGTCGCGACATTCTTCCGCGCCGCGCCCGGCGGCGTGCCGACACAGGTGGCCTTCAGCCAGAGCCGCCGCTTCGACGCGCTCGATCTCGACCGCGAGAAGGGCGCCGTGCGCGACGCGGACCACGCTTTCTCCAAGGATGGCGGCCTCGCCGTGCTCACCGGCAATCTGGCGCTCGACGGCTGCATCGTGAAGACGGCGGGAGTCGACAGTTCCATTCTGAAATTCGCCGGCCCGGCGCGCGTGTTCGAGAGCCAGGACGCCGCGGTCGACGCGATCCTCGGCGGCAAGATTGTCGCCGGAGACGTCGTGGTGATCCGCTATGAGGGGCCGCGCGGCGGCCCGGGCATGCAGGAAATGCTCTATCCGACGAGCTATCTGAAATCGAAAGGCCTCGGCAAAGCCTGCGCGCTCATCACCGATGGGCGTTTTTCCGGCGGCACATCGGGCCTCTCCATCGGCCATGTCTCGCCGGAGGCGGCCGAGGGCGGCCTCATCGGCCTGGTGAAGGAAGGCGATTCCATCGAGATCGACATTCCGGCGCGCTCCATCCACCTCGCCGTTTCCGAGGACGAGCTGGCGAAGCGCCGCGCGGCGGAAGACGCGCGCGGCAAGGACGCTTGGAAGCCTGCGGCTCGCGCCCGCAAGGTCTCGAAGGCTCTGCGCGCCTATGCGGCGATGACGACGAGCGCCGCGCGCGGCGCGGTGCGCGAAGTTCCGGAGGAGTGACGCGCGTCATTGGCGCGTAATTGGCGCGTCGTCTTGCGGGTGAAAGGCGAAACAGCAGCCGCCTGACGGCTCAGGCGCCCTTCTCCCGCCGCCAGGCGATGAGTCCCGCGGTCGAAGCGTCGATCCCATCGAGCGGCGCATCCGCATTCTCGACGATGGGCGCGAGGCGATTGGCGAGCTCCTTGCCGAGCTCCACGCCCCATTGATCGAATGGGTTGATGTCCCAGATCACCGATTGCACGAAGACCTTGTGCTCATAGAGCGCGACGAGCCGGCCGAGCGTGCGCGGATCGAGCCGGCGATACAGCAGCACGCTGCTCGGCCGATCGCCCGAGAAAACCTTGTGCGGCGCGAGCTCGTCGACGCGCGCGGCGTCGAGGCCCTGAACGGCGAGCTGCGCCTTCGCCTCCGCCAGCGTGCGCCCGCGCATGAACGCTTCGCTCTGCGCGAGGCAATTGGCGAAGAGCAGCGCATGGTGATGCGCGTCGGCGTCGGTCGGCTCGGCGGCGATCAGGAAATCGATCGGCGTGACATCGGTTCCCTGATGCAGCAATTGGAAGAAAGCGTGCTGGCCATTGGTGCCTGGCTCGCCGAAGACGATCGGCCCCGTCGCGAATTCCGCGACGCCGCCGTCGCGCGTCACCGATTTGCCGTTCGACTCCATATCGAGCTGCTGCAGATAGGCGGGAAAGCGCGCGAGGCGCTGATCATAGGGAATGACGGCCTGCGCCGCCCTGCCCTCGACGTCGCGGTGCAACACGCCGATGAGGCCCATCAGGACCGGAATATTGCGCTCGAGCGGCGCGGTCTCGAAATGCGCGTCCATGTCGGAGCCGCCGCGCAGAAATTCGGTGAAATTTTCCGGGCCGATAGCGATGACGAGCGAGAGGCCGATCGCCGACCAGATCGAATAGCGTCCGCCGACCCAGTCCCAGAATCCGAAGACGCGTGATGAATCGACGCCGAATTCGGCGACCTTGTCGAGCCGCGTCGAAACGGCGGCGAAATGCGCGGCCACCGCCGCCTCGCCCAGCGCCGCGACGATGAAGGCGCGCGCGCTCGCGGCGTTGGCCATCGTCTCCTGCGTGGTGAAGGTCTTCGACGACACGATGAACAAAGTGCGCGCCGGATCGAGGCCGGCGAGCGTGTCGCCAATGTCGGCGCCGTCGAGATTGGACACGAAATGCGCGCGCGGCCCCTCTTTCGCGAAGGGCGCGAGCGCGCGCGCCGCCATGGCCGGCCCGAGATCCGAGCCGCCTATGCCGATATTGACGACATCGGTGAAAAGCTCCCCGCTAGCGCCGCGCAGCGCGCCCGAGCGCACCGCGCGCGCGAAGGCGTAGACCTTCTCCCGCTCCGCCTCGACGGCGCCGCGCACATCCTCGCCTTCGACGATGAGCGGCCGCTGCGAGAGATCGCGCAGCGCCCAATGAGCGGCGGCGCGGCGCTCGGTGAGATTGATCGGCGCGCCGGCGAACAGAGCCGCGCGCGCCCCCTCGACATCGGCGGCGCGCGCCAGCTCGACGAGCAGACGCAGCATCTCGGCGTCGATGCGATGCTTGGAGAAATCGAACAAAAAATCGTCGAGCGCCACTGAGAATTTTGCAAAGCGATCGGAGTCGGCGTCGAACAGATCGACCGTGCGCGAGGAGCGCAGCTGCTCGGCATGCACTCGCAGCGCCTCGATCGCCTCGACGACTTTCGAACGGTACATTCGGGACTGCCTCGGAAGAAAGACGAAATCACAGGACCGGCCGCGGCCCCGCCCGAGACCATGCGACCAGCGAAGCGCTCGATCGCCGATCTGCGGGACGAAACTTAGAGCACAAACGCACGATCCGAGCGAGTCGGCGCCACGCTCGAGAGCTGGTCGCCGACGCTCGAGCCGTACAGCCTTTGCTCGGCCTCCACGGTTTTCGTAAATCGCAGGTGAATCGTCGATGAATAGCCGACGCGCTCGCGGCCTTTTTCATGCTCGTTCCGCCTATCGTCGGAGGAGGCGAGAGAACGCGTCCGCCGGCGCGCGATCGAATTCGAGCCGCTATTCGCTGCTCGTGGCGACGATGCTCGGCTGAAAACGCCGGCCCTCGCCGCAGCGCGAGGGCGCGCCGCAAGACGCCTTTCTCCCGACCTCGCGATCACGCGCTCGCCGCAGGCGCAGCGTCGACGCACGCCTCATCGCCTTTGCGAGAACCACCGCGCTTTGCGGCGAAATGCGTAGGACGCCCTATATTATGACAGTCGCATGTGAGAATTGTTTCGATTGGATGACATCGGAGGACATTCGGAATGCGGCAGATTCCCCTGCTCGATGTGCGCGAAGGCGGGCCGATCGCCCATGCGGCCGCGCGCGTCGCGGCCGCCTTGGCGCTGCGCGACGCCTGCCTCGCGCCTATGCCGCGCTGGGGCCATGTCTGCCTCGCGCCGGTCGACCGTCTGGCGCGAGCCTGGCTGCGGAAATCGGCGTCCCGCTATTTCGAGGATTTGGAGCGCATCGCCGAGATATTGGGGTTTCACGGCGCGGCGACGCTCAATCTGTCCTATCTCTTCGCCTGCACCACCCAAGCCTTCGTCGATCCGCTCGGCGCGCCGACGATCCGTCGCTCGCTCGACTGGCCCTTTCGCGGCCTCGGCCGCGGCGTCGAGATCGCCTGGACCGCCGGGCCCGCGGGAGGCTTCTACAATGTGACCTGGCCCGGCGCGATCGGCGTGCTGACGGCCATGGCGCCGGGCCGCTTCTCGGCGGTCATCAATCAGGCGCCGATGCGCCGCCGCATCGACGGCGCCGCCGCCTTTCCGTATGATTTCGCGCTCAATCTGACCAATGCCCTGAAAAATGAGACTGGCTGGCCGCCCGATCATCTGCTGCGCTACGCTTTCGAGACTTGCGCGACTTTCGAGGAAGCGGTCGCCCTGCTCGCGCGCGAGCCGCTGGCGCGGCCGGCGCTGTTCACCCTCACCGGGACGAGGCCGCATGAGATCGCGCTGATCGAGAGGACGGAGCGCGACGCCGAGGTCCTGCGCGGACCGGTCATCGTCGCCAATGATTGGCAGGACCCGCGCTCCGGCTGGCGCGGGCGCATGGGCCCGGAGAATAACGAAGCCCGCCGCGCGCTGATGCGGGGAACGCCGGCCGGCGCCGCGTCTTTCGCCTGGGCGGTTCCGCCCGTGCTCAATCACACGACGCGGCTCGTCGTCGAGATGACCGCCGCCCGCGACGGCGGCTTGGCCGCGCGCGGCTATGAATGCGCGCCCTGGCGTCAACTGCCGGAGCCGGCGACGGCGGATTTCCGCCTCTGCGACGGCGTCGCCGCTATCGCCGCCTGATCACTTCGGCGCCGCGGCGCGCCGCAGCCGATCATTGATCGCCTCGCCGAGCCCGCGCGCCGGGATCGGCGCGACAGCGACGAAAGCCGCGCCGCGCGCGTCCAGCTCGCGCAAATAGAGGAAGAGATTGGCCGCCGCCTCCGCGAGATCGGCCGAGGGCGACAAATCCAGGAGCGGCCCATGCCCTTCGCCGGCGCCGAAACGGCCGCCGAAGTCCAGTCCGGCCTCCCCCTCGCGCAGCTCGGCCGCCTCCAGCCGCAGCCGCGCCCGCGGCGCATAATGGGAGGCCGTCATCCCCGGCGCGACGATCGCCACCGCGCCGCCGCCCTCTCCCGCCTCGAGCGGCGCGCGCAAAACCTCCTCGAGCGCCTCCCTCGTCAGCGCGCCGGGCCGTAGCAGCCGCGGCCGCTCGCCGAGCACGGAGACGATCGTCGATTCGACGCCCTTATCGGCGCGCCCCCCGTCTATGACGAGATCGACGCGCTCGCCGAGATCCTCCAGCACATGGCGCGCCGTCACCGGGCTGACATGGCCGGAGCGATTGGCCGAAGGCGCGGCGATCGGCCGCCCCGCCGCCACGATGAGCGCGCGTGCCACTGGCGCGGAGGGGACCCGCAGCGCGACGCTGGCGAGGCCGGCGCGGGCGAGATCGCAGACCGAGCCGCCCGCCGCCCGCGGCGCCACCAGCGTCAGCGGCCCCGGCCAGAAGGCCTCGGCGAGCCGCAGCGCCGCCGGCGGCAGCTCGGCCTCCCGCCGCGCCGCGTCGAGATCTGCGACATGGGCGATGAGCGGATTGAAGCTCGGCCGGCCCTTGGCGGCGTAGATTTTCGCGACCGCCGCGGCCGAGGTCGCATCGGCCCCTAGCCCATAGACCGTCTCGGTCGGGAAAGCGACGAGCCCGCCCTCGCGCAAAATGCGCGCGCCTTTTTCGATCGCCTCCTCGCCGGCCGGCGCGCGCCGCGACGCGCCGTCCTCGCCACGCGTCATCGCGCCCCGCCATAGGGCGGCGTGGGAATGGCGATATGGGCGGCGCGCAGCGCGCGCGACCAGCTCTCGCGCAAATCGCGAAAGTAGGGATCGGAGCCGTCGATGCGCGTCGAGACATCGGTGCGCAGCGCGTCGCGGCGCAATAATGCGACATCGATGGGCAGGCCGACGGACAGATTGGAGCGGATCGTCGAATCCATGGAGATGAGCCCGATCTTGAGCGCATCGAGCACATCGGTGTCGAAGGAGACGGCGCGGTCGAGGATCGGCTTGCCGTATTTGTGCTCGCCGATCTGCAGATAGGGCGTGTCCTGCGTGCATTCGATGAAATTGCCGGCGGTATAGACCATGAACAGCCGCAGCTGGCCGGAGCCGATCTGGCCGCCGAACAGCAGCGACACGTCGAAGCTGACGCCAGAATCCTCGGCCCCCTCCCCGGCGATGGCGTGCGAGCGCCGCACGGCGCGGCCGACGAGCTGCGCAGCCTGCAGCATTCCGCGCGCATCGGCGAGCCTCTCGAGCTCATGGGTCTCGGGATTTTCGAGACCTTCCGCGAGCAGAGTGACGGCGCCCTGGGTGACGGAGAGATTGCCGGCGGTGGCGAGCATCATGACGCGCTCGCCCGGCTGCTCGAAAACATGGAGCTTGCGAAAGGTGGAGATATTGTCGAGCCCGGCGTTGGTGCGGGTGTCGGCGATCATGACGAGGCCGCCGCGCACGAGAATGCCACAACAATAGGTCATCGCCGCTCCGATGCGTTGGCCCGGCTCCGACGCCGGGCGCGTCCGGCGGGCGGGCGCGGCAACTTAGCCCATCGCAACGGACTTCGTCGCACGAAAATCCGCCGGCGCCCAATTTTCGATCGGACGTTGCGGCGCGGCGCGAATCCGCTATAGGAACGGTGATCCCGGCCGAAACGGCGGCTGGGCCGGTAGCTCAATGGTTAGAGCCGGCCGCTCATAACGGTCTGGTTGTAGGTTCGAGTCCTACCCGGCCCACCAGGGCGGTCCATCGTGTCGGTTTTCACGAGAACCGACTCCTTTTTTCACGATTTGACTCCTTTTTTCTCAGTAGCGATGACTCGTCGTTTTCAGGAACGCCGACTCCTCGTTTTTCAATAGGGCGGACTCCTCGTCTCCAATAAGCCTGACTCGCCTCTTTCAATAGCTTTGACTCGTTGGTTGCCGCGAATGGTCACTTGAGAAAATAATCATTTGAATTCATGCTGTTAACTGGCTTCCCGGATGATGGCGTCTTGGTCGACCATCGGGGCGATTTGTCCGTCCTATCTCAGCCACAAAGAGCAACCTGATAACGACAGAACTGCATAGACAGCACCTCATGTGTTCTGTATATGTTCTCACAACGTCGCGGTGTTCCGGCAAGGGTCTACCGGCGGAGCTCCGCCCATGGTCTGCCGGTTGTCGCGCTTCTTTGGCTTTTGATGTTGGCGGCTTCATTGCGGCCGGCCCACGCCGAGCAGGTCGAGATCCACTACGCACCGGTCGAAAATCTTGAGCGCATCGACCTCTCGCTGATCCGCTCGGCGCGCAAGACCATCGACATCGCGGCCTACACGCTGACCGACCGTCCGGTCGTGGACGCGCTAGTCGACGCCAGCCAGCGCGGCGTCGCGGTCCGCATCGTCCTCGACTCCGGCCAGAGCCACGCCGTCGACCTGCTGCGCGGGATCTCCGACGACGTCCGCATGAAGACGCCCGGCCCTCATATGCATTTCAAGGCCTACGCCATCGACGGCGTCGTGCTGCGCTCGGGCTCCGCGAACCTCTCGGCATCCGGGCTGAAGAAGCAGGACAACGACCTTATCGTCCTGTCCGACCACAAGGCTGTCGGCGCGTTCGAGGTCCGTTTCGAGTCGATATGGACGTCCGCCATCCCGTGGTCGACGCCAACCGATAGCCGCGCACCCGAACGCGGCGGCGCGGCCTGCGCGATCAAGGGCAACGTGAATCACAAGGGCGAGAGAATCTATCATCTGCCTGAACGGCGCGGCTATAGTCGCGTGACGATGAAGGGTGCCGGCAAGCACTGGTTCTGCTCCGAGGCGGAGGCGGTCGCCGCTGGGTGGCGGAAGGCGGCGCGTTGAAGCGAAGCCAGCGTGTCGCAGGACTGTGATCGGCAACGATCCTACGCTGTTTCGTTGATTTCGAGCGCCATTTCGAAGCCGCCCAAGCGGTTGTTTTGGTCGTAGACGACGAGAGGCAGATCGGCTTTCGGCATCCAAACGCGGCCCACCTCAATCGCCGCAGAAACTGGAATGGCCGGAAAGACATTGATCTTCGCATCCTCACCGTGCCTAGCTTTGATCTCGTTCAGAAGCGAACGCATCAGGCGGCGGAATTCGGCCAGGTCCGACGAGCGCTTCATGATGTCGTTGTGCGGATTCTTGGCCGAAATCGACCAGATAACCGTATCCGCCCCCAGAACCGCCGCGATCCGCTCGTCGATGACTGTGGCGCTCAGCGCCAGGACCAAGGCGATCGGCGCGGCGCGAGGCGAGACAGCCTCGTTGGGTCGACGAATCTCGAATTCGATTGGTGGGCCGCCGTCCAGCCATTTCCATCCCTTCGGCTCTCGATGGAGTTGGTGGACTGTTGTCGGGGCGATGTCGCCCAGCAATCGGCCAAGCTCCATCAGCAGCGGCTGGGGCGCGAGACCGAAAACGGACAGGTGACGAATCTCTCTAGATTCGATTCGCTCGCGTACCTTTGTGGAGAAGGCATACCGAAGCGACTTGCGCTGATTGGCCCAATACTCTGGCGCGTGATCCCGGTCCGAAGATCCCCGCACTTCGATATCGATCGTATGGCGTCCGTTGACGGGATACCGTTCCGGGAGGAGAGCCGCGCTGACGTGCTCGTACGCGACGGGCGATTCGTGACCGCCGATGTTGGCGGCGTAGCGCAGGACGTGCGTGGCGCGATCTTCGTGAATGTCGGCTACGATTGCGATGCGGTCTTCGTGCGCCTTCTTCATTGCGAGCAATCGCTCCTCTGGATGACCATCGACGTCATCATCGTCGATCAGCTTGTGATGCACTTGGCACAAGAGCATCAGATTGGCGATGTCGTCCGAAAGGAGTTCGGAACGTACACGATCGCCTCTTGGTCCCGTGACGCGATCGGCGACGACGTGCGCGACAAAGCCGTAGTTCTTGTCTTCATTGCCCGATATCAGATCGCCGATGAGCGACTTATTGCAGCCCTCATATTCGCATCGCCCAGCCGCCCTCGCCCAGAGAACATAACGAGTCTTCGCGGTTAGTTTGTTCGTTCGCCCGCTTTTTGAAGGGGTTTTGTTCGTCGCGTCCATTCCAATTCCTCTTCGTATTGATTCATACAGCTACGTCTCGAACACAACCGAGATCGCCGTAATGGGTCGACACAATAACGGCCAACGCCGTGCGACCGGTCGGACAAGCGATCACGGCAATTCGCGTCGTCCCGGCGATGCCGTGGGCATACGGCATTCATGATCCAGAGAGAGCCGATACACTTGCGAGCCGTCCCCGACTCCGACGTACAGACCCGGCGGAAACTGATGCTGCCCCACTATCACCTGAACGAATCCGTTCAACTGGTGCTTCGACATGCGAAACGATTCCGTGATGCTGTCGCTGTCCATCTTCGAAGGACTCGGAAACATTTCTGGATGCGTATGCCAAAAGCCAACCAAGTGCTGTCCCTGCGCGTGGAGCAGGTCGATCTCGCGTTGCTCCGCCTCTCGGTCGGGGGAGTAACGCCAGCGCGAACGCCCGTCCGTTGATCTCGGGCCGGTGGCGGTGACAACGTCGATGACCTCGGGAGACACCTTAGCGAAGAGCAGTCCACCGGCCTCGGCGCGCCAAAAGCGGGTCTGGCGATGCCTGATGAAATGTTCCAGCACGGAGGATGCGAAGGACAGCGATTGGCCCGATATTCCAATTTTGTAACGCATCAATTCGCCCGCAGCGTCTCTGCGGCCCATCGCCGTTCGAATATACCGCCTTGACGGCCTCTTTCTTCATTCATGATGCTGGTCCATCGCTCTGTCCATTGCCCGCCAGCGCTGGCCAGCAAACTGTCGCGAGCGGCCCATATTCGGTGGGTCGCGTCGTCCACCTGGTCCAGAAGCACGTCGAGGCAGAGTTCGCCGATCATATTGTTGATGTAGCCGACCTCGATCGGGCCGTACGGCTGAAAGAACGCGCCGCACGCCGGCTCCGCGCGCAGGTTCATGTCTTCCGACCACTCGGTTACTTGCAGGAGCGGCGTTCCCGTCTCGTCGAGGCCGTCCCGAAGTCTCGCTCCGTCGCCTTTCAGCACGACAGCCTGCCCAGCGGCGGCATGAGGCTCGGTCCATCCATAAACGATCGCTGGTGGAGCCGCGCTGGCCGAATGCCATTGATCGAGCAGCGCCTCCGCCGGCCATGAGCCGAGCGCGGAAACGATCAGATCGATCCCTTCCATCTGTTTCGAACTCGACAACAGCATGTTTTCGACCGACGAAACTTCGTAGTCGATGCAAAGATGCGGGTAGCATTTGCGCAGCAGGAGCGCCAGCGCCTCCGATTTGTGCCGTCCGAGCGCGTCGATGCCGAGCGGATGCCGACCGACATTCGCGGCGGCCAAGGTGTCCTTGTCGACCAGAAGGAGATGCCCGACGCCCGCTTCGGCGAGCATGGTCGCGACTGGAGCGCCGACCGACCCGCAACCGAAGACTGCAACTTTCGCCTTTTGCAGTTCCGCAATTCGGACGTCCCTGTCGCGTCCATGGATCCAAGCCGCGTCTATTCGCTCGACGGGCGCTCTGAGACATGGCAGCGAGCCGAAATAACGTGCGCCCATCACAGACGATATGGCTCCCCCGCCCTTTCGGAAGCCGTTCGTGATCCCCTCGCCGTGGCGACGTTTCGGATGCTCGACCACCGTGGCGACCACCGCATGGCCATCAGCAGCAGGGAGGCTGAAAATCGCCACGACTTCCTGCGGATCCCGAGCCGCCGCTTGGTCGAGCAAGTGCGCGCATCCGACCGAATCCGCGAGCCGGTAGACGTCCGATCCTGTTCTGGGGAACCGATCGGGCGTCAACGAGTCGTTCAGGCGAATCAAAGCGCCGATCGATGTCTTGATTGATTGCGTCTTGGAAAAACGATTATGGATCCATCTTGAGATCGCATGATCGTCGTTCGCGACAATGATGGAATTTTCTACCAGCCGCCATTTTACGATGCGGCTCTGCGTCCAGCCGCCGACGATCAGGCTGAGTATTCTCGCGCGTTTGAGACTGGCATCCTGACTCCAATAGGAGACGACCTCCGATTTAAAATCTTCTGACGCCCCTCCAGCGGCGATCTGCGAGAGCAGATCACACGCTCTTTGTAGTAGAGCGCCGATGACGGATATTGGAGCGCCGGTCGAAAACGTTGTGTGGTCGGGCGTGAGGCAGAGGACGCCATCGCGCTCGACGTGTGGCCAAGTCAGGAACGAAGGCGGTGAAGCAAGAGCAATGCGGGGCGGCAGGTACGGAAACGCCGCCGTAATAATGATGTCGAACTCTTGCGTCTCACCGGCAACTTCGACCGGGACTCGCCAACCACGAATGATGCCATGGGCGGAATATCGCGCGATATCGTCTCGGGAAAGGCGACGAGGCGTCCGCAGCGCCGCCTCGAGCCATCCTTCCACATCGCGCACGGCCTCTTCGTGACGCTCCGCAACCGTGGGGGAATCAGGCATATCTGCCGCCGCCCTTCAGATTGACGGCGTTTGGATTCTGATCGACGGCATCCTTGATCAGTCCCTTGGTGAGCACCGCCGGCGCCGCCGGGAGGCGACGCTGGCGGGCTCGCTTAGCCAAGTCCTGACCCACGGAGCCTTTCATCAGGCGTTCCATCTGATCCCGATCGGCCGACTTGGCGAGACTGTCGAAATCCCTTCGCGCCATGTCGAGCCACTCGAAGAATGCCTTGGCGCGTTCCGGATGATCGACCCATTTGTCGGCGAAATTCTCCAACTCGTCGGTCGGATTCGTGATGACGTAGACGCCGTTGATCTCCGTGATGAAGCGATCCATTTTTGTAAGAATGGCCTTCAGCGCCGCCCCGATTTTCTCCTCGCCCTCATAGGCCTTCGCGGACAGGGTCGTGATGATGATCGATATGGGCGCCTCGTCCGCCCGCTCCGCGAACGAAATATCGCGGTGTTGCTTGAGCAGCATGATGGCTGATTGAAGAGGGGTGCGGACCTTGTAGTCGGGGATTTCCTCCACGCTCGCCTGCATCTTCTCGGCCATCCGACGACGCCCTTTTTCCAGGACGACGGCCATGCGGGTCTTGAACCATTCGCAATAGCCCTTCGGATTCGATCGGGGCCAATCCTCGCAGATGTCTGAGTAGTTGGAGACTTCGTTGTCGGTGATCGCGATCGCGGTCGAGGCGAACTGGTCGTTCAACTTGTGTTCAGCGAGCAATTTGCGCAGACGATCCTCGTTCGAAAGCGCAGGAACGATGTCCATATGGAATTTTGCGCCGTCGGCGTATTGGAGAGTCCAGCATCGACGCCCTTCTTTCAATGGCTTGTCCATCTTTTTGCTTTGGCGATAGCTCTCGACCTCAACGCCGAGCTTTTTCTTCAGATCCTTCTGAGTAATGCCGGCCTTCGTCAGAGCGGCGAATTCGCAAACAGAATCGACGTCGTACTCGGCGTCTTCGGTACGGGGCCTGATCACGGTGCCGAGCCGGAAAGATCCCTGCACGTAGACCTGCGGATCATAGTCGCGCACGCTGGAATCATCGCGGTGAAGCCACTCCCCCAATGATTTGTAACTATGCTCCGCAGCCTCATAGCGCGTTGCAGGGACTTCCAACTCGTCGACGAGATCCTCGAGGAACTCCTCGGAATTTTCGTTGAAATCCGAGAATTTGGTGAAGGCGTTCATTTCAACTTCCTTGCCGTTGCGATGAATTTCGGCGGATCGCTGGGGAATCGAGCGATCTCTCGATGATCGGTCGTCGAAACTCATTCTCTCCAATGACGACGATGAAGGCCTCGCCTTCGATTTCGTCGGGGCAGCCGCATAGGAGGTTGCGGATCGGCCATGGGTCATTTAAATATATGTATCGCGCCTATGAGTCAAATTTTATAGACGCATCTACGATAAAAAACGAAAAAAGTAGGCTGATGCCGTGACAACTGAAGCGACAGACTCCCTCAAATGGGGCGTGAAGCGCCGCCTCGAGTTCATCGATTTCCGATTGTTCTGGGAGGGCCGGGTCAACCGGGCGGACCTTTCCAAGGTCTTCGGCATCTCGACACAACAAGCCTCTGCGGACCTTCAGCTCTATCAGCAGCTAGCTGCGGGGAACATGGACTACGACACCGGCGCGAAGACCTATCTTCGGCTGGCGGGCTATCGTCCATTTTTCGTGGGGAAAAGCGCCGATCGGCATCTTCTCAGAATGGTCGCCCTGAAGAACGACTGGATGACCAAGGACGAGACGTGGTTCGAGGAATTGCCTTCCTACGAAGTCGTCGACCTACCGCGGCGGGATACCGTTCCAGAAGTGCTGCTTGGAGTGTTGGACGCGATACGCCTCAGGCGGGAAATCACGATCGAATACCAATCCGTGACCGGGACACCGCACGGAATTCGAAAAATCGCGCCTCATGCTCTCACCCAAAGTGCAGGCCGTTGGTACATCAGGGCATGGTCCCGCGAACATAACGACTTTCGTGATTATCATCTCAGTCGGATTGTGACTGTCATGGATTCCGAGAAAACAAACATCGACTTTTCATTGGACTACGCGTGGAATCAACAAATAGATTTGATCATAATTCCAAACCCAGAATTGAGCGACGAAAGGCAGCGGGCCGTCGCCGCCGAATTTGATATGATAAACAATGAACTTGTGATGCCACTGCGTCTGAGTTTGTCTTTTTATTTGATGAGCCAATACAATATGGATGTGCCGCTTGGTGTGCTCTCACCGGAAAAGCAGCAGATAGTCCTGAAAAACAAGGAGCAGGTCACGTACGCGCAGGAATCGGCGCAAGAGATGGCCAAACAGGCATTGGCCCGCAGCCATCGGCCAAAATAGATGCGGCGCATGTCTTGGTGTCGGCCACGACGCGGCATGCGCGATCACGGTCGCGCCGCTTTTTTTGCGCGCGTACGACAATTTGCCGGACCTGTCGCCGAAATGGAAGAGTGGCGGAAGACCGTGCGCTGAATCGAGGGATCATGTACGGACTCGCCTACGTATTTATTCCTACCGAGTTCGCCTCGCTGCAAGGCGCACTCGACAAGACGCTCGCGCCGTTCAAGCGCGGGGACGCCGACGTCTTCCCGCATGAAAAGCTGGAATTCGACGACGTGACCGACGCGCTGCGCCTCCTTCACACGACGCCGCTGAAATTCGAGGCCGGAAACGGACTGAGCATTCGCGGCGGCGATCTCGCTCACGCCCACGATCGCGTGCTATAGAGGCTGGCTCCCTCCCGATATAATATGCGCGACACAAGCCGTTTGACGGATCGGGAAAGTCAGTGACGTAGTCGTTGATTTAAGTTATATGTAGGCTCTTCTGTTTTATAGAGAGTTTGCCATGCCAGATAAAGATGACAAGGATTTATTGATCTCCGTAGCCGAGCGCGTATTCGCTCATCTCTCTTCAGTTCCCGTAATCTCGAGATATGTCGCTGGGCAAACATCCCCATTCGAGAGCGAGACAGATGGCTGGGGCGTACGCGTTGCAAAAGTCAAGCGACTCGATTTTTGCCTCTACTTCGATCGTGCTTGGCAGGATCCTCGACGAACGCTCTGGGCCGGGGTCGAGGCGGCGAGAGCGGACGCCTTCGCGCCGATCCTCGAGGCAGCGGGACTTAAAACGGACCCTCAGTATTTGGAACGCGACACAAGATGGCTTTCGGAAGGCCTGTGGGGATTCAAAAAGGACGTCGCACGTCCAAGTGACTTCGTGCCCGTATTAGAAACCTACGACGGCGAAAATTATTTCGGTTTTTATTGCTTCCTCGCGACGCCTGAACGTTTCATCGAGGAAGCATCGTCTTTTCTGACGTCGTCCATCGCCGATCTCTTGAAGACCATGGACCCCGAAGACAGCAAGGGTCTCACGAAAACTGAAAGAATGGCTGTCATCAGTGCTCGCGTCGGGCAAGGCGTTTACAAGGATAATCTCTATCGGGTCGAAAACGCGTGCAGGATAACCGGCGTTTCAGAACCTGCTCTGTTGCGCGCGAGTCATATGAAGCCTTGGAGTCTCTGCGAAAACGCGGGGGAACGGCTGGACGGGAACAACGGGCTGCTTCTGACGCCGACCTATGACGTGATGTTCGATCGAGGCTATCTGACATTCGACCCGGATGGTCGTCCCATCGTGTCGCCGCGAATTTCAAAGGCCGTGATTGAATTGCTGCGCATGCCCGATGCGGCTTCGATGCCGGTTCGTCCATTCTCGGCCAAACAGGAGAAATATATGGCGTTTCATCGGAGCCTCTTTAAGCGCTGAGCACCTTGTCCTCCTCGCCATCCCCACGCAAGCCCTCTACCGCATCCTCGCGCCCATCGACCGTGACATATCCTCACGGAGTGGGGCCTCGCATGGACGCCATTGCGACCGAACACCGTGATCCAAGCATCACGGTCCAGAAATCCGCCTCCTTCGTTCGCGCGGGCCTCGTCCTGTTCGGGGCGCGCTGGAAGGCGCCGATGGCGCGCGCCCTCGGCGTGACCAGGGAGACGGTGTCGCGATGGGTCTCCGCCGACGACGTGCCGCCATGGGCGGCGAAGATCGCCCGGCTGATAATCGCCAACCAAGGCGCCGTCCTCTCGCTTTGCGATCGTACCGGCAACATGGCGCGCCCATGGGCCGACGCCGGCTTCGAAACCTTCTGCGTCGACCTCCAGCATCCCGAGGGCGAACACGCGCGCGACGGGATCACATGGATCGGCGCGGATGTCCGGGCGTGGCTGCCGCCGCCGCGCCGATACGCGATCGTGTTCGCCGCGCCGCCCTGCACCAACCTCGCCGTTTCCGGCGCCCGCTGGTTCAAGGAGAAGGGCATGGGCGGCCTCACCGAAGCGATCGAGATCGTCGAGGCCTGTCGGCGAATCTGCGAATGGAGCGGCGCGCCCTGGATGATCGAGAATCCCGTCAGCACGCTCGGCAGCTATTGGCGACGCCCAGACTTCTCGTTCCACCCGAACGAATTCGGCGGCTATGAGGGCGGCGAGGCCGACGACTATGTGAAGCGCACCTGCCTCTGGACCGGCGGCGGGTTCCGCTTCCCGCAGAAGCGTGAAATCCCCGCGTTCCGTCCTCTCTTCATCCACAACATGCCGCCGTCGGATGAGCGCGGAAGCCTTCGTAGCGTCACGCCGCCCGGATTCGCGCGGGCCGTCTTCGAGGCGAACGTGGGCCGGTCGAGCGCGAATCCCTTGGGCGCCTGATAGGGCGACGACGTCACGCGTTCGCCGCTGCCTTCTTGGGCGCGCGTCCATTGACTGCCTTCTTCGGCGCGAGGCGCGCTTTGGCCGCCGCCGGCTTGCGCCCGAGGCCGAGCGACTTCGCCAAGGCCGATCGCTGGGCGGCGTAATCCGGCGCCACGATCGGATAGTCTTTCTTCAGGTCGAAAGCGGCGCGATATTCGTCGGGCGTGAGCTTGTGCTCGGCCTGAATATGCCGCTTCAAGGATTTGAACTTGTCGCCGCAGCACAGGCAGGTGATGGCGTCGGATGTGACGGACTTTTTCACCGGCACGGCGGGCTGTCTCTTTTCGGTCGTCTCTTCCGTTACGGTAATTGGGGAGGAAGCGCCGCCGCCGAAAGCCTTTTTCACGGTCTCGATGACGGAAGACAGATCGGGCGGGGCGACGATATTATTGGAAAGATAGGAAGAAAGGATTTGTGCGACGAGCGCCTTGTCATCGGTTTCGGCCATTGCTTTTCCCCCTAGCGACCCGTTTTCAATGGAGTCGATATTAGCATATAGAGCAATCGGGGCTGATGTGAACAATACGCATATACGAAGTTGTTTGCTGACTAGCTCGTGGGCGTAATTGTCACTCGCGCAGGCCGAACCCTTCGGCCATCGCCTATTCAGTAGGACGAACAGGAGCCCTCGCTCGCCCAGATCGATGATGGCTTTTTCATTACATAATGTCGATACTGAAGCATTTGAACGGGGAGTGCCGTCGTTCCCAGCCGCCAATTCAAGCAAGAAATTCGATTGCCAAATCCCGTATCCCATATGATCGTATTTTGCAGCCTTTCTCGGAATCAGTTGCATGCGCCTCGTCTTTTCATGGTTCGCCAACTCCGGTGCATCGCCGGAGCATCCGGGCGCAGGGGCTGCGGTAATCGACCAAGAGGTCGTCGGTCCGCTCCGTCTGCTCGATCATGTCGAGACGATGCTCGGCTTGGGGTGTCCACAGACGGCTACCGTGAAGCGGATCGCGATCTTTCAACGCAAGCTCCACGAAGCCGGCGTCGACAGGTTCTGGTCGAAGTCGTTCGAGGTCGATCCATGGTCGGCGACGCGCGAACTGCTTTCGTGGCGCGACGAATTGATCGAGGCCGGTTGGAAACCTGGCGCCGGACACACGCGAAGTCGTCTCGCTGATCTGTCGGCTGCGGAGACGTCAGGCCCCGAATTGCCGCTGGGGCAATCCGATCGCCTTCGAGCCGTCATCGATGCACTCGAAGAGACACCCACGCTCCGTTTATCATCCATCGCGCTTGTCGACGACCGCGTCCTCCTGCCGATTGGGTGGAGGACACTGCTCGACACCCTAGAACGATGCGGCGTCCGCATCGAGCAGGTTCATCAGCCGGACGCTCCCGCATTGGACGAGGGTCGTCTCGCTCTGCTTTCCGCCGACACGGAAATCGTCGCCGCTGAAGCGCTGGCTGCCTGGCTTGCCGCCGATCCCGCCGGTAACGCAGGATCCGTCTTCGTCCTCGGCAAGGAAACTTCCCTGCTCGATCACGCATTGGCGAAGGCCGGCCTGCCGCGTCTCGGTAAGTCCTCGCAATCCCCGCACCGCGCGCTTTTGCAAGTGCTGCCGCTCGCCTTTTCGCTGGCGTGGAATCCACCGGATCCGAACCGATTTCTCGATTTCCTACTCCTGCCGATCGGACCGATCCCGCGGCGCTTCGCAAACCGGCTGGCCGGTGTCGTCGCGGCCCAGCCCGGCGTCGGCGGCTACGAATGGCTGGCCGCGTGGGTTGGGATCGAAGAGTCGCTCGCCAAAGAGGAAGGTTCCGACTTCAAGAAGGACGCCAAACGCATCGCTGAATGGCGTGCCTTCGTCGAGCCTCCTAGGCATGATCCGAAGGTGGGAATGCCCCGGTGCGACGCCAAAGCGATCGCGGATCGCGTCGGCGCTTGGTCGCTCCTGCGCGCGAACGCGGATGATGGCGACCATCTGTTCCATCTGCTCGCGAGCGTCGCGGCAGACCTATCGGAGGCGGTCGACACACTCGGAGTGGAAAGGCTCGACCGCGTAATGATCGAGCGCATGATCGAACAGGCGCTGGGCGACGGGGCCTCGGATCCGCTCGCGGTCACCGAAGCGGCTCCATGGCGCGCGGTCTCGCATCCGGGCGCGATCTGGGGCGAGGCCAAGACGGTCGTGTGGTGGCATTTCGCCGACGTCGACGAGACGAGCGCCTCGGCCAAATGGAACAGGCGGGAAAGGGTCGCCTTGGCGGAGGCCGGCTGCCCATTGGACGAGCCGGAACGCGAACTCGAACTCCTCGCCGCCGCATGGGAGCGTCCTCTGCGTCATGCCCGTGATAGGGTTCTGTTCGTCCGTCCGACCTTCGCCGCCGGCGTCGAGATGTCGGCACACCCTCTCTGGCATACGCTCGCGGCACGCCGACGCGATCTGGCGGAGGAGATTTCGGTGCGCTCCGAGACCATCTTGAACGAACCTGCACCTTCCTTCGCAGGACGCCGACTCGTGCGCTCACCCGTGGAAGCGGCCCCGCCATCCGAGCCGCGGCTGATCTGGAAGGCACCGCCCGAGACGGTTGCTGCGCGCGAGTTCGAGTCCGCGTCGTCGCTCTCGACGCTGCTTTCCTGCCCGCTGCGATGGACGCTGGAGCACGCCTGTCGTCTCCGGCCGGGCGTGAGGCAATCCGTGCCCGACATCGACAAGCTGGTCGGCATCGTGGCCCATCGTATCGTTCAGGACGCTCTCGTTCCGGGCACCCCGCCGTCGCCGGACGCCGTCAGAACTTTCGCGGAGCGGCGCTTAGAGGAGCTTCTTCCGCAGATAGCTGCCACGTTGCTCCTGCCAGGCGCAGCGGGGGAACTCGCGGCAGCGAGGCGGTCGCTTCCCGCCGCCCTGGCCGAACTCGCCCGCTTCCTGCACGCGGAAAGACTCACCGTCGTCGGAGTTGAGGCGCCAATCAAAAAGCCGGACACGCTCGCGCCCGGCGTCGGAGTAAAAGGTAGCATCGATCTCCATGCCGCCACGGAGTTGGGCCGGCCCGTCATCCTCGATCTCAAGTGGTACTTCACCGACACCTACATGCGGCGGGAACTGGAGAATGGCACGGCGTTGCAGCTCGGCGTCTACGCGCATCACGTCCAAAACGGAGGCGCCGACGATGAACAAGCGGAGGTCGCCGCCGGCTACTTCATGCTTCGACAGAAACGCTTCCTGACTGCGACGCCTCTCGGCGGCGGGGCAGGGACCGAGGTCGACGGCCCGACCCCGAAGGAGACGTGGCAGAAGGTTCTCGTCTCGTTCGGCGCGGCCATGCAGGACATTCGCTCGGGCGACGTCCGGGCCTCTTTCGAGCACGACGGCGAGAAGCCGGCTGACTTTTCGGATACCTACCTGCTGACGCCGCCGCGATGCGGCCGTTGCGACTACTATGGCGTCTGCGGAGCGCATGAATGAGCATCGACCAACAAGGCTCTGTCGGCCTCGTCACCGCGTCGGCCGGCACGGGCAAGACCCACCACCTGACGGAACGCATCAAGGACGCGATCTCCGACGGGCGGGCGGCGGATCGCATCCTCGCGAGTACCTTCACCGTTAAGGCGGCGGAGGAACTGCTCGAACGCACCCGCAGCCGGCTGATCGCCCACGGCGACGCCGCGAACGCCATCCGGCTTCTCGGCGCGAGAATCGGGACGATCAACGGCGTATGCGGCGGCCTCGTCAAGGAGTTCGCCTTCGGCCTCGGCCTGTCGCCTATCGTCGATGTCGTCGATGAAAACGTCGCGAAAGCGGTATTCCTCGAAGCCGCCGACAAGGCGATCGGCGTGCATGCCGACGAACTCGGGCGCCTCGCGCGTCTTTTTGGATACGACGACGCCCATAGCTCGTCCGACTGGCGAAAGGACGTGAAGGACGTCGTCGACCTTGCGCGCGCCAACAACATTGGGGCCGACGATCTTGCCGCCTGCGCCGAACGCTCCGTCGCCGGTTTCGAGAAGTTGATGCAATCGCAGTCCCGTGGGGAGACGGAGTCCGATCTCGACGGCATGGTCGAGACGACGATGGCCGCGGTCATCGCCGGCTATGCGACCGCCACCGGACTGAAACAGAAGACAGAGGGCGTGCTCGAAGATGTCCGCGACCTCGCCTCCAAGGATCTCGCCGATACGCCTTGGCAGCGTTGGGCCAGACTCTCCAAGCTCGATGTCGCCGTGGCCGACAAGCCGCGATTCGAGCCGCTGAAGACAGCGGCGGCGGGCTTCGCCCGCCACCCGCGCCTGCTCGATCAGATCCGGCGCTACGTCGTCGGCGTCTTCTCCTGTGCCGCCGAAGCCATGCGCGCCTATGAGGCGCACAAGCGGGCATGGGGCTTCGTCGATTTCGCCGACCAGGACAGGCTGGCTCTCGAACTCCTCGGCAAGGAGGAGCTGAAAGAGCAATTGAGCGAGCGTGTGGAGTCCGTCTTCATCGACGAGTTCCAAGATACCAGCCCACTCCAATTGGCCGTGTTCGTCGGGATATCACGGGTCGCGAAGTCGAGCGTCTGGGTCGGCGACCCCAAGCAGGCGATCTACGGCTTTCGCGGCGCCGACCCCGACCTCATCACCCACGTTGCGCCGAAAATCATGCAGGCGACGAACGGCGCGGAGAACACGCTCGAAAAGAACTGGCGCAGCAGGCCGGGGCTGGTCGCCTTCTTCAACGACGCCTTCGCTCCGACCTTTCAAGCGTCGGGCATCTCCGCAAAGCAAACGCGCATCGAAATGACGGCGCGCGAGGACCTGCCGGGTCAGGCCGCGCCGCTCGCGATCTGGCACGTCGAGGCCGGACGAGGACTCCAGCCGAGAACCGATGGAACGGTCGCCGGGATTATCGATGCCCTCGCCAACGCGAACGACTGGCTCGTCGCAGAGGACGGGAAGGCCAGACCACTCGTCGCCGGCGACATCGCGGTTCTCTGCCGCGGCAACAAGGCGTGCGCGAGAGTCGCCGTCACCCTTGCGAAGGCCGGACTGAAAGTGGCGATCGAACGAGCCGGTCTCTTCGGCATGCTCGAGGGACAGCTGGCGTTGGCGGCTTTGCGCTGGTGCGCCGATCGTGGAGATACCGCCGCGCTTGCCGAACTCGCGCATCTCCTCAGCGATGGCGATGAGCAGCCGGCTTGGTTCGTCGCCGGCCTCGACGAGGACAGGGCCGAAGCAATCGAAGCCCTCGTCCCGATTGCGCGTGGCCTGCGGGCCGTGGCCGAAGGCGCCGTCCACAAGACGCCTCTCGAATTCCTCGACGCGGTGCTAATCCAAGGCGGCGTCGCGAACGCGATTTCTCGCTGGGGCTCCTTCGAGGACCGTCTGCTGAACCTCGAAGAGCTTCGAAAGCTCGTCGCCGCCTATCAGGACGAGCGTGACCGCGAACGCGCGCCGACGACGGCGACCGATCTGTGCGCGTGGCTCGGGAAAAAGGAGGCGAGCAGGCCGGCGAGCCGCGCCACGGACGCGATCACCGTGCTGACCTATCACAAGTCAAAGGGGCTGGAGTGGCCATTCGTGGTCCTGACCGACCTTGAGGACGAACCGAAAGGCAACGCTTTTGGTGTCCATGTCGCCAGCGACGTGACGTCGACCGAGATCGATTGGACGGACCCGCTCGCCGGACGATGGATCCGCTTCTGGCCTTGGCCTCTCGGCTCGCAGAAGGACGATGTCCACTTCGACGGCGAGGCAGCGAATTCCGAAGCCGGCCGCGAAGCAGAGCGCGCAGACAAGGCGGAGCGGGCGCGACTGCTTTACGTCGGCGCGACCCGCGCGCGGGACTACCTCGTTCTGGTGCGCCCAAAAGCGAGGAAGGGCTGGGTCTGGCTGGACGAATTGCACTCGGCGTCGGGCGATCCGGCTATTTCTGTTCCGGAGGCCGGCGACGCAACGTTCACGGTCAACGGCGTTTCCCACCCGCTTCGCGTGACGGAACCGAAGCCCGCCGGAACCGCCGCCCCCTCGGTCGTCTCGATTTCCTACGTGACGCCGGCTGCGGCGAAGAAATTTCCGCCGCTCGCCGTGAAGCCGAGCGAAGGACACGCCGTCGAGGACGCGAAAATCCACGAACGGATCGACCTCGGCCATCGAATTCCGTTTGCCGGCACGCCCGATATGACGAGTGTCGGCGAGGCGATCCATCGCTTCCTCGCAGCGGACGACCCTTCATGGAATGACGATCGGCGGCAGGCGCTGGCCCGACGACTGCTCGACGCGTGGGGCGTCGCCGCGCTCGATCCGAAAGACGTCGTGATCATGGGAGCACGATTCCGCGGTTTCATCGACCAGCGATGGCCGGGGGCAGTTCTGCGGCGCGAGGCCCCCATCGTTTGGCGAATTGGCGACCGCACCCTGTCCGGGCGCATCGACGCGATAGTCGAGGCGGCGGACGTCGTCGTGGTGTTCGATCACAAGAGCTTTCCTGGACGGGCCAGTGAGTTCCTCAAAAAGGTCAGGGAGCACGCCGGGCAACTCCGCCTCTATCGTGATGCGATCACAGCGGCCCTGCCGGCGTCGAAGCCGGTCGTCCTCGCGCTGCATCTGCCGATCTCGGGGGAAGTGCTGGTAGTCGAGGCTTGATGGACAACGCTATCCTCGTTCCGCGGGAGAAGACGGTCCAACCGCCTCCCGATCCACGTCATCACGGCACGGGTATCGAATTGCCGACATCGCGGTAGCGCGGGCCGTCCGCCGCAATGCCTCGCGCCGCGCCGAATGCGAACCGCCTAGGCCCGGAACAAGTTAGGCAAGCCTTTTTCTTGTCTACTTCCACTTTACGTAGGCGATCTTCATACACTTCTCGAATGCGGCGTCAGTTCGTAGGAACCCAAGCTTATCCTCCTGTATTTTGTCAACGTAATCCTTGTCCGCCATAAGTTCCCCCAATATCGGAGCAACTTTTAGCGTCGCAATTTTAGAGATATATGAAACGTAATTTGCTGAGACGTTTAAAGAGCGCCCCTCCTCATCAGAGTATTTTTCTATATTTTCTTTGTCATTTAGGACGCCCTGACAGGTGAGAGCCCAAACTAAATATCTGGCCTTTGGGACAAACCAATATTTATTCTGACCTTTTTGCCTTATATCTTCAATCAGCTTGCGCAATCTTCGCTCAATTTTGTAACATAAAACCATATGTCGCGAATCGGCGCGCAGCCGATTCTGATCGAAGACACTTTCATAGACTTTGTCGTCCTCAAACACGCGACGCATCTCAGAAAGTCTACTAATACTTCCATCCGTGAGCAGAAATGTTTGTGTTAGCTTAAGCATCTGAATCGCTTTAGAATCTGACTTAATTCCATAATCGTCAAGGTCTTCAACGCTTAATTGATCGAATGCATTCTCTTGTCGTTCGTAGTAAATCTGCAAATCATCAACAAACTTATCTTGTATCTCAAGCTGAATCAAATCGTTAGCGTGCAAATTCCATGGCTCAATCGGATTCTGCCGATTGTTGTTTATTGCAACTCTAGTTACGACTTTATCATCTGCATTCGAAATAATCTTGCATAGAACTTTTATTTCCTTCATGCGCGCTGCGTTTTCCTCTAATTTCGGATTATCCGCATTCTCTTTTAAAAAAATTTGCGAAGGTTGTTACCGTCTGGGCACCGTTTAAAAGACGCGGCGAACTAAGTTTCACCTCATCGTCTTCCTCGTCGACGCCTTCGGCGTAAAGGGTAACGCCATTGTGGTTGAAAGCAAACGAGGCTGGACACGCGGTCTCATCGATCACTATTTCTCGGAGAGCCTTCGATATCGCACGGTTGACAGCCTCGGCAGAGCCGAGGCCGTATCTTACGTTTCGGTCGAAAAAACGAGAACCAAGCGCTTGATGCATCGCGTGCATCTCCGTCAAAGGGATGAAGAAGCTCAATAATTTCTCTCCGTTATCGGAAACGGTACATATCCGTTGGTCTACGGCGACGGAAAATTTTGAGGATCTTTCCAAGGCGCGCAGTCCGCCTACCTTCCCGGTAGAGGAGCGGTATTCGACGACAAATCGAACGGAACGCGGCTCAAAAAATTTCTCCACGTAGAAGCGCCTATTTTCCAAGTCCTCTCTAAGCTTCTCAAGGACTTTGCTTCGCTCTGCTTCGCTGGGGTTTCCGGCAAACACAAATCGAAAACATATCTGATCGATTGCGGAACGATTATCGATCAGACAACTTCGAAGCTGCATCAAGACTTGGTTTTTGTTATCGTCCTGATTTGGCGTTGCAAAAATCCGACCCATGCCGCTATCGATGAGGCGCTGCATAGACCCTTTGAATTGGCTATATGAATCAGTATATTTGAATTGGAATAGGTGGAGATTTCTTTTTGCTTCGTCGAAATGAAATCCATCCAGCCCATAATCATTTCCGCCGAACGCGATCTGGTTTACGGCTTTTTCATGCGGGACGCCGAACTCTTTTTTTAGAAACAAGAGCCCGAAATAGTCCTCTTTAACGCCGCCGCAATCCCTCCGGTAGTCCGAAAAAGCCTGCGCCACTTGTTGGTCAGTGATCATCTGGGTCCCGCTAACGCGCTTGAGAATTATTGCCGACAGAATCAGATTTTATCGCGCATCGTCGGAATGGTCACGTCAGCCCCAACGCCTTAAAAGCGGCGGTCTTTGGGGCGCCATAGAAGATCGGGTCGACTCCTTGATGGCGCCCGTGAACTCGAGGACGTTATCGCCTCATGAACGCCAACAAGGGTGCCGTCCTCAGCCTCTACGATCGCACCGGCAACATGGTGCGTCCCTGGGCCCAAGCCGGCTTCGAATGCTTCTGCGTCGACCTCCAGCATCCCGACGGCGAGGAGACGTGCGACGGAATCACATGGATCGGCACCGACATCCGACACTGGCTCCCGCCGCCGCGCCGATACGCGATAGTGTTCGCCGCGCCTCCCTGTACCAACCTCTCCGTTTCCGGCGCCCGCTGGTTCAAGGAAAAGGGCATGGGCGGCCTCACCGAAGCCATCGAGATCGTCGAGGCCTGCCGGCGCATCTGCGAGTGGAGCGGCGCGCCATGGATGATCGAGAATCCGGTCAGCACCCTCGGCAGCTATTGGCGAAAGCCCGATTTCTCGTTCCATCCCCACGAATTCGGCGGCTACGAAGGCGGCGAGGCCGACGACTACGTGAAGCGCACCTGCCTATGGACCGGCGGCGGGTTCCGCTTCCCGCAGAAACGCGAAATCCCAGCCTTCCGGCCCCTCTACATCCACAACATGCCGCCGTCGGACGAGCGCGGAAGTCTTCGGAGCGTCACGCCGCCGGGATTCGCGCGGGCGGTTTTTGAGGCAAACGTGGGACGGAATCCTGCTTTAGCGTAATCGATGGCTCGTCAGGCGAACTGCTCCAAACGCGGAAATGCTGGGCTGCCCGGCGTCCAAAACTCCACGCTGTCGGCGTGCTCTTCGAAAAATTCGGAGTCGACGGTCACCCGAATTGCTTCCGGTAGATCGCCATCTTCGTAACGGAAGTCGGCGCCGTCTAGGGGTTTCGCTTCCGTGCCCGGCGGCATCAAGCGCGGCTGATTCAAGACTTCCCGCAAGTCTGCCAATGTGAGAGCGGGGTCGGGACGCTTCGGCATGCTCAAGTCCGCGTCCGCGAACTCGTCGAGGTCGATCGCTGTCGCCCGGCCCTCCTCGATTGCCCCCTCCAAAGCGCGAACCGCCTCCGAGCCCTTTTCGGACTCGTCGCCAGATCTTGACAGCACCGCGTCCGCGATCAGCCCAGGTATCCGACTGAGGATCGGTTGAAGTCCCCCGACCACATTCGTGAACACCGAGATACGCTGCTGAAGGGCGTGATACACGTCGGCCTCGACGGTATCGCGGTAATGCAGGTTCGTGATGCGGATGTCCGCGAAACTTTGACCGAGACGGTCAATGCGGCCAATTCTCTGCTCGACGCGCATCGGGTTCCACGGCATGTCGTAATTTATCAGCGCGCCACAAAACTGGAAGTTCAGCCCCTCCGCGGCGGCATCTGTACAGACAAGAACGTCCGCAGCACCTTTCTTGAAGCGCGCCTTGACCTCCTCGCGCGATATCTGCTTCCAGCTTCCGTCTTTTACGCGGATTTCGCCGCCCCGGCCCGAGAAGCACATCACGGTCTTTCCCGTGGCGTCGACCAAATGATCGCGGAGGTAGTCCATCGTGTCGGTGTATTGCGTGAACACGATCACTTGGCGGTAACCTGCCGCCTCAAGGTCGCGAATCTCGTCGGCAAGTCGACGCGCCTTGGTGTCCGTCGGCAATCTCGCGATCGCCCCGATGATCGCGTCGATCTCATCCACCTCCTCCGCAGCGAACGCCTTGCGCTCGGCCTCCGTGAGCGTTTCAGCGGCCTCCTCGTCTCCGGCCTCGACGTAGTCTGCGACTAGCCCTAGCCGGTAGAGCGCTGATCGATTGGCCGAAAGGATTCTTCGCAATCGCCGATATTTTACGCGACGGGCAGGCCGATCGGAATGGATGCTTCGGCATCAGAAAGGAACCTGGCCCTCTTCTTTTAGCTTTTCGTCAAGCGCGCCTGCCTGAGCACCTCGAGTCACTGGCCAAACTCGCCATCGAGTCGGACCTCAAGCGATCGGATCAGACAAAACCCGTTACACGCCGCAAAGGATATCGTTCGGAAGGCCGCATCACGTCGGTGGAGGCGTCATTGCGCTTCCGGATCGATCGTCGGAAACTAGCCCGCCTCGCTAAAAGCGGTTCCGTGACGATCGCCCGTCACAAGAAGATTGTTGTCTTCGATCTCACAGAGATTGAAGCGATCATGAAAGATCATGACGACAGCATCGGCGCGATGGAAGCATGCGCGTGTCTCGGCGTACCTCTTGGGGCACTGCCAGACCTAGTAGCTCGCGGCCTTGTAGAAAAACTCACGGGGCCGGTGGTGTTCATGATGAATGAGAAGGAGCAATACCGGCGATCTTCGGTCGAACAGCTTTGCTGTCAGTTGAATGCACTAATAGCGGGGAACGAGATCACAGATGATCAGCGTTTGGTTCCAGCCGTCAGCAGATTGTACGTTGGTCCCAAGCCTTGGGCGACCATCATCGAGGCGATACTCAAAGGTAGGTTGCCGGTTCGGCTCGCGTCGAACGTAGCGTCGGGCGTTCTCGAGGGTATGGCCATGAACGAGGTCGACCTCCACGCTATCGTGGCGAAGGCGCCTACACCCATAGCGGCGGATGACGACGGAGCAACGAACTACATTGAGGCCGCGGCCTATTTCGGCGTAACAAAAGCGGCTTTCTGTGATCTGACTGCAATTGGGCTGCTGCCCGCATTCGATAGAATCAATCTACGGCTTCGGCGAGGCGACCTCGACGCTTTCGCCAAGAAGTATTTTTTCACGGCGGAGATTGCTCGACTCCTGGGGACAACCCCGCGGAATGCCAGAAAGGCGCTCGAGGCAACGGGCATCGAACCAGTTGCATCTGTGGGAGATGGCAAGACGCAAGTATGGAAGATCGACGAGGTCAAAGCTTTTTTCGAGAAGGAATCGTCGCGCGGAATTTCGCGCCCCTCTCGACGCAAATAGGAAGGTCACGGCTTCGCCAAAGATCTAGCGTTTACGTTGCTGTGTCCTCGCGCTGCCCTCGTCAGCGTCAAGCGGCTTGGCTAAAACACGCAAGCCGAGGCCCGCCCGGCTCCGCCTTGGATTTCCGGGCTTCCCGCCGCCGCCCCCGGATCCCGGCCCCGCGCCGGCGACCGATCCGAACCGGCGCGGATCGCACCGAAGGTTCGCCCGAAGGATCTCCCCGAGGACGCCGCATGGATCGCCCGGTGATCGCGCGAAGGATCGACGGCGGGGAGATTGCGCCGGCGCGCGCGCGGCGGCAGAATGCGGCAAGACGGCGGCACCCATTTCGCTGCCGCCGGTTTTTTCGTCGGAGCGTTTTCCATGATCCGTTTGCCCGAAGGCCGCCTCGCCCGCGCGCTCCTGCTCGGCGGCGTCCTCGCCGCCCCCGTCGCGGCGTCGATCCTCGCCGTTTCCCTGGTATCCCCCATGGCCATGGCCCCGCCACAGCCGCCTTTGCCGTCCCCGCCGAATTCATCCGATGCAGACGCCCGCGCCGAGGCGGAGCGATCCGTGGCGCGGGCCGAACGCGAAGCCCGAGCGCGGACCCTGGCGCGTCTCCGCGAAAAAAGCGCGGCGGAGATCACCAAGAATTCACAATACGAGGATAGGGGGCGTTCCCCCGCCTTGGCCCACGAAGCCGCCTTCGAGGACGCCCTTGCGCGCCTGCGGGACGCGGAAAAGCGTCTCGCGCTCGTCGACACGCCGACCGTCGACGAGGCGCTGGGGCGCCTGAAAACCGGAACGGTGGCGTTCGACGTTCCCGCGCGCGGGCGGGCCACCAAGCCGTTCCTGTTCGAGGCGAAGCTGTCGGCGACGTCGCTCGCCGACGATCCCGAGCGGACGGTTCGGGAGGTCGGCAGGACCGAAACCTCCACGCTGAAGATTTCCAAGCGGATGACGGCGACCCTCGTCGGCGGCGGGTTCGACATTTCCCCGTCGGGACCGCAGGAGCAGTGGATTTCGGACCGCGAGCCGACGTCGTGGACATGGACCGTCACGCCGAAGGCCGCCGGCAGGAGCCAGGTGCTCGTCCTCGGCTTCGACGCGATCATCGCCATCGACGGCAAGGACGACCGCCGCACCGTGAACACGTTCAAGCGCGAGATCGACGTCGATGTCGCGTGGCCCGAGACCGTTCCCGAATGGCTGGAACTCATCAAAAAGACCGCCGAGAACGCCTCGTGGATCTGGGCCTCGCTGCTGATCCCGATCGGCGGCGTCGCGTGGGGATGGGCGACCGGCAAGAAATCCGAGAAGGAAAAGCCGGAAACGAAACCATCCGAGAAACCGTCCGACAAGGCGGGGGATTCCGCGCCGGCGCGCGCAGCGAAGACATCCCCGGTCGCCGATCCCGAGCACGTCGACCCTAGCGGTTCGGCGTGAGGCGGCTAGCGGTCAGACGTTCAGCCGATAGCCGTCGACCTCCAGCCGTCGCGTCGGGATGCCAAGGTCGCCGAGCGCGCTGCGGACGCGCTCATATTCGGCCTGCGGCGCGCGCGGCCCGACGATCACGCCGGTGACGCAAGCACGATCGAAGTAGTCGAGGCGCCGCAGCGGCCCCAGCACGCGCCATTCGCGTTCGTAGAGCCAGGCCCGATGCTTGCAGGATAGGATCCGCTTGGCGATGGCCCTCGTCGCGTTGCTCCCGCTGTCGGGCATTCCCGGCTTGGCGTCGGGACCGATCCTCGGCATCCGGTCGTCGTAGTGGACGCGCACAAGGTCGACGGTGTTGGAAAGCCGCCGCAGGAGCGTCGACAGGTCATATTCGACGCAGAGGCCGCGGAACTGGTCGGCGTAGTGCGCCCACATCAGCTCGTTCGTCCCGGTCTCCGACAGCGAGCAGATTCCGACGTCCAGCTTGCCGTAGTAGATCCCGTCGCGGAGCTCTTCGTATCGCGGATGGTCCCGAAACGCGTCGTCCGCTTGGTACAGCCCTTCCATCGGGTCGTTCATGTCGCGAAACGGGCTGCACCAGAGGTAGCCCTCCTCCAGCGCGCACAGTTCCTGTTCCCATTTTCGATCTTCGATCGACCGGTATCTGTAGAGCTTCGCCGGCGTGACCAGTGTGCGGATCTTGGCCACTGTCGTCTTCCTTCATGCTCCGAATCAGGCTCGGCCCGCTCTAGTTGGCTTATATCCCGCAGCATCTCCGGCGCGACCGCAAGGTCAAGAGTGCGCGCATGCGGTACTCGACAGGGCTTCGGTCGCCGGCGGTCGCGGGACATTTCGGGTTCGCATCCGGCGACACGAAGAAGCCCGCCCGGGACTCCCCGCGTGGGCCTCGTCTCCACCCTTCACCCTTCACCCTTCGTCGCTCGCCTCTACTACTCCGGCCCGTTCCGCCGCGCGTCGCCGGCGCGGTCGCGGCCCCTGCGCGCGAGGCTGGACAGCACGCCCGGAGCCTGCGCGGCGAGCTGGCCGACAAATGCCCTGTGGAGACGTCGCATAGGCCGCTTGTGAGAGATTGCCTCCTCCGCCCAAGCTAGCATTCAAATCCACAGCGCTGGAGCGCCTTCCACGATGAGCCATCTTGACTCCCTACTGCACGTCCGTCGCCAGATGCCAGTTGGGCAGGGAGGCTTCCATGTCGGTGTGATAGCAGGCACACGACGGTGGCCGGGTCAGCGTCCAAGCAATGGCCGCTCGCTCTACGTTTATGACTGTGGCGCAGTAGTGAAGAAGCACGTTCTTCGTGAGATAGAAATGCTTCGCAATGCATTTCCCGAGGGAGGCATCGATGTATTGGTGCTATCGCACTTCGATACGGACCACATCTGCGGAACCCCCCACCTTCTCGACCCTGTCGGCGGCTTCACGGTCGACACCATTATGCTGCCATACGTCGATATGGACGAGCGGATCGTCGCGCTGGCTCGAGCTGCTGCACGGCATGACGAAATCGACGATTTCCTGATGGCGATGGTCGGGAATCCCGTCGACGCACTGGCCGACTTTCGACCACGGCGGATCATATTCGTTCGACCGAGCGACGGCGACGGAGATGATGACCCGCTAGACTCCATGCCTGATGTCGATCCATTTGATGGTTTCCGCGGGGAAGGAGCCGAGGCGATCGAATGGATTCTCCAGCGCGCGCGGCAAGATCGACCCGCACGACAAAGGCGTGAGGCGAACGCGGGCACCGAGGTGCTGGTTGTTCAGGACGCGGCTCTGCACACTTCAATTCCTGGGGTGGGGGTAATTTGGAAGTTGCGCCCCTACGTAAAGAGCGCGGATCCGAGGCGTATCGCGGATTTCCGCAATGAAATTGAGAAGCGGTTCAAGTGGGCGTCGGGCTCATTCAAGGATCGCGTCGCAAACGCTGGAGTACGGCAGATGATGGTAACAACTGGCCGTGCCGAGACTTCACAGGCCTACAAGGAAGCGTTCGGCGACAAAAATCTGACTTCGCTTTGCCTCTATTCCGGTCCAGAAGACCACGCAGGCCTCGCCGTCTTAAGCCATGATGGTCGGCATGGCCTGAATAAGATCGGCTGGCTCGGGACGGGTGACGCGCATCTACGCAAGCGCTCAGATGTCGCGGCCATAAGGAAGGAGTATGGGGAGGACATCGACCGGGTTTTAACCTACGTCTTCCCGCACCACGGGTCGATCTGCAATTCAGATCCAGGCAACCTCGTCTGCGACGCGGACGCATGGATCGCCGCAGCCGAGCCCGTCCACAAGTGGAAACATCCCCATTGGAAGCTAAAAGATGCAGTCGTGAAATGTGGGAAGTCATTCCAGCGCGTTGGCTCGAAGCCAAAACAAGCGTTCTTTGAATTGTTCGCCGTTTGGCGGCGGCCCGTGCCCTAAATTCTCGACACACTTTGAACGCAACTATTCCTACCTCGATCAATCCACGTGCAACGCGCCGCGCAAAATCGTCATTTTATTGGCGCTTTGACCTGCCCCCGAAGTTTCATCCAGCGGCGAGTTGAGTCCCGGCGGTAGATACGCCCGCGGGCGTAGGGTGAGCAACAGGCGATCGGCGGAGAAGCCGGAAACGAAGCGGTCACACAGCCGGGGATCAGCCGCGTGCGCCGTGGATGCATCCGCAGACGTCTCGTTTGCTTCGTATCCAGCCCTTCATGTTGAGATGAACACGCGAGGCGGCAGCCTCAAACGTAGCAATTTTTTCACTAACCCGACTCCTGAGCGCAGAACGGAGCGCGGCCGTCGCAATCGTCGCCTAAATGGTCGTTTTTAAAACATATCCATTTCAATATATTATAAGCAGGAGTCGGCGTTATTGAAAAAGTGACCCTGCGGAGTCTGGCTTATTGCAAAAGGAGTCAGGAGGTCGATAAAAAAACACAGCAAAATCAATGGCGAAAAGAGTCGGCGTTCGTGAAAACCGACACATCGCGCAGCGTAAATCGCTGAAAATCAAATGTTAAATGCCGTCGCCCGGCTCTTGCGCCCGCAAGAACTGCATAACATGATGCGGCCGCATCCACCAATTTGTGCGCCGTGTTCCAGAAGAGCAGGCGGTCGATCGATCAAGGCCCATGCGAGGAAGCGCTATATGCCGGTGCGAAAAGAGCTGCTGAAGGGCGGCGTCATGAAGATCGTCGAGAATGCTCGCCAAAAGTGATGGAAAACCTTGTGGGCGGCGGCCGAGGAGAACGCCGATGTCCCCTCGGTCTCGAATATGTTTCCTCGTTCTGGAGCGATCGACTTCGTAACGACCTTTTGATCCATAATCTCGCCAGACGCGACGGCGATCGAGCATTTGATTTTCCGCGATTTGCGAGCACGCACCTCGCCCCTGCCCCCCAGGAGGCCCGCCGCCGAGTGGATCCCTTGATTACAAGGGATATCCGGTGAGGAAGGACGCGAATTGAAGCCAAAGCTGAGCACCGCTCAAACTCGCGAAAAGCAGAAGAGCCGCCACCAGCTGAACGCCGACGACGACCAGGGACGCTCGGGACAAATTTCCGGATTGGTCTTTGAAGCTGGCCGTTCCGGCATAAAGCAAAAGGGAAATCAACAACGAACCATAGGTCACCGCCGGGCCCGCCGGAATGACGAAGCGCAGGGCGCGCGCCGTCGCCGGGGCAATGAAGGTGAAGAAGCTCGCCAGCTGAAATTGGCGATGCCAATCGGGACGACGGATCGCGGCGAAAGCCCCCACCCCGAAAATCGCGACCTCTGCGAGAACCCAGAACGGATAGGCGAGGCCGATCAGAGGCGCGAGGCTCGCGGTTTGGGAATCCGCCGCAGCGACCCGGGCCACTGCGGTCACGATCGACAGTGCGATGACGAGACCGAAAAGGATCGCGCCGATCACGCCGACTGTCCTATGGCGCGTCAGCGCGCCTCTGCTCGCGCTGACATATTGAAAGATGAAGACGGCGAGCCACGCCGTCGTCGTCGCGCCATGCGCGAGCACGAGCAGCGTCAGCGGCTTTCCGGCGCCGAAGATGGGCTTGAGATAGAAGGTCGGCGCGAAGCCGACGAGCAGCAATAGGACTCCGAGCCCGACGAACAAATCCTGCTTCTTGAGACGGATCTTGGACTCGATCGGAAAGCTGTCGACGGCTTCGCTCATGGGGAATGGCCTCTGGCGCGAGAAGGTTCGAATGTCTTGCAGGCCCGCGCTCAATGCGCGAGCGGATCAGGTCTCAGCTGGAAGTTCACGACGAGCGGGCTCGAATAGGCGGCCGGCGTAGAGCCCGGCGCGCCCGGAGGATCGGCGTCGATCGCCTCTATGTGATAAGGCGTGCGATTGCCGGAGGTGACCCAGAGGCCCCTACCCTTCCAGCCGGCCTTCTCATCGTCGATGCGGCCGTCGACGCCCTTGGCGTAGAAGCCGAGCGGATAGGGCACGCGCAGCTCGACGATTCTGCCGCCGACGAGCGCATGTAGGGAGTCCGACTGATTGCCCGTGGCGATCGGCGTATTCGCCCCGAGGCCCAGAATATCGTGCTGATCGACCCAGAGATAATAGGGCGTCTCCGCCGCGCCCGGCGCGCCGGCGAAGCCCGGCCCCGGCAGCGGATAGAAAAGCCAGCCCTCGGGGCATTTCTCGCCTTTCTCGGCGCCCGGTCCGTTGAGCGGCCCCTTGCATTTGCGCCGATCGAAGCTCGCTATGTGTCCGCTGCCGAGCGCCGCCCAGAAGACGCCGTCGCGATCGACATCCGCGCCGCGAACGCCATAGCCGGGCGCCGGAACTTTGTAGACTTCGGCGAGCGCCGTCTCCGGCGGGTTCTTTCCCGGATCGAGACGCACCGCATACCCCGGAAAGGCGAGGCTCGATCCCCATACGGAGCCATCCAGCGGGCTCCAGGAGATAGAATAGTAATTGAGCGGAACGCGCGTGTCCTTTGTGGGATCGTTCGCCTTGCCCGGTTCGTTATAGCCCTCGTCGCGCTTGCCATTGCCATTGGTGTCGACGATGAGCGGCGTCCAGCCCTGCGCCGTAGCGGCGTCGCCGGTCTCGAAGAATTTCTTTGTATTCACCCAGCCGACGACGGCGAGATCGCCGGAGCCGAGCGTGTTGAGCCACAGCGTGTTATTCGCATCCTCTGCGAAATTCAGATGATGCGACGAAAAGCATGTATCGATGAAGGAGAATTGCTTCGTCGCCGGATCATAGATCGTCACCTGACGCTGTCCGCCCGAGAACCCCTCCGGCCGCGCCGAGAGCGGATAGAGCTGCGCGGAACGTAGCGACGACGTCTTATCGCAAAAGGCGGGCGCATTCTTCGGCGCGCGTGTCTGCGCGGCGAAATAGATCTTGCCCGTCTCGTCCAATGTGGGCGTATGCGCGTTGAACTTGCTGTTCCAGATCGCCTCGCTTCCGAAATAGGGCGAAGGATCGACCACCGGATTGCCAAGCACAGACGACGGCGTATCCGCGTCGCGCACTTTGGCGTCGATGAGCCATCTCTTATTCGTCTGCGGATCGATCACCGGAATATCGTCGCTGCCGAGTTCCGTCGCGCCATAGATCGGACCTTTGGCGTTCACGCTCGGCTTGCGTTTGTCGGTAATGGCGAGATCATGCAGATAATGCTTGGGCGAAGCCCATTCGCGCACTGTGACGACGATATTGCGCTCGACCCCGGAAGGACGCGGCGGCGTCTCATGCGGCAGCTCGCCGGCCTTTATGCGATCTGTCCAATCGGCAAAGAGCGCGAGCTGACCGCCGTCGGTCGTATCGAGGCGCGCGATCGTGTTGACCATCGCGGTCCCCGCCTGACCGGAGCGCAGGCGCCGCGTCCAGGCCTCCTGCGCGCTGTCGAAATGGCCGAGCGCCGGCGAGATCGTGCGCGTCGCATAATTGCCGAGCTGGTGGCACGGCCCGCAGCCATTGGTCTTGACCAGATCGAGCCATTGCTCCTGCGATTTGAAATTCTCCGGCACGCCATTGCCGGACGGCCCCGCGCCAGGGAATTTGGCCCTATCCGGCACGCGCAGCAGCGAGAGCCAATAGATCGGAGGATAATATTGCGCCGCCGCCTCGAGGCTCGGCGCGACGGCCGCCTCATGATCGACGAGTCGCCCCGGCTCGGCGGAAATCTTCTTGGAATCGACGAGCCCATAGCCGCGCGTCCACACGCGGTAATGCGCCTTGGGAAGATCGGGAATGACATAACGGCCGAAATCATCGGTCACGACGATCTTGGCGTAGCGCGTGCCGACCTCGGTTGTTTCGGCGATGACCCAGACGCCGGCCTCCGGCCCGAAACGGCTCGTCACCACCCCGCCTATCGCGTGGGCGTCGAACGCGACGCGCGTCTCGGCGCGAGCGTCGAGGAGATGAAAAACCGCGCCGAAAGCCGCGGCGACGGCGAGAAGAGTCGAGAAGCGCATGGCCCATCCGTAAGCAGTCACTCTACTTACTATAGCGATTTATAGCGGCTGTCGAGCGGCGTGTTCAGCGCTCATCAGCCGAAAGCGCGAGGGAATCGAGCGCTTGACCGACAAATTCGGCGAGCGTCTTTTTGCTGCGCGCAGCCGAGACGGAACTCACACCATTCCCGATGGCGCAGCCCGCCAGACCCTGTGCGCATATGGCTCTTCGGCGTGGAACACGATCCACTCGCGCTTTTCGATCGCCGCTCCAGCCGCGCTCGGCTGTCACCCGCAAGCGAGGCTTGCAAAACAATATATTCATAGTAGGATTATATTATCATCGGTCGATTTCGGGCTCGCGGCCTTCCCGATTCGACTTGCTGGCAGAGGGGTGACTGAATGAAAAAGCCTTTGAAGAAAGCATATTTGGCGCTGCTGCTCGGCGCTTCGTGGGCGTCCCTCGCCCTTGCCGCGGACCCGACGCCGACGGAGATAACGCCGCGGGCGGCCACGGGCCGCCCACACTGGGCTTATCAGCCCGTGCGGCGCCCGGGGATTCCGGACGTCGCGCAGAAATCATGGGTGCGATCGCCGATCGACGCCTTCATTCTCGCGAAGATCGAAGCCGGCAAGCTTGCCCCGTCGCCGGACGCCGATCGCGCGGCGCTCATCCGCCGCGCGACTTTGGACGTCTGGGGCCTCATTCCCGAACCCGAGGATGTCGCGGCCTTCGTGAACGACGTCTCGCCGGACGCCTATGAGAAGCTCGTCGACAGATTGCTCGCCTCGCCTCGCTATGGCGAGAGGCAGGCGCGCCGCTGGCTCGATCTCGCCCGCTATGCCGACAGCGCCGGCTTTCAGGGCGACGTGACGCGGCCCAATTTCTTCCGCTATCGCGACTATGTCGTGCAGTCCTTCAACGACGACAAGCCCTATTCGCGCTTCATCCAGGAGCAGATCGCCGCCGACGAAATCGCGCCCGGCGACCAAAAGGCGCTGGTGGCGACCGGCTTCCTCGCGAGCTATACGGATAACCCCAACGCTCGCGATCTGATCGGCCGCAAATATCAGATCACGACCGACATCACGGACACGATCGGCACGGCGATTCTCGGCACGACCGTCGGCTGCGCGCGTTGCCACAATCACAAGTCCGACAAAATCACCCAGAAAGACTATTTCTCGCTCCAGGCCTTTTTCGCCAATACCGCATTCGACGAGAAGATCCCCTCCGCCAAGGGCGATCAGGAAGTCGAATATGAGAAGGCGCTCGCCAAATACGAGACCGCTGCGAAAGACATTCTCGCCAAGCAGAAGGCGATCATCGAGCAGATTCGTGAGAAGGCCTCGACCTATTACAAGGAGCGCTACAATCCCGATGCGCGCGCGTCGATCTTCAAGCCGAAGAGCGAATGGAACGCGCTCGACCGTTGGGTGAATTATCGCGCCGACACGGTCACCGATCAGCCGGTTCTGGCGAATTATCTGCGCGACATCGCCAATGACGCGCAGAGCCCGGATCATACGCCGGAGGCTGTGGCGAAATGGGCGGAATATCAGAAGCTCACCGAAGAGCTGAAGAAATTCGAGAAGCTCAAGCCGACGCGCGGCGCGGACACATTCACCGCGGCGACCGAGCTCGGTCACTCCGATGCGCCGCCGACCTATGTGTTCTTCGGCGGCAATCACGAACGTCCGCTCGACGAAGTGCAGCCGGCTTTCCCGGAGGCTTTCGCCAATGGCGAGGTTCCGACCATCGTCCCGACCGCGACGTCATCCGGCCGCCGCACCGCGCTCGCGAATTGGCTGGCGAGCCCGACCAATCCGCTGACCGCGCGAGTCTTCGTGAACCGCGTCTGGAACGAATATTTCGGCAAGGGCGTCGTCGGCACCGTGAGCGATTTCGGCAAGGCCGGCGACAAGCCGACCAATCCGGAGCTGCTCGATTATCTCGCCGATGATTTCGTCCAGGGCGGCTGGAGCATCAAGAAGCTGCATCGGCAAATTCTCCTGTCGAGCGTCTATCGGCAGTCTTCGGCGCATCGCGAGGATGTCGCCGCCGCCGATCCGGAAAACAAGCTGCTCGCCGTCTTCCCGCGCAAGCGCCTAGACGCCGAGCAGATTCGCGACTCCTTCCTGCTCGCGTCTGGACGTCTCGAAAAAGCGATCGGCGGCCCCGCCGTCTTCCCGCCCCTGCCCCCCAATCTCAATGTCGGCCCGGCTTGGGAGGCCTCGAGCGATCCGCATGAGATCAACCGCCGCAGCCTCTATATTTTCGCGCGGCGCAGCGTTCCCTACCCGCTGCTCGAGACTTTCGATCTCAACAATCCGCAGCAGGCGCATAGCAAGCGCGACGTCACGACGACGCCCTTGCAGGCGCTCACTCTCGTCAACAATGAACTCGTCTTCCAATGGTCGCAGGCGTTGGCCGGCCGCGTGATCCACGAAGCGGGGGTCGACGAGAATGCGCGCATCGATCGTCTGTATCAGATTTTGTTCGCACGCAGCCCCGACGACTATGAGAGATCGGTCCTGAAAAAGTTTCTCGACGAGCATGAGAAACTGATCGCGAGCCGAGCGACAGACGGCAAATTCTCGATCGCGGTCCCGACCGGCAAGGATTTGACGGCGACGGACCCGATTCGCGCATCGGCCTTCGTCGACCTCGTGCACACCGTCGCCAATTCCAACGAGTTCATCTACCGCTTCTGAGAAAATCGCATCTGTCGCGAGGAAAGGACTGTCATCATGAGCAAGACGCGTCGAGAATGGCTTTTCAACGCAGGATTTGGCCTCGGCGGAGTGGCGCTGAACGGCTTCATGCCGGGCGGCGGCGTATTTTCGGTTCCGCTCGCGCAAGCGGCGGCGACCTTAGTCGATCCGCTCGCCAAGAAGGAACCGCATTTCGCGCCGAAGGTGAAATCGGTCATATGGCTGCATATGGACGGCGCGCCGAGCACGCTCGATCTCTATGATTATAAGCCAGAGCTCGTGCGTCTCGCCGGCCAGGAGGTTCCCGAGTCGTTTCTCAAAGGTCTCCAGGTCACGACCTCGGGCGGCGCCGGCAAGCTCTTCGCCTCCAAGCGCACATGGAAGCAATATGGCCAGAGCGGCGCTTGGTTCTCCGACCTTCTGCCCAATCTCGCCGAACACGCCGACAAGATCACTTTCATCAAATCGAGCGTCACTGTCGGCGCGACGCATGACATATCGATCCTCAAGCTCAATACCGGCGATTTGACGCCCGGCCGTCCGTCGCTCGGCTCGTGGATCACTTATGCGCTGGGTTCGGCCAATCCGGATCTGCCGCCCTATGTCGTGCTCTACAGCGGCAAGCGCGAGCCACGCGGCGGCTCCGTGAATTGGAGCTCCGGCTTCCTGCCGGCGATCTATCAGGGCGCCGCCTTCCGTCCCGGCGCGTCGCCGATTCTCAATCTCGACAAGCCGGAACTCATCGCAGCCGCTCAGCAGCGCGACAATCTCGATCTGCTGCGCAAGCTCAACGAGCACAAATCCGGCGAGCAGCCGTCGGACACCGAGCTGCAAGCGCGCACGCGTTCTTATGAGCTCGCCTATCGTATGGAATCTTCGGCTCCCGAAGCCGTCGATCTCTCCAAAGAGACGGCAGCCACCAAGGCGCTCTATGGTCTCGACAATGATGCAACCAAGGACTACGGCACCGTGCTGCTGCGCGCGCGCCGTCTGGTGGAGCGCGGCGTGCGCTTCATTCAGGTCGTCTCTGGTCCGGTCGACGGCATCAATGACGACAATAAGAATTGGGACGCGCATCGGAAGCTCGAGGAGAACCACGGCGCCAATACGCGCGCGATCGACAAGCCGATCGCCGGCCTTCTCGCCGATCTCGCAGCGCGCGGATTGCTGGACGAGACGCTCGTCGTGTGGACGTCGGAGTTCGGCCGCACCTCTTACGGCCAGAGCGGCGACGGCCGTGATCATAATCCCTGGGGCTACACGCAATGGCTCGCCGGCGGCGGTCTCAAGCATGGCCTCACTTATGGCGCGACCGACGAGATCGGCCTCAAGACGGTCGAAAATCCAGTCGACACCTATGATCTTCACGCCACCGTGCTTCAGCTGCTCGGCCTCGATCATTTGAAAACGGTCTATCTGCGCGCAGGCCGCGCCGAGCGTCCGACAGTCGTCTACGGCAAGTCCGTCGTAGATATTCTCGCCTGAGAAAGCCAAAATCGAGGCGCCTGTCCGAAGTCGAATCGGCGCCTCGAAACTTTTCGGAACGCCGGCGGCCCGCGATGCGGCCGGCGGCGTTTTGCTTATGCGATCATTGCGCCCGGATTTTGCGGATCGGCATGAGCGCCCATCCTGGTTCGGGGAGAGCGACAAGCCGGTTTGGATTTATCAATATTCGTTGCGGGAAGAAATTCCAGCGGAGTTGCTAATGGCGATGTCCGCCTCTGCCCGCGCCGCCGAGGCCCACGCTTCTGTTCACGTGTCTCCGCCGTCTTTTTTTCGTCTTTGCGATTTCCTCGGGCGTCGAAATTCTCACCCGCTTCTGCTTCTGACCGTTCGGCGCTGCAGGTCGAGCGGCGCTCCGCTTCGAATTCGGCTCGGCCCATGGATCGGGAGCCGGCTTCCGCTGCTTGCGAAGAATAGGCGCCGTCGGTGACATCGGCCGCGCGGGCTTTTCTGACATATGACTTGCGCAGGAAATGTGCGGCCGACGAGCGATGGGATCGCCGCGTTTTTTGCCACGCGGCAGGAGGACGGCGACGTCGCGCGTCTTCTCGAAGGATCGAATCGAGAGACTTGTCGGCGATGATGTCGGCGAGCCCTGTCATCGCAGTGCTTCCGACAGCAGGACCAAGGCCATGCCCTCGCCCATAAATCGGACAATGCAGTAGCGGTCGCTGGCGCGCCAGCGACCGCTACTGCGACCGGCTCGTTATCCCGGCAGCGGATGACGATCTCGCCCGCACGTGAGCCGAGCGAGAATCGTCAGGCTGAATCCACTCCGTTCACACTTGTCTTTTCGGCAGCGAATTCGCCGTCAACGCGCCGCCGTCTTGGTCTTGGCGGCCTTCACCTCGGCGTAGAGCCATTTGACGAAACGCTCGGAGGTCTGTTCCGCCTGCGGCACTTTGGCGTCGAATTCGGCCGTCGGCTTGGCCGCGATCGTTTCCTCCAGCGTCTTGCCCTGATCGATGAGCGCCGCCACCTTGTCGCGCACCGCGACGATCAGATCACGCTGGGCGATGAGCGCATTGCGGTCGACGATCGCGCCATGGCCGGGAACGACCTTGGTGTTGGGGCCCGCGCGGCCGATGGTGGCGCCGAGGCCGTCGATGATGCCGGCGAGTGTGCCGCCATTGTTGAGATCGACGACCGGATAGCCCGTGCTGCGAAAATAGTCGCCGACCGCGAGAATGTCGTGCTCGGGGAAATAGACCAGCGTATCGCCATCCGTATGCGCGTTGCGGATCGGGATGAGGCGCACATGCTCGCCATTGAGATGGATGGTGACCTGATTGTCATAGGTCACGACCGGCAGCGCCTGTGCGGCGGCGGGCTTGCCGGGCGCTCCATCCGGCGCGGGATTGGGATTGAGCAGACGCGCGCGCAGCTGATCGCGCGCGAAGATCAGCGCGCCGAGCTTGGCGAGATTCTCATTGCCGCCGACATGGTCGCCATGCACATGGGTGTTGACGAGGAAACGGATCGGCTTGTCGGAGATCTTTTTGATCGCCTCGACGATCTTGTCGGTGAGCGGCGCGAATTGGGAGTCGACGAGCAGGACGCCCTCCGGGCCGCTCAGCACGCTGATCGCGCCGCCCTGACCTTCCAGCACATGAAAATTATCGGCGAGCGGCGTCGTTTTGATCTCGACCTTGCTGAAATCGGGGCGCTGCTGCGCCAGGGTCGCGAAAGCGAAAACGCTCGCCGCGAGGACGAGAGATGTGCGGGCGATCTTGCGCATGGCGGCTCCATTAGCTCACTAATATACTAGTAAGATAGATATATATCGGCGAACATAGCGCGGGCAAGCGGCTTTTTGCTGGGGTGGATTTTTCTCGCGGCGGAGATTGCGGGAGAAAGAAGGAGCGTCGACGCAGATCGATTGGACGAATGTCGTCCCCGCGAGCGCGACGCTGGGCGGAGCGGCGGTCGGACTCGCAGCGGGCCTCGCGATTTTCTCTTGCTGGGACGCATAGCGGGCGTGAGCGGGATCGTCGCCGGCTTGTGGCCGCCGAAAGCGGGCGATGTCTCCTAGCGGATCGCATTCATCCTCGGGCCGTCGCCGCCGCGCTTCTGCGCGTCTTCGGCGCGGCGCCGACGCCGGTCTTCGACATAGGCCCTGGCGCGACGATGCTCGCCGGATTGCTGGTCGGCTTTGGCGCGCGCCTCGGAGGCGGCGGCACCAGCGGGCATGGCGTTTGCGGATTGTCGCGAGGCCACGCGGCGCGGACACTGACGCTCATATCTTGCCGCTACGCGCATAGTCGCCGATCACGCGCTCCAGCACGGCGAGCGGCATGGCGCCGGACAAGAGGCCCGCGTCGTGAAATTTACGCAGGTCGAAAGTCGGCCCGAGCGCGCGGCGCGCCTCGTCGCGCAGACGCAGCCAAGTGAGCTTGCCGACCATATAGCTGCAAGCCTGGCCGGGCCAGACGCAGTATCGCTCGACCTCGGTGGCCGCGACGCTCGGCGTGTCGCCGAGCGTCTCCACGAAATAGTCGATCGCCTGCTCGCGGCTCCAGCCTTTGGTATGCAGTCCCGTGTCGACGACGAGCCGGACAGCGCGGAACAGCGCCGCCTGCAATTGTCCGACATGACCGAGCGGATCATCGTCATAGAGGCCCATTTCGACGGCGAGCTGCTCGGAATAGAGCGCCCAGCCTTCGCCATAGCTCGAGAACCAGATGATCTTGCGCAGCAGCGGCAAGTCCGAGACTTCATTGGCCAGCGTGATCTGCAAATGATGTCCCGGGATCGATTCGTGGAAGGTCAGCGTCGGCAGCCTCCAACGGGCGTGCTCGGCCGTGTCGCGCAGATTGATGTAATAGGCGCCGGGACGGGCGCCGTCGAGCGATCCCGGCTCGTAGTAGCCGCTCGGCGTCGCGAGCTCGATCTCCTTCGGCACGCGGCGGATTTCGACGGGCGCTTTGGGCAGCGCGCCGAAATAATTGGAGAGCTTTCCCTGCACGACCACGACCTTGCGATTGAGATCGCCGATCAGCCGCTCCTTGCCGGCGTCCGTGTTCTCATAGAGGAATTGCGGGTCCGCACGCAGCGCCGCGAGCCTGCGGCCGACCGGCCCCCCGGGAACACCCTGGGCGTCGAGCAGAGCCGCGATCTCCGAAGACAATCGCGCGACGAGATCCAGTCCGGTCCGGTGGATTTCCTCCGGCGCGAGAGTCGACGTCGTATTGTCCTTCAAGGACAGGCGGTAGAACGCCTCGCCCTCGGGAAGCCGCGCGACGCCTGCCGTATGGACGGCGCGCGGCAGCAGCTCTCGAATATAATTCGCCTGCCGCTCGAGCGCCGGAAGAATGCGGCGCCCATAGACCGCCTCGGCGCGGCTCTCCCATTCGCCGATAAGGGACTTTTCGGCGGCGCGGCGCGCTAGCGAGCGCACGAGCGTCGACTTTTCCGCCGGCGTGCGTAGAAGCGTCGTCAGCTGCGTCAGCGCTTTCTCGATGACGAAATCCGGCGGGATCACGCCGGCGCCGACGTCGTGCTTCGAGAGCTCCAGCTCCTCGTCGAGTAGAACGGCGAAAGCCTCGAGGCGCGCGAGATAGAATTCGGCATCCTCGACCGTGTCGATGCGATGCTTCTTGTCCAGAAAATCCGGGACCCAGCGATAGGAGCCGCTCAATTGGCTGAGCACATAGGGCTCGCCGGCGCCGCCGCCCCCGTAATCGAAGTTACGGTCGGCCTCGGCGCGAATATCGAGGGTGAAGAGAAGCGTGTCATAGCCGACCGCGTCCACGCCCGAGAGAGCGGAGCGGTCGATGCGACGCAACTCCTCGAGAGCGCGCGCGGCCTCGGCGGCGTCGCGCGCGACGGAGGCCGGAGACCGCTCTCCGAGCTTTCCCTTGGCGGCGGCGAGCTCGCCTTTGTCGAGGCCGAGACTCGTGACCAGCGTCGGATCTCGCCGCAGGCGCTGCTGCGCGAGCTTCTCGAAGAGATCGCGAAGGATCGCGTTCGCTCGCGACCCTGCGGTTGCGGATGTGTCGCCGAAGGCGGGCAGCGCGCGCGCTGTCGCGGCGGCGGCCGCGCCAGCGAGAAGATCACGGCGGTGGAGCATTTGAAAACCCTCGATCAAATGAAAAGGAAGACGGTTGCGTCACGGTCAGAATGGCAGTGGCGCGAGGTCGGGCTCGACCCAGGCTCGCCGGGCGGAGACGCCGAACAGCGTGTCGCGACGCCAATACGATAACAGCCAGTCGGGATTGCCGAGCGGAGACGCCATGAGAGATCGAAGCGCCGCGTGAAGCGGCGCGTCGGCGTCATGATCATTCAAATGGTTCGCAGCGGCGCGCATCGAAGCGAGCGTGATCGTATGATGGTAGCCGCCGGCATCCGTATTGGCCGTGTTCGTCGCCTCGTTATAGAGCGTTATGAGCTCGCGGATTTCGATGGGCGTCGCCAGCTCGGGCCTGTACCGCAGAAGCCAGAGCGCCAAAGCAAAATGGCCGGCATGGGTCCATTGCTCTTTCGGCAGGCTTCGATCGAGGATGCGCACGGCGAGCCGTTCGATGGAAGCGTCGTCGGATAAGGCCATCGCCGTGGTCCTCTGGCGGACGGCCGCACCCGCGCGCGGAATCGGCCGATCGCTCTTTTAATCGAACATATTTCGCCGGGCCGGCCCCGATTGACAGGACCACGGAGATTTAGTCTACTAACATTGTATATTAATGTCGAGCCCGTCAGCGGCGTGAAGTCGGCGAGAATACGGATTCCTTGGCTGAATATCGCCGCCGTGGCAGCCTCTGTGCTGGCGATCGCCGCGATCGTCATCACGAATGTCGAAGGCAAGTCGACGCCATCCCGCGGACTACCATCTGGGACCTCGCCCGTCGCTACGCGTCGCGTAGGTGAAGGGATTGGGGGCGACATAGACGGCCCCGCTTTCCTGTGCATTGCGCCACGCGGAAACTCTCGGGATTCCCGGAAAACTCAGTCGAGTGATTGACGACGAAGCCGACGACCTGTCCTTCGACCAGCAGACACCGGCCATCCCCCGACCGGTTTCTCCCGGATGACGGAGACCGGCTCGCCGACCTGTCGGAGGAAGAGATCGGAAAGCAGCTAGACTCTACCTATCACCTGCCGCACCGAAAACCTGTCCGACGAATTGAGCAAAAATTGCGCTCGGATCCAAACCCATCGCTCTCACGAGTTCGACAAATTCGACGACATCCAGACGACGTTCGCCACGCTCGCATTTCGAAACGAAGGATTGCGTCTGCCCGATTCGTTCGGCGAGTTCGGCCTGGGTGAGCCCGGCGCGCTCTCGCGCCGCGATCATCACGGCCAGAAGATCCTTGTAGGCTTTGCTGTGGACCGAGCGGCCCATGCCGGGCTGCTCCGGTTGTGAAAGGCAACCCAGGAAATAAAGTCTCTTTCCGACTAGTCCAAAATCGACTATCATTCCTTCCTGCCATTCTGACCCCGAGCCGTCGACCAGCGCCGATTGCAAAAATGCATCGCCCATCCCCAGGGAGCGATAGCGCTCCCGGCAACGGCCTTTCTCGATTACTCAGCCACGAACAGGATGGCCCGAGGCATTGATGTTCGACAGCTTGTTTGGAGGAGAATTTGTTGTGGGTGAACGAATAATTCTGGTCGACGTGGACCGTCCCGGCGAAGCGCTCGAAGTCGAAGTCATCTCGAGCGACGAAGCAGCTCTGAAGCTGGCGGTGCCAAACACTAATGTTCAATTCAGATTGCTGCGTCGTGCCCGCGACGCGCCATACGAAGGATCGCTCGGCGGACGCAACTTTTGTTTCGTGCCGCCTCGCGCGGGGGCGGGAAAAGCGGTTGCGCTAACTGGCAGAAAGTAGCGCGCTGCCGCCGCGTTCGAGCGCTTCGGCGCGTGCAGCTATGACGCCTCGTAAGAGGCGCCCGACTCTTTGTCGACGCTGGGCTTCGCCGATCGAGCCGAAGGTGGCTTGGCCTGGTCACAGCGCGAAACCGCCGCGCGTTAGCACAAGGTGTAGCTCGACCGAGAAACGTTCGGGATCGGCGAACCACTCGGATGCATCTTCGAGACGATGGTTTCGTTGCCCCGGACACGGTTGCTCCTGGCCCGACCGACCCGTCGTGCACTGTCATTCGGCGCCTGGCGCCGGGGGGCGATCTGTCGAGCAGTCCTGGGCGTTCTCATTGCGCCCCTTCGGTGGTCCTCTCCGCTTCGCGCATGCGGCTCGGCGGGAGGTTGTGATGACGCCCCCAGGCGCGACGTAACTGGCGAGCCGAAGCGAAGCCAGCGCGTTCGGCGATCGTCTCCATGTCGAGACGCGAGTTGGTCAAGAGCTCCCGCGCCAGCGCGACGCGCATGCGGCTCACATAATCGGTGACGCTCATGCCCGCATGCGCGTTGAATAGGCGGGAGAGGTTACGCGGGCTCGTCGCTGATGCGCGCGCTAGCTGTTCGACCGACCACACGCGCGAAGGATCGGCGGCGATGACGTCCTGAGCTCGGTGAATGACGGGGTGGATGTGATTGCGGCCTTCGAGCCAGGGCGAGAGCTGCGGGTCGTCGCCGCCGCGCCGCAGATAGACGACGAGATGGCGCGCCACGGCGAGCGCTGTCGCATGTCCGGCCATTTGCGCGACGATGTGGAGCATGAGGTCGACGCCCGCCGTCACGCCGGCGCTAGTGAAGCGCTCGCCGTCCTCGACATAGAGGCGATTCTCGCGGACGCGCGCCGCAGACGCGAGGCGCGCGAGCTCGGCGACGCAGGCGTGATGAGTCGTGCAGTCATGGCCGTCGAGCAGGCCGGCGCGCGCGGCGAGCAGCGCGCCCGAGCAGATCGACACGAGACGAACCCCAGGCCGCACCGTGCACGTGAGCCAATCGACGATCGCCGACTCGTGAACGGCGTCCTCGTCGCGGCCTCCGCCCGCACCCGCGAGCGGCTCCTCGACGCTGCCGGGAACGACGACCAGCGCGCCATCCGGCAGACGATCCGGCAGCGGCGCCACGCCGGCGATCTCGAGGCCGATAGAGCTGCCGACGCTCGGCGCGGGACCGACATAAACAACCCTAAAGCGGACCGCATCCTGTTCGAGATTCGCCTTGCGCAAAACCTCGATCGGCCCCGCGACGTCGAGCAGCAACAGGCGCGGCGGCGCGACGACGAAGACGTCGATGTCCTTCGTCCTCGGGCGGTCGCTAGACCGCGATCGCTTCCGGGCGCCCAAGCAGAGCCTCCTCGACCGACGCGATGCGCGCGAAACGTCCCGCCAGCACCAGTTCCGTGCGCGCCCGGATTTCAGCGGAGCTCCATTCGCGTCCAGCGGCGTCGGTCATCGGAAAGGTCAACGTCGCCTCGCCGACAAAATCGACCGCATAGCCGAGGTCCGAGGCGTGGCGCGTCGTCGTCTCGCAGCATTGTTCCGTGCGAATGCCGGAGACGATGAGGCGGCGCACGCCGTTCTCGATTAGCCAGACGTCGAGCCCGCTGCCGACGAGGGCGCTGTGCCTTCGCTTGCGGAAGATCGCATCCGGCGCAATAGCGAGCGGCTCCAGCGTCCTCACGAAGCCGGAGTTCTCTGCGAATGGTCCGGAATCGGCGACATGGAAGACCTGGACGATCGGGATCGCGGCGGCTTTCGCTCCGTCGATCAATGCTTGGAGACGGCCGACGAAAGGCCGCGCATCGTCGTCCCGCCAATAGGGACGCCGACGAAAGGATTCCTGAGCGTCGACGACGACGAGCGCCGTGTCCGAAGCGGACATTTCGATCCTCCCAATTCGTTGAATTGAGAACATCTTACGCTCTATGATCCAAAGCGAAAGACCCTATCTGGACACGAAGCGGACAATTCGCGCCACGCTGCCTTCGAGTTGCGGCTCGATAGACCGAAACGATCTCCTTGTCGGAGCCGATCGCGATCTCGCCGAACTCTCCCAATCCTTCGCTTCGCCCCATCACATTGGTCCCGATGAGCCAGATCTGCGTGATCCTCTTCGGCGGCTCGCCGCCGACCGCCTTGCGATAGTTTTCGGAGACGTCGCGCGACTCCGCGAGCCATTCGCCGAGATCGCCGCTCCCGGAGCGTGCCACGAGATGCGTCTCGCGGGTCGCCCAGGTGGGAAACGGACAGCGAAAGCTCGCGCCGACCGGCAGGCTGGAACTCCAGAAGTAGGTGAGGTCCTGGCCGTTGTCGAACTTCACCGCTATGCTGATGTAGTCATGGGTGAAGACGGCGTTTTCCGCGCTCCGCGAAGGCAGCCTGTCGAGCTTCCACTTCCATCGCAGCGTCGTCCCCGGCGTGAACTCCTTCGCGACCTCCTTTTGCAGCACCGCTATGTCGTTGCCCGTATGCAGCTCATTCCGCGGCTGCGGTCCCCCGCGCCGTCGCGCAGCTCGCGGAACATTTCCGCAAAGCCGAGAATGCGCCATCCGGTGGGAGCGAGCGGCCCGACAACCTCTCTCTAGCGGGCGAGCTCCGCCGCCGCCCAGGCGGGCGCATCGGCCCGCTCCGCGAGGCGCCGGAGTTCCTGCGCGGGAACGCCGCCCGGGCTCCAACGAATGAGCGCGACGCGTATGACCCCGCCAGCGTCGGGATCGGTCGGCGACGAGCCGCCGACATAGGCGCCACGCTCGTCCTGCCACAGGCCGTTCCAATGTCGAAGCTGCAGCGAGCCGGCGTTCACCGCCGTGAAAGTGATCGTGTCGCGCGCCTGCCGCCGCATCGGCGAAGGAGAATCCGTCACAACCGCGGCGCACGAATCGAGCTTCTTCGATACGGCCCATTTCGCCCATAAGTTTCGGCGCGCCTTCGGAAAGAAGTTCGAAAAATCTTGCCGCCACATCCAGCGGCTCGGGCGAGTCCCGGCCGACGGAAAAATCGACCGTCGGTAAACGGAGTCTCATGAACGCCTCACGCAGCAGAGCAAAGGGCGCGCTTCGATTTCTTCGTCCCTGCGGAGCCGATGAAACAAATCTCGATCGATCCCCGCCGTCCAGAACGGCTCATGCGCCGACGCCATCGGCTGCAGCTCCAATATAGGCGGGGCTTTCGAGACTTCCGACCAGATCGGCCCCCTCGGCCGGGAGCGACAGCTGCGCGTCCAAATCCGACGCTACGTCAAGAAAACGCGCGCGGACGGCCGATGTAAATTCGTTCACGCGTTCTATGGTGTCGAATACCTCGGGCGCATCGGATCTCACCATATTCACCGCTTCCAAGAGAAGCTCATAGCTTCTGGTCGTGAGGCACGTCGGAAGGGGCTCCATCCGGGTTATCGCTTTCGCGAGAAAATGCGTGAGCCCCTGTACCACCGCGACCTCACGATCGTGATCTTCCGGAGTCGTGATGATCACGCGAAGACCAAAAGCACGTTTGAGGAAGGCTGCAAATCGATAGACGGATCTTCCGCGTATCGGGCACACGGCGATCTTCAGACCACGTGTTCCGTCGCGCATGCTCTGCGGGCCGAACAGCGGATGCGTGGCGATGATCTCATCGTGGTTCGCGAGCGCATCCAACATGATCCTTACCGCTTCCCCCTTGACGGAGCAGACGTCCACTGACGTGCCCCTGAAAAATCCCACCAGCATCGATTAGAGTCCGACCGATTGCAGGACGGACACGATGAAGAAGAAACGGTTCACGGAAGAGCAGATCATCGGGATTTTGCGGGAGCAGGAAGCCGGCGCGAAGGCGGCGGACCTCGCGCGCAAATACGCGGTTTCGGAGACGACGCTCTACAATTGGAAGGCCAAATTCGGCGGGATGGACGTTTCCGAGGCCAAGCGGCTGAAGGCGCTGGAGGAGGAAAATGCCCGTCTGAAGAAACTCTTGGCCGATCAGATGCTCGATGCGGCGGCGCTTCGCGAGCTCCTGGCAAAAAAATGGTAGGGCCCGCCTCGAGCGCGAAGCCGTCGCGCACCTTCAGGCCGTCATGGGCCTGTCGGAACGTCGGGCCTGCCGGATCGTCGCGATCGATCGCAAGACGGCGCGCTACACGTCGACACGCCCGGCCGACGCCGAGCTTCGAGCCGAGCTGCGCGATCTCGCCAATGCGCGGCGGCGCTTCGGCTATCGGCGGCTGTTCATCTTGCTCCGGCAGCAGGGCGAGCGCTCGGGCAAGAACCGCATCTATCGGCTCTACCGCGAGGAAGGGCTGACGGTAAGGAAGCGCCGCGCGCGCCGCCGCGCCATGGGAACACGGGCGCCGATTCTCGTCGAGGCGAAGCCGAATGCCCGATGGTCTCTCGACTTCGTGCACGACCAGCTCGCCAGCGGCCGACGATTCCGCATCCTGAACATCGTCGACGACGTAACGCGTGAATGCCTGGCGGCGATCCCGGACACGTCGATCTCCGGCAAGCGGGTGGCGCGCGAGCTGTCCGCGCTGATCGAAAGGCGCGGCAAGCCCGGCATGATCGTTTCCGACAATGGGACGGAGTTCACCTCGAACGCCGTCCTGTCCTGGTCGGAGGAGAACAAGGTGGAGTGGCATTTCATCATGCCGGGCAGCCGATGCAGAACGGCTTCTGTGAGAGCTTCAACGGCCGCATGCGGGACGAGCTGCTCAACGAGACGCTGTTCTTCGGCCTCGACCACGCGAGAGAGAAGATCCGCTCTTGGATTCACGATTATAACCACCGGCGCCCGCACTCTTCCCTCGGCTATGCGACACCGGCGGACTATGCGGCCGCGCTCACCGCAACAGGCGATCGGCTGCGCAACCCGGACCAGCTCCGCCGATCGCCTGTTGCTCACCCCACGCCCGCGGGCGTATCAACCGCCGGGACTCAACTCGCCGCTGGATGAAACTTCGGGGGCAGGTCATGCGCGACGAGCGTGTAATGAATGACACAGCTTACGCGGCGATCACTGCGCTATTCCGGCTGCTCTGTTGCCGGTGATCATAACCATTAAAAATTTGCGACGGAGCCGGCCGACGATACGGATCGACTCTCAGCAATGCCAGAGTCGATCGCCGAACTTCGTCAGCGCCACGAGGCTCATCGAGCGCCCCATCGTCAAGAAAAGCTCCGCCAAAGGTCGTATCCAGGGTCGCGGCGCGCGTCTTTTCACCTGGACTCGCCGCTTGCGGACGCGTTTGACGCTCGTCGATAAGTGTACAAACGCTTCCGGTCCGAGGCAGGCGCGAATTGAATCCGCCCGCGTCTCTAGTCGCGTTTCGATATATCGCACGAGGCTCTCGAACTGCTGAAAGTCTGGATGGTCCACATAGGATTTTTGCAGGCAAACGAGCGCGCCGACATAGCGATCCGTGCCGAGGCGCTCCGCGAGCTCGTCGACATCGCCGATCAGACGATCCACGACCGCGCGCCAGGCGAAATACTCGGCTCTGAAAGCCTTGAAGGGCGCCGCGCTATGGACGCCGCAGAGTTCAGCAAAGCGGCCATAATTGTAATTAGTGATGATTATGCTGACCAACGGCAAGAAGCCTGCGAGCTCGCGGCCGGACGCGCGCGGGTTCGAAAGATGGCGCACTTTGTTGTCGCCATCTTCTATCTTCTGAAATTGCGCAAAATTTTCCAACATGACCAACTCTACCCTTCAGATTGCCCCCGCCTAGATCGCGTCCCGCATCCATGCGAGCACGGCGACTTCAACGTCGCAAGATCGGCGATCCGGCGTTGACCGTCGGCTCGCGATAAGGGACGGCCGAAATTCCAAAGTTCCGCCCGTACTGCTGGCGTATGGCCGGCAGGTTGACGACGCCGGTCTTCAGGTCGGACGATCGAGCGTCTACGGGAGGAGCCTCGATGATCGGGCGGACGCGCTCGACGTCGCGCCTCAGCCGTCGATTGAGGCAGCCGAAAGCCAGGTCGCCGCCGATTTGAACGTCGACGCAGGTTCGAGCTTCAGCCATCGGCGGCGCTGCGCCGCCGATGATAATTTCTCCGTTCGGCGTCGCGACATCGTTCGCATGACACGGCGCGACGAGCGGCATCATCAGAATAGCGATACCGAGACATCTCATGTTTCGTCCCTTCGAACGATTGATATGTAGCCACGGCCGCCGACGAGAGGCCTCACCGCAACCGCACGGCGTTTGCGTTCGCTTGTATGACGATATGATCGAGGCGCGTGTTGATCGCGTCGAAATCGGGCTCGGCGCGGCGGGATGCCGCAAGACAGTTTCGACGACATTCGGCGACGAGCGCCGAGCGGAGGCGAGACGGCGCCGCGTCGCCGAAAGTGGCGATCGGCACGATTCCGGCGACCGGATAGCCGCGCGCCATGAGCTTGGCGCGCACGGCGAGGCAATAATCGACGGAGCGATGCGAAAAGCGCGTCTCTCCATGGCCTGCGCGATATTTCATGACCGCCGTGCAGAGATCGCCGCCAGCGAGCCGCCAAGCGCCCGCGAGATATTTCACGCCGTAGCGAATATTGGTCTCGGGAACGGCGAGCCCCTCCATCCGACCTTCAAATCCCAGCGCTCGCGCCGTCGAGGGCAGCACTTGCATGAGGCCGATCTCGCCGACCGAGCCTAGGGCGCTGGGATCATAGCCGCTCTCGACGGCCATGACGGCGTCGGCGATCTCGCCCGGCATTCCGGCGCGGCGCGCTTCGCTTTCGGCCAGCGCGCGATAGACGGCTGGCGAGCCCGGCCGCGCCGCCGCCGCTTCCGGCGCCTTCGCCGAGCTTCGATCGCTCGTCTCTTCGGCCGCGAGAGGCGAGGCGACCGCGAGCGCGCCGAGCATCGCCGCGGCGAGCAGGCGAGCCGCGCGCGCTTCGGCCGCGCTCCGGCTATGCGTCCCGCCGCTCAATTCTTCGCCTGCAGCGATAGTTTCAAATGCAGCGGCTGCGCCATGTCGGCCGGCGGCGGCGCGCCCACCTCCTGTCGCGTCAAAAGCGCGCGCAACGCCTCTGCATCCGCGGGATCGAATCCCTCCAAATCGACGCGCTCGACCGTCCCGTTCGCCAAAATCCAGAGACGCGCCACGATGGTCGACGGCGAGGCGTTCTGCTGCGAGTGCGCTTCCAGGGACATTCGCAGCCGACGGGTCTGCTCGCTGTCCTGGCCGAGCCAGTCCTGAACCCGGCGCCCGACGAGCAATGCGTAATCCCGCCATGCGGCGGGAGCGCCGTCCGCCGAGTGGTAGGCGGCGGCCTGCGCCGGCACGGCTCCGTGGAGCAAGCTCGTAGCGAGGATCCCGAGTCCGAGCCGTTTCGCGAGAGCTTCCGTCAATCTATAGAGCGGCGATCGTCTGTGTTGCGACATTGCGACTCTCGTCGTCTCGTGAATATGCCCGCATGCGGGCGCGATCTATTCACGAGACGATGCGCGAGAGCCAAACCCGAAGCGTCACCATAAAAATTCTTTCGAAAGTTTAGCGCTGTGCATTCGTGCGCGCGGTCTTCGTCGTGACGCGCCTCGTTTCGAACATGGCGAATGTCTTGCTGCGCTCATCCTGCCCAAAAATGATCCGCGTCGGTTCTATCCGTGTTATTTTCCAACCATTTATATCGTCACCGACGCGAGCGGCGCGAACCTTGTCCATCGGATTGGGCCGGATGAAAGCGCGCGTTCCTTGCGCGTCGGTCAGCACGCCGAGCAGCACGACGGCGGGCGGCTCGGGCGGGGGCGGCGGCGGCTCGGCCTCGCGATGCGCCGTCGGAGTCGGCGGCGGCCGGCGGCTCGGCGAGAACAACGGGCGATCGCGCGTCGCGGCAAAACGCTCGAGCGGCTGGCGCGCCAGCGGATTGGCGTCGACGTGGGCCGGCGTCTCCTGCGCGGGGACATGCGAGGCGGCGAGAAGGGCTAGAGCGACGAGCAGCGAGCGTCTCATGACGCCGTCCGGCGCCAATGGGCGCGAAGGTTCAAGGTGACGCGCAGAAGCGGCTGCGAGCCGCCGCGTCGCGCCCCGTCCAGCGGCTGGAGCGAGAACGCCTCGACGAAGACATAAGGCGTCCCCGCCTCCAGCTCATAGAGCAGCGCCTGCAGCGCCGAGAGCTCCATGTCGAAGGTCGCCTGCAATTGGACGGCGTCGGCCGCCTCCTTGCCCATCGGCGGCGGGGCGTTGGACGAGGTCAGAGCGGCGTGCTGGGCCGCGACGAGGCGCGTGACATAGGCCTGCAATTGCGCGCCGGCGAGCGCCGCGGTCGGCGCCGCGAGAAACGCCGCCTCGGGCGCGACGGCCCGGTCTCCCGGGCCGCCGGCGCGCTTTTGCGCCGCTTCGAGCCGCGCCAGCGCGTCGCGACGCTGGGCGTTCTCCTCGGCCGCGCCGCCACGCCCCCCGAGCGCGAACAGCGCCGCGCCCCCGCAGACGAGGACGAGCCCCGCCAGCGCGCCGAGCGCCGCGCCTTCTTCGCGATTTATCCGAAGATCGAGCCGCATCGCATCATCCTCCCGCTGGAGTGAGGCGCGCCGCGACACGCGCCTCTATGCTGAATGTGAAGAGCCTGCCGTCGGGGCCCCGCGTGGTCGGCGCAGAGAAACGCACCTGCGACAATGGCCCGGAGGCTTCGAATGCGGCGATCAGCGCCGGCGTGTCCTCGGCGAGGCCGATGAGCCGAAGCTTGTCCGCCTCGAACCGGAGCTCGGTCAGATAAGCGCTGTCCGGCAGGCTGCGCGATAGCGATTCGAGGAGATGAACGGCGGAAATCGACGTTTCCTTGCGCGCCCAGGCGCGCTGCTGCAGGGGGAGCGCCGCTATGATCCGCGGGTCCTCGCCGGCACGCGCCTGCTTCTGCATCGCGCGCGCGCGCGCCGTCAGCGTTTCATTATCGTCTTGCAGCGAGGCCGCGGAGATCGCAGCCCAGAGGCCCACGATGGCGCAGATCGCCACATAAGCGGCGACGCCGCCGCCTATGGCGAGGCGCAGACGCCCCCGTCCCTGCGCCGCCTGCCGCATATTGCGGGACCACAGGACCACGGAAGCCTCGCCGCCCTGCGTCGCGACGACCCTGTCGACCGTGAGGCCGCGAGCGGCGAGCTCCGCGCAGGCCGCGTCGACCTCGCCGCGCGAAACAATAGAGACGCGCACGTCGAGGCTGCCCTTCTGCGCGCCGGGCGCGGCGGCGAGCCCGTAGACGATCTCCGCGACCGGCCAGGGCGACAGGCGATCGAGCCGATTGTCGACGACGCCGCTCATGAACTCCCGCGCCTTTTCCGGCAGCGTGATGCGGCGCGTCACAATGCGCTCCTGCGGCCATTCGAGCAGCACGATCTCTCTGCGCGCGCGGCGTCGAGTCTCCTCGGGAAAGGCCCCCGCCTCCGCGGCCACGAACACCGGCGCGCCGGGATCCGCGCCGGAGCGAAGGCGAAAGCCGCCGGTCTCGCGGGAAACGAGAAGAGCTCCGCGACCGCGCCAAATCTCGTGCAGACGTTCGGCGAGCTGCGCCAGCACGTCGATCCAATGAATGAGGAAATCTGCGCCGAACATGAATTTCACTCGAAAAGCCGGCGTTCGCCGGCGTCGATCGGCGTCGGCTTCTGCTCGAAGAAGAGCACACGATAAGGCTGTCGATCCTTCGGCAATATGACAATGACCGCTTCCGCCGCCGCCGCATATCCATCCGCGAGGGCGACCGTGATCCGCAGCCGCGCCACCGAACGGGTCGCGAGCTTGGCGTAGCGGGCGGCCGGCCCGAGAATCTGCTCGATCCGCGCCGGCTCGATCGGAGAAACGCTCCGCGCTTCGAGCAGCTGCTCGACTTTGGCCTCGGTCATCTCGGGCAAGGCGCGCAGAATCTGCGGCGGCGCCGTCGCGGCGTTCACCGTCTCGGCGCCGAAGACGGTCACATAGGGAGCAACGAGGCCCACATAGGCCAAGGTCACGGCGGGGATCTGCGCCAATTGATCGACATTGGTGAAGACCTGCTCCAAATCCCGCTTTTCCGGAGGCTTCTCGCCCGGCTGCGGCTTCGCCGCGCCGGGGTTTTCGCCTTGCTGCGGCGGCGGTTCGGCGGCCGCTTTCTGAGCGGCCGTCTTCACCTGACCGTCGCGCCACAGCACGATGGCGCGAGCGACCTCACCGGCGTCGGACGCGCCGACCTCGGCGAAGAGCGAAGCGAAAACCTCCACCGGCGCCTTGTTGATGTCGATCCGGCCGAGCTCGTCGCCGAGCCGCACACGCGCGATGCCGGTCGCGAGGGAAATGCGCGTCTCCACCGGCGTCAACGGCCGCCCATGATATTTGGCGAGAAGGTCCGCCCCGGCTTCCAACCCCGCGGTGAACAGCGCCTCCGCCTGCACGCGATCTCTATCGATGGCGAGAACGCCGGCGAAACCGCGAAACCCCGTCCCCGCCGCCATGGCGAGGGTCGAAAGCAGCGCGATCGTCCACAGCACGGCGACGAGCACCACGCCGCGGCGCCGATCTAGGCGGGAGACGTTTCTCATGTCGGTTCCTTCGGCGGTTCCGAAGCTTTCTTCTCGCTCGGCGCAGCGGTCTTGCCTGGCATGCAGTCGGCCCCCTCGCGCGCGCAGGCGGCGGGCGCGTCGGCCCATAGGACGAATTGCGCGCCGGCGGCGAGATCGGCGCCGGTCACCGGGTCGGCGAGCCGCAAGCGCACGACGCGCGGCAATTCGGTCTCCCCCTTCCAGCTGTCGGTCCAGGCGAGCGCGCCGCGCGCATCCATGCGCGCGAAGTCGAATGAAATGTCGTATCGGCCTTCGAGCAGCACCACTGCGTCTCCCGCCGCCTCGGCGAGAAGGCCGGCGCTCGGACCGAGCCAGACGGAGCGCCGGCGCACCAGCCGCGTCACGCCGTCGCGCAGCGGCTCGACCTCGAGAGTCAGCGCTTCCTCCCGCGCAGCGCGGGCGCCGACGGCGCTCCCGGTGACGAAGACGATGCGCCCCGGCCCTCCCTCGAAAGCGACGGGCGTCGCCCTTTTTTCCTTGTCCTTCGGAGCCGATCCGCGGTCGGGCGGCCGCTCGTCCCTTTCCGTGGTCCCAGCGACGAAGCGCGCGGCGCCGAAATCGCGCGACAGACGATCCATCGCCAGCGCGAAACGCTCCGCCTCATTCACGCCGAGCGCCCCGCGATCGAAATAGAGCGCGACATGATGGACGAGCGCCGCCGCTCCGAAGATGATCGCGGCGGCGACGGCGAGCGCGGCCAACGTCTCCACGAGGGTGAAGCCGGCGCGACACCCTCTTTCGCCCAGCGAGCGGTTTCTGGCCATCATGTGCTCCTATCGCTCTTTTGCGAGACGGATCGTCTCGGCGGCGATCGACTGGCCCTCGCCCCAGGAGACGCGCGCCTCGACCCGATAGGCCGCCCATTTCGGCGCGTCACTCTCGTCCTTTTCCTTCGCTTTCTCGTCCTTTCCAGGAGGCGGATCGTCGAAGACCGGCGTGTCGAGAAAGATCGGCTTTGCGGCGATCCGCCAGCGAAAGCCGCCGGTCTCGCCATCCTGCGTTTTTGCGCCGCCCTCGCGGTCGAAAGGCGCCTCGATGAGTGAGCGCAACAGAAGCGCCGCATTCACCCGCCCCTTGCCGCTCGCCAGAATGCGCCGCCCTTGAAAAAGATGCGGGCCGAGCGCGCCGGCGAAGGCGACGAGCACAGCGAGAGCGACCAGCGCCTCGATGAGCGTGAAGCCCGCGCGCCGGCGCTTCGCGTCACGGCGCATGGATCGATACGCCTCCGGTGAACCAATCGATGCGCACCTCATAGCGTACGCTTTCCCGCTCGAAGGCGAGCGCCGCTCCCGTGGACGCGCCATCCGGCTCGAAGCGGACCACCGGCCGCAACGAGCCCGCGCCGCCGTCGACGCCGAGCAGCGCCACTGCGACATCGGCGGGGACGCGCACCGAGCCGCCGCTCTCGCCCAGCAACGCGCGCTTCTCGCCGTCCAGCGCCACATGACGGGGCCTGCCGCTCATCATCGCGCCGAGCCGCTCGCGCCGCAGCAGCGCCGCCACGTCGATCGCCAGCGCCTTCAGCCGCGCCCGGCCGGACCCCGGCGCCAGCGTCACGGCGAGAGCCGAAATCAGGGCGATGATCATCATTACCGCCATCATCTCGATCAGCGTGAAACCGGCCCGTCGCTCAATGGTCCGCATTGGCGACATTGGGATGTTCTATGTTCGAAATATCGGCCGCGGTTCCGACGCCGCCCTCCTGACCGTCAGAGCCGAGGGACATGATTTCGTAAGGCGGATTATGGTCGACGGGGAAGCGATATTGATAGGGCTTGCCCCAGGGATCATTGGGAACGCGCCCGCCTTTCACATATGGCCCGCTCCACACGTCGACGTCGCTCGGACGCTGGACGAGAGCGGCGAGCCCTTCGGAAGCGGAAGGATAGCGGCCGGCGTCGATATAGAAGAGATCGAGCGCGGAGGCGAAGCTCTCGATCTGAAGCTTTGCCGTCTTGACCCGCGACTCGCCGAGATAATTCAGCACGCGCGGGCCGACGAGTCCGAGAATGAGGCTGATGATCGTCAGCACGACGAGCATCTCGACGAGAGTATAGCCGGGACTCGCAGCGCGAAGCAGGCGTTCCGCGCGCTCGGGAGGACACATTCTCTTCATAGGGCGAGCTCCGTTATGCTGAGAAGCGCGCTCATAATGGAAACAACGAGCGCGCCGACGATGACGCTGACAAAAATAATAGCGATCGGTCCGATCGCTCCCATGAGACGGTCGAGGCCGAGATTCAGCCTATGCTCATAGAACTGCGCCGCATGGGCGGCGATCGAGGCGAGATCGCCCGTCTCCTCGCCGACGCGCAACATTCTGACGGCGAGCGAAGGCAGCAAGTCCGTCTCGGCGAGCGCCTCCGCGAAGCGCCGACCGCTGCGCACCTGCGCGAGCACTTTGTCGATCGCGGTGATCGCCCCCGGATCCGCGACGATGTCGCGCAGGATTTTCAACGCCGTCGGCAGCGGGACGCCATTGCCGACGAGAAGACCGAGAGCGCTGATGAGGCGCGTCGTACGTGCGTCTCGCATCGGCCCGGCGACGCCCGGCACTCTCGCGAGAACCGCGATCGACTGGACGCGCGCTTCTTTTCGGCTGAAGATCAGCCAGAGAAAAAAGGCCAAGGCCGCGCAGCCGGCGAGGAATGAATAGAGATTGGCGTGCAGCCACGCCGAAGCCGCCAGCACAAAGGCCGCGCCGCCGTTGAGACGATCCCCGATGTCTTTGAAGACAGGCTCGAATTGCGGCACGACATACACCAGGAAAAAAAACAGGATGAGAACAGCCGAGCCGATGAGAAACAAAGGATAGCGAATGGCGGAATTGATCCGCTCGCCGAGCAGCTCCTTGCGGGCGCGATCCTCGACGATGGCGCGCAGCACGGGCTCCAGCCGGCCCGACGCCTCGCCGGCGCGCACCATGGCGACATACGCCGGCTCGATGATCGCCGGATGACGCTCGAGCGCCTCGGCGAAACTATCGCCCGCGGAAATCGTCGCGCGAAGCGCCTCGGCGAAACGCATCATCGGCTTGCTCGCATCCTCCGCCAGCGTTTGCAACCCCGCTTCCAAAGTCAGGCGAGAGCCGATCAGCAGCGCCAATTGCCGAAGGAAAATCGTGACGTCGCGCGCCGGCGGCGGTTGGACGCTCCCCGAAAGCGCGCCGACCCGGCCTTTGCCCGCGAGCTCTGCCTCTATGGGCATATGGCCGAGATATTCGATGCGACGAAGAACTTCCTCGCGAGTCGGGGCCTCGACTTCGCCCGAAACCACCTCGCCGGCCGGCGTCACTGCGCGATAACGAAACTGCGGCATAGGATCACATGCTCATGGTGACGCGGAAGACTTCGTCGATCGTGGTGAGGCCAGCGCGGCATTTGGCGACGCCGTCTTGTGTCATGGACGTCATGCCTTCGCCACGCGCGACCTTCTCGAGCTCGCTCGCATCGGTCTTGGGTCCGATCGCCGCGCGCAGCGTGGGGGAGGCCTCTATGACCTCGAACACGCCACGGCGGCCGCGGAAGCCAGTGTAATTGCACCATTCGCAACCCTTGGGGCGATGCAGCATCTCGCCTGCCACGAAGCCGAGCGAGGCATAGCGCGCGTCCTCCGCAATATCCTGCGCCGTCAGCGCATGTGACTGCTTGCAATCTGGACAGAGGATGCGCACGAGGCGCTGGCCGATGATCGCGCGAACGCTCGAGGCGAGCAGAAAGCTCTCGACGCCCATGTCGATGAGACGGGTGATCGCGCCCGCCGCCGTATTGGTGTGCAGCGTCGTGAGCACGAGATGGCCGGTGAGCGCGGCGTGGACGCCGATATGCGCCGTCTCGGCGTCGCGCATCTCGCCGACCATGATGACGTCGGGGTCCTGGCGCAGAAAAGCGCGCAGCGCCATCGCGAAGGTCAACCCGATACCGGGATGGACCTGCGTCTGATTGACGCCGGGAACCTGATATTCGACCGGATCCTCGATCGTCAGAATTTTCCGCGTCGGCTCGTTGATCTCGGCGAGCGAGGCGGCGAGCGTCGTCGTCTTGCCGGAGCCGGTCGGCCCGGTCACGATGATCATGCCGAATGGCGCCTGGAGATTTCGTTTCAAGATATCGCCGTCGCGCTGCGACAAGCCGATCTGATCGAGCGCGACGACGCCCGAACCCTTGCGTAGCAGACGGATGACGGCGCCCTCTCCATAGAGGCTGGGCATCGTCGCGACGCGCAGATCGATCTCGGCGCCGGCGACGACGATGCGCGCCCGCCCGTCTTGCGGCAGGCGCCGCTCCGTGATGTTGAGTCCGGCCATGATCTTGAGGCGGGAGAGCAGCCCCTTGGCCATGCTCATCGGCGGCGCCGGCGTCGCTTTCAAGAGGCCGTCAATGCGCAATCGCGCCTGCAACGTTCCGGCGAAGGGCTCGATATGCAGATCCGTGGCGCGCTGCTCTACAGCGAGTCGCAGCAGATCGTCGAGAGCGCGCACGACGGGCGCGCCACGCGCGAGATCGCGCAGATCGTCGAGATCGTCGGAGCCGGCCTCGGCGATCTCCGTCGCGGGCGCCGCCTGCTCTTGCCCGCATGCCGCCGCGAGGGCGGCGTCGATCTCGTCTGCGGTCGCCACCGCGATTTTTGCCTTGCGCTCCAGCGCGGTCTCGATGGCGAGCAGTGTCTCCGCCTCCACTGGCGCGGCGACGCCCAGCAGCAGACAGCCGTCGTCGTCCACGAAGGGAAAGAGGCGCTCGTCTTTCAAGAAGCGACGTGAGAGACGCCCACCGGCGAAGTCATCAGCCGCGAGCTCGCCACGCTTGATACGCGCGCAGGCGTAGAAATCCGCGAGTTCGTCAGCGAAATCGGACGGCGTCAAACGGGTGAGGCTCGCCCAGTCGATCTCGCCGGCCATGTCGCGACCGCGCGCATTTTCGAGCGCTCCGGGCTCGCGCACGACGCCCTTTCGGGAAAGATGTTCGAAAAATGCATTTTGAGACATGAAAGACCGCCGAAGTCAGGGCATCGAGCAATCCTCTCGAGTAGAGCCGCCGGTTTTGACGGCGTCATGACGGCCGCGCGATCAGACGCCAGACTCCAGCCACGGTTTCGTTGCCCCTCTGTCACACAAGCGTGCGATTCCACTGCGACGTCAGCGAAGGCGCAAGTTTATTGGTAATCGAATTTGTTGATCGGAGTCGCGTTGTGTTTTGTCGTACCAAGCGCCGGCGCGCCAGTTCATTCTCTTCCGCGGCCCGGCGCTGGTTGGTCGCAGCGGCGCTGACGATCTCGCAGGGCCTGCTGCAATCTTGCTCATCGCCCGAACAATTGACCAGCGTCGGCCCGGGCGACAGCGTCGACTCCATCCGATTTGCCGATTTGACAGCGCGCTTTCCGCTTCTCGCCGATCACTCTCGCCGAGAGTCGCAACAACCACCAATGCTCTTTCCAGCCCGACAGGGAACGACCAAGGCTACCGAGCCGATGGCGACCGCTTCGCCGGCCTCCGGAGCGACTGAACGTGGCGACGGCGTCGAGATCAACTTCGATCAGGCCGATGTCCAGACTGTCGCAAAGGCCCTGCTCGGCGACGCTTTGGGACTGAATTTCGTCGTCGATGCGCGCATCACGACGCCGATAACGCTGTTCGCGACGGCGCCGATCGCGCGCAAGGACGTTCTGCCCGCATTGGAGAGCGCTCTGCGAATGTCCAATGCGGCGCTCGTGCGCGACCATGACATCATCCGCATCATGCCGATCAACGAGGCCAATGGCTCGGGCCCGGTCACATTCGGCGTGGATCAGCCGGGATTTGGCGTCACCATCGTCCCGCTGCGCTATACGTCCGCAGCCGCCCTGATGAAGGCGGCAGAAAATTTCGTGAGCCGCCCCAACATGATCCGCGCCGACGCGGCCCGCAATTTCATCCTGGTGCAAGGCTCGACGAATGAGCGACAGGCGGTGCTGAACATGATCGCCGGCCTCGACGTCGAGTGGATGCGCAACCAATCCGTCGGCGTCTATCCCCTGAAATCGACGTCGCCGGCGACGCTTGTCCGCGAGCTCGAGCAGATTTTCGAGACGGGGGAAGGCGCTCAAGGCGCCGGCACGGTGAAATTCCAGCCCATCTCGCGCATGAACGCCGTTATGGCGATGACGCAGAGTCCGCGAATTCTGGAGCGCGTGACGCTATGGGTGCGGCGTCTCGATCGTTCGGACATGACGGGCACGACAGTGCGCATCTATCGTCTCGAAAATGGCAACGCCGCCAAAATCGCCAAAATTCTCAATGAGATTTTCGTTGGCAAGGGCGCCGGGTCGACGACGAGCGATTCCGCGACCAGCCAGATCGCGCCAGGCGCGAGCGCGGCTCAATCCAAGCTCGACTCCGTGTCCTCAGGCAGCGCTTTCGGCAACAGCAACAATTCCAACAGTTCCAACGCGCGCCAAGCCAGCGGCGCGGGCGCCGGCCAGAGCGGCGGCCAGATCGCCGCCTCCTTCGAGAATTTCAACGAGAAGAAGGAGGCCGACGCGGAGACCAAAAGCGACGCTTCCTCGCCCGGCAACCTGCCCCGCGGCGTCTTTCAAAACGTGCGCATCACGGCCGACAGCAGCAATAATTCGATTATCATCTACTCCAACCAGGACGACTATCGTGTCATCGAACGCTCGCTGCACGAACTCGACAGGCCACAAATGCAGGTGGCCATAGAGGCGACGGTCGCCGAAGTCTCGCTGACGGACCAGCTGCAATATGGCGTGCAATATTATCTCGGAAACGCCACCAGAGCCAATGCATCGCAGGCCAATGCGTCCGCCGCCTCGACATCGACGTCGTCCGACACGACGTCCACCGCGAGCGCCGTGTCGAACCTCGTCCTCCAGCGCGTCCTTCCCGGCTTCAATCTGGTGCTCGGTCCGGAGGCGCGACCTCACCTCATTTTGAATGCGCTTTCGACGCTCACCAGCGTCAAGGTTCTGTCGGCGCCCTCGCTCGTCGTCGCGGACAATCAACCAGCGCTTCTACAGGTGGGCCAGGAAATCCCGATCTCGACCGGTACGGCGAATATCCTCACGAACGCCAACACCGTCGTCAATTCCTATCAGATGCGCGACACCGGCGTGATCTTGAAGGTCTGGCCGCATGTCCACGGCAATGGGACGATCCAGCTCGAAGTCGAGCAGGAAATTTCCAATGCGACGAGCGCGAGCCTGACGCCGACCATCTCCCAACGGCGCGTGCATTCGACCATTTCCGTGACGAGCGGCCAGACGGTGATGCTCGGAGGCATGATCAGCGAGCAGGATAACAGCACATTGGACGGCCTCCCGATTCTGCGCCGCATCACCTATCTCGGCGATCTGTTCGGCAACACCGACAAATCCAAGAGCCGGCAGGAGATCATCGTCTTCGTCAAACCTCAGATCATTCGCAACGGTTTCGACGCGCAAGGCGTCTCGGAGGAATTCCGCTCGCGGCTCGAGTCGATGCGCAGCGTGGCGGCCGTCGCGCCCGCCTCCGAGCCGTCGCCCATGCGCCGCGTCCGAAAATGAACGCCGCCTTCCGTCCGACCGAGGCGCCCCCTGAGCCGGACGCGTCACCGTCGTATCGACGGCGGCCATGTTCTCGCGAACGAAATTCCATCAAATCGGCAAAAATCGCGCGCCTGTCATTGCCGGGTCATCCGCTCGACCTATCCGCATGCGCATATTCGAGACGTCGAGGCTCGCAGCCCCGATGGAAGCGGAGCGTGTTCGATGACGATCGAAACCAGCCGCGCGACTTTGATCAATTTGCTGCTCACGGGATATGAAGATCTCAAGCGGCGCCTATCGCGTCGACTGGGCTCCACGGATATGGCCGCGGACGCCCTGCAGGACACGTTCTTGCGGCTGTATTCGAGCGTAGAGATCGGTCCGATCAAGCGTCCGAAAGCCTATATTCTCCGCATCGCCACGCGGCTCGCCGCGGATCGGCGCAGGGCCGAATTGCTCGGCGGCGCGCCGGAATCCGAATTCTTCCTGGATATTGTCGACGACGCGCCGGATCCGGAGCGCATCGTCGAGGCGCGTTCCGAAATCGAGGCGCTGAAACGCGGCATGATGGAAATGCCGCAGCGGCGCCGCGACATATTGCTCGCTGTCTCCATCGACGAAATACCTTCCTCCGCTCTCGCAAAGCGCTTCGGCGTGACGAAGCGCACGATTCAAGCGGAATTGAAGCTGGCGCTGATCCATTGCGCGAAGCAGCTCGATCGCGACATCGGCATACGCATGCCAGCGCGACGAAGCCGGATATCCCCCAGTTTTCCCGGTGACGTAAATGGAAACGCCGAAGAGGCGAGAGGGCCCGACGACGGGGGCGCTTCGAACTTGCGCGATTCTCGCCTCGAAGACAGCGATTCTTGTCCCCAAGACACATGCTCCCAAGACACATGCCTCCAAGGCACACGCCCCGAAGACACATGAGCGCGAGTCGAGCGGCGGCCTTTCGATCGTCGATCGATCGTTCTCGCACCGCTCCCGATGCGCTCGCACAGATGGGAGAGAAAACCGGCGCGCGTCTGTTGCACGGCCTTCGTCCGATTTTCGAGCAGATGCGCGATCTCGAGGACAAGAGCGGCCTCGAGCGGACATGCGCCTGCGAGGACGCCCGCCCGTTCCACTTGCTCATTTTGGCGCTGCCCGAGTCGCTTCGCCCGACGCCGAGCGCCTCCCTATGACGCCTGCGCCAAGGCGGCGGCGTGTCGGAGCGCGATTTCCGCACGATCGCGCATGCCCACGGCTTCGAGCGCCGCGCCGAGCGCCGCATAGAATTCGGCCGGTCGATTCTGATCGAGGAGAATGGCGTGGTGAAAATGCGGGATCGATTCTTTCGGCGCGCCCATTCTTTGCAGGGCCATCGCATAGGCGGCGCGCGCGGCGGCGTTCTGCGGCTCCAACTCGATCGCCGTCTCGAATTGCGCGCGCGCCTCCTGCTCGCGGTCCGCGGCGACATAGGTCTCGGCGAGCGTGAGACGCGCGGGGACGAGCTTCGGATCGGCCGTGATCGCCTGCTCCAGCAGTTCCTCGGATCGGCGCAGATCGCCCGAGACGCGACGGAGCGCGCCGAGATTGCAGAGAGCGAAAGCATGCATCGGCGCGCGCTTCAGGACGCGCTCGAAAATTGCTGCGGCGCGCGCCAGATCGCCATCGCCCTGGCGCCGCGTTCCCTCTGCGAAGAGCGCGTCGCAGAGGATCGCCTCGTCCTCGGGCGACAGATCCTCGATCTCGCGCGTCTCTTCCGTCTCCGCCTCGATGGCCGCGGCGCGGGTCGAAGCCTCCGCATGATCGGGCGAGAGCGCCAGCGCGTCGGCGAGATTGTCCTTCGCGCGATCGACGAAGCCCAAACGGTGGAAGGCCGAGGCGAGCGCGACATGCCAATCGGGATTGCGCGCCTCGAGCGCGAGCGCCGCCGCGAAAGCCGCTGCCGCCGCGGCCGGCCGATCATCGAGCAGCAGCAGACCGAGCTGCGCATGCGCCTCCGCATTGCGCGGATTGGCCTCGAGAGCCGCTTTGAAGAAGAGCTGCGCCGCCGACTTCTCCATGAGTCTGGCCGCGATCACGCCGCGCAGATGGGCCGTCACTTCGCGGGTGCTCGGCTCTTCGCCCAATGTCGCGAGAAGCACCTCGGCGCTCTCCAGCCGGCCCTCTGCGATCATATTGACGGCGCGATCGAGAATGGCGCGGATATAGTCTGGATGCCGCGCGCCGGGAATATTCTGCTGCGTCATGTCGTTCACCCGAATACGATTCGATTGCATTGAAAAAGCGGATTCGCCACGACCGCGCTCATGCGGCCGCTCCCGCGCCGGCAGCATCGCGCGCGCGACGCCGATCGCACCATTGCGTCCAGAGACGAGACAATTCGTTCGAGAGATTCTGTCCGAAACGGATCTGATCGTTCAGCGGCGAGGCCGCGACCTTGTCGCGCAGGCCGGCGCGCAAGGCCGCGAGATCCTGCGGCCGTTTCGCCCAATCGACGGCGAGCGCCACATAATCGTCGATCGAATATGTGCAGAAATCCGCGAGGCCCGCAGCCGAAAGATGCGTCGCCGAATGGCGGCCGGCGAAAGTGTCGCCGACGAAAGTGACCGTCGGCACGCCCATCCACATGGCTTCGAGCGTCGTGACGCCGCCGGAATAGGGAAACGGATCGAGCGCCAGATCGACCCTGTTCGCATAGGCGTCGAGCAATATGGGCTGCTCGGCGCCGCCGACGAGCTCGACATGCTCGCGCGACAGGCCGCCCTTCTCGAGGACGTCGTAGAGCGCCTTCTGCGTGGCGCTCTCGTTCAGACCGCCATAGACCATGAGGATGCGCGCACCGGGAAGCTGCTTGACGATGCGCGCCCAGGCGCGGCCGACCTCGGAGTTGATCTTGGCCGGGCGATTGAAGCAGCCGAAGGTGATCGAGCCCTTCTCGAGCGCCGGAAGCGGCCCCACATCCGGCGCATTGCTCGGCGGATGATAGCAGACGTAGCAATCGGGCAGGCGGATGACCGGCTCCGCATAGAATTCGTCGTCCTGCGGCGGAATCTCGACCGGGTCGGCGATGACGCCGTCATAGGTGTCGAGACCGATGGTGCCGACATAGCCGGCCCAGCTCAATTGAATCGGCGCCGCGCGTTGCGCGAAGACGGAGAGACGATTGCCGGCGGTATGTCCGGCGAGATCGAAGAGAATGTCGATTTTGTGCTCCTCGACCAGCGCTGCGAGAGCCGCATCGTCGAGATCGGAGACGTCGCGCCAGAATTTTCCGGCGGCCTTGAAGCGCTCACTGAAATCATCGTCCTCGCGCTTCCTGTCGGTCTTGTAGCAGAAAATCTCATAGCCGAGGGCCGCGAGCTGCTCGAAGGCGCGCAGCGTGAGAAAGGCGGCCGCATGGCGGTGCATGTCGGCGGAGACGAGGCCGATACGCGGCTTGCGCGTCGTATCTGGATCATTGGGAAAGGCGAGCTTGTCGCGCGGCGCCGTCGGGCGGTAGAGCGCCGCCCATCTCTTATGCGCCTCGAGCAAATCCAGCTTGGTGACGCCCGGATAATGCTGCAGAGCGAACAGCAGCGTGCCGGCGACTTGGGCGCTTTCCGGCTTGAGCTCGCCGGCGCGCCGATAGGCGGCGACCGCCTCGTCGATGCGCCCCTGTCCGAGCAGGCCGAAGCCGCGGCCGACATAGGGCTCGGCTTGCAGAGGATCGAGCGCGATGGCGCGATCGACATATCGGAGACCGGCCTCGAACAAACGGTGATTGATAAGGAAATTGCCATAGACATATTGCGGCAGCGCGATATCCGGCGCCACTTTCGCCGCCATCTCGAACAGGCGCGCCGCCTGCTGCTCTCGCGCATTCGCGCCGAGGCTTATGCCGAGATCGAGCAGCGCGCGATGGTTCTTGCTGTCCAGCGCGGCGGCCGCTTGCAGATCGTCGACGGCCTTATCATGTTCGCCCTCCATGGTGAGGGCGAGGCCGCGCATGCGATAGGCGTCCGCATAGGCGCCGTCGTACGTCAGCGCGGAACTCAAGGCGATGATCGCGTCCTTGGGCCGACGCTCGGTCAGCAGCGCGAGGCCGAGGCTGAATTGCGCCAGCGGCAGATGGGGAATTCGCGCGAGGCCCCTCTGCAAAAAGGGAATGCCCTGCCGGGTGCGCCCCGTCCGCGCGAGGCAAGTGCCGATCTCGGTCAAGGAGGGCGCATGTTCCGGCGTCACTTCCAATTCGAGCTGAAACGCGCCGATCGCCTCGTCGAAGCGATCATGGCGACATAGAGCGACGCCATGCACATAATGATAGTTCGGCTGATCGGGCGCGCAGCGCGCGGCGTCCTCGAAAAAGCGCAAAGCCTCGCGCCAGCGGTCGGCGCGCGCATGTTCGACGCCGCGCGCATATTGCTTGCGCGCGCGCGCGAGCTGCGCGGGCGGCGTCGGCGCGACGACCTCGTTGCCGGCGGCGGGCGTAACGGGACGAAAGGCGCCGAGCTCCATGCGCGCCTGCGCGCGATAGGTCGGCGGCTGGAAAAAGCCTGGAGTTTCGGCCATTTCACAAATCTCCCGGGAGATCAATCAATCGAATGACCGACGAAATATAAAGAGGCTCCGCGTTCGCCGCGACTCCTTTTTGCCAAAAAATACGCAAATTATTTTCTTCGCGATCGACCGGCCTTGGCCGTCTATAGGGTGTAAGGCGGCGCGATAGCGACAAAGGACGAGAAAAGAGGCCGGGCGTACTAAGTATCCACTGCGCCTCTATATCATCTACTTGTCGGACAACTGTAACAAGAACGTCATTTTTGAACAGGGATCGGGCGGCCTCCTTCGAGGAGGCCGACCCTTTCGCGCGGCCCTACGCAATGATCCATTAGGAGAAGCACATGTCTGCTCTTTCTTTCAGCAAAGCTCTGCGTAACGGGAGCTCCGCTCTCGCGCTTTCGACCATCGCCCTGATCGGCGCTCAACCGGCCCAGGCCACCGACGGCATCTTCGGCGGCGGCAGCACGCTCGCCTCGCTGGCCGAGCGCAACCTCAGCTCCAATTTCTACGTCTACAACTCCTCGAGTGTCCTGCTGCTCTATGCCGCCATCGGCAGCGGCTCGGGCCAGCGCATCTTCATCTCCAACGATCCGTATCAGGGCTTCCTCGGCGCCGGCCTGCTTCCGGCCACGCCCCCCGATTATATCTTCCCGAGCCTCGGCTTCTCCACCTATCCCTATCCGCGCATCGATTTCGGCGCGAGCGACTCGCCGCTGCCCGCGAACTTCACGACCGGCTACACCACCACGACCTACAGCTGGGACGGCGTCCACGCCACGACGACGGCCAGCACGCCGGTGAGCTATCCCACGGCGAGCTATGGTGCGCCGATCCAGCTTCCGCTGTTCGAGGCGCCGGTCGCCGTCGCCGTCAATCTGCCGGCGGTCGATCAGAGCACGGGCACCACGGTGGCTGGCGGCACCACCTGGACGATCAAGTCGCAGCTCCCCGCCAGTCCTGCTCCGTACGGCGGCCGCATCCAGCTCTCGACCGCGCAGATCTGCGCGATCTTCTCCGGTCTGGTGACGGATTGGAACTCCATCGCCACCATCCCGACGCTCTCGAGCACCGGTGTGGCGGGCACGGAAGGCTTCGCGGACGCCAACACCTGGCGCGCCGCCAGCACGGCCGGCACCCCCGGCACCGGCGGCGGCGCGTTCTACCCCTACGCCAGCACCAGCACGCCGATCACCATCGTCTATCGTTTGGACGGCAGCGGCACGAGCTTCATCTTCACCAATTATCTGAAGACGGTCTGCCCGCTGCTCGACCCGAGCAACTCGTACGGCTATGTGTCGATCTTCTCGACGACCGCCCTGCCCAACAACAGCTTCACGCAGCTCATCAACAAGGTCACGGCCTATGGCCGCACCCTCAACACCGTCGGCGCCAACGGCAGCGACGCTGTCGCGGCGGCGATCGGCAACAGCTCGACGCAATACGGCTATATCGGCTATCTGAGCGGCGACTTCGTCGCGCCCAACAACACGGCCACGACGAGCCCTTACGCGGCCAATGTGCAGAACGACTATCTGCGCTTCAAGGGGGTTTCCCACCCCGGCCAAACGCCCACCGGGACGACGGTTCCGTCCGACTTCGCCGCACCGTCGCCGCTGGCCGCCGAAGCGGCTTGGGCGGCTCTCACCGTGCCTACCACCGCGGACTTCAACGCCTGGAACGTCTATGCTCAGACCTTCCCGGCCACGACCTATCTGCCGGGCAGCGGAACTTCGGTCGACATCACCGGTCGCTCCATACTCCCGCTGGCGCCCGCCGACGGCGCTTATCCGCTCACCGGCACGGCTCATGGCTTTTTCTATAGCTGCTATGGCGTCGGCCGCGACAGCGTCTCCGCCGCGACCCGCGTCTCCGATCTCGTGAGCTATCTGAAGTGGCATTACAAGCTGTCGTCCCCGGCCGGCAACGCCGAGGATGTCATCGTCGTCAACGGCTTCGGGCCTCTGCCGGCGGGCTGGACCTCGGCGATCAACAGCTTTTATCTCAACTCGGCCAGCTCGACGGCGATCGCCGCCTATGGCGCGAGCCCGGCCAACGGCTGCACGGGCGTGACCGGCGGCGCCCAGTAAAATCTTTCGATCACGATCGAACTGCCGGGCGCGCTGAAAGGCGCGCCCGGTTGCCGCCTGAAGCCGTCGATATTCTGAACATGCGAATGGCGCTTCCATCATCCGGGCAAGCCGATGCAGCCCTCGGGCGCATCGACCGCCGGGACTCGACACACCGTAGAGAAGCCGCTACGCGCAAAATCAATTTCGGTCCATCGCCGATTATCACGCAGGAGAGCGCTCGCGAGGACGACAAGCTTGCGCGACCGATACTCTGACTAGACCGCCGAGCCGACGGCATTCTCGAGGACGAGCGCGTCCGAGAGGGCGCCATTCCCGAATTTGATGCGAGCCAAAGCACGACTAGTCAGTCTCACATCGGGGTCTTTATCGAGATACTCTTCGGAGGACGACAATTCGAGGATCATGTCTTTGCCGCCGAGGCGCTGAGACGAAAGAGCCGCGGACCAATTTCTGAACCCGACGACATCTGGAATTCTGCCCAGAATTCTTCTGTAGCCTTCGTTTATCAACTGCTTGCCCTGCATGGGGAACAGTGGCGCAAGATAATCCTCACGCTCGATATCCAGGAGCAGGAAGCTCCAGAGAATATCCGGGTCACAAGGCTTATTGCGAAGCGACTGGAACGCCTCCGACGACACCTCGGCCACAATCGCTTCTATCTTCGATAGCTCGGGGCGCAGGATGCGCGCCATGTCCGCCTCCTCCGGAAGGCGATTGAAGAGCTCCAGACACAGGCGCTGCGCGAACTTGTCCCCGCTGGGGGCGGAATAGAGCGACAAAAGCAATTCGTGAACGCGTTCGTCGGGAGGCGCGACCCGATCGGGAAGCGTGGGAAAGTCCACCGACATTTCCGAACGCAGGATCGCATCGATGATCGGAAATGGAACGCGCAGCCCCGAACCGAGCGTGATGGCGATCGACAATGCGATTGTCGCGCGATCGCAATTCGGTTCGTCGAGTATCCCCTTGATACGATCGTAATCGATCAGCGTCGGCTCCCGTCCGACCACGGCCTCGAACAGCATGGCGAAAGCCCATTCCATGGGCGCATTCTTGGCCTCGGACGCGAATTTCAGCCGCTTCAAGCGAGCCCAGAAGTCGCTCGCTTCTTGGGCCGGGCCGACGATCTCGTCGATCCATCCGGCCATATCGCGCGCGCATGTCGACCAGAGCGGCAAGGCGCATCGGTTCGCGCCATCCCGCAAGCGCGCGGCCTCTGCTTGGTCGAGGAGTCTCTCCACTGCGGATCCGATCGCTTCCGGGCTCCGCGAATCCAAACGAATCTGCCCTTCCGGACCGATGAACCGCAAGGAGGGAAGGTCCGCCGAAACGATCACGGGAACCCCCATATTGAGGCATTCCAGCGGAGCGAGACCGAAACCCTCGACGGCCGACAGGCATATGCCGGCCGTTGCGTTGGCGACTGCCGTCTGGACCTCGCTGTCGGTCATTCCCTCGCGCCACTCGAGCCAGCTCGCGCGATCCAGAATGCGCTCCATCGTCGCTTGCTGATCTGGCGCGAGCGTTCTCCGTCTCCCGATCAACAGGACCCTGAACGCTTTGCCTTCCGATGCGAGACGATCGAGCGCGACCAGGGTTTCGACCGGGGTCTTGCGCGGTTCGACGCTGCCGAGAATGACGAAGGTCGGCTCCGCGGGAGCCGGACGCGACTGCCGCTGGCCGAATGCATCCGCGCCGAGCGGAAACAATCGAATGTCGTCGTCCGGTTTCCTTCTGCGAGCGCGACGCAGTTCCGCCACGGTCGCATGGGAGATGCCGGCGATATTCTCGGCGCGCCGGATGATGTGGAGATAGCTGAGCAATGCGCCGGCGTCGGCCCAGTCGAGGGCCGGAAAATACTCGGGGCGCAGGAATGGAAGGAGATCGTAGCCGAGAAGGAAGAACTTCGACTGATTGCTTTCGATGAAATCGACAAAAATCGGGACGCGATGATCGAAAAAAATCTCCGCGACCAGCACGGCTCGACAGGCCTCCAACGCGTCCCTCGTGGGCAACAGCACGCCTTGCGTGGCGACATAAATTTCGAGGCGCTCCACCGCCTCCGCGCTGACATGCGCCCGTCCGCCTTTCTCCACCGCTCGTTTGGCCTGCGCAGACGGCTTGTCGAAAAACAGCGCCATCTCTTCGAGGGTGTAATGAGGAAGGACACGGACCCTGCCGTCTGGATGGAAGATCACCGGGGTCAACCCCTGGTCAGGCCAATTTCGGAGCAATTCGTAGACCGTTCGCTGGACGCCGGTTCGCATCGGGTCCGCGAAAAAGCCGGTCAGGTCGAAGAGCACGGCGCCTTCGAGAAGATAGTTGGTGATCCGAGCGTCCACGATTTTTTCCTATCCCGTCTAGACGTCCAAAACGGAGGCGACATAGTCGCGCCAAGTGCGGCCCTCCTGGGCCTTCACGCGAGCCTCATGGTCCCGGATCGAGACGTCCACCTCGTCCATGAGCTCGAGGATCGTGAGCGCGATCGATAGCGGGCTCAGGCGATCCGAGACGCTTCTGACGTAATGTGGCGCCTGATGAGCGTCCACGAGCGCGTCATTGGCGATCGTCCAGACACCCGCGGCGATGCATTCCGTGAGCGCGCCCGACGGTTGACCGAATCCCGCGCGTCGAAGCTGTATTCCCAAGTCGGCCGCCAGAAGAAAATCGGTATAGACGTCTTGCTTTACGGCTCCATGGAAGGACACCAAATCCGTCATCCCCAGCGGGCCGATGAACAATTCCTTCATGCGCGCTTCCAGATTCGGATCGCACGCGCCCACGAAATGCAGCTTCGCCCTGCAACCATAAGCTCGAAGCTGATCCAGAAGCAGCAGAGTTTCATAACATCCCTTGCTCGCGTCCACCAAACCGAAGGAGCAGATTTCGAGCACGTTAGAATTGAATCCGACATTGTCCCTGGCCGCGGCCATGCGACGGGGCGTGAAAAGAGATTCCGCGAAGCTGACGTGCAGGGGAATAGGCTGGAGAATAGCCTCCTTGCCGTAAAACTGCCGAACGACCTGCTGCTGCGCCGGCGTAAATACGAATAGGCGACTGCTCGCTTCGACGACCTCGTCCAGCATCGGCGTCGGCAGCTTTCGGCGATCGTTCACCCATGCGCTCACCTCTTCCTGGCCGACTTGTCGACCCAGCGCTGCTCCGGCCATCTTGGCGGTCCGCTCGATTCCACGCACATTCAAGTAATATTCGAACAGCCGAGAATCGTGCAGAATGGCCTCGCCCCCGCGCTCGAGAAGCATGTCGTGGACAAACGTATGGTACAATGAGTTTCCGATCACATAGAAGACGCGATCGTAATCCGAGAAGATAATGTCGTCGGGACGGATGACTCTCGGATGCGTCACGCCCATGGCTCGCCGGGGAGCCTTCAGCGTGGCGACGGTGACGTCCGCCCGCTCCAGGAACGCCGGCATACCTTCGGCATGAAGTTGTCCGACGCCCGTGGCCTCCGGCGGATACGGCGTCACGAAAAGTATATTTGGGCGGTCGCCACGTCGTCGAGCGGAGACCTCCGTGCGGAGGCCGACGTCGGTCGACGAAGGAGCGCTGCGACGGAAAGACAATATCTGCGGCCAGACGCGATCTCCGATCGTCTCCGACCGGAACCGGTCTGCCGCGCCCTTCTGAAGCGCTGTGGCTTTTGCGCGCCAAGCGGAATCATTCAAACTGGACGTCATGAGCTCGACGAGTTCGTCCGCGGATTTCGGGTCGAACAGAGGAAATTCGACGAGTTCTCGGTGAGCATCGCAGGAGGAAGCGATCGCAATTCCGCCGGAAGCCATCGCTTCGACGATCGGCATAGAAAAACCTTCGATGAACGAGGGGACGATAGTCGCGACCGCGCGACGATACCCATCGGCCAGGGTGTCGTCGCTGACATGCGGAAGGAAATGCACCCGGGACCAGTCCACAGCCTCTGTCGGACCAACCGACGAGCGCACACGCGCCTGCGCCGCCCAATCATAGCCCCCTACGATGATCAGATGCACACCGTCGAGAGTCGACGCGCCTCGCCCGAACGCCTTGATCGCCGTTTCCACGTTTTTGCGTGGATTGTCGCCGGCCGCCACAAGAAAGAAGCGCTCAGGGAATTCGTATTGCGAAACCTCACGCCTCTCCGATGCAAAAAAATCGTCTTTGACGATGATGCCCGTCACGATCGACGCGATCGAGCTGGAAACGAGAGCCTTCTGTCGATTTTCTGAGGTTTGCGAATTCGGAAGGAGAAGATCGTACGAACGCAGCTCGAGCGTGTTCCGCAGCAATGAGCGAGCGAGCGAGTCCGAGCGGATGAAGCCCGGGAAATCGTGGGCGATGAAATCATGGACGATGCCGACGCGAATCACGTCCGAGCCCGGCGTGGCTCTCCATCTCTCGCCATTATTCAGCGGCGCGCCGTTGAATAAAATGGCGTTGTCGACTGGAACGAACCGGTCCGTCACTTCATCGAAGATCGCGACATCCGACAGCGACAATATCGGCTCGGCCGGATCGACGAGCGCGACCAATTTGGTCGCGCTGCGCAAATCCGAGGGGATCGCCTTCAACAAGCTCTGAAAATGTCGGCCGATTCCTCGATTTCTATAATCGGTCTGCTGCAGACAGCGAGCATCCGCATAGACTGTTCGTTTTACATGCATTTTCAAGCGGCCCTTTCGGTGAGGCTCGAACGCGAGGAGCATTGAAGAATAGCAATGTAACGGCATCGATAGCAGTCGCCCTCGCCGCATGAGCCGCTGCCTAGAGGGCCGTCCGATGTCCTGCCATCGCGATCAGACACTGTCATCAGATGTCGCTTACGAGGCTGATGTCCCTCTTCACCGCCAATCCACCGGTCGAGGTATAGCAACGGAATTGGCAGCCGAAGTGTATGAAGGAAGTTCGATTTCTAACGCGACCTCGGTCATGCCAGCGGTTACCTCTCGCGTGCGCAACGTCGTGCCCTCAGGACCGAAGCAGACGTCGCATATCGCGATGACGCCTTCGACTCCTTCCTGCGGCTCTATTGTGAAACCGATGCGATGACGGCCGGCGGGATGTCGCGGTTCGTGCTATCCACGACGAGATAGCCGCCGGGCTTCAGCACGCGAGCGGCCTCGGCGAGAAAACCGAGAATCTCTCCAGGCCACAGATGTTCGATATTCTGTCCCGAAAAGACGATGTCGCAGCTCGACGAGCCGACCGACTCCATATTCCCTGCCGTATTGGCGATCCACGTGACATTTGCCGGAAGCGTTTCCGGCCGTGGCAAATAATATTCTAGACAAATGTGTTCCCGCACGGGTCCATAGCACTGTTCGATCCATTCGAAATACCAGAGACCGGAACATCCGGCGCTGAGCAAACGTTCCGCGCCAGGAGGCATCTTCCTGAGCAACGCGCTTCTGACGGCGTGGAGCCATAAATTTATGTCGATCGGCAAGGCTTGCGGCATCTGTTGTGTCATTTTCCGGAGCTTTCCTGCTTTCCGAATACGTTTCCGATTCCCGCAATCACGGCCGTGCACGCAGTAATTTGCGGTCCGGCATCAACGCACGACACAAGATATCACAAATGCGAACCACATCCGCTCGGGTCAACCTCTCGTGAGTGGGAAGGCTCAGGCCCGTTTCCGCGCAATCGGTCGAGTTTCGTAGATCATGCCCGGCTTGCCGGTACGGCGGAAGGACATGCATGGGGTAAAATACCGGTCGCGTCTCTATTCCGTGAGCATCGAGCGCCGCCAGGACTTGGTCACGAGAGAGCGCCGCATCCGGCGCTATCTTGATCGTGTACATCCAAAACGAGTGTTCTGCCCAAGGTTCGACATAGGGACGGATCACGCCGACATCGGCGAGCGCTTCGTCGTACCATGCAGAAAGTTGCCTTCTGAATGCGAGCGCCCGGTCGACGCGCTCCAACTGCGCCAAACCAATAGCGGCGGCAATGTTGGTCATGCGATAATTATAGCCGATCACGGGAAACCAATATCGCCGCGCCGGATCCATACCCTGGCCCCTGAGCAGACGAAGTCTGCTCGCCAATTCATCGTCGTCCGTCACGACCGCTCCGCCCTCGCCGGTCGTGATGATCTTATTTCCAAAAAAGCTGAAGGTTGCGCACTTGCCTAAACTTCCGACCGGACGCCCTTTGTACTTCGCGCCATGGGCTTCCGCCGCGTCCTCCACGATAAAGAGGCCGTGCGCATCGGCGATCTTTTGAATTTCATCCATGTCGCAGGGCTGACCAAACAGATGAACGACGACGATGCCCTTGGTTCTAGGAGTGATTTTGGCCTCGATCGAGGCGGGGTCGATGTTGAAGGTGCGAGGCTCGCAGTCGACGAAAACAGGATTGGCGTTGCAGTACCGGACGCAGTTGGCCGTGGCGACATAAGTCAAATCAGGGACGATGATTTCGTCACCTGCGCTGACGCCCAGCGAAACGAGCGCCAGATGCAAGGCGGAGGTTCCGTTGTTGCAAGCGACCGCGTGCCTGACGCCGCAAAGCTCCGCGAACCGACGTTCGAACGCGTCGATGAACTTTCCATGCGAGGAAATCCAAGTCGATTCTAGGCACTCCCGCACATACTGCATCTCGTTTCCGTCCAGCAAAGGGCTGGCGATCGGAATTCGTTTGTTGAAATAGGACATGCGGACTCACCTTTCACTCGACAGCTTGTTGCTTCGCGGCTTTGCCGGCACGCCTATGGCCTCGATCCCCGGCGGCAGATCTCTCACGACGACGCCACCGGCGCCGACCACCGCATGATCTCCGATCTTGATGTTCGGCTTGACGACGGCGCCGACGCCGAGAAAGACGCCCTCGCCCAATTCGACACATCCCGCGAGGGCCGTCCTCGGCGCCACATGCACGCCCGCGCCGAGCACGCAATCATGATCGATCGACGCCAGAGTGTTGATGATAGCGAAGTCTCCTATGCTGGCTTCCGCGTTGATAACGGCTCCAGCCATGACGACGACGCCTCTCCCGATCCGGGCGGACGGCGATATCGTCGCCGCGGGATGTATGACGCTCGGCAGAACGAAACCCTTTTGCAGGAGAGCCGCGCCGATCCTCATTCTGAGGCGGCCTTCGCCCAGAGCGACAAAAATATGGCGCACGCCCTCGGCGCGCATCACGTCCAACTGATCATCGCCGCCGATGATTTTGACGCCGAGCACTTCGGCGCCGCCGGCATTGGGATCGGTGCAGCCGACAGGTTCGAAAAGTCCCTGCGCCCGGATCGCTTCGATGACCACTTTCGCATGACCGCCGGCCCCGATCACGATCAGCGGCTCCGGTCCGGATACCGGGAGTTCTGTCACAATGCGACCCATCGATTTCCGCCTGACTGCTTTCTCGGCATGGCAATATCGGCGACGACGTCGCTTCGATATATCGTGAGACCGCGTTATTCGCTCTCCGGCGCGCGATCGGGGCCCCCATATCCCAACACTTCGACGGTGATGATCGAAGGCGCGTCGGAGCCCCCGGCGCCGGCTTGCGGCGTGCCCACCGCCTTGGCCGCCGCGCCCGCCTGGCTGGACGCCGAGGTCAGCGCGCCGACATTCGGCCCGGTCGTCACTGTCGTCAGGCCCGAGGCATTTCCGCCGACCTGAGCATTATAGGCGTTGGTGACGCGCTGTGCGACGATGGTGAGATTGCCGGCGGCCCGCACGCCGGCCGCGCCCAGATCCACCGTGCCATGCGGCGCGGAGAGGAAAGCGTTGGAAAGGCTCGGGTCCTGCGTCGGCAGGGTGACGATCGCGCCTATGCCCGCGCCCGTCACGAGGCCCTGCGGATTGACCGAGCAATAGCCGGTCGAATAGAGGCACACTTCGCTCAGCACCGGATTGGAGACATAGGTCTTCGGCCCGGAGCCCGCGTTTATGTCGCCATTGCCGCTGAACAGCTCCACATTGCCGCCCTGCTGCGTCATGATGCGGCTCTGATTGATCTGCACCGACTGATCCGTGTAGATGCGGATCGCGCCGCCGCGCAGCGTCAATATGCCTTCCTGATTCGGCTTCAGCGTGTCGCGTCCGGCCGAGCCGACGCGAATGCCGCCATTGGGCCCGATAATATTGATGTCGCCGCCCATTTGCGTCTCGACCAGCGAGAAGGGCATGACCAGATTCCCGATCGCCGAAAGGTCGGAGCCGCCGCTGCCGTCATTCGCATAGCCGAGGCTCTTCGGGAACAGCGTCCCGATCGCCTCATAGGCGCGCGCATATTTCAGATAATAGGAGCTCGACGCATTGCGATAATCCGTCGCCACCTGCGTGAGAAATTGCAGAAAGGCCTTGTCGACGAGGAGATGCTGATGCGTCGCGTCGAGCGTCTGGAACGTCGTCCAGGCCTGATCGCGCGACTGGCCGAGGCTGGCCGCGATGAAGGAGAGGAAATCTATGCCGCTCGTCCCGGCCGCGGCGGGATCGACATAATGCGAGATCGCCGCGGCGTAATCGACGCCATTGGCGATTCCATGGAGCATGTCGATATCCGCGCCTTTCGTCGGCAGATAGCTCTTCAACGTCACGAGCTGGCCTTGGGCGTCCTGCCCGCCGCCGGAGCCATTGCCGCCGGTGACGACGCCGAAGGAGGTGCCGCTGAGGTTGCCCAGTGGCCTGCGAATATTGCGGCCGGCCTCGATGAGGAGCGCGCCGGGGCCATAGAGATAATAACTGCCCGAAATATCGCGGCCGGCGACGACGCTGGTCACATCCGCATCGGTGAAATTGAGGCCGGTGAATGCGAACGTGCTGTCGCCTATGTCGCGGCCGACGAGGATTTGCGCCGGCCGCTCGACGGTGAGGGTTCCGTCGAGATTCAGGCCCGCGCTGATTTGCACCGGCTCGCTGTTCGTCAGCTCCGACGGCGCGAGCGTGTAGAAGGAGTAGCCGAGCGGATTGATATATGAGGATTGGTTTTCGATGGTATTGACGATCCGCGTCGCCGGAGGAGCGCCCACGGTGAGGCTGTTGGTGATTATGATCGAACCCGCCGCCGCGAGCGACAGGCTCGCCGTGTCGCGCCCATTGCTGTCGGTCGGATAGGCGAGGATCGTCCGCACGCCACCAGAGTCGACGCTGATGCTGCCCTGCAGTGCGGCGATTTCGAGGCGCGGCGGCAGCAAGGTGGACGCCAACGCGTTGCGGCCGGCCGTCAGCGTCATCGCATTCACACTGCCGGCGAGGGTCGAGAGCGAGAGGCCCGCCTGCGCGCCATAGCTGGTGAAGGGACTGCCCCAAGTGTTGGTAGCGACGGTTGTTCCCGGCAAATACTTCTCGCCGCTGCCTGTGTTCATCAAGAACGGAATGTAGGCGCCTGTTCTCGAAAACAGCGCCGTCGCCGGGTCGAGCAGCGTCCCGAGCGTGAGATCGCCCTTGGCGGCGACGGAGACATAGCCCTCCTCGACCGCCAGCAGCAGCGGATAGGGGGCCGCATCCTTCGCGCTGGTGATCGGATTGTCGACGGTCTGCTTCACGGAGCCGCCGACCTCGATGCGGCCGGAGCCGCGCCCGACCAGAAAGGCGCTGGAATTGAGATCGCCGCCCGCCTGCACGAGCAGATTGCCGCCGCCGTAATAAATTGCGTGCGGCGGATCGGCGGCGGTGAAGCCGCCGGCGACGATGAGCGTCTCCGGAATGGAGGCGGCGACATCGGTGATGTCTCCGCCCGCCCGCAGCGTGATATTGCCGCCGCCGAGCGCGCCGAAATTCTGGAAGAAGCTCGCATAATTGACCCAGGCCGAAGTCTGGCAGGCGGCGGAGCCGGCCACGGAGCAGCCGGAGAAAGGCGTGCTGTCGCCGTCCGACTTGCCGAGATGAAAGAACCAGTCTGACCACAATTCCTTGACCGTCGTGGCGGCGACGCCGATGATGGAGCCTCCGGCGGAGACGATGATCGACCCTCCGCCCGTTCCCCAGGCAGGCGTCGAGATCAGCCCGTTCGGATTTGCGTTATAGTTGCTGGAGAGGATCGGCGCAGTGTAGTCGGCGGGCGTCGTCGCGGCGGCCCCGGCCGTGTAGACGGCGCCTTGAACGACCGGGTCCGCGAATTGCACATTGCCCGCCGCCGCCAGAGTGATCGAGCCCGTGCCGGTGCGCACCATGGTCGGAATATAGACCGTCGCGGAGGAGGCGAGGGAATCCGTGTAGGAGGTGTGTCCGTTGATCACTATGCTGGCCGTCGGCGCCTTGGGATCGACGACGCCGCTCCGCGCGACGACCGCATTGGGATCGACTGAGGAGGCGCCGCCCGAACCGAAATAGGCCCCGGCGACGAAATCATAGGACGAGCTGGCCCCGAAGCTCGCGGGCATCAGCGTCGCCACGGAAGTGGTGTTGTAATTCGCGATCGTGACCGACGCGCCGAGGTCATTGGTCGTGACATTGTTGGCGGGATTATTGGCGATGGCGTTGCCGGGCCCGGCCGCAGCGCTCCCCGCGAGGACGATCGCGGGCGTTTCCGCTACGGTCGGAAGATAGGGCATCACTCCGAGCCACAGCGCCGTCTTGCCGATCGTGTTCGTGGCGTCGCCGTTGACGCCGCCCGGCTCGACCTTGTTCTTGAGGCCGGTGTAGTAAGCGCTCCAATTTTGATAGGCGGTTCCGGCATAATAGGTGTGATAGTCGGTCGAAAATTGCGCGGCGGTTTCGATCGCCCCGCCGGCATAGACGCCGCCATAGGCCGGCGGGATGGGCGCGAGAATGGTCGAAGGATAGGTTCTCGGATCGACGCCGCTATTGGCCGGCGCCTGACTGTATTTGGTGTAATAGCTCGTGATATAGCCGCCCATCTTCGCCGCATAGGCCTGATAGGCGCTGGCATATGCGGCATAGCTCTGATAATGCGACGGATTATTGTCGAAATTGGTCAGATTTTGCGTGACGCCGTTCACCGAGCTCGCCGGCGTCGCGAAAGTCTGCGTCACTTCGTCCGGGACGCCGGCGACGCCCGCGACATAATGCGAGCCCACATAATTGGCGTTATAGGCCGCCACATAGGCGGCATAGGACGAATAATGCGTCGGATCATTGTCGAATGCGCCGGAGCCCGAGGCCTTGGTCGTGATATAGAGCGAGCTCGCGCCGCGGCCGATAGTATCGATTATGCCGAGCAGAGAATTCGAATAATCAGAGTAATAGAGCGCATACCAGGTGTTTTTATCGAGCTGATTATAGGAGGACGGGAAAGAGGTGGGCGGCGCGGCGATCGATGTCATCCCGGGCATATAGGCCGATGTGCCGTAAGTGTTCTTCGAAGTGTAATAGCTCGCCGCCTCCGCGAGGGAGGGACCCCGGTCTGTCAGATCGGCCGCGACCGCGGCGGCGAAGAAGGGATCGCTCGTCTCGTAGAAGCCGTCGCTGATCGTCGCATTCACCAGGATATTGTTGACGGCGCGAAGCGTCAGCACGCCCGGCTCGCCGCCATTGGTCGTCCGGTAGAAGAGATTGAAGGCGCTCGTCGCCGTATTATAGACGCCGGCGCCGAGGTTCCAATTGGAGGCGACGGTCACATTGCCGCCATTGACGCCGGCCGACGGATTGACGAGATCGATCTCCGGCCGCAGATGCAGCGAGCTCGCGGGCAGAGCGGCCGCCGGCTTGTCGCCGATCTGCAATTTGGCTCCCGCGAAATTGGCCGCCACCGCCGCCGCATTGCCGCTGAACGGATTCTGGACGAAATTCAGCAGCGTGTTCTGATAGAAGCCGACATGCGGCAGATAGGCGCCGCTGGCCGGCGCCGCATAGGTCGAATTCGGATAGAGACCGGATATCGCCGAGATGATCTGCGCGCCCGATCCGTTGAAGAAGCCGGCCGGGTCGATGATCCCGTCGAAATGCCGCTGTATCTGCGCCTGCTGCGCCGCCGTCAGCGCATTATATTGCGCGACGCTCGTGATCGCGCCGCAGCCTCCGGAAATCAGCGTGCAGGAATCGGTCGTGCTCCACACTGCGAAAGCGTCGAGCACGACGCCCTGGCCGCTGGCGTTCCCCTTGGCGTCGGCATTGGTGACGAGCGTGCCCTTGAAGCTCACATTGACATTGTCGTTCGTCAGGATCGGCGCGCGCACCACGACCGCGCCGCCGGTATTGTCGACGCCCGCGCCGCCAGGGCCGCCTCTCACATCGAGGACCGCGCCGCTCTCCACGACGATCGCTCCCGAGCCGGACACATTCTGATACCCATAGGTCGCGTTCACCGTTCCGTCCGTCGCGCCCGTCGTGCCGAGCGTGATCGTTCCGCCGCGCTGGTTCAGCGCGCTTTCGCCATTGGCGTAGCCCGGATCGTCCTTCTCCGTCGCGACATAATGCGCGTCGAGCGTCGCGCCGGACCGAATGAGAACGCCCGTGGCGCCGGGATCGGTCGCAGCTTTCGTATTCGTTCCGGCGCCATAGAGGGTGACGCCGCCGCTCGCCGAGCCGCTGGCGTCGATCGTTCCACCGACGACGACGCTGCCTCGATTGGCGACGAGCAGCACTTCGAGCGAGTTCAACGTCACGCCCGTCGGCACGACAATGTCGCCCGGCTGATAGAGAGACGCGGCGAAACGGCGCGTGAAGCCGCCCCAGGGCAGATCGCCGACGAGCGTCCCCGAGCTCAGCACGAAGCTTCCGCCCGTATCCTTGTATTTGGCGGAGCCGTCGAGCGTCCCCTGCAGCGTCGTCGTTCCGGCATTGGAGGTCGTGATAGAGACTGCGCCCGCATAGCCGCCGCCCAGCGAGCCGTCGGGATTCCTCGCGGCCGAGACATCGACCTTCGCGCCGCTCGCGATCGTCACATTTCCGCTCTGCGAAATGAGATTCACCGCGCCGCCCGGCGCATATTCCGTGCTGTAGCCGAGCACGACGCGCGTGCCGGCGGCGTTCACCAGGGCGCCGTCGGAAAGCGTCACGTCGCCCTTCGTGGCGGTCAGCGACAGGCTTCCCGCCTGCGCCGTGATCGTGCCCGAGTCGACGATGCTCGCGGCCGTCAGCGACAAGGAGCCGCCGATCTCGGTCGCATCGACGGAGGCCGGAGCGCCCGTCGAGCGAATGGCCAGCGCGCCGCTCGTCGTCAGCGCCTGCGTGGAGCCGGAGGCGGCGACGACATTGGGCGAAGACAGCACGACATCGGCGGCGCCGGCGCCATTGCCCGCCGTCAGCGCGCCGGAGCCGACGAAACGGATCGATTTGCCGGCCTGCAGCGTGATCGTGCCGAAGCCGTTCGCCGTCATCGTTCCGGCGCTCTGCGTGATCGTCTGGCCCGCGACGAATGTCAGCTTTCCATTGCTTCCCGAAAGGCCGTTGGCCGTCGTCGAGGCGCTTTGCGTGTTCGTCAGCGTGATATTGGAGGCGTAGACGCTGGTCTCGCCGCCCTCGCTGTAGAAGCCGCCGCCGTCGAAGACGATCTGCCCGATCGGATGGGCGGCGTCGCCGATGGAGAGGCCGCCGACATCGTGGAAATCGAAGGCCGAGACGCTGCGCAGGCGAACCATATCCGCGCCGGCGAAATTGGCGATGTTCGCATCGGTCAGAGTGAGGCCGCCGGAGGCGCTGGCGCCGCCGAAATCGATCGCCTTGGCGGCGAGATCGAAGCCTTTGGCGATGAGCGTGGCGGCGCCGATGCGATTGACGCCGCTCGAATCGATGGTGAGCGCGGCGACGCCGTCGATCGTCACGCCCTTGGCGACGGCGGCGTCGACGAGCGTCGACGTTCCTGGCGCCGTGCCGATCAGGATCGAACCGTTCTGCGCCGTCGCATTGCTGCGCGTGACGGAAACCAGAGAGCCGGTCGAGACGCGCAGCAGCGCGCCGTCGCCGGCGATGGTGATCGCCCGGTCGCCGCCGCTCGGCGCCGCTCCGACGGCGGAGATCGCGGCGCCGTCGTCGACGCGAATGCCGCCGCCGCCCGCCTTGGTCACGATGAGAAGCTGCGGAGCGCTCAACGAATGCCCGGAGTCGTTGGCGATCTCGATGTCGGTCGCGACGCCCGTCACCGCGAGATTGCCCGAGGAATCGACCGCCGACGCGCCGCCGATCAACAAAGTGGTCGCGCCGACCTCGTCGAGCCGGTCGGCGTAGAGCTTCAGATAGCCGGACATGCCCGACGGAACCGCCGAGTCCTTGGCGCCGAGGACGAGGATCTTGGCGGCGCTGACCGCCAATTGGCCGCCGACGCCGACGATATCCGGCGCGAGCGGGCTCACCCCCGCCGCGAAGCCGAAGGAGCCGCCCGGATCGAGCGAGAGAGAATTGCGGGCGGCGAAGGTCAGGGCGCCGCCGTCGACCGGCGAGGCGGGAATGGCCGTGCCGGCTGTGAGCGCGAGATTGCGGATGAAGCGCGCGCCCGGTGTGATGTCGATCTGCGAATATTGCGACCAGGTCGATTGCGACTGCAATTGGAACAGCACGGTCTGCGAGGAGCGCGTCCCGCTGACGACATTGGCGAAATTGCCGGTCACATAGAGCGATCCGTCCATCGACGCATAGCTCTGCGTCGCCGCGCTCTTCACCGATGCGGAGGCGACGGTGACGCGATAGGCCCCGGGCAAGGTCGCGTACATGCCGGGCATCAGCGTGTAATAGCCGGCCGCTACGCCATTGCCGCCGGAAATATAGATCGCCGATCCGGCCGTCGCGTTCAGCAGGCTGGAGCTGAAGGTGTTGAAGATGCTGGAGAAGGTCGGATCGTAAGGCGCGACTTTGGCGGAGGAGGTCGGAACGAGGGCGTAGACGGCGGAGCCGGCGAGCACATTGCGGCTGCCGCCGACGCCGGCGACGAATTCGCTGGCGTAGATGTCGCCGCCACCCGAGAGATCGAGCCTGGCTCCGGCCGTTGTGGCGACATCGGCGCCGTTGAGCGTGATCGCCTTGGTCGGGCTCGAAGTGAGGCTGAAGCCCTGATAAACGGAGCTGCTACCGCTGGAGGAGGTATTTCCGACGTACCAGGCTTCGCCGTCGACCGTGAACCCGTAAGGGACGACCATTCCGGCGGCGGAGACGGAGGTGAGGCTCTCGGCGCCGAGGGTGACGCTCTGCGTCGTCGTCGTATTGCCGAGCGTGATCTGGCCGAAAGGGGCCCAGAGCGTGCCGTTCTGCACGATATTCTTGGCGTCGACGATGATCGCCCCGCCGGCCGACAGCGGCTGGCTGGCGACGCCGGTCTGCGCGATCGTGATCGTGCCGCCGGCCATCAGCGTGAAGCTGGTTCCGCTCGTCGGATAGATTTCCGCCGCCTTCAGCGTCAGATCACCGCCGGCGCCGAGCGAGCCGACGGAGCTGTTGCTCGACTGAGAGCTGTTATATCCCATCAGCCGGATCGCGTCGGCGCTGGCGAGCGTGACGGAGCCGAAGTTCTGGAAATTGACCGTCGAGCCGCCGCCGCCACTCAAGCTCTGCGTCGGATTGCCGATATCGATCCATTGCGCCGAAAGGGTCAGCGCGCCGGCGCCGGATGTCGCGGCTGCTAACGTAGGGGAAGGCGGTTTGAGCCAGATATAGCCGGCGGTCAAATCCACGGTCCGGGCCGTGTCGGAGGCGGCGCCGTCGGCGGGCAGCGATTTGAGATTGCCGGGGAGGAGCAGCGATCCGCGCAGATTGATCGACTGCGACCCGACGAAGGCGACAGTATTCGAGTTGAGCTCGATCGAATCGAAGCCGCTGCCCGTCAGCGTGTCGACGCCGACGAAAGCGCCTGCCTGGAAGGGTGTATTCGACGCCAATGCGGCGCCGACAACGCCCGCCGGCTCGACGTAGATCGAGCCGGGAAGGCCCAAATAGTCTTTGTTCGTCGACACGCCGCGACCGGAGAGAATGCTCGGCACGTTCGCCGCCGGAATTCCGATCCGGAACGGGCCGCCATTCGCCAGTTCCGCGCCGCCATGCGCGCTGACCGAGCCTGCGAAATTGAGGGCGGATGTCATGCCGATCTGCAGGACGCCGCCGTCGCTCCAAATTTTCTGCGTGACGACGCTCGGCCCGAGCAGTCCCGCGCCGGAGGGAATCTCGACCTCCGCCGACGTCCCATCGAGCAGGAAGCGCGAGCCTTCCTGCGCAGTGACCGAATAGCCGTAGAGCGTGATGGTTCCGGCGTCGAGCACGCTGCCAGTCCGATAGGCGGTCTGCGTCGGGTCGGGAACGAAGACGCCGCTCACATCCAGCACCGCATCGGCGCCGATCGTGAGCTGCTTTGGCGCCACCGTCAGCTGGGCCCCGTTGGAGCCGTTCACGCCGAGGCCCGTGTTGGCTAGAACGATATCGCCGCCGGGCGCGATGATCTCGCCGAGAACGGTGACTGGCCCGGCGGCCGTTAGCGTCACCGTGGCCTGCTGGGACGCATTGGCTTCCGCGATGATGCGCGCGCCCGTGTCGAGCAGCGTGCCGGCCGTCGTGCTCGGCCCCGTTTCGCCGTAGATATAGCCATTTTCCTGCAGCGCGAAGCTCACCGGATTGCGCAAGCTGTCGGGCGCGAGGCCGACCGTCGCGACATTGCGCAGCGACGCGCCGGTCGGCAGCGACAAGAGCGCTTCGCTCGACGCGAGATAATTCGCCTGTCGCAGCAGCACGGTTGTGCCGGCGGTCACTGTCGAGCTGCCATAGACGCTGGTCAGCGAATAATTCGAAAAGCCATTGTCGGTGAAGAAGCTCGCCGGCAGGACGATCTCTCCGGACCGCGCGCCGGACGTATAGGATGTGATCGCGCTCGCCTGCCCGTCGATGGTGATCGTCGGCGCCTGCAGGGTGAAGGTTCCACCCGTGTCGAAGCCGTTGGAATAGATCGTCCCGCCGAGAACCACCGTCGCCGTATCTGGCTGATTGCCATTGGCCGGGCGCTCATTATAAGCGTCAGGGTTTCCGAGGGGGACGGGCCCGACGAAGCCTCCCGAGTAGGCGACCAGCGAAAGGCTCCCCCCCTTGCCGACCGGCAGGCCGTCGGAACCCGGCTTCAATTTGCCATTGGATCCGACATAGCCGCCGCTCGACACGTCGATGACGCTGCCCGGCGAGAGAATGATGCTCTGCGTCGCGTCGACAATGTTTCTGACCGGGGATCTGCTCTGGATATAGCTCGCGGCCAAGGTGGTGATGCTGACCGAGCCGGCGTTGACGAAGGCGGAGCCCTGCAATTGCTCGCCGACGGCCCCAGCGTCGTTGATCCAGAGCCCATGAACGTCGAGAAGCGCATGCGATCCGATCACCAGATCCGGCGGGATCGATTTCGGAAGTAAATCGGTGCTGTAGACATGGCCGGTCAGCGTGATCTTGCCGGCGGGCGCGATGATCGAGCCGTCGATCGACTCGACATTGGCGAGCGTGACCGAGCCGCCCGGCGCGACCTGCAGAACCGCGCCCGTGGCCATGTTCACGGTCGGTTGATTGGTCCCGGAGCCCTGGATCGTGATCGAGGCGAAGCCTGTCTCGGTCAGCCGATCCGTCAGAATGGGCAGGACCGAGGGCGCGCGCCAGCTCGAGCCATAGCTGTAGGAGGAGAGGCCGTAAGGATCCTCGCCGGCGTCCGCGCTCGATTCGAGCAGATAGCTCGACACCAAGGCGTTCGCCGAGGTGATCGTCAGCGAGGCGTCGGCCGGCAATTGCGCGAGCGAGGTCTGAACCGCCGTCCCGCCGCCCTGCGCATTGGCGCGCTGTCTCAGCCCCGCCACCGTCTCGCCGAGGATCGTCCCGGCGAGGATCGGCGCAGCCGCGATCGACAATGATCCGGCGCTCGCCCCCGCGATATAGCTCGACTCGTAATTGCCCCTGCTCATCAGCGGATCGACATAGGTCTCGGTCACGCCCCAGCGCGAATGATCGACCGCGAAGCCGTTCGCCGCCGCGACGCCCACATAGCGGATCGTCGGATCGGCGCTGCCGATGTCGTAGAGGCGGCCGTCCGCGCCGACGAGCCGCGTCGTGCTCACTAGCGAGCCCGTGTAGGTCACATAGCCGCCAGAGAGATCGACGATGGAGCCGGGCCGCTGGATGAAATTCGTCCCCGAGACGCTCACCGAGCCTCCGACCGTCAAAACCTCGTCGATCGACTTCGGGATCAGCTTGGCATAGCCGGAGGCGTCCACGATCGGCGAGCCGACCCAGGCGAGGCCGTCCGAGCGCGTGCCGGAGAGCCGCGTGTCGATCGTCACCGTCTTGCCGATGAGCGCGGCGGCGAGCGGCGAATCGGCGATCTCGTTCCGCGTGACGAGGATGGTCACGAGGAAATTGGAGATCGGGACTCGAACATCGGCGAGGCCCGAGACGTCGATCGCCGCGCCGCTCTCGAGCAGCACATCGGATCCACTCAGATTCACCGCGGCGCTCGGCGCCCGCAGCAGCGAGCCGGGCTGGAAGTCGACGCCGGTTCCGCCGGCGATTCCGTTGGAAATCGTGATCTTCGGCTGCAGGCTGCTCGTGAAATAATCGGCCGTCGCCGTGCCGGTCGGAACCGCGCCGCTGTCTTCGTCCGGCAGAATGGCGGTGACGCTGTCCGGCCCGAAGACGACGCTGCTGGCCGCGAGATTGATCGAGCCGGGACGCGTCACGCTGGTCGTCGCCTCCAGCACGGCGAGCTGCTGGATTGTTCCGCCGCTGGCCGTCACATTTCCGCTCGGCGCCGACAGCAGACCGTCGTTGGTCACCGAACCCAGGTAGGACGAAGCGGGAGAGGTGGACCCGGAAGTATTGATGGTCCCCGCGGACGTGCCGAGTTGGATCGCCGTATTCACGCCGGTCGCCGTCGAAAGCGGCTCCGCGAGCGACACCGTTCCCTGCGCGGCGAGGATGATCTGGCCGTTCTTCGTCGTGATCGAGCCGGAATTCGTCACATTGGAGCCGAGCAGCGCGACATAGCCGCCGTCGCCCGTCGAATTGACCGATGTCTCGATGAACGCGCCCTTCTGAACGACGAGCGCGCCGCTTCCCGCCGCCGCGGGGAGTTGGCCGTCGATCGTTCCCATGGCGAAGCCGGCGGTGTAGCCGATTGTCGCCCCGCTGGTCGGCGGCGCGATCGAAAAGAGTCCCTGCCCCGCATTGCCGCCGACGAAATTATTGTTCGCCGCGATCTCGTTCGGCGGCGCATAGGCAGCGATATCGCCGAGACCGTCGACATGCAGCGTCATCTTGTTGTAGGCGGCCGTCCCGTTGAAGACGCTCGACGCAGGCGTTCCGTCTATGTCGAGCGAGGAGGCGATCAGCGAATGGACGTTGATCTGCGCGCCGGCGCCGAAAATAATGCCGTTCGGATTGATGATGAGCACTGTTCCATCGGCCTTGATCTGGCCGAGGATCCGGCTGGGCGTTCCCGTCGCGTCGATGCGGTTGAGCGCCACCCAGCTCGCATTGCCCTGCTGGTCGTAGACGACAGTCGTATTGGGCGAGACATTGTAATAGAGCCAGGTCATCACCGCCTGTGCGGCCGTCTGCTTGATGGTCACCGTGGTCTTGCCGTCGCTGGCCGACTGTATCGGCAGATCGGCGTTGATCCAGAGTCCGGGCGTCGTTCCGACGCGCGGATCGGAGACGAGACCCGGCAGCTTGCCATTGCCGCCGACCGAGAGACCATCGGCGATCGACGAATTCGTCGCCCCTGCCGCCGCCGCGCGCGCGGCCGCTTGCGCCGCTTGCATAGCCTGAATCGCCTGCGTCGCGCGCAGCAGCGATCCCTGGCTCTGCTTGGCGATGGCCGCGGCCTGCTGCGCCTCTGTCGTCGCTGCGTCGACCGCGACGGTCGGCGCGGCGGTCACTCCGGAAGCGCGCCCGAGCGGCCGCGCCGCCGCGCCGTCGAGCCCTTGCAAGACGATGAGCGACAAAGCGATCGCGCTCGCTCCCGACAGCAGAACGCGCCGCGAGGACCGAGCCCGCGGCCTTACGAGCCCTAGCGCCGATGCTTTCGACTCTCGGCGGGCGGCCGAGCCGCAGCGATGTCCTCGGGATATCGGAGCGTGAGCGCGATCTGTCATGTCGATGCCATGTGTCTTGCGAGAGAATGTCAATGTGACGTGGGCGTGCCGAATCCTGTCGCCGGATCGCCGCTCGCCGGAGCCGCCGCGTCCGTCTCCACGCTGCGACCGGCCCCATTCGCCTGCGGTCCGCGCAATCGATCACGCAAATAGACGATGAGCTCCTGCGCGAGCTGGTCCCAGATTTCGACATGGGCCCGCAAGTGGCTTTTCGTCACGCCGCCGACAATGGAAATATCCATGCAGAGCGCGAGGAACGGCCCGCTCAACTGGAGACGCGAAAACCGTCGCGCGACATTCCAGTCGTTGACGAGGTCTCGCGGCAACTCACCATTCACTTGAAGAATGGACACGAACGCCATATCGGCGAAACGCACGCTTTCATCGCCGACCAAGCGATTGCCCGGTCGAATATCGAAGGCGAGACCGCTGGTCGCCGAGCGCAGATAAGCGACATTCGCGACCGGATCGGACACGGTTTCGACGCGGTAGCCCGCCTGCTGGAGAAGATCTCGCAGATCGTCGAGCGTCAAGGATGTGACGAGGATCTCGGACATGAGCGACCTTTCACGTGGAATTATTTTCGAACGCTGTCGAGCAGATTCGACAAGGCGATTTCATTGACGACAGCCGGACGCTTCTTCAGCAGCTCGGCGACATAGGCGCGGCGCAGCGCGTTCGCCCGCTCGGTCCGCATTTGTTGTGCGAGCTGCTCGCGCGCTTCGGCGAGTGAACGCGTGTAGGACGCCTTCGTGTCGATCAGCTTGACGATGTGCCAGCCGTCGTCGAGGCGGACCGCCTCCGAAACCGCGCCTTTGGCAAGTCCCATCACGCGGCTGCGGATCTCCGGTCGAATCTGACCTTCCGACAACCAGCCGAGATCGCCTCCATCGCTGGCGTCATTTCCGGCGCGCGCTACCGCCGTGAAATCGGCCCCGGCCGCTTTCAACTTGCGCTCGATCTCATCGAGCGCCTTCTTCGCCTTATCCTCGATCGCGCGGTCGGCGTCCTTCGGCGCCGAGACGAAAATATGGCCGAGCTGAAACTGCCGCGGAACGACGAAGACGCTGCGATTTGCGTCATAGGTCTTCTGCAGCTCCTCCTCGCTCGGGTAATTCGCCGGAGGTATCGACACCGACTGCAGATAGAGCTCTACGAGCGCGCGCTCCCGCACTTGCTCGAGCTGGGCCGCGACATGCGGCTGTTGGTCCCACTTCTTCGCGATCGCCTCCTGCAGCACGACGCGCTCGTTGAGCATGAGACGCACCATCTGATTGAGCAGCGCCGGCTCTTTGGCGATCGCCGCCTGCTCGCGCGCGCCGAGCGTCGCGACATACGCGCGCAATTGCGCAGAGGTGATGTCGCTGTCGCCGATATGCGCGACGACATCCTCATGCGATCTGCCGTCGACGTTCGTGGCCTCCGGAGATGCTTTCGGCTTGCTCGCCGCCTGCGGCGCAGGTCTGAGCTTGGGAGCGACGGCGCCGCCCGGGGGCGTTTCCGCCAGCGCACCCACCGGCGAGCCGATCACGGCCGCGAGGCCGACAGCGCGCGCCCCCCGGAGAAGGCTCGTAACGCGGAACAACACATGACTCATGGCTTCACCTTATGATCGAGGATCTTGTCGTTGTAATCCTGCAGGAGATTTTGGATTTCGACGCGCCGCACGCCCGTGAGCGGCTCGCTCGCCACAGCGAGATCCGCGAAATTCGCCGCCTCATAGCGCTCCAGCAAATCGCGGCCGATCTTCGCCAGCTCCACATTCTTGGCGTTACAGCTCTTGACGTTCGCCTTGTATGCTGCGGCCTGCGCTTCGAATTTGGCGCGCTCCGCGTCTTTGGCCCGCGCGACATCGGCGGCCTCCTCATAGGCCGCCTTCCACTTTTCCAAGGTCTCGTCGCGCTCTGCGATGCGTCGATTGAACTCCTCCACTGCTTCGCGATTCTGCTTCACGACTTGCTTGACTTCCGCCTTGGCCGCTCCAACCTGGTCCTTGAGTCGCGCTCGTTCGCTCTCCGCCTCAGTGAGCTTTGCCTGTAGCGCTGCGCGCTGATCCTCCAGCACACGCTGTTGCGTGATCGCGCCGCGCAAAGCCTCGCGAAGCCGGTCCGCTTCCGTGTCCGCTCGTGCGCCCGTGATCGTCGAGGCTGCGAGCGACACGGCGATAAAAAACATCGGAACTCGCATCATCAGAACTTCCCGTTGAGATCGACATGCAGAACGTCGACGGCGTAAGGGACTCCGGAGATGCTATTCGCACTCATCCAGCGCAGCGACAGCCACACATTCTTGCCGACTCCGAGATTCCCGCCGACGAAATAGCCCTTCAGATTCGTGCCGCCGAGTCCGAAGTCGGCGTCGACGAACGCGTCCACCATCGCATCCGACCCGAGATATTTGTAGCCGGCGAAGACATTCCAATCCCAGAGACGACGAATTTCCCTATGTCCGACAGTTGCGCTCGCGAGATAGCCGTATTTCCCGCCCACGTAATTGCCGGGGTACCACTCGTTGGCGCTCATCTGGAATGCCCCTGTCAGATTGTTCGCGAGAATATCCGGCCTGATCCTTCCGTCGAAGGCCGTGTTCACCAGATACTCGCCATTCAGAACGACATGAACCGGATCGAAATGTCCGAAGTCGATCTCGCCGGAGGCGACGAACGGCCGAAACTGCTGGGCGAGCCCGAAATATTGATATTGACTGGTCGTCCCGCCACTGTTCGAAGTGTCGCTGATGATCGAGCGCAGCGGCATGTAGGTATTGCCGCGTTGCGCGAAAGACGGCCGGGTCAGATCCGTATCACACCCGTCCGATGCGCTATAGACGCGGCAAGGGCTCGACAATTCTCCCTGCACCTTGCTGAAATCATAATAGGCGGCGGCGATCTTGAACGCATAATCATCATCGAGCTTGGCGGCGACGCCGAGTTGCCCCGCGAAAAGCCATTTATCGTGGCTCGGCAGCTTCGTCGGAGGGCCGCCGTTATAGGCCGGCAAATTGACTCCCGCGTTCAGATCCGTGTTGAAAACCGGAAAGGCTCCACCGGCGACGAAAGAGGTGATTCCTTCGGCGATCTCGTATTTGCCCTGCGCCGCGAAGCCGTCGAAGCCGATGTCTCGATACCAGACGAGATCGGTCGGCGACCAAAATGGATTGTCCATTCGTCCCGCGGTGAGAGAAATTTCCTCGAGCGGCTGATATTTGAAGAAAGCGCGATCGATCCATAAGGAATATTTCGAGAAATTGCCGCCGTTCGCGCCGAAGGTCTGGTTCTGCGACACGGGCGAATTATTCTCGCCTCCCGCAAAGCGCAAGCCGGCCGAAAAGCCATCGTGAAGATCGGCGACCATTCCGAGACGGCCGCGAAAGCGGAATTGATCGCGATTCTGCGTGACGTCATAGGTCGGATAGTAATAGGGGTTGGTCTTGCTCACATCATAGGGCGAGCCAGTGTTGATCGCGTTGAAATTGACGGCGTCGTATTGATCGTTTCCGCTGGGATAGTAGATACCGCGATATCGCAGGCGCATATCGCCATAGAACCGGATGCGCGACGCCCATTCCGGAAATTTGCCGGGCGAGGCCCAATTTTCCTTCTCGGCCTGCGCCATGACCTCTTTCTTGATGTCCTCGCGCAATTGCCGCTTCACCACCTCCGGCACATAGGTCACATGTTTGACGCCCGGCGGCGACGCGGCGGTCGCGGCGGCGGCCGCGATTTTCGCCGCATCACCCGCTTTCACAGTCGCATCCTTCGCCGCTTGGCGCTGCACATAGGCCTCATTGGCCGCCTGCTCGACGAGCGACTTCGCTTGCTCCTCCGTCAGCACACCCTGCTTGACGAGAAGATTGACCAGATTGATCGTCGCATTGGGCGATAGCGGCTTGGCTCGCGACACTCTGGCCGGCTTCGGCTCCGCGGTCTTTCCCTCGTCCGCGGCATCCTGCGCGACAACCGGAGCCGAGCCTGCGCATGCGCAAAGAGACGCGACGAAGACCAACGAACTGCGACGCGCTCCCGACTTTCTCTCGAACATGAAACTCCCCAGCACTCTTCAGCCCCGATGCGTGGCTTCGATTGAAACTATCTGCGCCGATCAACTCGGACGCTGCTCGGTGATCCGAATAATCATCGGCATCGGCATGCCTTTTGGCGGCGGCTCATGCAGAGTGAGATTACCGAACACCTCATTGCGGAGAACCGCGTCGAGCTCGGCGTCGCCGGTCGTTCCGTTGAGCTGCACTCTGGTCACGCGACCGGACTGATCCGCCCATAAGCGGATATTGCCGTGCATCGTCGCTTTGCGCGTCCGCTTGTGCGCTTCGAGAGCGGAACGAAGCTGCGATTGCACCATTGACGCATACCAACCCCATCCGCTTCCGCCGCCGGAGCCGCCATAAGGATTTCCACCCGGCTTGCCGCCGAGATTGAACAGATCGCCGGGTCCCTGCGCTTTGGCGTCGAGCGAGAGCGGTCCTGGCGGCGGATCGTTCTTCGCATCCTTGATCGCCGCCTTCTGCGGCTCATCGACTGGCTTCGGCTCCTGGAACTCCGGCTGGTCGACCTTCGTCTGCTCGATCATCTTCTGCTCGGGCGGAGGGGGAGGAGGCGGAGGGGGCGGCTGAAGAATATTGACGATGGAAAGTTCGTGAATTCGGCGAGGCGGCGGAAGATCGTCATGTCCGGAAAGGACGACGACGACGATGATCGACAGAGCCGCGACACCGACCGCGATCGTCGCCCGATGGCGGCGCAGCCAGCCTCTCACAGCCGCGTCATTACGATGCTGGAAAGCTTCACGCTCCGGCCGACGATAACTTTGTCCAGTCGACGAATTCATGACGCCGTCTCCGAATTTCGTGCGCGGTCGCTCACTTCACCAGCGGCTTGGTGGCGAGCCCTACTTGCGTGAGGCCGATACGCGACAAGAGATCGAGAACATCCATCACGCTTTGATATTGCGCCTGCGCGTCGCCGCGCAGCACGATCGGAAACTCCGGCGTCAGCGCCTTCTGCTGGATGAGCCGCTGCTCCAGCTCCGGCAGGGTGACGGGAATCGTGTCGAGAAAAATCTTGCCGTCGTTGGCGATGGTGATCGCTTTAGTCGTTTGCGTGGCGAGGCTCGGAGCAGCGGAGGCCTTCGGCAGATTGACCTTTTGGCCCTGCACCGTCGCCGTCGTCATGATGATGAAGATCACCAGCAGAACATAGGCGAGATCGAGCATCGGCGTGATGTTGATATCGTCATAGGGCTTGGCTTCGTCTTGCATCTTCATCGGCGTCACTCCCCCGCAATTCGCCGCTCGACGACCTCGAGCCGGTCTTCCGAATAGGATTCCGCCATGCGCGTCACGAATTCGTCGACGAAGACGTGAATGTCGCTCGTCAGATCTTTGATGCGGGAGATGAGATAATTGTATCCGAACAGCGCGGGGATGGCGACGCCGAGGCCGGCGACGGTCGCCACCAGCGCCGCGGCGATGCCCGGCGCGATCGCATTGACATTCACATCTCCGCTCGCAGCGATCGCCGCGAAGGTGATCATGACGCCGACGACTGTGCCGAGCAGCCCGAGGAACGGCCCGCCCGAGATCGCTATGGTCAGCACGACCATCAACCGATTGAGCTGTTGCGTCTCCTTGACGACCCCACTGTCGAGCGCCGCCCGGATCGCCGCGATCGACGGTCCGGAAAGCGCTCCCCTGCGCACGCCGGAGGCGATGAAGCGATGACGGATCTCCGAAGCGCCGATATGATAGATTCGGTAGAGCGAGGATGGCCGCATGCTGTCTGCGTCCCGCTCGCTGATGCGGCCGCCCAAAGTCGCCACATCCTCATCGTCGCTGTGATCCAGCGCGGTCAGATCGGTCGCGAGCTCGCGAAAGCTCTTCATGAATTGCGCATTGGCCTTCGCCTGCCTGTTCAAATAGGTCGCGCGGTCGATCATGACGAGCCAGCTGATCGCCGCCATGATCATCAATAGGCCGATGATGATCCATCCATCGAGCGTCACCGACTTCAAGATGATCACCATATAGCCGGACAACCAGCTCGCGGTCTCTTCGTCGACGCTGAAGGAGATGAGCTTGGATGGATCCAGTCCCTGTCCGATCGCAGCGAATTTGATGAAACCGGCCGGACGCGCGCTCTTGGCGATCTGCAATTCGTCGATATCGCCGACGAAGCCAGGAGCGCCCGCTTCGCCGCCGATCGCAGCGCTCGTGCGAAGCTCTGGAACGCTGGCGTCGAGCGTCGCATAGGCACGGCCGTCGACATAGAGCGAGAGGCGCCCCGCGCCAGCGACAACGGCGAGATGCCGCCAAGCGTTCGCAGTCCAAGGCGCGCCGACGGCGCTGCGGGTGACCGCGCCCGCTGTCGTCACCTCGACATAAGGCGCGCCATTGTCGAGGCCGATCGTCAATGCGTCGGCGCCGTCGCGGCGGCTGTAGAGCGTCGCATCGGACGCAAGCGTCGCCGGCTTGACCCAAGCCGAAAAGGTAAAAGCGCCGCCGGCGGCGAGCGCCAAGGGCGGAGACGCGGGAAGAATAAGAGGCGCGCGGCCGTCGAGCCGCAAGCCCCCGCCGATGATCGCGCCATCGGCCGGCTGACCGACACTCGACGCATTGTTGCCCCACACCGACGAGTCGAGCGCCGGCGTTCCGCGCTCCGCGAAATGATAGACTAGCGCGGTGTCCGCATCATAGGCGCCTTTCGGATCAGCGGTCGAGACGGCTTTTTTGTCGCCATAGTACAACCATATGTCCGTCTTTGCGCCGGGCTGCACATTCGGCGCGGCCACCCATATCAACGCCTCGCCTAGAAGTGGATCGAATTTCTCGATGTGATGCTTGAGCGGCGTCTTGTCGTCGCCGGCGACGAAGCGCAAATCGCCGCCGTCCTCTTTGGCCGAGGAAAAGCGGAAATTGCCTATGTGCAGTCGCACCAGCACCGGCGTCGCGCCGATCGGATCCGTGATATTGGCTCCGGAGGCGCTGGCGTCGATGGTGATTTTCTTGCGCAGCTGCCACTCGTCGTTCCACCAGGCGAATGCGGAGGACGACCACAATGTCATCATCGTAGCGACGCAAAAGAGCATCGAGGCGATGCGGAAGCGGCGGCGCGCGAACTCGAGCGCCGATTGACGGCCTCGTAGCTCGGATCGAATGGGCATGTCGAACGTCATCGTCGTCATCAGAATTCACCCCAGACACGGAAGTTCAGGCGCGGCTCCTTCGCCTGCGTATAGAGTTGGCTGATCATCGGCATCGAATAGACGAACATGCCGCTCACATGGTCGAGCAGCTTGATGCGCGCCCCGAAGCCATAGCTCCACAAATTGAAATGCGCCTGCTGCTCGGCCAGCGGATGAATGACTTCGACGACCCCCTTGTCGACGAAGCCGAACAGCCTCCACTCGTTGAACAGGCTCACCGGCAGGCGATCCGCGCCGGCTTCGCGTTTGAACGCATCCTGCAGAATTTCGCCGATGTTGGGGCTGCGCAGCTCCACCGTGCCGGCGGCTCCGGTGTCGCCGAGGACCTCGGATTCGAGATAGCCCCTCACGGTGTCGAGACCACCGACGCTGATCTGCTCGCTCGACGCCAATGGCCCGTCGGCGATCTGGCCGATGATCCGGCCATAGCCTTGGAAGCCGTCCGGCAGCTCCTGCAGATGCGAGACATCGAGGTTGAAGTGCGTGAAGTTTCCCGACGCATAGGCGCGCTTATTATCGAATGCGGTCGCGTCACTGCTCGCGGGACGCATGTTCAGAGTGAACGATGCGTTGAGCTGTGTCGTGAAATTTTCGGTCTGATAGGTGGCGTTGTAAGTCGCCACGAGCGGATAATAGGTGATCGGCGAGGAGGATGAAGTTTCGGTTCCGATCCTGACGACCTCGCCGTAATGCTTATAGTCGAGCCCCACCGAGACGGAATGATACAAATTCTCGATCGCCGGCAGCGACATCACAGCGCGCAATCCGACAGTCTGGCCCGGCCCGACGACATTCACGCCGCCGACGGTGGCGACATCGCTCGTCGAGGTGAGCCCATATGCGAGCACCGCCAGCCAATCGACGTCCGGCACGCGCGCGAGATAGGAGGCGGAGAAGACCTCGGCGTCGGAGCGTTTCTGCGGCGCCGCCTGATAGGTGAAGCTCAGCGAATGACCGAGCTGCCAAAGATTATCGTAGCGCACCGTGCCGATGATCCGCTGAGGCGTCGTGTTGGGCGAGCGGCGATTGTTGAACTCCATATTCGCATGGAGCGGAAACTTGTCTTCGACTTCGAGATCGACATCCACCGTGCCTGGCGCGACGCCGGCGCGTAATGCCGGCGTCACGCGCCGGTCCGGCCATTGGTTGAGCGCGACGATGTCTTTCGTCACCTCGCCGAAATTCGGCACGGTTCCTTCCTTTAGAGAGGACGCCTTGGCCTTGATCTGGTCGATGTCGAAGAAGCGCGCGCTCTTCACGCGCAAGCGGCCGATTTTGAGCTCGGCGACCTTGAGGGCAATGACGCCGCCTTGCGCATTTTGTTGCGGAACGGATACGGCGACCGTCTGAAAGCCTTTGTCGTGATAGGCTTTTTCGAGGGCCGCGCGCGCTTTTTCGACATCGGCGGCAGTGCGACCCGGGCCGACGAATGGATAGATCGCTTCCTCGACCTCGAGCTGCGTCAGTCGATCGGCTCCGTCGACGACGAAATCATCGATATCGAAACGCGCCGACGACGCGGAATTCTCCGACGCCGCCTTCGCGGAGGCAGGCCGCTTGGGCGCTGTCGTCTCCGTGGCCGCCTTTCCCGGGGACGTCGCCTCGGCGGCGCCTCCGGCCGCAGCGCTCTGCGCTTTTCCCATGCACCAAGCCGCGGTCGACGCCGACAGGCCGCCGCACATCACTAGAACCGCGAGAAAGTCACGACCGACATCGCTTCGAAACCGCGCATATGCGCGACTGCTCGGCCCACTACTGGACAAGACCATTCGGTTCCTCACCAACGCGGGAGGCACGCTCCCGGCAGTCGATCGCCGCCCGGTGCGACGATCAAACGCACTCCCTCGTTGGAAAGACGATTCGGTTAGCCCGGACCCGAAAATCAAATTGCGAAAAAATACTGATCCCTCACCTCGCGAGATCGGATCGGCGAGAATTTCGGGAGGATCGCATTTGCGCACCGTGGTGCGGCGGCCGGTCAACCGAGAAGGACGACACCGCCCGGAAGCGCCAGCGCGCGGGCTCCGAACAGGCGCTGAACCTGCTCCACGAGAACCTCGAGCCGATCGACTCGAAAAACGCCGTCGACGATGCGTCGGCTCAAATCGGCGTTGGCGATGATGATCTTGCCCGGACGGTAGCGATTGACCTCTTCTATGACCTCGGCGAGCGGCGTGTCGTGAAAGAGCAGCAATCCCTCCTGCCAGGCGGTCACTCGACGCGGATCGACGCGCGAGGATCGCATGACGCCGTCGGCGCCATAAGACACCTGCTCGTCCTTGCCGAAGCGCAGCGCGAACTCGCCGTGCTCGACGCTCACCGAGCCCTCGAGGCAGCTCACCGAGACGACGCCATCAATGCAACGCGCATCGAAGCGCGCTTGGTTCGCCGTGATCTTGCTCCCGGCTGCGAGGACGACGAGCCGCCGCGACTGCGGCAGGTCGACGGAGACCGCAGTCTGCCCGGAAATCAGCTCGATCTGTAACGCCGCCTCCGTCGGTTTCACCGCGATGCTCGTCTGGGTGTTCATCTCCAGGGAAACGTCCGGAGCGAGGGCCACCACTCGCCGCTCGCCTTTGCCCGTGCGGTAGTCGGCGGAGAGTTCTTTGAGCGATGGCCATAGATCGAGCGGCGGGCGCAGGAGCGCGACCCCGGCGACCGAGGCGGCGATCGCGCCCCCGACAAACGCGCGACGCGACAGCGCCCGGCGCGGCGACATTATTTGCGGCGGCGAGGCAGTCTTCTCGCTCGCTTCGGCGGCCAGCTCCCGGCCGGCTACGCCGATGAGACGCCAGACGCGCACGGCGTCCCGAAACGCCTCTTCGTGAAGAGGGCTCTGCGCGCGCCAATGCTGCAGTTCTTCGAGATCCGCGGCAGAGGGCTCGCCGGCTTTCAGTCGCGCGATCCAGCCTAGGGCTTCGTCCAGCAGGGGGCGAGGCTCGCACGTATCGGCCGGCTCATTCACGGTTCGAGGCTCGTCGTCGGCGCCGGCCACGCCAGAATCCTCCCTCAGAAGGCGAGAGCGTCGCGTAGCTTTATGCGATTCTATGGGTTTGGAGCAATCTTCTCGCATCGCATTTTTCGGTCCTGCGCGGAACCGTCCGATCGGGTCGTCGACTCGACCGAAGCCGTCGCGAACGAGACGACATCCGCTCTCGTCGTCGAAGGTCCGCTCCGACGCTCGCGAAAGAGTCCAGTCCTTCTGAACATCAGACGACTGGCGCGCGCCTATCCCGAAACGCGATGGAGAAAAGAGAGACGATTTTGCCGGAGAGTTTTTGGACGGCGCGCAGCGCGCCCTTCTCTCGGGGCGCGTCGCCACGGCGCAGCCGCGTCGTCATGACTTCGGCCGTGGCCCCCCCAGCCGAAGCACGCGTTTGCGACTCAAGCGATCCGCGCAATGCGTCAAAGCATATCTGAGATCAGCCTCGACGGTTCGGGTGGTGACATCCAGACCGGTCGCGACCTCTTGCGCCGTCCGACCCTCGACGGCGATTTTCCTCAGCACTTCGCGGCGGCGCGGCGACAGCTCGGCCATCGCGCGCGTGAAAGCTTCGATCTCGGAGCGCGCTTCGGCGATCTGGGCTGGTCCTGGCGCTTCGTCGCAAATGTCGAGAATTGCGTCCACCGCAGCAGCGCTCACGCGATTGCGCCCGGCTTTCTTGTGATCCTTGGCGATATTGACGGCCGTGCGAAAAATATAATCCTTCGGGCTTCGAACGTCCGCCGCCTCGCCCACCCGGTCCAATCGCAGGAATGTCTCGTGAAGCGTTTCGTATGCGAAATCCGACGAGCCCAACCGCCTCGTGAGTCGTCTCAGCAATTCGTCGTAGCTTTCGACGAGCTGACTGCACAAACGCGCACGATTGGTCTGTATCACGGAACTCGGGCCCCGACGACGCCGACTCTCAAGACCTCGAGAGCATGCAGTCACTAACGGCGTTGAACGACGAATTGATGACAGCCCCGCTCGAGGCGTCGTCGAATATCCTCCATGCGGACGCGGTTCGGCCGCCGTGGCGACACGATCTCGACGGTCATCGGGAACCGCCGCGTCTATTTGAGCGATTTGACGACGACCAGGACGCGAACGGGTAGCGGCAGATGTGTCGGCGCGTCCCGGCTGATGAGAAGCCCTTGAAGAGAGGCGCTCACCGCGGCGTCCCGCTCGCTGTCGCCGGTCGACTGGAACAGTTGAGCGCGTTCGACCCTGCGCGCATCGTCCACCCAAAGCTTGACGCCGATACGGTAGTTTCCCGAGCGCGTCCGCGCATTTCTGCGTAGAGCCCTCTCGATGTCGTTGCGGACGGCGTCACTATAATCTCGCAAGAGCGCCTGTTCTTGGTCGCCGTCCCTCGACGCCTGAACTTGCAGCGGATCTAGAGACATATCAGCAGAGGCGAGAGGATGAGCAGGCGGCAAATCAGAGAGGGCCGCAAGCGGCTCGAGCGTGATCGCATTGGGCCCGACATAGCGAGCTTTGACGTCGGTTCCCGCCAGAAGACGCTCGAGCGCGGCGTCCGCCGTGAAGCTGCCATGCAGAGGCGCAGATCGGCGTCCGGCCGCAGAGCGGCTCTCGAAGAGCACTTGCACGCCGGCCGCCTGGCCATAGGCCTCCAGCGCGCTCGCGAGCGACTGCGTGGGAATGTCGTAGAAGCGGGTCGGCTCCTGCCGCGCGCCCTCGTCCTGGGCCGACGCCGCATAGGCGAAAGCGGCGACCCACGCCATTACGAAAACCGACGGCAGGAACGACGACCTCGCGGCGCGGACGCGATCGGCCTCGCCCATGGAAGACCCCCGCCCGGTCGCAGAAACCCGTTTGACCGACAAATCGATGCCCATGACTCTCAACACCTACGATCCGCAACGACGCCGCCGCGTCGCGTTCCGATCTGCGCTCGCCATTCCTGCGACGAATGGTCCGCGCGTCAGAGCATATCAAAAGCGATCGGCGCGAGAATCGTCAGCCGGTCGGGCAGTTCGCGGGGGATTCTCGGCAGCGGCTGCGCCCGCCGGATCGTTTCGGCAGCCGCCGCATCGAGAGCGCTCTGGCCAGAGCTGGTCCGAATCTGCACATCGGTGACGGCGCCGTCCCGCCGCATGGCGAAGAGCACTTGCACCGTTCCCTGCTGCCCTGCCCGCCGTGCCTCTTCCGGATACCGCCGAAACCGGGCGATATGGGCCAGCAGCGCCTTTTGGAAGGCGATCGCCGCTCGATTGTCCGAAGCGAGCATTCGGGTCGAGGATGCAGCGGGAACCTCTGCGACAGACGTTGTGTCGACGGTCCGTTCCCGTTGCGTCGGCCTCGTGTCCGGGGCGACAACGGTCCGCTCGGAATGTTCGAGGGATCGCTCGGACAGCATAGCGGACGCCATCCCGTTCCTCGGCGGCGCCGGCTCCTGCGGGCGGTCGACCTGCTCGCGCGGAGGAAGCAAGCGGACCTCGATTATCGAATCCTGCGTCCTCGGAAAGGACGACGACGGCGTATGGCGCAGCAAGTAGACGCCCACGGCGAGAAGCGCCGGCACCATTAACGTTACGCCGACCAGCCATCTCACCTCGAGCGGCCGGGCGACTGCGAGCCAGTCCGACCCCCGGCCGCGCTCTGGAGTCGGCGAACCCTGATCCGACATGCCAGCTACCCCAGTCCGACGCGACGAAAGAGCAAGACATCCGCCAACGGACGTAATCCCGACGCCCACTCGCGAGCGAGCTTTCAGTCGACCCAATACGACTTTTTTGTGACGGCGGCGAGGCGCACTCCGCCCACTCGCACGCCGCCTTCCGCTTAGATCGACGCACTTACATGCGATAAATATCTCCGTTTGATGACAAGCCGCCGCCTAGTGGGCTGTAGCGCAAATCAAGCGAATGACAGCATCTGATCGACGAGGCCAGCGCCGCTCCACGCGAGACGCGCGTCACGCCTATCGCCACGCAGCTTTTCCAGCGGCGATGGCGGACGGATCGGCGCCACAATGTCCGTGAAAATGAAGGAGGGGCCATGGACGTTCTCGATCGCCGCCACTTCGGCGAAGGTTTCGTCGCTCTCGCCACGCTCATCGCCATCGGCGCCTTCGACGCGCGCGCCGCCCGCCAGCTCACAGCCGATCACGACATGTCGAACATGCCGGCCTCATATACCGGCAATGAAAAGATTGGCTTTCTGAGCTATCCGCAATTCGTAGATCTGCCCATTTTCACGAGCACGCGATTGCGTATCGCAGTGTCGGTGGTTCGATTCCGCCCCTGGCACCACTCCCGCCTACGAAAATCCACGCTAGACTACGATAAATCAACGGGTTAGCAGGCCGCACGGGCGGAGCCGCCTTCGGCAGCTCTACGCTCGGATACGCTGCGACTTGCCTCCTCCTTTTTGCTGTCCCCTTGCTAGAAAGGGACAGCGAGATTCCCGGATTTGGCAGCAAGGTGATCCCTAAAGGGGGCCGCCGCATCTACCTCCTGCAATACAGCCAGGGCGGTCGAGACCATCGCGTGACGATCGGCCGACACCGCGTCGAGTTCACCGCCGAGCAGGCGAAAAACGAAGTGCGTCGCCTACGTGGATTGATCGCCTCGGAAGAAAATCCGGCCCAGCTTCGATCTCACGAGCGATCCGTGCCGACGTCGCGGCACTGGGGGAGCGCTATCTCGAGGAGTATGCGGGGCCTCACAAAAGGCCCTCGGCTTTGGCTCGAGATAAGCGCAATCTGCAAAATCACATCAAGCCGCTGATCGGCGCGCTGAAGGTCTCCGACGTCGAGCGCCAGGACATTTCGCGCGTCATGCGGGACATCGCTGCCGGCAAGACGGCGAAGGACGAGAAAACGAAGCGTCAAGGACGGCGTATCGTTCGCGGCGGGGAGATCGTCGCCAATCGCGTTCACGCGCTCCTTTCCAATATGTTCCAGCTGGCCGAGGACTGGAAATCCCCCGGCGAAGCCGGGGGCTTTAAGAGGCATGAACGCAATTCCCGGCGGCCGACGCTACGTCTGCCTTGGATGCCCTGCTTCGCTTTGACCGTTGGTCGATCATTGCCCGCGCCAGAGCCGATTCGAAAGGTCAAAACCTGAGCGAAACGCGCGCATAATAATAGCCGCCATTGACGCCGAATGGAGAAAACACCGGGAAGATGGCGGCGCCTTGGTTGCGCGAGAATGGCACGGTCTGGTCGGGCCGCACGCCGAAGAGATTATTGCCGCCGATCGCCGCACGCAGTCCCGAGCCGAAATCATAGGCGATCTCGCCATCCGTAATGAATTTCGGCGTGATGACATTGGTGAAGAAAGGAGCGCTGCCGGTGAATGGCGACGCCACCGTCTGGCTGATGTTTCCATATTGTGTGAAATGCAGCGAGAAGGTCCATGAGTCGTAGAGGTAGGAGCCGCCGAACACCACCTTCGTGCGCGGCGTCACATCGACGATGTTCGAGCGCGCCGCGGCGTTGAGCAAGGGCGCGCCATTGAAGGCCGCGGGCGCCGCGGCGACGGAGAGGATCGTCGTCTCTATGAAACTCGCCGCGGCGTCGAAACGCAATGCGCCATAGGAGCCGAGATCATAGGCGTAATCGGCTTTCACATCGACGCCGCGCGTTCTCGTGAAGGCGCCGTTGACGAAGAAGCTGACCGTGCCGACGGCGCCGGGCTGAAATGAATTGCCGCTCGCCGTGATCGCAGCGAGCGCTGTCGGACCCGTCAGTGAGCCTGTCGTCACGACGCGGTCGCGCAGATCGATCTGATAGGCGTCGACCGAGACATGCAGGCCATTCAATGGTTCGGTCACGACGCCGAGGCTGATGTTCGTCGACTTTTCGGGCTTCAGCGGTTGTCCACCGGCGATGCGCGCAGCCGAGGAGTTGGGCGGCAGCACCACGGTCGCCGTGGTCGGAGAGACGGTCGTCTGCGAGAAGAACTCCTCCGCGAGCGTCGGCGCGCGAAATCCGGTGCTGACCGTGCCGCGCAATGCGATCCTTGGCGAAATATCGTATCGCGTCGAGAGCTTGCCGTTGATCGTATCGCCGAAGTCGCTGAAGGTCTCGTAGCGGCCTGCTATGTCGATCTTCCAGTCCGGCAGCGGCTTGCTGCTGAAATCGACATAGCCGGCGAAGGATTCGCGGCTGTGATCGCTCTCGTCCGTCGGCCTTATGCCGACCCAGGCCGCCGGGCCCGACGAGTAATAGGAGAAGAAATCGCCGCGCCGCACCCCATAGGTCTCGTGACGATTCTCGGCGCCGATCGATATGTTGACGGGCGCCGGCAGGAAGCTCGGCGCTACCTCCTTGCCGAGATCGAGATTGATCGTGCGCAGCGTGCGCAAATATTGGCCGATATAGAATTGGCGCGGCGTCCAACCGGCGCCGAAGGCCGTGAGCGTATCGTTGAACAGCGATACATTGGCGGAATGGTCGAGGCCGACGTCGATCTTGTCGGAGCCATAGGTGAGGCTCAGATCCCATCTCACATCGTCTAAGACCTTACCCTTCGCGCCGCCTGTCAGCGACCAATCCTCCTCATGGATGGTCTCGGCCGGCACGAAGCCCAACGGATCGATGATCTTGTTTGCGGCCGTTCCGTTGAGATTGGGCGCGCGGTAGTTCTGGAACGCGTCGCCGCGACGGCCCGCGCCCGTGCCGAAGAGATAGAGCTGGACGCCATTGTCGAATTCATAGCCGGCGTTGAGGCCGGCCGAGCCATTGATATAGGCGGCGTCGCCGATGATGGCCGCGACATTGGGATCGACCCAGGGATAGGCGGTTCCGGGGCCGACGCGCAGGCCCGTCCCGTCCGATGTGCGATCGGGCCCGGTCTGATTGCTGTGCAGATGAGATGTAAGATCGGCGCCTAACGTCAGAAAACCCTGATTGCCGATCGCGAAGCTCTTGTCCGCCTGCAGATTGCGCGTCAGCCCATTGCCATGCGTGTTCGGATTATAGCTTTGCCCATAGGAGCCGACGAGGGCCGAGACGCCGCCGCCGTCGGAGTCGGCCTTCAATATGATGTTGATGACGCCAGCGATGGCGTCCGAGCCATATTGGGCGGCGGCGCCGTCCTCGAGAATTTCGATATGATCGACGAGCGCGACCGGAATGAGGTCGAGATCGGCGCCCGCTGCGCCTTTGGTGAAGCCCGAAGACGATAGATTGGCGGTGCCGTGACGCCGCTTGCCGTTGACGAGCACCAGCACATGGCTGGCAGTCAATCCGCGCAGTCGCGGCGAGCGCACGAGATTGTTGAGATCGCCGCCGACTCCATAGATCGAATAGGACGGATCGAGACGTTGAAGCGCATCGACGAGATTGGTGCGACCCGTGGCTTTGAGCCGCTCGCCGCTGACGACAGTGACGGGCGCCGTGCTCTCGCGCGCCTTGACGCCATAGTCGCGTGTGCCGGTCACGATGACATCCTCTATCGCCGCTTCGCGCGGCTTCGACTCGGCCGCCACTGTCTGGGCGCGCGCCGGCAACGTCATGATCGCTAGGGCGAGCGCCGATGCGCTGGCGCCGATCTGCTTCGACCGTCGATAATGACGACGCGGTTTTTCCCGAGCGGAGCGGGCGTCGGCGGGGAAAATCATGAATTCTTCTCCAAATGAAAGAAGTGGCGATTCGCGAACGCGCGAATGGACGCGCCGAAGCGCGTCGTGTGGCGGCATGCTTTTCAAACCATTGGAATAGTAGGCGTAATTATGCGACGCGCGCAACATGAAATCACTAATTACGTCAGCATAGCGAGTTCATAAGGAGAATAAAAATGCGTAGTTATTTATCTATATGAAATGGATGAGCCTGCCTCGCAGGGAAACAAGGTCGTTTGTCTTTTTGAGACGTGGATTCTGCAAAAAAATTCTTGTGTTTGCGGCCGCTCCCACCAGTACGAAAGACTTCGAGATGGTCCTCACGGAGAGCAAAGGAATAGCGCGGACGATCGGATTCTCGGCCCGTCGTCGATGAACTCGTGTTTGTCCGAGCTGTCGGACACGATCTCAGAATAGCGGAGGCGGCGACTAAAGTTTTTTGTTTTGACGCATTTCCAACGCCCGAACCGGTGTCCGCTTCGGCCGGAACGCTCTAGGAGCCGATTCGAGGTCCACCATGCGTCCTCGGGAATCGTTCGGTCCAAAACCGGATCGAAGGTCGCCAATTCTGCAGCCGATCGACATAAAGATAAATCACCGGCGTCGTGTAGAGCGTCAAAAACTGGCTCATGATCAAACCGCCTATGACCGCGATGCCGAGCGGCCTTCGTATCTCCGATCCCTCGCCGGTTCCGAACGCCAAAGGAACGGCGCTCAAAAGCGCGACGATCGTCGTCATCAGGATCGGTCGAAACCGATAAACGCAGGCTTGCCGGATCGCTTCCGCCGCCTCGAGCGCGTTCCGACGCTTCGCGTCGATCGCGAAATCTATGAGCATGATTGCGTTTTTCTTCACGATTCCGATCAGCAACAACACTCCGATCATCGCGACGATGCTCAAGTCCGTCTTACAGACCATGAGAGCCAGGAGAGCGCCCACGCCCGCGGATGGAACCGTCGACAAAATCGTGATCGGATGAAAAAAGCTCTCGTAGAGGATCCCGAGCACGATATAGACCGTCATCAGCGCCGCCGCGATCAGCACAGGCTGATTGGCGAGGGCGTCCTGATAGCTCGCCGCAGCGCCCGCGAAAACGCCGTGAATCGTCGCGGGCGCTCCGATCGCCGCCATGGTTTCGTCGATCGCTCGCGTCGCGTCGCTGAGCGACTTACCCTCCGTGAGATTGAAAGAGATGGTGATCGCGGCGAAATTACCTTGATGATTGACCTGGAGCGGCGTTTTTCCCGCATCCAGGCGACTGAAAGCGGGGAGAGGCACCATTGTTTCGGCGCCCGAATTGACCGCATTGCCACCCGCGGCGTTGTTGCGAACCGAATAGACCTGCGTCTGTGTGGCGAGCGACGTCCCTTTGACTGACGATGAAGCATTAGAGGCGTTCTGGCTCACGCCGAGATAGAGATCGTCGATAGAAACCACCGACTGGCGGTGTCGCGGCGCAACCTCCATCACGACATGATATTGATTGAGCGGTTCGTAAATGGTCGAGACCTGTCTTTGACCGAATGCGTCGTAGAGCGTGTTGTCGATCTGCGCCGAAGTGAGGTTGAAGCGTGATGCGGTCGCCCGGTCGACGTGGACACTGGTTTGCAGTCCCTTGTCTTGTTGATCCGAGCTCACGTCCTGCAATACGGGATTGCGCCGCAGCGCCTCGGTCACTCGAGGCGCCCAGGATTGGAGCTCCTCGAGATTGTCGGACTGGAGAGTATATTGATAGAGAGCGTTGCTCGGGCGTCCTCCGATGCGGACGTCCTGCGTAGATTGAAGATACAGGGCGGCTCCGCTGAGCTTGGCGAGCTTCGGACGCAATCGTGTGAGGATTTCGTCGGCGGAGACGCCGCGCTCCCGAAGCGGCTTCAAAGTGACCTGCATATCCGCGACATTCACGGAGCCGCTCGGACCAAAGGAGCTCCCCCCTATCGTGCCCGCGACCGTTTGGATCGCCGGATCGCTCTTCAGCAGGGCGATAGCCTGCTCCAGCTTCGTCTTCATCACCGCAAAAGAAACGCTCTGGTCGGCGACGAGGGCTCCGCTCATGCGCCCGGTGTCCTGCGTCGGAAAAAACCCTTTCGGAATGATCGCCAATAAGTGGAAGTTGAGCCCGATCGCGGCGAAAAGCGTGAGCATCGTCAGGCGCGGGCGCCGAAGCGCGACTTCGAGCGACTTTTCATATCCGCGCTGCAGAGCCGAAAAAGCCCGCTCGCTGGCTCGAAGGATCCAGAGCGAGGACTTTGGGGGATGCCCGCGCATGAGCTGCGCGCATAGCATGGGCGTCGCGGTGATCGAGAGCGCGAGAGAGATGAGAATCGCGACCGACAGCGTGACCGCGAATTCGTGCAACATGCGGCCGACGAATCCGCCCATGAACAACACCGGAATGAACACGGCGACCAGCGACAGGCTCATGGACAGCACGGTGGGGACGACTTCTCGACTTCCATCGATCACTGCGCGTCGTCGTGGCGCGCCCGCCTCTATATGGCGCACGACATTTTCGACGACGACGATGGCGTCGTCGACGACGAACCCCGTGGCGATCGTCAACGCCATCAGGGAAAGATTGTCGAGGGTGTAGTCCAATAAATACATCGCCCCGAACGAGCCGATCAGGGACACGATCACCGATATGCCGGGAATGATGGTCGAACGCCAATCGCGCAAGAACAGGAATACGACCAGGATCACGAGCGCGACGGCAATGACGAGACTTTGCTCGACCTCATGCAGCGAGGTGCGTATCGTCAATGTCCGATCCCGCATGACGCGCATCTCCGCTCCGGCGGGCAATGCGGCGTTGAGCGCCGGCAACAGAGCTCTGACCCCATCGACGATCTCTATGTTGTTCGCTCCTGGGGCTCGGGAGACATTGACTTGAATTCCCGGCACATCGTCGACGAGGCCGAAGCTGCGCGAGTCCTCGACCGAATCGACCACTTCCGCCAAATCGTGCAGCCTGATCGTGGCCCCGTTTCGATATGCGATCACGAGATTCTCATAATCGGCGGCTCGGCGCTGCTGATCATTGCAGTAGATTTGCAAGCGCCACTCATCGGTCGTCAGCGCGCCTTTGGGAGCATTGTAATTCGTCGCTGCGAGGGCGGCGCGCACATCTTCCAGGGAAATGCCGAATTTGAAGAGCGCGCGCGGATCGAGCTCTACGCGAACGGCCGGCAGAGCGCCCCCGCTCACCGAAACCTGGCTCACGCCCGCCACCTGGGAGAGCTTCTGCTGCAATATGTTGGACGCGGCGTCGAAGAGCTGACCCTGGGTGAGCGTGCTCGACGTGAGCGAGAGGGTGAGGACCGGCACGTCCGCCGGGCCGGTGGCGCGCGTGGTCGGGTTGTTGCGCAATGATGCGGGCAGATCCGCGCGCGCGGCGGCGATCGCCGCTTGTATGTCGCGCTGGGCGCCGTTGATGTCGCGGTCGAGATCGAATTGCAGCGAAATTCGCGTCGCGCCGAGTGAGCTCGTCGACGTCATTTCATTGACGCTGGCGATCTTGCCGAGACGTTTTTCGAGCGGTGTCGCGACGGATGCCGCCATGGTCTGCGGACTGGCGCCCGGCATGGAAGCGACGACGCTGATCATCGGATAGTCGATTTGAGGAACCGGCGCCACGGGCAGCAGAAAAAAAGCGACCGCTCCGAGCATGGTCAAACCAGCCATCAGCAGCGTGGTCGCGACGGGCCGCGCGACCGCTGTTTCCAGCAAGCTCATGGATCGCGGGCTCCCGCTTCGTCGCCCGCGCTTTCGCGCGCGGAGCTTTTCGATAGACATTTTGACAGGCCGCCGACGAGCGGCCCGACAGGCCGCGTGGCGAACATCATGACGTCGCCGACCGAGCTCGGGATTGCTGTTGTCCCGTCTCGAGGCGCTGTCATGACGCCCGTTTCGCGGCTCTCGGCGATCGTTTCGACAAGGGCGACACCCGGCGCGAGATCGACCGACAGGTTCCTGGCCGCAGCCATCATGAGGAGCGTCGGATGCAAGACGAAAGAGGCGCGCGGCGCTTCACAGACTCTCCCTTCGATCGTTTGTCGCTGCGACGGCATCCGAATGTGGGGCGTCGCCCATGGCGTCCGGACGGTTGCCGTTCGGTCCGCAATAGCGCTACCCTACCTATAACTATCCTACTTGTATACTAGGGTTATGAGGCGCGCTGGAAAAGCGCGATCTGCCCCGGCCGGGCCGTTCCGTCATGCTGGAGGCGTTCGCTGTCGCAAATGCCGCGCCGGGGAGAAGGAGAATACGCCGTCCTCCGATGGATGGATCTTGCGTGTATAATGCCGCAACATTAGTAGGAAGAAGAACTGCTGTCAGCGTCTGATAAGTGCGAGATCCCGGAACCGGGCCCTCGTCGGACGCCGTCCAGCTCACTGCATCGGAAGAATCTCTATGCGTCACGCTTCACTCGTCGCGGCTCCAGTCGCCTTCGCTCTGTCGATCGGCGTCCGGGCCGAGGAAGCGCTGCCCAGGCCCGAACCTTCTCCTGTCTCGATCACCGCTCCGTCGCGCGACGCCACGCCGCCCGTCTGGCCGGCGCCGGTCGAGGCCGCGCGCGGCGCGCCCAATGTCGTGCTGGTGCTGCTGGACGACGCCGGCTTCGGCGCCACATCCACTTTCGGCGGCCCGGCGAAAACGCCGGAGCTGGATCGGCTGGCCGCGCGCGGCCTCAAATACAACGCCTTCCATGTCAGCGCCCTGTGCTCGCCGACCCGCGCCGCATTATTGTCGGGCCGCACCGATCATCAAATCGGTTTCGGCTCGGTGGCCGACGGCGCGACCGGCTATCCCGGCTACAATGCGCATTGGCCGAGGAACGCCGCGAGCCTCGCCCGCGTCTTGCGCGACAATGGCTACAGCACAGCGGCCTTCGGCAAATGGCACAACACGCCCTATGATGAAATCTCGCCTGTCGGTCCCTTCGATCGCTGGCCGACGGGATTGGGCTTCGAATATTTCTACGGGTTTCTGGCCGGCTATGACAGCCAGTTCGCGCCGCGGCTCTATCGCAACACGACGCCGGCCGATCCGATCCGCTCCGGCGAGCCGGGCTATCACCTCACGACCGATCTCGTCGACGACGCCGTCAAATGGGTTCATGCCCATGAGGCGGTGGCGCCCGCCAAGCCTTTCCTGCTCTATTTCGCGCCCGGCGCCACCCATTGGCCGCATCAGGTTCCGAAAGAATGGATCGCCAAATATAGCGGCGCCTTCGACCAGGGCTGGGACAAATTGCGCGAGGAGATATTTGCGCGGCAGAAGGCTCTCGGCGTTATTCCCGCCAATGCGGAGCTGACTCCGCGTCCCGCCGAGCTGCCGGCCTGGGACACGCTCTCGGGAGACCAAAAGAAGCTGTTCGCCCGGCAGATGGAGGTCTACGCCGCCTTCATGGAGCAGACCGATTTCGAGATCGGCCGTCTGCTGAAGAGCCTGGAAAAGGACGGGATCGCCGACAACACGCTGGTGCTCTACATCGCCGGCGACAATGGCGGGTCGGGCGAAGGCGGCGTCGACGGCCGCGACGTCATCGCGGTGGATGGAACCGCCCCTTCGCCTGCCGATCGGCTGAAGCGGGCCGACGAGCTCGGCGAGGAGATTTTCGACAATCATTATGCCGCCGCCTGGGCCTGGGCGAGCTCGACGCCCTTCCAATGGACGAAGCAGGTCGCCTCGCATCTCGGCGGCACGCGCGATCCGCTGATCGTCTCCTGGCCGGCGAAGATCAAGGCGCGCGGCGAATTGCGCACGCAATTCCAGCACATCACCGATATCGCGCCGACCATCTTCGAGCTGGCGGGGATAATGCCGCCCGACAAAGTGGACGGAGTGGCGCAAACGCCGCTCGAAGGCAAGAGCTTCGCGGCGAGCTTCTTCGACGCGAAAGCGCCGAGCAGCCATAGGCGGCAAGTGTTCGAAACCTCCGGCAATCGCGCCATCTACCAGGATGGCTGGTGGGCTGGCGCGCGTCATGTCGCGCCGTGGTCGGCGACGCGCGGCGGCGATCTCGCGATCGGCCAACACCCTTGGGAGCTCTACGATCTCCGCGCGGATTTCTCCCAGGCGCATGATCTCGCCGCGGAAAAGCCCGAGAAAGTGAAGGAGCTGGAGACTCTGTTCGACAGCGAGGCCAAGCGCACGCAAATCTATCCCCTGCTGCCGGCGCGCGGCAATTTGCCGTCGCCTGCCGATGGCCGCAATGTCTTCGATTATCGTCCCGGCGCCGACCATATTCCGCAGCGCATCGGGCCGAAGTTCAACCGGCGCGCCCATTCGATCGTCGCCGATGTGACCCTGCCTGCCGAACCGAAAGGCGTGATTTTCGCCGATGGCGGCGATTACGGCGGCTTTTCGATCTATGTGAAGGACGGCAAACTCATTTATCTCGCCAAGGCCTGGGGCAATGTCGCGGGAAAAATCGTCTCGTCCACGAAGCTTCCAGTGGGCGCGGCGCGGATCGGCGTGGAATTCGTCCCCGACGCCGCCAAGCCGCCGCCGGTCCGCACCTCCTTCGAGCCGCGCGTGGTCTTCGCCGGAAAGATCATCCTCAGCGTCAATGGCGCGAAGGTGGCGGAAGGGCGGATCGAAAATCTCCAGCTCTCCTACAATGAGACGCTCGACGTCGGCCTCGATTCCGGCGCGCCCGTCAGCCCGGATTACGCTGCGCCCTTCGCCTTCAACGGCCAGATCGACAAAGTTCACGTGGAGCTGAAATAGCCGCTCGGGATCAGCGCGCCAGCAGGCGGCTCAATTCCATGAAGCGCGCGTCCAGGGGCCAGAGCCGCGCCGCCGCCTCGACCTGCGCTCTCGCCTCCGCGAGACGCTCCTGCCGCACGAGCCACAGGGCCAGCGCATAATGCGCGTCGGCGTCGGCCGGCGCCGCGGCCAGCGCATTGCGCAGCGGCGTCTCGGCCTCGGCGTCGCGTCCAGTGGCCCGCAAGAGATCGGCGAGGTTCAGCCAGGCCGGCGCATAATTCGGGTCGAGCGTCAATGCGCGCTCGAATTCGGTTTGCGCCTCCTGCGTCTCGCCGCGCTCGGCCGCCAAGGCGCCGAGATTGAGATGGCTTTCCGGACGATCTTCCGCGAGCCTCTCGGCCGCGCGCCATTCCTCGAGCGCCGGATGATCGGTGAGCGGGGTCAGCCGCGCCGCTTCGATGCGGATCGCCCGCACAGGATCGTCGCGCAAAGGTCCGGCGAGCTTTTCGCGGAGCGCTTCGTCATAAGGCGCGAGGCCGCGCAGAGCGCCGAGGCGCAGCAAAGGCGAGGTCGAGCGGAGCGCCGGGATCAGGCTCTGCAGAGCGCCGGCTCCGGGACGCTTGGCGGCCGCGGCGAGGCGCGTGGCCCGGCTGATTTCGGAGACCGTTTCCTCCGGCGCTTGCCGTGTCGCGCCCCAGTCCCGCAATTTGGCCGCCGCCCAATCGGCGCTCTTGTCAGCATGGCAGGCGTTGCAGGCGTTGGGCGCGCCGAGCTTCGCGCTCTCCGACGGGCGGGGAATGCGAAAGGAATGATCATGACGAATGTGGATCTGCATATAGGCCCGCTGCGGCATATGGCAGGCGGCGCATTGCGCGGCGGGCGAGTTCTCGGCGTGATGATGATGCCGCGGCTGATCGAACGTCTTTTCCGAGTGACATTGGCCGCAGAGCGCATTGCCCTCGGCGCGCAGCCCGGCGCCATGCGGCTCGTGGCAATCGACGCAGGTCACGCCCGCGCCATGCATGCGGCTCTGCAGGAACGAGCCCCATTCGAAGACTTCGTCCTTGATCTGGCCGTCGTCGAAATAGAGCCCCGGCTCCAATAGCTCGGGCATGAAAGCATCGAGAAACGTTTCGCCGGGCCGCGCTCGCGCGATCGGCCGCCGGCGGGAGTGGCATGGCGCGCAAATCTCTTCTGAGGGGTTTTTCCGAACATCGCCGTTCCACCGGCGAATGCCGCGCTCGTCGAAATCGCCCCAAATGCCGGCCGCCTTCGCACCCGAGACGATCAGCCCCGCGCCGCCGCCCTTTTTCGCTCGCTCGACATGGCGCGAGCCGGGGCCATGGCAGGCCTCGCAGGAGACGTTCTCCTCCTGCCGGCGCGTCTCGTAGCTGTCGGTTTCGGAACCGTAGTTCTTGACCACTCCGGTCGAGTGGCAATCGGCGCACATGAAATTCCAGTTTTGCGCCCGCGCGGTCCAATGCAGCGGATCGCCGGGTGAAATGCGCTCGCCCGGATAAAGATCGAACCATCTCTGGCCGCCCTCGGCCCTGGGCCGGGAATCCCAGGCGGTCGAAAACGCCTGAAGACGTCCGCCGGGCACGCTCAGCAAATATTGCTGCAAAGGCGCGACGCCGAGCGTCGCCGCCACGGCGAAGTCCTGCGCCTCTCCCGTAGAGTTTTCCGCGCGAATGAAAAAATCTTTTCCTCGCCGGAAAAACCGTGGATCGGCTCCGGAGAAATCGCCCAGAACCGTTTCCGCTGTCGGCGCCGCCATGCTGCGCGCGTGATGGGATCGGCTCCAGGCGTCGGATTGTGTCGCATGGCAGGCCGCGCAGGCGCGCACGCCGACATAGGAGGCTTCTGGCTCCGCCCGCGCAGGCGACACGCTGAGCAGAAGGAATGTCGAGCCGAGAGCGGCGAAAGTCGCCACGAGACGAAGAAGTCCGTTCATGTGACGATCATAAGCATTCCGCGGCTCGAGCGGGACGCCGGCTCACTTTTTCAGATCGATCTCGACTTTTTCCACTCTGCCGGTGAAGGCGAAGGGCGAGTCGTAATCGGGAGAAACCGGAGAGCCGAGGTCTTTGCCTATGTCCAATGTCTCCGTGCCGATGCTGCGAAAGCCGCCGAACAGGCTGAGATGGCTGCTCGCGACCTCTTCGCCATTGACGGTCAATCGCCCCGCGCCCGGCCGCGCCTTGGCGACGAGCGCCGATGACAAAAGGCCCTTGGCGGCTTCGGTCAGCGAAAAATCGACGTCGAATTCATAGACGATGGTGACCCGGCCGCGCGGCAGAGGCTTGGATGCGACGAGCTTTTCCAGCGTCTGGCCGAACAGATTGTTCTGATAGCTCGGCCTGCCGTCCTTCACATAGAGAGAATAGCCGCCGTGGCGGCCGCCCTCGGCGATGATCACCCCTTCAGCCTTGCCGTCGTCATTGTCGATCACGGCGGTGATCTTGTGGCTGCGCGCGCCGATCTCGGGCAGGATGCGGGTCGGAAGGCGCTCGACCCCGTCATAAAACACGAAATGGCTCTTGCCCGAAGCAGGCGACGGGAATTTGTCCGGTTCGGGGATGGGCACGAGCGGAAAGACAGCGTTGCGGCGCGCCTCGCGGTCGAACTCCGCCTTCAGCTCGGCGAGCTTTTCCGGATTTTTCTCGGCGAGGTCGCGAGCCTCGGAGAAGTCCAGGAAATTTTCTGCGCGAGGAAGACCTGATCGCCGGATCAGGACATTTGCCAGCAAAAGCCTGCTAGCAGAAGAAAGAAGGGTGGCCGGGCCTATGTCGACGTGACGAACTCCGATGGAAAGGTCGTCGACTGGGCGGGGGAATTCGGAGCGCCGATTGCCTTGCTGCGCCGAGGCGCGCGCAAGGATGATTTTCCGATCGGCGGCGCCGTCACGGTGAATGGCTATCGCGCCAAGAACGGCAAGGAGGTCATCGCCGGAAGCACGGTGAAACTTCCCGACGGACGTGATTTCTTCGCCGGACGCGAAGGCGCCGGAAATCCAGGCGAGGCGCCCTATCGTCCCCAAACTTAGTGAGCCGCGCAGCGCCGGCCGATCGTGAGCCTATCATACCCCTCGATTCTCCTCTTCGATTTATCGTCCATAGATTGCTGGCGGCCATAGTGGTCGCGGCGGCGCTCTCTTGCGAGATGACGCGGCGCAAGCGCGCGGATCGAATTCAACGGGCGCCTTTCCACACGTCGTTGCCGCGCACGTCCAACTTTCGGGGAAGAAGCCGGGCTTCGGTGAAAGCGTCGGAAATTTTCTGTTGTTCCGTAAGCGCGTCTTCGTCCACAAGAGCGACTGCGTAGCTGCGTCGACTATTGGCGAGCTCTACGGTCGCCGCGTCGAGTCCGATGAGGGGGGCCAAGCGCTCCGCGGCGTCCTTAGGTTGGGCCTTGACCCACTCTCCGGCTTTGCGGAGCTCGTCGACGACGACCCTCAAAACATCGGGTCGACTCAGCGCATATTTCGTCGAAGCCAGATAGAATCGCCGATAACTCACGCCGACGGCCCCGCCATCCGCCAGCACTCTGACGTCGACGCTCTTCTGCAGCGCCGCCAAAAAAGGATCCCATATCGCCCACGCATCTATCGCGCCTCTTTCGAAAGCAACTCGCCCGTCGGCGGGCTGAAGATAGACGACATCCGCATCTTTGAGCTTTACGCCCGCTTTCTCCAAGGTCTGCAGAGTCAGATAGTGGACGCCTGCGGCTTTCGCAAAGCCGATCTTCTTGCCCTTGAGGTCGGCGAGCGTCTTGATCGGCGAGTCCTTGCGCACGACGATCGCCTGACCGGTCGGCGACGGTTTTTCCTGCGCGAGATAGGTCAGCTTGGCGTTAGCCGCTTGGGCGAAGAGCGGGACAGGCTCGGCGACGTCGGCCGACAAATCGATGCTGCCGACATTGACGCCTTCTAGAAGCGGCAGGCCTGAGCTGAATTCATACCAGGCGACCTTCACGCCCAATGGAGCCAGCGCTTTCTCGAGCGCGCCCTGCCCTTTGAGAAGAATGAGAAGCGACGAGGACTTCTGATAGCCGATGCGCAGAACGTCTTCGGCGGCGGAGGCCTCATGCCTTCCTATCGATGCGAGAAGCAATATCGCGACCATCGCCATGACTCTGACGGCCGCGGATTTCCAAATTCTTCTCGTCATGAACGCCTCGCTCCGATCGTTTCGGCGATAAGCCGCCGCGCCTCGGACCCTAGCGCAAGCAGCCTATATTTCCTAGTGAGTACATAGTTTGTTACGACGCGTCATCTCGACATCGCGTCCCTCGATCAATACAGCTTGACGAGCATCGTCCCGCCGAATGTGCGAGGGTCATTGGGCCAGCCGATCGTCGCGGGCGTCGTCGCATTGCCCGGCGCCCAGGCGGTGAAGGGGCGGTTGTCGAACAGATTCTTCACCCACACCGACAAGGCATAACGCTCGTCATCCGTTTTCAGGCCGAAGCCGACATTCGTGCGCGTATAGGGCGAGGTCCAATATTGAAACACGGCATGCGGATCTGTCAGCTGGACTTTGTCCTGCCAAGCGGCGTTGGCGTAGAAAAAGCCCGTGACCGATTGGTTCGCCCATTCGCCGAGATCGCGGAACAGCGGTCCCAAAGGCCGCTCGTAATTCACGCCGACGTTGAACGACCAGAGCGGGACGAGCTCCCATCGCGAATTGGAGCGCGACAATGTCAGCGGAGCGGAGAGAAAGCCCGCGGGCGGATTGGTCGGCGTCGCCCACAGCCAGTCGGCGGGCGTCGCCGCATTGGCGAAGTCGAGCCAGCGGGCGTCGGTGCGCGCGCCGGAATAGGAGAAAGCGAGACCCTCGAGCGGCGTCCAACGGCCATCGATCTCGACACCCCGCAGTTGCACATGATTGGCCGTTCCCAGATAAGTGGTGCGGATCGGCTGGCCGAGACTGTCTTTGTAGGAGGTGTCCGTCAGATTGGTTTGAAAATTATAGATGTCGTTCCAATAGAAATTGATATTGGCGACGAGCGCGCCGTCGAACCAACTCGTCTTCGCGCCGATTTCATAGTCCCACGACACTTCCGGTTTGGTGATCACCGGCTGCCAGCCCTTGAAATTGCTCTGGCCATCCAGGATCGGCTGGGCGCTCGTATTGACGGCGCCCGCTTTCTCCCCGCGCCCGACGAGGCCGAAGATCAATATGTGCTCGTCGAGCCTATATTGCGGATTGAAGACGCCCGTGAGCGAATTGAGCCCTTTGCTCACGCCGCCGGTGTCGAAGAACCCCTGCCCGCCGCCGGAGCGAATCGCCGCCGTCTGTTGCGCGAGCGAAAATTGATTGGGATAGACCTGCTCCCAGCTGAAATTCGAGCCTTCCTTTATCTCATAGCCATCGCGCAGGCCGAAGGTCAGCGCCCATTGCTCGTCGACATGATAAGTCGCCTGACCGTAGGCGGCGACGTGGAATGTCCTCGCCTTTCCATCGCGATTGTTCTGGAGCCCATTGAGCAGCGCCGGAGCGCCGAACCATGCCGCCGCGTCGGAGCCGAATTCGGTCAGATTATGGTTCCAGACATATTCATACATGGAATAGAGGCCCGTCGCCCATTCGAGCTTCTGCTCCCTGGGCGAGGCGAATTTGATCTCCTGCGAGAACTGGTCGACATAGCTGTCGACGCGGCCGCCGCTGATGGAGAGCTCCTGATTGCCGAGCGGCACACGCGGCTGCAAGCGGAAATGGCCGTAGGCGGAAATGAAGCTCAGCGTATTCTCGCCGATCTGGACGTTCGCCTCATTCGAGACATTATGCTGCTGGGCGTAGAATGTCGGCGTGCGCGTGAAATAGGGCTTGAACGGATCGAAGGTGAGAACGGTCCGTCCGAGCCTTTGCGCCAGCGTCTGCGAATAGGTGCGGGCAGGCAGCGTGCCATTGGCGAAAAGCTGGAAGGAGTCGCCGAAGGCGCAAACCGTGCTGCTGCAGGCGCCGATATTGCTGTATTCGGCAGATCGCCCATAATTGAAGATCAAACGGTCGGTCACGCTGTCGCCGACATAATATAATTGCCCGCGCACGCCCCAGCGATTGTCGTTGCGATAGCCAGCGCCGGTCACCTGATCGCGAATCCAGCCGTCGCTCTTGTCGAGATAGAATGCGACGCGATAGGCCAGCTTGTCGTCGATGATCGGCCCGGTGACGTTCAATTTTTCGATAATGCGATTGTAATTGGCGAAAGAGGTTTCGAAGCTCGCCTTGCGCTCGAACGACGGCAATTGCGTGCGGAGAACGATATTGCCGACGGTCGTATTCTTGCCGAAGGCCGTTCCCTGCGGGCCGAGGCCGATCTCGAAGGATTCGATGTCGACGAAATCGCCCCATTGAAAACCGAAATTCTTCCAGAACACATTGTCGACGACGAAGCCCGTATCCGCCTCCGATCCATCTCCCGTCCCGGCGCCCAGGCCGACGCCGCGGATCGTCGCCGGACGTCTCGGATGGCTGCCATCCACTCTGTAGTTCGGGACCTTTTGCGCGAGATCGGTGAGGCGATCGAGATGTTCGCGTTCGGCTGTCTTGGAGGTCACGACGACGATCGGCCGCGGTTGCTTCGTCACTTGTTCCTGTCGTTGCGTTCCGTCTCTCGCGCCGCCAGTCACACGCACATCGTCGACCTGCGCCTCCTGCGCGAGGGCGACATCGAACGACACGCAGGCGATCCCGGCGAGCAGAACGCCCCGTCTCGACCGAACACGGAAGCCGCGCCGCACGTCGAAGGTCTCCGGTCCGAGTCTCATGTCGCGCCCCAATCAATCTATAAACTCGATCTATATTAAGTGAATATACCTATGGCGCCGACGCGGTCAAGCTATGCCGTGACCGCTTGCGCGCGCTGCTAAATCGATGGATAGAAGGGGTGATGATGTTGGGCGGAGACGTCTCGAGAGGCCGCGCTCTCGCCGGCGCGCATCATATGAGCCTACCGAAAAGATCGGGAGTTAGAGCCTATGGTCGAGCAGATTTCCGCGCATGCGCTGAGGGCGCTCTGGCGCGCGCGCGACGAGGTCGCCGTGTTCGACGCACGCGAGGAAGGGCCCTATTCGCGCGCGCACCCGTTCTTCGCTGTCTCGCTGCCCTTCTCCGAGATCGAATCCAGAGCCTATGACCTCGCCCCGCGTCTCTCGGCGAAGATCGTCGTCTATGACGATGGCGAGGGATTTGCGGAACAGGCGGCGCGCCGTTTCACGAGCATGGGCTATTCGGATGTGGCGCTGCTCGAGGGCGGCCTCTCGGCCTATCGCGAAATCGGCGAGCTGTTCCGCGACGTCAATGTCGTGTCGAAAGCCTTTGGCGAGCTCGTCGAATCCATTCGCCACACGCCGTCGCTCTCCGCGCGCGAGGTCGAGGGCCTCATTCGCGCGGGCGCCGACGCCGTCGTGCTCGACGCGCGCCGCTTCGAGGAATATCACACGATGAGCATTCCGAACGCTGTCAGCGTGCCGGGCGCAGAACTCGCCTTGCGCGTCTTCGACATAGCGCCATCTCCGGACACGCTCGTCATCGTCAATTGCGCGGGACGCACGCGCTCGATCATCGGGACGCAGAGCCTCGTCGACGCCGGTATCCCCAATCGCGTCGCCGCGCTGCGCAATGGCACGATAGGCTGGACGCTCGATGGGCTGGCGCTCGACCGTGGACAGACGCGACGCTTTCCCCCGCTCGGCCGGGAGCAGCACGAGCGCGCGCTCGCAGGAACGCGCGCGCGCGCTGCGCGCCTCGGCGTCGCGACGCTCGACGCCGCGGCATTCGAGGCAGCGCTCGCCACGAAAGACAGACGCACTCTCTATCTGCTCGACGTGCGCTCGCCGGAAGAATATGCCGCCGGCCATGCGCCCGGGTTTCGTTCCGCTCCGGGCGGACAACTCGTGCAGGCCACCGATGAATGGGTGGCCGTGCGTGGCGCGAAGATCATTCTCTATGACGATCTCGAAGCGCGCGCGCTGTCGACGGCTTCATGGCTGACGCAACTCGGCTGGGAGACCGCCATTCTCTCGCCGCAAGCGGCCGCGGCGACCGAGCGAGGCGCATCGCCACGCCGACGTCCGCCGATTGTCGCGGCGCCGGGCGCAACGATCTCGCCGGAAGAACTCGCCTCCGGGCGCGATAATTTCACGATCGTCGATCTATCCCGCAGCCCCGTCTATCGCGCCGGTCACATCGCCGGAGCCTATTGGGCGGCGCTCGCGCATCTCGAGCGCGATCTCGCGACGCTGCCGCGCGACAAGCAGATCGTGCTCGTCTCTCCCGACGGCGAGACGGCGCTCGACAATCTCGCCCGCGCGCAGAACGTCTCGGCTCGCGGCGCGGTCGCGCTCGCCGGCGGAACGCAGGCTTTCAGCGCCCTCACGGCCGAGAATGCGCGATGGCTCGGCGAGGCGGACGACAGCTACAAGCGTCCCTATGAAGGCGTCGACAATTCGCGGGAAGCGATGCAGGCTTATATCGATTGGGAATTGCAGCTCGTCGCGCAGCTCGCCAATGACGGCGTCGCGAATTTCCATGTGGTGAGATAGCACAAACGGTGACGGGCTCCGCTCAGCGCCCTGCGGCTTCTCCAAGCAAATAATCCAATATCTGTTCCTCGAGCTCCGCGACCTCGACGGCGCCGCGCCGACGCGGGCGCGGCAGGTCGACGGCGATGTCCCGCGAGATCGCGCCATTCTCGATGATCACGATGCGGTCGGCGAGCGCGACGGCCTCGGCGACGTCATGCGTCACCAGCAGAGCGGTAAAGCCTTCGCGCAGCCACGCCGTCTCCAGCAGGCGCTGCATTTCGACGCGCGTGAGAGCGTCGAGCGCGCCGAGCGGCTCATCGAAGGCCAACAGCCGAGGACGGCTGACGAGCGCGCGCGCGAAAGCGACGCGCTGCTTTTGTCCGCCGGAGAGCGTCGACGGCCAATCCCGCGCGCGATCTTCCAGGCCGACGGAGCGCAGCGCCTCGAGCGCCTGCTCGCGGCCGGCCGCGCCGCCGCGGCGCTCGCCGAGCCCGACTTCGACATTGGCGAGCACGCGCGCCCAGGGCAGCAGACGCGGCTCCTGGAACATCACCCGGACAATGTCGCGCGCTTGCGAATCCGCATATTCTCCGAATGAGACGGCGCCGCGGGTCTTCTCGTCGAGGCCGGCGACGAGGCGCAGCAGCGTGCTCTTTCCGCAACCGCTGCGTCCGACGATCGCCAAAAATTGTCCGGCCGGCGCCTCGAGATCGAGCCCGCTCAGCACGCGCTTGGCGCCGAAGGATTTGTCGAGATTGCGCGCTCTCACCGCCACTCCGGGTGGGAGCCGCGTATCGACAGCCGTCTGGACGATCGTCATGACGCGTCCCCTCGCTCGCGCTGAAAAGCGGGATGCCAGGAAAGACAGACACGCTCGAGCAAGCGCGCGACGGAATCGGCGAGCTTGCCGAGCAAGGCGTAGATCAGGATCGACAGCACGACCACATCGACCTGCATGAACTCGCGCGCCTGCATGGCCATATAGCCGAGCCCCGATTGCGCGGCGATGGTCTCGGCGACGATCAGTGTCAGCCACATGACGCCGAGCGCATAGCGCAGCCCGACGAAGATCGACGGCAGAGCGCCCGGCAGCACCACCTGCCGAAACAGCTCGCGGCTGGGCATGCCGTAGCTGCGCGCCATTTCGACGAGCTGCGGATCGACGGAGCGAACGCCATGCAGCGTGTTGACGTAGATCGGGAAGAACACGCCGATCGAGACCAGGAAGAGCTTCGCCTCCTCATCGATGCCGAGCCAGAGGATGACGAGGGGGATCAGCGCGAGATGTGGAATATTGCGCGCCATCTGCAAAGTCGAGTCGGCCAGAACTTCGCTGATTTTGGAGACGCCATTCGCCAAGCCGAAAATAAAGCCGATCGCCCCGCCGATCGCCAGGCCGCCGATCGCCCGCAGAAAGCTCACGCCGAGATTGCGCGGCAGCTCCCCGGTGAGCGTCAGTCGCCGAGCGGCGTCGACGACTGCGAGCGGCGAAGGCAGCAGCGTGGACGGCGTGAGCTCCAGGGCGCAGGCGGCCTGCCAGATCGCGACGATCGACAGCGGAACGATCCAGGCCGCGGCCCTCGACTCGAGGATCGCCCTCCAGCGAATGCGCCGCGAAGCGCCGCGGCGGGCGGAGCCGCCGGAGGAGATCAGCGCTTCCTGCGGATGGGTCATCGCGCGCTTCATTCCGCGGCGGCGCGCGGCGGCGCGCCGGAGCCGACGCCATATTCTCCGACCGCGGTGCCATGCGACAATTTGCGGCCGGTTTCGATTCCGAGGAGCGGAAACAGCAGCTCGGCGACCTTATAGGCTTCTTCCAGATGCGGATAACCGGAGGCGATCACCGTGTCGACGCCGAGCGCCTGATATTCACGCAGGCGCGCGGCGACCGTCTCGGGATCGCCGACCAGCGCCGTGCCCGCGCCGCGCCGCACGAGGCCGACGCCCGCCCAGAGATTCGGAGAAATCTCGAGCCGGTCGCGCCTGCCGCTATGCAGCGCGCTCATTCGCTTTTGGCCGACGGAGTCCGATTCGAGCTCGAACTTGCGCTGGGCGGCGGCGATCGCTTCGTCCGAGAGATGGGCGATGAGCCTGTCGGCGGCGTCCCACGCCTCGCGCGCCGTCTCGCGCACGATGATGTGAATGCGCAGGCCGAACTTCAGCTCCCGCCCGTGCTTGGCCGCGCGCTTCCGCGCCGCCTCGATCTTCTCGGCGACGTCAGCCGGCGGCTCGCCCCAAGTCAGATAGACGTCGGCATGTTCCCCGGCCACATCGAGGCCGGCGTCGGACGAGCCGCCGAACCAGATCGGCAATCGCTTCTGCACGGTGGGAAACAGCAGCCGCGCGCCTTCGACGCGAATATGCTCGCCGGCGAAGTCGACCGTCTCGCCGGCGAGCAGCCTGCGGAAGACGGTGAGGAATTCGGCGGCGTGCGAATAGCGTTGGTCATGCGAGAGAAAAATGCCGTCGCCGGCGAGCTCCACCGGATCGCCCCCGGAGACGACATTGACGATGAAGCGCCCCTCGCTGATGCGATCGAGGGCAGCCGTCTGGCGCGCCCAATGGGTGGGCGTCGCGAGCCCCGGCCGCAGCGCCGCGAGAAAGCGCAGCCGCTTGGTGTGCGTGGCGAGCGCCGCGGCGGTGATCCAGGGGTCCTCGCAATGGCTGCCGACCGGCAACAGCGCGCCGGCGAATCCCAAACGATCGGCGGCTTGCGCGATTTCCTTCATATAGTCGAACTCGGCGTAGCGAATGCCCTTGTCCGAGCCGAGATAGGAGCCGTCTCCACTGACGGGAATGAACCAGAACATGTCGAGAGGTCTGTCGGTCATGACGCGTTTCTTTCAGTCGGCCGGCCGGCGCTTCCAGACGATTTCGCGAATATCGACGCGCGCCGGGATCAGCCCGAGACCAAGAAAGCGATCCGCGACCCGCTGCTGTCGGGCGATAATGGCGTCGTCGAGCGCGACGAGCGCGAATTCGGCTCGATCGACCGATTTGCGCTGCGCCGCGAGCGGGACGCCGCTCGCCTCGGCATAGAGGGCGGCGACCTCGCCACGATGCGCGCTTGCCCATTCTGAGGCTCTCGCGATCTCGTCGTTAATATCGTCGACGATCGCGGGATATCGCGCGGCGAAGTCGGCGTTGGCGAGAAAGAAGCTGTTCTGCGTGGCGGCGTCCGCTTCGATCACGAGCTGGCGCGCGGCGGCGTTCAGCTCGGCGATCGCGAGATAAGGGTCCCAGATCGACCACGCGTCGATCGCGCCACGCGTGAAAGCCGCGGCGGCGTCCGCCGGCGCGAGATAGGCGGGCGTGACGTCCTCCCATTTCAGATCGGCGCTTTCCAGCGCCGAGATCAGCAGATTATGCGCGCTCGACGCCTTGGCGACGCCGATTCTCTTTCCTTTGAGATCGGCCGCGCGCTCGATCGCCGAGCGACGCGGCGCGATGACGCCCTGACCATAGCCGCGCGCAGGAACCGCCGCCGCATAGACCACCCGCCCATGCGCCGCTTGCGCAAAGACCGGTGGCGCGTCGCCTGTATAGCCATAATCGATGGCGCCGGCGCCGAGCGCCTCCAACATCGGCGGCCCGAAGGGGAACTCCACCCATTTGACGGCCACGCCGCTGTGCTCGAACCGTTTTTCCAGCAGTTTCCGCGCTTTGGCGATCAGGAGCACACCGAACTTCTGATAGCCGATCACCAGCTCCTTCGGCATTTCGGCCGTCGCCGCCATGAGAGAGGTCGCAGCCGCAACGGCGGTGGCTGCGGCAAAGACAACGGCCCGGCGATCGACAACCGGCGGCGCCATCACGACCTCTGAGAAAAACTGACGACAGAATCCGCTCGGCGCGATCGACGACGCGATCTGCGAACTGGCTGCAAAGACGGCTCGTCGCGGAAATCAAGCGGTGGGAGCATGCCGTCCTCCTCATCGGATCGTTTCACCAGATCGCGGTGCGCGCTCTCAGAAGCGCGCCGAACCACAATCACGTTTATTATAGTGATTTTATCAACTTTTTCATCCGGCGCAATGGACCTCCGAGTCTTATCGCGGCGGCTGTCGATCGTCGTCTCGATCGCCATCGAGGCGCCTCGCCCTCGGGGCCTGCTACCGGTAGACTGCATTTGTGCGGCGGCGCGCCTAACCTCTGCTTCCTCTCACGATCGGGCGCGAAAACGCGCGGGCTCCTGCTCCGAGAGCCTTGCCGTTCGCGCTGATTGATCGGGCGGCTCGAACAGGCGAGCCGCTCTTTCAAAATACTGCCGGAGATGACCTCTCCGGATGCGCATCTCGTGAGCCGAGTTTGAGCGGAATTTTGCGCCTTGGCCCCGAATGCCCCGGCGCTTGTAAAACTACTATTTCGATCGTATTAATAAATTAATTGCAATTGAGACGCCTCTCGAATCCGGGCGCCGTCTTCGGCGCGAGCGCGGAAAATAGCTACGAAAAGCGCGGTCATGGGTAGAGATCCTTCCGGACGGGCGATCGAATTTGCCGTGAAAGGCCGAAGGGCTCCTTCGCGAAGCCGGGCTCGGGCGCGACAGCCGCGCCGGACCGGCGATCGCTCGCCTTCTAATCCGTTCGCATGAATTTCTCGGCTCCTTCCATCCAGCGGCCGGTCGCGACGACGCTGCTCGCGGCGGCGCTCTTCCTCGTCGGCGCTGTCGGCTATGCATTTCTTCCGGTGGCCAGCCTGCCGGCGGTCGACATGCCCGTGATCGGCGTCGGCGCCTTTCGCCCGGGCGCCGATCCGTCCACAATGGCGGCTACCGTCGCGGCGCCCTTGGAGCGTCGACTCGCCGCGATCTCCGGCCTCACCGAACTCACTTCGTCGAGTTCGACCAGTTCGACCCAGATCACGCTGCAATTCGACATGAATCGCAATATCGATTCGGCTGCCCGCGACGTGCAGGCGGCGCTCAACGCCGCGGCGACCGACCTTCCAGCCGATCTGTCGGCCATGCCGTCGTTCCGAAAATCCAACGCCGCCGCTTCACCCATTCTCATTCTCGCGCTGACGTCCGACACGCTGCCGACGACATCTCTCTATGATGTTGCCGATACGGTGATTGCACAGAGGATTTCTCAAGTGCCCGGCGTCGCCGAAGTGAAGGTCGCCGGCGCAGAGCAGCCCGCGATTCGCGTGCAGATCGATCCGGCGCGCGTCGCTACGATGGGACTTGGCGTCGACGCAGTCGCGAGCGCCATCCTCTCCGCCAATGTGAGATCGCCTCTCGGCGCTTTCGACGGAGAGAGAGTGTCGACGACGATCGGAGCGAACGACGAATTGTCGAGGCCCGAAGATTTTCGGAATATCGTCGTGCGTACGGAAAATGGCGCCGTCGTGAGACTGAGCGATGTCGCGACTGTCGAACGCGGCACGAGAAGCCGGACGACCGCGGGCTGGTTCAACGGCAAGCCAGCGGTGCTGCTCATCGTCACCAAACAGGCCAACGCCAATGTCGTTCAGGTCGTGGATCGCGTCAAAGCGCTGCTGCCGGAGCTCGAGAAATGGATTCCGGCCGGTATTGCCGTCGCCATTCAATCGGACCGCACGGTGTCGATCCGAGCGAGCGTGAAAGACGTCCAGCATACGCTCGCGATGTCCGTCGCGCTCGTCATGCTCGTGGTGTTCGTCTTTCTGAAGCATGTGACGCCCGTTGTCGCCGCCGGCGTGACCGTTCCCCTATCGCTCGTCGGGACCGGCGCGGCCATGTGGCTCGCGGGCTTTTCTCTCGACAACATATCATTGATGGCGCTAACTATTTCCGTCGGCTTCGTCGTCGACGACGCGATTGTCATGATCGAGAATATCGCGAGCTTCTCCGAAAAAGGAATGGACCGATTGGAGGCGGCTCTCGCGGGAGCGAAGCAGATCGGCTTCACCGTGATCGCCATCAGCCTCTCGCTCGTCACGGTGTTCATTCCGCTCAAGTTCCTGGAGGGCCCCACGGGCCGCGTATTGGCCGAATTCGCGTTCACGCTCAGTTTCGCAATCGCGATATCGACGATCGTCTCGTTGACGGTCACGCCGATGATCTGCGCATGGTTTCCCGCCGCGACGCATGCTCGACCTTCGAGAGACGGCGGGCGGCAAGGGCTCCTCGCGTGGATAGAAGCATCCTATCTCCAGAGTCTACGATCGATGATCGCGCATCATTGGCTCGGACCGGCGGCTGTGGGCGGCTGCATCGTCGCGACAATTTATCTCTACGGCGTCATTCCAAAGGGAAATCTGCCGCAGGACGACACGGGACTCATTAATGCGACGACGGAGGTGTCCGCCGACACCTCGTTCGTCGAAATGGCGCGTCTTCAGAAGCTCGCCGCAGAAATCGTGGCGTCCGATCCGGACGTCCTGGCCGTAGGCTCCTCGATCGGCGGTTCCTCTGGTCTCACCTCGTCGACCAATCAGGGTCGAATGTATATTAGTCTGAGGCCGACGAACGAGCGCAAGGTCACCACATTCGAAGTGATCGCGCGTTTGAGGCGCCAACTGACCCAATTCGCTGGAATGAGCGTTTTCATGGTCCCGGCGCAGGACATAAGAGTCGGCGGACGTCAGAGCAAGGGGCAGTATCAATTCACCCTCTGGGACTCGGCCGTCGATGAATTGAACGAATGGACGCCGAAAATTCTCCAGCGACTGCGCGCCATTCCGGAGATCGTCGACGTCACGACCGACAGGCAATCCGGCGCCTTGAAAGGGGACATAATCATCGATCGCGTCGCGGCGTCGCGGCTCGGCATTTCGATTTCCGCGATCGATGCGGCGCTCAACAGCTATTTCGGCCAGAGGCAGGACAATCTGATCTATACGCAGCGCAATCAGTATCGCGTGATCATGGAAGCGTCGCCCGCCAGGCAACGTGATCCGGGCGATCTCTCGCAGATCTATGTGTCGAGCGCGAACGGGACGCAGACGCCGCTCACGGCGGTCGCGCGAATAGAACGGGGATCGACGCCTCTGATCGTGAACCATCAAGGCGTCGTTCCGGCCGTCACGATTTCCTATAATATCGCGCCGGGACACACGCTCGACGCGGCGACGTCCGCGGTGAGGCGCGCCGCCGACGAAATGCAGCTTCCCAGCGGGCTGAGAGCGGACTTTTCCGGCGACGCCGCCGATTTTCGAAAAGTCGCCAACGGCATGGCTACGCTCATCCTTCTGTCGCTGCTGTGCGTCTATGTCATACTCGGCGTTCTCTACGAGAGTTTCATCCACCCGATCACGATCATATCCACCTTGCCGTCTGCAAGTCTCGGAGCGCTGCTGGCGCTCGAGGCGTTCGACATCGAATTCACGGTCATTGCCTTCATCGGAATTCTGCTGCTGATTGGCGTCGTCAAGAAAAACGGCATCATGCTCGTTGATTTCGCGCTACAGGCCGAGAGAGAGAAGAAGCTGAACTCCGAAGAGGCTGTTCTTCTCGCTGCGAGCGAGCGCCTGCGGCCGATTCTCATGACGACCTTCGCCGCCATGCTCGGCGCGCTGCCTCTCGCCATGGCGACTGGAATTGGCGCGGAAATGCGCCGACCTCTCGGGGTGACGATCGTCGGAGGCCTGGCGCTCAGCCAGATTCTGACGCTCTATACGACGCCCGTCATCTATCTCCTGATGAGTCGGATTCACAGAAAGCGCGAGCGCTCCTTTCCCCCGCCGTTGCGCGCCCGGTTGCCGAACACAGGCGCCGCCGCTGCTCGCCTCGAGGCGCCGCAAGGCGGAGCGACGAGAGGTTGATCCTGGATCGATGCGGCGGCGCGAGCTCACACCGGGATGTCAGACGTTCGACCCTCGTCGCTGTTTGGCGCCCAGATTGTCAGGGACGGGACATCGTCACGCAACCTTCGGCCCGGCCGCGCGGTCCATATGCTCCCGTTCCGCCGCCGCGAACGTCGGCAAACTCCTCAGAAAGCGGACCCTGCGGTCGTCCGCGCCGCGCCGACGCCCAAAGCTCGAGGACGCTGCAATCCTTCGCCTCCGGCCGTCGCCACGATGAAACGAAAGATGTTCGCGCGCAGGCGCCGAGCAAACTGCATGACATCGCCCGCGGAGGCGCCGATCGATTGATCATGATTTACGCGCCCACACGTCAGGCCCCACGAAAATTTTTGCCCCACCGGTCCTGAATTTGCGCCGCCGTCGACAGCTGAAGCAAGGTTTTCCCGATAGCTCCCGCAGATCCCCACGCTCGTTTTGCTAATAAACGCCGGGGATGAGCCTCGCGGTGCGGCTCGCGTATTCGCGATACGATGGAAAAGCCTCCTCCAAGACGCGCTCCTCGAAATGCATGCGCGGCAGCTGAACGGCGATCGAGAGCACTGTCAAAAGCAGCGCCGATGGCTGCTGATAGCGGAACATGATTCCGATCAGAGCCAGCATTTCTCCGGCATAGAGCGGATGTCGCACGAGCCGATAAGGCCCTTCGGTCACCAGAGCGCGAGCTTGCGGCAAAATGCTGAAGCAACGGCCGAGCGAGATGGTCGCCGCGATCGAGACGAGCGTTCCGACGAGAACCATGCCGACAGAAAAATCCTTCATCGCCGGAGACAGATCGGCAGCCGGCGCGGCGACGATGAGGCTCGGCAGCAGAAAGCCGACGGCGCCGGCCAATTTCGGCGCAACGCCTTTCCCGGTTCGAAGAGACGGCGGACGGACGAGCATCAAAAATATGATAAGGCCGAGGAACGCGATATTCGCCGCGAGAGCGCAATTCACGAGAAGCGATTCGGCCGGCGTCATCATCTGCAACGAGCCATATATTCCGAGACAGAACCAGGCGACGACCGGGCTCGTGAACATGAGATCGAGCAGTTTCGCCTTCAAATATGCTCGCGTCATTCGACCTCTCCGCCAAATTCGCTCGAAATATGTCGCCGCCGGGCGCAAGATCCGATCTCGGCCGTCTCGCCTTAGCCGATCGACCCGCGCTTGTCGACGCGGCCCAGGGCCTTCGAACGGCGGCTTCCAACGTCATCGCGGCCTCGGCGATCGGCTCGGCGAGCGTTGGGCGGAGCGAGGCGCTCCTATGGGGGGCGCGACAGGACGGCGCGTCCTCGAAGCCCGCGAGCGTCCCACAAGCAAGCGTGCGACCGGGCGGAAGCTGGTCATCGAACCGTCTCTTCGTCTAATTACCGTAAACGTCACAGATCGGAGAGCGAACGAGACGATGCGAAGACATGCCGCTTCGGCGCGCAAAACCTGGATCGAGGCGGCGAAGCTTCGACAGACGGCGATCGTTTGCATCGTGTTGGCGTCGGGATTTGCGGGGCTCGGCTACGAGATCGTCTGGACCCGCATGCTGAGCCTCGCGCTCGGCACCGAGATCATGGCCGTGCTCGGCGTGATCACGGGGTTTTTCACGGGACTGGCGCTCGGCGCCTTCGTTCTCGACCCGCTCATACGATCCGCGCGTTCGCCCTTCCTGGCCTATGCGCTGTTGGAGACGGCCATCGGGCTCTGGGGCGTCGTGAGCGTCTGGCTGCTTCCCGCCGCCGCGCGCGTCGCGCCCGCCATGCTCGGCGTCGAACCGTCGCCGGCGTTGCTCTGGGGCGTCGGTTTCGTTCTGCCCGCGCTTCTCCTCCTTCCCGCCACAGCGGCCATGGGCGGAACGCTGAGCGCATTGGCGCGGATGACCGGCGCCGTCACGGGCGATTCACGCTTCTGCGCCGGGGTCTATGGCGCCAACACCGCCGGCGCCGTCATCGGCGCGCTCGCCTCGGCCTTTCTCCTGATGCCGTGGCTCGGCCTATCGAGAACGCTGCTCTTCCTCGCCGCGATCAATGCTTCATGCGCCCTATGCGCGCTGGCGGCGCATCTGACGGCGACGGACCGCTCATCGCCGCCCCCGCCGTCCCAGCAGCCGACGGGCGCGCCGCCGATCGGTCTCGCCGCTGCTCTATTCGCCACGGGGTTCTTCGGCGTCGCCTTCGAGACGCTCATCGTGCGGCTCGCCGCGCAGGCGTTGCAGGATACGGTCTACACATTCGCCGGCCTGCTCTCGGCCTATCTCCTCGGCTCGGCCGCGGGCGGTCTGCTCTGGCAGAAGTTCGGACGCAGGATCGGCGAGCCTGGCCTCGGCTGGCTCCTGGCGGCTGTGACGCTCGCCTGTCTGTCGACCGCGGCCTTCTCGCCTTTCGTCGTCGGCGTAGCGGGAGCCTCGAAGGACGTCGGCGAGATCGGCGAGATCGCGGTCGCGCTCGCGCTCTTCATCGCTCCGTCGATCGCCATGGGAGCGCTATTCGGCGATTTGGCCCAGCGCGCGCAAGACGCGCGCGGCTCGATCGGATGGGCGGTCGGCGTCAATAGTCTCGGCGCGGCGCTCGCCCCGCTGGCGGCGTCGCGAATCCTCATTCCGACGTTCGGCGTGTGGCCCGCCCTGATTCCCGTTGCGCTCGGCTATCTGCTGCTGCTGCCGCGGCGTCGCTCCTCGCTCGCGCCCTTCGCCGCGTCCGCGGCCATCGCGGTCGTTCTCTGCGCCCTTCCCTCGCCCTCCTTCGTCCGCGCGCCGACAGGCGGCGCCGTCCTCGCCACGCGCGATGGGCCGATGGCCACCGCGAGCGTCGTCGACGACGCCGCGGGCGTCCGCTATTTGGAGATCAACGGCCATTTCCGCATGGGCGGCACGAGCTCGGCGCGGTCCGATTTTCGCCAGGCGATGCTGCCTCTGCTGCTGCACGCCGCGCCGCGCCGCGCGCTGTTCCTCGGCGTCGGCACCGGCGCGACGCTCGTCGGCGGCGCGATGGCGCCGGGCGTCGAAGCGCAGGGCGTCGAGCTGTCCTCCGAGGTCGTCGAGCTTCTGCCCTGGTTCGCGAATGAGACGCAGCGCGTCCCGACGCCGAAAGTCACCGTCGCCGATGCGCGGCGCTATGTCGTCGCCGATCGCGCCGCATATGACGTCGTCGTCGCCGATCTGTTTCATCCCGCATTGGACGGAAGCGGCGCTCTCTACACCACGGAGCATTTCGCGGCGACGCGCGAGAGGCTCGCGCCGGGCGGTCTATTCTGTCAATGGCTGCCGCTCTATCAGCTCGACCTGCCGTCGCTGCGCGCGATCATTCGCAGCTTTCTCGAAGCCTATCCGAACGCCTCGGCCTGGCTCAATCATTATAGCGTGCGGACGCCGATGCTGGCGCTCGTCGGAGCGCGCGACCAGGGCGCGCTCGATGTCGAGGCGCTGTCCGCGCGACTGGACGATTCCGCGATGGCGGCGGTGGCGCAACCGCTCGGCTACGTCGCGCCGATCGATCTGCTCGGACAATATATCGGCGGCGCCCGCGCGCTCGCGGCCCTTGCCGGCGAAGGTCCGCGCAACACGGACGATGCGCCTTTCGTGATCTTCGACGCGCGCCGCAATGTGCGCGCGCTGAGCGCGCCGCCTTGGACGTCGCTGCTCGCCGTCATCCACGAGATCTCGCCGGATGCGCGCGAGCTTCTGCCCGAGGAGACACACGACGAACTCCGCGCGCGCCTCGCCTCCTATTGGCGCGCGCGCGATCATTTTCTCGAGGTCGGCGCGGCTCTGCCCGGCGATCCGCGCGGACGCGCGCTCGTCGCCGCGGCGGCGCCGGGCCTGCTCGAGACGCTGCGGATCAGCCCGGAGTTCGAGCCGGCCTATGCGCCTCTGATCGGCATGGCGCGGTCGCTGATGGCCGACGACCGCGAGGAAGGGATGGATCTGCTGCGTCGCATCGACGCGGCGGCGCCCCGACGCCGCCTCGCGCGGGAGATGCTGGAGCGCGAAAGCGAGGCGAGAGGCCAGAGCAAGGCGAGCGGCCAGAGATAGAACACCCTCTATGGCGAGAATTTGATTCGGTAGCCCCAGCAATCGAGACTGTCGGGAATGGCGTTGAAAGCCACAGTGACTCTCACGCCGCCCGCGTTTTTGGGCACCTCATGGTAGAGATAGCTCGGAAAGAGAATCAAATCGCCGGGCTCCGCCTCGGGAACCACATATTTTCCGGCGTTGAACGGGCCCATCGCCGCAGTCCGCGTATGATGGCGGAAGTTGAACTCGAATCCGCCGGGAGGCCGCACGAAAGCGGTGCGGCTGCCCGGATGCGAAGGCGTCAGATAGAACACGCCCGACGCGAAACTATTGGCGTGCGAATGCAGCGCCTGACTTCCGCCCGGCTCCAACATATTCGTCCACATCTCCTTGACCGTCCATTCGAGCTTCTCGCCGAAGAGAAGCACGCCGAAATCGACGAGCTTGGGCGCGGCCGCCTCGCACAGGAGCCGGAACAATTCATCGCCGCTCGGATCGGCGACTTGCGTGTGAAAGAGCTGGTCCGAGCGGAGATTTTTCTCGATGCGCGCCGTGCGGATCGCCTCGAGCGCCGCATCGACCAGCGCCGGGCTCAATAGGCCCGGGCAGCGCATGAGCGGAATAGGAAAGAGCGGCTCGATCTGATCCATGCTGTCACACCCCCGCGACTTGCGCTCGTGAGCGCCCGCGCCCGCTCAATGTCTCGCTTTTCCGTGACCGGTTTTCTTATTTGTCGTCTTGCCGGCGGGCTCCGTCTTCGCAGGCGTCTCCTCCGCTTGCAAGACCTCGATCTTCTCGCCCGGCTTCAGCTCATGGCGCAGCTCGCGCACTTCGAGCATCGCGCGCTCCGCCCAATAGAGGCAGTCGTCGAACTCGCCATTCCCGGCTTCGGCCATGGACTGATGCAAATGCCGTTCGGCGATATAGCGCGACGGATGTTCGGCCGGCAGCGCGCCGGCAAGGGTCTGGACCTCGTCCACCGCTGCGACGCACTCCTCGCGCGTCGGCTCGTCTCGCGTCGGCGATGGGGAGTTGGAATCCTCCGGCGCGGTTGCAGGCGCCGCCGCGAGAATCTCTGGCGGGCGCGATTCGGTGGTTGTCGCGACTCCGCCCCCCTCTGTTTTCGGGCGTAGAGCGAAACCCATGGCGACGACGGCGATGGAGAGGACGACGATCGCGGCGATGCGTGGCTTTGGCGGCATGAAGCGAATGGTCCGGTAAAAATAGGAAAACCGGCGGCGAAAGATCGCCGCCGGCAATAGGCTTCGTGACGGAGCTACGCGGCCGATTTCTCAGCGGAAATGACGATGACCCCACTCGTGCTCGTGCTCGTGCTCGTGCTCGGCCAGCCGGTCGGCGAGCTTCGCATTCTTCTCGACGAGAAGCTCCGGCGAGCCGACCGGACGGAGGAAGATCGGGTTCGCATAGAACCAGAGGTTCGACCAGGCCTGAACGTCGTAGGTCACCTTCTTGACGCCGCCGACCGAGTCGAGATGAGCCGGGCAGGCGCTGTCCGTGCAGCTCACCGCCGCATTATTGGAGTCGAGCAGCGGATTGCCGGCGCTGTCCGTCACATTCGGCGTCGCGACCGGAATATTCGTGCCGCGCGCACGGATATAGCCGGGCTCGGACCCCATGGTGAGGCTGGTCTCGAACGACAGGCGGGTCGAGCCGTCGTGCTGCTTCTTCGCCTTCATCGCATGCCAATTGATCTGCTTGGCGATCGACGCGTTGGGGTTGTAGACGATCGAGGCTCCGGCGACGCCCGCGGCGTTGGCCACCGCATAATTGGGCGAGCTCGGCGAAACGACGCCCGTGATCTTGCCGGTGATGAGATCGACGTGATCGAGCGACGGCTTGTCGAGCGGCTGACTCTGGCCGATCTGCTTGAGCAGAGGATTGCTGAAGCTGTAAGGGCTGTTGTTCTTCGCCGGAATGGTCAGCTCGACTTCCAGCGTGATGGTCTCGCCCGGCCGCGCGACGAGCGTCTCGCCCATCGTCTTCCAATCGCCATGTCCCTTGGCGCGGAACACGAAGTTCGGCCCGATGAGGTCGCCATTCACCGAATAGCTGTTGCCGGAGCGCATTCCGTCGATGATCGACTGATTGTGGAAGCCCTCGCCGCGCGGAACATAGAGCTTCGTATATTCGCCCGGGATGAAATCCGCCGTGGTGTAGCGGTCGCGCGCGCCGAAAGCGCCGCGCTGATGCCAATCCGAGCTGATGAACATGAAGGAGTTGCGGCCTTCGCCGAGCAGGCCGTCCCACAGGCCGCCGACCTTCGCATGGTAGACGCCGACCATGCCGTAAGTGCCGCCGCCGACCGCGTTGGAGCTATAAGAGCCGGAGCCGCCGGTCAGTCCGCCTTGCGCCATGTGCCCGGGCGACTCGACGCCGAACGCCACGGTCGGCGCAGCATTGTTGAAGTCGCGGAAATGCTCGATGTTATAGCCGCCGTTGCCGCTGGTCTTGAACGGACCCGCGCGCTCGGAGTGCGTCGGGATCGCGTAGGACTGCAACGGATAATTCGCCTGCAGCCAGGTCACGCCCTGCACCGCCTTGCCGTGGCCGGCGGTTCCGCTGTTGTTGACATTGTCCTTTCCGGTCCACAGCAAATTATTGCCGGCGTCGACCGGGCCGATCGCATCGGCGTCGCCGCGATCGAAGCGAAATTCGAACTCCGCCATTTTGTCGGCGTTGCCGCCGTGGCGCGGATGCTGTCCGGCGATCACCGCGACATCGGTGTGCTCATGGCCGGGGACCACCCATTCGAGGCCTTCGATCAGCACCTTGTCATATTGCGCGGAGCGATTGACGATGATCGGATATTCGACTTCCTTGACCGACTGCCAGCGCCACATCTGAGCGTTGGAGCCCGTCCCGTTCGGCGTGCCTTTGAGGCTCGTGATGGTGATGCCCTGAATCGTCTGGCCGAGCGTCTGCGACCAGGTGGTCGTGGTGTCGCCCGGGAGATTGGCGCTCGAGTCGCTGAAACGGCAGTCGCGATTGCCGGAGCCGCCATGGTTGCCGAGCGTGAACCAGTCGAGGTCGAAATTCGTGCCGCCGGCGGCCGCCGCTCCCTTGCCGACCGCGCGGTCGATCGCATAGCCCGCCGCGACCGAGCCGTCGGTGCAGGTGTTGTGGTTGTGCATGTCGCCCGCGACATAAGGGCTCGACGCCGCTTCGCCGTGCTCGCCGGCGATCGCCGAGCCGCCGAAAGCGAGCGAAACCGACGCGGCCGTCAATAGAACTGCTGATTTCGAACGTTGCATGAAAGCCCCCTGCCCCAGTATTCCACACGTCCCCCCGCACTTCGGAGGTCACGGCGGCGGCATATGAGGCAGAGGCCAAGACAATAGCATGACCGTTTTTTTACAGGGAATGGCTTATTCGCGCAGTATCCATTGCTTTTTTTGCTTGCGCGCGCGTGACAAAGCGCGCGCATCGATGCATAAAGCCGCGGCTCTCGCGTGTTAAGAGAATTGCATGGCGTTCAAGGTGAAGACCCTTTCATTCTCCTTTCTGCAGCGCCTCGTCGCCGCGGACGGCGATGGTTCGAATGACGCCGCGAGCCATGAATCCGCGGTCGCTTCGCGGTCGCTCCGTTCGGCGTCGGCGGGCTTTCTTCGCGAGCCTCTCGTCCAATTCGCAGCGATCGGCGCTCTCATCTTCGCAGCGGACGCCATGTTGCGTCCCCCTGCGAAGGACGAGCGCGTGATCACCGTCGGCAAGGCGCTCCGTCAGTCGTTCATCGACAATTTCGACGAGGACAAGGCGCGCACGCCGTCGGACGCCGAATTGCAGAAGATGATCGACAGCTGGGTCGCGAGCGAGATTCTCTATCGGGAAGGCAAAGCGCTCGGAGTCGACCGCGGCGACGACATGATTCGCGACCGCATCGCCTACAAGCTGCAATTGCTGATCTTCGATCAGATTCAACTGCCGCAAGCGACGGAGGAGCGGCTGCGCGCCTGGTTCGAGGCAAATCGCGCGCGCTTCGACGAGCCGGAGCGCGTCGGCTTCTATCTGACCCCTCCGACGAACGAGGCCGAGGCGACGCGCTGGCTCGACGACATCGGCGCCGGGCGCGACTCGGAAGAGCTCCGCGACAAGACACGCGCGATCCTCGCTCGGCCCATCGACAGCCTCGCCGCCACATTCGGCGAGAGGTTTCGCGACGCGCTGCTCGCTCTGCCGCAGGGAACATGGGCGCGGCTCGAATCCAAAGAGGGATGGCACGTCGTCCGCCTCGACTCGCGGCGGCCGGGCGAACCGGCGGCCTTCGAAAACATTCGCGACGAAGTTCTGCGGCTCTGGCGCGTCGATGAGACGCGCGCGCGCGCATGGGAAGCCGTGAATCGGCTGAAAGCGTCCTATACAGTGCGGATCGAGCCGTGAGGCTGTCGGCGCCATTCCTCGCGATCTGGGCGACTCTCGCGGCGCTCCTCGCTCCGATCGTGGTCCATGCGCATGAATCATCGCTCGGCGCTCTCGAATTGCGCGAAGTGCGACACGGGGCCTATGTCGCCCGCTGGACCATCGAACCGGCCATCGGCGCCGCGCGCGTCGATCTGCGCATGCCGCCGCATTGCTTCTTGCGCATGCCGGAGCTCGAATGCGGCGAAAAGGGCCTCGTCGGCGCGCTGACGATCGGCAATCTCGGATCGCGCATGTCGGCGGCGCTGATCAAGATATTCCCCATGGAAGGAGAGGCGCGCAGCTACACGATCACGACCGCCAATCCGACCGTCTCTATTCTCGGCCCGGGAGCGCCGTCGCTGCAGAGCTGGATCGAGCTCGGCGCGACCTATCTGAACTATGGCGTCGATCATATTCTTCTCGGCGCCGATCATCTGCTGTTCGTCTTCGGACTGATCTGGATCGTCGGAGTCGGCCGTCGCCTCATCGGAACGATCACCGCATTCACGATCGGGCATAGCGCTTCGCTCGCCGCCGCGGCCTTCGGACTGGTCGGCGTGCCGGAGCGGCCGCTCAACGCCTGCATCGCGCTCAGCATCGTCTTCCTCGGCGTCGAGATCGCGAAGAAGCGGAGCGGAGAAGCCGGCCTCACGGTCCGCTATCCCTGGGCCGTCGCGGGCGGCTTCGGCCTCGTGCATGGCGTCGGCTTCGCGAGCGCGCTCGCCGGGCTCGGGATCGAGAGCCGGCTGCTGCCGGCGGCGCTCGGTTTCTTCAATATCGGGGTCGAGATCGGCCAGCTCGCCTTTGTCCTTCTCACTCTTTCGCTGCTCTGGGCGCATCGACGCCTCGGCGCCGCTCTCCGCGGATGGGGCGAGCTGGTTCCGGCCTATGCGATCGGCTCGGTGTCGATGTTCTGGTTCATCGGCCGACTTCTCCGGGTTCTCGATCTGAATTGAAGGGCGCTGCAATCATGTCGTTCATCCGTCGGTCCTTCCTGCTCGCCCTGATCGCGAGCGCCGCGCAGGTCTCGCCCGCGCTCGCCCATGAGCAGGCCGGCGTCGCCGCAGGCCTCGTGAGCGGCGTCCTTCATCCGCTGAGCGGGCCGGATCATTTGATCGCCATGGTCGCCGTCGGGCTCTGGGGCGCGCAGCTCGGCGCGCCGGCGATCTTTCTCTTGCCGGTCGTCTTTCCACTGGTGATGGCGATCGGCGGCGTTCTCGGCGTGCTGCACATTCCTTTGCCTGCGCCCGAGGCGATGATCGCTCTGTCCGGTCTCTTGCTCGGCATGGCCGTCGCGACGCGCTTGCGCGCGCCCTTGGCCGTGGCGGCGGCCCTCGTGGGATTATTTGCAATCTTTCACGGCCACGCGCATGGCGCGGAGCTGCCGGACGCCTCCGATCCTCTGGCCTATGGCGCCGGCTTCGTCATGGCGACCGGCTTTCTCCACGGATGCGGCATAGCGCTCGGCGCCTTGTCGCGATGGCCCGTCGGCGAACGCCTGATTCAGGGGCTCGGCGCAGCCATTGCGATGCTCGGCGGCTATTTTCTGGCGACCGGCCTCGGCGTCGCGATATGAGACCGGATCGGCGATGAGACACGGATCGGCGATGAGACATTGGCTGAGATCGACAATTGTCGGCGCGCTCGCGCTCATCGCCTCGGCGACGTCGGCGCATGCTCATATCATCGGCGCGCGGCTCGGCGATTTCTACGCTGGAGCCGCGCATCCGCTGACCGATCTCGCGGACCTCATTCTCTGGTTCGCGCTGGCCCTCCTCGCCGGCTCGCTCGGCCCGTCGGCCGCCAGACCGATCCTCTTGATCTTCCCTCTCGGCCTGGTGGCCGGATTGGGCGTCGGGACGGAGATGATGTCCGCACGGGCCGGCGCGCTCGCCGCCTCGGGAGCACTGGTGCTGGTCGGACTGCTGCTGGCCGCCGGATTGCGCATCCATCGCAATCTGCTGTGCGCCATCGCCTTCGGCGCGGCGGCGATGCGCGGCGCCGCCAACGCCGGCGGAATGGGGCCGGAGACCAATCGCTTGCTGTTCGCGCTCGGGATCGCGGTCGCCGGATATGTCGCAATCGCGCTCATTGCCGCGGCGACCGTCGCTTTTCAGGGAGAAGGGACGGTCGCGCAAGACTGGCGGCGCATCGCCATTCGCGCCCTCGGCAGCTGGATCGCCGCGATCGGGCTCATGATGGGCGGCCTGGCCCTCGCGTCCTGAGCGGACCTTTGTCGCGGAATCCGCTGAGAGCGGCGCGCCCGCGATCCCTCCGGCGTCGGCCGCCTGCCGATGGCGGGCCGGCCTCGTTATCGCCGGCTTGACCGACAGCCTGTTCGCCTTCAACAAGGAGCTCGACCATGTCTTCGCGGCGAAGCTCTACGCCGCGCCGCGGCCGGGCGTCGCGCTGCTCGATCTCGCGACGCTGATGGCGCGCGCGCCGGTCATTCCGAATGCGCGCATCACCGTCCCGAACGGGGAGGTCGCGCCGGAAGCGGGCATTCCGGCACGGTTCTATATTGGGCCTTATGCGATTAGCGCGGACTCCGTCCCATATGAAAAGCCCTTTTTGATTGCCATTTCACATTGGTTATCGGATGCTGGTCAAACATTGGCTATGGAGTAAGTAAGGGTATGAAACTCAAGAATGTGCATGTCACGAATTTTAGATCGGTAGAGGATTCCGAAAAATTTTCCGTGGAACAAGTAACTAGTTTGGTTGGCAAAAATGAAGCTGGCAAGAGCGCCATACTTTTGGCTCTTGCCGCGCTCAACCCGCACCCCAGCACACCTGCCATTTTCGACAAAGAGCGCGATTATCCGCGACGTTTATTGACGAAATACGATGAGCGCCACCCAGATGAAGACGCAGTAGCAATCTCGACGATTTGGGAGTTTACGGAAGACGAATTGAGACTCTTTGCCGAGGAATTTGGAGACGGTGTCGTCGAACAGCAAGAGGTGAAGATTCTGCGGCGCTTTGGCGCAAAAGAGCCAGAATGGGATTTTGACGTCAACGTCGAAAAGGCACTTGAAAACGACCTATCGAAGAGCGTCTTTGACGAGCTACAAACTGTGACGTTACAAACGATTAAAGACGAAGCCACTTTCATTGAAAACATTGCGTCTCTTCCATCTCCAACGGCAGAGCAGCAGGCGCTTTTAGAGCGGCTCAAAGGCTATGGAACGTTCAAAAACCACGCCCTTAAAATTGCGAAGTGCTCCTTTCCTTCATTCATGTATTTTTCGAATTACGACCGGATGGATGGAGCCGTTCAATTAGAAGCTTTGAAGGCAATGAAGGCGAACGGACAGATCAACAACGATGATAATAGCGGCGCACGCCTGTTTATGGAGTTTTTGGAATTTGCAGGTGTTCCGCTTGACGACATTCTAAGCGTCGGAACATATGAGACGTTCAGCGCAAAACTACAAGCGGCGTCTAACAACATCACCGACCAAATACTTGAGTATTGGGCGCAAAACCCAGACCTTATGGTCAATGTCACGATTGATCCGTCACGGCCTAACGATAAGCCACCATTTAACACCGGCACCATTGGCCGCGCGCGAATATACAATCAGCTTCATCGCGTTGACACTCCGTTCTCTGAACGGAGTGCCGGATTCGTTTGGTTTTTTTCGTTTCTGGTGAAATTTGAAAAGGTCAAATCACAAGGTACGCCGGTCGTTCTTCTACTGGACGAGCCGGGGTTGACCTTGCATGGAAAAGCGCAGGGGGATTTGCTACGTTATTTCGACGAGAAGCTCGCTCCGCACCATCAGATTATCTACACAACGCACTCGCCATTTATGGTTGCGCCAGACAAGCTCACATCAGCCCGCATTGTCGAGGATAAGGTTGAGGTCAAAGGGCGGCGTCGCGTTCCTATTGGAACCAAGGTTCGGGAGGATATTCTTACGACAGACCCCGACACTCTGTTTCCGCTACAAGGGGCGCTCGGGTATGAAATCACGCAATCGCTATTTATTGGCAAGCACACGCTTTTGGTCGAGGGAGCATCAGACATTCTCTATCTACAAGCGCTCTCGCATGCGTTGAAATTGCGGGAACGTATTGGGCTTGATACGCGCTGGACGATTTGTCCCACGGGGGGCATTGGGAACGTTCGCGCATTTGTTTCCTTATTTGGGGGCAACAAGCTCGATATTGTGGTGCTTGCAGATCAGACTAAGGCCGACGCGAAAAAAATCGAAGAGTTGCGCCGCAGCCAAATTCTCAAGGCTGGTCACGTATTCACGATTTCCGATTTCACGTCAAAAGCAGAGTCGGACATCGAAGACCTTTTCGAGCCGGAACTCTTCGTCTCGATTGTCAATGCCGCCTATGAACTTCCCACACCACATCGGCTAACCGCGCAATCCTTGGAGGCTGCGGATAAGAATACAGTGCGCCTCGTCAAAAAAGCAGAAGCGGCATTTAATGTTATGCCCGATACGATTTCGACGTTTGATCACTTCACGCCGTCTGCGTGGCTGATTGGCAATTTGAAAGGGTTGGAAGGAGACACCGCCTCGCTCGGAACAACGCTAGATCGCGCGGAAAAGCTCTTTACCGCGCTGAACGCCGTTTTAGAATCTTCGTAAGCGGCACCAATCATCAGGATGTGGAGATAAATCCATTAATCGGAGAGGGTGATTATGCCTCTAACTTTTACGGGCGAAACGTTCGAAACTCTCACCGGCCTTTCGATAAGGGCGAATGGTTCCAAAGGAGAGGCCATCGCGGTCAAAGCTTCGAGCGAAGCGATTCAAGACTATGGGCTCGATCGGGTGCGAGAAGTAGCCAGCAATAAGTACGACGCAGGCGCGACTGAAATCGACGGCGGCATCGTCATTGTTGATGTTCGCACCGGGGACCCAGTCTACCCGTCTTGACACATCCTGAAAATATTCCTATACCTCCTCCCACTCCCGCCCACAAAGGGCGCGTTCCTCGGGTCGTGGGGCGCGGGCGGGGGGCGGCTCCATCCGGGATGGCGACCCCCGTCCATGGACAGGCAGCGCGTCGCCGGACGGCGTTCTTCTCTCGTCCATAGAGAGAAACAAGAACCGCTCCGTGATCCCAGGCCGTCGGGCTCGATCGCATCTTGATCGAGAAACCCCAGGATTCGCGGGTCCGACCAAGCCTCGGGATGTCGACGAGAACGACAACCGCGTTTCGGGACGCTTCGGACCCGATCAAAATTTTCGCGCACCGGCCGTAAGGGGCCGAGGCGTCCCGAACCGCCCTTCCCTCCCCCGCGCCGCGTGAGCGGCCCGGGACGCTTTGGCGTGGCGTGAATTGTTTCCTATCCTACCAAAAGCTCTGCGGATCGACATCCACCGCCACGCGCACGCCGCCGCGCGGCAAAGGCGCCGCCGCCAGCATGGCGCGCAGATAGGCCTGCAGATCGGCGCTCTTGGGCGCCTTGATCAAAAGGCGGAAACGATAGCGCCCGCGAATGAGCGAGATGGGCGCCTCGGCCGGGCCGAGCACCACGATCTCGTCCCGCTCCGGCAGGCCGCCGGCCGGCGCGACGCGATAGCGATCCGTCGAGGGCAGCGAATGCCCCGCCCGCGCCAGAGCGCGCGCATGGGTCTCGGCGGCGCCGGCGTCCTTGGCCGAGACGATCAGCGCCGCCAGCCGGCCGAAGGGCGGCAGGCCGGCCCGCTCGCGCAATCGCGTCTCCTGCGCATAAAAAGCCTCGGCCTCGCCGGAGAGAATGGCGCGAATGACCGGGTGATCGGCCTGCCAGCTCTGGATCAGCGCGCGGCCCGGCCGGTCGCCGCGGCCGGCGCGGCCTGTCACTTGGGCGAGCAGCTGAAAGGTGCGCTCGGCCGCGCGGGGATCGCCGCTGCCGAGGCCGCTATCGGCGTCCACCACGCCGACCAGAGTGAGAAAGGGGAAATTATGCCCCTTCGCCACCAATTGCGTGCCGATGACGATATCGAAAGTCCCCGCCGCGATCTCGGCGAGCTCGCGGCGCAGCCGCTCCTGCCCGCCCGGAAAATCCGAGGACAGCACCAGCACGCGGGCGTCTGGAAAGAGGATCGCCGCTTCCTCCGCCAGACGCTCGACGCCCGGCCCGCAGGCGGTGAGCGAATCCTCCGCCTCGCATTCCGGGCAGATGTGCGGGCGGCGCTCGACATGGCCGCAATGATGGCAGACCAGCGCGCGGCGAAAGCGATGCTCGACGAGCCAGGCGTCGCAATTCTCGCAGCGGAAGCGATGACCGCAGCTGCGGCACAGAGTCAGCGGCGCATAGCCGCGCCGATTGAGGAAGAACAGCACCTGCTCGCCGCGCGCGATCGTCTGCTGCGCCTCCGCCACCAGCCGCGGCGCGAGCCAGCGTCCGCGCTCCGGCCCATTGGCGCGCATGTCGATCGCCTCTATCCGCGGCATGGGGCGGGCGTTGGCGCGGGCGGTGAGGCGCAGATGCATATAGCGACCCGTCTGCGCATTGACGCGCGTCTCTATGGAGGGCGTCGCCGAGGCGAGCACGATGGTCGCGCCCTCGAGCCGCGCGCGCACCACCGCCATGTCGCGGGCGTGATAAGCGACGCCGTCCTCCTGCTTATAAGCGGCCTCATGCTCCTCATCGACGACGATGAGCCGCAGATTCTCGAACGGCAGGAACAGCGCCGAGCGCGCGCCGGCGACGACCTTCACCTCGCCGAGCGCGACGCCGCGCCACAGCCGCGCGCGCTTGCGCTCGGAGACGCCGGAATGCCATTCGGCGGGCTTGGCCCCGAAGCGCGCGGCAAAGCGCTCGAGGAATTGCGCGGTGAGCGCGATCTCCGGCATCAGCACCAGCGCTTGGCCCCCGGCGCGCAACGCCTCGGCGACGGCCTCGAAATAGGCTTCCGTCTTGCCGGAGCCGGTCACGCCCTCCAGCAGAAAAGGCCGATAGCCGCCCTGCGCCACCGCGCTCGTCAGCGCCTGCGCGGCCACTTGCTGCTCGGCATGGAGCGGCGCGGGCGCGTAATCGGGATCGAGCGCGGCGGCGATCGGCTCGGGCGGCAGGGCGACGGCCTCCAGCGTGCCCTCGTCGACGAGCGCGTCCACCACGCCATTGGAGCAGCCTGCGGCGCGGGCGAGCTCGCCCTTGGGAAACGCGAGCCCGCCTTCCGCCGCGGCGATCACGCGGGCGCGCGCCGGCGTCATGCGCTCGGGTGGCGGGCCATTGAGGCGGTAGCCGACGCGCGGCGTCTCGGGCGCCGCCTCCTCCACGGCGCGGGTGGCGAGGCGCAGCGCCATGCCGCGCGGCGCTAGCGTCCAGCGCGCCACCCAATCGACGAAGGCGCGCAGCGTCTCATCGAGCGGCGGCCGGTCGTATTTGGCGATCACGCTCTTGAGATTGCCGGGCCCGGCGCCCGCCGGCGCGACCGACCACACGACGCCGAAGGATTTGCGCGTCGAGAGCGGGACCTCGACGCAATCGCCGGGCGCAAGACGCAGCGCCGGCGGCGCGAAATAGGAATAGGCGATGTCGACGGCGACCGGCAGCAGAATCTCGACGATCTGCGCGCCTTCTCTCGTATCCGTCTCGCCGCTCATGGGCGCTGTCTTAGCGCGCTTCGCGCCCGACCGAAAATGGTCGAGCGCCCGGAAATCGCGCCAATGTCGAAGATTTCGTCGGACGGCGGACCCCGCTCAGCGAGCGGCGATCCGCTCTCCCCGATCGCGACGCGCCTCGGCGAGCTTCGTCCTGGGCTTCTCGCTCACCGATTTGTCGCTCACAGGATTCTGGCTCACGGGCTTCTCGGCGGCCGGCGGCGGGGCGCCCACATCGAGCTCGCTGGTGAAATAGCGCGTCAATTCGGAGACGATCATCGACTTCACATCGGCGCCGGCCGCGGTGATGACGGCTTGATAGCAGGCGCGCGGACGTCCGAAGACGGGGTGCGACGTCTGCTCGATGAATTCATCGTGGCGCTCGATTGCGATCAGCTTCTTTTCCTCGAGCGATTTGTCGATGACGGCGTAGAGGCGCGTTCTCGCATCGCCTTTGTCATAGTCGCATTTGATCGCCTCGGCTCCGAGCTTGTTCAAATTGGTCGTGTCGAGCGGCAGGAGATGGATCAGTCGCTCGACCTCTCGCGGCCCTAGGTTTCTCGCGCGCTTGATGAGCTCGACCCTGGCGTCGCCGCTCTTCGTCACGCCGAGATCGGCGTTGATCTCGAAGGCCTTCTGCCCAAGCGCGAGCTTGAAATCGCCGATCTCGACCGACTGCACCTTGGAGAGCAGCAGGAGGATCGCGTCGGGCCGCTCATAGGCGAAAACCCCGGCGGCGGCGCTCGGCGCGCCGATCGCCGTCACCAGGGTCACACTCTTGATGAAATCGAACAGGTTCTTGGCAAAGTCGGTCATCGCAATGCTCCGTCGCTAATCTCTTGGCGTTCTATGGCTCGTTTCGAACGCCATAATATTGCGGGACGGGGCGGCGACGATCTGTGTGTCGGCGCACAAGTCGATGAACGACTTGTTAAGAAATCTCCGATGGTCGGCGACTGGAGGCGCGCTGCGTCAGCGGTTCGCGGCGGGCCGCAGCAGGGCCTCGCATGGCGTTGCGCGCGCGCAGAAGATCGATCTCCTTGGAGAGCGGTCCGCCACGATCGAAAGCGAGCTGCGTCAGCGGCGCGATCAGAGTCTGGCGCGTCCCGCCGCCGAAGGCGAATTGCGTGACGCACATCACCGATTCGCCCATTTCGAATATGGAGGTCCCGATGAAGTCGGGCGCGAGATCGCCGCGATGAACCAGCGATTGGGCTCTACGCCACAGAGTGGGCCGCATCCTCGCCCGGGCCGGAAGACCATGCGACAGGTCGCGCCGGCCGCCCTGGGCGCCGCGCGAGACAGTGACTTTCGTGAAAGATTGGCGTTAGACGTCCGCTACGTAATAGCGAGTAGTGTTGAAAGGTGAGAGGTCGCCGCGGCGCCGATGCGCCGTCCGTCCGGCTGCGCCTCTCACGCGAGCATGGCGGCGGGGTGCTCGATCAGCCGTTTGAACTCGGCGAGCAGGATCGCGCCGAGCGCGCCATCGACGGCGCGATGATCGACGGAGAGGGTGACGCTCATCACCGTCGCCACGGCGGGCGCGCCATTCTTCACGACGACGCGCTCTTCTCCGGCGCCGACGGCGAGGATCGTCGCATGCGGCGGATTGATCACCGCGGCGAAATTCTTCACGCCGAACATTCCGAGATTGGAGACGGCGGTCGTCCCGCCCTCATATTCATTGGGCTTCAGCTTGCGCTCGCGGGCGCGCCGCGCGAGGTCTTTCAGCTCTATGGCGATCTCACGAAAATTCTTGGTCTCGGCGTTGCGCACGATGGGCGTCACCAGCCCGCCGGGAATGGAGACGGCGACCCCGACGTCGGAGGCTCTGTGTTTCAGCATCGCCGTCTGCGTGAAGGTGACATTGGCGTCCGGCACATGTTGAAGCGCCAGCGCCAGCGCCTTGACGATAATGTCGTTGACCGACACCTTCCATTCGGGCTTGCCATCGGCGCCGAGCGGCGCGGCGCTGTTGTAATCCTCGCGCAGCCGCAGCAGCGCGTCGATCTCGCAATCGGTCTGCAGAGCGAAATGCGGGATGGTGCGCACCGCCTCCGTCATGCGCCGAGCGATCGCCTTGCGCATCGAATCATGCGGGATTTCGGTGAAGGAGCCGGGCGCAAAGAGCTGGCGCACCACCGCGTCGGACATGCCGACGGGCGCCTCTATCAGCGCGGCCGACGCGGGCGCCGTGGGCCGCGGGCCGGAGCCCAGCGCCGCCTTCACATCGCGCTCGATGACGCGGCCATGCGGGCCGGAGCCCTTCAGCGCAGCGAGATCGAGCCCGCCTTCCTTGGCCAGCCGCCGCGCGAGCGGCGAAGCGAAGATGCGTCCATCGGCTCCGCCGGGCGCGAGCCGCTCCTCTCCAGAGAGCGCCATGAGGTCACCTATACAGAACGGCCTTCGCCGCCGCGATCACCTCGGCGACGGAAGGCAGAGCGAGCTTTTCGAGATTGGCGGCGTAGGGCATGGGCACATCCTTGCCGGTGACGCGCAGCACCGGCGCGTCGAGATAGTCGAAGGCCTCCTCCTGCACCCGCGCGGCGATCTCCGCGCCTATGCCGCATTGCGGCCAGCCCTCCTCCACCGCGACGCAGCGGCCGGTCTTCCGCACCGATTCGACAATGGCCGGAACATCCATCGGCCGCAGCGTGCGCAGATCGACGACCTCCGCCTCTATCCCCTCTTTCGCCAGCGCCTCGGCCGCCGCGAGACAATGCGAGACGCCGATCGAGAAGGAGACGAGCGTCACATGCGTCCCGGCCCGCGCGATGCGCGCCTTGCCGATCGGAATGAGGAAATCCTCGAGGATGGGCGTGTCCCATTGCTTGCCGTAGAGAATCTCATTCTCGAGGAAGACCACGGGGTTGGGATCGCGAATGGCGCTCTTCAAGAGCCCCTTCGCGTCGGAGGCGTTGGAAGGCGCGACGACCTTCAGCCCCGGCACTTGCGAGAACCACGCCGCGTAATCCTGGCTGTGCTGCGCGGCGACGCGGGCGGCCGCGCCGTTCGGCCCGCGGAAGACGATGGGGCAATTGATCTGCCCGCCGGACATATAGAGCGTCTTGCCCGCGGAATTGACGATGTGGTCCATCGCCTGCATGGCGAAATTGAAGGTCATGAACTCGCAGATCGGCCGCAGGCCCGCGAAGGCGGCGCCGACGGCGAGGCCGGCGAAGCCATATTCGGTGATCGGCGTGTCGACGACACGGCGGGGCCCGAACTCCTGCAGCAGGCCCTGGGTGACCTTATAGGCTCCCTGATATTCGGCGACCTCCTCGCCGATGACGAAGACATTCGGATCGCGCCGCATCTCCTCCGCCATGGCGTCGCGCAGCGCCTCGCGCATGGTCATGGGGATCAGCGTCGTATCGGCGGGAATTTCCGGCGCGACGACGGCGGAGGACGGAGCAGCGGGAGCGGCCTTCGGCTCCGCCGGCGCGGCGGGGACCGTGGCCGCCGCGACTGCGGCTTCGGGAGCGGGCGCCGGAATGTCCGGGGCCTGCACGGGAGCGGGAGCGGCGGCCGGCGCCGGCGCGGCGGCCTCGGCAGGGCCGATCTCCTCGCCCTCTTCGGCGATGACGGCGATCGGCGTGTTGACGGCGACATTCTCGGCGCCGCCCGGCACGAGGATGCGCGCGAGCACGCCCTCGTCGACGGCCTCCACCTCCATCGTCGCCTTATCGGTCTCGATCTCGGCGATGACGTCGCCGGGCTTGACCTTGTCGCCTTCGTTCTTCAGCCATTTGGCGAGCTTGCCCTGCTCCATCGTCGGCGACAGCGCAGGCATGAGGACATTCACGGTCATGAATTTATCCGCCGAGTGAAAAGGGTGCGCGCTCCCTTCTCCCACTCGTGGGAGAAGGTGGCCCGGCGAAGCCGGGTCGGATGAGGGCTATCGCCCCTGCAACCGCCTCGGGCCGTAAGTCTCGAAGGAGCAGAAGAACCGCGGACCCTCATCCGACCCTCGCTGACGCGAGGGCTGCCTTCTCCCGCAAGCGGGAGAAGGAGAGAGCGCCAAGGGCTCCGCCCTTCCCTCATAGAACCACATCCGTCCACAATTCGCTCGGATCGGGCTCAGGATCATTGGTCGCGAAATCCGCCGCCTCGGAGACGATGCGGCGGACAGCGGCGTCGACCTGCTTCAATTCGTCCTCGGTCGCGCCGCCGGCCAGCAGGCGCGCGCGCACCTGCTCGATCGGATCATGCTCCTCGCGCACCCGCTGCACTTCTTCCTTGGAGCGATATTTGGCCGGATCGGACATGGAATGGCCGCGATAGCGATAGGTCTGCGCCTCGATCAGAAACGGCCCCTTGCCGGCGCGGCACCAGTCGAGCGCCTCGCGGACCGCGGCGGCGACGGCGCGCACATCCATGCCGTCGATCTGCCGGCCGGGAATGTTGAAGGCCGTGCCGCGCATGGAAAAATTCGCCTGCGCCGAGGAGCGCGCGACCGATGTGCCCATGGCGTAGCGATTATTCTCGACGATGAAGACGATGGGCAGCTTCCAGAGCTCCGCCATGTTGAAGCTCTCATAGACCTGCCCCTGATTGGCGGCGCCGTCGCCGAAGAAGGTCAACGAGACCGAGCCGTCGCCGCGATAGAGATCGGCGAAAGCGAGGCCGACGCCGAGCGGGGCCGGCGCGCCGACGATGCCGTGGCCGCCATAAAAATTCTTCTCGCGCGAGAACATATGCATGGAGCCGCCCTTCCCCTTGGAATAGCCGCCCCTCCGCCCGGTGAGCTCGGCCATCACGCGCCTCGGCTCCATGCCGCAGGCGAGCATATGGCCGTGGTCGCGATAGCCTGTGATGAATTGATCTGTGGATTTCGCCGCCATTCGCGCGCCGACGACAACCGCCTCCTGGCCGATGTAGAGATGGCAGAAGCCGCCGACGAGGCCCATGCCGTACATTTGGCCGGCCTTCTCCTCGAAGCGCCTGATGAGCAGCATGGCCCGATAGGCGGCGAACTCCTGCTCGCGCGAGAAGGCCAGAATCCCGCCTTCGGCCTCCGCCCCCTCGGCGGCGCCGGCGACATCGGCGAATTTCGCGTTCTTGTCCGCTGCCGGCATGGCCGCCCATCCTCGTCGTCTTTTGACACTATCTGGGAGCGCGTGAGGCGATGAGCGAGCCCTCGTCCCCACCCGCATCGCGGCAAGCGCTCCGCCTCCGGCAGAATAGCTCGAGAGCGCGACGAAAACGAGCGGTCTCGCGAAGCTGTCCTCAGCGGCGCGCGGGCGGCGGAGGCGGCGTGAGGATGACGATGTCGTTGCGATGCGCGCGGCCGAGCACCGAGCGCGCCTCCTCGTCCAGAATATCGGCGTCGACGACGTCGCCGCGCATCAGCGCCAGCTTGCGCTCCCATTGCGCGCGCTCGGCCTTCAGCCCGCCGAGCTCGGCGCGCAGCTCGGCGATGCGCTGCTCATATTCGGCGCCGGCCTTGAGGCCGCGCTGGCCATTGACCCCGTGCCAGACAAAATAGCCCGCGACGAGCCCCGCCGCTCCGTAGAGCAGCAGGGGGATCACGAAGGAGCGCAAAACATGACGAGCGAACATGCCGCCACATTGCGCGAACATCGTATAAGCGCCGTTAACGGCCTCGGTCTCGCCGCTTCGGCGCCGAGCAGCGAACGGAGCCGTCAGCGCCGCCCGCGCGCCACCCGCTCGATCTCCGCGCGCACGAGGCGCTCGACCAGAGGCGGCAGATTGTCGTCGAGCCATTGCTTGAGCATGGGCCGCAACATGTCCTGCGCATAGCGCTCGATGAGATCGGCCTCGCTGATGACGATGCTCGCCGCCAAAGCCTGGAAATGCGCGCCGATCGACATGGCGGCATCCGTCGAGACGAGCGGCGCGGGCTCGCAATCATTGGCCGGCTCGGCAGGGCTCTGCTCGACGAGGCTCGCCGTCTCGGGCTCTTCGGCGAGCTCGTCGCCAATGTCCTGAGCGTAGACCTCCTCGGCCGCGGCGACCGGCTCGTCGAGATTTTCGTCCACCACCACCTCCTCGGCCGTGTCCTCGGACCAGCGGCTCTGATCCGTCGACTCGAGCGCGGGCGCTTCGGGCGCGGCGCTCGGCCGCAGCCAGAAATCGGCGGGCTTCGCCGGCTCGACCGCGGGGACGGGAGCGGCGGCGACCGGGGCCGCCGGCCGGGCGGCGATCGGCGCGCGAGCGACCGGCGCAGGCGCGGGCGGCGCCTCTTCGCGCTGCGGCGGCTCTTCGCGACGCGGAGACTCTGCCGGATGCTTCTCCTTCTCGCGCCTCGCGGCGGGCAGGGCGTCATCGTCGGCAATAATGCGCCGGATCGATGCGAGGATCTCCTCCATCGACGGCTCGTGCGACCGGCGCTCGGCATCGAGCGCCGGCGCATTGATCGAAGCGTTCACTGCGCTCATGAGATGTGCTGCTTCCCGTCTCGCGGCGACGCCTTCTCGCGACATCGTCGCCGCTCGCTCTTCTTGTCCGCTCGGGTCGAGCGTCGATTCGCATCATCCGATGATTCCGCCTTGCGGTAAAACCATGGGGATTGCGCGTAAGGGAGTTTGCACACGATTTTTTTACACAATGCCGCCCGGCGGCGCGCCGCTCAGCGCTGGGCGGGCGTGTCGACGCCGAGCCACAGGCCTCGCACCTGCTCGAAATGCGCAGCCGGATCATAAGCAACGACATCGAGACTCAATGTCTCGGCCGAGAGGCGCCCGATCGAGCCCAGCGCCGCATAAGACGCGACGACGCGATCGCGCTGCGCGATGATCAGAGCGACGCGGGCGTTGAGCAGCGCATATTGCGCATTCAGCACATCGAGCGTCGTGCGCTGTCCGACCTGCGCCTCCTCGCGCACGCCGCGCAGAGCGATTTCCGCTGCTTTCACAGCAGCCTGGCCGGAGAGCAGCGAGGCGCGCGCCGTCTCCAGCTGCGCATAGCTCGACACCACGCTGGCGCGCACGCTGTCGCGCTGCAGATCGGCGTTGAAGCGCGCCTGGCCCATTTGCTCCTTGGCTTGGCGAATGGAGGCGTATTCGGCGCCGCCTTGATAGAGCGGCACATCGAGCCGTCCGGTCGCGGCGGCGGAGAATTGCCGCGTCGCGGGCGAGCCGAGAAACGAATCATATTGCTGCGAGAGCTGTGCGCCGACCGAGACCGTCGGCAGCAGCGCGCCTTCCGCCACCTTTACCGCGAGCGCGGCGACATCGACCTGATGCTGCGCGGCGACGACGCCGGGATGCTCGACGATGGCGACGGCGATCGCCTCGTCGAGCGACTTCGGCAGCAGCGTCTCGATCGATTGCGCCGGCTTCAGATTTTTCGCCTCGGCGCCGATGATCTGCCGATAATTGGCGACGCTGCTCTTCAACTGGCCCTGAGCGCCATAGAGCTCGGTGCGCGCCTGCGCGAGCGTCGATTCGGCCTGAGCGACATCGGTGCGGGTCACCTCGCCGACGGCGAAACGGTCGCGCGTGCGCTCGAGCTGCTGCTCGAGCACGGCGACATTGTTCCTGCGCAGATCGAGCACAGCGGTGTCGCGCAGCACATTCATATAGGCGGTCGCGCCATTTTGCAGCGTCGCCTGCTCGGTCAGCCGCATCCCCGCGCGCGCGGCGTAGACACCCGATTCGGCCTGGCGCACGGAATTGCCGGTGCGGCCTCCGTCATAGACCGTCTGCGAGAGGCTCAGCGTCGCGCCGCGCGGATAGCCGACATATTCGTCATACATATAGGTGCGCTGGCCGGTCAGCTGGCTGCGGCCGGCGGGAATCTTGATGGTGGAGTTCTGCGGCCCGGCGCTCGCCGAAATACTCGCCCGGGGACGCATTCCGGCCGCGGCCTTGGGGGCGTCCTCGTCCTTGGCGCGCACATTGGCGCGCTGCTGATTGAGGTCGGGATTGCCGTGATAGGCGCGCGCCAGCGCCTCTTTCAGCGTCTCCGCCCCGGCTGCGGGCGGATGGGCGAGGCCCATCGCCAAAAGCCAAAGTCCGAGCCAGGACGACGGACGCAATTCGACGATACGCATTCCACAAAGACCCGCTCTGGAACAGAGCGCGCCCGACGCTCGACTCGAACGCGGGGCGAGCCCTTCGGCCTACTCACGGAACACGAACACGACGCTCGAAACAGGGCGAATCCAAGACTTCGGAGCGAAGACGTCAGAACACGAAACCCGGCGCTTTTTCAAAGCCCTTCAGAACAGGAGCGGAGGCGTCGAACAGCGCCCGCGCGCCGGCCGGCGCGCCGCCGGAGCGGTCGAAGCGGGTGACCGCCCAGCCGGCGTCCGGCTCCGCCTTGGCGATGGCGAGCAGCCGGCCATCGGGGGTGAGCTGCTCGAAGAGACGGTCGAGGCCGGCCTCGACCGCGCCCTGGATGATGATGACGTCGAAAGGCGCAGCGCCCGGAACGCCGGCGGCGAGCGGCCCCGCCTCGACCCGGACATTCTCCGCCCCGATGAATTGGAGATAGGAGCGGCCCGTCGCCGCGAGCCTCGCATCATCCTCGAGGGCGACGATCTCCCGCGCGAGCGGCGAGAGCAGCGCCGAGGAGTAGAAAGTGCCGCCGGCGATGTCGAGCACGCGATCGGTCTCGCGGATATCGGCGTCCTGCAGCAGGCGGGCGAGAACCAGCGGCGGCAGCAGCGAGCGCGCCGGGCGGCCGCGCTCGTCGTCGAGCGTCAGCGCGAGGTCGGAATAGGCGAGCGGGGCGATGTCATGCGGCAGGAAAATCTCGCGCGGCACGCTGAGGAAGCGCCGCAGAAGCGGCAGGTCCGTCACGTCGAAGGTACGCAATTGCCGCTCGACCATCGTCTGGCGCAGCGCGGCGGTCGCCGAACCCGGTTGCGAACTCGTCTCTGCTTTGAGCTGGGCAGCTTCGGCCATCGACCTTCCGGCGTCGCGCCGGCCTCTCGCGGGGGGTCTCGACGACGGCCGCCGGTCCGCCGCGGGCGCCCCGCCTCTTGAAAGACGCCAAAATTCCAAAGAAGGCGTTCGGACGGGCCGGCTCCACTCGCCGAACGCTTTCGCTTCGCCGGGCTGCAAGAGCTCGGCCGTGCGCTTTATAGTTTCGCGCCGCGCCCATGTCCATGGCGGATGTCCATGGCGGCCCGGCGTCCTCCCCGCGATTCTCTTCGACCTCGCCCGCGATTCCCTTCGAGCTCGCCCGCAATTCCGCTCGAGCCGCCCTCAGCTCCGCTCGAGCTCGGACATCAGCGCGCCCGCGGGATCGTCCTCGCCGAGCGCGCGCATCTGGGCGAGCGTGCGATTGTCGAGCACATTGGCGATGGCGTCGCGCGCCTCGAGCATCAGCAGCCGCACGGTGCAATGGGTCTCGTCCTCGCAATCGTCGCAGCGCCGATAGACGGTGCGGCTCGCGCATTGGATCGGCGCGAGCGGCCCGTCGAGCACTCTGATGACGGCGCCGACGCGAATATCCTGCGGCGAGCGGGCGAGCGTATAGCCGCCGCCCTTGCCCTTCTTGGAGTGGACGAAGCCGGCGTTGCGCAACTCCCCGAGGATCGCGTCGAGAAATTTCTTGGGGATCTGATTCGCCGTGGCGATATCGGTGACGAGCGCCGTCCGCCCCGGCTCGAAGCGCGCCAGATAGACCATCGCCTTCAATCCGTATTTCGCTTTTTTCGTCAACATGGAGCGGCGTCTCCTCAGGCCCGCCTCGCCGGCGGCGTGGTGAATTCTTCTCCGGCGAGCGGATTTTACAGCAAAATGGCGCCATTTCGCGCCGATTGTCCACTCGGCCGACGTCGCCGTCCACGCCGAGCCAAAAGGCGAGTTTCTTCTAAAGCCTATAAAACTCATCGAAAAAACAGCGGCAAGGCGCGCGCGCCGGAGCGCCGCCGCAACAGCCCCCGCCCCCGCGCTCTTTCAGCGGTTTCGCCACGGCTCGGTCACGGTCGCGGCGATCGGGCTCGGGCTGCGCTTCTTACCTTGACATGTTATAGTATTTTTGTGGACTATAGGAAAATCATTCTCGAACGCCACGGACGAGCCAATGGACGCCATCGATCGGCACATTCTTTCGATTCTCCAAGAAGACGCCTCTCTCTCGATCGCCGACATAGCGGCGCAGGTCGGGCTGTCGCAGACGCCCTGCTGGAAACGCATTCAGCGGCTCGAGGCGAGCGGCGTGCTGCAAGGCCGGGTCGCTTTGCTCTCCCCCGAGAAGCTCGGCCTCGGCCTCAGCGTCTATGTCTCCATCGTCGCCGGAGAGCATTCCGACGCCTGGCTTGAGCGCTTCACCCGCGCTGTCGCCGCCATGCCGGAGGTGGTGGAGTTCTATCGCATGGCGGGCGACGTCGATTACATGCTGCGCGTGGTCGTATCCGACATGATCGCCTTCGACGAATTCTACAAGCGGCTCATCGCGGTCGCGCCTTTGCGCAATGTCGTGTCGCGCTTCGCCATGGAGCGGATCAAGGCGACGACGGCCCTGCCGCTGGAAACCGCGCCGCCGCTCGCTTTTCCCCGTGCGCGACGGGTGGCCGAAGAGGCCGTGGCAGGCTAAAGTCAGAGCAAGCGCGTGAGCGACAAACACTATTCGAGGAGCAACCCATGTCAGAGGAAGTAGCAGCGCCGATTTTCATCCGATCGGAAAAACCCGGACGCGGCCGCGTATATGATTCGATCACCCAGACCATAGCCGACACGCCCCTCGTGCGTTTCGACCGTCTCGCCAAGGAGAAGGGCGTCAAAGGCAATCTTCTCGGCAAGCTCGAATTCTTCAACCCGCTCGCCAGCGTCAAGGATCGCATCGGCGTCAATCTCATCGACTCGCTGGAGAAGAGCGGCCGCATCGCGCCGGGCCGCAATCTGCTCATCGAGCCGACCTCCGGCAACACCGGCATAGCGCTCGCCTTCGTCGCCGCCGCGCGCGGCTATCGCCTCGTTCTGGTGATGCCCGAATCCATGTCGATCGAGCGCCGGCGCATTCTCGCTGTGCTCGGCGCCGAGCTGGTGCTGACGCCGGCCGCGCAGGGCATGAAGGGCGCCGTGGCCAAGGCCACCGAGCTCGCCGCGGAAAATCCCGACGCCGTCATTCCGCAGCAATTCGAGAATCCGGCCAATCCCGAGATCCACCGGCTCACGACGGCCGAGGAGATCTGGAACGACACCAATGGCGAGGTCGATTATTTCGTCTCCGGCGTCGGCACCGGCGGCACCATCACCGGCGTCGGCCAGGCGCTGAAGCCGCGCCGCCCGGGCCTCAAGGTCGTCGCCGTCGAGCCCGAGGATTCGGCCGTGCTGTCCGGCCGCCCGCCGGGACCGCATAAGATTCAGGGCATCGGCCCGGGCTTCGTGCCGCCGATTCTCGACCGCACGGTCATCGACGAGATCATCACCATCGGCAATCAGACGGCCTTCGAGACCGCGCGCCAGCTCGCCAAATTCGAGGGCATTCCGGTCGGCATCTCGTCGGGCGCCGCCGTCGCCGCCGCGCTCGAGATCGCCGCGCGTCCGGAGGCCGCCGGCAAGAATATCGTGCTGATCATTCCCGACTTCGCCGAGCGCTATCTCTCGACCGCGCTGTTCGAAGGCGTCTGATCCAGTTTCGGCGATCCGGGCCGTGTCGGCTCGGATCGCCGCAATTTTTTATTTCAATGTATATGGGGCTTTTGCGGAGCGGCCTTGCCACGGCGCTCCAAATGGCGACGGCCGAAGCGGCCGCTCCAATAAGCGACGAAGACGATGAAGAAATAGATCAGCAGCATCCAGGGCCAGCGTTCGCTGGCGCTCTGCGCCTTGTCGGAGAATTTGATCCACCCTTCGAAGAGATATTCGACGCCGAAGCCGAAGATGAAGGTGAGGATCAGCACGCTCTTCCACCAGGACAGGCGAAAGAAGCCGATCGCCAGCGCCGCCATCAACGCGGCTATGCCGACGCCATTGATGAACTGCTGCAGAAGGCTTTCGGAAAACAATGTGATCAAACGAGCGACAAAGACCATGCGGAGCCTCTCTGCGATCGACGAAAGAAGCGCATTCTACACATTCGGCAGATGCTGCGCGAGCGCCTCCAGCACCGCCATGCGCACGGCGACGCCCATTTCCACCTGATCTCGAATGAGCGAGCGGGGGCCGTCGGCCACGCTCGAGTCGATCTCGACGCCGCGATTCATCGGACCGGGATGCATGACGAGCGCATCGGGCGCGGCATAGGCGAGCTTTTCCTCGTCGAGACCGAAGAAATGGAAATATTCACGGCTGCTCGGCACGAAGGCGCCGTTCATGCGCTCGCGTTGCAGCCTCAGCATCATCACTATGTCCGCGCCGGCGAGCCCTGTGCGCATGTCGTGGAACACTTCGACGCCGAGCCGCGCGAGCGAATCGGGCGCGAGCGTCGAGGGACCGACCGCGCGCAGCCGCGCGCCCAGCGCGCTCAAGAGAATGATGTTGGAGCGGGCGACGCGCGAATGCAGCACATCGCCGCAGATCGCCACAGTGAGCCCTTCGATGCGGCCCTTGTGGCGGCGGATCGTCAGCGCATCCAGCAGCGCTTGTGTCGGATGCTCATGCGCGCCGTCGCCGGCGTTGACCACCGCGCAATCGACCTTGCGCGCCAGCAGATGAACGGCGCCGGCGCGGGCATGGCGCACGACCAGAATATCCGGCCGCATGGCGTTGAGCGTCATCGCCGTGTCGAGCAGCGTCTCGCCCTTCTTCTCCGAGGAATTGGCGACCGACATGTTCATGACGTCGGCGCCGAGCCTTTTGCCGGCAATCTCGAAGGAGGCCTGGGTGCGGGTCGAGGATTCGTAGAAGAGATTGACCTGCGTGCGGCCGCGCAGAGTGGCGCGCTTCTTCTCCACCTGGCGGGAGACCTCGATCGCCTCCTCGGCCATGTCGAGCAGAGTGACGATGTCGATGCGCGACAGCCCCTCTATGCCGAGCAGATGGCGGTGCGGGAAGGAGGGATGCGATTTTGGCGGCATGGCCGCCGTCTATAACAGTTTCTCGCGCGCTGGCCAGTGGGCGAGGCCCGCCGTCATGGTTGAGAAATCCTCGAGACGAATGCTCGAAAGCGACGGCGGAACCAAAGGGGATGAAAAAGAGTTCTCGAATCTGCCCAACATAGAGAACGCCCTTTCCCGCTATTCTTCGCGAAACAGGAGATCGCCATGCAACTCCGGCTCGGCCCGCCGCTCCTCGCGGCGGCCCTCTCCCTCTGCGCCGCCACGGCCATGGCGGCTCCCACCGTCGCCACGGATTTCTCCAATATGAGGTCGGGCCCCGGCGCGCGCTGGCCGGTCATCGCCCAGGTCCCCGCCGGCGCCAAAATCCAGCTCGACAATTGCGGGCCGGGCTGGAAACACGATTGGTGCCAGATCCACTATAAGGGCAAACGCGGCTTCGTCGCCGCAAACACGCTGGAGCCGACGATGAAGAATATCATCGTCGCCCCGCTGGTGACGCGCGACATCACCGCCGTGCGCTCCGGCCCCGGCTCGAGCTGGAAGGTCGTCACGAAAATCCCGCCGGGCCGGAAGGTCGCCTCCTCCGGCTGCCAGACGGGCTGGAAGACCAGCTGGTGCAAGGTCACTTTCGAGGGCAAGTCCGGCTATGTGGACCGCAATTATCTGAAGCGGAAGGGCGCCGTCTTCGCCCGATAGCCGAAAATCATTCGTGGATAGCGAAGAGCCCGAGACCGCGGGGAGCGGCTCGGGCTCTTTTTTCGTATAAGCGCATTTGACATATACTCATCGAGAGCATATGTCTCGGGTCGACGCTTCGACGAGGGTTGCCGAAACGTCACATCGCTTCTAAGCTGAAAACCATTCTCTGTCGGGGGCACCCGGTGGAGTTTTTGATTGGCCCTCTTATGCTCTAATTGAGCATAAGCGAGTTCGGAGCAAGCCAAATGGCCATCCCGTTCCAGACCGCCGACAAAGAGCGAGCGCCCGCTCCGGCTTTGGGCGCGCTCTGCGGCGCCGCGCAGCGCTTTCCCGTGCTGCCCATGCCCAATATCGCCTGGAACAAAGAGGTCGAGACCGCGACCGCCCATCTCTATGAGCGGGTGGCGAAGGTCATGCCGGCGATCGAATGGGCGTTCCATGCGCCTTATGTGAAGGCGATCAACGAGCTGAAGCGGGAACGCAACGCCGTCATCCTCGCCCATAACTATCAGACGCCGGAAATCTATCATTGCGTCGCCGATTTCGTCGGCGACAGCCTGCAGCTCGCCAAGCTCGCCGCCTCCTCCGACGCCGAGATCATCGTGCAGGGCGGCGTGCATTTCATGGCCGAGACCTCGAAGATTCTGAGCCCCGAGAAAGTGGTGCTCATGCCCGATCTCGAGGCCGGCTGCTCGCTCGCCGCCTCCATCACCGCGGCCGACGTTCGCGCGCTGCGCGCCGAATATCCGGGCGTGCCGATCGTCGCCTATGTCAACACTTCCGCCGATGTGAAGGCGGAGGTCGATATTTGCTGCACCTCCTCCAATGCGCTGAAAGTCGTCGAGAGCCTCGGCTCCGATCGCGTCATCATGCTGCCAGACCGCTATCTCGCGGAGAATGTCGCCGCGCAGACCAAGGTGAAGATCATCGCCTGGCGCGGCGCCTGCGAAGTGCATGAGCGCTTCACCGCGGAAGAGCTCGAGACCTATCGCGCCGATAACCCGGGCGTGAAGATCATCGCCCATCCCGAGTGCCCGCGCGAGGTGGTGGAGATTTCCGATTTCGCCGGCTCGACGGCGGCGATGATCGATTATGTGCGCACGAAAAAGCCGGCGCGCGTGCTGCTGGTGACCGAATGCTCCATGGCCGACAATGTCGCCGCGGAGACGACCGGAACCGAGTTCATCCGCCCCTGCAATTTCTGCCCGCATATGAAGCGCATCACTCTGCCGAAGATTCTCGACGCGCTGGTCCATATTCGCGAAGAGGTTACGGTCGATCCGCTGATCGCCGCACGCGCGCGCGTCGCCGTGCAGCGGATGATCGATCTGGGGTGACAGCAGCCCCAGTCCCCTCATCCTGAGGCGCTTTTTGCGAAACGCAAAAAGCCTCGAAGGGGATGCTCCAGGTGGCGCCCCTTCGAGACGCCCGCACCCAAATCGGGCAGGCCCGACTTGGGCATTTTCATGCCGATCTCGGGTAAACCCGAGATCGGTGGGCTCCTCAGGGTGAGGGACTGGATCATCGGCGACATGAAGGACAGGAGCGCGGCCATGACGGCTCGATACGAGGCTCTGATCGCGGCGATCGACGCCGCCAACGCCGATGATCCGCGCAAAGTGGCGATCGACGGCGCCGAGCGCGCTTTCGAGATCGTCTATGCCGAGCGCATGACAGCGCGCCTCTCCGCGCTCTATCCCGACGCCTCCGAGCTTCTGCAGATCGCGACGCGCGCGCAGCATTTGCGCCGCTGGGATATTCCGCGCGAGAATTTTCCGCTCGGCCGCCACGGCTATAATGATTGGCGCAAAGAATGCCGCGCGCATCATGCGCGCCTCGTCGGCGAGCTCATGCGCGCGCAAGCCTATGACGAAGAGGCGATCGCGCATGTCGGCGGGATCATCCGCAAGGAAAAGCTGAAGAAGGACCGCGACTCCCAGGCGCTCGAGAATGTCGCGGCGATCGTCTTCCTCGAGCATTATTTCGACGATTTCCACGAGAAATACAAAGATTACGACGATGAGAAGATCGTCGATATCCTCGGCAAGACGCTGTGCAAAATGTCGCCCAAGGGCCATGGCGCCGCGCTCGCCCTGCCTTTGCCGGAGCGCACGCGCGCGCTGGTGGCGGCGGCCGTCGCCAAGGAGAGCGAGGCGCTCGCCAAGCTCGCAACCGTAGCGATCGACTAATGGCCGGCGCGCCCCCTCCCCACCCCTCCCCCGCTTCGCAGGAGAGGGAGCAGATTCGGCGCGTCATCGACATTTCGCGCAAAGCCTGCCGCCCCCTCTCCCATCCGAAGTCGGCTGTTGCCGACTTCGGTCTTCTATGCGCAAACCGAGAACATCCGGCTCGCGACGAGGGGAAGGGTGAGGGAGGGAGCGCGGCGCACGCTCGGGAGCTTTCACGGTGACACAGGCTCCCATCCTCATCGTCGGCGGCGGCCTCGCCGGCTTGTTCTGCGCGTTGAAGCTCGCGCCGCGCCGCGTCGCCGTGCTGACGCCGGGCTCCATCGACGAAGGCGCCGCCTCCTTCTGGGCGCAGGGCGGCGTCGCCGCGGCCGTGCTAGACACGGATTCGCCGGAGCGCCACGCCGAGGACACGCTGAAGGCCGGCGCCGGAATCGTCGATGCGGACGTCGCGCTCGGCATGGCGCGCGAGGCGCGCGCGCGCATCGAAGACCTGCTCTCCTATGGCGTGCCCTTCGATCGCGCCGACGGCAAGTTCACGCCCTCGCGCGAGGCCGCCCATTCCGAGCGCCGCATCGTGCGCGTGAAGGGCGACACCGCCGGCCGCGCCATAATGGAGACGCTCGTCGCCGCCGTTCGCGCGACGCCGTCGATCGAATTATTGGAAGGTTTTTCCGCGCAAGAGCTGCTGACCCATGACGGCCGCGTCATCGGCCTGCGCGCGCGCGGCCGCGATGGCCTACTGCGCGATTTTCTCTCGCCAGCCACAGTGCTGGCGACGGGCGGAATCGGCCATCTCTACCGCGTCACCACCAATCCGAATGAGGCGCGCGGCATCGGCCTCGCAATGGCGGCTCGCGCCGGAGCGCTCGTCGCCGATGCGGAATTCGTGCAATTCCACCCGACCGCGATCGACATAGGCGTCGATCCGGCGCCGCTCGCGACCGAATCATTGCGCGGCGAAGGCGCGATCATCGTCGATCGCTCCGGCCATCGTTTCATGGCGCAGATCGACCCGGCCGCCGAGCTCGCGCCACGCGATATCGTTGCGCGCGGGGTCTTCGCCTCCATCGCGGCCGGAGGCGACGCTTTCCTCGATGCGCGCGCCAGCGTGGGCGCGGAGTTCCCCACGCGCTTTCCGACCGTCTATGCGAGCTGCAGGGCCGGCGGCGTCGATCCCGTGACCGCGCCCATACCGATCGCGCCCGCCGCTCATTATCACATGGGCGGCGTCGCCTCTGACGCGCATGGGCGAACGTCGCTCGCGGGCCTCTGGGCCGCGGGAGAAGTCGCCTCCACCGGCGTGCATGGCGCCAATCGCCTCGCCTCCAACTCGCTGCTCGAGGCGGTGGTGTTCGCGGCGCGCATCGCGAATGATATCGGCGAGCAGAATCTCGAGACAGCGCCCGCCCCCGCCCCGGCGTCTGACGAAGCGGGCGCGCCCGACCAGGGCCTCGTCGACGAGATGCGCGATGTGATGGCGCGCGACGTCGGCGTCATTCGCGATGCGATCGGGCTGACGCGCGCGGCGCGGGCGATCCTGCGCATCGAATCCGCGACGCCCCATGCGCAATTGCGCAATATGGCGCTGACCGCGCTGCTGGTGACGAGCGCGGCGCTGGCCCGGCGCGAGAGCCGCGGCGCGCATTTCCGCTCCGATTTTCCGCAGGCGGAGGACGCGCTCGCGCATCGCTCCTATATGACGGCGGCGCAAGCGCGCGCCATCGCCGAGGAGGCGCTGAAATGACCGCCCCCTGGACGCTCCCCGCTCCGCTCATCGAAGATGTCGTGCGCGCCGCTCTCGCCGAGGATTTCGGCCGCGCCGGCGACATCACCACTCAGGCGACGATCCCCGAGACCGCCCGCGCTCGCGCCGTCATCGCCGCGCGCGAGGACGGCATCGTCGCGGGCCTCGGCGTGGCGGCTTGCGCCTTTCGCCTCGTCGATCCTGCCGTCGTCTTCACGCCCGCGATGCTGGATGGCGCCCGCATCGGCAAGGGCGATGTGCTCGCCCATATAGAAGGCCCCGCCCGCGCCATTCTCTCGGCGGAACGCGTCGCGCTGAATTTTCTCGGCCGGCTCTGCGGCATCGCATCGCTCACGGCGCGCTACGCCGAAAAAATCGCCCATACGAAAGCCAAGGTCTGCGACACGCGCAAGACCACGCCGCTGCTGCGCGCTTTCGAGAAATATGCGGTGCGCTGCGGCGGCGGCGCCAATCACCGCTTCGGCCTCGACGACGCTCTGCTGATCAAGGACAATCACATCGCCGTCGCCGGCGGCGTCACGCCAGCGCTGCGCGCCGCCAAAGCCTTCGCCAGCCATATGACGAAGATCGAGATAGAGGTCGATACGCTGGAGCAGCTCGACGAGGTCCTCGCCGAAGGCGCGGATATCGTACTGCTCGACAATATGGCGCCCGAGCTGCTGCGCGCCGCGGTCGCGCTGATCGGCGGACGGATGCTCGCCGAAGCGTCCGGCGGCGTCACGCTGGAGACGATCGCCGCGGTCGCGGAGACGGGCGTCGATCTCATCTCCGTCGGCGCGCTCACGCATTCGGCGCGGACGCTGGACCTCGGCCTGGACATAGAGATCGGCTGAGCCTACGCGCAGGCGTCACACCTCGCGTCTCAGGCGTGCGAGCGCGGCGCTGCGGTTGGTCATCACCTCCTCGAAACGCGACGAGAGGAGAAAGGCGAGCTCCTGCTCGCGCGTCACCGTCACGGGGTCTTGCGCGCGCAAATCCTCGTCGACGCGGCCGGGATGGCACATGACGAGATGGCGCTCGCCCGGCGCGCGCAGATAGGATTCGAATTGGGCGGCGTAATCGCTCTCCGGATCGAAGTCGGAAAAGCCGGCGAAGCCCTCGTTGAGCAGAAAGCCCCGAGCGAGCGCCTCGCTGCGATAGCCGCGGCCGATGGCGCGGACGGCCAGCGCCTTGCGGAGGTCGGAGCCGCGAATGAAGATGCGATGCATCCGATCGCCGGCGTCGCGCAGCCAGAGCTTCTCGCCCTGCAGTCCGCGCTTCTCCAGCGCGTCGAAGAGAGCGGTGCGCACGCCCGGCAGCGCGTGGACATGCTGATGCCCGTCGAGATGATCCGGCGCGCGGCCCATCACCGCATAGAAGCGGTCGATCTGGCGATCGACCTCGGCGCGGATCTCCTCCATCGGCAGTCTGCCGCGCATGGCGGCGCGAATCACCTCGCGCAGCGGCGGAAACACCCCGCCCGGCGCGAATTTCGGCATATTGGTGAGCGGGCGCCCGAGCGTCAGATTGAAATGGACGCCGATATCGGCGTCGTGGCGGCGGCGCGCCAGCTCTCGGCCCATGGCCGGCCAGCGCTCGGCATTGGTCAGCGCCGAGACCGCCGAGAGGCGCCCGGCGTCCAGCGCCTCGAGAATGCCGAGGCTGACGCCCATAGAGAGCCCGTAATCGTCCGCGCAGAGCGCGATCGAACATTGCGCCGCCATTCTTCGTTCCCTTCCTCGCCATAGAGTCTTTTTGACGCTCTACTTCGTCCGCCCCTCGGCGCGCTTGCGCATTTTCGCGCGCCCGCCTAGGTCTTGCCCGGTTCGAACCTATAAGGCGAGCGATGGACGATAAAGCCGAAAATCCGCCTCCGGAGATATCCGTAGCCATCCCTGTCTTCAATGAGGCGGCCAATCTTCGCCCGCTCGTCGCTAGGCTGAAGCCCGTGCTGGAGCGCTCCGCCGCCTCTTTCGAGATCGTCTTCGTCGACGACGGCTCCTCGGACGCGACGCTCGCGGGATTGCGCGAATTGCACGCCGAGGATGCGCGCGTCAAAGCGGTCTCCTTCAGCCGCAATTTCGGCAAGGAGATCGCCATCGCCGCCGCGCTGGATCACTCCCGCGGCGCGGCCGTGGCGCTGATGGACGCCGATCTGCAGCATCCGCCGGAGACGATCGCCGAATTCATCGTCAAATGGCGCGAGGGCTATAAAAACGTCTATGGCGTGCGCCGCGACCGCGCCGGCGAGCCGCTGCTGCGCACCCTCTTCGCCAATCTCTTCTACGGCCTGTTCGATCGTTTCGGCGAGACGCCGCTGCCGCGCGGCGCCGGCGATTTCCGCCTGCTCGATCGTCAGGCGATCGACGCGCTCTCGCGCATGCGCGAGCGGGCCCGCTTCTCCAAAGGGCTGTTCGCCTGGATCGGCTTCAAATCGATCGGCGTGCCCTTCGAGGTGGAGGAGCGCGCCTCCGGCCGCTCCAAATTCAATTACGCCAAGCTCATCCGCTTCGCGCTCGACGGGCTCATGTCCTTCTCCTCCGTGCCGTTGAAGGTCTGGGCGGTGGTGGGGATCATCGTCTCCACCTTCGCGCTCGCCATGGCGGCCTATTATTTCTGGCGCACGGTGTTCTATGGCGTGGATGTCCCCGGCTACGCCTCGCTGATCGTCTCCATCGCCTTTCTCGGCGGAATGCAGCTGTTCTCGCTCGGCGTGCTCGGAGAGTATATCGCGCTCATTTTCGCCGAGGTGAAAGGACGTCCGCTCTATCTCGTCGCCGAGCGGGTGGGAGTGGAAGAACAATGACGATCCAGCACGCGCGCCCCACCTCCCCCTCGAGGGCTATTGAATGCACACATTCTCGCCCCCGCGACGTCATGGCCGGGCTTGTCCCGGCCATCCACGCCAGGACGCCGAGGCGTCTCGAGAAGTTTGGCGTGACGCCGAAGCTCCGGCGGCGCCCACCGTGGGATGAATCCGTCGATAGCCGGCGCTTTCCTTCGGTTTCTCAGCTGCTTGGCGTGGATGGCCGGGACAAGCCCGGCCATGACGGCCATAGCGTCTCGCGATGTCTGAATCCAATAGTCCTCGAGGGGAGTGTGTATCGCGGGCCCCGCCGCCGATGATCCGCAATCTCCTCTCCGTCAGCGGCTTCACCCTGCTCTCGCGCATCACGGGATTCCTGCAGAGCGTGATGCTCGCCGCGATCCTCGGCGCGGGCAGCGCCGCCGACGCCTATCTCGTCGCTTCTCGCCTGCCTAATCACTTTCGCGCCATTTTCGGCGAGGGCGCCTTCAACGCAGCCTATGTGCCCTGCTACTCCAAAACGCTCGAGCAACAGGGCAAAGAGTCCGCCAAAGAATTCTCGAGCGAAGTGTTCACCCTGCTGCTCGCCTCGCAGATCGCGCTGCTCATTCTCGCCTACGCCTTCATGCCGCAATTCGTCGGCCTGCTCGCGCCGGGCTTCGACGATCGGCCAGAGAAATTCGAGCTCACCGTTTCGCTGACGCGCATCACCTTTCCCTATCTGCTCTGCATGACTCTGGTCACGCTGCATCAGGGCACGCTCAACGCCAACGGCCGTTTCGCAGCGCCGGCCTTCGCGCCAAATTTGCTGAACCTCACCGTAATGGCGGCGCTCGCCCTCTCGTTTCTCTTTCCGAGCGCGGCCTATGCGGCGGCCTGGGGCGTGACCATCTCCGGCGTGCTGCAGCTCGCTCTGCTGATGGCCAACGCCCGCATGATCGGCGTGATGGAAGGGCTCGCGCGGCCGCATTGGAATCGCGTGCGTGAATTCTTCCTGATGCTGGGGCCCGCGGTAATTGGCTCGGCAAGCGGGCAGATCGCCATTTTCGCCGATACGATCATTGCATCCATGCTGCCGGATGGCGGCGTCTCCTCGATCAATTACGCCGATCGCATCTATCAGCTGCCCAATGGCGTCATCGGCCTCGCCGCCGGCACAGTGCTGCTGCCGGAGATGAGCCGCCGCATCGCCGCCGGCGACGAGGACGGCGCCCATGCGGCGCAAAATCGCGTGATGGCGCTGACGGTGGCGCTGGCCGCGCCTTTCTTCATCGCCTTTGTGACCATCCCCGAGCTCATCATGAGCGGCGTCTTCGAGCGCGGCGCCTTCACCCATGCCGACGCCGTGGCCGCCGCCGATGTGCTCGCGGCCTATGGCGGCGGGTTGATGGCGCTGGTGCTGATCGCCTCGGCGCGCGCGAGCTTTCAGGCGCATGGCGACACCAAGACGCCGATGTATGTGGCGCTCGGCGCTGTCGTCGTGAATGTCGGGCTGAAGATCGCGCTCTATGAGCCCATGGGCGCGCCGGGCCTCGCGACGGCGACCTCGGTCGGCCTCTGGATCAATCTCGCGGCTTTGATCGGTCTCGCTCTGCATCGCGGGGCGATGCGCTTCGACGAGACATTTCTGCGCGTCTCGATCGCGAGCCTCTGCGCCAGCGCGCCCCTGCTGGCGACGGCCATCTATGGCTATGGGCCGGCGATGGCGCTGGCTGGGCGCCTCGGGCCATTGCGCGACATCGCCGCGCTGCTGCTGCTCGGCGCGTCGGGAGCGCTCGTCTATGGGAGCGTTCTCGCCGTCTGCCTGCGCGCTTTCGGCCTGCGCCTGTCGCAGCTGCGACGCTCCGCGCCTTCGTCGCGCTGAGCGCGCCCCCTCCCCAACCCTCCCCCGCTGCGCGGGAGAGAGACTCCGCCCTCTATCGAGATTTCGAGAAACGCCGGCCGCGTCCCTCTCCCGCGCAGCGGGGGATGGTGAGGGAGGGGGCCGACGGGACCGCGCAAACTCACAAAAACTGCGAGAGACCCGGCACCGAATCGGTGATTTCCTTCAGCTTCTCCTTGCCGACCAGCCCCTCGGCATGGGCGAAGAACTCCTTGGCGAGCGCCTGACTCTGATCCATGGAGAGGCCGACGCTGGAGAGCCGTCCGGCGAGCGCCATCAGATCGCCCTTGGAGCCGCCGACGAGGCCGCCGAGCCCGCCCAGCAAGCCGCCGAGCAGCCCGCCATCGGCCGCCGGAGCCGCCTCGGCGGCGGCGATCGCCTCCTCGGAGCCGGGCAGCTTGGCGATGAGCTCGGCCGCCGGACCGTCCGGGAACTCCTTGCGGAAAAAGCCGAGCACATGGCCGGCGGCGAGCCTCGCCGTCTCGGGCTCGACGCCCAGCGCTGCGGAAATGCGGGCGATCAATTCTTCCATGCTCGACTCCTCTTCGAAAAAGGCTCGGTCTCGACAATTATGCGGCGATTGCGACAAATTCGCAGCCGGCCTCGTCTTACTCGGCGTCGAGGCCATAGAGCGAGTGCAGCGTGCGCACGGCGAGCTCCGTATAGGCGGCGTCGATCAGCACGGAGAATTTGATCTCCGATGTGGTGATGGCGCGAATATTCACGCCCTTGTCGGCGAGCGCCTTGAAGGCGCGGGCCGCGACGCCGGCATGGCTGCGCATGCCGATGCCGATCGCCGAGACCTTGGCGACATCCTTGGCGCCCGTCAGCCCGGCGTAGCCGATCGAGGGTCTGGCCTGCTCCAATATGGCGACGCAGCGCTCATATTCGGCGGCCGGCACGGTGAAGGTCATGTCGGTCGACGTGTCTTCCGAGGCGACCTGCACGATCATGTCGACATTCACGCCGGCCTCGGCCAGCGGCACGAAGACGGCCGCCGCGACGCCCGGCTTGTCGGCGACGCGCCGAAGCGTGATCTGCGCCTCGTCGCGCGAGAAGGCGATGCCTGTCACGACCTGGGCTTCCACAATATCCTCCTCTTTGCAGATCAGCGTGCCGCTGTTGGGACGGGCCGGATCGTCGAAGGACGAGCGGACGAAGGTGCGGACCCCATGCACCATGGCCACCTCCACCGAGCGCACCTGCAGCACCTTGGCGCCGAGCGAGGCCATCTCCAGCATCTCCTCGAAGGCGATGCGCTCCATGCGCCGCGCCTTGGGCACGACGCGCGGATCGGTGGTGTAGACGCCGTCGACGTCCGTATAGATGTCGCAGCGATCCGCCTCTATCGCCGCGGCGACGGCGACGGCGCTGGTGTCCGAGCCGCCACGGCCGAGCGTGGTGATGCGGCCGCTCGGCTGGTGAATTCCCTGGAAGCCGGCGATGACGGCGACCTCGCCGCGATCGAAGCCGGCGCGCAAAGCAGAGCCGTCGATAGATTGGATGCGCGCCGAGCCATGGGCGTCGCTGGTGAGGATCGGGATTTGCCAGCCGAGCCAGGAGCGCGCGGACAGGCCGATATTCTGCAAGGCGATGGCGAGCAAGCCGGCGGTCACCTGCTCGCCGGAGGCGACGACAGCGTCATATTCGCGCTGATCGTGCAGAGCGGCGGCGTCCTTGCACCAGGCGACCAGCTCATTGGTCTTGCCGGACATGGCCGAGACCACGACGGCGACCTTATATCCAGCCTCCACCTCGCGCTTCACATGGAGCGCGACATTACGGATGCGCTCCACATTGGCGACCGAGGTGCCGCCGAATTTCATCACCAGACGAGCCATGACCGACCTAGATTGGAAACACGGGCCCGGCTCGGGCGAGCCGGATGGCCGCTCGCATCCGACCAAAAGCGGGCGTATATGTGACGCCCCCGCCGCCGGTGTCAACGCCGCGGCGGGGACTGGACTCTAGGCGAACCGAAACCCCGCTACCCCCTCATGCCGAGGAGCGCCTGAAAGGCGCGTCTTTAAAGCACGAGGGCTCCAGAAGGCGGGGGATGACGGTTTCCTCGTCCTTCGAGACGCCCACTGCGTGGGCTCCTCAGGATGAGGAAACCTTCTGCGAGCGGTTCGCAAGAGCCGAGCGCCTGAGAGGCCGATGAGAGAGGACCCGCGTGCCGCAGCATCATGACCGCCCCCATTCCGCCAGCGTCGACCCCGCCGACGTCGACCGTTTCGACCGGCTCGGCGAGCTCTGGTGGGACGCCTCGGGCAAGATGGGCATTCTGCACGAGATCAATCCGGTCCGGGTCCATTACATCCGCGATCTCGCCTGCCGGCATTTCCGCCTCGACGGAGCGCCGCGCGACCGCCATGACGCGCAACCGCTCGAGGGGCTGCGGCTCGTCGACATCGGCTGCGGCGGCGGCATATTGAGCGAATCGCTGGCCGAGCTCGGCGCAAAGGTCACGGCCGTCGATCCCGCGCCCAATAATATAGAAGTGGCGCGCCGCCATGCGGAGCGCTCCGGCCTCGACATCGCCTATCGCAACAGCACCGCCGAGGCGCTCGCTGAGGAAGGCGCGCGCTTCGATATCGTCGTCGCCATGGAGGTGCTGGAGCATGTCGAGGGACAGAGCGCCTTTGTCGCCACGCTCGGCTCGCTGGTGGAACCCGGCGGACTGCTCTTCCTGGCCACCATCGACCGCACGCTGAAGAGCTATGCGCTGGCGATTGTCGGCGCGGAATATGTGCTCGGCTGGGTTCCGCGCGGCACGCATGACCATGACAAATTCGTGCGTCCCGACGAATTGGCCGCCTGGCTGCGCCGCGCCGGACTGCGCGAGATCGATCGCGCCGGCATGAGCTTCCAGCCGCTCACGCGCAGCTGGCGCAAGAGCCACGACACCGATGTGAATTACATGATGGCGGCGAAAAAGAACGGCTGACGGTTGCCTCCTCCCTCACCCTCCCCGCTACGCAGGAAAGGGAGACGGCGACGTTTCGCGAAACCTCGATGAAGCACCGCATCTGCCCCCTCTCTCGCAAAGCGGGGGAGGGTTGGGGAGGGGGCGCGAACATCTTCGCTTTCATCGACGTGGGCGGCTAGGCAAGCCTGACGACAGCTCGGCGCGACAGAATATGTCCCGTTTGTTTCGGGAGCATAGCCGCATGAGTCTGCATATTTCGCCTCCATCGCCGCCGGACCTCGTCGACACACTCGCCGTCTGGCGCGCGCGCTTTCCACGTTTCGCCGCGATGATCGACGCGGGCGAGTCCCCGGTCAAAGCGCTGCGCTATCTCGGCCTCGGCCTCTGGCAGGAGGGCGATGTGACCGGCGCGGTCGCCGCGCTGACGACAGCCGCCTCGCTGACGCCGGACGACGCCGCCCTTCTCGCCGATCTCGGCGCTGTGCTCTGGCTCGACGGCCGCAAGGCCGACGCGCTGCAATGTTTCATCGCCTCGATCGAGCGCGATGCGAGCCGGGTCCAGGTCTGGCTCACCGTCGCCAGCCTCTGCAACGAGATCGGCGAGATCGCCACCGCCGAGCACGCCTATCTCGCGGCGCTCGACCTCGACCCCGCCTCCGCCGAGGCGGCGACCGGGCTCGGCCTCATCTGCCTCGAGAGCCGGCGCTATGACGAGGCGGTCGCGCTATTGCGCGCCGCGCTGGAGCGCGGCGCCGCCACCGCCGGGCTCTACGCCTGCTACGGCCAGACGCTGTTTCTGATCGGCGAATTCGCCGCCGCGCGCGCCGCCTTCGAGCCCGCCGCCGCGGCGCTGCCCGAGGAAGCGGCCATCATCCGCAAATATGCGCTCGCCGCTTCCGTGGAGACCGCCCTCGAGGCCTCGCCCGACGAGGCCTTCGCGGCCTATCGACGCGCCGCCGGCGTCCATGCGGAGAGCGACGAGCGCATCGGCCGCTCCATCTTCCAGGCGCTCTGCGGCTTCGGCCACGAGGAGGCGGCGATTCGCCTCGGCGAGGCGCTGCTGCGCGAGGCGCCGGACGACGCGACCATCCCCTTCCATCTCGACGCCCTGCGCGGCCGCACATATGAGCGCGCCCCGCGCGCCTATATCGCCGCCTGCTTCGACAAATATGCGCCGGACTTCGACCGCCATCTCGTAGAGACGCTGGGCTACCGGCTGCCGCAGACATTGCAGCCGCTGCTGGCCGCGACCGGACGCGCCTTCCCGCGCATCCTCGACCTCGGATGCGGCACGGGCCTCGCCGCGACAATGCTCGCCGCCTTCGGCGAGGAGATCGTCGGCGTCGATCTTTCCCCCCGCATGCTCGAAAAGGCGCGCGAGCGCCAAATCTATGCGCGGCTGATCGAGGAGGATGTCGAGGCGTTCCTGGCCGGCTCGGACGAGCGTTTCGATCTCGTCGTCGCGCTGGACATGGTCATCTATCTCGGCGACCTCACGGCGCTCTTCGCCGGAGCGGCCGCCCGGCTCGCCCCTGGCGGCGTCTTCGCGCTCAGCTTCGAGACCTGCGCCGGAGCCGATTATGCGCTCGGCGCCTCGGGCCGCTTCGCGCATGACCCGGCCTATGTCGAAAAACTGTGGGAAAAGGACTTTGTCCCGCTCGTCTCGCAGGCGACGATGATCCGCATCGAGGCCAACCGGCCGGTCGACGGCCGGCTGGTCCTGCTGCGGCGGCGCGAAACTCTATAATTCGTCGAGCGCCGCCTTCGCCTGCTTCAGCAGCGCGTCGGCGGCGATGATCTTGTCCTTGTCGGGATCATGGGCGATCGCGTCGAAATCCTTGGCGAGCGCGGCGCTGAAGGCCAGCGCCGCGATCTTCTCGCGGGGATCGCTCGACCATTTGACGGCGAGCTGCGCATCGCGGCCGCCGATCGCCGCGGCCAGCTCCGGCGACAGCGCCGCGGCGGGATCGCGCTCCGAGAAACGTATGTCGAAACCCGCATCCTCGCCGTCGAATGTGCAGGGCAGATAGCCCTCGACGGCGAAGGGGACGTAGTCGTGATCCAGCGCGACGCCGATCTTGGTCGCGTCGATCGCCTTTTGATGAGCGGCGCGGTCCGGCAATTTGCCGCGCTCGATATAGAGAATGTGCCGTCTGGCCATGGAAACCCCGTCTCGCGCGCATTTTTCGCGCGCCCGCGCCAAGCAGGAAACATTCCACTGCGGCGACCATCGGACGCGTCTCCGCCACTGGTTCGCCACAGGCTCGGACGATAAACTCGGCCCTATGATTCGCCCAGCTTTCCTTCCCCTCCTTCTCGCCGCCGGCCTCGGCCTCACTGTCGCGGCGCCGGCCCCCGCGAAAGAAAAGCCGGCGGCCGAGGATGCGGCCGCCGACGCCAAGGTCGACAAGAAGAAGCCCGCCAAGCCGGACGCGAAGAAGACAGAGGCCGCCAAGCCCGGCGAAGCGAAAAAGCCCGAGGCTTCGAAAAAGCCCGCGGACGCGAAAAAGACCGCAGAAGCCAAGAAGCCAGCGGACGCCAAGAAGACCACAGAAGCCAAGAAGCCCACCGATGCTGAGGACTCCGGCGAGCCGGAGCAAAAGAGCGTCAAGGACAAGAACGGCAAGGCCGCCAAGGACAAAGGCGGCAAGGACGCTCAGAGCAAGGCGGGCAAGGACAAACGCGCCGAAAAGGACAAGCCCGCCGAGAAGGAAAAGCCCGCGGAAAAGGAGAAGGCCGTCGCCAAGACGCCGACCGCCATCGGCTCCTATGGCGATTGGAACGCCATGACCGCGCATGGGCAGGGCAAGGACAAGACCTGCTATACGCTCGCCGAGCCGAAGGACCGCCAGCCGGCGAAGCTGCAACGCGATAAGGCCTATGTCTTCATCTCGACGCGGCCGGCCGAGGGCGTGCGCAACGAGGTGGCGATTATTCTGGGCTTCGCGGCCAAGGACGGCGGCGCCGCCAGCGCCGACATAGACGGCGACAATTTCGAGCTCGTGACCAAAGGCGCCAACGCCTGGGTGAAGAATCCGGCGAAGGAGAAGGAATTCGTCGAGGCGCTGAAGAGCGGCTCGAAGCTCGTCATCAAGGCGCCCTCCGCCAAGGGCAATGTGACGACCGACAGCTATTCGCTGAAGGGCCTCTCCGACGCGCTCGGCCGCGTGCAGAAGGAATGCCCGTAGAGGCGAGCGTCGTTGTTTGAGCGCCCCCTCCCCAACCCTCCCCCGCTTTGCGGGAGAGGGGTAGGTTGCGCGCTTAATTCAAAGCTCGCGTCGCGTTTGCCGCTCCACTCTCCCGCGTCAGCGGGGAAGGTTGAGGGAGGGGGCGTGCGCCACGAGAATCGCGCGCCTCACTTCACGCCGACGACCATCGAATCCGGCCCGAGCAAATGCTCGACGCGCGTTTGCGAGAAGCCGGCCTCGCGCATCCAGCCCTGGCAATCCGCGCCGGTGTAATCGAAGCCGCCGGGCGTCTCGATCAGCATATTGAGGCTCATCAGCAGGCCGAATGCGTTGGTCTTGCGCTCGTCGTCGATCAGCGCCTCATAGACGATGAGCGCCCCGCCCTTCGGCAACGCCGCATAGGCCTTGGCGAGGAGAATACGTTTCTGCGCGAGGTCCCAGTCGTGCAGGATATGCCCCATGACGATGACATCGACCTTGGGCAGATCATCAGCGAAGAAATCGCCCGGATAGAAGCGCAGCCGATCGGTGAGCCCGTTCTGCGCGATGAAATCATCGAAGATCGGCTGCACCTGCGGCAGATCGAAACCGCCGCCGGAAAGATGCGGATGCGCGCGCGCGACGGTCGCCGGGACCATGCCCTGCGCCGCGCCGACATCGACGAAAGTCTTGTAGTCCGTCCACGGGAATTTCGCGGCGATCGCCTGCGCCGGCCCGGCGCTGATGCCGCTCATCGCGGTGAGGAAGCCGCGCAGCTTTTCCGGATCGGCGTAGAGAGCGCCGAAGAAATCCCCGTCGGCGGCGTTCTCGCTCTGCGCCGCGCCTGTGCGCAACGCCTCGGTGAGGCGATTCCAGCTAGAGAACAAGCGCAGATTGGACATCTCCAATATTTGCCCGACATAGCTCGGCTTGGCGCGATCGAGGAAGAGGTCCGTCTCCGCCGTGTTGCGATAGAGGCCGTTCTCGCGCTCGAGCATTCCGAGCGCCACCAGCGCGTCGAAGAAGTCGAGCGCCGAGCGCTCGTGCAGGCCGAGGCGGGCGCGCAGCGTCTGCGCATCCGCGGGTCCTTCCGCCAGCACGGTGAAGAGGCCGAGCTCGACGGCCGAGAGCAAGGCTTTCGAATTCCAAAAGGCGAATCCGAGACCGAGGATTTTTTCCGGGGAGAGTTCGCTCATCTTTGTCCTCACAAACGAGAATCTCGCCGCGCGCATCCTTCTCCCGCTTGCGGGAGAAGGTGGCCCGGCGCAGCCGGGTCGGATGAGGGGCCGACCCGTCGCGGCGAATTTGAACATTTATGCGACGAACCGCGGCCGCCCTCATCCGACCTCGCTTCGCGAGGCCACCTTCTCCCACGAGTGGGAGAAGGTGATGCGCCCTTGTATTCAAAATAGCGGCTCGTCTTACCATTTCGCGACACGCCGGTCGACTTTCACCAAGGCGTCACTGCCCCGTTCGCGTAAACCATTCCTCTTCGCTGATGACCTCGACGCCGAGCTCCTTGGCCTTCGCCAGCTTCGATCCCGCCCCCGGCCCCGCCACGACGAGATCGGTCTTCTTCGACACGGAGCCCGATATCTTCGCGCCGAAACGTTCGGCCTGCGCCTTGGCCTCATCGCGCGTCAGCCGCTCCAGCGCGCCGGTGAACACCACCGTCTTGCCGGCGACGGGCGACGCGCTCTCGATCTGTGGCATGGGCTCGAGCGTCACATGCGCGAGAAGCGCGTCGATCTCGTCCTCATTGTGTTTCTCGGCGAAAAAATCATAGAGCGCCTCGGCGACGACGCCGCCAATGCCTTCGATCGATTCGATGCGCTCGCGCGCTTCGCTGCCCGGCGCGGCCTCGCGCGCAGTGTCGCGCAGGCTCGCGAAATCGGCGAAATGCCGCGCGAGGCGCTTGGCGTTGGTCTCGCCGACATGGCGAATGCCGAGCGCGAACAGAAAGCGATTGATCGGCACGCTGCGCCGCGCGTCGATCGCCGCGAAGAGATTGCGCACCGAGGTCTCGCCATAGCCCTCGCGGTTCTCGAGCTTGGTCAGGCTCGCTCTGTTTCGTTCGGCCAGCGTGAAAATTTCGGAAGCCGTGCGAATGAGCCCTTCCTCGAAGAAAGCCTCGATCTGCTTGTCGCCGAGCCCCTCTATGTCCATGGCGTTGCGCGAGGCGAAATGCTTCAAGCGCTCGATGCCTTGCGCCGGACAAACCAGCGAGCCGGTGCAGCGGCGCACGACATCCGCCTCGCCGGTCTTCTCGTCGATCTCGCGCACTGCGGCCGAGCCACACGCCGGGCACACATTCGGGAACTCATAAGGCTTCGTCCCCTCCGGCCGCTTGTCGAGAACGACCTCGACGATCTGCGGGATGACGTCGCCGGCGCGCTGCACGACGACTGTGTCGCCGACGCGAATATCCTTGCGCGCGATCTCGTCCTCATTGTGCAGCGTGGCGTTGGAGACGACGACGCCGCCGACCGTCACCGGCTCCAGCCGCGCGATCGGCGTCAGCGCGCCGGTGCGGCCGACATTTATGTCTATGCCGCGCACGATGGTCTTCGCCTGCTCGGCAGGAAATTTATGCGCCACCGCCCAGCGCGGCGCGCGCGAGACAAAGCCGAGACGAATTTGCAGGCCGATATTGTCCACCTTGTAGACGACGCCGTCGATATCATAGCCGAGCGTCGCGCGGCGCGCTTCTATGTCGCGGAAATGCGCGAGCATCTCCTCGGCGCCGGCGCAGATCTTCGTCAGCGGATTGGTCGGCAGGCCGAAGGTCGCCATCGCCTGCACCATGCCATATTGCGTGTCGGCGGGCATGACGCTCACTTCGCCCCAGCTATAGGCGAAGAAGCGCAGCGGCCGGCTCGCCGTCACATTGGGATCGAGCTGGCGCAGCGACCCCGCAGCGGAATTGCGCGGATTGGCGAAGAGCGGCTTATTCGCCGCCGCCTGCCTTTCATTGAGCGCGAAGAAATCCTCGCGCCGCATATAGACCTCGCCGCGCGCCTCCAGCACATCCGGCCACACTTCGCCGCGCAGGCGCTGCGGGATTTCCTCGAGCGTGCGGATATTGGCGGTGATGTCCTCGCCCTCATAGCCGTCGCCGCGTGTCGCGGCATAGACGAGCGCGCCTTTCTCATAGCGCAGCGAGCAGGAGAGGCCGTCGATTTTCGGCTCGGCGGTGAAGAAGAGCGGCGCCTCGTCCGAGAAGCCGAGAAAGCGCCGCACGCGCGCGACGAATTCATGGACCTCCTCCTCCGCGAAGACGTTGCCGAGCGAGAGCATCGGCACGACATGTTTTATTTTCGCGAATTTCTCCGCCGGCGCGGCGCCGACCTTCTTGGTCAGCGAGACGTCGGAGGAAAGCTCGGGAAAGGCTTTTTCCAAAGCCTCATAGCGCTGGCGCAGCGCGTCATATTCGGCGTCGCTGACCGCGGGGGAGTCTTCCTGATAATAGCGGCGGTCATATCCGGCGAGCTCTTCCGCGAGCCGCGAATATTCGAGCTTCGCCCGCCGCGGCGAGAGATCTTCGATCGGCGTGGGCTTTCTCTCGGCGCGTTTGCCCGAGGGGCGACCATCATCAGCGCTCATGATGACTTCCGAACTTGAAAACCAGCGCGCGCCCCTTCTCCCACTCGTGGGAGAAGGTGGCCCCGCAAAGCGGGGTCGGATGAGGGCTCGCGCCGCTTCAGCCGTTTACGATCATTTGCGCAGCGACGCAAAGCGGTCGAGATTCAGATATTCGAGGGACCCTCATCCGACCCGACTTCGTCGGGCCACCTTCTCCCGGAACGGGAGAAGGGAGCAGCGCCCCTGCCCTACGCCGCCTCGGGCGCGGCGCCCACCAGCCTTCGCGCCTCGACCGGGCTGATCGGCCGGCCGAAGGCGTAGCCCTGCGCATAGGCGCAGCCGAGCTGATAGAGCTCGATGGCGTCGGACTCCGTCTCCGCGCCCTCGGCGACGACATCCATGCCGAGATCATGCGCCAGCGAGATCAGCGAGCGTAGAATCACCGCGCGCGACCCCTTGCCGGTCTGGCGCGTGAAGGAGCGGCCGATCTTGATCGTGTCGAAAGGAAAGCGCTGCAGATAGGCGAGAGAGGAATAGCCGGAGCCGAAATCGCTCATCGCGAGCCCCGCGCCGAGCTCCTTGACGCGCCCCAGCATTTGCGCGGCGTATTCGGGATTTTCCATCACCAGCCCCTCGCTCAACTCGAGCTTGAGGCTGCCTTTGACGATGTCGTTGCGCATCAGCACGCTTTTGACGTCGCGCAGCAGATCGTGACGCAGCAATTGCCGCGAGCCGACGCCGACGCAGGCGAAAATCGGCGGATCGACGGCGAGCGCGCGCTGCCAGGCGGCCAGCTCGCGCGCCGTGCGCTCCAGCGCCAGCAGGCCGAAATCGACGACGAGGCCGGTCTGCTCGGCGACCTGGCCGAATTCGCTCGGATCGAGCTGGCCCAGACGCGGATGCTCCCAGCGCAGCAGCGCCTCGAAGCCGGCGATGGTGCGATCCTCGAGCCGCACCACGGGCTGGAAGAACACTTTGATCTCGCCGCGCTCCAGCGCGCGCCGCAGATCGGCCTCCAGCGTCAGCCGGTCGGAGCGCTGCGCGCGCATCGCCGGACGGAACACCTCTATGCGATTGCCGCCGAGCTTTTTGGCGTGGCGCAGCGCGATCTCCGCATCCTCCAGCATGTCGTGGCGGTCGGGATGCAGCTCCTTGTCGAAGAGGGCGACACCGATCGACACCGACAGTGAAATCTCGCGATCGGTGAAGCGCACCGGCGTCGCCAGCGTGCGGCGCACCGAATCGGCGAGCGCGATCACATGGTCGACGTCGGTCTCGGAGACGAGAATGATGGCGAAACGGTCGCCGTCGAGCCGCGCCAGAGTGTCCTGCGGCTGCAACAGCCGCGTCAGCCGATGGGCGATGGTGAGCAGGATCGAATCGCCCGTGGCGACGCCCACCTGCTCGTTGATCTGGCGGAAACGGTCGATATCGACGGCGAGCACGGTCGGCCGCACGCCGGCCTCGAGACCGGCGAAGACCAGCGCCGCCTCCAGCCGGTCGAAAAACAATTCGCGGTTCGGCAGGCCGGTCAGATTGTCGTGGACGGCGTCATGCAGCAGACGCTCGCGGGCGTTGCGCTCGTCGGTGACGTCGGTGAGCGTGCCGACGACGCGGATCACCTCGCCGTCCTGCCCGATCACCGGCCGCGCCCGCAGCCGATAGCAGAAATAATGGCCGTCTGCGGCGCGCAGCCGGAACTCCTGATTTATGCGCCCGCGCCGCTGCTCGAGCAGAGCATCGAGGCAGGCGCGATAACGATCGTGCTCGAAAGGGTGGAGAAGCGCGAGCCAGGAGGAGGCCGCCCCCTCGAGCCCACCACGATCGAGGCCGAGCTGCTCCTCCACCTCCGGGCTCACATAGATGTAATCGGCCGGCACATCCCAATCGAAGACGATCTCGTTCGCGCCGGTGAGCGCCAGCGCCTTGCGCTCCGTGTCGGAGATCGCGCCATGGGCGAGGCCGCCGCTGGCGAAGGCATTTTGCATAACGGTGAAGCCGATCAGCATCACGATCAGCACCAAGCCGCCGACCAGCGCCGGGGAAACCAGATCATTGGTCAGCCAGCCGGCCACGGTGAAGCCCGCCGCGCAGACCCAGAGCAGCAGCAAAAACCACGTCGGAATCAACATGATGGCGCGGTCGAAGCCATGCGTCGCCAGATAGAGGACGAGCACGAAGCCGACCGCCGAGACGGTGGCCAGCGAGATGCGGGCGACGCCGGCCGCCACCGGCGCGTCGAAAATGGCGAGGCCGACGAGATCGGCGAGGATCAGCAGCCAGAGCGCCGCCACGTGCCAGGCGCGCACATGCCAGCGGTTGAGGTTGAGATAGGCGAAGAGAAACACCACCAAAGTCGCCGACAGCACCGTTTCCGCGCCGGCGCGCCAAATGCGGTCGGCGTTGGGATCGACGCCGAAGATCTTGGCCCAAAAGCCGAAATCGATGCAGACATAGGCCAGCACCGACCAGGCGAGCGCCGCCGCCGCCGGGAAGATCACCGCGCCTTTGACGACGAAGACGATGGTCAAGAACAGCGCCAAAAGGCCGGCGATGCCGATCACTATGCCCTTGTAGAGGGTGAGGCTGGTGACCTTGTCCTTGTAGGAGTCCGGCTCCCACAGATAGAGCTGCGGCAAATTGGGCGTGCGCAGCTCGGCGACATAGGTGATCGTGGTGCCGGGATCGAGGGTGAGGCGAAAAACATCGGCGTCCCCGCTTTCCTCATGTTCCGGCGGAAATCCCTGGCTCGCGGTGATTGCCGAAATGCGCGTCGCGCCGAGATCCGGCCAGATCACTCCCGACCCCTGAAGGCGGAAATGCGGGGCGACGATCAGACGCTCCAGCTGCTCGTCCGTATCATTGGTGAGCGCGAAGACGATCCAGCTCGGGCGGGTCCCCGCCTCCTTGGCGCCCACTTCTATGCGTCGGATGATGCCGTCGGAGCCCGGGGCGGTCGACACTTGCAGGCGGTCGCCCTCGGAGGAATATTTCTCCACCGCATGGGTGAGGTCGATCGCCGCCGCGTCCTGCGGCACGCGCACGGAATCGATGGCGAGGGCCCGCGGCCCGCAAAGGACGAGAAACAGGAGAGCGATCAGATATCTGGATAGCGGCACGAATCTCGTCTCTGGCGCGCAGGCCCGAAAAGTCCGAATGTCGCGGGCGAACCGATCGGCTTTCGGATTTCTTCTTGTCTGAATTTTGACTGGTACCGGCTAAGTCGCCGGTCTGCAAGCCGGTATGGTCTTTGCGTGGAGGCGCCCGGCCGAGCGGCCGCGCTTGCGGAGGCCGGACGGCGCCAATATACGCTCAATGAGGGACAGGGCAGAATTTTAGAAGTTCTCTAGATTTGGGAGATGCGTCCGCGCAGAGCCCTCGTCTGGCGGCTACAGCCTGTCGAAACTAAGGAAACTGGATGCGTAGCGCTCTCGGCGGACCCCGCTTGCTGCTCCGCCGGCTTCGCGAGGTCATGGCGGAGCCGGTCAGCGCGCAGGCGCGGCTCGACAAGATCGTCGTGCTCATCGCGTCCAATATGGTGGCGGAAGTCTGCTCGGTCTATGTGCTGCGCGCCGACCAGAGGCTCGAGCTCTACGCCACCGAGGGCCTCAACCGCGAAGCCGTGCATCTGACCACAATGCACGCCGGCGAAGGCCTCGTCGGCCTCATCGCCAAAAGCGCCGAGCCTCTGAACCTCTCCGAGGCGCAGGAGCACCCGTCCTTCTCCTACAAGCCGGAGACGGGCGAGGAGATCTATCACTCCTTCCTCGGCGTGCCGATATTGCGCGGCGGCAACACGCTCGGCGTGCTCGTCGTGCAGAATCGCGTGCGGCGCATCTATTCCGAGGAGGAGATAGAGGCGCTGCAGACGACGGCGATGCTGGTCGCCGAAATGATCGCCTCGGGCGAATTGCGCTCGATCGCCAAGACGCCCGAGAGCCTCGCGCTCGACCGGCCGGTGGCGGTGAAGGGCGCGCCCATGTGCGAGGGCGTCGGGCTCGGCTACGCCGTGCTGCACGAGCCGCGCGTCGTCGTGAAGCAGCTCATCGCCGAGGATATCGCCTCCGAGGTCCAGCGTCTCGACGCGGCGATAGAGGCGATGCGCCTCTCCATCGACGAATTGGTCGCGCATGGCGACCGCATGGGCGCCGGCGAGCATCGCGAGGTGCTCGAGGCCGTGCGCATTTTCGCCAATGACCGCGGCTGGGTGCGCCGCCTGCACGAGGCCGTGCTGAGCGGCCTCACCGCCGAGGCGGCGGTGGAGCGCGTGCAGAACGACGCCCGCGCCAAGCTGCAACGCCAGACCGACCCCTATCTGCGCGACCGCCTGCACGATCTCGACGATCTCGCCAATCGGCTGCTGCATCAGCTCACCGGCCAGAGCTATGTGGCCGAGCGCGAATCGATCCCCGAGAACGCCATTCTCATCGCCCGCAACATGGGGCCGGCGGCGCTGCTGGACTATGACCGCTCGCGGCTGCGCGGCCTCGTGCTGGAGGAAGGCGGGCCGGCGAGCCATGTCGGCATTGTCGCGCGCGCGCTCGGCATCGCCACGGTCGGCCTCGCCGCCAATGTGACCGATCTCGTCGAAGCCGGCGACGCCGTCATCGTCGACGGCGTGACCGGCGACGTGCATATCCGCCCGCCGCCGGATGTGCAGACCGCCTATGGCGAGAAGGCGCGGCTGCGCGCCCGCCGCATGGAGCAATACGCCAAGCTGCGCGACGTGCCCGCCGTCACCAAGGACGGCGTCGACATCGCGCTGCATATGAACGCCGGCCTCATCGTCGACGTGCCGCATCTGCATGAGACCGGCGCGCGCTCCATCGGCCTGTTCCGCACCGAGCTGCAATTCATGCTGGCGCCGCGCTTTCCGCGCATGAACGAGCAGTTCCTGCTCTACAAGGCGGTGTTCGACGCGGTGCAGGACCGCCCCGTCACCTTCCGCACGCTCGACATCGGCAGCGACAAGATCCTGCCTTACATGGCGACGATCGAGGAGGAGAATCCCGCGCTCGGCTGGCGCGCGATCCGCATCGGCCTCGATCGGCCGGGCCTGTTGCGGATGCAGATCAGAGCCATGCTGAAGGCGGCCGGCGGACGCGACGTGCGCATCATGTTTCCGATGATCGCCAATGTCGCGGAATTCGAGGCCGCGAAAGCGATCGCGCATCGCGAGCTCGCGCATCTCCAGCGCCACGGCCATACGCCGCCGACCGACGTTCAGCTCGGCGCCATGGTCGAGGTGCCGTCGCTGCTGTGGGAGCTGGACGCCATCGCCGTGCGCGCCGATTTCCTGTCGGTCGGCTCCAATGATCTCGTGCAATACATGTATGCGGCCGACCGCGACAATACGCGCGTCTCCAAGCGCTATGACACGCTCTCCACGCCGGTGATGCGGGCGCTCGAGCGTATCGCCGCGGCGGGCAAGCGCGCCGGCAAGACGGTGACGCTCTGCGGCGAGATGGGCGGCCGCCCGCTCGAGGCGCTGGCCCTGCTCGCGCTCGGCTATCGCTCGCTGTCCATGTCGCCCTCCTCGGTCGGGCCGGTGAAGGCGATGATCCTCGCCGTCAATCTCGAGGAGGTCGAGGTGTTCCTGGCCTCGCTGCTCGCCAAGGAAGACGGCGCGCCGAGCCTGCGCGAGAATTTGCGCGAATTCGCCGCCGCGCGCGAAATTCCGGTCTGAGCATGCGTCGATTCGAACGCGAGAAAATTTGCCGGGAGCGGCGTCTCCACCTCCCCCTCGAGGGGGAGGTGGATTCACACATCGCGAGACGCCGCGGCCGTCATGGCCGGGCTTGTCCCGGCCATCCACGCCAAGCAGCTGAGAAACCAAAGGAAAGCGCCCGCCATCGACGGGTTTCATCCCGCGTCGGGCGCCGCCGAAGCTTCGGCGTCACGCCAAACTTTCGAGACGCCTCCGCGTGTTGGCGTGGATGGGCCGGGACGAGCCCGGCCATGACGTCGCGGGGGCGAGGAGGATGTGTGCATTCGATAGCAAGAAGCGGGGAGAGGGTCGGGAAGGGGTTCGCGAAAGACCGGGACCGCTAGCGACGCCCGCGCTTCGCTCCACGCCGTCCCCTCATCTCTCGCTCGGCAAGCCCCATGTTCGCCCAAGACAAGCTCGACCTCATTCTGCGCCGTCACGAAGAGACCGCCGACCGGCTCAGCTCCGGGCCAGACGCGGCGAGCTTCGTCGCGCTGTCGCGCGAGCTCGCCTCGCTCGACGATGTGGTCGCCAAGATCAAAATCTATCGCGCGACGCAGGCCGAGATCTCCGGCCTTAGCGAGATGCTCGCCGATCCGGCGATCGATCCCGATATGCGCGCCTTCGTCGAGGGCGAGCTCGATGTGGCGCAGGAAGCGCTGACGGCCGCCGAGCGCGAGCTGACGCTCGCTCTGCTGCCCAAGGATTCGGCGGACGAGAAGGGCGTCATTCTCGAGGTGCGCGCCGGGACCGGCGGCGACGAGGCCGCCCTCTTCGCCGGCGATCTCTTCCGCGCCTATCAGCGCTACGCCGGCTCCAAGGGCTGGAGCGTCGAGATTCTCTCGGCCAGCGAAGGCGCGCTCGGCGGCTATAAGGAGATCGTCGCCGAGATCGCCGGCCGCGGCGTCTATGCGAAATTGAAATTCGAATCGGGCGTGCATCGCGTGCAGCGCGTGCCGGCGACGGAGACGCAGGGGCGGATTCACACTTCCGCGGCGACCGTCGCCGTGCTGCCGCAGGCCGAGGAGGTCGACGTCGCCATAGACGACAAGGATCTGAACATAGAGACGATGCGCTCCGGCGGCGCCGGAGGCCAGCATGTCAACAAGACCGAATCGGCGATCCGCATCACGCATATTCCCTCCGGCATCGTCGTGATGATGCAGGAGGAGCGCTCGCAGCATCGCAACAAGGCCAAGGCGATGGAGGTGCTGCGCTCGCGCCTCTATGACGCCGAGCGCCACCGCCTCGACAGCGCGCGCTCCGCCGATCGCAGGGCGCAGGTCGGCTCCGGCGATCGCTCCGAGCGCATCCGCACCTATAATTTTCCGCAAGGCCGCGTCACCGACCATCGCATCAATCTGACGCTCTATAAGCTCGATCGCGTGATGGAAGGCGAGATGGACGAGATATTCGACGCGCTGACGACGGATCATCAGGCGAAGCTCCTCGCGCAGAGCGAGGAGTGATCCGCAGGGTGCGAAGACGCACATCCGCGAGCCGCCGCGCTTCGTAAGTTCGGGACGTTCACGAGACATGTGAACGACACCGAGCAACGGAGCGCAAAATGACCAAGAAATTCCTCACCGCCGGCCTGCTGGCCGCCGCCATCGCCGCCTCGACCTTCACCGCTTCCACCGCCCAGGCGGACCCCTATTGGCATCACGGCCATCACGGCCATTACTGGGGCGGCGTCGCCGCCGCGGGCGCGCTCACCGCTCTGACGCTCGGCGCCATCGCCGCCTCCGAGGCGCCCACCAATTGCTACATCGCCCGCCGTCCGGTGACCGATGATTGGGGCAATGTCCTCTATTTCCGCCGCATGCGCGTCTGCGAGTGAGCGCTCGAATGACGAGCTTGCTGACGAAGGGTCGGCGCGAAGCCGACCCTTCCGCGCGCCGGCTCAGTGCCGGAAGTGGCGGACGCCGGTCAGCACCATGGCGAGGCCGGCCTCGTCGGCGGCCGCGATCACATCCTTGTCATTGACCGAGCCGCCCGGCTGGATGACCGCCGTCGCGCCGGCCGAGGCCGCCGCCAGCAGCCCGTCCGGGAAAGGAAAGAAAGCGTCCGAGGCGACCACCGAGCCGACCGCGAAGCTCTCCCTCACGCCGGCCTCGCGCGCCGCCTCCTCGGCCTTGAAGGCCGCCGTGCGCGACGAGTCGACGCGCGACATCTGCCCGGCGCCGACGCCCACAGTCGCGAGATCGCGGGCGTAGACGATGGCGTTGGACTTCACATGCTTGGCGACGCGAAAGGCGAATTTCAAATCCGCCAGCTCCTTTTCCGTCGGCGCGCGCTTCGTCACCACGGTGAGGGTGAGATCGTCGACGACGCTATTGTCGCGCGACTGCGCCAGAAAGCCCCCCGAGACGCTGCGGAAGGTGAGGCCGCCCGCGCGCGGATCGGGCAGGCCGCCGGCGAGCAGCAGACGCAAATTCTTCTTCGCCGCGATGATGTCGATCGCCTCCTCATCCGCCTCCGGCGCGATGATGACCTCGGTGAAAATCTTCACGATCTCGCGCGCCGCCGCGGCGTCGAGCTTGCGATTGAGCGCGACGATCCCGCCAAAGGCCGAGACGGAATCGCAGCGCAGCGCTTTGCGATAGGCCTCGGCGAGGCTCGCGCCCTCGGCGACGCCGCACGGATTGGAATGTTTGATGATCGCCACCGCCGCCGTGCGCGCGGGATCGAATTCCGCAACCAGCTCATAGGCCGCGTCAGTGTCATTGACGTTATTGTAGGAGAGCTGCTTGCCCTGCGCCTGCTTCGCCGTGGCGACGCCGAAGCGCTTCTCGCCGGTGAGATAGAAGCCGGCGCTCTGATGCGGATTTTCGCCATAGCGCATCGGCTCGGAAAGACGCCCGCCCATAGCGCGCCAGGGCGGCGTCGTCTCATCGAGCGCGCCCGCCAGCCAATTGGAGATCGCCGCGTCATAGGCGGCCGTGCGCGCATAGGCCTTTTGCGCGAGGCGCCTTCGCGTCGCCAGAGTCGCCGCGCCGCCATTGGCGGCAAGCTCGGCCAAGAACCCATCATAATCTGCCGGCTCGACCAGCACGGCGACATCGTCGTGATTTTTGGCGGCGGCGCGGATCATCGCCGGCCCGCCGATATCGATATTCTCGACGCAAGTCTCGAAGGGCGCGCCTTTGGCCAGCGTCGCCTCGAAGGGATAGAGATTGACGACGAGCAGATCGATCTGCGGAATGTCGTGGGCGAGCATGGCCGCCTCATGCTCGGGATTCTCGCGGATCGCCAGCAGGCCGCCATGCACTTTGGGATGCAGCGTCTTGAGGCGCCCGTCCATCATCTCCGGAAAGCCGGTGACATCGGCGATATCGCGCACGGAAAGCCCCGCCTCGGCGAGCGCCTTGCGCGTGCCGCCGGTGGAGACCAGCTCGACGCCGTGAGCGGCGAGAGCCTTCGCCATTTCGACGAGTCCGGTCTTGTCGGAGACGGACAGCAGAGCTCTCGTGATACGGCGCAGATCGACCGGCATTCAGGTCCCTCGTTCTGGAGCGAAGACGTCGCGGGAAACGATATCGACCCGGCGCTTAGCATACATCGCCGGGGGGAGAAACCAACTGCGTCCCGCCGGGTCGATCGGTCGAGCCGGAAGCGCCGCCTTCACCCTCCCCTTTCCCAAAGGCCGCGTCCTGGCCGGGCGTGTCCCGGCCATCCACGCCTTGCAGACTGCGGCACGCGTGAAGGATAGGTCTTCCGGGTGGATCGGCTGAACGCCAGAAGCGCCGCCGTCACCCTCTCCTTTCCCAAAGGCCGTGTCCTGGCCGGGCTTGTCCCGGCCATCCACGCCTTGCAAACTGAGGCATGGGTGGAGGATGGGTCTACATCATGACCAACCGACCGAACGGAACGCTCTACACGGGCGTGACGAACGACCTCTCGCGCCGAGCCTTCGAGCATCGCGAAGGGCTCTATGACGGATTTACGAAACGCTATGGTTTGACGCGGCTCGTATGGTACGAACGCTATGAGGATATCCGCAACGCGATTCAGCGCGAGCGGAATATGAAGCACTGGCGTCGCGCGTGGAAGGCCAGGCTGATCCTCGACATGAATCCAGATTGGCGCGATCTCTATGAGGAGCTTGCCCGATAAGGCGGAAGCGGCGCGGCGTGGATGGCCGGGACGAGCCCGGCCAGGACGCCCTCCTGGTCCTTCGAGACGCCACGCTCCAGGAATGACGGCTGCACCCCTCGGGACACCCTCCCCCTTTCCAAGGGCCACCGTCCTGGCCGGGCTTGTCCCGGCCATCCACGCCTTGCAACTGCGGTATGCGTGGAGGTTGGAACGCTCTACACGGGCATGACGAGCGACCTCTCGCCAAGCGGATTCTCGAACCTGAATTCGGATTTGCGTGACCTCTATGAGGAGCTTGCCCGATAGGGCGGAAGCGGCGCGACGTGGATGGCCGGGACGAGCCCGGCCAGGACGCCCCCTCCTGGAAATGCGTGACTCCCTTGGCCTTCAGGGGGAGGCGCGGATGGCGAAGCCATCCGGGGTGGGGTTCCACTGCAAAAGGCTCACGAACTTCACGAATCAACGTGATAGGGCGGAACGGAAAGCTATGCCATTAGCTGTTCGATGATCTGATCGAGCAACATTAGATCAGCCCCCGCTACAGTTTCCCAATCGGTATCTCGATAGTCTGGGTCCGCCCCAAGATCGATGTAGGCCCAGAAATTACTCAGCCGAAAAAGGCAAGCACGTGCGGTGATGAGCATAAGCTCGTTCTGCGCGGCGTCCATGTCGAGGACCAATTGCGGAAGCTCATGGGCGATGCGGTTCCGATATTTTCGCAGCTCTTGAATCGCATCCATTTCGTCGGCACTGATCGCCTCGAAGTGATCTCGAAGTGATCTCGAAGATACAGCAAACTCGCTTCAAACACATCCCTATGCCGCGCCAGCACGTCATTCTCATAGGTTTTGAAGGGCATACAAGGACCGAAAACGGTATTGGCGTAGAAATTCTTGACTCGCAAGATCACGAGCTTTTTGACCAACTCGAACGACAAGAGAATCAATCCGGCGTGTGATAAATAACGCCGAACATCTTGAGGATTCATGTGCTCAATGCTGGAAGGCATCAACTTCAAGCCCTTGCTCTTTCAGGATTCGGGCCGTGCATTTTGCCAACTGCTCCTTGCTGATGCCGAGCCTTCTTTGATGTGGTTCCATAAAGTCGGTCAGAGAATTGTCAACTCGCTCGAAGATCGCGCGGGCGGCTATAAGCTCGGCAATCATCGCGTCGCGCCCTTTTCTCTTGTTGAACTCAACGGCCCGCGCTCGAAAAAAATGATGTGCTAGAAAATCGCGACATTCTTTGGCTTTTAGGATTTGTGTCTTTAGATCAGGTTCCATCTCCGCAAGCGTCTGAACTCGCTTAATAAGGTTGCCGAGGCTTTGCGCATGCTGGTTTGCCAAGAAAATATCGAATTGAGTCTCGTAAGACGGCCTATCAAAGTTGTCTTGCCCGTTTTCTCGAATATCCTTCGCCACTCTGGCCAGATAATCAAGTTGCAAAATCGCGTTAGCCAGCCCGGCCTCGAAAACACTTGCCATATAATACGCAAGTCCAAAGTGAGCGTAAACTTCCTTGCAATGCAACCCTTCATCGTACCGCTCTTCGCTCATATGTGAAGCCTCCTAATTGTCTGTAGCGCGTCATCTCCGCTCCCCCTCCTCCTCCATCCGCGAAAACGACCACCTCAAATGCGCGTCCTTCACGCCGCGCCCATCCACCACGATCTGCGCGCTTTTCCGCGCTGCCGCCGCGCCGGCGAAGAAGACGCTCTCCTCCACCGCCACGGCGGCGTTGGCCTCGAAGACGAGATCGACGCCGCCGCTCGAAAGCAGCACTTTGCGCTCATTCGCCCCCATCACCCGCACATTGGGATGCAGATGGAAGCGCAGCACGAAATTCTCGGCGCGCACGCCCGGCCGCAGCGCGACGAGCCTGTCGTCGCCGAGGAGCTGCGAGCCGTCATGCGCCAGCGCCAGCCTGCGCTCGTGAACGAGGCCGAATTCGCGAGCATAGCCGTCATGGGAAAGCTCGAGATCATGGCTCGAATCGGTCGCGCGCCGCGCCGCCTTCACCAGCACGGGGCCGGCGACGATGCGCTCCTCTTGTCGGCCGCGCCCCGGCCGCGCCTCTATGCGGCAAATGGAACGATCCTCGACGATCAGGGTGGAATGCGCCGCCGTCGAGCGCGCGAGGCGACGCAGCGCCTCGGCGCCGGCCGGCGGCGCGCCGCAATTGACGATGATGCGCTCAGGCCCGATCGAATATTCGAAGGACAGGCACCCGGCATGGGCCGCGGAGGAGAAGACCGGCGGTGGCGGCGCGCCGGCGTCGACGATCACCACCGCCGCGCCCGCCTGCAGCCGGCGATAGCCCGAATGCGGCGCGTCGAGAATGGGCGCGCCGCCGGCGTCGGCATGGGCGAGGATCGTCGCCAGCCGATCCGGCGGCGCGCAGCCCATGCCGTTGAACAGCGCCAGCGCGCCGTCGCCATGTTTCAGCACGCGCAAAAAGGAGATCATCGCGCCGATCGAGGCGAGCAGACGCTCCGGCGGCCGACGCCCGCGCGTGGCGTAGGCCTGGCGCAGCGGCAATAAATCGAGCAGCAATTCGACCGGCGTCTCCGGATTGCGGCCGATATGGCCGCCGTCCGGCAAAATCTGGCGGAACAGCTCGGCGTCGAGCAGGCCGGTCGCGCGCTGCTCGTATTTGCGGCCGGCGTCGGCGCAGACCCCATAGGCGGCGAGCGCGACGGCGCAGAGCAGCCGGTCGGAGGCGCGCCGCTCCGAGGCCATGGCGCGCAGCAGGAAACGTATGTTGCGGGCCAGCGCCCGCATGAAGCGATCGTAGAAATCCTGATCGGCGCCCTCGAGCAGGATCGGCGATTGCGCCAGCCAGGACAGAGTGCGGCGTGCGACGACGCGCGGCTCATAAGCGGGATCGTCGATGAAATCGGTGCGCGTGCGCAGAAAATCGTCGACGAGCGCGCGGGCGTTGGCGCGCGCCAGAGCCCGGTCGGCCGCGCGCAAATGGCGCAGCCAGGAAAAGCCGGCGAGCGAGCGTCGCCATCCCGGCGAGGGCGGCGCGATCGAGAAGGGCGAGCGCCCGTTGGTCTCGACCACTTTTCCGTCGAAGGAGAAATAGCCCGCGTAGATTTCGTCGGCGACAGTCGGATCGGCGGTGCGAATGTCCTGCGGCGCGACATAGAGCCGCTCGGGCGCGCGCAGGCCCATCGCCTGAACGACATAATAGGGCCCCTGCACCGCGCGCGCGAAAGAGGCGACGCCGCGCGCCGCCGCGCGCGCCAATCGCATTCCCGAGCTTTGGGCCGTTTCGCTCAGAGCGTCCTCCTCGCGCTCCGCAGAACGGAGCGGAGCAAAGCGAATCTCGATTGGGATGACACAGATCGCAGGAGGAGAAAAGCCAAGGATGCGCGCAGGCTTCGCGCTCAGCTCCGCAGCACGAGTCGCGCGGCGAAGAAACCGTCGAGACCGGCGAGGCGATTGTCCTCGTTCGGCCAATGGGACGGCAGCGTGCGCAGATCGCCCTCGGGCGTCACGAATTCGGCCGGAACGGCGTCGGTCGCCGGATCGATCGGCGCGCGCCGCATCTCCGGATGCCGGCGCAGAAAGCTCGCGATCTGCGCCTCGCCCTCCTCCGGCTCCAGCGAGCAGGTGCAATAGACGAGCCGCCCGCCCGGCCGCAGCAATGTGGAGGCGCGCTCCAGAATGCGCGCCTGCAGGGCGACGAGGGAATCGAGATCGCCCGGCTTTTTGATCCAGGGCACGTCGGGATGACGGCGGATCGTTCCCGTCGCGGCGCAGGGCGCATCGACCAGAATGGCGTCGAAGGGACGCGGGGAGGAATAAGAGGCCGCGTCGCCCACTGCGATATCGGCGTGCAGGCGGGCGCGCTGGAGATTGGCGGCGAGCAGCTTCAGCCGCTCGGCCGAGCGGTCGAGCGCCGTCACCTGCGCCCGCGCGAAGGCGAGCTGCGCGGTCTTGCCGCCGGGGGCGGCGCACATGTCGAGGACGCGCTCGTCGGGCTCGACGGCCAGCAGACGCGCCGGCAGAGCGGCGGCGGCGTCCTGCACCCACCATTCGCCATCCGCAAAACCTTCCAGCTCGACGATCGGCGTGCGCGCGCGCAGCCGCACCGAGCCGGTCGGCAGCACGATTCCGTCGAGGCGGCTCGCCCAGCCCTCGGCGTCCGATTTCACCGTGAGATCGAGCGGCGGCTCCTGCATATGGATCGCCGCTATGGCGTGCGCCTGCGCCTCGCCATAGGTCTTGATCCAGCGCTGCGCCAGCCAGGCGGGCGTGTCGAGGGCCAGCGGATCGCCGCTCGCGAATTCGTCGCGACGGCGGATCAGATTGCGCAAGACGCCATTGACGAGCCCCGCGAAGGGCGCCGTCTTCGGCTCGAGCCTGACCGAGCGCACGGCGAGATCGACGGCCGCATGGTCGGGAACATCGAGATAGAGAATTTGCGCGGCGGCGGCGACGAGCGGCCATTCGAGCCGCGCGGCCTGCTTGGGCAGCCCCTTTTCCAGCAGGATCGAGAGCGTATGGCGGATCGCGCCGAGACGCCGCACGCCCACATAGGCGATCGAACGGGCGAGCGCGGCGTCGCGCGCCTCCATTCCGGCGAGCCGGAACGGAACCGCCTGCGGGGAAAAACGTTCGTCGAGGCGATGGCCGCCCTGCGCGACATCCGCGATCACATTGGCCGCGGCCATGCGCGCGGAGAGGCCGGGGACCTGGGCGGCCTCGGCCTCCCTGGCCGCATCGGCGGGAAGGAAGCCGGCCCGCGCCTTGGCCTTGGCCGAGAATGGTTTATGGTCGCTCATACACACCTTCGACGCGGATCGAATCGTCGTTTATATCACATACGGGGCTGGCCTGAGGCGAGTGGGAAAACGAGGGGGACGCGGTGAGCGTGAGGGAGGACGGATGACCGAAGTCGAGAATCCCCCGGACGACGCCGCGCCAGCGCGCGCCCCGCCGCCCGAAGCCTTGCGCGCGCTCGCGGAGGCCGAGGAACGCCGCCGCGCCGCCCGCGAGACGGTCTCCCCGGCGCGCGAGCTCGGCGGCCGCGGCGGCCTCGATCCCGCTCGCTACGGCGACTGGGAGAGCAAAGGAATAACCAGCGACTTCTGACGACGCGCCAGAGTCCGAGCTCGAGACGGGCGCGCGCCGCCGGCGCCGCCCGCGGCGCGTCGAACCATTCGAGGACCCTTGATGTTGGAAAAGCTCGTGGCCTGGTGTCTGCGCAGGCCCTGGACGGTCGTCATAGTCACGTTCGCGCTCACTGTCGCCGGCGCCTATCTGACCGCCACGCGTTTCGCTATCGATACGGATACGGCACATCTCTTCTCGCCCGATGTTCCCTGGCGCGCCAATGAGACGCGGCTCTACAGAGCTTTTCCGCAAATCGACGACATCATCGTGGCGGTCATCGACGCCAAGACCAGCGAGCAGGCGGAAAAAAGCGCCAATGCGCTGCGCGACGCGCTGACCGGCAAGCCGCTCATCTCGCGCGTCTGGCGCCCCGACGACAATCAATATTTCCGCGACAATGGCATTCTGTTCCTCGGCGTCGAGGAAATCCGCCGCGACATGAACTCGCTGGTCGCGCAGCGCGAATTCCTGCAGCCGCTGGCCGAGGACCCGAGCCTGCGCGGCCTGTCGGAGGCTCTGCTGTTCGGCATGAAGCAGGTGGGAACCAGCGAGCGCGGCCTCGCCGCCTTCGCCAAGGGTCTCGACAATTTCACCGACGCTTTCGACGCCGTGCTCGCCGGCAAGCCGGCCAAAGTCTCCTGGGAGAAGCTGCTGGCCGGCGGCCGCGAGCCGGAGACGCCTTCGGTCGGCCCCAGCGCCGAGCCGCGCCGCATCGTGCTCGTCAAGCCGATCATCGACTATTCCGCGCTCGAGCCCGGCCATGAGGCCGTGCAGATCATCCGCGACACCGCCAAATCGCTCGGCCTCGTCCCGGCCGAGGGCGTGACCGTGCGCCTCACCGGCCAGGTGCCGCTCGCCGACGAGGAATTCGCCACAGTCGCCGAGAACACCGGCGTGAACGTGTCGGCGACGCTCGCGGTGGTCACGCTCATCCTATGGGCGGCGCTGCGCTCCGGGCGGCTCATCTTCGCCGTGCTCGTCACCATCATCGCCGGCCTCGCCATGACGTCCGGCCTCGGCATCGTGCTCATCGGCCGCTTCAATCTCATCTCGGTCGCCTTCGCCGTGCTGTTCATCGGCCTCGGCGTCGATTTCGGCATTCAATTCGCCACGCGCTACCGCGAGGAGCGCCACAATATCGACGATCTGCCCAAGTCTCTGCTGGCGGCGACGCGCGGCATCGGCTGGTCGCTGACGCTGGCCGCCGTCTCGCTGCTCGCCGGCTTCTTCTGCTTCCTGCCGACGGAGTTTCGCGGCGTGGCCGAGCTCGGCCTCATCGCCGGCGTCGGCATGATCATCGCCTATCTCGCGACGCTCACCTTCCTGCCGGCGCTGATCCGCATTCTGGGACCCAAGGCCGAGGCGACGCCGGTGCAGACGGCCTCGCTGGCCAGCGTCGACCATTGGATCGCCGGTCATCGCAAGCTCGTGCTGCTGGCGACGGCGATCGTCGTGCTGGCCGGCGCACCTTTCCTGCTGCATCTGAAATTCGACTCCAATCCGATGAATCTGCGCGACCAGAGCGTCGAATCGGTAGCGACCTTCCTCGATCTGGCGAAAAATCCGCAGACGGCCCCCAATAAGATCGAGGTCCTCGCCGCCTCGGTTCCGGCCGCCCGCGAGCTGGCCGCGAAGATCGCGGCGCTGCCCGAGGTCGATCACGTCACCACCATAGACGAGCTGATCCCGTCCGATCAGGACGAGAAGCTGCCGATTCTGGAGAACGCCGCCAATCAGCTGCGCAAAGTGCTCGATCCGACGGTGAAGCCCGCGCCGACCGACGAGGAGACGAAAAAGGCGCTGACGCGCGCCGCCAAGACGATCCGCAAGGCCGGAGCCGCGCCCAAGGCTCCGCCGGGCCTCGTCCGCTTCGCCGATTCGCTGGACGCGCTGGTGAAGGCGAGCCCCGAAATTCGCAAAGACGCGCAGATCGCCGCCCTCTCCGATCTCGAGCGCCTCTTCGGCGAATTGCGCAAGGCGCTCGCCGCCCGCAAGATCATGCCGGAGACGCTGCCCGCCGATCTGCGCTCCGAATGGATTTCGGCCGACGGCGAGGTGCGCGTCGAGGTGACGCCCAAGGGCGACAGCAATGACCGCGAGGTGATGACCCGCTTCGCCGAGGCGGTGCAGACGCTCGCGCCCGACGCCGGCGGGCCGCCGGTGATCGTCGCCGAGGCCGGTAAGACGGTGGTCGACGCCTTTCTTCAGGCGGGCGTGCTCGCCTTCGTCGCCATCTTCCTCATCCTCGTCGTCGCGCTGCGGCGGGCGAGCGATGTCGCGCTCACGCTGGGACCGCTCGTGCTCGCCGGAATCATGAGCCTCGAGGCGGCCGATCTCCTCGGCATGTCGCTCAATTTCGCCAATATCATCGCGCTGCCGCTGATGTTCGGCGTCGGCGTCGCCTTCCACATCTATTACGTCATCGCCTGGCGTAAGGGGGTCTCCGACATGCTCGCCTCGAGCCTGACGCGCGCGATCTTCTTCAGCGCGCTGACCACAGGCACCGCCTTCGGCAGCCTGTTCCTGTCGAGCCATCCGGGCACCGCCAGCATGGGCGAGCTGCTCGCGATCTCTTTGTTCTTCACGCTGCTGGCGGCCTTCATCATCGTGCCGGCCTTCCTCGGGCCGCCGCGGCAAGAGCAAGAGGAGGCGGCGCCGGCGCAGGGCGCGAGCGAACCCGTCCAGCCTTCGCCTGTGCAGCCGTCGCGCGGCGTGATAGGGTCCTGACCCATGATCAAGGCGGCTTTTTCCCTGCTTCTCGGTCTGTCGGTCGCCTCCAGCGCAGCGGCCGCGCCGGCTGCGCCCGAGCCCGCCGCGGCCACCGTGGCGGCGGAGCCGATCTATGGCGTCTGGATTCGCGGCGGACATCAGCAGAAGCTCGAATTCTTCGACTGCGACGGCGCGCTCTGCGCCCGCGGCGTGTTTCCGCCGCCCCCGCCCGGCCAGCCGCCGATGCTGATCCTGCGTCATGCGCCGCGGATCGAGCCCAATCGCTGGAAGGGCGATCTCTACAATCCCGAGAATGGCAAAATCTATATCGGCATCATCACATTGGACAGCCCGACCCAGCTCACGCTCACCGGCTGCCTGATCGCCTTCTTGTGTCAGAGCGAAAGCTGGACCAAAGTGCCGACGGAACCGGCGCCTTCGCAGAAGACGCCGACGCCGCGGCGACGAATTAACAATCCGTAACTTGACCATAGAGACCCTCCCCACCAGGGTCGCGCGGAGCCGCGACGACGGATCGGAGGTTTCGACGGCTCTCCCATGCGCCGCCCGGCGCCGGGTCGGATGCATCGCAAGTGGAAAATTCATACGCCTGCTTTGATGGCGGCGTTCAATGGTCTAGGCCCTGAGAAAGGGCCGCGCGCCCGCCCCGGGCGCGCGGATGCGGATAGAACGGAATTGTCCTTGCCTCTGAGACGACGACCACGGCCGCCCCTGCTCCTCGGTCGCGTTGCCGCGCTCGCCGCCGCGACAGCGCTTTCTGGATGCGTGCTGGATTGGGAGAAGCCGGACGCCACGGTCGAAACCCCGCCCGCCTTCAAAGCCATCCGGCCGGCGCGCTCGGCGCCGCCGATTCGCGCGGCCAGAGAATGGTCGCAGGGCTTCCGCTCCCCCGAGCTGACCCGCCTCGTCGAAAAGGCGCTCGAGCAAAATCTCGACATCGCCGCCGCCGTGGCGCGCATCCAGCAGGCCGACGCCACCGCGCGAATCAACAGCGCCCCGCTGTGGCCCTCGCTGACGATGAACGACATAGCGAGGCGCACGCAGACTCCGGCCACCATCACCAGCGCGACGAGCACCAGCGCTTCGACCAGCGCGACGACGACGACGGGGGCGGCGGGCTCGAGCGTGCTGCGCACGCGCCGCGCCAATTTCTTGCAGCTGCAGCTCGACGCCAGCTATGAGATCGACTTCTGGGGCAAGAATCAGGACGCCTCCAACGCCGCGCGGCTGCTCGCCAATGCGAGCCGCTTCGATCGCGACGTCGTCGAGATTTCCACCATCGCCTCGGTGGTGAACGCCTATTTTCAGGTGCTGACGGCGGAAGACCGGCTGCGCATCGCCCGCAACAACATCAAGATCGCCGAAACCGTGCTGAAGGCCATCAAGGCCCGGCTCGACGTCGGCACCGCCACGGCGCTCGACTTTTCGCAGCAGGATTCGGTCGTCGCCCAGCAGCGCGCCTCCGTGCCGCCGCTGGAGCAGTCGCTGCGCCAGACGAAGAACACGCTCGCAGTCCTGCTCGGGGTCCCGCCGGAGAGCGCCGTCATCAAGGGCGGCTCACTGACCCGGCTCAGCTACCCGAAAGTCTCGCCCGGACTGCCCTCCGAGCTGCTGCTGCGCCGTCCGGACATAGCGGAGGCCGAGGCCAAGCTGGAATCGGCCGAATTCTCGGTGCTGCAGGCGCGCGCCGCCTTCTTCCCGTCGATCAAGGTCACCGGCTATTACGGCGTGCAGAGCGTCGCGCTGCGCTCGCTGTTCCGCCCGGAGGCGATCGCCTGGCAGATCGCCGGCAATCTGACGCAGCCGGTCTTCGACGGCTATAATCTCCAAGGCCAGTATCTGTTGCAGCAGGGCAAATTCGCCGAGCTGGCCCAGGCTTACAAAAAGCAGATTTTGACGGCCTTCTCCGACGTCGAAAATGCACTCATCGCCATACAAGAGACGTCTCGGCAGTTGAAGCTCCAAGGCGAGGCGGCGGCGGCGGCGCGGCGGGCCTATGAGGTCGCCGAGGCGCGGCTCCGCGAGGGCACGATCGACATCATCACACTGTCGACGACGGAGACGACCTTGTTCCAGACCGAGGACGCGCTGGCCGTGGTGCGGCTCACCTATTTCCAGGCGGCGACGAGCCTCTATTCGGCGCTCGGCGGCGGCTGGTCCGGGACGACGCGCGCGCTCGAGATCGCCACCGAAGACGGCGCCTATGAATCAGACAAAGGCCCCTGGCCGTGAAACTGCCCCTCTCTCTGCCCGCCGGATGGCGCGCGAAGCGGCCCCCGCCGCTCGTCGCTCTGGCGGCGCTGGCCGCGCTGGCGGCCGGCTATTATGTCGCCCGCCCCTTTCTTTTCCGCGAGGATGGGGCGACGGACTCTGCCGCCTCCTCGTCCGCGAGCAGGCGCGAGGGGCGCCGCCGCGGCTTCGACGGTCCGATCTCCATAACGGCGACGCCGGTGCGCATCGCCGATGTGCCGGTGACGATCGACGCGGTCGGCACGGCGCAGGCGCTCAATACGGTCACAGTGCGCACGCAGGTCGACGGGCGGCTGATGAAGCTCGGCTTCGACGAGGGGCAGAACGTCAAGAAGGGCGACATTGTCGCGCTCATCGATCCGACGCTCTATCAGGCCGCCTATGATCAGGCGGTCGCCAAAAAGGCGCAGGACGAGGCCAATCTCGCCAACGCCCGCGTCGATGTGACGCGCTATAAGAAGCTCGCCGTCAGCAATTTCGGCTCGCAGCAGCAATATGCGACGCAGGAGTCGCTCGTCACCCAGCTCGAGGCGCAGATCCGCGCCGATCAAGGCGCGATCGACAACGCCAAGGCGACGCTGGATTACGCCACCATACGCACGCCGATCGACGGCCGCACCGGCATCAGGCTCGTCGACGTCGGCAATATTCTGCACAGCTCGGATTCGACCGGCATCGTCGTCATCACCCAGCTCCAGCCGATCTTTGTCGTCTTCACCGCGCCGCAGCAGTTTCTGCCGGCGGTGCAGAAGGCGCAGGCGCGCGGCCCCGCGCCGGCGGCCGCGCTCGGCTCGGACAATTCCAGCGTGCTCGACAGCGGCGTCGTGACGGTGATCGACAATCAGATCGATCAGACGACCGGCACGGTGAAGATCAAGGCGACCTTCGAAAACAAGGCGCTGACCTTGTGGCCCGGCCAATTCGTCAACGTCCGGTTGACGGTCGACGTGCTACAGAACGCGCGGGTCGTGCCGAGCTCGGCCATTCAGCGCGGCCCCAACGGCGCCTTCGTCTATGTGCTGAACGAGGACGAGACCGTCTCCATGAAGGCGGTCACGGTCGGACGTCAGGACGAGGTTCAAGCGGTGGTCGCCTCCGGCCTCGACGTCGGCGAGAAGGTCGCGACGACCGGCTTCTCGCGGCTCGTCGACGGCTCGCAGGTGCGGGTGATCGAGCCCACGGCCGATCGCGGCGCAGGCGCGCCAGACGCCCCGGCGCGTCCGCGCAGGGAGCGCAAACGCGAGGCCGACGGCGAGAAGCGCGGCGACGGCAGCGGCCCGCCGCAAAAGAGGTGACGCGCAGATGAGCGTGTCGACGCCCTTCATCGAACGGCCGGTGGCGACGTCGCTGCTGAGCTTCGCCGTGCTTTTGTTCGGCATATTGGGCTATGTCCGCCTGTCGGTCTCGCCGCTGCCGCAGGTCGATTTCCCGACCATTCAGGTCACGACGCAATTGCCGGGCGCCAATCCCGACACGATGGCGGCGCTGGTGACGGCCTCGCTCGAGCGCCAGTTCGGGCAGATCCCCTCGCTGCAGACGATGTCGTCGCAGAGCGCCTTCGGCCTGTCGCAGATCACGCTGCAATTCGAGCTCGACCGCGACATAGACGCCGCCGCGCAGGACGTGCAATCGGCGATCAACGCCGCCGCCTCGACGCTGCCGCGCAGCCTGCCCTATCCGCCCGTCTATTCGAAGGTCAATCCGGCCGACACGCCCGTCGTCACGCTGACTCTGCGCTCCAAGACCGCGACCATGCGGCAATTGAGCGACGTCGCCGACACGCTGATCGCGCCGCGCCTCTCGGAAGTTTCGGGCGTCGGCCATGTGGCGGTGGAGGGCGGCGTGCGCCCGGCGGTGCGCATTCAGGCCGATCTCGCCCGGCTCGCCGCCAATCGCATGAGCATGGAGGATTTGCGCGGCGCCATTTCCGCCGCCAATGTCGCCGGCGCCAAGGGCTCGCTCGACGGCCTCCACCAATCCTATACGCTCGACGCCAATGACCAATTGCAGGCGGCGCGGCAGTTCGAGACCGTCGTCGTCGCCTATCGCAATGGCGCGCCGATCATGCTGCGCGACGTCGCGACCGTGCTCGACGGGCTGGAGAACTCGAGGGTCGGCGGCTGGTATCGCGGCGAGCCGGCGATCATTCTCGACGTGCAGCGCCAGCCCGGCGCCAATATCATCAGCACAGTGGATCAGCTCCACAAGGAGCTGCCCAACATCAAGCGCGCGCTCCCCAAGGGCATGACGCTCGACGTCGTCAACGACCGCACCCAGACGATCCGCGCCTCGATCGAGGATGTGGAGCTCACTCTGGCGCTGGCCACGGGGCTGGTGATTTTGGTCGTGCTGCTGTTCCTGCGCAGCTGGCGGGCGACGGTCATCGCCGGCGTCAGCCTGCCGCTGTCGATCATCGCCACTTTCGCGCTGATGTCCCTCGCCGGCTTCTCGCTCGACAATCTGTCGCTGATGGCGCTGACCATCGGCGCCGGCTTCGTCGTCGACGACGCCATTGTGATGATCGAGAACATCGTCCGCAACATAGAGCTCGGCAAGACGCCGCATCGCGCCGCGCTGGACGGCGCGCGGGAGATCGCCTTCACGGTGATCTCGCTCACCGTCTCGCTCGTCGCGGTGTTCATCCCGCTTCTGTTCATGACCGGCCTCGTCGGCCGCATGTTCCGCGAATTCGCGCTGACGCTCACCGCGCAAGTCGTCGTCTCGGCGATCATCTCGCTGACGCTGACGCCGATGCTCTGCGCCAAGCTGCTGAAGCCAGGCGCCGGGCATGGCGCCGGAGCCGGCGCTCACGAGCCGGCGGCGGGCGGCTTTTCCGCCTGGCTCGACGAATTCTACGCCAAGACGCTCGCCATGGCGCTCGGCCGGCAGAAGCTGATGCTAATTCTGACCTTCGGCACGCTGGCGCTCACCATCGCGCTCTATGCGCTCATTCCCAAGGGCTTCCTGCCGCGCCAGGACACCAGCCTGCTCAATGTCGTGCTGGAAGCCTCGCCCGACGCCTCCTTCGAGACGATGACCCGGCTGCAGGCCGAGGTCTCGAAAATCTTCGAGGCGGAGCCGGAGGCGACCGGGACGGTCTCTGTGCTCGGCGTCGGCCCGCTCAACGCCACCACCAATGTCGGCCATATGTCGGTCACGCTGCGCGGCCGCGATGTGCGCAGCATCGGCGCCGACGCGATCGCCGAGCGGCTGAAACAGGCGGCCGAGCGCATTCCCGGCGCCGCCGTCTATATCGAGCCGGTGCAGGACATACAGATCACGACGCGCGCCAGCCGCTCGCAATATCAATATACGCTGACGGCGCCGGATCAGAACGAGCTGCAGGAGTGGTCGCAGAAGCTCATCGACGAGATTCGCCGCGACGGCGTGTTCCGCAATGTCGCCGCCGAGACGCAGAACGGCGGGCTGCGCACCTTTCTGCGCATCGACCGCGAGCTGATGGGGCGGCTCGGCATCACCGCGCAGAATGTCGACGACACGCTGAATGACGCGTTCGGCCAGCGGCAGATCTCCACCATCTACGCCCAGTCCAACCAATATCGCGTGATATTGGAGGCGGCGCCGCAATATCAGCGCGACCCGACCGCGCTCGACAAGCTCTATGTCGCGCCGACGAGCGCCGTCGCGCAGATCGGCGGCGGCGCGCAGACGCCGATCTCGACCTTCGTCTCGGTGGAGCAGACGACCGCGCCGCTCGCCGTCGCGCATCAGGAGCAGTTTCCGGCGGCGACGATCAGCTTCGACCTCGCGCCCACGGCCGCGCTCGGCGACGCCGTGGAGGCGATCGCGCGCGCCGAGCGCGAGATCGGCCTGCCCTCCTCCATCATCGGCCTGTTCAGCGCCGATGCGGCGGAGTTTCGCAAATCGCTCGCCAGCGAGCCCTGGCTCATTCTCGCCGCGGCGATCGCCATCTATGTCGTGCTGGGCGTGCTCTATGAGAGCTATGCGCATCCCTTCACCGTGCTGACGACGCTGCCCTCGGCCGGCGTCGGCGCGCTGCTCGCTCTGATGGCGACCGGGCTCGACATGTCGCTGGTCGCGCTGATCGGCGTCGTGCTGCTGATGGGCATCGTCAAGAAGAACGCGATCATGATGATCGACTTCGCGCTGGAGGCGGAGAAGAACGACGGGCTCGCGCCTTTCGAGTCGATCGTGCGCGCCTGCCGGCTGCGCTTCCGGCCGATCATGATGACGACTCTCGCGGCGCTGCTCGGCGCGCTGCCGCTGGCGCTGGCGAGCGGCCCCGGCAGCGAACTGCGCATTCCGCTCGGCGTGTCGATCATCGGCGGCCTCGTTCTGTCGCAGCTGCTGACGCTCTATACGACGCCGGTCATCTATCTCGCCGTCGACCGGCTGCGCGCGCGTCTGCGCGAATTGCTGCACGGCGCCCAGGCGCCGCAGCAGCGGCCGGCCTCGCCCGCCGCGCCGCCCTCCGAGCGCAAGGAGGCGGCGGAGTGATCGGCTGCCGCACCATTTCTCCCTCTCCCCGCCTGCGGGGAGAGGGTCGGGGTGAGGGGCTCGGCGCATGAGCCAGCAACGGAAAACGCCCCGAGCCCCTCATCCGCACCTTCTCCCCGCGCGCGGGGAGAAGGAAGGCGGCCAAGGCCGCGCGCAACGATCTCGCCGGCAGACGGCTCCAGCGCCATGAACATCTCCGAGCCCTTCATCCGCCGGCCGATCGGCACGAGCCTGCTCGCCGTCGCGCTGTTTCTGGTGGGGGCCGTCGCCTATTTCTTCCTGCCGGTCGCGAGCCTGCCGGCGATCGACTTTCCGGCGATCGGCGTCGTGGCGGCGCGGCCGGGCGCCGATCCGGCGACGATGGCCGCCTCCGTCGCCGCGCCGCTGGAGCGCCGCCTCTCCGGAATATCCGGCGTCACCGAGCTGACCTCGGTGAGCTCGCTCGGCCAGACGCAGATCGTCGCGCAATTCGACATCAACCGAAACATCGACTCCGCCGCGCGCGACGTGCAGGCGGCGATCAACGCCGCGGCCACCGATCTGCCCTCCGATCTGCCGATCCTGCCCACATTCCGCAAGGCGAGCCAGGCGACGGTGCCCTCCATCGTTCTCGCGCTGACGTCGGCGACGCTGCCGACCAGCGCCATATTCGACGCCGCGGATACGGTCATCGCCCAGCGCATCTCGCAAGTGCCCGGCGTCGCCGAGGTGCGCATCGCCGGCGCCGAGCAGCCGGCGATCCGCGTGCAGGTCGATACGGCGCGCCTCGCCGCCATGGGCATCGGCGTCGACGCCGTGGCGAACGCCATCACCACCGCCAATGTGCTCTCCCCGCTCGGCGCGCTGAACGGCGACCAGCTCGGCCGGACGCTCGGAGCCAGCGACCAACTGTCGACCCCGCGCGACTTTCGCGACGTCGTCGTCGCGGCGGCCAATGGCGCCGTGGTCAGGCTCGGCGACATCGCCACCGTGGAACGCGGCGTGCGCAATCGGCTGGCGGCTGGATGGTTCAACGGCAAGCCGGCGGTCCTCATCATCGTGACCCGGCAGCCCAACGCCAATGTGATCGTCATGGTCGATCAGGTGAAGGCGCTGCTGCCCGAGCTGCGGAAATGGATTCCGAGCGGCGTCGACGTCTCGATCCTCTCCGACCGAACCCAGACGATCCGCGCGAGCGTCTCGGAGATTCAGAACACGATGTTCGTCTCCATCGCTCTGGTCATGGCGGTGGTGTTCGTCTTCCTGCGCCGCGCCACGCCTGTCTTCGCCGCGGCGGTGACCGTGCCGCTGTCGCTCGTCGGCTCCTGCGCCGCCATGTGGGTCGCGGGCTTCTCGATCGACAATCTGTCGCTGATGGCGCTCACCATCGCCGTCGGCTTCGTCATCGACGACGCCATCGTCATGATCGAGAACATAGAGACCAATGTCGAACGCGGCATGGGGCGGATGGAGGCGTCCCTCGTCGGCGCGAAGCAGATCGGCTTCACCGTGGTGTCGATCAGCCTGTCGCTGATCGCCGTGTTCATTCCGCTGCTGCTGATGGAAGGCGTCTTCGGGCGGCTGCTGCGCGAATTCGCCTTCACCCTCACCTTCGCCATCGTCATCTCGACAATCGTCTCGCTGACGGTGACGCCGATGATCTGCGCGCATCTGCCGTCTCCCAAGCGCGAGACGCCTTCGCGTTTCGACACTCTGGTGGAGGGCGCGCTGTCGCGGCTCGTCGGGCTCTATGCGCGTAGCCTCAGGCCCGTCGTCGACCATCCCTGGGCGATGCTCGCCGTCATCGTGCTGACGATCGCCTGGACTGTCCACCTCTACGCCTCGGTCCCCAAGGGCAATCTGCCTCAGGACGACATCGGCCTGCTCAACGGCACGACGGAAGCGTCGGCGGATATTTCCTTCACCGACATGGTCGCGCTGCAGAAGAAGGCCGCCGCAATCGCCGCCGCCGATCCGGACGTCGTCAATGTCGGCTCCTTCATCGGCGCCTCCAATCAGAGCATGGCGGGCAATCAGGGCCGGCTGTTTCTGGCGCTCAAGCCCGCGACCGAGCGCAAGGCGTCGAGCTTCGATGTGCTGGCGCGCCTGCGCAAGGAGTTCGGCAACATCGCCGGTCTCGCCGTCTATATGACGCCGTCTCAGGATCTGCGCTCCGGCGGACGTCAGAGCAAGGCGCAATTTCAATTTACCATCACGGCCGGCTCGGTCGACGACCTCGAGGAATGGACGCCCAAACTGCTCGCAAGGCTGCAGCGGCTGCCGGAGCTCGCCGACGTCACCACCGATCGGCAACAGGGCGCGCTGAAGGCCGATGTCGTCATCGACCGCACCGCCGCCTCACGCATGGGCGTGCCGATTCAGGCGATCGACACGGCGCTCAACAGCTCCTTCGGCCAGCGCCAGGACTCCATCATCTATACGCAACGCAACCAATATCGCGTCGTCGTCGAGGCGCCGCTGTCGCGCCAGCGCGATCCGCGCGATCTTTCCGGCCTCTATGTCTCGGCGAGCGACGGAACCCAGGTTCCGCTCACCGCCGTCGCCCGCATAGAGCGCGGAACCATGCCGCTCGTCGTCAATCATCAGGGCGTGCTGCCGGCGGCGACGATCACATTCAACATCGCGCCCGGCCATACGCTGGACGCCGCAGCCAAGGCCGTTCTCGCGGCGACCGACGAAATGCAGCTCCCCAATGGCGTGCAGGCGGAGTTCGCGGGCGACGCCAAGGATTTCCGCAAGCTCTCCTCGGGCATGGCCTGGCTGATCCTGGCGGCGCTGCTTGCCGTCTACATCATCCTCGGCGTGCTCTATGAAAGCCTCGCCCATCCGGTGACGATCATCTCCACCCTGCCCTCGGCCGGACTCGGCGCGCTGCTGGCGCTCGAGGCCTTCGGCACGGAATTCACGCTGATCGCCTTCATCGGCATTCTGCTGCTCATCGGCATCGTCAAGAAGAACGGCATCATGCTCGTCGACTTCGCCCTGCACGCCGAGCGCGACAAGGGCTTTTCGGTCCGCGACGCGGCGCTGGAGGCGGCCGTGGAGCGTTTCCGGCCGATTTTGATGACGACGCTCGCCGCCATGCTCGGCGCTCTGCCGCTCGCCTTCGCCAGCGGGATCGGCGCGGAAATGCGGCGCCCGCTCGGCGTCACCATTGTCGGCGGGCTGCTGCTCAGCCAGCTGCTGACGCTCTATACGACGCCGGTCATCTATCTACTGATGAGCAAGCTGGAGAGCCGCCGCCAGCGGCAGGCCCCGGACTCGCCGATCACGGAGCCACCAGTAACGGAGCCGCGGACGGCGGAGGGGTTATAGGATTTCCCGGCGGTCGCTTGCGATCACGAGCCTGATGGCTCGCGGTCCAGAATCGGCGTCGGACCGCGAGCCTTCGGGCTCGCTCCCGTCCGCCGGACGAAAACCGGCCTCAATGCGTGAAATCGCTCTGCGTCTCGAAGAACAGCCGCAGCACCGGATGCGCGCCGCAATCCTCGACCGGAATATGCCAGAATTTCGAGTCCATTTGCGGGAAACGCGCCATAGGCAGATGGATCTCGGTCAACCGCGCATGATTGCCGAAACCGCCGATCATCGCCTCGCCGAGCAAATGAAGAAGATCTTCGAGCCGATCCGGGACTTCCGCGACGGTGAGCGTCGTCGTGTTCGAGAGCGGGAGGGTCTTGTCGCAAACGAGCTCGTAATCCGCTGGTTTCATAAATCCGACCCCACCATTGCCGACCAAAAGGCAAGCAAGACGCATACCGCGAGCGGAACAATGGCCCTCCCGTGCGGCGCGTCCGCCCACTGCGCCTCACGCCCACTATAGAGCCCTTCAGATGAAGGTCAAAAGACAAGCGTCCCGCTGAAGGTAGAAAAAATCACAAAAGCGTGTCGTTTTTGTAACTGACTCAACCCGTGGAATTATTTGCGCGTTTTCCCCATTGATCGGAGAAGATCAATTCCTCGAGCGGCAGACGTTTCGCCCAATGTCGGACTTCGAGCTCGGGACGCGCATAGGCCTGGGCGACGCGGCCGACGCAAAGATAGGCGACGATGGCGATTTCGGGCGGAATGCCGAAAATCTCGCGCAAATCCTGCTCACGCAATATGCTGACCCAGCCGACGCCGATCCCTTCCGCCCGCGCCGCCAGCCAGAAATTCTGCACCGCGCAGGCGGTGGACAGGAGATCGGCCTCCGGCTGCTGGGTGCGGCCGAGGCCGGTCGGTCCCTGCCGCGAGCGGTCGCAGGTGATGCAGACATTCAGCGGCGCCTTCAGAATTCCTTGCAGCTTCAGGCTTCGATATTGCGAGCGCCGCTCCGGCGGCAGCAGCGCTTCCTCGGCCGCGGCGGCGCGCTCGAAGGCGGCGTGCACCGCCCCGCGCAGCGCGGCGTCGCGGATGAGAAGGAAATTCCAGGGCTGCATGAAGCCGACCGAGGGCGCATGATGCGCCGCGTCGAGCAGCCGCATCACCGCCTCCTCCGACAATTCGTCGGGCAGGAATTCGTCGCGAACGTCGCGGCGGGTATGGATGGCGCGATAGACCGCGGCGCGCTCCTCCGCGGAGAAGGGCGCGCTGGCGACGAGCGCCGCCTCGGGATCATTCGCCGGCTGTGAGGCCATCTCGTCCGCTCTCCAAGGCTCGCTCGAGCCGCTCCCAGGCCGCTCGCGTCGCCGGCAGGCCGAAACGAAGCCAATCCGGCCGCTCGCCGAACATTCGCGTCAATATGCCGCGCCGAGCGAGATGCGCAAACCATCGATCCGCCGCCGTATGCCGCGCGAGGCGAAACAGCGTGACGCCGCCGACGATCTCGAAACCCGCCGCCGTCAGGAGCCCGTCGAGCCGAGCCGCATCCGCCGCGAGCTCGGCGCCGCGGGCCGCGAGCCAGGCCGGATCGGCGAGCGCGGCGGCGCCGATCGCCAACGCCGGACCGGCGACGCCCCAGGGACCGAGCGTCGCCCGCAGCCGCTCCGCCGGCTCCGCTCCGCAAAGAGCGAAGCCGAGCCTGACGCCCGGCAGCCCATAGGCCTTGCCGAAGGAGCGCAACACAATGAGGCCCGGCTCGCCCGCGAGCGGCGCGAGGCTCGCCTCGGGGGGAAGAAAATCGGCGAAGGCCTCGTCGACGATGAGCAAGCCGCCCTTCGCCGCCATGCTCTGCGCAGTCTCGGCGAGGCGCTCGGCCGGCGCGAGGCGGCCATCCGGATTATTGGGATTGACGACGACGCCGATCTCCGCGGCGACGATGTCGTCGAGGCTCTGCGCGCGCACGACGCTCGCGCCGGCGGCGCGCCAGGCGGCGGCGTGCTCCTCATAAGTGAGGCCGAGCACGGCGACCCGGGCCGCCGGCCGGATGCGCGGCAGCCATTGGATGAAGGCCTGCGTCCCCGCCCCCGCGACGATTTGCGCTTTCGGCCCAGCGCGATAGGCGGCGGCGGCGATCCGCTCCAGCGCGGCGAGCGCAGCGACATCCGGCAGGCGGGTGAAGACCTCCGGCGCGAGCGGCGGAAAAGGATAGGGATAGGGGCTGACGCCGGTCGAGAGATCGACCCAAGGCTCCGGCGCTTGCGGAAAGCGCGCCCGCGCGAGATCGAGCCGTCCGCCATGGAGGATCGGCGGCGACCCACTCATCGCGCCAGCTCCAAAAGCGCATCCACGTCCAAATGGCGCTCGAAATGTTCGGCGAGGCCGTCCAGCGTCGCCTCGATCGACTGCTCATAGGCGAGGTCCGAGGCGCCGGCGCCATGGTCGCGCAGAAAGGCGGCGCGCAGGCGATCATCGGCGAAAAACCCGTGCACATAGACGCCGGCGCAGCGCCCGTCCGCGGAGACGGCGCCGTCGAAACGCCCATCCTCGAAACGCAGCAGCGGCCGCGCGCAATCTCGCCCTTCGGTGCGGCCGGCGTGCATCTCATAGCCGTAGAAGGGAATGTCGTCGGCGACGGTCGCGCCACTCACCTGCTTCAGCACTTTCTCGGTCTCGAAGACGGTCTCCATGTCCAGGAGGCCGAGCCCCTCGACGGCGCCGGGCGGACCCTCGAGCCCCTGCGGATCGGCGATGCGCCGGCCCATCATCTGATAGCCGCCGCATATGCCGAAGACGCGCCCGCCGCGGCGGATATGGGCGGCGAGGTCGATATGCCAGCCGGCTTCGCGGAAAGCGGAAAGATCGGCGATCGTCGCCTTGGAGCCGGGCAGAATGACGAGCCGCGCCTCGGCCGGCAGCGGCTCGCCCGGACGAACCAGCGCGAAGCGCACGCCGGGCTCGGCGCGCAAAGGATCGAGATCGTCGAAATTGGCGATATTGGGCAGCAGCGGCGCGGCGATCGTCAATTCTCCGTCGCCGCTCGTCGATGCGCCGGCGCGCAGGCCGAAGGCGTCCTCCGCGGGAAGGCGCGCCGCATCGGGAAAAAAGGGCGCGAGGCCGAGCGGGCGCCAGCCGGTGCGCTCCGCGATGAAACGCATCCCTTCGTCGAAGAGAGAAGGATCGCCGCGGAATTTGTTCACGATGAAGCCGCGGATCAACGCCGCGTCTTGCGGATCGAGCACGACCTTGCAGCCGACGAGCTGGGCGATGACGCCGCCGCGATCTATGTCGCCGACGATGACGACCGGCGCGTCGACAAGGCGCGCAAAGCCCATATTGGCGATGTCATTGGCGCGCAGATTGATCTCGGCCGCGCTGCCCGCGCCTTCGACGAGCACGATATCGACGCCCGCGCGCAGCCGCTCATAGCTCTCCAGCACGGCGGACATCAGCCCCGCCTTCCATTGCTGATATTCGCGCGCGCGCGCCGAGCCGACGATTTTTCCGCGCACCACCACTTGCGCGCCGGCGGCGCCCTGCGGCTTCAGCAGCACGGGATTCATATCGGCGGTCGGCAGGAGACGCGCGGCGCGCGCCTGAAGCGCCTGGGCGCGGCCGATCTCGGCGCCGTCGGCCGTCACCGCGGCGTTGTTGGACATATTCTGCGGCTTGAAGGGTGCGACGCGATAGCCGCGCCGCACCAACGCGCGCGCGAGACCGGCGACGACGAGCGATTTGCCGACATCCGAGCCCGTGCCCTGGAACATCAATGTGACGCTCATCTATGGCGCCTCGCTAAAGAGAAAGGCCGCGGCCGCCTCGACGTCATGGACCACGCGCGCATCGCCGCCGCCGGGCGGCGTGACCATCGCCACCTCGAGACCGAGCGCGCGCGCCGCCTCGATCTTGGCGTAGGTCTCGCGGCCGCCGCTGTTCTTCGAGACGATGATATCGATCTTCGCCGCGCGCATCAGGGACAATTCGCTCTCGACTGTGAAAGGACCCCGCTCCAGGATCAAATCGTAGCGTGGCGGTAGATCGTTCTCGGACGGCTGATCGATCGTTCGGATCAGATAATAATGCTGCGGCGCACCAAGAAAATCCGCGAGCCCCAGGCGGCCGATGGTGAGAAACACCCGCCGCGGCGCGTCGCCCAGCGCGGCGACCGCGCCGGCGTTGTCCGCGACCTTTATCCAGCGATCGCCATCCACCGGGCTCCAGGGCGCGCGCGTGTAGACGAGCAGCGGCGCGCCGAGCGCGGCGCAGGCCGCCCGCGCATTGGCGGAAATTCGCGCCGCGAAAGGATGGGTGGCGTCGATCACGCGGTTGATGCGCTCCTCCGTGAGATAGCGCTTCAGCCCCTCGACGCCGCCGAAGCCGCCGATCCGCGTCGGCAGCGGCGAGGCGAGCGGCGCGCTGGTGCGGCCCGCCAGCGAGACCACGGCCCGAAGACGCGCATCGCCGGCGACGCGGGCCGCGAGCGCGCGCGCCTCGCTCGTCCCGCCCAGTATGAGCGCCCGGATCGGCTCGGCCTTTCGCCGCGGCGCAGCGAGGGGCCCCGTGGCCGGCGTCTTGGTCTGAGGCATGGCTTAGCCCTATACTCCCGCCCGTGATTATTCAAACGGAGGCTCGAAATGAAGCGGTCCTGGATTTGCGCGTCGATTTTTACCGTCGCCGCCACCGCGGCGCTCGCCGATCCGATCGGCGAGTGGCGGGTCGCCGACGGCACCGCGCATATTCAGATCACCCGCTGCGGCCCCGCGATCTGCGGCAAGATCGCCTGGACCTCCGACCCCGGCGTGGACGAGAACAATCCCGATCCGCGCCAACGCGGCCGCAAGCTGCTCGGCCTGCCCATCCTCACCGTGAAGCCCAATGGGGCCAATAGCTGGGCCGGCACGATCTACAATGCGCGAGACGGCCAGAATTACGCCGCGAGCCTCGCCATGCGCAGCGAGAAGGTGATGCGCCTGGAAGGCTGCGTGAATGGCACGAATATCTGCGGCGGCGAGGATTGGACGCGGGTGCGGTGAGTGAGCGAATAGCGAAATAGCGAGTAGCGAATAGTTTCTACTCAAGACTGCGCGCCGTCACTCCGGGCAAACGCGGCCGGAAGCCGAAGGGAGCGAGGGGCAAGAATTTGGGAATTCGTATCATGTCACCGTAATCCCTTCGCAGATTGCGAACGAGCAATTCGCGAAGCGACACGATCTTTGCCGGTTCATCCCCAGCGGAATTTCCGCCGAAGCGCGAAATCCGCCGGCAGTCCGGCGACGCCCAATAGCCGCCGACCTCGACGCGCGTCTCCTTCTCCCACAAGTGGAAGAAGGACTCACAAAGACGCCGCGAACAAGGTGGGGATCACAAAGCGAAACGCCGCGCCGTCGCCCGGCCGCGACTCCACCGAAATCTCCCAGCCGTGGCGATCCGCGATCGATTTGCAGATCGCCAGCTCTATGCCCGTGCCGGCATATTCCACATCGCTCTCCGGCCGGCTGAAGGGCTCGAATATCCGCTGCGCGAACTCCTGCGCGAAGCCGACGCCCTTGTCGACGATCGACAGATGAATCGCGCCCTCCTCCAGCGTCGCGGCGATCGTCACCTCCGCCGGCCGGCCGGGCTTGCGATATTTGATCGCATTGGCGACGATGTTCTGCATCAGGCAGGCGAATTGCGCGCGATCGCCGACGAAGGCCGCGGCGGGAATATCGACCTCGAGCCGCGTCTGGCCGGCGGCGATCGATTGCGCGAGCTCGGCGAGCGAGAACTGCACCTCCTCGCGCAGCTCCAGCACCTCCAATTGCTGATCGCCATAGATGGTTCGCGCATAAATGAGCAGATCCTCGACGAGCTTGCGCCCGCGCACCGCGGCGCCGCGCATTTGCGCGCTCGCCTGCATGATCTCCGCGCAGGCGCCTGCGGCCATCGCCGCCTCGAGCCGCGCCGATTGCTCGGCGATCTCGGCCAGCGGCTGCTGCAGATCGAGCGAGGCCACATAGGCGAATTGCACGAGCCGCTCATTGGCGCGCTCCAATTCGGCGACGCTCGCGGCGAAGGCGCGCTCCGCCCGGCGCCGCTCGCTCATGTCGAGCACGGTCGCGGTGACGAGCAGGCCGCGCTCCGTCTCGACCGGCGCGAGCCCGATCTCGACCGGAAACTCGCCGCCGTCGCGGCGTCGCGCCCGAATCTCCTGGCCGACGCCCATCATGCGACGGCACGGCTCGGCGGAATACATCCTGCGGAAGGCGGCGTGGCGGCGCCGGATCACCGCCGGCGTGAGCAGATCGACCGAGCGGCCGACCAATTCCTCGCGCGCATAACCGAACAGAAGCTCCGTCTCACGATTGGCGTAGAGCACGAGCCCGTCGGCGCCCACGATGAGGATCGCCGCCGGAGAAGCTTCGACCATCACGCGATAGCGATCATATCCGATCGTCTCGGAGCTCATCGCCCTCCCCTCTCGCCGTCGCGCCTGCCGAAGACGGCGATTGATGATATGTGAGCTGCGGGGGCCGATGAAAAGAGCCGGAGCGGCGATGGTGGGCGAAGCGACGGACAAGCCGAAGACAGAGAAGACAGACAAGCCGAAGACGGACGAGCATCCGCTCGGCAGACGCAAGATCGGATTGGCGCTCAGCTCCGGCATGGCGCGCGGCTGGGCGCATATCGGCGCATTGCGCGCGCTCGCGCGCATGGGCGTCACATTCGACGTCGTCGCCGGAACCTCGGCCGGCGCGCTCGTCGGCGGCTGCTTCCTCGCCGGCAAGCTCGACGAGCTGGAAATCTGGGCGAATTCGCTCAACAAGCGCAAGATCGTCTCCTATCTCGATCTGCAGATCGGCTATGGCGGGCTCATCAAGGGCGACCGCCTGCTGATGGAGCTGCGCAACGCGCTCGGGCCGCTGCGCGTCGAGACGCTGCCGAAGCCTTTCGTGGCGGTCGCCACCGATCTCGTCACCGGCCATGAGATTTGGCTGCAGAAGGGCGATCTCGCCGAAGCGCTGCGCGCCTCATTCTCTCTGCCGGGCCTGTTCCCGCCGATGGAGGTCGAAGGACGCTGGCTCGCGGACGGCGCGCTCGTCGATCCGCTTCCTGTCGCCGCCTGCCGCGCGCTGGGCGCCGAGCTGGTCATCGCCATCAATCTCAACACCGACATCATCGGCAAATCGCGCGACGCCGCGCGCATTCCTTCGACCATGGGCTTCGATCCGGTCACTCTGCTGCAGGAGCGGCAGAAGCCCTTCGCCTTCTCGCTCACCGAGAGCCTGACGCGCGGCGTCTTCCGCCGCGATCCGGATCGGCCGAGCATTTTCGGCGTGATGACGACCTCGCTCAGCATCATGCAGGATCGCCTGACGCGCTCGCGCCTCGCCGGCGATCCGCCGGACGTTCACATCACGCCGCGCGTCGGCCATATCGGACTCTTGGAGTTCGACCGCACCGAAGAAGCCGTGCGCGAAGGCGAGGCGGCGGTCGAGAGGCGGCGCGAGGAGATAGCGGACGCGTTGCAGGTGATGGGGCTGATCTGACAGAGAAACCCCCTCCCCGGCCCTTTCCCGCAGAGCGGGGGAGGGTGCGGGAGGGGGCCGCCGCGTCAATCCTCGCGCGGCGCCGAGCGTCCGAAATCCGGCGCCGCCGTATCCTGGCCCTGCTCGATGATGCTGCGGCGGATGGCGCGCGTGCGCGTGAACAGAGCGAACAGCCCGTCGCCGTCGCCCGTGCGGATCAGGCGGCGCAGCGCCGTCAAATCCTCGTCGAAACGGCCGAGCATCTCCAGCACGGCGTCTTTATTGTTGAGGAAAATGTCGCGCCACATGGTCGGATCGGAGGCGGCGATGCGCGTGAAATCGCGAAAGCCCGACGCCGAGAATTTGATCACCTCCGACTGCGTGACCTCCTCGAGATCGGCGGCCGTGCCGACGATATTGTAAGCGATGAGATGCGGCAGATGGCTCGTCACGGCGAGCACGAGATCGTGATGCGTCGCGCTCATCGTCTCGACATTGGCGCCGAGCCGCGTCCAAAAAGCCGAGAGCTTTCCGACCGCCTCGCCGTCGAAACCTTCCTGCGGCGTCAGAATGCACCAGCGATTCTGAAACAGCGTCGCAAAGCCGGCGTCCGGCCCGGAATATTCCGTGCCGGCGATCGGATGCGCGGGAATGAAATGCGCGCTCGCGGGAACATGCGGCGCGACCTGCGCGACAATGGCGCCCTTCACCGAGCCGACGTCGGACAGAATGGCGCCCGGCGCGAGATGCGGCGCGATCGCGCGCGCGACCTCGCCGCAAACCCCCACCGGCACGCAGAGAATGACGAGATCGGCGCCCGTCACCGCCTGCGCCAGATCGGCGGTCGTTTCATCGGCTATGCCGAGCTCGCTCACGCGCGCGCGCACTTGTTCCGAGGCGTCGCTCGCGACGATGCGTTTCGCCGCGCCATAGGCGCGAGCGCCGCGCGCGATCGACGAGCCGATGAGGCCGAGGCCGATCAGCGCGACCTTGTCGAAGATCGGCGCGCGTGCGTCAGCCATGCGCGGCCCGCGGCGCCGCGCGCCATGACGCGGAGAATTCGCCGAGCGCCGCGACGACGAGGCGATTGGCCTCCTCCGAGCCGATGGTCAGCCGCAGAAATTGCGGCATTCCATAAGCGCCGATCGCGCGCAGCACCAGCCCGCGCGAAGTGAGGAAACGATCGGCGTCCGCCGAGGTGCGTCCCGCCTCATCGGGAAAGCGAATGGCGATAAAATTGGCGACGCTCGGCAGAACCTCGAGCCCCAGCGCCTCGATCTCGCGCGTCAGAAACGGCAGCCAGCGCGCATTATGGGCGATCGCCGCCTCGAGATGCGCTCTGTCCTGCACGGCCTCTATGCCCGCCTCGATCGCCGCGGCGCTGACATTGAAAGGGCCGCGCAGCCGGTTCAGCGCATCCATGATCGGCGCCGCGCCATAGCCCCAGCCGAGCCGCAGCCCGGCGAGGCCGTAGATTTTCGAGAAGGTGCGCGTCGTCACCACATTGTCGCGCGTCGAAGCGAGCTCCAGCGCCGTCGAATAATCTTCGGCGCGCACATATTCCGCATAGGCGGCGTCGATGACGAGCACGACATGCGGCGGCAGCGCGTCGGCGAGCCGCAGAATCTCGGATTTTTGCAGATAGGTTCCGGTCGGATTATTGGGATTGGCGACGAAGACGATTTTCGTGCGCTCCGTCACTCGCTCCAAAATCGCGTCGACGCTGGCTTGGTAATCCGTCTCCGGCGCGATGACCGGAACGCCGCCGGCCGCCAGAATGACGATGCGATACTCCAAGAATCCATATTGCGTGTAGATTCCCTCGTCGCCTTCGCCGACGAAGGCGTGGGCGAGCAGAGCGAGAATATCGTCCGAGCCTGCGCCGCAGACGATGCGCTCGGGATCGAGCCCGTGGGCGGCGCCGATCGCCTGCCGCAGCCGCGTCGCCGAGCCATCGGGATAGGCGGCGATCTTGGGCGCCAGCGCGCGCAGCGCTTCCACGGCCTTCGGAGAGGGCCCGAGCGGCGTCTCATTGGCCGACAGCTTGAAGACGCGCGCGGCGCCGGGGGCGGCGCTCTTGCCGGGCACATAAGCGTCGATCGCCAGCACGTTCCGACGCACGACAGGTTTCGTCATCTCGTCAACTCCTCGGAGCAAAAACGCCGCTGCGGGCCGTGTCCAATTCGAAACGCGCCGCATGGCTGCCGACGGGCTCCACGCTGGCGCGGCCGACGCCGGCGCGCGCCAGCTCTTCCGTAAATTGCGCGGCTTTCACATGGCCGGGCGCGGCGACGAGCAGCGACAGCTCCCCGCCATGCGGCGCGGTGGCGAGAATCTCGCCGGCGAGCGCGTCTATGGCCGCCGGCGCGGCATGGCTCCATTTCGGCAGCGACAGCGCGTAGAGGGCGATATCCTGCGAGGCCGCCTCGGCCAGCGGCTTGGCGACGATCAGCACCGGCAGGCCTGCCGGATGATTGGGCCGCTCGACGAAGGGCAGGCGCGCGATGATCTTGGGCGCGTTTGCGCCGATGAGCCGCGCCCACCAGGCGCCCTCCTCCTGCGCGCCGGCGGAGCGCAGCATGCCGAGATCGCCCTTGGAGCCCGCCACCGCCGCGACCACGGCGCCCGCGCCATGATGGGTGACATAAGGCACGGTGAAGCCGAAGTGAAAGCGCGCGCTGTCGCGCATGGCGGCGTCGCCGCCGGAATCATCGGCGTGGAGAGAATATTCCGCCTGCATATAGGTGAAGGTGGAGACGATGATGCGCCAAATGCCCTCGACCGTATCGACCGGCAGCAGGCCCGTATGCCGCGAGACCAGCGCGCGCATCATCCGCGCCTCGCGATCGGGCCGAAAGGCGGAGGCGCCGTTCTGGCCCTTTACGGCGATCAGCCGATCGATGATCTCGCCGCGCTGCATGAGCAGGCCATGCATCTCGCGATCGATGCGGTCGATCTCGTCGCGCAGATCCGCGAGCGTTTCGGTCTCGATCTTGGGCAAAGAATCGTCTCGCATCGGCGCGTGCTGGTGGCGAAAAGGGCGGAGGGCTGTCTTAGGCCAGCGCGGCGCGGGAGGCAATGCGAGGGGGCGGGCTCGAGGGCTCCGGATCGAGGTCAATTCCTTATACAGCCGCGTCACGCCCGCGCTTGTCGCGGCAATGACGCCGGAAGCACGTCTGCGCCCGGATGGACCGAACGAAATCCCTCCCATCGGACGAATGAGAGCCAGCGGCTTCGCGGCTCTACTGCTGCGCCGTCTGCTCCTCCGGCGCGATCGGGACCTGCGCTTCCGCCGAGGTCATGATCGGCGCCGGCGGGGCTTCCGGCTCCGCCGTTCTGAGATGCTTGCCGGCGGGAATGTCGATCGCGGCCAGCACGGTGACCGGCGGCTCCGCCTCGGCCACAGCCAGCGTCGGCTCGCTCTTCTCCTCCGTGGCGGAGCGCCCGCTGGCCATCTGGCCGAGCAACCCCTTGCGCTTGGCCTCGTAATAAAAGCCCTTGGCATAGAGCTGGATCGCCCGCTGCGCATCGCCGCCAGCGACGCGAAAAGCATTGGCGAGATAGGCGCCGGCGTAGGCGAGATTGGTTTCGGCGTCGAGCAGGCCCTTGGCGGGGCCGTTGTAGCCGACGCTGCGCGCCGTGTCGTAGCGAATCTGCATCAGGCCCCAATAAGGCCCATGCTTGGCGCCGGGATTATAGTTGCTCTCGCGGCGGACGGCGGCGTGGATCAGCGATTCGGGAATGTCATAGGCGAGCGCGTAGCGGGAAATGCTCTCTTCCAGCTTCTCGCGTTGCGAGAGCTTCGCCTTCGGCGGCGGCGGCTCGTCCACCGCTTTGGCGACGAATTGGCGCTCGGGGGAAGGAGAATTGCAGCCCGAGAGCGCAAAGCCCAAGGCGGCGGCCGCCGCGCAAATCGCCAGTCTCATTCGTCCTCCCGAGCCCGTTTGGTTAGCGCTTCTTAACCCGAGATCGAGCTTTCGCCAAATCGGCGCGAATCCGTACGGGCGTCATCCCGCCCCCTCGAGCAGCCGACGAGCGGCGGCGCGGGCCTCGTCGGTGATGGCGGCGCCCGAGAGCATGCGGGCGATCTCCTCGCGCCGCTCCCCCTCTTCGAGCTGGGCGACGCGCGTCGCCACCCTGTCCTTCGCCTTGCCGACGGCGCCCTTCACGGCGCTCTTGGCGATGCGCAAATGCCGGCTCGCGCGCGCCGCCACTTGCGGCGCATGGGTGACGGTGAGCACTTGCGCCCGCTCGGCGAGCCGCGCCAGACGTTGCCCGATGGCGTCGGCCACCGCGCCGCCGACGCCGGTGTCGATCTCGTCGAAAACGAGCGTCGGCGCCGAGCCGCGATCGGCGAGCACGACTTTCAGCGCCAGCATGAAGCGCGCGAGCTCACCGCCGGAGGCGACCTTCACCAGAGGCCCCGGCCGCGAGCCCGGATTGGTCTGCACCCAGAATTCGACGCGGTCATAGCCCTCCGGCCCGCCGGCCTCGGGATCGCTGACGATCTCGGTGCGAAAGCGCGCGCCTTCCAGCTTCAAGGGCTTCAACTCGCCCTCGACCAGCGCGTCCAGCTTCTTGGCGGCTGCGCGGCGCGCCGCGGAAAGGCTCGCGGCGGCCTTCGCATAGGCGGCCTGCGCTTTGGCGACCGCCTCGCTCAGCGCGACGATGCGCGCCTCGCCGGCGTCCAGCGCGGCGAGATCGGCGGCGAAACGCTCGGCCAGCGCGGGCAGCGCGTCGACGCTGGTCTGATGCTTGCGCGCGGCGCCGCGCAGAGCGAACAGCCGTTCCTCTACGCGCTCCAATTCGCGCGGGTCGAAATCGGCGTCGCGGAGCGCCTGCTCCAGCGCCTGCTCGGCGAGGGAGAGCGCGTCCAGCGCCTGGGCGAGCGCCTTGGCTGGCGGCTCGATCAGCTGCGGCGCCTGGGTCGCGCGCCGCTCCAGACGACGGGCCGCGGAGGCGATCTCGCCGGCCGGCGAATGATCGCCGGAAAAAGCCTCGAGCGCGTCGCGCAGATCGCCGGCGACCTTCTCGGAGCGCTGCATGGTCTGGCGCCGCTCGGCGAGCGCGGCCTCCTCGCCCGGCTGCGGCGCCAGCGCCTCCAGCTCCTCATTGGCGTGGCGCAGATAATCGGCCTCGGCGCGCGCCTTGGCGACGCGGGCCTCCTCCTCCACGAGCTCGCGGCGGGCGCGCTGCAGGGCGCCATGCAGCTCACGCACCTGCGCCGCCGTCTCGCCGAGCCCGCCATGGGCGTCGACGAGGGCGCGATGGGCGCTCGGGTCCACCAATGCGCGATCATCGTGCTGGCAATGAATCTCGACCAGCGAAGCGCCGATCACGCGCAGCGCCTGGGCGCTCGCCGGCTGGTCATTCACGAAGGCGCGCGTGCGGCCGTCGCTCGTCTGCACGCGGCGCAAGACCAGCTCGTCCTCGGCGTCGAGGCCGAACTCGCGCGCCGTGACGAGCGCCGGATGCCCGCGCGGCAGATCGAAGGCCGCCGTCACCTGCCCCTGCTCCTCGCCGGCGCGCACCAGCGAGGCGTCGCCGCGCGCGCCCAGCGCCAGCAGGAAAGCGTCGAGAAGGATGGATTTGCCCGCGCCGGTCTCGCCGGTGAGCGTCGTCAGGCCGGACGAGAATTCGAGATCGAGCCTGTCGATGAGGACGATGTCGCGAATAGACAAACGGACGAGCATGCGCGCGCTCTACTCTTCCGGCCCCTCGGCTCGCCCCTGCGGACGCTCAGCTGGCGCCGAGCGTCTTGCCGATCTTGGAAAGCCAGGAGCCCTGATGCTCCTCGGGCGCGACGCCGCCCGTCGCGAGCAGCGAATGCGCGTCCTTGTACCAGGACGAATCGGGGAAATTATGCCCCAGAATGGCCGCCGCCGTCTGCGCCTCATTGACGACGCCCATGGCGAAATAGGCCTCCGTCAACCGATACAGCGCCTCCTCGGCGTGGCGGGTCGTCTGATATTTGGCGAGCACGTCGTGGAAGCGATTGACCGCGGCCGCGTAATTCTTGCGCGTCAGATAGAAGCGGCCGACCGTCATGTCCTTGGCGGCGAGCTGGTCGCGCGCCACCTGGATCTTGTATTTGACGTCGGTCACATATTCCGATTTCGGGAATTTCTCGACGAGCTGGGTGAAGATGGCCAGCGCCTTCTCCGCGCTCTCCTGGTCCTGCATCACCGCAGGCACCTGATTATAGTAAGACATTCCCGCGAGATAATACATGTAGGGCGTATCCGGCGAGGTCGGATAGAGGCCGATATAGCGCTGCGCCGAGGCGACGGCGTCGTCATAGGCGGGCTTTTGATATTGCGCGAAGGTCTGCATCAGCAGGCCTTTGCGGGCCCATTGCGAGAAGGGATATTGCTTCTCGAGCTCGCCGAACTTCTTGGCGGCGTTCTCGTAATCATGCGCCTCCATGCGGGCGAGGCCCTGATTATAGATATCCTCGGCCGGAATATCGGGCAGAATCTCGGTCTTGTATTTCTCGCCGGAGAAAAGTCCGAAGCCGCTGGTGATGCTGTCCAGAATATCGGCGCGTCCCGGCGCCGCGGGCAGCGCCGCGACAAAAGCCGCCGCCAGGGCCGCGCGCGCGGCGGAAAGTCGGAACGATCTGGCAATCGACATGGATTCGGCCTCGCGGGACGTTCGCATTCGCGTTCTCTAGACCAATTCGCCCAAGGGCGCTACTCGGGAACATGCGACGCGCGCGCCGTCCCCCACTTCCGAAAGAGACGTTCCGGATCGGGCGAGATTATGGCGTCGAGGCGGCCGCCGAGACTGTCAGCCCGCCGAGGCCGCCTCCACCCGCTCCCTACGCCGCACGCGCTCGGGCACGAGATCCCAGCGCGTCCTGTAGATCGTGTCGCAAATGCCCGGGCTGCCGAATCCGTCGGAAAAGCTCACATTGCCGCGCGTATGGTGATAGCCGTGCGCGATGCTCGTGGTCATATGGTCGAGCACGGCGTCGAGCCGTCCGCGCCAGCCTGTCGCTCGGCGATTGCGGAAGGCGAGGCCGAAATCATAGCCCGAATGCTCATAGAGCCCGCCGAGCGCGCCGAGCGCCGGAATCACCGTGTGGAAGGCGACATCCGCCCCGCCGCCGCCGACGAGCGCCAGCGGCAGCAGATAGGGCAGCACGATCTCGAAGAAGAAATCCGCGCCCGACTGATAGCAGGCGCTGATCGCCTTGCTGGCGCCCGTCGTGTGATGCAGCGCATGGCCGAGCGGGCTCATCAGCTTGGGATGATGCAGAAGATGGCGATGCGCGACATATTGCACGACGTCGTGGCCGACGGTCATGGCCGCCAGCGATAGGATCGCCGCGGTCCAGGAGATCTGCGGCGCGCCGACGAAGGCGAGGCCGAAATATTCCGTCGCCAACATGCAGGGCAGGAAGATAACCGTCTGATTGAACAGCACGCGCGGCAGCAGCTCGCGATAGCTCATGCGATCGAGCGAGCGCACCTTGAAGCGCTTCAGCCGGCCGGTCGAATCGCACCATTCGAATGCATATCCGACCCCGTGAAACGCGACCATTTGCGCGGCCCAGGCGAGAAACGACAAAGGAATATGGCTGAACGGGTCGAAAGACATAGAAAGGCGGGCTCCGGCGGAAGATCCGTTCGCCAAGCGGGCCGCTTTCTGCAGGTCGAACGGAGGAGTTTTTTCATCATATAGCCGAGTTCATGGCTGATTTCCAGTGAGACGGGGCGCCGCATCAGGGCGATCGGGTGAAGGTTTCCTCATCCTGAGGAGCCGCGAAGCGGCGTCTCGAAGGACGAGGAAACCTTCATGCGCGGCCATCTGGAACTCCCCCTCGTGCTTCGAGACGGCTCCTGCGGAGCCTCCTCAGCATGAGGGGGAGGATTGTTGGCCTTCACCCGATCGCCCTGGGCGCCGCATCTCCTTCATGTCGGGAGAGTTCGCACATCGGCGCGAATTCCGGCCCCGGCGAAGCGGCCTCAGCGAGCCGCGCCCGTGCGCGCGGGACGACGCGCCGCCTGCCGTCCCTCGCCGCCGACGATGGCGAAAGCGAAGGGCGTCGCGAGCAATGTTTCAACCAGAGCGTGATTGAGCCCGTGGCCGCCGCGATAGGAGCGGAAGGCGCCGATGATCGGCGCGCCGGCGAGCGCGAGATCGCCGAGCACGTCGAGCATTTTGTGGCGGACGAATTCGTCGGAAAAGCGAAGCCCCTGCGGATTGAGCGCGCGCCCGTCCGCGATCACGATCGTATTGTCCAGCGAGGCGCCGAGCGCCCTGCCCTCGCGCCACAAACGCTCGGCGTCGGAGAGAAAGCCGAAGGTGCGGGCGCGCGCGATCTCGGCGCGAAAGCTCGCTCTGGTCAGCCGCATCCGCCGGCGCTGACGACCGATGGGCGCCGCGGCGTAGGAAATCTCGACATCCATGGAAAAGCCGCCCGTCGCCGCGGGCGAAAGCTCCGCCCAGGCGGCGCCGTCGGCGACGCGAACGGGCGCGCGAATCTCGATCGAGCGGCGCGGCGCGCGCAGCGCGACGATTCCCGCCTCGTCGATCGCCTCGACGAAACCCGCCGCCGAGCCGTCCATGGCCGGAATCTCGGGCCCGTCGACATCGATCGCGACATTGTCGACGCCGAGGCCGCGCAGCGCCGCCATCAAATGCTCGATCGTCGAGATCGAGGCCTCGCCGGAGCCGAGGCGCATGCAGAGATCGGTGGATGTGACATTGCCCGCCACGGCGCGCAGCGGCGCCTCCTCGCCATTGGCGCGCCCGAGCCGCGTGAAGACGATTCCCGACCCCGCCTCGGCGGGCGATAGCACGAGCCGCGACGCGAGGCCGCTATGCGCGCCGACGCCGGTGAGCGCCGCTGCGGCGCCGAGCGTGGTCTGCATGCTCGTCGGTCGACGCGATGTCATGAAGTCCGTTTCACTCCCGGGGAAGACGGGCGGCGCGCCGCGGCGCGCGAAATTGTGGCCGATCGGCGCCGGCGCAGGATAGTCCGTGGCGCGGCGGGGCTCCAGTCACGGTTTTTTACAGAATGTTACAGCCGCCCCGGACGAAAAAAGGCCCGCCGAAGCGGGCCTTTTCGAGAATTTCGCGGCCGGGCGGCGGCGCGTCAGCTGTTGATCTGACGGCGCAGGAAGGCCGGGATCTCGAGCTGCTCGTCCTCGATCGAGCGGGCCGGCGCGACGCGGCGGCCGTGCGGATCGAGCCCGGCGTGGCCCGGCGCCTGCTGCGGCGCGGGCGCCACCGGACGCTTGGCGTATTCCGCATGGCTCTGCGACGGCGGCGGAGCCTGCGGGCGCTGCGGCGGACGCGGCGCGGCCGGAGCCGGGCCCTGCAGCGCGTCTTCCTGACGGCTCGCGCCGAAGGAGGCGAGGCGCTCCAGCAGCGTCCGGCGGCGGGCGGCTTCCGGCGCCTGGCTGGCGGGCTCGCCGCGCGCCTGGCGATACTGATCCTGCACGGGCCGCGGGAAGTCCTCGATCTGCGGCATGCGCATGCGCGGCAGCTCGGCGGCCGGCGGGATATAGGGCTCGTGCGCCTCCATCGTCGGGGCCGGCGTGGGAGCGAGCTCCGGCGCATAAGTCGGACGCGTCGCGGCGACCTGCTCGAGATAGACGCCGTGCTGAGACGCCGGGGCCGGCTGCTCGGCGTAATAGGACTGGACCGGACGCTCGATCGGGGCCGGCTGCGGCTCCGGCGCATAGGCCTGAGGCGTATAGGTCTGGGGCTGCGGAGCCGGCTCGGCGATCGTGTGGATGATCGAGGGGCGGCTCTGCGCCGCCACCTGGGCGCGCAGACGCTCGGCGGCCTCCAGCACGCGGGCTTCGGCCGCGGCGGCGTCCTCGGCGGCGGTGCTGGGCAGATCGATGCCGGTCGCCACCACCGACACGCGCACCACGCCCTCGAGCGAGGAGTCGAAGGTCGCGCCGAGGATGATGTTGGCGTCCTCGTCCACCTCCTGGCGGATGCGGCTCGCCGCCTCGTCCACCTCATAGAGGGTGAGGTCATTGCCGCCGGTGATCGAGATCAAGAGGCCGCGGGCGCCCTTCATCGACACTTCGTCGAGCAGCGGATTGGCGATGGCCGCTTCCGCCGCGAGGCTGGCGCGGCGCTCGCCGGTGGCCTCGCCCGTGCCCATCATCGCCTTGCCCATGCCGCGCATGATCGAGCGCACGTCGGCGAAGTCGAGATTGATGAGGCCTTCCTTGACCATGAGGTCGGTGACCGAGGCGACGCCCGAATAGAGCACCTGATCGGCCATGGCGAAAGCGTCGGCGAAGGTCGTCTTCTCCGTGGCGATGCGGAAGAGATTCTGATTCGGGATGATGATCAGAGTGTCGACCGACTTCTGCAATTCGGCGATGCCGCCCTCGGCGATGCGCAGGCGGCGCTGGCCCTCGAAATGGAAGGGCTTGGTGACGACGCCGACGGTCAGAATGCCCATCTCGCGCGCTATCGCCGCGATGACCGGCGCCGCGCCCGTGCCCGTGCCGCCGCCCATTCCGGCGGTGACGAAGACCATATGCGCGCCGGAGAGATGGTCGCGAATCTCGTCCTTGGCCTCTTCCGCGGCGGCGCGGCCGACTTCCGGCTGGGCGCCGGCGCCGAGGCCTTCGGTCACTTGCAGGCCCATCTGGATGATGCGCTCGGCGCGCGAGGAGGCGAGCGCCTGCGCGTCGGTGTTGGCGATCAGAAAGTCCACGCCCGAAAGGCCCGACATGATCATGTTGTTGACGGCGTTGCCCCCGCCGCCGCCGATGCCGCACACCAAAATGCGGGGCTTCAATTCCCGAAGTTCGGGCGCTTTGAGATTGATCGTCATCGTCAGACCTTTCGACTGATTTTCATGCGACTGGGCGTCGGCTGTCGTCCCCGGAGCGCTTCGCCGACGCGCGCCTCGCTCTCGTTCCTCGAAATCCTCAAAAACTGTCTCTCAACCATTGTCCGACCCGAGAGATGTAACCATTGGTCCCGGTCCCGCGCGCCTCCTGATCGCGGCGCGGCTCGAAATATTCGCGCCCCGCGAATTGCGGATAGACGAGCAGGCCCACCGCCGCGGCGAATGCCGGGCTGCGAGCAGATTCGGGCAGTCCGTCTATGCCGGCCGGGCGGCCGACGCGGACCTGCCCGCCGAGTATGCGCCGCGCCGCCTCCGGCAGGCCGGTGAGCAGGCAGGCGCCGCCGGTGAGCACCACGCGGCGGCCGGCATGGGCCGAAAAGCCCGACGCCGCCAGCCGATCGCGCAGGAACTCCAGCGTCTCCTCGACGCGCGGACGAATGATGCGCACGAGATGCGATTTCGGCGCATGGGCCGGATGCTCGCCGCTCTCGCCCACGTGATCGAAAGCGATCGTCTCGCGATCGTCCGACGGCGACGAGATCGCCGCGCCATAGAGCGTCTTCAACCGTTCGGCGTCGCTCAGCCGGCAGTCGAGACCGCGGGCGATGTCCATGGTGATGTGATTGCCGCCGAGCGTCACCGCATCGACATGAGCGAGCGCGCCGCCGGCGAAGACGGCGAGCGAGGTGACGCCCGCCCCCATGTCGATGACGATGGCGCCGAGCTCCGCCTCATCGGCCTCGAGCACGGAGAGGCCGGCGACATAAGGCGCGGCGGCGGCGGCTTCTATGCCGAGATGGCAGCGCTCCACCGCGACGAGCAGATTGCGCATCGCCGCCTGATCGCAGCTGGCGACATGGAGATCGACGCCGAGCTCGCCGCCGACCATGCCGGCGGGCTCGCGAATGCCGGCGGTGCCGTCCAGCGAGAAGCCCGTGGGCAGCGAATGGATGACGACGCGGCCGCGCTCCGTCCCATGAGCGGCGGAGGCCTCGAGCACGCGATGCACATCGGCCGGCGCAACGGCGCCGGAGTGGACGCGCGTCTTGGCGGCGAAATGCTGCGAGGCGAGCCGCCCGCCCGAGGCGGTGACGATGATCGCGTCGATCTGCGATTTGGCCATGCGCTCGGCGGCGTCCACCGTGCGGCGCAGCGCGCTCTCGACCTCCTCCATATCGACGATCTGCCCGGCCTTCACGCCGCGCGAGCGCTGGTGCCCGATGCCGAGGACGCGCGCGCGATGCGTGCGCCCGCGCGGAGAGCCGTCGCCGACCGGGCTCAGCCGGGCGATGATGCAGGCGATCTTCGACGTGCCGACGTCGAGCACGGCCATGGTCGCGCTGCGGCGGGCGCCGAGCTGCTTCATTCGCGGCGGGAAGATATGTGACTTCATGTCTGGCCGCCCTTGCGTGAATTGCGCGTCGTCGCGGCCGCGCGCGTCGCGACCGCCTCCTCCGAGAGACGCACCGCGACGCGTCCGGACGCGCGCAAATCGATCGAGATCACATCCTTGTCGAGGATCCTGGCCTCACGCTGGAGCCGCTGGAGCAGCGCCAGCGCCGCCTCCGGCTCGCGCTCGGGCAGCTTCACCTCGACTCCATTCGTCATGTCCAGCGACCAGCGCCGTCCCGAGACGAGCACGCCGGCGCGCACGCGCGATTTGAGATCGCCCGCGGCCTCGAGCAGACGCATATATTCGTCGAGCCGCTTCTCCGCGCCCTCGCCGACGACGAAGGGCAGGCCCAGGAATCGCTCGTCGCGCATCTCGTCGACGACGACGCCATCCGCAGCGACGATCGACAGCTTGCCGTCGCGCTGCCAGAGCGCGAAGGGCCGTCGTCCCTCGAGCGCGATGACCAGCCGGTCGGGATAGAGCTTCAGCACGCGCGCGCTCTCGACCAGGGGCAGCGCGGTCAAGCGCTCGCGAATCGTCTCCGCGTCGAGAAAGAGCAGCGAATGGGTCGGCTTGACGCCGGAGGCGGCGAGCACGTCGCCCTCGGAGAGCTCGCCGAGCCCGCTGATGGTGACGACCTCGATGGAAAAGCCGAGCGCGCGTGCAGCGATATCGCGCGGCGCGCCATTGCGCGCGACGAAATCGGCGTAGCCGCCATTCTGCACGAAACCGGTGAAGCCGACGCCGCCGAAGAGCAGAGCGAGCGCCGCCGCGCCGACGCCCGGCAGAGCGGCGAGCCGCGAGAGCCCGCGCGCCGGGCGCGGAGCGAAATGCGACGCGGAAGCGGCCGACGGGCGGACACGCCGCTCCGCGGGCTGGGAGGAGACAGGGTTTGCGTAAGGGGCGGCGTAGGCGCCGGCCTGGATGGAGCCGATTTGGACGGAATGCGGATGCGCGACATCGAAGAGAGCCTCGACAGGCTCTCTCAACGATCGCAGGACGCGTCTTCCACCATCCATCTTACGAGCTCGCCAAACGAATAGCCGGCATGCGCCGCCATTTCGGGAACCAGCGAGGTCTCGGTCATGCCCGGCTGCGTGTTGACCTCCAGCACGACGAGTTCGCCCGTGCCTCCGGGGCGATCGTCGTATCGAAAGTCCGCGCGGCTGACGCCGCGACAGCCGAGAGCCCGATGAGCCTCGAGCGCCAACTGTTGGACCTCTTGGTAAATATTTTGTTTAAGATTCGCCGGAAGCACGTGTTTCGACCCGCCTTTCGCGTATTTCGCGTCGAAACCGTAGAACTCCTCCGACACCGGGAGTATCTCGATGACGTCGAGCGGGCGGTCGCCCATCACCGCGCAGGTGAGTTCGCGGCCGTCGACGAAATTTTCCGCCAGCATGAAATCGCCGTGCCGCCAATCGGCGCTCGCGAGCTCCTGCGGCGGATGCGAGCGCCCCTCCTTGACGATGAACACGCCGAAGGAGGACCCCTCGCTCACCGGCTTCAGCACGTAGGGAGGCGGCAGCGCATGGGTCTTGGCGGCCTCGAGGCGATGCAGCACCCTGCCCCTGGGCACCGGCACGCCGGCCGCCGCCATGACGCTCTTGGCGACGTCCTTCTTCATCGCCAGCGAGGAGGCGAGCACGCCGGAATGCGTGTAGGGGATGCGGAGAATCTCCAGCACGCCCTGAATGGCGCCATCCTCGCCGAAGCGGCCGTGTAGCGCGTTGAAGGCGACATCCGGCGCGAGCTTGGCCAGAACCTCGGCGACGTCGCGGCCGACATCGACGCGGGAAACGCGAAAGCCGACGCTCTCGAGCGCCTTGGCGCTCGCCTCGCCCGACCGCAGCGAGACCTCGCGCTCGCAGGAGAATCCGCCCATGAGAACGGCGACGTGAACGGCGTGAGCAGTCATGACGCACCCTTGCGTGGTTTATGGACGATTGCGCCCGATGAAGGAACGAACCGCTTCGAACACCGCCTCGGCCTGCTTCGTTCCCAGTCGTCCGGCGCGCCGCACGATCCGAGACGGTTCGACATTGGCGATTTTGATCGGCCGCACGATCGACGGACTCGAAAGCCCGGCGGCCGATAGGTCTTCGATCGGCACGTCATGGTCCATGCCGGAATTCTGCGCGGTCGTGATCATGACGAGCCAGAGAAAGCCGGCGGACGTCACCTCGTCATTCGAGACGACGAGAGCCGGCCGCCGCTTTTCCGCGAAACGATCCGAATAGGGAAAGGGCACGACGACCACGTCGCCCGGCGCATAGCGCGACATGTCACGCGCTTCCGAGGGCGAGCCCGAAGGCTCGCGGTCCAGGCGGCCGCTTTGGACCGCGAGCCTTCAGGCTCGCTCCCGCCCGTACCCGAGTCGATCGGGCGAATGTCGCGTCAGAGATCGGCATAGGCTTCGTCGTCGGCGTCGCTCGCCCATTCGGTGAAAGTCGCAAAAGGATCGTCTTCGTCGTTCGGAGCGCAGCGCTCGATCCGCACGCCGGTCTCGTCGAGCACATAGCGCAGCCGATCGCCCGGCTTTATGCGCAAGCGTTCGCGGACCTCGGCCGGCAGCACGGTCTGGCTCTTCACGGAAACCTTCGAATACACCGTCTGGCGCTTGGCGGACGGCATGGCTCACCTTCCTGAACGTCTTACTATCTTACCACCTTACTATAGACCGGCCGGTCCGAAAGTCCAGTGCCTCTCCATGTTTCATTGAGACACGGAGAGGCCCTGGGCTTTTGTTTTGACGCGTTTCCAACGCCGAACCAGTGTCCACTTCGGCTGGAAACGCTAGAGCGAATTCTGATCGATCGAACGATTCCGTTCGATCGGAAAGCGCTCTAGCGACGCTCACTCCGCCCGCCGCCAGATTTCGATATCCCCCGCCTGTTTCGCGAGCCTGTAGGCGTCGAGCGCGCCGGCCATTTCCGGCCGCCGCAGAACCCATTCCCGCGTCGCGCGATCCTCGACGACGATAATGTCCGGCCGCCCCTGCCGGATATCCTCCGCGAGCCCGGCGAGATCGGCGCTGCGCCACGCCTCCAGCCGCTCGCGCCGCTGCGGGCCGGCCGTGGCCAGCAGGCGCCCGACAGCGGCCGTCGTCCACAGCGCATTCTGCCGTCCGATCCATCGGCCGTCGAGCTGGCGCACCAGCGGATGGCCGAAATCGAGCTGGCTCGCGATCGTCGCCACGCGCGGGTGCGGCGGAGCGACGAAAGCGACCGCATCGAGCAGGCCGGGGTGCTCCTCATGGTCGGTCAGCTGCTCGACGACGCCGAAATAGGCCGGCGCGGCGAGGAGGCCCGGAAGGAACAGGAATTTGAGCAGCGCTCGCTTCGTCCCCGTCGGCGGGGCGACGCGCGCCATGCGGTCGCGCAGCGCCAGAAAGATCCAGGCGAAGAGCAACAGCGCGACCGCGGGAAAAGCATGGTTCATCCAGCCCTTCCCCTGCAGCAGAAAGGCGGCGAAAAAGCCGAACGAGGCGAGCAGCGCGACGAGCGTCGCGCGGCCGAGCACGACGCCGCGCGCCGCGACGAGAAAGCCCGCCAGCAGAGCGACATAGACGAGGGCCAGCGTATGGCCGAGGAAATGGCCGAGATCGTCGCGCGCCGGCGCATAGACCTCGAGCGCCAACGGCAACGCTTGCGTCAGATAGGCCGGGAAGGCGACGAGCGTCGCGCCGGTCATGGCGATGGAAGCGAGCGCCGCGACGACGAGCTCATCTCGCCGGAATATGCGGAAAGAGCGCTCGCGCCAGGCGATGGCCAGCGCCGGCAGCGCGATGGCGAGCGCGAAATGCGGCTTCAGCGCCACGGCGACGCCGCCGCCGAGCCCCGCGACGATTCGCGCCCATCGCGGTGGCGCGCGCCGCTCCTCCACCGCCAGCGCCGCGAGCAGCGGCAGGACGGCGAGCAGCGCGATATGCTCGCGCTCGGCGAAGACGATCTCCGGCGCGATCAAGAGCAGAAAGAGCGCCGCATTGAGCAGCAGCATCCAGGCGCGCCGGCTGCGCGCGGCTCCATGCCGCAGCAGATGGAAGGAAAAGCCGATCGAGATCGTCGCCGCGCAGAAGACCAGCGCCGCGAGAGCCGCCTCCGGCGAAAGATGCAGCGCGCGAGCGAGCAGCAGGGCCGGCATGAGCGAGAGAAACGCCGCCGGCGGATTGGGATCGCTCGCCTCGACATAGGCCGCGCTTCCGTCCAGCACTTTCTCCGCGAAGGTCAGGAACCAGGAGACGTCGCAGTCGATATGGCTGAGAAGCTGCTGCATGATCGCGACGACGATCAGCGCCGCGCCGAGCCATGGGCTCGACAGCGCGCGCGACAGCGGCTCCGGCTCCTCGCACGCGACGGCGGCGCTCCGCTCGATCACGCTCATAGGATGCCCGCGCTCATGGACTGCTCGCGATCATGGAAGGCCGATCCGCTTGATCTCCCAGCGCAGGAGAATGCCGCTCGCAGCTTCGACGCGCCGCCGCACCTCTTCGCCCAGCGCCTCGACATCGGCGGCCGTCGCCTGGCCGCGATTGACGAGGAAATTGCAATGCATCTCGCTCACCTGCGCGTCGCCGATCGAAAAGCCGCGACAGCCGGCCGCGTCGATCAGCCGCCAAGCCTTATGCCCCGGCGGATTGGCGAAAGTGGAGCCGCCGGTCTTCTCGCGAATGGGCTGCGAGGCTTCGCGCGCGGCGGTGATGCGCTCCATCTCGGCGAGGATCGTCGCCGGATCGCCTTTGCGGCCCTGATACAGAGCCTGCGTGAAAATCAAATCTTCCGGCGCCTCGCTATGGCGATAGGAGAAGCCGAGATCGGCGTTCGTGAAGACACGCGCCGTTCCCGAGCGATCGACGCCGCGCGCCTCGATCAGCGCGTCCTTGGTCTCGCCGCCATGGGCGCCGGCGTTCATGCGCAGCGCGCCGCCTATGCCGCCCGGAATGCCACGATAGAAGGCGAGCCCGTCTATGCCGGCGTCGGCGGCGGCGCGCGCGAGCTTCACATCGGGCACGGCCGCGCCGACGCGAATGCGCTCGCCCGGCTCCACGGCGATCGCGCCGAAGCCCTTGGCGCCGAGCCGCACGACGACGCCCGCCACGCCGCCGTCGCGCACGATGAGATTGGAGCCGAGCCCGATGATGGTGACGGGAATCTCCTGCGGCAGGCGCGCGAGGAAATAGGCGAGATCGTCCTCGTCCGCCGGCGAGAAGAGAATTTGCGCCGGCCCGCCGACGCGAAACCAGGTGAAGGGCGCGAGCGGCTCATTGGCCGAAAGACGTCCGCGCAGATCGGGCGCGAGCGCGGAGATTTCAGCAGAGATATCGGGAAAGCTCATCCGCGATCTCCGTGCGCGATTCCTTCTCCCGCGCGCGGGAGAAGGTGGCCCCGCGAAGCGGGGTCGGATGAGGGCCCGTCGCTGTTACGCGCAGCATTCGAACACAGCAAAGCAAAGTGCCCCGCATTTCGCCGCGGACCCTCGTCCGACCCTCGCTGACGCGAGGGCCACCTTCTCCCACGAGTGGGAGAAGGGACGCGCGTTCTGAGAGATCGCGCGAGCGTCATGGGACGAGCTCCGCCAATTGTCCCGGCAGCGCATAAGCCCATTTGGTGATGTCGCCCGCGCCCAGAAACACCACATAATCGCCGGGCGCCGCGATCTCGCGCACGAGTCCCGGCAGCTCCTGCGGCGAGGCGAATGAGAGCGCCCGTCCATGCCCCTGCGCCGTCGCGGCGCGCGCCAGCGCTGGGCCGTCGACGCCCTCGATCTTGGTCTCGCCGGCGGGATAGACGTCGGCGATCAGCGCCACATCGGCGTCGCCGAAACAGGCCGCGAATTGATCGAACAGCGACTGCAGCCGCGTGTAGCGATGCGGCTGCATGATGGCGATGACCTTGCCCTCGGTCGAAGCCCGCGCCGCGCGCAGCACGGCGGCGATCTCGACCGGATGATGGCCGTAATCGTCGAAGATCGCGACGCCCTTCCACTCGCCCGTCTTGGTGAAGCGCCGCTTCACGCCGGCAAAGCTCGCGAGCCCTTCGCGGATCTTCTCGGCCGTCGCGCCGAGCCGATGCGCCACCGCAATGGCCGCCGTGGCGTTGAGCGCATTATGGCGCCCCGCCGCCGGCAGCAGCAGATCGCCCAGCCGCGTCTCCGCGCCCGTATCGCGATCGCGCAGCGACACGGAGAAACGTCCGACGCCTCCCGAAAGATCGAGATCGAGCAGCCGCGCCTCGGCCTCCTCGCTCTCGCCATAGGGAATGACGCGCCGATCCTCGATCTGCGAGATGAGTTCGCGCGCGGTCGGATGATCGACGCATACGGCCGCGAAACCATAGAAAGGCAGATTTTCGATAAAGGCGCGAAAGCCGCGCTTCACGCCGTCGAAATCGCCGAAATGATCGAGATGCTCGGGATCGACATTGGTGACGATGGCGACTTCCGCCGGCAATTTTAGAAAAGTGCCGTCGCTCTCGTCGGCCTCGACGACCATCCATTCGCCGGCGCCCGGCCGCGCATTGGTTCCATAGGCGTTGATGATGCCGCCATTGACCACCGTCGGATCGAATCCGCCGGCGTCGAGCAGCGTGGCGACGAGCGAGGTCGTCGTCGTCTTGCCATGCGTGCCGGCCACAGCGACGCAACGCTTGTCGCGCATCAGCTCGGCGAGCATTTCCGCGCGCTTCACCACCGGCAGGCGCCGCGCGCGCGCCTCCATCAGCTCGGGATTGTCGCGCTTGATCGCGCTCGACACGACGACGACGGCGGCCTCGCCGAGCCATTTCGCGTCATGGCCGACATGAACGCGCGCGCCCTTCTCGGCGAGGCGCTTCAGATTGGCGCCGTCGGCGGCGTCCGTGCCCTGAACCTCATAGCCTTGCGCGAGCAGAATTTCGGCGACGCCGGACATGCCTATCCCGCCTATGCCGACGAAATGAATGGGGCCGAGACGGCGCGGCATTCTCATGAAGGGCTCCGTTGCGCGGCCTCGGCGCGCGCTTTCTTGTCCGCGACGGCGAGCACGAGATCGGCGAGCCGCTCCGCTGCATCGGCGACGCCGACGCTTTTCGCCGCCTGCGCGCGGCGCTGCAATTCTTGCGGGTTCGCGGCGAATTCGGTGATGCGCTCGGCGAGCCATTGCGGCGTGAAATCCGCTTGGCGCACGACGTCCGCCGCGCCGGATTTCGCCAGCACGGCGGCATTGGCCGCCTGATCCTGATCCAGCGCATGCGGCAATGGCACCAGAATGCTCGGCCGCCCGATGACCGCCAGCTCGGTGACGGTGGAGGCGCCGGCGCGCGCGATGACGAGATGCGCGCTCGCGATACGCTCGGGCAGATCGGCGAAGAAAGGCGCGATCTGCGCGACGATCCCGGCGCGCGCATAAGTCATGGCGACGCGCGCGAGATCTTCCTCGCGCGCCTGCTGCGTGAGCTCGATGCGCTCGCGTAATTCCTTCGGCAGAGATTCGAGCGCCGGCGGGACGATGTCCGCCATCACACGCGCGCCCTGCGAGCCGCCGGTGACGAGAAGACGCAGCTTGCCGTCCTCGAATCCCGGATAGGGAAGCGCTGCGGCGGCGAGAGCGGCGGGACGCAGCGGATTGCCGGTGACGACGATCTTGTCGGCGAACGCGCCCGCGACGCCGGCGAGCGGAAAGCCCGCGGCGATCACATCGACGCGACCGGCGAGAAAGGAATTGGCGCGGCCCATCACCGCATTGGCTTCATGCAGCACGGTGGGGATGCGCAGCAGCGAGGCGGCGAAGAGCGGCGGCACGCTCGGATAGCCGCCGAAGCCGACGACCGCGAGCGGACGAATTCGAGCGAGATGACGGAGCGCCTGCAAGGTCCCGACGCCGAGCGTCGCGATCGCCTTCGCCTTGTCGAGCACGGAGCCGCCGCGCGGCGTCGCCGCGGCGATCGTGTGCATCGCGCGCGCGGGAAATTCGCCGCCATAGCGCAGCGCCCGCGCGTCGGTGACGAGCTCTGCCTCGAGCCCGCGCGCGCGCAGCGCATGAGCGAGCGCCTGCGCCGGAAAAAGATGGCCGCCAGTGCCGCCGGCCGCGAGCAGAACGGGACGCTGGCTCATGCCGGCGCGCCCATATGCGCCGCGCCCATCGGCGCCGTCTCGACCACAGGTTCTATATGCGGCCTGCGCCTGGTGACGGCGAGCAGAAAGCCGAAGCCGAGCGCCAGCGAGATGAGCGAGGAGCCGCCATAGGAGATGAAGGGAAGCGTCATGCCCTTCGACGGCATGAGCTGGAGATTGACCGCCATATTGATGGCGGCCTGCAGGCCGAACAGCATGACCAGCCCCGCCGTCGCGAAGCCGCAGAAAGCGTCGTCGTTGCGCGATGCCGAATAGAGTCCGCGCAGCACGATGAAGCCATAGATCGCGGCGACCGCCATGCAGACGAAGAGACCGAACTCCTCGCCGATGACGGCGAAGATCGTATCCGTATGGGCGTCGGGCAGAATGCGCTTCAGCGTGCCTTCGCCCGGCCCCTTGCCGAACCAGGAGCCGCTGATGAAGCTATAGAGCGCGGTGTCCGCCTGGAATGTGTCGGCGACGCCCTGCCCCACGGCCTGCGGATCGAGAAAGCGCGTCACGCGCGCATGAACATGCGGCAGGAATTTATAGGCGGCGACCGCGCCGACAGCGCCCGCGCCGCCGACGCCGAAGATCCAAAACCAGTGAATGCCGGCCATGAACAAGAGCCCCGCCCAGACGAGCGAGATCAGCATGGTCTGGCCGATGTCCGGCTGCAGCACCAGCGGCGCGACAGTGACGGGCAGCAGCGCGATGGCGAGAAGATTGCCCGGCACATCCTTGCGCTTCGCGCCTTCCGAAAAAGCCCAGGCGGCCATGATCACGAAGCCGGGCTTCAAAAACTCGGACGGCTGAATGCCGAAGATCCAGCGCTTGGCGCCCTTGACCTCCTGGCCGAAGAACAGCGTGCCGACGACGAGCGCCAGCGAGACGAGCCACAGAAGGATCGCCGCGCGCCGAACATGCCGCGGCGTGAGGAAGGACATGCCGATCATCACGACGAGCGCCGGCCCGAGATAGATCACCTGCCGATGCACGAAATAGAAGGTGGAGAGATGCAGGCGCTCGGCGACGGGCGGACTGCCCGCCATCGCGAAGACGAGGCCGCAGACGATCAAGAGAGCGACGCCGGCGATGAGCCAGCGATCGATCGTCCAGGCCCAATCGGAAAAGGTGGAACGCTCCGCGCGCGAGATCATGGGGTTTCTCCAGCAATGGGCGCATGCGCATAGAGTTCGCGCGCGAGCAGGCGAAAAGCGTCGCCGCGCGCTTCGAAATTGGCGAATTGATCGTAAGAGGCGCAGGCCGGCGACAGCAGCACGACCGGCTCGCGCGCTTCGCTCAGCGCGGCGTCCTCGGCGGCGCGGGCGATCGCCACATCGAGCGTGCCGCATTGCTCGTAAGCGACGGCGCCTTCCAGCGTGCGCGCGAAATCCTGCGCCGCCGCGCCGATGAGATAGGCCTTGGCGATGCGCGAGAACAGCGGGCGCAGCGGCTCTATGCCGCCCTCCTTGGCCTTGCCGCCGGCGATCCAGAAAATATCGTCATAGGAGAGCAGCGCCTTTTCCGCCGCGTCGGCGTTGGTCGCCTTGGAGTCGTTGACGAAGACTGTGCGTCCGCGCCGCCCCACCTCCTCCATCCGATGCGGCAGGCCCGGATAGGTAACGAGCCCCGCCGCGATCTCCTCGCCCGAGAGCCCGCAATGCCAGGCCGCAGCCGCGGCGAAGGCGGCGTTCTGCGCATTATGCGCGCCGCGCAACGCGCGCGCGCCTTCGAGATCGCCGAGCGTCTCGGTCTCCTCCGGCCCATGGCCGGCCTCGCGATACAGCGCCTTGCGATCCTCGATGAAAAAGCCCCAGTCGAGCGCGCGCGCGGCGGAGACCGGATAGACGCGCTGTCCCTCGCGGCGCGCCTCTATGAGCCGCGCGCCGATCGCATGGGAGAAGGAATCGTCGACGCCGACGAGCGCGACATCGGCGCGCGAAACGAGCCTCTCCTTGACCGCGGCATAAGTCTCCATCGTCCCGTGGCGATCGATATGATCGGGCGTCAGATTGATGAGAATGCCGATGGAGGGCGCGAGCGAGGGCGTCAGATCGATCTGGAAGGAGGAGCATTCGATGACGTGAATGCGTCCCTCGGAGGGCGGCGCGAGATCGAGGATCGGCGTGCCGATATTGCCGCCGAGCTGCACATCCTTGCCGGCGCGGCGCAGAATATGCGCGATCAGCGCCGTCGTCGTCGATTTGCCATTGGTGCCGGTGATGGCGATGAAGGGCGCGCCCGGCGCATGACGCGCGCGCTCGCGGCAGAAGAGCTCTATGTCGCCGATCACCTCCACGCCCGCTTCGCGCGCGCGCTCGACCGTCCAATGCGGCTGCGGATGGGTGAGCGGCACGCCGGGCGAGAGCAGGAGCGCGGAGAATTCGCGCCAATCCGCCGCCTCGAGATCGACGATGTCGATCCCCTGCTCGCGCGCCTTGGCGCGGCCGGCCTCGCCATCGTCCCAGGCGGCGACGCGCGCGCCGCCCGCGATCAGCGCGCGCGCCGTCGAAAGGCCGGAGCCGCCGAGGCCGAACAGCGCCACTTTGCGCTCCGAGAATGTCGTCGCCGGCGTCATGCGCTCACCTCAGCTTCAGCGAGGAGAGCCCGAGAAGGGCGAGCACGAAGGCGATGATCCAGAAGCGGATGACGATCTGCGGCTCGGTCCAGCCCATCTGCTCGAAATGATGATGGATCGGCGCCATGCGGAACACGCGTTTTCCCGTGAGCTTGAAGGAGGCGACCTGCACGATGACGGAGGCGCCCTCGAGCACGAACAGGCCGCCGATGATGGCGAGCACGAACTCCTGCTTGATCGCCACCGATATGGTCCCGAGCAGGCCGCCGAGCGCGAGCGAGCCGGTGTCGCCCATGAAGATCTGCGCCGGCGGCGCGTTGAACCACAGAAAGCCGAGGCCGGAGCCGATGAGCGCCGCGCAGACGATGGTGAGCTCGCCGGTGCCGGCGACATGATTGACGCCGAGATAGTCCGAGAAGATCGAATTGCCGACGAGATAGGCGATGATGGCGAAGGCCCCCGCGGCGATCATCGAGGGCACGATGGCGAGGCCGTCGAGACCGTCGGTGAGATTGACGCAATTGCCCGCCGCCACGATGACGAAGGCGCCGAAGGGAATGAACAGCCAGCCGAGCGAGAAGGCGTAGCCCTTCAGCAGCGGCAGCGCCAGCTTCGACATATTCTCGCCGCCGACCGTGGTGAGCGCATAGCAGGCGAGGCCGGCGACGACGAACTCCAGCGTGAGCCGCGCGCGGCCCGAGAAACCCTTGTGCGATTGCTTCGTCACTTTCAGATAATCGTCGTAGAAGCCGATCGCGCCGAAGCAGGCCGTCACCAATATGACGATCCACACATAGGAGTTCTTCAGATTCGCCCACAGCAGAGTGGCGACGAGAAGCCCCGAGAGGATCATCAGCCCGCCCATCGTCGGCGTGCCCTTTTTGGTGAGCAGATGCGAGGCCGGGCCATCCTCGCGAATGGGCTGGCCCTTGCCCTGCTTCAAGCGCAGCGCGTCGATGATGGCGGGGCCGAAGAAGAAGACGAAGAACAGCGCCGTCCCCGCCGCTCCGGCGGCGCGGAAGGTGATGTAGCGGAAGAGATTCAGCGGACCGAACAGATGCGAGAAGTCCGCGAGCAGCGTCAGCATTCGTCTTATTCCTCTACCGGGCCGCTTCGGTTTCGGCCGAGAATTTCGTTCGTATCGCCTCGACGATGCGCGACATGCGCGAGCCATTCGAGCCCTTGACCATGATCGCGTCGCCGGGCGCGATCGACCACAGCAGCGCCTCCTCGAGCTCGGCGGCGTTGGCGCGATGCGCGCCGCGCATATGCTCCGGCGCGGCATAGAAGAGCCGCGCCATCAGCGGGCCGGCGGTGAAGAGGAGATCGACGCCCGCGGCCTCGAGGTCTGCCGCGAGGCCGGCGTGCAGCTCCGCCGCGCTCGGCCCGAGCTCGAGCATGTCGCCGAGCACGGCGATGCGCCGCCGCGCGCTCTTCTCCGCGCCGAGCAGCTCGAAGGCCGCGCGCATGGAGGTGGGATTGGCGTTATAGCTCTCGTCGATGAGCGTGAAGCTCCCGCCGCCGATCGCAAAGCTCTCGCGCCGCCCGCGGCCCTTGGGCGGGGCGAAATCGGCGAGCGTCTCCGCCGCCTGCTGGAGATCTATGTCGAAGATATGGGCGATCGTCAGCACGGCGAGCGAATTCACCGCGAAATGGCGTCCCGGCGCGCCGATGCGATAGCGCAGGCGGCGGCCGAAAATCTCCGCCTCCGCCAACTGCGCCTCCGCGTCATAGGAGAGAAGCCGCGCCTGCGCGCCCGCGCTCTGGCCGAAGGAGAAGACATGCGCGGCCTTGGAGGCGGCGGCGCCTTCGAGCAGCGCCTCATAGGTCTCGTCGTCGCGATTGATGATGGCGACGCCGCCCTCGACCAGTCCTGAAAAAATCTCCGCCTTGGCGGCGGCGATCGCCTCGAGCGAGTCGAAATGCTCGAGATGCACCGGCGCGACGCGCGTCACCACGGCGACATGCGGCGAGACGAGAGGCGCCAGCGAAGCGATCTCGCCCGCGTGATTCATGCCGACCTCGAAGAGGCCGAAGCGCGTCGACGCCGGCATGCGCGCGAGCGACAGCGGCACGCCCCATTGATTATTGTAGGACGCGGCCGAAGCATGCGTCTCGCCGAAGCGCGAGAACACTGTCTTCGCCATATCCTTGGTCGAGGTCTTGCCGACCGAGCCGGTGATCGCCGCGACAAAGGCGGAGGAACGCTCACGCGCGCGGGCGCCGAGATATTCGAGCGACTCCTGCACGTCGCGCACGACATAGAGCGGCGAAAGGTCGCGAAACTCGCGCGCATGGGCGTCGTCGATGACGGCGCCCGCCGCGCCGCGCTCGAAAGCTAAACGCACGAAATCATGACCGTCGCGCGCCTCGCCCTTTATAGCGAAGAAGAGATCGCCGGGCGTGAGCGTGCGCGTGTCGATGGAGACGCCGGTGACGTCGCGCGGCAGGCCGCCGCTGATGCGGGCGCGCAATGCGCCGATCAGTCCCAGCCCCGTCCATAGCGCTTCCTGCTTCATCGATCTCGCCCCTGCAACGCCGCTTCGACCGCCGCGCGGTCGGAGAACGGCAGGACCTGATCGCCGACGATCTGGCCCGTTTCATGGCCCTTTCCGGCGACGACCAGCGCGTCGCCCTCGCGCAGCCAGGAGACTGCCGCGCGGATCGCCGCGCCACGATCGCCGATCTCGTGGATATCGGCTCGCCCGACGGCCCGCGCGGCCGCGAGAATGGCGGCGCGAATCGTCGCCGGCTCCTCGCTGCGCGGATTATCGTCGGTCACGACGACGACATCGGCGACGCGCGCCGCGATCTCGCCCATCAGCGGGCGCTTGCCGCTGTCGCGGTCGCCGCCGGCGCCGAAGACGACGACGAGCCGCCCGGTCGCGAGCGGCCGCAGCGTAGCCAGCACTTTGTCGAGCGCGTCGGGCTTATGGGCGTAATCGACGAAGACCGGCGCGCCGGCGCGCGCGCCGACGAATTCGAGACGCCCCGGCGCGCCGCGCAGTTTTTCCAGAGCCGCGAAGACTTGCGCCGGCTCCTCGCCGCAGGAGATCGCCATGCCGGCGGCGACCAGCGCATTGGAGACCTGAAAGCCGCCGGCGAGCGGCAGAGCGACGTCGAAAGTCTCGTCTCCGCAGCGAAGCCGCAATTGCGAGCCGAGCGCATCGGCCTCGACGCCGAGCAGCGTGATGGCGCGGCCCTTCTCGCCGACATCGACAACCGAAAGTCCGCGCTTCTCGCAAATGTCGATCACGCGAGCGGCGACGGAGCTGTCGGCGTCTATGACCGCTGTCTGTCCCGGCGCGAGCAGCGTGTCGAACAAGCGCATCTTCGCCGCGAAATACTCCTCGAGATCGCGGTGATGATCGAGATGGTCGCGCGAGAAATTGGTGAAGGCGCCGACGACGAGCCGCACGCCGTCGAGCCGCCGCTGGTCTATGCCGAGCGAAGAGGCCTCCATGGCGAGCCGCGTCACGCCCCGTGCGGCGAGCGCGTCCAAAGTCTGATGCAGCGCGACCGGCCCCGGCGTCGTCAGCGAGCCGTATTGCGCGCCTTGTCTGTCGACGATTCCGATGGTGCCGAGAGACGCCGCGTCGCGGCCGAGCGCGATCCAGATCTGGCGCAGGAAATCGACGACCGAGCTCTTGCCGCTCGTGCCCGTCACCGCAACGACGATGTCCGGCTGTCGCGGAAAAAACCGCGCCGCCGCATGAGCGAGCGCCGCGCGCACGTCCGCGACGACGACGAGCGGCAATCCAACTTTCGCCCCGACCTCCGCCCTACGCGGCGCGACGATGACGCGCGCGCCCCGCGCCTTCGCGTCGGCGGCGTAAGCGAGGCCGTCGCCGGCATGACCCGGAACGGCGAAGAACGCATAGCCTTCGCGCACGTCGCGGCTGTCGGCGGTGACGCCGGCGATGTCGAGATCGCCGTGCCCCGCCGCTCGCGCTTCGCCGAGAAGGTCGGAAAATCGCATCAATGCCCTCCTCCGCCATGGGCGGGATTATTGGCGATGCCATAGCCGAGCCGGGCGAGCAGCGGGAAGGGCTGCGTCGGCAACTCGAAGCGCGGCGGCAGGCCGAGCAGCGGGCCGACGCGCTCGATGATCTGCGCCGTCACCTGGCCCGAATTATAGGCGGCCGTGGCGTAGCCTCCGGTCTCCGGCAGACCCTGCGGCTCGTCCATTATGGTGAGGAACAGATACTTCGGTTTGTCGGAGGGCGCCACCGCCATGAAAGTGGTGAAGAGACGCGTCTTGGAATAGTGGCCGCCGATCACCTTCTCCGCCGTGCCGGTCTTGCCGCCCACATAATAGCCGTTGACATTGACCTTCTTGGCCGTGCCGATCTCGGCGTTGAGACGCATGAGATAACGCATCGCCTCGCTCGTCTCGGGCTTGACCACCTGCACGGCGTCCTTCTTCGCCTCCTCCTCGCTGCGCTTCAGAAAAGTCGGCGCCATCAGATAGCCGCCGTTCATCAGCGCGGAGACCGCCATCATCGCCTGCAGCGGCGCGACGGCGAGACCGTGGCCGAAGGCGATGGTCATGGTATTGAGCTCGCCCCAATTCCTCGGCACGATCGGCTCGGCGCTCTCGGGCAGCTCCGTGCGCATGCGCGTGAGCTGGCCCATCTTGCGCAAAAACGTCTTGTGACGCTCGACGCCCTGGCCCATGGCCATGCGCGCGGTGCCGATGTTCGACGAATAGGTGAACACTTCCGGCACGGTGAGCGCGCGATTTTGCGCGTGATAATCATGAATGCGGAAGCGACCGAAGCTCAAGGCGCCGCGCGCGTCGAGACGCGAGTTGAGATTGACCTTGCCGGAGTCGAGCGCCATGGCGATGGTCAGCGCCTTGAAGGTGGAGCCCATCTCATAGACGCCGACATTCATGCGGTTGATAAAGTTCTGATCGCGCATGTCCGGCGGCTTGTTCGGATCATAATCCGGCAGCGAAGCGAGCGCGATCACCTCGCCCGTATTGACGTCCATGATCGCCGCGGCGCCGGCCTTGGCCTTGAAATGCGCCACGCCCTTCTCGAGCTCGTCGCGAATGGCGTGCGTCGCCTTTATGTCGATCGACAGCGAGATCGGCTTCAGCTCCTCGGGCGTCAGGCTGAAGCCCGCGTCGTGAAGATCGGCGAGGCCCTGCCCGTCGATATATTTCTCGATTCCGGCAATGCCGGCATTGTCGATATTGACATAGCCGAGCACATGCGCGGCGGCCGGGCCATTGGGATAGACGCGCTTGTTCTCCGGCACGAGGCCGACGCCCGGCAGGCCGAGGTGAAACACCTCGTCGCGCTGCTTGGGCGTCACCTCGCGCTTCACCCAGACGAAGCCTTTGCGCGAGGCGAGACGATCGCGCAAGTCGCGCGCGTCGACATTGGGCAGAACCGCGGTGAGCAGCTCCGTCGCCTCGTCCTTGTCGATGAGCCGGCGCGGCTCGGCGAAGACCGACATGGTCTTCACGTCTGTCGCGAGAATCTCGCCATTGCGGTCGAGCACATCCGGCCGCGAGGCGGCGATGGATTCGCCGGAGGCGCGACGCATCGTCGTCGGATCGGGCTTGAAGCCGATGACGACGAGGCGCGCGCCTATGCCGACATAGAGGCAGAAGAAGCCGGCGGCGACGATGCGCATGCGCGTCGCGGTCTTGCCGAGCGAGGTGGCGAACAAGCCGTCGAGCCGTCCGCGCAGGCCTCGCGTCGCGCGCTTTGTCACAGTGTCGGCGGTCGTCATCGCGGCTTTCCTTTCGGCGTCGTCGGCGCCTCCACGGCGGCGGGCGTCGTCGCCGCGCCGCCGAGGCCGAGCGCGTCCAGCTTGCGGCCGATCGAATCGATGCGCTCGGGCTTTTCGGGCAGCGACTGCGCCGTCGCGATCTGCGTGACGGCGAGCGGTTTCAAATCGAGATATTTGTCGGCGAGCTCCTGCACGCGCTCGGGCCGCGTCATAAAGGCCCATTCGGCGCGCAGCACGGCGATGGCGTCGCGCTCGCTCTTGGCCTCGCGCTTCATCTTATTGATCTGCTCGGCGCGCAGCATCGTCTGATATTTGATCGAATAGGCGTAAAAGCCCGAGCCGATCAGCGCGAGAATGGCGACGACATTGAGAAAGCGCAGCATCAGCGTCTCCCTTTCACGCGTTCCGGCAGGCGGGCGAGGCGCGCGAGCGTCTCGTCGATCGCGCGCGCCGGCGCCTCGCTGCGCGTCGCAAAACGCAGCTTGGCGGAGCGCGCGCGCGGATTTGTGGCGATCTCGCGTTGCGAAGGCGTCACCGGCTGGCGTCCTTCATTGGTGAAGGTCCGCGGCGGCGGAACCGGCTCGCCCGGCAGGAGGCGCGAGCGCGTCTCGCCGCGCCCCGAGCGCTCGGCCAGGAACTGTTTCACAATGCGATCCTCGAGCGAATGAAAGGTGACGACCGCGAGCCGTCCGCCCGGCTTCAGCACGCGCTCCGCGCCGGCGAGCGCGGCGACCAATTCGCCGAGCTCGTCATTGACGGCGATGCGCAACGCCTGAAAGCTCTTTGTCGCGGGGTGAATGTCGCCGGGCTTTCCCGGCGCGGCGCGCTCGATGATCTGCGCCAGCGCGCGCGTCGTCTCTATGCGGCCCTGCTCGCGCGCCTTGACGATGGCGCGGGCGATGCGGCGCGAGGCGCGCTCCTCGCCGTAATAATACAAAATATCGGCGAGCGCCTCTTCCTCCGCCTCGGCGATTATGTCGGCGGCGCTGCGCCCGCGCCCCTCCATGCGCATGTCGAGCGGCCCGTCGTTGCGGAAGGAGAAGCCGCGCGCCGCCTCGTCGAATTGCATGGAGGAGACGCCGATGTCGGCGACGATTCCGTCGAGCGGCGCCAGTCCCATGCGATCGGCGACCTGCGCCAGCTCGGAAAAGCGCGCCTCCACCAGCGTCAGCCTGCCGCCCGCCGCCTCCACCAGCGCATAGCCGTTGCGGATGGCGGTCGGATCGCGGTCGAGCGCGAGCACGCGCGTGTTCTCATGCACCAGCAAGGCGCGCGTGTAGCCGCCGGCGCCGAAGGTGGCGTCGAGATAGACCCCGCCCGAATGCGGCGCGAGGGCGGCGATCGCCTCCTCGAGCAGCACGGGAACATGCCGCTCAGCGCTGCCGGCCGCCGTCATCTCACCTCTCCGTCCGATCCGAAAATTGCGCCGCCCGGCCGGGCCGCGCCTGTCCGACACGCCCGCCACGGCGGATATTTGGCGTCGGCGCGGCCGCCCGCCGAGCCCGCGCGAGCGCGCAGGCGCGGCGAAGGGCGCGCGACGCCGCCGTTCCGTCTCCCCGAGAAACCTGTCATCGCTCTGAACAACAACGCATATCATGAAAGACCACGGGCGACGGAGCGGCGCGGGCGGCGCGGCGCTTACGATTATTAGGCGTCGTCAGGGTTAAGAGAGCGTTGACGCGGGCGACGGCGGAGCAAAACCGTTAGCCATGGAGGAAAGTAAGGAGCGGGCGGGGCCGCGGAAAGGCGCGGTCGTTGATCTCGACGCGCCCCTCGCCGACCGCCCTTCCCCGACAGAACCGCCAGTCGGCCTGTAAGCCGGGTTCTGTATGGCGCGGTCGGGTTTCCCTCCCCGCGCGCGATGGCCATTCCTCTGGGACGGCAATTGCTTGCCGCCTCTAGCGACCAACCCGGGCGACGGCCCGGAGACGGGCCGGGAAATATCGCTATTTCCAGTCGCCCCTATTCGGTCTTGCTCCCGGCGGGGCTTGCCGTGCCTCGAACGTCGCCGCCCGAGCGGTGCGCTCTTACCGCACCCTTTCACCCTTACCGCGAGCCCGAGGGTCGCGGCGGTTTGCTTTCTGTGGCGCTTTCCCTGGGGTCGCCCCCGCCGGACATTATCCGGCGCCGTGTCTCCGTGGAGCCCGGACTTTCCTCTGCCCCGAAAGACAGCGGCCATCCAGCCGACTGGCTGAGGAGGGAATAGGGAGCCTGGGCGAGAAGGTCAAGACGGGGCCAAAAGCCGCGAGCCGATGGACCGCGCGGCGGCCTGTGTCAGTAGAATCCCTTATGAATCCGTTACCTGCCGGCCTCTGCGGCGCCGCGCCGCGCGCCTTTTCGGGGAAAACAGGGGTCGCCCGCTTGCATGCGACACGACCCTCACGGCAAAAAGGACTATCGTCCGGGCCAGTCGGACCCATCGGCCGAAGAAGGCCGCAGCGGAGCGAATGTCGAGGTTGGCGACAGCGGTGAAACAGGATGCGATACGTGTGGTCGTCTCGGGCATGGGCGCCGTCTCGGCCGCCGGCGTCGGGGCGCCGCCTCTTTGGGAGGCGGCTCGCGACGGCCGATGCCAGGTCCGCCCGCTGAAGCTCGAGCGCCCCTATGGCGGGCGCATCAAAATCGCCGCGCAAGTGCCCGATTTCGACCCCCTCGCCTATCTCGAGCCGCAGATCCTGCCCTATTGCGACCCCTTCACCCAATATGCCGTCGTCGCCGCCGACGAGGCCATGGCGCAGGCGGGCTTCGCCCGCAAGGACATCGGCGGGCCGCGGACGGCCGTCGTCATCGGCTCCGGAATAGGCGGCTCCAAGACGATCGACGACGAGGCCTATAAGGAATATCAGACGCGCGAGCGCGCCGATCCGCTGACCGTGCCGCGCCTCATCCCCAGCGCGGCGCCGACGATGATCGGCATGCGCTTTTCCTGCAATGGGCCGACCTTCGCCATCGCCAGCGCCTGCTCATCGGCGAGCCAGGCGATCGGCGTCGGCCTGCAGATGATCCGCTCCGGCGCGGTCGATCGCGCCATCGTCGGCGGGGCGGAGGCGGCCGTCATCAATGGCTCGCTTCGCTCCTGGGAGGCATTGCGCGTGCTGACGCCCGATTGCTGCCGGCCCTTCTCGGCGGGACGCAACGGCATAGTGCTCGGCGAGGGCGCGGCGATCTTCGTGCTGGAGACCGAGGCGCTGGCGCGCCAAAGGGGCCACGAGCCTTTGTGCGAGCTCGCCGGCTATGGCACGACGAGCGACGCCTTCGATCCGCTGCGGCCCAATGTCGAGGGCCCCTCCGCCGCCATGCGGCAAGCGCTCGATGACGCCCGGCTCGGGCCGGACGATATCGACTATCTCAACGCCCATGGCACGGGCACCTACGCCAATGACATCACCGAGTCGGAGGCGATATTGCGCGTCTTCGGCGAGCGCGGCGCGCGTCTGCCGGTCTCCTCGACCAAGCCGATCCACGGTCATGCGCTGGGCTCCTCCGGCGCGCTGGAGCTCGCCATCACGATTTTCGCGCTGCGCGCGCAGCTCGCCCCGCCGACGATTCATTTCAAGGGGCCGGACCCCAAATGCCCGATCGACCCGGTGCCGCACGAGGCGCGGCGCGTCCATATCCGCGCGGCCATGTCCAATTCCTTCGCCTTCGGCGGCATTAATGCGGTGCTGGTGGTGCGGCGGGCGTAACGATCACACCGCGAGAAATCGCTCGACCTCTCGCCAAAACACGTCAGGCGCTTCATCGGCGACGAAATGCCCGCTTTCCTCGACGATGATCGAGGAGAGCGCGCTCGCCTGCGGGCGCAACGCCTCGGCGAGCCGGCTCCCGACGCCATGACGGCCGGCGATCGCCAGCACCGGCATGTCCAGCCGGCGGTCCGCCAGCCGCTGCACGAGCAGCGCATCCTCGGGCAGCGCGCGATAATAGTCGAAGCCGGCGGTCATGCCGCCCGGCGTCGCATAATGGCGGGCGAATTCTGCTATCGCCGTCGCGCTCACCGCATCCTCGCGAAACGACCACGCCCGGATTTGCGCGGCGATATAGTCCCTCTCGCGCCCCTGCGTCAGCAGCTCGGGAATATCACGCGCCATGTGAAACCCATAGTGCCAAGCGCCGCCGCGCCGCGCGTCCATATTCTCGGTTCCCGGCACGAGGCAGTCGACGAGAACGAGCCTCTCCACCTTCTCGGGGTGGAGAAGCGCGAGCACATAAGCCGCCTTGCCGCCCATGTCATGGCCGATCACATGGGCCTGGCCGCCCGCTGCGCGATCGATGAGCGTGGCGATATCTTCGGCGATGCTGCGCTTGTCATAGCCGGAGGCCGGACGCGCCGACAAGCCGAGCCCGCGCAGATCGGGCGCGATGACGGTGAAGCGACCTGCGAGCCGCTCCATCGTCGCGCGCCAGGCGAACCACGTCTGCGGCCAGCCATGGAGCAGCACGATCGGCCGCCCCGAGCCGAGCACGACATGATGCAGCCGCAGGCCGTCGACATCGAGAAAGCGGCTTTCCGCCCCCTCCGGCAAAAGCCCCGCGCCGCTCGCCTGCGCGTGCGCAAAACCCTGCGCCGCGGCGGCTCCGGCGACGGCCAGAAATGCGCGTCGGTCGATCGTCATCACCTCTCCCCCAATGAAATCGTCGCGCAAGAGAGTTGCCGATCGGCTGTCATGCGTCTATCGACTGGGATGACAAGATTACCATAACCAATGGTTATGCATGGACGTCGCCGCCGCCCTCCGCGCTTTTGTCCGCATCGTCGAGCGCGGCTCGATGACGGCGGCCGCCGCCGATCTCGGCGTGTCGCAGCCGGCCGTCAGCAAGCTGCTGCGCAATCTCGAGGCGCATGCAGGGGCGCGCCTCTTCGAGCGCGGCCCGCGCGCGCTGCGCCCGACCGCCCAGGGCCTCGCGCTCTATGAGGCGGCCGGCGGCCCGCTCGCGGCCATAGACGCAGCGCTCGAGGGGCTTCGCGGCGACGCCGCCGCGATCTGCGGCCAATTGCGCCTGCACGGCCCGAGCTGCGTCGGCGAAGGCCATTTATTTCGCGTCGTGATGGCGTTTCAGGATGCGCATCCTTCCGTCGCCGTGACGCTCTCCCTCGAAAATCGCGCGGTCGATCTCATCTTCGAGAATATCGACGTCGCCCTGCGCATGGGACGGCCAAACGAGCAGGCGCTCATCCAAAAGCGCATCGGCTTCAGCCGGCGCATTCTCGTCGCCTCGCCCTCGTATCTCGCGCGCAGCGAACCTTTGCGCGATGTCGCCGATCTCACGACGCATGATCTCCTCGTGACCGACGCTTCGCTGCGCAATGGCGCGCTGCGCTTGCGCAAAGGCGACAATGTGGAAGATATTTGCGTGCGGCCCAAGCTGACCACAAATAGCGCGCAAGTTCTCGTCGAGGCGCTACGCGCCGGGCGCGGCGTCGCGACGGCGCAACTTCTGCTCGTCGCCGACGAGTTGCGCAGCGGCGCGCTGATCCGCGTCCTGCCCGATCACGAGATCGAGCCCAGTGAATTCTTCCTCGTCTATAGCTCGACGAAATTTCTGCGTCCCGTGGTTCGCGCTTTCGTGGATTTCGCCGCGCCGGCGCTGCGCCGCATCGAGGGGATTTTCTGAGCCGCCGCACTCTTCCCGATCGCGCGGGCGCTATAATCACACCAAACGCCCGACAACAGAAAGCAAGACCACTCATGGCCACTGTCACCCTGCTCACCGACGACGCGCTCTCGCCCGAAGCCCGCGCCGTTTTCGACGATATTCGCGCGACGCGCAAAAGCGATTTCGTCAATAATTTCTGGCGCGCGCTGGCGCATGATCCGGTCACGCTGAAGCGCACATGGGAGAGCATAAAGGCGGTGATGGGACCGGGCGTATTGGACCCGAAGATGAAGGAGATGCTCTATATCGCCGTCTCCATCGCGCATGGCTGCTCCTATTGCATCCATTCGCACACGGCGAGCGCCCGCGCCAAGGGCATGACGGAAGCGGAGTTCAACGAGCTGTTGGCGATCGTCGGCATGGCCTCGGAGACCAACCGCCTTGTCACCGCGCTCGGCGTGGAGGTGGATGCGGAATATGAGGTGAAGTGAGGGCGAAAACCTCGATAACCGGCGACGGTGGTTGCTCCAACTCGATTTTGCGGCCGTTCTCGACCGTCAAAGGCATATAGCTCGAGATCACCGACAGCACGACATTCCCGAGGTCCGTTTCGCTTGCGACGCCGCCCTTTTGGTTGTCGACATGCGCCATGCTCGGCAATTGTTCGACGTTCGTGCGAATGCGACGGGCGTCTCTCTTTACGTCTCGCCTGAATGTCGCATCGTCGGAATTGGCGATATGCGCGCGCGATATCGTGATCGGCGTGCGCAATCCATGCGCCGCATCGGCGAGAAGCGATGTCGCCGGGCGATGGCTTCGTCGACGCGCGCGAGCGCATGATTCGCCGCCTCGACGAAAGGCGCGATTTCGGGAGGAAGGTTCGCGGATGGAAGGCGCTCCTTCCGTTCGCCATAGCGGCTCCCTCCGACGCTCTGTCTCGTCTGGGCAGACGCTGAAGAAACCGTCGGCGCGACCGGCGCGTATCGCGGAAAATCAAGTGGCGCGCGTTCAAGCGACTTTCCTCTTGCCGACACGGCCCTTCGCGACATAATGTCGTTATGTCGACGCCAGTGGACATAACGACAGGAGAAGGTCGTGACGGAAGACAAAATCTATAACGTGCTCTTTCTCTGCACCGGCAATTCGGCGCGCTCGATCATCGCCGAGGCGATCCTCGAGCGGGTGGGCGCCGGTCGATTCAAGGCCTATAGCGCGGGGTCGCGGCCGAAAGGCGAGGTCAACCCATATGCGGTGGCGATATTGGAGAAATCGGGCTTCAAGGCGGACGGCTATCGCTCGAAGAGCTGGAGCGAATTCGCCGAACCCGGCGCGCCGCCGCTCGATTTCGTCTTCACCGTCTGCGACGACGCCGCGAAGGAAGAGTGCCCCTATTGGCCCGGCCAGCCGATGACGGCGCATTGGGGCCTGCCGGACCCCGCCGCCGTCGAAGGGACAGAGGTCGAAAAGCATCTGGCCTTCGCGGACGCGTTCCGCATGCTCGACAACCGCATTTCCATCTTCGCCTCTTTGCCGATGAAGGGCCTGGACAAGCTCTCCTTGCAGAAGCGGCTCGAGGAGATCGGCAAGGCGAAACCCGTCGACGGCGCCGCCTGAGCGCCCGCGGCCTGCCGACGCCCTTTCGTCGAGACATAGCGAAATATCGACAAATGGGCTATCTTTCACCGAGGACGGCGATGATCCGCGCCGGCCGGGCGGAGGAAGAGAATTGGCGGAAGATCGGCTCGCCGCGGAGGTGATCGTCGGCATTTTCGAGGCCCTGGCGCAGACGACGCGGCTCGAGGCCTATCGCCTGCTGCTGCGCTATCTTCCCTATGGACTGCCGGCGGGCGACATCGCCCGCCTGCTGGCCGTGCCGCACAATACTTTGTCGACCCATATCGCCCATCTCGAGCGCGCCGGCCTCGTGCTCGGACGACGCGAGGGGCGCTCGGTCATCTACGCCGCCAATTCCAGCAAATTGGGCCATGTGCTCACGACGATGCTGGCCGATCTCGGCGCATCGCTCGACGATGTCGCGCTTCCGGCTCTCGCCGCGCCCGCCTTTCCGCAGAAACGTCCGAAAGCGGCGGGCAAGCGGGTCCGCAATGTTCTGTTTCTCTGCTCGGGCAACGCCGCGCGCTCCATTCTGGCGGAGGCGATCCTGAACCGAGAGGGCGGCGACCGCTTTTGCGCTTATTCGGCGGGCAGCCGACCCGCCGAGCGGCCCGATCCGATCGGCCTGGAACTGCTGTCGTCGCTCGGCTATGACACGCGCGCGTTTCGGTCCAAGAGCTGGAAGGAATTCACCAAGCCAGATGCGCCGCGCATGGATTTCGTCATCACCCTCTGCGACGACATATGCGAGCAGCCCTGCGGCCCCTGGCCGCGCAATGCGCTGCTGGCGCATTGGGGCGTCGCCGATCCGGCTCTGCCGAAGGGCGACGATGCGCAGAAGCGCGCCGCCTTCATGGAAGCCTATCGCCGCCTCGGCGCGCGGCTGACGGCCTTCGTCAATCTGCCCTTCGAGTCATTGGACCGGGCCGCTCTGAAGAGCCGTCTCGCCGACATTGCGACGATGGAGGGGGCGACGGAGCTGGCGGTGAATAATGCGGCGTGAATGTGGATGTGGTGGTAATGATTTCCACAAGGCGCCAGGAGCGCACGTCGGTCGCCCATCCATTCGAGGACCGCATCATGTCTCATAAGTGGTGGCGAACCGGGACGATCTATCAAATCTATCCGCGATCCTTTCAGGACTCGAACGACGACGGGATCGGCGATCTCGATGGCGTATGCGGTCGGCTCGACTATTTGGAATGGCTGGGCGTCGACGCCATTTGGCTATCGCCCTTCTATCCCTCACCCATGCGCGACTTCGGCTACGACGTCACCGATCATTGCGACGTCGATCCGATGTTCGGCTCGCTCACGAGCTTCGATCGGCTCGTCGAAGAAGCGCATGCGCGCCGCTTGAAGGTGATCGTCGACCTGGTTCCGAATCACACCTCGATCGATCACCCCTGGTTTCGCGACAGCAGGCGATCGCGGTCCGATCCGAAGCGCGACTGGTACATCTGGCGCGATCCGGCGCCGGACGGCGGACCGCCCAACAATTGGCTCAGCCATTTCGGCGGCAGCGCTTGGACATGGGACACGTGCGCGCAGCAATACTTCTACCACGCCTATCTCGCCGAGCAGCCGGATTTGAATTGGCGCAACCCGCAGGTTCGGGCGGCGATGCAGGAGGTGATGCGGTTCTGGCTGCGGCGCGGTGTGGACGGGTTTCGCGTCGATGTGATCTGGCATTTGATGAAAGACGCGGCGTTTCGCGACAATCCGCACAATCCCGCCTGGACGGCGAGCGATCCCGAGATCGACCGCCTTCTACCGATCTACTCCGCCGACCAGCCGGAGGTGCACGACGTCGTCGCCGAGATGCGGCGCGTCGTCGACGAGTTCGAGGACCGTGTGTTGATCGGCGAGGTCTATCTACCCCTCGATCGGCTGGTCGCATATTACGGCGAAAATCTGCAAGGAGCCCATCTCCCCTTCAATTTCTCGCTGCTGACTGCGCGCTGGAGCGCGCGCGAGCTGTCCGAGGTGATCGAAACATATGAGGCCGCGTTGCCTGCAGGCGCATGGCCGAATTGGGTCTCGAGCAATCACGACAGACCACGCGTCGCCACCCGCGTCGGAGCGGAGCGCGTCCGCCTCGCGGCCATGCTGCTGCTGACGCTGCGCGGAACGCCTACGCTCTATTACGGCGACGAGCTCGGCATTGGACATGTCGAGATTGCGCCCGAAAGAGTTCAAGATCCGTGGGAGAAGCAGGAGCCCGGCATAGGCGTCGGCCGCGATCCGTCGCGAACCCCGATGCAGTGGGACGCAGGCGAATTCGCCGGCTTCTCGACGAGAGAGCCGTGGCTCCCGCTTACGGCGGATCACGCTGCGCGCAACATCGCGACGATGCGCCGCGACGAGACGTCGCTTCTCGTTTTGGTGAGGCGACTGCTTCATTTCAGACGCGAGCACGTTGCGCTGCACAGCGGCGGCTGGCGTCTGATGTCCGGCGCGGACGAAGACGTCCTCCTATATGAACGCGCCGCGGATCGTGAGCGCATGCTCATAGCTCTGAATCTCGGCCAGCGGGCGTCGGATCTTAGAATCCCACAGCCGACGAGCGCCGAGGTCGCAATCTCGACGCATGCCGATCGCGAAAGGCGTCCCGTGGAGTCTAGGCTCGAACTTCGTCCCTATGAAGGGATCATCGTCACTTTCAGTGGCGGTGCGCATAGCGGGCGTCGCGCCTAGGCCGGTTTTCCATGCCGATCAGGCTGTTCGGCGAAATGACCGAAATGGCTCACAAGCCGAAATTCGCCGCGCCCCACTATGCCGCGCCTTGACGTCCCCTATAATTCAAATATATTGGAACTATGGAAAAGACATCCGCCATCACGGCCCTCGTGGCGCTCGCCCACGAGTCCCGGCTCGATATCTTCCGGCTGCTGATGCAGGCCGGCCCCGAGGGGCTTCCGGCGGGACAAATCAGCGAGCGGCTCGGGCTTCCGGCGACGACGCTGTCGTTCCACCTCAATCAGCTCAAGCACGCCGATCTCGTAACCTTCCGCCGCGAGGGCCGATCCTTGATCTATTCGGCCGCCTATCCCGTCATGAACGCGCTGCTCGCCTATCTCACGGAGAATTGCTGCAAGGGCGACGCCGCCGCTTGCTGCGTCACAGAAGCCGATGCGAGCTGCCAGACCGAGAGGGTTCCATGAAGCGCCTGCATCTACATGTGTCCGTCGAGGACCTACCGCGATCCATCCATTTCTACAGCGCGCTGTTCGGCGCCGCGCCGACGGTCGCAAAGCCCGATTACGCCAAATGGATGCTCGACGATCCGCGCGTGAATTTCGCCATTTCCGCGCGGGGCGCGAGCCCCGGATTGGAGCATCTCGGCATTCAGGTCGAAACCACGGACGAGCTGCAAGACGTCTATGGACGCCTGAAGCAGGCCGGCGGCCTCGTCTATGAAGAGGGCGCGACGACCTGCTGCTATGCGAAGTCGGAAAAATCCTGGATCGCCGACCCGCAGGGGTTGATGTGGGAGACCTTCCTGACAACCGGCGAGAGCGCGGTCTTTGGCGGCGATCCAGCGCTGGACGCGCTGAAGGGCGAGGCGAACGCCTGCTGCGCGCCGACGACGCCGCAAGGCGAATGCTGTCCGCCGAAGCCGGAACTTCCCGCAAAGGCGCCGTGCTGCGGCGCGAAGGAGAGCGCATGAGCGCGCCCGATGTGATCGTCTATCACAATCCCGATTGCGGAACCTCGCGCAACACGCTCGGCCTCATCCGCAACGCCGGCATAGAGCCGCATGTGATCGAATATTTGAAGACGCCGCCGACGCGCGCGCTGCTGGCGCAGCTGATCGCGCGAATGGGGATATCGACGCGGGCGCTGCTGCGGGAAAAGGGGACGCCCTATCACGAGCTCGGCCTCGGCGATCCGACGCTGACCGACGAGCGCTTGCTCGACGCGATGATGGCGCATCCGATCCTCATCAATCGGCCGATCGTCGTCACCTCTATGGGCGTGAGGCTGTGCCGTCCATCGGAGGCGGTTCTGGACATTCTGCCGCTGCCGCAACGCGGGGAGTTCCGCAAGGAGGACGGCGAGCTGGTCGGCGTTCCTCGCCTTCTGGAATTGGCGGGGCGCTCCGGCGAAGCCGCCTGATATTTTACCGAAAGGACGTCCGATGGAATTGCGCGCAACTCCGGCCGCCATGGAGCCCGACCAAAGCAAAGCCGCCGCGGCTCCCGCCATGGGCGTCTTCGAGCGCTATCTGACGCTATGGGTGGCGCTCTGCATCATCGTCGGCATCGCGCTCGGCCAGACGGCGCCTTCCGTCTTCCACGCCATCGGCGCGGCGACGGTCGCGCAAGTGAATCTCCCGGTCGCGGCGCTGGTGTGGCTGATGATCATCCCCATGCTGCTGAAGATCGACCCCGCCGCGCTGGCTAAGGTGCGCGAGCATTGGCGCGGCATCGCCGTCACGGTCGGCATCAATTGGCTCGTCAAGCCCTTCTCTATGGCGCTGCTCGGCTGGCTGTTCATCGCGCATCTGTTCCGGCCCTATTTGCCGGCCGATCAGATCGACGCCTATATCGCCGGCCTCATTCTACTGGCGGCTGCGCCCTGCACGGCGATGGTCTTCGTCTGGTCCAACCTCGTCGACGGCGAGCCGCATTTCACTTTGTCGCAAGTCGCGCTCAACGACACGATCATGATCGTCGCTTTCGCGCCCCTCGTCGCTCTGCTGCTCGGCCTGTCGTCGATCACCGTGCCTTGGGGCACGCTGCTGCTGTCGGTCGGCCTCTATATCGTCGCGCCGGTGATCGCATCGCAGCTCTGGCGGCGCGCGCTGCTGGCGAAGGGCGGCGCTGCTGCGCTGGCTGCGACGCTGCGCGTGCTCGGCCCGCTCTCGCTCGTCGCTCTGCTGCTGACGCTCGTCATTCTGTTCGGCCTACAGGGCGAGGAGATCATGCGTCAGCCGCTGGTCATCGCGCTGCTCGCCACGCCGATCCTGATTCAGGTCTATTTCAACGCCGGCCTCGCCTATCTCCTCAATCGCCGCCTCGGCGTCGAATGGTGCGTCGCCGGGCCTTCGGCGCTGATCGGCGCCAGCAATTTCTTCGAGCTGGCCGTCGCGACGGCGATCGCTTTGTTCGGCTTCCAATCGGGCGCGGCGCTCGCGACCGTGGTCGGCGTGCTGGTCGAGGTGCCCGTCATGCTCTCCGTCGTCCATATCGTCCGCCGCTCGCGGGCATGGTACGAAAGCGCCGGCGCCGCGCGCGCTCGAGCGACAATCGGAAAAATCGGATAAACGAGCTGGAAGTCGCAAAGGCGAAAGCAACGACGGCAGCGGCGCGAATAGCGCCGCCTGTGGTTCAGGCGAGATCGTATTCGTAGCGCAAATAGCCCGCTTCCTCTCGCGTCGTGGCGCGAAGGCCGGGCGCCTCGGCGAGACGGCGGGCAGCCGCCGGCGCGGAGTCGAAAGCGACAGTGACGCGACGACCGAGCGGCGCGAAGGACCAGGGTTTCGCATCGGGAATGGAGCCGCCCCCGCGCAGGAAGCGCTCGACGGCGTCGCGATTGGAATCGGGCGCGCGCAGCACGACGTTTCGTCCATCGAGGCCCGGAAACTTGCCGCCGCCATCGGCCCGGTAATTGTTCGTCACGACGATGAATTCCTGCGCGGGATCGACCGCGCGGCCGGCGTAGCGCAGATCGACGATGCGCGTGGCGTCAGGCCGCAGATTGCCGCTGGAATCGTAGCGCGCCAGCGCCGAGACGTCGATGCGATAGTCGAGGCCGGCTATGACATCGAAATTGTAGGACGGCGTGCGACGATCGAACAGCAGCTGCGGCCCTGCCGCGTCGCGATCGACGCGGCGGAACACGCGCGCCGCGCATTCCAGCCATTCGCGCAGCACGGCGCCCGTCACGCGCACGGCGACGAGCGCATTGGGATAGGGGTAGATGTCGGCGACATGCCGCAGCGCCACAGGGCCGGGGTCGAGATCGATATAGGAGTCGGGCGTGTAGCCCGCCCGAAACGGCGCGACGGCGGAGAGCAGCGGAAGCCCCGCATGAGGCGTCCCCTCGAGTAGCGGGCGCGCATAGGCCAGCTGCGCCGCATTGACGAGCGCCCCGACGGGATCGATTCCGATCCAGACGAAATAGGAGAAGAGCGGGGACGCTATCTCGCCGATCGGCTGATCGACCCAGCGTCGCGTCGCCTCGTGCTCGGGCGCGACGATCGACGCGATCGCGGGATCGGCTTCGGCGAGCGGGGTGATTTTTGCGGCCTCGCGCTTGTAGATCGGCCGCGCTTCCGTCCGAAACCGATCGACGGTCCAGCGCTCGCCGTCGCGCGCGAGCGTGAGATCGATGACGCCGAGATGGCTGCCCCAGAAGCCCGGCATCACCGCAGGGACTCCGGCGAGCGTCCCGCGCTCGGCGTCGACGCCCTCGACGCCGGCGTAATCGGGACCGGGAAAGACGCGATGCGCGTGTCCCATCATGATCGCGTCGACGCCGGGAACAGCGGCGATCTGAAGACAGGCGTTCTCTGCGCCGGCCGCGGCGCGGGCGTCGATCCCGGAATGGCAGAGCGCAACCAGAATATCGCATTGCGCGCGCAGAATGGGCACATATCGGCGCGCCGCGGCCACCATGTCGCCGCACCGCAGGCGACCTTCGAGATGGGCCCTGTCCCAGATCATGATCTGCGGCGGCGCGAGGCCGATGACGCCGATCCGCAATTCATGCGAGACGCCGCCGTCATCCATGAGCCGCCGCGTGAGAATGCGGAAGGGCGGCAGAAAAGCCGCGCCATCGGCGCGCTCGATATTGGCGCCGATATAGGGGAAGGCAGCGCCGGCGAGCGAGCGCTCGAGGAAGTCCAATCCGAAGTTGAATTCGTGATTGCCCGGCGTCGCCGCATCATAGCGCATGTGATTCATCGCGCGGAAGACAGGATGCGCGCCAGAGGCAAGGTCCCCCTGCCGCGCGACATAGTCGCCGAGCGGGCTGCCCTGGAGAAGATCGCCATTATCGAAAAGCAGCGCATTTTGCGCTTGCGCGCGCGCCTCTGCTATGAGGCTCGCGATCTTGCTCAGTCCGACGGTCGGGTCCGGCCGCGCATGATAATAATCCCAGTCCAGCACGAACATGTGCAGGTCCGAGGTCTCGAGCAGATGCAGCTCGACGCGCGGCGCGGCGCGCGCAATGGTGGGAAAGCCCACGGCGAGCGCCGCGCTGCCGGCCAGAAGCTCGCGTCGCGTGATCGGCATGGGCGTTTCCCTCTTTGGCTCGCGCCTTCCTATTCGGCAGCCGCCGGCAGCCTGTCGCGCGTCGCGGCGAGCAGCGCGCTCTTGAAGCCGTCGATGATGACGTCGGCCTGTCGATGCAGCAGATTATGGGCGATCAGCCCGACGAGCGCCGTGCCGATGCCGACCGCCGTGGCGACGAGCGCAGCGGCGATGCCGCGGCTCACCGCAGCGGGATCGGAGACGCCGCCGGACGACAGAGCGTTGAACGTGTCCATTATGCCGAGGATCGTGCCGAGCAAGCCGAGCAGCGGCGCCGCGGTGACGATGGTGTCGAGCATCCACAGGCGCGCGCTGATCTTGGCGTCGACCCGGATGAACAACGCCGAGGACAGATCCTCGACGCGGGCGCGGGTGCAGCCGGGCTCATTCTGCGCGGCGACATATTCGGCGAAGCTGCGGCTGAGCTCATCATCGCCGAAAGGTTTCGGCGTCGTCGAGGTTCCGAGCGCATGGGCTTTTATCGCGGCGCTGATCTTGCGGGAGCGCAGCGCCAGCATAGCGTAATAGACGAGCCGCTCGATGAGCACGAAGGCGAGCAGAATCAGGCATCCGTAGAGGATGTCGATGCAGACCTCGTGGAAGAAGGCGTGATCGATCTGCATGGTCAAAAGCCCATCGAGAAGGTCGCCGTCGCCGAGAAGCCCTGGCCGACGTAATAGGTCGGCGCGCTGGCGGCGACCACATTGCCATACAGTCCGACAGTCGGCAGCGCATTGTTCTTCACGCTATTGGGACCGGTCAGCGAATGCGTGTTGGTGATGTTGTAGAGGTTGACGCGCAGCTCCGGCTTCTTGCCGAAGGCGATGTCGTCGAAGCGATAGCCGACCATGGCGTCGATACGGGCGTAGGGCGAGATGGATTCGTCGTTCATGAAGGTCGAATATTGCCGGCTCGTCACCTTGGCGGCCAGATTGCCGAGAATATGGCCGTCGTCATAGTCGACGCCGAGCGCGCCGGTCCAGGTGGGGGAATTCGGCAGATGCTTGCCCTTGGTCGGCAGGAAGTCGTTGATCGACGAGATGGGCGAACCGGCCGGCGTCGTGCCCGAAGTCGACAGATTGTCGAGAATGCGCGTCTGCAGGTAATTGGCCGAGAGATAGGGCCGGAAATTATAGATCGGCCGCGTGCCGATCTCCGCCGCGACGCCCCAGAGATCGACCGCGCCGGCGTTGATCGTGGTGCTCACCGAGGAGCTGGAGTTCGGCAGGAACACGGAGGTGCTGATCTGATGATTCTCGTAATGCGAGCCATAGAGAGACACCGACGTGGCGAACAGCGGGCTCTGATAGCGATGGCCGAGCTCGACGGTGACCGCCTTTTCCGGGGCGAGACGATTGGCCGGCGTCAGCGCGCCGCTGCTGGTGTTCACCGTGTCGGCGAGCGCGAAATTCGGCGTCGAGCGGAAGGAGGTGCCGACCGAGCCGAAGACCTGGTGGTAATCCCAGAACTTGTAGCGAAAGCCGGCCTGCGGCAGAGCGACGAGATCGCTCTGTGTGTTGAGCGGCGTCACGCCGGGCAGGAAATTATAGACCGAGCGATGGATGGACGCGACCTTCACGCCCGACTCGATCGTCAGCTTGTCGTCGAGCAACGACCAAGTGTCGCTGACGAAGCCCGTATTGGTGATCGTTTGCGTCAAGAGATCACGAAACTGCGGCGCGCCGACGCCCGGAATGGTGATCGCGCCGGAGTCGATATAGGGATCGGCGACCGAGCCGTCGGCGTTGAGGAAAGCGTAAGGAGCAGTCTGGCGGTGGTTCGCATATTCGAACCAATAGCCGAGCATCAGCTTGTGATCGCCGAGATCGAAGGTGAATTTGTTGACGAGGCCCGGGCGAAGCGTCTCGGTGATCGAGGGATTATAGTACATCCCCTTGTCGTTCTTGGTGACGACGCCGTTGTTGTTCCAATCCGCCGCGCCGATGTTGAAGCGTCCGTAATTGAAGGACGTCTCCGTCACCGAGGTCACGCCGCCGCCGTTTCCGTAGCCGTACCAGAAATAGGGAATGGCGTCATAGGTGACGTCCTTGCTGATCGTGAAGGTCGAAGGCGCGCTGACGATCAGATTGCGGAACGGGTTGATGCGCCATTTGTAATAGAGATTCGCCTGATTGGCGGAGCGGTCCCAGGCGCCCGGCGGCGAGCCGGCCGGAGGGACGAAGTAGGACAAGGGCAGCGCGTTATTGTAGCCGACCGACCTCGCGCCGAGCGTATTGTAGCTGCCGAGCGTCGGATATTGATAGAAATTGTTCAGCGCGTCGTTGAAGATCACCGAGAGGCCGATGCGATTGCCCTGGCTCGGCTCCCACACGCCTTTGAAGTCGACATGCTGGCGCTCGTTCGCGCCGGGACCGGACCAATGATTCTCCGTGTAATGCGAATAGGACACATAGGCGCGGAAATCGCCGATCTGGCCTGTCTCCGCGCGCGCGAACTCACGGGTCAGGCTGTGCATGCCGTAGGAGAAATCGACGAAGCCGCCGCGCGTCTTCGAGGGATCGCGCATATAGATGTTGATGACGCCGCCAGAGGCGCCGATGTGCGGGCTGTCGAGATCGGGCGAGCCTTGCGCGATCGAGATCTGCTCTATGTTCTCGCTATCGACATATTCCTGCGGATAGAGCGCGTAATTGCCCGAGTCGTTGACCGGCATGCCCTCGATGGTGAGGCCGAGCTGATCGCTGTTGTAGCCGCGGATACGTATGTTGCCGCCATTGAGGCCGGAATTGTCGGTGCTGGTGATGACGACGCCCGGCAGGAGATTGATCATCTGATAGGGATTGGCGGTCGGCGACATTTTGGCGATAGCGTCGCGCGTCACTGTCGAACGCGTCTTCACCGCTTCTTCCTCGATCATATAGCCGCCGCCCAAATCCTGGCGGTTGACGCCGTCCGGCGCCGGCGCGGCTGCGCCATTACCATAAATGTCGACGCGGCCGAAGTCGGTCGGCGCCGCGGTGAGACCGCTCTGCGAACGGCTGTCATGCGCGGGCTTTTGCGGCTCCTGCGCCGATTGCGCCAGAGCGAGGGTCGGCGTCGAGGCGCCGGCGAGCAGGGCGAGCGTGAGGACACGGAACTTCATCAGAAGACCTCTGTTGCGAACTATCTCGGGTGGAAGACGACGACGCCGCTGAGCGCGCCGCCGCCGGCCGAAGAGGCGCAGGCGACGGCGCGGGAACGCGCGGCGGAATCGAGGATCGGTGAGCCGGAGCTGCTGGTGACGGAGGCCGAGCCGCCCGAGATCGCTATGCCGACGGAGCCCGAAGGCTTTTGCAGCCGCGCGTCCTTGGACGTCGGATAGGGCGCGCCGGCGAGACAGGCGCGGAAGGCGGAGACATTGCCGGAAGCGCGCGAGCTTCGCTCGGCCGCGGCGGCTTCGCCCCGCCGCGCGGCGGCAGGCTTCTCGCGCGCTACACGTTTCGAATCGGCCTTGGACTCGTCGCTGCGTTCCTTGCGCGGACGCTCTTCTGCTTTCGGCTGCGGCTTTTCGGGCTTTTGCGGCTTCGGTCGCGCCGCGACCGGCGCAGGCGCGTCGCTCGGCGGCGGCGTCTCCTCGAGCGTCTGCGGCTGCGGCGCGTCTATGGGCGTCTCTTGAAGCGGCTCCGGCGGAGGCGGCTCGGACGCTTCTGTCTCGACCGGCAGATCGAGCGCGATCTCCATCGTCGGCGCGCCTGGATCGGCCGGCGAGACCAGATTTGTCTCAGGCGCCATCGTCAGCGCCAGAGCGAGCAGCGTCAGCGCGCCGGCGAGGCCGGCGGCGTTGCTCGCGACGTCGAGCCTGTCCATCGCCAGTCTGGCCCGCACTATTGCGGCCTCGTGACGATGGAGGCGCTCGCGACTTTCGCCGCCTTGAGCGCGTCCAGGACCGAGACGAGACTTTGAAGTCCCGCGCCTTCGTCGCCGCTGATGACGACGGCGAGCGGCTTGTCCTCGCTCGCGAGGCCGCGCAGGCGCTCGGGAAGCTCGGATAGCGAGATCGGCCGGCCGTCGAGAAAGGTGTCGCCGGCGCGATCGATGCCGATCGTCACGCGTGTGCGCTCGACGACCTTGTCCGGATGAGCAGAGCTCGGCGGCGTGACTTTGAGCCCGAGCGCCGGAAGCACATTGATGCTGATCAAAACGAAGAAGACCAGCAGGAACATCATCACGTCGATCATCGGAATAATTTCGATGCGCGCGTGTCTCTCGCGGCGCTCCGGCCAATTCCGCATTCGACGAGCTCCCTAGGTAGTTATCGACTTCGAACTACTCATGAGGGTGCGTTTGATTCAAATTCATGACTAGAAAAGTCACCTGACATTCAAAAATACGACGTCTTTTCGCCTTAATTTGCCCACGACCCCAGCATTGCCTAGGGACAAATACGTATACGCACGATTGTTGCGCTTCTGCCACAGGCGCGGTGAAATCGAACCTGCGCGCACTTGCCTCATGCTCGACGCGGCGCTCCGAACGCCAACGGCGGAGCGGCGCGACCGAAGGTCACTCGCGGCGAGTCGGCGATAAGCGCTCCCGTCCGCCGGCGCGCGAACCGACGGCGAATAAGCTGCGGTGATGTATTCTCGACCACACGCTCAAGGCCGCGAGCGCCGCTCAATGAGGCGGCATCCAAATCCACAAAGGCGGCGCGCCGGCGAAGTGAACGTCCTGGAGGATCGTTTCATCCGCGACACCGTTCGGCTTGAGATAGACGAAATAATTATCGCTTCGCTGAAAGATATCGTCCTTCGGCGTGCTTTCCGGACTGACGAGCATATCGTTGGTGAAACGGACATGCATGTAATGCGGCAGGAGCTCGGTGAATTTCGTGATGCGCGTTTCCAGTGTGAACCGATAGAGCTGCCGACCGGTGACTTTCAGAACGGAAGCGGTCGCATCGGCGATCGGCGCGAGCGACGCTTCTTGCCAACCGCTTCCCACCTGAACGAAGGTCCGGACGCTCGGCGACATGACGTAGATCGGGGGATCCCGCTTGGTGTTTTCCAGATAGATCGTCACCTCGTAGCGATCGCCGCCGAGGCTGGTGATCGAGGCGATCTCGCTCCTCAGCGTCGATGTCGCCAATTCTTCGAGAGCGGCGAGACGCGCACGATGCGCCTCGATCTCGAATTGCTGATATCGCGCGCCCCCTGCATTCGAGAGAAAAACGCCGCCGAAGAGGATGGCGACCATAACGCACGTGCGTCCGACCGCTATCCAGAGTGCGCGACGGAAGCGGGCGCGCGCGAGAGGCGGCGCCGGGCCGTGCAATCGCCGAGCGAGCGCGTGTAACGCTTCGAGATCGTCGCGCGGCCGCACGCAATGCGGACTGACGGACGCGAAAGCCTTACGCGCTGCTGTCACGCTCGGAGTGAGGTCAGCAGCGCGTGTGGCCGCCTGGCGGTCGAGATCAGCAACCATCCGCTGTCGGATCAAACCGTTCGGCGATTGTCCGACTTCAGCGCGTCGAGCGTCCGCTCGCGCTGCAACTTGATTTCCTTGGTGAGCGCGATGGGACTCGAACCCATGACCCTCTGATTAAAAGTCAGGATTTTTGCCAAGACGCGGGCAGGCAAATCAGGACGCGACTGCTCAAAATATCTTCGTATTTCGCTTGCAAACATGGCTATTGTCCCGTAGTGTCTCAGACACGGGGTAACATCGCAAGACGCGCCATTTTCGTTACCCTCATACTACCCTGCACACATTGGGTAACACACTCGGGGGCATTCATGGCGAAGGACCTCACCGTCAAGGCGCTCGAAAACCTGAAGCCCGGCGCGACCCGGCGCGAAGTCCCGGACGGCCACACACGCGGGCTCTTCTATGTGCTGCAACCTTCCGGCGCCGCCTCTTGGGCGTATCGCTATCGGATGCACGGGAAACCGAAAAAGCTGACGATCGGCCCCTACCCTCACATCGATCTCAGGTCGGCGCGCGAGCTCGCTGGCGACGCCGCGAAGACAGTCGCGCGCGGCGAGGACCCGGCCGCCGCCAAGCAGGCCGCCAAGGCGGCGGCCCGCGCGGCTGTCGAGAGTGACCGCGACCGCGTCGAGAACGTCGTCGAGAGCTTCGTCGACCGCTACGCCAAGAAGCAGACCCGCGAGTCGAGCTGGAAAGAGACCGAGCGCCTTCTCAATAAGGAGATCGTCGGGGCTTGGCGTGGCAAACGCCTTTCTTCGATTGGCCGGGCCGACGTTCACGACCTCCTCGATAAGATCATCGACCGGGGCGCGCCGATCGTCGCGAACCGGACGCTCGCGGCGCTGCGCCGCATGTGCTCTTGGGCAGTCGAGCGCGGTATCATCGAAGCATCGCCGTGCGAGAAGGTGCGCGCTCCGGCCGGGGAGACGAGCCGCGACCGCGTGCTGACTGATGGCGAGCTAAGGCTCGCTTGGAAAGCCTTCGACGCCATTGGCTGGCCTTTTGGCCCGCTGGCGAAGCTCCTCCTATTGACTGGCGCTCGCCGAGACGAGGTAGGCGAAATGCGTTGGTCGGAGGTCGACCTCGCCGGCAAGCTGTGGACGATTCCAAAGGAGCGCGCGAAGAACGGCGCCGCCCATGAAGTCCCGCTGTCGGAGGCCGCCGTCACTATCCTGAAGAGCCTTCCGAAGATCGAAGGCGACAAGGAAGCGCCCGGCTACGTCTTCACGACCACGGGAAAGACGCCGGTCTCCGGCTTTAGCCGGGCGAAGGAGCAATTCGACGCCGCCATTCTCGAGGCCATGCAAAAGGCCGCGGCCGACCCGGAAAAGGTGAAGGCGCCCGAGCGCTGGACGCTTCACGACCTGCGCCGGACGGCCGCCAGCGGCATGGCGGGGCTCGGCATTCCGCCGCACGTCGTCGAGGCCGTGCTCAACCACAAGAGCGGAACGATCAAGGGCGTCGCGGCCGTTTACAACCGCTACTCCTACGGCGCCGAGAAACGCCAAGCGCTCGACGCATGGGCGCGGCGCGTCGACACGATCGTCTCAGATAAGCCGGCCGGAAACGTCGTCGAGCTGGCAAAGGCGAGGGCTTGAATGATGACGACGCCCGACGCGAACGACCGTCAAGAGACGCTAGATCGAATAAAAATCTGGTACGAGCAGACCGGAAATCCTCTTTATGTTTGGGAGGCAATAGCGCGTTGTCTTCACACCGACGAAGAACCGCGGTTTCCCGATTGGTGCCTCGACTATCTTCGAGACGCCGCGAAAAATCTTTATCAACTATCGTGCGGTATTGATTTTCGAGAACCGCGCAAGTCACCCGCACGAAAAATAGGCTCTGACGACGCTTTTAAATTGGTAGCGAACGCGCTCTCAATTGCTTCGCAAGGAAAGAAAAACGCATTTTCTGCTCTTTTGAATGATCGCGACGATATGCGGCTTGGTATCCGATCGCGAGACAATGATATCGCGCCGAGCAATCTCGTTATCGGGCGCCATGCGTCGGACAAGACGGTAGCTAGAAAGACCGCGCGCGGGAAGCGCCTTATGGGAGTCAAGCCCAAAACTTCATAGAGAAGTATTAAGGATGCATCCAGCAATTTCGGGATTTAGTTGAATAGCCATCGTCACTCCGAGACGGGGCTTGAAATGTCCAACATTCCCGAATTTCCCACTCCGATCCGTCTTCGCGGCCGGCTCTTTTTCCGCCGCCGTGACCTCGAGGCCTACAAGCGCGCGCTCCTCATTGCGCATGGTTTGATGAAGGCCGACGAGCCGATGCGCGAGCCCGAGGTCGAGGAGCTTGTGAACGCCGAACAGGCGTCCAAGGAACTCGGCTTCGGCCGCCGCACGATCGGCCGTCGCGTCGCCGGCAAGAAGATCGAGGAGGCCGCCGCGTAATGGCCTCCACGAAAAAACCCGGCTCGCTGGTGACGGGCCGGGTCTCAAATTCGGTTGTCGGTTTGCGCTCGACCCCGAATGAAATAGCCAAAACATCGGCCGAAGTCCACGAAATTCGAGTGCGCTTCCTCTCGCGCCGGTTCCGCCTCTCGCCGATCGCCGCGAGCTTCGTCGCCGGCCTCTGCTATGGGGAGGCGCGCGGATGACCACCATCATCGATTTCGCAGCGGCGCGGGCCGAGCGCGAACAGCTCATGATCGCCGTCGCCGGCCTCCTCGACGAGAACTGCGCCCACCCGACCGCTGACAGCGTGGCGATCTTCGGCGCCGAGGTGCGGCACTGGAATGAGACGCGGCCGGACATGTTCTATTCGGACATCGTCCCGGCAAAGTCTCATGGCTCGGCGCTCGCGTGGGCGACGGAACTTTTCAGCGCGATTCCCGGATGGCGCGACGCTCTCTTTGGAGGGACGCGCACATGACGACGCCCCCTCTCCTCCTCCTCCTCGAGGGCCGCAAGCCGCGGCCCCGCAAAGCGCCAAAGGTTCGCCCGAAAGAGCTTGCGTTGCATATGAGCGTCGCGAAGCTCTTGCGCGACTACGCGCGCCCGGAATGGCAATGGACGCATATTCCCAGCGGCGAGCTACGGGATATCCGCACGGCCGCGAAATTGAAGCAAATGGGCGTCCGCCGCGGATGGCCGGATTTCCTTTTGGTGTCGCCTCGCGGCTCGCTCCACTGCTTAGAGCTGAAGCGAGCCGGCGAAGACCTGACGGAAGATCAAGAGCAGTTCCGCGCGTGGTGTATCGTTCACGGCGCGCCCTATGTCGTGGCCTATCGTATCGACGAGGCGCTCGCGGCGCTCAACGAGTGGAACGTGCTGCGGATCGATCTCGCGGCGACAGCAAAGGGGGGCGCCGCATGAACGCGCCTATCAGCGACCCTTTGACGATCGAAGCGGCCCGCGCCTATCGCGCCGGCCTTCCGAAGCGCCGCGGCCGCGAGACGGCTCCGCTCCGCTGCGAGTTCTCGCGCGATATGCAGCGCGCACACATCTGCGACGTCATCGGCATGGTTCCGGCCGACGCGCTCGCGGCGCATGTCGCAATGCAATTCGGCGACGATGACGAAGCCTATTACCGACTGTCGCGAATTATTGCGAGCATCCGCGAGGCCGCACGCAGTTTCGATGCGCTTCGCGCCGATGCGGAAAGGGAGGCCGAATGAGCCGACCCTTTGCACTCGACGACGATTTCGACGCGCCTAGTTCGGCACTGTATCACGATGCGCCGCCGGCCGAAGAGCCGGACAGCTTCAAGCGTGACCGCGAAGCCGCTCTTCGCGGCGCTCATGGCGCCGAGGCGTCGAGCGCGCAGAAATTGCCGCCGCTGAAGATCATTCGGCCCGAGGAGTGGCGGGGGAGGGAAATTCCCGAACGGAAATTCATCGTTCCGGGAATGGTTCCCTGCGGCGTCGTGACCGGCCTCTATGGGCCGCCCGGTAAAGGCAAGAGCACGCTCGCCATGCAGCTACAAGCGGCGACGGCGACCAGCGGAGAGTGGTGCGGACGCATCGTCGAGCCGGTCAAATCGGTTGGCGTCTACTGCGAGGACGACGCAGACGAATTGATGCGACGATGGCGGCGCATCGAAGATCACATGCAGATAGGCGAGAATGATTTGCGCAACGCGCGCATGGTGTCTCGGCTCGGCGAGGATAACATCCTTGCGACCTTTGCCAAAAGCGGCAAGATAGAGCCGACGCCGCTGCATAAGCAGCTTGTCGAGTGGGCCAAGGACGAGCACGCCGAGTTGGTCATCTTCGACACGGTGTCCGACGGCTTCGCCGGCAATGAGAACGATCGAACACAGGTCCGGCAATTCGTTCAATCGGCGCTCGCCACGATCGCGAGAGACATTGGAGGCGCCGTCATGTTCCTCGCGCATCCGTCGCGCGCCGGAATGTCCGACGGCTCGGGGCAAAGCGGATCGACAGCATGGGAAGGGACCGTTCGCTCTCGCCTCTACTTCCGCGACGAAGATGCGCCGGACGGCTCCATGCCCGACAAGGACGCGCGTGTCCTGTCCGTCATGAAAGCCAACTATGCGCCGAGCGGCGAAAGTGTTCCGCTCCGCTACCGCAACGGCGCCTTCGTCCCGGACTTCCCCGCCGGCAACGCTTACCGACCGCCCGCCGAGGACGTGTTTCTTTCGATCCTCGACGCGATGCATGTGCAGGGGCAGCGCGTTTCAGCTACCCGCATGGCGAACAACTACGCGCCCCGGGAGTTCAGGCGTCATCCGCAGCGCCAAGGCTACCGGGAGAGCGACTTCGAAGGCGCGATGACGAGGCTATTCGATCGCAACATGATCCGCGTCGAAGAAACCGGGCCGCCGTCCAAGCGCGTCCGCTGGATCGTCCGTTCGGCTCCAACTGCATAGGTCATAGTATGATGATCCTATGCCTTCCCGCTTACCTTCCCGCTTTTCGCGCTTTCGAAAAAATGATAGCGGGAAGGCCGAATTTCTTCGGGATTTCCGGGCGAATTCCCGCTTCCTTCCCGTTCTTCCGTTCCCGCTCTTCCCGCTTCCGGGCAAGCCGCGTTTCACAGGGCTTTCGCGCTTCCTTCCTGCAATTCTTCCTTGCCCCCCATACCCCCATAGGCGCTTTGCGCGCCGCCTTGGGGCGGGCGCTGCGCCTCGAAAGTGTTTCACAGGCGGAAGCTCAACAATTGGATGGATAGCCAGCCAAGCGAGAGAATACGCTCTGCCAGATGGCTGGAAAGAGCGGCCCGAGACAGCCGCAAAACCTCGACTTCTCCAGCCGTGCCGAGGTCGCAGCCGATCGAATGTGCCACGTCCTGCGGCGCGGTTTCCCTGGTATCTGATTGTTAGACAGGCGCTATGTCTTATAATGTCTCGCAATGTCAACGTAGTAAGTGTGTCTATTCCGAGCTATTCTCTCACGGGTAACAACTGGGGAGAAAATCGAGTGACTTCACACTCCGCCCGCTCTGCCGCACGGCCCTCTCCTTCTGGCCGCATGCGCCTCATCGTGCCATCGAAGCAAAACCGCTCGCGGGCGGCGAATTGCATCGCGGCGTTGCCGGGCCTCGACGGCCGCTCGGCCGAGGCGCGCCGCTTCCGTGACCTTGTCGTCGCCCTCGCCTCCCCGCTCGGCAATATCGACGATCTCCCCGAGGAGACCATCGCTCTGGTCCGCACGGCGGCCGGCCTCACCATGCAGAGCGAGCGGATACAGGCCGCCATCGTCAAAGGAGAGCAGGTCAACCACGACGATCTCACGCGCGTTGCAAACGGCCTCAGTCGGACCCTCTCCGCCCTCCGCGCCCGCCGCCGGCCGAAGAAGGAGCCCTCGGCCCTCGAGCGCATTGTCGCCCGTCACAATGGAGACGCTGCGAAGTGAAGCCCCTCGTCACCATGCGCCACGCCCTCGAGGACCGCGACCTATTCGGCGCGATCCTGTCCGGCGAATCGTGGTCTGCGTGGCGCGTGCTGCTCATTGCGGCCATGGGCGAGCCGCTGCATAACGACGAGCGCGTCACCTTCGAAAGCCTCACGGGGCGGCCTGCGGAGCCTGGAGAGCGGGTAGACGAGTTTTGGGCCATCATCGGGCGTCGCGGCGGGAAAACGCGCGCCACGGCCGTGCTTGCGAGCTACCTCGCCGGGCTCTGCGACTACTCGGACGTGCTGGCGCCGGGCGAGCGGGCGTCGCTGCCGATCATGAGCGCGATCACGTGGCAGGCTTCGAGGGCGCTGCAATATCTGAACGGCATTTTCGCCGAGGTTCCGGCGATGGCCGAGCTCGTCGAGAACATCACCGCCGACACGATTAGCCTTTCGACCCGCGTCGATATCGAGGTTAGGCCGGCGAGCTACAGGACGGCGCGCGGCGGCACTCTCTGCGCAGCAATCGGGGACGAGGTCGCCTTTTGGCGCAGCGAGAACAGCGCCAATCCCGACACTGAAATCCTGAACGCGATTCGCCCCGGTCTCGCCACCACGGGCGGCCCGCTGATCTGCATATCGAGCCCCTATGCGCGTCGCGGCGAACTCTACAACGTGTGGAAACGCGACTTCGGCCCGGCGGGCGATCCGCTCGTCATCGTCGCCAAGGCCGCCTCCCGCACGATGAATCCAAGCCTGTCGCAGCGCGTTGTCGACCGCGCCTATGAGCGCGACGCCGCGGTTGCGAGCGCCGAGTATGGCGCCGAGTTTCGAACTGACGTCGAGAGCTTCGTATCGCGCGAGGCTGTGGACGCCGCGGTTGTGCCTGGCCGGCGAGAACTTCCGCCTGTGCCGGGCGTCGAGTATTTCGCCGGCACTGATCCGAGCGGCGGCTCGGCGGACAGCTTCACGCTGGCAATTGCGCATACTGAAGGCGACGCGGTCATTCTCGACTGCGTTCGCGCTGTGACGCCTCCCTTCAGCCCCGAGAGCGTCGCGGAGGAGTTCGCCGAGACGATCAAGTCCTATGGCCTGTCTTCGGTCACGGGCGATCGATACGGCGGGGAGTGGCCTCGCGAACAATTCCGAAAACGTGGTGTCGATTATGCGCTGTCCGAAAAGCCGAAGAGCGATATCTATCGCGACTTGCTGCCATTGCTAAATTCTTGCCGCGTCGAATTGCTCGACCACGACAAGCTCATCACGCAGCTATGCAACCTTGAGCGGCGGACGGCTCGCGGCGGGCGTGACACCATAGATCATCCGCCCGGCGCCGGAAATCACGACGATTACATAAATGGAGCAGCAATCGCCCTTGTTCTCGCGAGCGGCGAACAGCGGCCTTCGCTGGTGAGGCAGGCTGACCTTCTCCAGGACGGCGCGGCGCTACCGTTGCCATCGGCTTGCCGGATTGTGATTGCGGTAATGACCGCTGACGCCAGCGGGAAGACGGCGACGATATATGCCGCCGTGACATTCGCGGGGGCAAGGCTCCAAATCCTCGACTATGATGCGGGGCCATTGCACGGCGGCCTATTCGAGACGATCGGGACTCGGCTGCGCGATCTGAGCGGGCAATGCAGGGCGCGAGCGGCGGCGCTGTTCGTTCCACAAGATTTCGTCGCGCGCGTGCGGACGCCTGGGCTCGTCGTCAACGCAATCCCCGAGCACCTGAACGCCGACGATCTCTTGCTACCGGCCGCTGCACACATTGCGGCGGGGAATGTGAAGGTTTGCGAACCAGCGCAGGAGAAGGCGGCAACCTCGCCGTTTGGCGCGGCCCTCGACTTTCGGGCGGCCGAGAAAGCCGACGATCCTTTGCGGCAAGCTGCTTTGCTCGCGATTGCACTGACGCTCGACCCTCAATAATCTGGATCGCTCAATGTCCGATCGAGAAGACGCTCCGTCGCCGCCGCCTAATCACAACGCCCCTTCATATTGGCGGGAGGTCGCAGATTTCATCGTCGATCTTCGCGCAGAGTTCTCACGCTATTCGAAGGCGAAGACCTGGGCTCATACGGCGGATCGCGTCAACCTGTCCGGCATTGCGCAAGCCGCGATGGCGATTCGCGAGACCAAGCCGCCGTGGGAGGAAAGCGCCGCCGATAAGGAGCTTCGTCTTTCAGCGAAGCGATTTCATGCGCAGCTCGAGGCCGCGCTCGCGCGGCGAATGAAAGCGGCGGACGGCGCGGGACCAGATATTAGGGAATGGATCGAAGGCGAATTTGCGCCGGCTATTCACATCGCCCGAAAGTTTGCGCAGCCTGCGCCGATGACGGCGACATGGCATGTTGCGGACAAGATCATTGAAGCGATCGGCATAGCGAACCGAGATTGCCAAGGGGCTACAAAAGGCAAGAAGCGGCTAATTCCTACCGGCTTGGGCGTAGACGGCCCTGTCGTTCAACTGACTTTCATGGCGCTCAAGAATTCGGGCGCGCTGCGAGACTTGGAGAGCGATCCCGACGACGGCGAGGGTAAGAAGCTCGACGTTATTCGGAAGCACCTCGAGAAGCGCATTCTCCGATAGGGAAGCGAAATCGGCATTTTTGCTTCCCTAGAGCCATCGCGTTCCCTGCGTCACTATCGCGCCATGATGGATGCACCCGACCACATGGCCGATGACGACGGCTTCCTGATTTGCTTCGTTCGCGGCGGAATTGCTGCGGACGCGACGGGCGAGTTCGCTCGCGCTGGCGATCGTTTCTGGTGGCGCGACGAGGATGGCGATGAATCACGAGAGGCGTTCCGCGCGCGCGCCGAGCGTGAAGCGCGCGCGGCGGGAGAGACGAGGATTGTTTTCGGAGGGTTGCCGCAATGCAGCTATTGACGCTCGGCAATGGAACCTCGCGCGCCGTTGAGCTGCACGTCGATCTCGGACAATCGACGTATTGCCTAAAAATCCCGGCGCGTGACAAGATTGAAGTGATGCTTCCTGCCGAGGCGATCGGAGCCATCGTTGATCAAAACAGGCATGCCGACCTCGCATACGTGCAGAACGTTCAGCCCGGATATTCGGGCTTATGGTATGATCTGAGGACTTGATATGGCCAACAACCGCATGGCTGCCCTTATCGGTTATGGGCTATTCTCTACAACCGTCCTTGCTTCGGAAGATGGACTCTCCTTTCGTGCACGAAGCCTCGTCAGCACTAATGGATTATAACATGAGAAAGATACTTATTTGCGTCATTGCCTTTATTGCGATGACCAAGATAACCCATGCTGGCGACGCATGCGTCAACGACAATTGCACAAGCACACGAGCCTACACATGGACGCCACAACAGGCGTTCGTAGCCGCCCCGGCGATTTTCCCGTTCACGACACATGACCCTATCATCGGCGGGACGGTTGGCGATCTCGGCACCCTTGCTCAAGGATCGCGATCCGGCAATACGACGAGCTTCGCGACGACTAGCGGCGCGTTCACGAGTGGGCATTATCTCGCGGCCGATGCGAGCGGCAATGTCGTTGATGGCGGCACGCCATGCTGCTCCTCTGGCTCAGTCGCGGCAGGAACGGCCGGTCAACTGTCCTATTATCCCGCATCAGCCGCGGCAGTCGCTGGCAACCCGAATCTGAACATCTCGGGCGGCGCACTCACGCTCGGGCAGGCCGGATCGGTCCAGGGCTCTATCCTCTTTGCCGGCTCCACCAGCGGCGTTACGACTCTCGCAGCCCCAGCGACGGGGGGCGGGACGATGGCGCTCCCCTCGGGCTCCGGGACGCTGGCGACGACGACGAATATCTCGACCGCGCTTCCCTCCGCGACGACATCGCAGATCTACATCGGCACTGGTGCGGCGGGCGCGGCTGCGGCCTCATCGGCTATTCCGAATGGAGTGACAGCAACGACGCAGGCGTCGAATGACAATTCGACCAAGCCCGCGACGACGGCCTTTGTCAGCAGTGTTAATGGGGTGCCGAGTGTAACCGTTTACGGCGCCACCTGCAATGACGCGGCGTTGACGGCGGCATTTGCGGCCGGGCACAATTTCGTTATCCCGGATGGCGTCACATGCACAGTCTCGAATAACCTCGCGCTGAGTGGAAATCTCGCGGCCATCGTCGAGACCGGCGGAGCTCTCTCGGTCGCTAGCACGAAGACACTGACATTCGGCGGTGGCGCGAAGATCGTCGCTAACCGCACACAGATATTTACTGGCGCAGGGACGGTTACTGGGCTCGCTTTCCCGAAGCCTGAATGGTGGGGGACGAGCGATCTCGAGGCGAGCTACGAGGCGGCTATCGCGAGCACGAATACGGCGGGGATCAACCAAGGGTTCTCAGGCGATTCCCCCTATGACACCTATGGCGTCGATATAGGCTGCGGATTTCAGACTTTCGCGCGACCGTTGCCGATTACGCTCAACATCTATGCGCCGATGCGGTTTCGAGGCTGTGGTGCGAATGGCTACGGCACGCGTTTCGTTGCAAGCAATACATTCTCCGGCGGCGATGCGCTTCTCGAAATCATTCCGACTTCGGCGAACTTCGGAATCGTTGATTTCGACATCGGCGATTTCAGCATGGTCAACAACGGTAGCGGATCGGTCACATATGGCATCCGCGTCGGCCTGGATAGCTCTACGGCGCAGCTTAATGCCAGCGAAATGAACCTGTTTCGGAATATTAGCATCAACAGTTTCCCGGTCGGCATTTACGATCGCGTAAGCCGTTTGGTGACGTGGGAGAACATCTCCTATTCAGCGTCGAATGGTATCGCATATCTCGCGCATCCCGTTGCCGGCCTATCAATTTCCAGCATCTCATTCCATGATGCGAACTTCACGCCATGCCAAGCGACGCTCATGTCCGCGTGCACAGGAAGTGCGAATTGGAAGCTCGTCGCCGATCAATCCCCTGGTGGCGTCGGCGGCATTGATATCGACCGCTCGGAGGCTTACTGGTCGGCGCGCGGGATTTCGATCGAGGCGTCTAATGGCGGGGATATTACAGATATTCATGTAACGGCGAATAACTATTTCGATTCTCACGACGAGAGCGGGACTCTGGCCAATGGCTACTATGTCTATGCGACGGCAACGGGAGCGAATTCAGTCGTCCAGAATATAAGACTCGGCAAGTTCTATACACGCGGCTCCTCGCCGACTTATGCCGCTGCCGCAATGTTCTTCAGCGCCGATAGCGCCGCCGCCGCGACAAACGGAATAACGTCTATATCAATAGACACGTGGATGCCGAACACGACGAACCACGCTATTATCCTCAACAATGTGCATGGTGCTGACGTTAGCCCAATAATAGACGCGTCTGGGTCGAGTGGAAAGACGGCTATTGTGATAGAGGGGGCATCGAAGGATATTACTGGGCATCCTCAATTCCAAGATTGCACGCCTCCGTATGTGTATGACTACAATATTATTGCTTTAAATACCAGCAACAATATAAGGTTTCGTGATGTCGCGATTGGCGCAAGTTGCGCAGGAACTGTCGGCGCGGCAGCGAATGCCTCTAGTGGAGCCAATATCGACTTCAGCGGTTTCTACGGGCCGAACGCTGCTTCCGGTCCGGCGGTGTTTGACTCGAGCGGAAACCTCACTTCGCCTGGACATTACGTGGCGCCTCTTGCGACACCGGCCTCGTCGTCCGAGACGTGTTCCGCCGGTAAGGTCGAATGGGACGCGAACTATGTCTATGTTTGCACTGCAACAAATACCTGGAAAAGAGTCGCGTTGACGACGTTCTAAGAAACGCAATGTATCGCAAGATAGCGGTTATCTTTTTGTCCGGCTTCATGCTGGTGGCCAGGAGCTACAGGCTATCATCGCTGCTGAGGTCGCACGCCATGAGGCGGCCCCCGCTATTTCGAAGGTTCAATCAGCATTCGTTCCGAATCCGCAACAGCCGCCAAAGGACAAATGAGAGTTGAAGACCATCGTCACCATGCGCCACGCCCTCGAGGACCCGGACCCGGGATGTGCGATAATATCCGGCGCTCAGGTTCGCGGCGCTCGCGCGATGGTAGGCTGGCGAGCCATTGGCAGGGTGATGCGGCCTGAGATGGCGGAACACAGCCGCTTCGATTTGGTTCCGTCGACTGCCCTGGTTCGACTCCGGCCAGGGAACTGGCTCATGATTGTGGACGACCTGGCCGCTCGGCGCAGGAAGCCCCGGCGATCTTCCGGCGCAAGGCGATCTACGAGGAGCTTCACCCGGAGACGAAGCACGGCGGCGACCGCAAGAGTGATCAAGTCGCAAATTCTGCAACTCGATTTACCGCAAGCGCGGCCGAAGCGCCGACCTATATTCCGAAATCCGCGAACGATCCCGACGATCCCGCCCGCATGATTGATGAGCCGAAGCAGCTCGCCGCCGACGCCGAAGGAGATGCAAACATGAACGACCTTCCGAGCAAAATCCGCGAGGCTAAGGCGCTTCGCGACCAACTGAACGCGATGGAACGCGACATTAGCCGCGAAATGAAGAGTGTCGGCCCTCTGTGCGAAGCTGAAGAATCCGCGATGGCGGATTGTCAGGCGCGTGCGGATGATGCTTATTCCGCGCTGGGCAAGCGGGCACCCGCGCCATTGCCCGGCGAAAGAATGCACCAGTATCGGACGAGATTGTTGAGGCCGCTGCAACAGCATTCCGAGCTTTGGAAGCACGTAAACATCGCCGAGCAGTCTGGCAAGAATCTCGATATCATCGAGCGGCAGGTTTTTGCCGATGCGGTCGCCTATGCGGATTCCGGCTCGCATTTGGCGCCCGACGAGACGCACGCGATCTCGAAGCGCGACGAGAGCGGGCGGCAGATTACCAATTTTCGCGGGGCCTCATTCGTTCGCCAGTTCAAGCAGCCCGCCCGCCTCGCCCGGCTGGTCGATCCGCGTGAAATCCGTCTTCGCGAAATCCTCCAGCGAGAGAATTTTTAAGATACCGCGCCGGCGCTTCTCTTCAGCCCGCTGGCGCTGTAGCCGCCGGCCCCTGCCGTTTCGAAGCCTTTCCGGCGGGGACCGGCAGAGCGGCTCGCCTTCTCCTAGGGCGGGCCGCTCGACTGCTCAATGAGGTCACGCCATAATGGCCAAGATCAAAATTGCCGCCGACGTCGATAGTGGGAAGTTCGACGAATTCCATCGCTCGTTCGATCGCTTCAAATCGGCATTGGACAAAATGCCGGATGCGTGGCGCACGACGGGCGAGGCTGCGGCCGACGCGGGCGACAAGTTCGAAAAAGCCGCGTCCGAAATGCACGAAGCGGCCAGCGGCATGGTCGAGCTGTTGGAGAACTCCCGCAGGCTGGACAAAGCGTCGGAGAGTTCTGCCCGCCATTGGAAGGACATGGCGCGTAGCACGGCGAATGTCGCGACGAATATCGTGAAGGCGACGGGCGCGCTCTTGAAATGGGCGGCGCTTACGTCGGTCATCGGAACACTGACCAGCGGCGGCGCGTTGTTCGGATTAGATCGTCTCGCCGAGTCTGTCTCGACTGATCGCACGCGCTCTATGGGCCTCGGGACAAGCTATGGAGGGCTGGGAGCGTTCCGAACGCAGTTTGGCCGCCTCGGCGACGCGGAAGGCATTCTTGGTCGCGTCAGCGCTGCGCTGGCGAGCCCGGAAGGCCGCTCCATTTTCCAGCAAATGGGAATGGGCGCGAATGAGATGAACGGCGATACGGCGGACGTAGCGACGAACGCTATCGTCCGCATGAAGGAAACGCTCGACCGAATCCCGAAGGGCCAGCTCGCGACGGGTTTGCAGGCGACGCGTCTCGATCAACTGATCGATATCACGACCGCTCGCGTGCTTCAGAATATGAGCCGCGAGGAAGTCGCTGGCCTCGCCGGTGGAATGGGCGGACTGCGGAAGCGGCTCGACTTGTCGCCGGCACAGCAAGCAACGTGGCAGGGCTTCATGACGAAGCTGGACGCCGCGGGCAAGATTATTCAGTCAAAATTCATCGATAGCTTGGCGGGTATGGCTGGGCCGATCGGAAATTTGGCGAACTCGTTCGCGCGGCTTTTGGCCGTCGTGATGCGCGAAGGTGGAATGCTCGAGAGCTTCATAGGGCTTGTCGCAGACGGCTTTGAATGGCTCGTCAAAGAGCTCGCGCCATCGAATGAGGATAATGTTCGGAAGGCGCTCGAGCGTTGGGAGGGCCACGTCATTCACGCCGCGCGAGATATTTTTAAGCTCGGCGAAGTGGCCGTTCAGCTCGGAAATTTACTCGGGTGGCTTTTGGGCGTTCCGCCGGCTGCGGCGGCCACTGGCCCGGCTGGCGAAGGTTCTGGCCCCGCTGGTAGCGCGGGGCGTTCTGGTGCATCTGGGGCTGGCGCTAGAGGTTCATCTGGCACAGCTTCCCCCGGCGGTGCTACTGGCTCTGGGATAGGCGCTTGGGGGAATGTCGGCTCGACACAGGGAAGCCTCACGCGGCTCATTGAGGACGAGGCTCGGCGCGCCGGTATCGATCCGCGGATTTTGGAAGGCATCCGCGCGGGCGAGTCGAACCGTAACAACCGATACGACGTCAAAGATGACGCTATGGAATCGTCTTGGGGGCCTTTCCAGCTCAATCGGAGAGGCGGCCTCGGCGCTCGCTTCGAACGAGAAACCGGCCTCGACCTGAGAAACCCGGCAACGATACCGCAGCAAGTTCGATGGGTCGCGCAATATCTCGCTCATGGCGGTAGCTTGCAGCCATGGATGGGGTATCGCGGGCCGAGAAACGCTGACCCCAGTTGGGGCGATAGCGGCTATCGGCCGACGCCTCAAGCGGGCTCGCATCCGGTTGGCCCGTTTGCTTTTGCGAGGCACACCAACGTGGGCCGCAGGGTTAAGGTGACTGTTCAGAATTCGACAGGCGCGAATCCCACTGTTTTGATGAACTCGGCGGCGGCGCACTGACATGGCGAGGAAAAAAGTCGAGCTAACCGTATCGGTTGAGAAAGTCGGCATAGGCGGCGTCATGGGCTTAGCGACGATCGAGATCGAGATGGTGGGAAAAAGCGTCACCGTGCGCGATCTCGAAATTCGGCGCGGGTTCGATGGCGGCGTGCGGCTTCTCGTTCCCCGCGACCATCCGATGGCCGGACTGCTCAATGATTTTGACGACGATATCGGTCTCGCGATTTTCGCCTCTTGCCCCGAGCTTCGGCATTGACGCCAGCGAAAGAGGCGAGCTCTATCTCCTCCGCAAGTCAATCTATGACGCAGAATAATATGTCTATAAATCAATTAGTTATTAAGAATTTGTGGATAAGCCACGCACCTACGCCCATATTTGCAACTCGACAAAGTGTCCTATCTAAGCGAGAAATTTTCCTCAGTACTCGCGTTCCTGATTTGTTTTGCGCACATTGGAGGGTGGAATGGAAAACCTCGTCACAAATCACGAATTGCTTGAGCGCATGCGGGCGGCCACGCGCCGCGAGCCGTCTGAGCATGATTTGCGCGCGCAGAAAGTGTCATTCATTCTGGGTGCTGTCAGTTCGGACAATGATATCACCAAGGAGCGTGTCGAAGAAGTTCTCGCTCGCCACGAAGGAAGAAAGATCAACCTGAGATAGTCTGGTGCGTCATGATTTTGTTCGAATTATTTAGAAGCGAAAACAATCCAGTATACCAAAGTCTGGAAGTTGAAAACGGCGGCAGGCAATATGATTTTATGCGATCGCTGATAGAAACAGCGATCGCAACAAACAAAATATTTTTGTCTCAGCACATCATAAAAATGTTTAACTTCCATGCTATTGCGTGCCTGCATACGAATGCGGGTGAATATAGACCATGTCAAGTTACAGTTGGCGGACACATGCCGCCAAATCATTGGCAAATTTCAGCGCTGATGGACGACTTTATCAATGAAGTAAACAAAAACTGGGACGGTACAGACGCTGTAGCTCTTTCTGCATTTGTATATTGGAGGGTTAATAATATTCACCCGTTTATAAATGGCAATGGAAGAACAGCAAGGGTGGCTGCTTTTTACGTTTTATGCCTGAAGCTTGGCGGATTGATGCAGGGTCATCCGGCTCTTCCAGCTTTGCTGAAGCGCGAAAAGCCTGCCTGTTGTGCAGCCCTACAACATGCTCACGAAACGTATAATGCCGGGACGCTTGACCTCCGGCCACTGCATCAAATTTTTGTAACGCTAATCAATGAACAACTACAATCGGTTGCCGCTGTTTTCGCTGGCGCGACGACGGACCAGTCAGAGTAGCGTAATCAACGCGACTGAACGCCCTTTTTCAATCTTACGCCCGGACCTTCCCCGTTCTCGTCGACGAAGATCACGCCCGCGGCCTCGAGGGCCCGCTGAAGGACATCCAAGGTCGCATTTCGCGGCTGAGACGCGCTCCCTTCGAATTGCCTAACAGTCACGACGCCAACTCTCGCGGCTTCGGCGAGCTGTTGCTGTGACCAATCGAGAAGGGCGCGTGCGGCGCGGCATTGGGCAGGATTCATGCTGACTTTTTATCATGAAGCATCGAAAAACGCCAGAACTGTTGAAAAATGCTTGATGCATCCTAAATCATCGATTAGCATCTAATCCGTCGTTTTTCGACAGTTTTGAGCGCAACCACGCCGGACACTCCCCGTCCCGGCGAACGCTCCCGGCTTGCCTGAAGGAGGAGAGAACATGCCGACCACAACATCACGCCGCACAACCCTCGCCGGCCTCGCCACGGCACCGGTCGCAGGGCTCCCCGCACTCGCTGCGGCCGCGCCTGTCGCTGATCCGATAATTGCCGCGATCGAACATCATCGGCGCGCCCGCGCGGCGTTCATCGTGGCGTGCGATCTTACCGACAGCGTCCTGGCAGAGGAGCAAGGGCGCGTCATCACCGCCGACGACGAGGCGGCTTATGCTCGAGCCGGCGAGGAGGAGCGCTCTGCGCTGCTCACTCTCGCCGAGACGCAGCCGGCGACGCTCGCGGGACTCGCCGCGGCGCTCGTCTATCTCGTCGACTATGCCGATGAGGAAAACTCTTTGGTCCGCTTTGTCCAGACCGCCGCGGCGTCTTCGATCCTCGCGACAGGGCTCGCCTAATTCGACTGACTCCCCGAAAGCCTTGGAGAATTTCAATGTCGTATCAATCGATTACCGTTGCAGCCGATCCTGTTCTCGCCGCTCTCGCCGAGTATCGCGACGCCCGCAAGGGCATGGACGCTGCCTTCGCCGTGACAAATGCTGCGCTCGCCGCGGACGACGACGCCGTGAAGGAGGCCGAGGACGCCGAGGAGAAGCCGTTTCGACGCCTGCTTGCGGCCGAAAATGCGGCGCTTGACGCGCGACCGACGACCCGGGAGGGGGCGTTTCAATTGCTCGGCCATGTCGCCGCGCGGCTAGCATCCGACCACACGACCGACCGCGAGACCGAACTCGCCCCAACCGCGATCCGCGCGGCCGTCGCTGTCCTCGAGCGGGAGGCGTGACCATGGCTGACCGCCCCTCCATCACAGAACCATCTCGCCGCCGATTCCTCGCCGCCGACGCGCAGCGTAGCCCGTTTGCTGCCGCTCTGGAGAGGCACAAGGACGCCTTTGCCGCCGTCCTATCGACCTGCGGGACGGAAAAAGATATTCCGGATGATCTGAGCGAGGCGGCATATGACGCCTTTACTGAATTGGCCGAGACGCCATGTGCCGATAATGCAGAGCTGATCGAAAAGACTCGCTATTTGCTCAATCATGTTCTCGGACAGCGGCTTAACAAGCGCTCGTTCCTGAGCGAGGGATTCGATAGCGTTTTGCTCGCGCTCGATCTCCACTTCAATCCGGCGGAATACGCCTGATTTTCTGAAAAAAACCTCGAACCATGGGAGATCAGGCGAATGTCGAACATTTTCATTCTGGACCCCGCCCTCATTGCCATCGCCAAATACAAGCGCGCCCTCGAAGCCACCGACGCCGCCCAGAAAGCCTATGAGGATGCGGCCGAGTCCGGCAATTTCCTCGCAGCCGAAAAGCGATTCGAAAAACTGAACACGGACGCTTTCGACTGTCTTGACGCCGCCATGAAAACCGCGCCGAGGACGAAGGCGGGCGCACTGGCTATGCTTCGGCTCCTCGCCCCGACTATCGCCGAAGTCGGCCACGACCCAGACCACCAGCCGACGCTTGTCGGCGCAATCGAAGCGGTCGCCGCCGTAATCGAGCAGGAGGCATGACCATGAAGAACCGACAGCCCACGACCGTCGAAGAGGCTGACGAACTATTGGCCATCGCAACCCGTCTCGGCGCGGCTTTCAGATCTGAAGATGATTTTATATCTAGATGGCGCGACGCGGAGCGAGAGAATAAGCATTCGGCAAAAATCTACCTGGATAACGCCGCCAAACATTCGGCGGATGAGACTCTTGTTCTGCGCGACATGCTCTCTATGGTGAAAGCGAAGAATTTGTCCGGTGCTGCTGTGCAGATCGTCGAGGCCCTGAATCAGATCGACGCCCTGTTTGACGATCTCGGCGGAGATGGCAGCGCTTATGAGAGAGAGCACAAAATAAGAAGTCTCAATCGCCTTCTCTATTCAGCGCTCGACGCAGTGGACGCGGCCGCCGAGCGAAAGATCAAAGACATTGTGCCGACTGGCTTCTTAAGCCATTACTGCAATCCGTGGACGCCTGTCGATGATCGCTGCGACGAATTGAAGACCAAAGGCGATCGGCCCGCGCCCTCCCTTGCGCCACAGACCCGTGCCGCCTAATCTATGAGCAAGATCGACCGGCCGAATTTTCGGCCCGTTGCCTGAGACGCCCCGACGCCGGATGTAAGCGCGGGGCGTTTTTGCGTCTGTCGCTCTTTGGCGGCGCTGCGACTCCCCTGGCCGGAACCGGACTACCCCGAAATCAGGAACCCGATTTTCCAGGAAATTTTTCCATCGCGCCGTTACCCTCAGGGCTACCCTGAGCCAGAAACGGGCATCGCCGCTGCCCCGTATCTCGTTCTAAACTGCTGTTTTCGCTTGGTGAGCGCGATGGGACTCGAACCCATGACCCTCTGATTAAAAGTCAGATGCTCTACCAACTGAGCTACGCGCTCGCTCGAAAACCGCTTCGAACCGCGGGCGATCGCCCCACGGATCGCCGCGACCCCAGCCCTCGACCCCTACCCGTTGACGACGGACCGGTCAACCCCGGCTCGATCGGATCGTCCCTCTATCCGACCCAGTTCACATAAAGCACGAAGAGCGCGAACAAAATCGTGGCGACCACAGTCGTCGCCACGGCCTTGATCCAGAGCTTCGGCGCCACAGGCGCGCCAGGGTCCCCTCCGATCGGCGTGTCGCTCTCCTCCTCCGAAGAGCGAACCCCGAAAGGCAGAATAGCAAAAAGCACGATCCACCAGATGGTGAGATAGATCGCGACCGCGAGCGGCGTCGAGAATGGCAAAGTTCGCGCTCCTTGACCTCACGCCGCCCCCGACGAGCGACCCGCTCAGGCCTGCTCGAGCTCGAGCAGCGTCCCGTTGAAATCCTTCGGATGCAGGAAGAGCACCGGCTTGCCATGGGCGCCGATCTTCGGCTCTCCGTCACCCAGCACGCGCGCGCCCGAGGCCTTCAACTGGTCGCGCGCCGTCAATATGTCGTCGACCTCGTAGCAGAGGTGATGAATGCCGCCCGAGGGATTTTTGGCGACGAAGCCCGCGAGCGGCGATCCTTCGCCGAGCGGCTGCAGCAGCTCGATCTTGGTGTTGGGCAACTCGACGAAAACGACCATGACGCCATGCTCGGGAATGGCCTCCGGCTCGGAGACCTTGGCGCCGAGCGTATTCTTATAGGTCGCCGCCGCCGCCGCGAGGTCCGAAACGGCGATGGCGACGTGATTCAAGCGTCCGATCATGATGTTTCCCTGAGATTTCTCCAGAAACCTAAATGCGCCATCACGCCTCGATGATCAATACATGCACCTGAGGCTTCTTGCCCCAGACGGCGTTGACGCTGGCCCGGACAGCCCGCTCCACGGCCGTCGCCGCCGCGTCGAAATCCCGGCGCTTCTGCCGCGGAAGATTGTCGAAGGTGCGGAAAATGGCGTCGTCCACCACCTCGCCCATATCCTGTCCGTCACGGCCCTTTTTGGGCAGGCCGGAGATCAGCACATCCGGATCGCCGATGAGATCGCCGCGCTTGTCGATCGCGAGCGCCAGCGATACGACGCCCGAGAAGCCGAGCTTGACGCGCTCCCGCACGGCGCCGTCGCTCTCCGAGATCAGCACGTCGCCGTCCTTGAGGAGGCGCCCCGTCGGCGCCTTGCCGACGATGCCGGGCGCGCCGGGGAACAGACGCACAATGTCGCCATTGCGGGCGCCGATGGTCGTCTCCACGCCGCGCGCCTTGGCGAAGGCCGCGTGGACGGAGAGGTGATGCCCTTCGCCATGCGCCGGCACCGACACGCGCGGACGCACCCAATCATAGAGCTGCGCCACCTCGCCACGGCGCGGATGGCCGGAGCAGTGCACGAGATGGTCGTGGTCGGTGATCACCTCGACGCCCAGATCGCAGAGCTTGTTGATGACGCGATGCACCTCCCGCGTATTGCCGGGAATGGCGCGCGACGAAAAAATGACCCGGTCTCCGGCGGCCAGCTTGATGACCGGATGTTCCTTCTCCGCGACGCGCGCCATGGCCGCCCGCGTCTCGCCCTGGCTGCCCGTCGCCAGCACGACGATTTTGTCACGCGGCAGCGCGGAAAACATGTCCAGCGAAAGAAATGGCGGCAGGCCGTCGAGAAAGCCGCATTCGCGCGAGACCTGGATGACGCGCTCCATCGCGCGGCCGGCGACGACGACGCTGCGGCCCGCCGCCTGCGCCGCCTCGGCGACGGCGCGGATGCGCGCCACATTGGAGGCGAAGGTCGTCACCAGCACGCGCTCCTTCGCCTCGCCAATGAGCTTACGCAGCGTCTGCGCCACGTCGCTCTCGGAGAAACTGTCGCCCTCGCGCAGAATATTGGTCGAGTCGCAGATGAGCGCGTCGACGCCCTCGTCGCCGAGCGCCCGCAGCCGGGCCGCGTCGATGCGATGGCCGACGCCGGGCTCGGGGTCGATCTTCCAGTCGCCGGTGTGAATGGCGAGCCCGAGCGGCGTCCGGATCGCCAGCGCATTGGCCTCCGGAATCGAATGAGCCACGGCGACGAATTCGACGTCGAAAGGGCCGATGTCGAGGCGTTGGCCGGTCGCCACGGTGACGACCTTCACATTCGGCGCGCCGGCCTCGCCGAGGCGCCGCGCCTCGAGCAGGCCGGCCGCGAAACGGGTCGCATAGACGGTGCAACCGAGCTTCGGCCACAGGAAGGACAAGGCGCCGATATGATCCTCATGCGCGTGGGTGATGACCAGCCCCACGAGATCGCGGCGGATTTTTTCGACGAAAGACACGTCCGGCATCAGCAGATCGACGCCCGGCAACTCCGGGCCCGGAAAGGCCAGGCCGCAATCGACCATCAGCCATTGCCGAGCCTTCGGCGGGCCGAAGCCATAGAGAGCGGCGTTCATCCCGATCTCGCCCAGACCGCCCAAGGGCGCAAAGACGAATTCGTTGGTTTCTTCGTTCATCCGCCACGCTCCGGCTGGGGCCGGGCCGCCGCGAGGGCCGGCAAGAAAATGTCTCCCGCTTCGATGGCGCGTCGGCCGCTGCGGGTAGAAATAATGAGGCGTCCGTCGGCGTCGATCGTCTCGAAGACCCCGGAAACCGTTTCGCGCGGAAGCCGCGCCTCGATCTCGCCGCCCAATCCGGCCGCATGTCCGAGCCAGCGCTCGCGCAGCACGGAAAATCCAGAGCCGCCCGCCCAGAGAGCCAGCGTCTCCTCCATTTTGTCGGAAAGCAAAGCAAAGAGCGCGCCGGCGCTGGGGGCGCGGCCGAGCCGCGACAGATCGCTCGCCGCGACCGGAAGATCGCGCGGCGCTGCGACGCAGTTCACCCCGACGCCGATGACACAGCCGAAAAACGCGCCCGGCGCGCCGACGGCCGGCTGGACGCCCTCGAGCAGCACGCCCGCCAGCTTCTCTCCGTCGAGCAGCACGTCGTTCGGCCATTTGAGCGCGAGGCGATCGGCGGCGCCAGTCGCTTCGATCAGCGCCGCGATCGTCGCGAGGCCGGCCACGAAGCCGAGTTGCGGCGCAAGCGCCGGAGGGCCGAAACCCGACAGCAGCAGGCTCGCATGAAGATTGCCGTCGAGCGAGCTCCAGCTGCGGCCGAGGCGGCCACGCCCTTTGGTCTGGCGGGCGGCGACGATCCACAAAGGCCCCGCGTCGCCCCCCTCCCCTCGCCGCTTGGCTTCGTCGTTCGTCGAATCGATTTCGTCGTAAATCTCGAGACGAACGCCGCGCGAGAGAGCACGATCACCGAGCTTCGCGTCCTCCATCAGAACAAGGATTTCGCCGCCGCCGTCGCCGCTTCCACGACCGGCGCCGGGTAGAGCCAGAAGCCGAGCAGGAACAGCGTCGAGACCGCGAGCACCGCACGCAAGGACAAGGGCGACTGATCGAAGGCCGGAGCCGGATCGTCGAAATAGATCACCTTGACGACGCGCAGATAATAAAAGGCCGAAATCGCGCTCGCCAGCACGCCGACGATGGCGAGCGGAAAGAGCCCGGCCTCGACCGCGGCCAGCAGCACATAGTATTTCGCGAAGAAGCCGGCGAGCGGCGGCACGCCCGCGAGCGAGAACATCAGCATGGCGAGGAAGAAGGCCGCGACGCCATTGTTGCGGGACAGGCCGGAGAGATCGGCGATCTTCTCGACCGGACGGCCGTCGACGCGCATCTGCAGAATGGCGGCGAAGGCGCCGAGCGTCATCACCAGATAGATGGCGAGATAGATGGCGACGCCGCGCACGCCCGCCTCATTGCCCGCAGCGAGACCGACAAGGGCGAAACCCATATGGCCGATCGAGGAATAGGCCATCAGGCGCTTGATGTTGGTCTGGCCGATCGCCGCGAAGGAGCCGAGCAGCATGGAGGCGATGGCGAGGAAGATCACGATCTGCTGCCATTGCCCGACAATGCCCGGAAAGGCCGTGAAGACGATGCGCGCGGTGATCGCCACGGCCGCCATCTTCGGCGCCGAAGCGAAGAAGGCGGTGACCGGCGTCGGCGCGCCCTCATAGACGTCCGGCGTCCACATATGGAAGGGCGCGGCGGACATTTTGAAGGCGAGCCCGGCCAGCACGAAGACGAGGCCGAAGATCACCCCGAGCGGCGGCGCGCCGGTGATCGATTTGGCGATGCCGTCGAAGGAGATCGTGCCCGCGAAGCCATAGAGAAGCGAGGCGCCATAGAGCAGCATGCCGGACGACAGAGCGCCGAGCACGAAATATTTGAGGCCCGCCTCGGAGGCGCGCGCATCGTCGCGGTCGAATGCGGCGACGACATAGAGCGCGAGCGACATCAGCTCGAGGCCGAGATAGAGCGCGATGAGATTATCGGCCGAGACGAGCAGCAGCATGCCGACCGTCGACAGCAGAACCAGCACCGGGAATTCGAAATTGCCGAGCCGGGCGCGCTGCAGATAGTCGCGCGACATCAGTATCGTCACCAGCGAGCCGACGAGCGTCAGCACTTTCACGAAGCGCGCGAAGGCGTCGTCGACGAAAGCTCCTTCGAACAGCGAGGCTTCCGACGTCTGGCCGAAGAACAGCGCCAGAATGGCGAGCCCGATCAGCGCCGCGGCGAGCTCGTTGACGAGGCCGAAGGCCCGCGTCCCGCGCCAGGCGCCGATGAGGATCAGCGCCAGCACGCCGAGGACGAGAATGGTTTCCGGCAGGAAGTGATGCGCGAGGGCGGTTGAGAACGACATCGTCAGCGACCGATCATTGAACGGCCTGGGCGACGATTTTCGCCGCATTGGCCAGGGCCGTGTGAGATTGCAGGAGATTGGCGACGGAAGCCGCGGAGGCCTCGAGGATCGGCCCCGGCCGCACGCCGTAATAGATGGTGAGGATGATCAGCGGCACGAAGAGCACAAGCTCGCGCGCAGAGAGATCGCTGATCGTCTGCAGCGACGGCTTCTCGAGCGCGCCGAAGACGACGCGCCGATAGAGATAGAGCGCATAGGCCGCCGACAGCACGACGCCCGTCGTCGCGAACAGCGCCACCCAGCTATTGGCGACAAAGGCGCCGGTCAGCGTCAGGAATTCGCCGACGAAGCCGGAGGTTCCCGGCAGGCCGACATTGGCCATGGTGAAGATCATGAAGGTGACGGCATAGAGCGGCATGCGATTGACGAGGCCGCCATAGGCCGCGATCTCACGCGTATGCATGCGGTCGTAGATCACGCCGACGCAGAGGAACAGCGCGCCGGAGACGAAGCCGTGCGAGATCATCAGGAACATCGCGCCCTGCACGCCCTGGGTCGTCAGCGTGAACAGGCCCATGGTGACGAAGCCCATATGCGCGATCGACGAATAGGCGATGAGTTTCTTGATGTCCTCCTGCACCAGCGCGACCAGCGAAGTGTAGATGACGGCGATGACCGACAGCGCATAAATGAGCGGCGCGAAATAGGCCGAAGCGTCCGGGAACATGGGCAGCGAGAAGCGGATGAAGCCGTAGCCGCCCATTTTCAGCAGAATGGCGGCGAGGATCACCGAGCCCGCGGTCGGCGCCTCGACGTGAGCGTCGGGCAGCCAAGTGTGGACCGGCCACATGGGCATCTTCACCGCGAAGGAGGCGAAGAAGGCGAGCCACAGCCATGTCTGCATCGACGGCGGGAACTGCGTCTCCAGCAGAGTGACGATGTCGGTCGTGCCCGTCTTGCCATAGATCGCCAGAATGGCGATGAGCATCAAGAGCGAGCCCACGAGCGTGTAGAGGAAGAATTTGAAGCTCGCATAGACGCGCCTCTTGCCGCCCCAAATGCCGATGATGAGGAACATCGGAATGAGGCCGCCCTCGAAGAAGAGGTAGAAGAGGACGAGATCGAGCGCGCAGAAGACGCCGATCATCAGCGTCTCGAGGACGAGGAAGGCGATGAGATATTCCTTCAGACGAAACTTCACCGAGTCCCAGGAGGCGAGAATGGCGAAAGGCGTCAGGAATGTCGTCAGCAGCACGAAGGGTATGGAAAAGCCGTCCACGCCCATTTTGTAGGTGAGGCCGGAGCCGAACCAGCTCTTCTGCTCGACGAGCTGGAAGGCGGCGCTCGCCGTGTCGAAGCGCCCCCAGACGACGAGCGAGAGCAGGAAGACGACGATGGTCGTCAGCAGCGCCGCCCATTTGGCGTTGCGCAGCACCGCCTCGCTCTCGCCCTTCAGCGTGAGGATAAAGGCCGCGCCGACGAGCGGCAGAAAGGTGAGGCCCGTGAGAATGCCGAAACCGAACATCAGCGCAGACCTCCCGCGACGAACCAGGTGACGACCGCCGCGACGCCGATCAGCATGGCGAAGGCGTAGTGATAGACATATCCGGTCTGCAGCTTCACCGCGAGACGCGCGCCATCGACGACACGCGCGGCGATCCCATCGGGTCCGAGCCCATCGATGATGCGTCCGTCGCCACCCTTCCACAGCAGACGACCGAGCGCGAAGGTCGGACGCACGAAGATCGCGTCATAGAGCTCGTCGAAATACCATTTGTTGAGCAGGAAGCGGTAGAGCCGCGGGAAGGCGTGCGCGATCTTCTGCGCAGTGCCCGGGGCGAGTTGGTAGACGAAGAAGGCGACGAGGAAGCCCAAAACCATCATCACCGTCGCGGCATAGGAAACCCAATGCGGGATCTCATGCATCGCGTGCAGAATGTGATTGTCATGGCCGGTGAACAGAGCACCCTTCCAGAATTCGTCATAGGCATGCCCGGCGAAGTCGCCCATGAACACGGCGCCCGCAACGACCGCGCCCACCGCCAGAACGGCGAGCGGAATCAGCATGACGATGGGCGACTCGTGCGGCGCGTGATGGCCATGGCCATGGGCGTCATGCGCGTGGTCGTCATGAGCATGGTCGTCGTCATGCGCGTGAGCGTCGCTATGCGCTGCATGCGCGTCGCCATGCGCCTCCTTCGCCTTGCCGAAGAAGGTCATGAAGACGAGACGCCAGGAATAGAAGGAGGTGAGGCCCGCCGCGACCACAGTCGAGACGAAGGCGAAATAAGCGACGCTGCGATGCTCTCCGGCAGCGAAGGCCGCCTCGATGATCGCATCCTTGGAGAAGAAGCCCGCGAAGCCGAGCTCCGTCCCCGGAATGCCGACGCCGGTGAGCGCCAGAGTGCCGATCGTCATCATGGCGAAGGTGAAGGGAATCTTGTTCCACAGGCCGCCCATGTTCCGCATGTCCTGCTCGTGATGCATCGCATGGATGACCGAGCCGGCCCCGAGGAACAGCAGCGCCTTGAAGAAGGCGTGGGTGAAGAGGTGGAACACGCCGAGCGAATAGGCGCCGACGCCTTCCGCCACGAACATATAGCCGAGCTGCGAGCAGGTCGAATAAGCGATGACGCGCTTGATGTCGTTCTGCACGAGACCGATCGTCGCCGCGAAGAAAGCCGTTATGCCGCCGATCAGCGTGACGAAGGCGAGCGTGTCCGGCGCATATTCGAAGATCGGCGACAGGCGCGCGACCATGAACACGCCCGCGGTCACCATTGTCGCGGCATGGATGAGGGCGGAGACCGGCGTCGGGCCCTCCATCGCATCCGGCAGCCAGGTGTGCAGCAGGAATTGCGCCGATTTGCCCATCGCGCCGATGAAGAGCAGGAAGGTCGCCAGCGTCAGCGCGTCGAAATCGGCTCCGAACACATGGATCTTATGGCCCGCGATGCCGGGAACGGCGGCGAACACCTGCTCGAAGCTCAAGGATTGCGTGAGCTGGAAGACGAGGAAAATGCCGAGCGCGAAGCCGAAATCGCCGACGCGGTTGACGACGAAAGCCTTGATGGCCGCGGCGTTGGCCGACGGCTTCTGATACCAGAAGCCGATGAGCAGATAAGAAGCGAGGCCGACGCCCTCCCAGCCGAAGAACATCTGGACGAGATTATCGGCCGTCACCAGCGAGAGCATGGCGAAAGTGAAGAGCGACAGATAGGCGAAGAAGCGCGGACGGCTCGGATCCTCGTGCATATAGCCGATCGAATAGAAATGCACGAGCGCCGAGACGGTGTTCACGACGACGAGCATCACCGCCGTCAGCGAGTCGACGCGCAACGCCCAATCGACGCTGAGCTTGCCCGAGGTGAACCAATTGGCGAGCACAGGCGCGCTGGCGTGGCCGTGGCCGAGCGCCACGTCGAAGAACACGATCCAGGAGAAGCCGGCCGCGATGAACAGCAGCGTCGTCGTCACGAGCTCGGACGCGCGCGCGCCGATGCGCCGCCCGAACAGGCCCGCGACGAGAAAGCCGATGAGCGGCAGGAAGACGATTGCTTGGATCATCGGCGCTCAGCCCTTCAGAGAGTTGATGTCCTCGACCGCGATCGTGCCGCGGTTGCGGAAATAGGTGACGAGAATGGCGAGGCCGATGGCCGCCTCCGCCGCCGCCACCGTGAGGATGAACAGAGCGAAGACCTGTCCGGTCAGATCGCCGAGCGACGCCGAGAAGGCCACGAGATTGATGTTGACCGCGAGCAGGATCAGCTCGACCGACATCAATATGATGATGATGTTCTTGCGGTTGAGGATGATGCCCGCGACTCCGAGCGTGAACAGGATCGCCGAGACGACGAGATAATGAGTGAGGCCGACGACCATTGCTGCGATCCCCTCAGACGCCCGCCCGCGAGGGCACTTTCTTGATCTCGATGACATTGTCGCGCGTGCGCGCGTTCTGCTCCTCGATCTTCTGCCGCTTGACGCCGGGCCGGTGATGCAGCGTCAGCACGATCGCGCCGATCATGGCGGTGAGCAGCACCAGAGCCGAGGCCTGGAAGAAGAGGAAATATTTGGTGTAGAGCACCTGCCCCAGCGCGGCCGTATTGGAGACGCCCGCGACGATCGGCGCAGCGGCGGCCTCCTGCGCGCCAGGGGCGCTCTGCCAGCCGAGCGCGACAAAGCCGAGCTCGCCGAGCACCACCGCGCCCACCGCGGCGCCCACCGGAAGATGCTTGCTGAAGCCCTGGCGCAAAGCGGCGAAGTCGACGTCCAGCATCATCACGACAAAGAGGAACAAGACTGCGACCGCGCCGACATAGACGACGATGAGGATCATGGCGAGGAATTCGGCCCCGGCGAGCAGGAAGAGCCCCGCGCCATTGACGAAAGCGAGGATGAGATAGAGCACCGAATGGACCGGATTGCGCGAGACGATCACCGCGAAAGCCGATGCGATCAGCACCGCCGAGAAGAGATAGAAGAATGCCACAGCCACTTTGTCGTCCTCTCTCGAGAGCCTCGTTGTCCGAGCGATCCTCGCCTTTAGCGATAGGGAGAATCGAGCGCGATATTGCGCGCGATCTCGCGCTCCCAGCGTGCGCCGTTCTCGAGCAGGCGCTCCTTATTGTAGTAGAGCTCCTCGCGCGTCTCGACCGCGAATTCCTGGTTCGGCCCCTCGACGATGGCGTCGACCGGGCAGGCCTCCTGGCAGAAGCCGCAATAGATGCATTTCACCATGTCGATGTCATAGCGCGTCGTGCGGCGGGTGCCGTCATTGCGGCGCGGGCCGGCCTCGATGGTGATCGCCTGCGCCGGGCAGATCGCCTCGCAGAGCTTGCAGGCGATGCAGCGCTCCTCGCCATTGGGATAGCGGCGCAGCGCATGCTCGCCGCGGAAGCGCGGCGAGATCGGGTTCTTCTCATGCGGATAGTTGAGCGTCGCCTTCGGCTTGAAGAAGTAACGCATCGACAGGAAGAAGGCCGCAATGAACTCCGCGAGGAAGAGCGACTTTGCCGCTTGATCGAGCTTCATGACGTCACCCCTTAGTTCGCGCCCGCCGAGCCGGCGAATTGCAGCACGGCCGCGACGACGATGACCATGACGAGCGAGATGGGCAGGAAGACCTTCCAGCCGAGCCGCATGAGCTGGTCATAGCGGTAGCGCGGCACGAAGGCCTTCACCATGGCGAAGAAGAAGAAGAAGAAAGTGACCTTCAGGACGAACCACACAGCGCCCGGCACGAGCGTGAGCGGCGCGACATTCACCGGCGGCAGCCAGCCGCCGAAGAAGAGGATCGTCAGCAGGGCGCACATGGTCAGGATCGCCACATATTCGCCGAGCATGAACAGCATGTAGGGCGTCGCCGAATATTCGATCATGAAGCCGGCGACGAGCTCCGATTCCGCCTCGACGAGATCGAAGGGCGGACGGTTCGTCTCGGCCAGCGCCGAGATGAAGAAGATCACGAACATCGGCAAGAGGCGCAGCCAATACCAGCCGAGCATTCCATATTGCGTGTCCTGCGCGCGAACGATCTCGGTGAGGTTCAGCGAGCCGGCGCAGAGCAGCACGGTGATGATGACGAAGCCGATCGAGACCTCATAGGACACCATTTGCGCCGCCGAGCGCAGCGCCGACAGGAACGGATATTTCGAGTTCGACGCCCAGCCGCCCATGATGATGCCATAGACGCCGAGCGAGGAGATGGCGAAAATATAGAGAATGCCGACATTGAGATCGGCGACCGCCCAGCCGTCGGCGACCGGAATGACCGCCCAGGCGGCGACCGCCAGCATTGCGGTCACGAAAGGCGCGAGCAAAAACACGCCCTTGTTCGCCGTGTCCGGGATCACCGGCTCTTTCAGCACGAACTTCAACATGTCGGCGAAGCTCTGGAGCAGGCCCCAGGGTCCGACGACATTGGGACCGCGGCGCAGCTGCACGGCGGCCCACACCTTGCGGTCGATATAGATCGCATAGGCGAGATAGATCAGCAGAGCGACGGTGAGAACGACGCTCTTCACGATGATCAGGAGAAGGTTCAGCAGCCAGCCGTCGATCACGTCCCTTGCTCCTATTCCGCAGCCTGTTTCAGCCGGCTCTGCGCCAGCGCCGAACATTCCGCCATTGTGGCCGAGGCGCGCGCGATCGGATTGGTGAGATAAAAATCGGCGATCGCGGGGACGAAATCATCCTTCCACGCCGTCGCCGGCTGCAGCGCCACCGCCTCGAGATCTGCGGCAGAGCCCGGCTCGATCTGGTCCAGCTTGCGCAGATGCGGATGCGCCTCGCCGAGCTTGGCGCGCAGCTGCTGCAGCGAATCGAAAGGCAGCGGCGAACCGAGCGCGCCGGAGAGCGCGCGCAGGATCGCCCAATCCTCGCGGGCGTCGCCCGGCGGGAACGCAGCGCGCAACGCCTCCTGCACGCGGCCTTCCGTATTCACATAGAGCCCGAGCTTCTCGGTATAGGCCGCTCCCGGCAGGATGACGTCGGCGCGATGCGCGCCCTTATCGCCATGCGTGCCGATATAGACGACGAAAGCGCCGGGCTCGATCGCGATCTCGTCCGCGCCGAGGTTGAAGACGAGATCGAGCGCGCCGGCCTTGGCGATCTCGGCGGCGTCGAGACTGCCCTGCCCCGGCGTGAAGCCGAGATCGAGCGCGCCGACGCGCGCGGCCGCCGTATGCAGCACGCTGAAGCCGTTCCACCCCTCGGAGAGACCGCCATGCTTTCTCGCGGCCTGGGCGGCGAGCGCCAGAATGGCGCGGCCGTCGGGTCGCGTCAGCGCGCCCTGGCCGATCAGCACGATGCGCTTGGAGGAGCCTGTCGGCGCGCTTTCGACGAAGCGCGCCAGCGCGTCCGGCCCGGCGCCGAGATAGTCATAGTCATAGGTGAGATCGGCAGGCTCACCGATCAGCGAGATCGGGAAATCGCCCTTCAGCCAGCGCTTGCGGATGCGCGCATTGAGCACTGGCGCTTCCTTGCGCGGATTGGAGCCGATGATGAGCAGCGAATCCGCCTGGTCGACGCCGGCGATCGTGGCGTTGAAGAGGTAAGAGGCGCGGCCGAATCGCGGATCGAGCTTGGTCCCGTCCTGACGCGCGTCGAGATTGACGCTGCCGAGGCCCTCGACGAGCAGCTTCAGCGCGAAGATCTCCTCGAGCGCGGCGAGATCGCCGACGAGGGCGCCGATCTTCTCCGCTTTCGTCGCCTTCGTCTTGGCGGCCACAGTTCCGAGCGCCTCCTGCCAGGAGGCGGGACGCAGCCGGCCATTCTCGCGGATATAGGGACGGTCGAGACGCTGCGCCTTCAATCCGTCGACGACCTGACGCGTCTTGTCGGAGATCCACTCCTCATTCACCGCCTCATTGAGGCGCGGCAGAATGCGGATCACCTCGCGACCGCGGGCGTCGACGCGGATCGCCGAGCCGAGCGCGTCCTGCACGTCGATCGTCTCGGTCTTTTGATACTCCCACGGGCGGGCGCGAAAATTCTGCGGCTTGGGCAGAAGCGCGCCGACGGGACAGAGATCGGTCACATTACCCTGCAGCTCGGAGGTCATCGCGCTCTGCAGATAGGTGGTGATCTCCATATCCTCGCCGCGGCCGATCGCGCCCATGTCGCTAGTGCCGGCGATCTCCGCCGAAAAGCGCACGCAACGGGTGCAATGGATGCAGCGGGTCATCGCCGTCTTGACGAGCGGACCGATATATTTGTCCTCGACCGCGCGCTTGTTCTCGGCGTAACGCGAGCTGTCGCCGCCGAAGGCGAGCGCCTGATCCTGCAGATCACACTCGCCGCCCTGATCGCAGATCGGACAGTCGAGCGGGTGATTGACGAGCAGGAACTCCATCACGCCTTCGCGCGCTTTCTTCACCATCGGAGTCTTGGTGAAGACTTCCGGCGGCGCGCCATCGGGGCCGGGACGCAAATCCTTCACAGCGACGGCGCATGAAGCCTGCGGCTTCGGCGGGCCGCCCTTCACCTCGACGAGACACATGCGGCAATTGCCGGCGATCGACAAACGCTCGTGGAAGCAGAAGCGCGGCACTTCGGCGCCGGCCTCCTCGCAGGCCTGCAGCAGCGTATATTCGGCCGGAACATCGACCTCGACGCCATCGACGAGAATTCTGGTCATTGGAATGCCTTACTCCGCCGCCACGCGCACCGGATCGGGATGCGGATTGGCCGCATAACGATCGATGCGCTTCTCGATTTCGCCACGGAAATGATTGATGAGACCCTGGATCGGCCAAGCCGCCGCATCGCCGAGCGCGCAGATCGTGTGTCCCTCGATCTGCTTCGATACGTCGAACAGCATATCGATCTCGCGCTTATGGGCGCGGCCTTCCGCCATGCGGGTGACGACGCGCCACATCCAGCCCGTGCCTTCGCGGCAGGGCGTGCACTGGCCGCAGCTCTCATGCTTGTAGAAATATGAGATGCGGGCGATGGCGCGGATGATGTCGGTCGACTTGTCCATCACGATGACCGCCGCCGTGCCGAGGCCGGAGCCGAGCTTGACGAGGCTGTCGAAATCCATCGGACAGTCGATGATCTGATCCGCCGGCACGAGACGCACCGAGGAGCCGCCGGGAATGACGGCGAGAAGATTGTCCGAGCCGCCGCGCACGCCGCCGCAATGGCGATCGATCAGCTCGCGGAAGGGAATGGACATGGCCTCTTCCACATTGCACGGCTTATTCACATGGCCGGAGATGGAAAAGAGCTTGGTGCCCGTGTTGTTGGGCTTGCCGATGCCGGCGAACCAGCTCGCGCCGCGGCGCAGAATCGTCGGCGCGACGGCGATGGATTCGACATTATTGACCGTCGTCGGGCAACCGTAGAGGCCGACATTGGCCGGGAACGGCGGCTTCAGGCGCGGCATGCCCTTCTTGCCCTCGAGACTCTCGATCAGCGCCGTCTCCTCGCCGCAGATATAAGCGCCGGCGCCGTGATGCACATAGAGATCGAAGGGATAGCCGTGAATATTGTCCTTGCCGATGAGCTTGGCGTCATAGGCCTCATCGATCGCCTTTTGCAGCGCAATGCGCTCCGCGATGAACTCGCCGCGCACATAGATGTAGGAGGCGTGCGCGCCCATGGCGAAGGAGGCGATCAGCGCGCCCTCGATCAGCGTCTGCGGATCATTGCGCATGATCTCGCGGTCCTTGCAGGTGCCCGGCTCCGACTCGTCGGCGTTGATGACGAGATAGGAGGGACGCGCGGAGTCCGGCGTCTTGGGCATGAAGGACCATTTCAGGCCGGTGGAGAAGCCGGCGCCGCCGCGTCCGCGCAGCCCCGAATCCTTCATTTCCTGAATGATCTTGTCGCGGCCGAGCTGCAGCAGCGCCTTGGTGTTGTCCCAGGCGCCGCGCGAGCGGGCTCCGGCGAGGCTCTTGTCGCCTATGCCGTAGAGATTGGTAAAAATGCGGTCCTTGTCGGCGAGCATGGGTCGTTCACTCCGCCTGCGCTTTGGCGCCGTCGCCGTAGAAGGATGTCAGGCTCGTCAGCGCGCCCTCCGGCTCCGAGGAGACGCGGCCCGTCTGCGAGCCGATCTTCACCGGCCGGCCGGCGGCGAGATCGTCGAGCAGCTTCTCGAAATTCTCAGCCGTCAAATCTTCGTAATAATCGTCGTTGATCTGCACCATTGGCGCATTGCAGCAGGCGCCGAGGCACTCGACCTCGAGCCAGGAGAACAGCCCGTCCGCCGTCACATGACGCTGGGGCCCTACTCGACGCTCGAGCACCGCGATCAGCTCGTCCGAGCCGCGCAGCATGCAGGGCGTCGTGCCGCAGAGCTGAACGTAGAATTTGCCCACCGGCTCGAGATTGAACATCGTGTAGAAGGTCGCGATCTCGAGCACGCGAATATACGGCATGCCGAGCGTGTCCGCGACTTTCTCGATCGCCTTTTGCGGCAACCAATAGTCGTTCTGCTTCTGCGCCTGCCACAGGGCCGGCACGACCATCGAGGCTTGGCGCCCGTCAGGATATTTGGCGATTTGCGCCTCGAGCCACGCCTTATTCTCGGGCGTGAACTCGAAGCTCGCGGGCTGATCTTCAGCGAGACGACGTATGGACATCAGCGATCGACCTCCCCGAAGACGATATCGAGCGAACCAAGGATCGCCGAGACGTCGGCAAGCAAATGGTCCTTGCAGAGAAAATCCATGGCCTGCAGATGCGCGAAGCCCGGCGCGCGCAGCTTGCAGCGATAGGGCTTGTCGCTGCCGTCCGACACGAGATAGACGCCGAACTCGCCCTTGGGCGCCTCGACCGCGGCGTAGACCTCGCCGGCCGGCACTTTGAAGCCCTCTGTGTAGAGCTTGAAGTGATGGATGAGCGCCTCCATCGAGCGCTTCATCTCCGCGCGGGGCGGCGAGCAAATTTTGTTGTTCACCGTCGCCACCGGGCCGCGATTCTCGGACTTCAGCAGCTTGTCGACGCATTGCTTGATGATGGAGGTCGACTGGCGCATCTCCTCCATGCGGATGACCGCGCGGTCGTAGCAATCGCCATTCTTGCCGACGGGAATGTCGAACTCCATCTCCTCGTAGCAATCGTAGGGACGCGCCTTGCGCAAATCCCAAGGCGCGCCGGAGCCGCGCACCATCACGCCGGAGAAGCCGAATTTCCAGGCGTCCTCGAGCGAGATGACGCCGATGTCGGCGTTGCGCTGCTTGAAGATGCGGTTGCCGATGAAGAGCTCGTCGAGATCGTCGAGGACCTTCAGGAACGGATCGCAGAAAGCGCCGATATCCTCGATCAGCCGATCCGGCAGGTCGCGAGCGACGCCGCCCGGACGGAAGTAGTTGGCGTGCATGCGCGCGCCGCTCGCCCGCTCATAGAACACCATGAGCTTCTCGCGCTCCTCATAGCCCCAGAGCGGCGGCGTCAGCGCGCCGACGTCCATGGCCTGCGAGGTGACATTGAGGAGATGGGAGAGAAGTCGGCCGATCTCGGCATAGAGCACGCGAATGAGCTGGCCGCGACGCGGCACCTCGACCTCGAGCAATTGCTCTATGCCGAGACAGAAGGCGTGCTCCTGATTCATCGGCGCGCAATAGTCGAGCCGGTCGAAATAGGGCACATTCTGCAGATAGGTGCGCGCCTCGATCAGCTTCTCTGTGCCGCGATGCAGGAAGCCGACATGCGGATCGCAGCGCTCGACCACTTCGCCGTCGAGCTCGAGGATCAGGCGCAGCACGCCATGCGCCGCCGGATGCTGCGGGCCGAAGTTGAGGTTGAAGTTTCGCAGGCTCTGGTCGTTCATCGTGACAGTCCCAGCGGGGAGAGCGAATAGCGAATAGCGAGTAGCGAGTAGTGGGTCATGTCGTCGCCACTCCTGTCTTTCGTTGAAGCGAGCGGGTCAGCGCACGCAACATTCGGCCTATCTCGTCGCCGCGCGCCAACAAAGGCGTCACGGCGCTCGCGGACGCAAGCCCGACTCTGTCGGCGAGCAGCAAGTGCGTTTCCAGCTCTTTGAGCGATCCCTGGGCGTTTCTCAAGAATTGGACGAACGACCCCGTTGTCTCGCGGCCGTGGCCTTCCGCGATATTCGCGGCCACCGACGCGGCCGCACGACGAATTTGCGAGGTCATCCCGTACATTTCTTCCCTCGGAAACCTACCTGTGAGTTCGTAGCAATCGACGGCGAGGTTCATCGCTTCCTGCCAGACCTTGAGATCTCGATACGATTGAAATCGCGGTCCGTCCATGATCGACTCAAGTCCTCTATTCGCTACTCCCTATTCGCTATTCGCCCTCTCACTTGCTCGCCTTCTCGTCGCCGGGGAGATCGTATTGCACGCCCTCCCATGGCGAGAGGAAATCGAACTTCCGATATTCTTGGGTCAGGTTCAGCGGCTCATAGACGACCCGCTTGCGCTCGTCGTCGTAGCGCACCTCGACATAGCCGGACATCGGGAAATCCTTGCGCAGCGGATGACCGTCGAAGCCGTAGTCGGTCATGATGCGGCGAAGGTCCGGATGGCCATCGAACAGCACGCCGAAGAGATCATAGGTCTCGCGCTCGAACCAGTCGGCGCCCGGATAGAGGCTGGTCAGCGAGGCGACGGGCGTGCTCTCGTCGGTCTGCGTCTTCACGCGGATGCGCTGATTATGCTTGGGCGAGAGGAGGTGCAGCACCACGTCGAAACGCAGATCGCGCTCCGGATAATCGGCCGCGGTGATATCGGTGAAGCTGACGAAGAGAAACTCGGGATCGTCGCGCAGCACGCGAGCGACATCTGACCAATGCGAGCGCTCCACTTCCACGGTGAGCTCGCCATAGGCGATTTTCAGGCTCTTGACCACGCCCGGCAGGGCCGCGGCGACCTTCTCGCCGAGCTTTTCGAGTTCCGCGCTCATTTCTCACCCTCGCGTCATGAGAAACCGACCGCGCATGGCGCGTCGGCTCGCATCGCACTCTTCGTTATTGCGCGCGCTCCCGAGGAGGCGCGAAATGTCACCGTTCGATCGTGCCGCTGCGGCGGATCTTCTTCTGCAGCAGCAGAACGCCATAGACGAGCGCCTCGGCCGAAGGCGGACAACCGGGGACATAGATGTCGACCGGAATGATTCGATCGCAGCCGCGCACCACCGAATAGGAATAGTGGTAATAGCCGCCGCCATTGGCGCAGGAGCCCATGGAGATGACGTAACGCGGCTCCGGCATCTGGTCGTAGACCTTGCGCAGCGCCGGCGCCATTTTATTGGTGAGCGTGCCGGCGATGATGATGACGTCCGACTGGCGCGGGCTGGCGCGCGGCGCGAAGCCGAAGCGCTCCAGATCATAGCGCGGCATGGCGGCCTGGATCATCTCGACCGCGCAGCAGGCCAGACCGAAAGTCATCCACATCAGCGAGCCGGTGCGGGCCCAATTGATGAGGTCGTCGGTCGCGGTGACGAGAAAGCCCTTGTCGGCCAGCTCGTCGTTGAGGCCGAGGTAGAAGGGATCGTCCGCGCCCACCGGCTTGCCGGTGCGCGGATCGACGAGACCCTTGGCGGAGGGCGCCACGAGGGCCGGAATCTGCGTCGGGCTCTGGCGAGTGATCAATCCCATTCGAGCGCTCCCTTGCGCCATTCATAGACGAAGCCGACGGTCAGAACGCCGAGGAAGAACATCATCGACCAGAAGCCGAAGCTGCCCGCCTCTTTGAAGGCGACCGCCCAGGGAAAGAGAAAGGCGACCTCGAGGTCGAAGACGATGAAGAGCAGAGCGACGAGATAGAAGCGCACGTCGAATTTCATGCGCGCGTCGCCGAAAGGATTGAAGCCGCACTCATAGGCGGAGAGCTTCTCCGGGTCCGGCGCCTTGAAGGCGACCAGGAAGGGGAGAACGAGCAGGGCGCCGGCGATGATCGCCGCGAGGGCGATGAAGATCACGAGCGGCAAATATTGTTCGAGCAGGCTCGGCATGGCGGTGTCCGACGTTTGCGGCGGGGGCGGCGATGTGACGCGGGGCGGGAGCCCCGGGCGCCGTCTGACCGCGCGTTCCGTAACCCAGCGTATAGGTCAAAGCAAGAGCCGAGCGCGTCTTTACCGAAGGGATTGGGCGGACGGCCCTTCCGCCCGCCCGCGCGCCACAGAAAAATGCGCGCCGGCGCCCGTAAATCAGGCGGCGCCGCCGAAGAATTCGGCGATCCGGGCGGCGGCCTTCATCTCCTCGAATCGGCGCGCCCGGCGCGCCATCGCCTCTTCGTCCGCGCCCCAGGCCCTGATTTGATGGTCCTCGTCGACATGGGCGGCCGCCCAGGCGGCTTCAGCGTCCATTTCGCCGAGCGCCACCGCCAGCGCGATGAGGCAGGAGCCGGTCAGCGTCGTCATGGCGTGGAGCGCCGCGAGGCGAAAGGGCGCCTCGTGCCCCTCCCCCGCATAGGCGCGCACGGCCGCGGCGACCGCCGCGAGCGCCTCTGGCGGTTGGGCGAGAAACATCACGCCCGAAGTCGCGGCGAGTTCCGCGCGCAGCCGCTCCCGGGCGAAAGCGAGCAGCGGGTCCCAGGCCTGCGCTTGCGCCGCGGCGAGGCCGGCAGGCTCGTCGGCGCGATAGCTCACGAGATCGGAACCGGCGTATTTGGCGACGTCGGCGGCGGCCTCCTCGGCCCGATCCGCAACCCCGTCGATGGCTGAGTTAACTAGTCTTGTCAAAGGCATGGACGAAGGGTTGAGCCTTTCGCCCTGCGCCGCCCATTCGGCGGCGAGCGCCGTCGTCAAAGGCGCGGACGGCGTTGTCAAAACACGGCGCGCCGGCGTCTTGACCGTCCGTCCGTCGAGCAGAACAGCATAGCCGCCCTCAGCCTCGCCCACCTCCGCCGACCGATAGAAGCGCTTCGGCAGCTCTGGTCGCGCGCCCCTCTGCACGGCGGCGCGCAGGGGATTGCGCTCCTCATCGGGCACGAACAAGCCGTCTGCGAGATTTTCGCTTTCACCGGACATGGGCGGTCTCCTCCAGCGCGGACGCCTCAAACGTCCGGCGCGGCCAATATGGGGTCGTCCTGCCCGACGTCGAAGCCGAAGAACTCCCAGCTCTCTTTCATATGTGGCGGCAGCGGCGCCGTGACGTCGAGCGTTCCGCCCTTGGGATGCGGCAGAATCAGCCGCCGCGCCAGCAGATGGAGCTTCGGCTCGAGCTCGGCTGGCATGGCCCGCATCGGATCGCGGCGGCGGATCTCGTCCTCCGGGCGATGGCCATATTTGGGATCGCCGAAGATCGGACAGCCGATCGCCTCCGCATGGGCGCGGAGCTGATGCGTGCGCCCTGTCATGGGCTTCATCGACAGCCAGGCGCAGCGCGGCGCCGCCTTGTCGACGATGGCGTAATAGGTCAGCGAATGCTGCGCTCCCTCGTCCCCATGGCGCGCGACGCGCATTTTCTCCCGCGCGTCGGCGGGCTCCGCGGCGCGGCGCTCGCCCGTGCGGCGGGAACGCTCGTCGCCCATCTCCGCGCCTTTGGCGAGATAGAGCGAGACCCGGCCCTGCGCCGGCTTCGGCACGCCCTCGACCAGGGCCCAATAGATTTTCTGCGCCTGCCGAGACCGGAAAATCTCCCCGAGATCGGCGGCGGTTCGCCGGTTCTTGGCGATCAGCAGCACCCCGGACGTGTCGCGGTCGAGCCGATGCACCAGCACCGGCCGCTTATCGCCCTCAGCCAGCGATTCGAGCATGCCGTCTATGTGCCGCTTCATGCCCGAGCCGCCCTGGACGGCGAGCCCATAGAGCTTGTTCAGCACGATGAGATGCGCATCCTCGAACAAAGTCATCTCGGCGAGCGCGCGGGCGTCCTCCGGCCTCGCGCGCAAAATCGCCGGCGCCGCGACCGTCTCCAGCTTCAGCGGCGGCACGCGAATCTTCTGATTCTGCTCGAGCCGGGTGGATGTGTCGACGCGCTTGCCGTCGACGCGCACCTCTCCCTTGCGGCAGATCTTGGCGAGATGCGACAAGGCCAGCGCCGGAAAGCGCCGCTTGAACCAGCGGTCGAGCCGCAGCCCCGCCTCGTCCTCCTCGACGATCAATGTCTGCACCGGCGTCGATTGCGGCGCCTCGGCCGCGGCCCCGTTCACGTCAGCGCCCTCACCAGATAGAGTCCGAGAAACAGCGCGGCGATCGACAGGCCGACCGAGCCGCCGACATAGAGCCCGGCCCAGAGCGTGTCGCCGCGCTCGATCAGAACGGCGGCGTCGAGCGAGAAAGCGGAGAAGGTCGTGTAGCCTCCGAGCACGCCCGTGGTCACGAACAGCCGCACCGACTGCGACCACCCCGCCCCCGCCTTGAAGGCGAAATAGCCGGCGGCGAGGCCCATGGCGAGCGAGCCGGTGACGTTTATGATGAAAACGCCCCAGGGCAATTGCCCGCCCAGCCAGCGCTGACACCCTAAATTGACGAAATGCCTCAGGACGCCGCCCAAGCCGGCCCCGAGAAAGATGAGAAGAAGCGCGCGCATGACCCGCCTTCTAGCGCAAGCGGGCGCCGACGTCACGGATCGCGACGTCGTCAATTGCGCCGCTTCGATTCAAGCCCGATTTACGTATCGCCGTTACAATGCTTATTCTAGCCCCGACGGCGGCCCCCGCCGTCGGGTAAAGGCTATTGAGATCACTATATATTTATCGGTCGTGCAGCGACCGCAACTCGTCAGCGCCCCGGTCCATGATCGATCGGCGAGCGCCGCGCATGTGGAGCGACGGCCGTGGGACGACATGATTTCCGCCCGAAGAACGGGGAGGAGCGCCTCGCCGCCGAGACGATCGCCGAGCCGCGGTTCGACGGCCGCTTCTCTCTGCCGCCCGACCAGCGCCGCTACCCTTGCCGCACCATAGACATGTCGGCGGAGATCGTCGCCTTGCGCAGCGACTATCGGCCCGCGGTCGGCGAAAAGGTCTCGCTCGATCTCGACCGCTGGGGGCGCTTCGACGGGGCCGTGATTCGCCTCTTCGACGGCGGCTTCACACTGGGCCTCGAAGTCGCAGACAGGCCACGGGCCCATGTGGCGATGCAATTCGCCTGGCTGACGCGGCATTTTGCGCCGGACGCCGCGCGCTGCCGCGCCCATGAGCGTCTGCGGCCCAAGCGGCGATTCACGACCTTCACGGTGGCGCAGGTGACGCTGCCCTGCGAGATTCTCGATTTATCGCGCAGCGGCGCCTCGCTGAGGACCGATGTGCAGGTTCCGCCCGGCGAGAAGGTCACGATCGGCAAAAGGACACAAGCCGAGGTCATTCGCCAGACGGAGGACGGTTTCGCGGTTCGCTTCCGCCGCCTTCTGCCGCTCGAGATATTCGACGAGGACATCGACCTGTGACGCCGCCGCCGCGAACGGCCAAAAAGCCCGAAAGCCGCTAGAGCCCGATTGCAGGTCCCGCCCGGTTGCGATAGTGAAGACGCAGAAGCCTCACGCGCCCGTAGCTCAGCTGGATAGAGCGCTGCCCTCCGAAGGCAGAGGTCAGGGGTTCGAATCCCTTCGGGCGCGCCAATAAAATCAAATGATTAGCGGCTGAAACTCCCGCCCGGCGCGGATTTCCCACACAGCTTTCCCACAGACGAAAAAATAGCGTGGGCTCCTTTGACACAGGGCGCGCGATCGGCTGTTTTGCCCCCGAGCTTGAACTCGGGAGCTTTTTTCATGAGCAATTCACGACGGCTGTTTTCGGCGCTGGCCTTACTTCTCCCGCTTGGCGGCTGCGCCGCGCCGCGTCAGGCGACGCTCGGCCTCGAGCCGGGAATGCCAAAAGCCGAGGCGTTGCATATCCTGGGCGAGCCGGACAGCCGGCGCGTGAGAAATGGCGAGGACTGCTACATGTATTCGTTCTGGCGTGATTTCTGGAACCGACGTCCGGGCGATTACTCGGACAGATATTTCACCTGCTTCAACGCCGGACGGCTGACGAGTTTCGGCCGAGTCGGCGATCAATTTTAGGGGCGTGACACACGCGGGCCGAGTCGCCGAGTATTGCAACGATCGAAACCAATGAGCGCATGCGGGGGCTCGCTCACCCGCCCTCTAAGCGCTCGTCTCGATCGTTTGGAGAGAAAAGATGTTCAACATACCAAATGACTTTTGGCTCGTCGCGGCTGTCGCTATATGTGCGGGTTACCTCTGCCAAATCAGCAAGACGCTCGAGGCGATCCGCTTCATGCTGGCCCACGAGTTCGATAAGCGGAACGGTCTCGAGACAGAGACCACGCAGGGGGTTCGTAAGAGATACCCGAAGATATTCTCTGCCAAGCTTTGAGCCCGCCGGGTGTTCGCCCCAGTGCTGAGGGCCTGAACCATGGTCGTGAAGCTGCTGACCGAGACCGAAGTCGCGCGCATCCTGCGATGCTCGACGGAAAAGTTCGAAAACTGCGCCGCGACGGGCTGCTCGCCTTTAGCCCGTCGCGCCCGGTCATGATCGACGAGCGCGCTCGGCGGATTTGGCTGCTCAGGCGCGCAACCGGAGGCCGCGGATAGAAGGCGAGTTCGCTGCGCATCGGCCAGAACGGAACCAGCGAGGAGCTCGTCGTGTCGACGCGCGGTATTCTCGCGTCAATGCGCCGTCCAGTTCGCCCCTGTGCAGAATGCGAGCGTCTTGACTGCGCCGCTGCAATCGTATCCTGGTCGCCGCTCAGCATGGCTCGTCCCGCCGCGTTCGAAAGCGGCGAGCTGACGCACGAAGGACTCGTGCGTCAGCTCCTACCCACGCCGGAACATCTTTACCACATCGGCCGCGCGCGGAGCGAATAGATCAGCAGTGCGTCACGACGCCGTTCGTCGTGGCGAAGGAAGGCCGGCGCGAGGAGGCCGATAAGGCGCTCAAGGACCTGTCGAGCGACCATATCGCGAAGCAGCTGTTCGGCTCATGGGTCCCCTTCATGAGCCCCGGCTCGCCTGTCAGCAACGATGCGAATATGAGCTCGTCGGCACTGCTCGCGGATTATCGCTCGGCCTATCGCGATCTCTTCGCCGAGAGCGGCGACAAGAGCCTGTCAGAAAAGCGCGCGCTCGAGCGCGTCTCCCAGAAATGGGGCGCGTCCGATCTCAACGGCGGCCGCGTCATGGCCTATCCGCCCGAGCGCTATTATGCGCCAGACATCAACGGCTCGCGCAAATATGTCTCCGACCAGCTCGCGGCCGACGTCGAGACCGTCGCCAAGCGGAACGGGATAGAGCTCGCCCACGCGCAGGAATATCTCGGGAGCCCGCATGCCCTCGTCGCCGACCAGACGACGCAGGAAGACGTCGCCAGCCGCAAGCCGCCATCCTATCGCGTCGTGACGCAGGACAAAGACGGGCAATGGCACGCGCTCGAAGATCACCCAGGCATTCCACTGCGGTTCCGCGCCGATCGCGATGGCGTCGTGCGGACGCAAGAAGACAAGTTCCTGCTGCAGCGCAAGCAGTCGGCCGAGAATATGAGAATGGGGGCTTGGTGATGATGTTCGAACAAGGAAGCGATCCGCTCGACCTGCCGAAGCCGGCGGAGACTATCGGCGAGACCTTCATTTCAGCGATGATGCGTCGCGCCGAGGCAATCATGAAGCCGCCTACGAGGCCGCGGCCGCACCTCCGGCTCGTCGTCGACAACACACGGCCCAGCGCGCACCAGGAAGCGCCGTCCAGTCGCTCCGGTGTAGGGCATCCGAGTTGCCTATTTGGTTTTGCAATGATCCGCGACTTTTGACGTCTGGGGCGAAGTCGCCCATGCATTATTCAGAAGATGGTTGGGCGCGTGTAGAGCGGGCGGCAGACGCCGCCCTTTCTCCTTTAATGTGCGGTCACGATACAACCCTTGCGGACTACTGCCGCCGCACCAAATATTTCGATCCGTCGGGATGCGTGCATTCCTGATAGGTCTCATCGATCGCACGCGGTCGGCGAAGGCCTTTTGCATCACGCTCGATCACAGTGCTCTGCATATGAACGATGACGCATGTGTCATCGGCGCTGGCCGGTAGGATGTTAAGCGCCGTCGCAGCGCATATAGCGATTGCTCTCATTTTTGTTATCCTCAGCAGTTGGACGCCACGACCATTCCATTCTTGATGGTTTCAGAACAGGTGCCACCACCGTTCTTTGGCCTTGTGATTGTCGTGTCGAGTGGCACGATGTTTCCAGTGCCACTCGACGTATTCGAAAAGACAGTTCCGGTTGCGCATCCAGGCGCAGCGATCACGCCGATCGTATTGTCATGCGCAGTGTCGCCGATGTGAACGATATGGTCGAAAATGAAAGATGGGTTCGTGCACCATGCGGAGTTCACGCCGTTGACCAGCACGTTGCTTGTTGATCCGATCAGTTCTATCGCGTTGTAGCCTGTCTTACCGCTCGACAGCATCTCCATGCCGGAGATCGTGCCACCGTTCACGTTTTTAAATCTAACAACAGTCGTAGCGTCATTCATCGAATGAGCGCCGCTAATTACGATACCGTCGATGCCATTGCCGGCGGCAGACGCAGCGTCGGCTTCGAAATCGATGGCCGCGTTTGTGCGCGTGTATGCGGAGCCCCGAAGATAACCAGAGTCCACAATCACATTCTGGATGATGCTGCCAGCGCCGTAAGTGCGGCCGACGAGGTGCGGACCATTCTCAACAAGCCCGGCATTAGGGACGCCATCGTGCTGATATCCTCGTCGCACGAATATGTCGGAAACCGCCGCCCCGCCCGAGACCGTTACGTTGACCCCCTTCATTGCGTGATAATCCATGAGCCTATTCAGGTTATAGGCCCCCACTCCCGTGCCGGCTGCTGACGCTTCGATATGGAACGTCTCCGAACCAGGGCACGCGTCCAATGGCCCGGCTTCGCACGGCGCACAATTCCAAATGCCGACTTCAGCGTCTCCGACAAAAGAGCCGGCGACGTCATGCGGCTTGGCATAGTAACACATGCTTCCCGCGACAGTTGAATAGGTTCCAATTTGGTCAAATTTCCACCTCTGCCCGGCACGATGAATGATAGGCTTAGTAAAGTTGAACGTCTTGATGTTATTGAATAGATTATAATCCTGGGAAACAAAATCCTCCCCGGTGGTTTGGCCTATGCCTATCGCGCCTTCGACGGTGGCCCCACTGTTGTTCTGGAACTCCATGTCATGCACATGAAGAAATGCCGATATATCCCCTGGATCGGCCGACGTTGCCCCATGAAATTCGAACAGCACGTTTCCGCCGGAAAACGTCTCAGAAGCAATAAAGCGCACGCCTCCGAGCGAATCTGCACACCCACCCGTATCCAATGGAGCCCATGTGATCGGATAGAAATTCACGGGACGTTGCAGCATATATAGACCGCAAGCAACTCGCACACCGAAGCGTGCGACACTGTCGGTATATGCACCTGCGCGATACGGACCGGCATATTTAACGCTGTCCGCGGCGGCCTGCAAAGCCGCTGAGAAATCGCCCCTCGGCCACCAATTTGCATATGGATAAGACAGCCCGCGCACCGTGCCTGCGCCCGTGAATATCGCATACGGGGCCGCGTCTATCTCCGCCTCGCTCGGGAACGTAAGCGTCTTCGTGCTCGCCACATTGATTGTCGCTCCTTGCTCGACAATCCAGCGAAACGCCCCCGAAAGCGTCAAGTCATTCGATACTGTGCATGCCGTCCCGCTCGTGAAGACAACAGTCCGCTGTGAAGACGAGGCTGCGGTCAACGCCGCATCATCGCAAGTCGACCCAAATGCCGCGACGCTGATAGCCCCGGCCACATTGCGCACGAAGGCGTCAGTCGAAACCTTCGTCGAATTATCGGTCGTCGGCTGCGTCGTCGCGGTGATCCCATTCGGGATCGCCGACGAGGCTGCAGCTGCGCCCGCTGCGCCAGTGCCGATGTAGATCTGCGATGTCGTCGCGGAAGGAAGCGCGGTCGAGATATTCGCCGTCGTCGCTAGCGTCCCAGAGCCCGAGGGGAGCGTCATCGTCCCGCCACCTGTCGTTGGAGCTGCGAGAGCTGTCACGCCGCCGGCAGAGCCAGCGAAGAGGATAGAGCCCTGGACCGACCCGGCCTGTCCGAGTGTGAGGGCTCCGGCCGAGATGTTCAGATTTGGGTTGCCAGCGACCGCCGCGGCTGATGCGGGATAATAGGACAGTTGACCGGCCGTTCCTGCCGCGACTGAGCCAGAGGAGCAGCATGGCGTGCCGCCATCAACGACATTGCCGCTCGCATCGGCCGCGAGATAATGCCCACTCGTGAACGCGCCGTTCGCAGTCGCGAAGATCGTCGTGTTGCCGGATCGCGATCCTTGAGCAAGGGTGCCGAGATCGCCAACCGTCCCGCCGATGATAGGGTTATGTGTCGTGAACGGGAAAATCGCCGGGGCGGCTACAAACGCCTGCTGTGGCGTCCATGTGAAGGCCCGATTGCTCGTGCAATTATCATTGACGCACGCATCGCCAGCGATAGCGGCCGAAGCAAGGGCGGTAGACGACAGCAGTGCAATGATAAAGCGCTTTTTCATTGTAGCCTCAATGCTGGCGAAGCTTCATGCAGGCAATCAGAGTCCATCGACCGCGACATGCGCAATCGGAGCGCGCGTCCGGTTCGAAATTGACGATCGCCTCTGAGACATCGGCATCGGCAAGCTTTGCCCATACGTCATCCGTCTGGCCGCAGAGGCGCACGAAGTTGTGCGTTTGGCCATCGACGTAAGCGTCAGGTTCCTGCGCCGCGGGCGTCGTCGAGGATTGCAGGACGACGATCGTTCCCGCGCTCTGCACGCGCACCGCGCCGCGGCCGGTCCCGACTTTTATCCAAGTCCCTGAGACCGTCACAGGATCGGCGTTCGACGTCCGCCTCGAGATTGCAGTTGTGGAGCAAATTTCGCAGTATCCGCAGGTGGTCGCGCGCGTCTGGCTGTGCGTGGGGATGCTCGCTCAATCGCTGTTCGCTCGGCTCGGTCAGCGAATAGGCGAGCGCATAGGCGGCCTTCATCCCGCATGCCAGGCGCTCGCGGTCGAATGATCGCGGCAATTTGGCGCCCGCATCGCACGTCGCGATCACGACGCCCTTGCAAAGCCGGTCGCGTTGCGCCTCGCTCGCCGCGAACCGCGACAGCTTGCGATCGTTGAGCGCGAGCTTTTCGAGCGCTGCCAGCGCGTGAGAAAGTCGCCATGCCGCGTTCGCCGCGTCACGGCAGTACCGCAAATCGAACTGCACGATGATTTGCTCGACCCGCGCGTCGAATTCGACTTCATCGGGAGTCGGCGGGTCCGGCGTAAACTCGCCGTCCTGCTCCACCGGCATTCGTTGCGGCTTTCTCACTGCGCGAAGTTCCTTCCACTGCCGCCCGCGTCGTGCGAGCATCGGAAGCAGACCACGCTCGAGCGCTTAAAAAAAGCGGCTCGGTTTTAAGCGCTGTCGTCTGCCCGTCGCCATGGAGAATCCCCGATGTTACTCGCGCCCCACATCGCTGCGCATCGCCTCGTCACTGTGCTCGATCTGCTCGACGAAAAATTGACTTCCGGCGCCGTCGACGCAGCGCACGCATTGCTCGCATTGGCGCGCGCCGACGCGGCCGAGCTGGCGGGCTTGCCGACGCCCGGCACCCGGTCGGCGCAGGCGCCGGAGCGACGCCGGCCGGTGTTGCGCCTCGTGTCGGCGCGCGATTGATTGCTCGGCGCGCGGCGGAAAAGTTCCGCGTCGCCGAAAATTTCTATGAGCGACTCCGGGCCCGTTCGCGATCGGAAAGCGAGTATAGCCGGGGCGGGCCGCGCCTCGGCCGCCGATCGCCTCGGCGCGCCGCCCGCCGGGCGTCGACGAGCCGCTGCGCCGATTGCCAGTTGGGCGCGCCGCCGTGCTGCGGCTTGTGATCGCCGGGCGTAGCGCGCCGCGAGTCGCCCGTTGCGCGATCGTGCCGCCCGCTCGTCTTACGGCAACGCGACAAACGTCAGACACGGCCGGCGAAGCGCCTGTAATCATTGCAAATCGGCGTCTTCTTTGTCTGACGAAATGCTATACAAATCAATAACTTGACATACATTTGTGCCCTACGCCAGGATACCGCCATCAACCTTTGGAGGAACAACGATGTGGGTCCTTGAAGACGAGCACGGGGGGCTTATCCGATTCTCGATGGGAATCGAAAAGATGACCGCCGCTGCGCTGCAGGCGTTCATGACCGGCGGTAGAACATTGAGCCTTCTCACTTCCGGACAGCTTTCGGACCGCTTACTCGAGGCCGAGCATCGATGGTTGCGCGAAATTAGAAACGACCTCGCCGACGCCGAGCGACGAGGCGTTCTTTTCTGCTCTGCGGCTGCGGCGTTCGAAATCGCCGCCGACGTGATGCGCTGTGAGCAGCCGACCGTCTGCAGCGCAGCGTGTCGGTTGATCGGCGAATATCCTCGCGCGGCCGATCGGCTCGCGTTGATTACCGCCATTTTGGGGGGCGTCCGACGTCCCGTCGCGCTGCCGACGATCTAATGCGCGTTCGCGCACGCGTCCGCGATTCGGTCGGTCACAGGCGCCACATGCGCCCGTGACCGACCGAATTGTGCCCTGCGCGCCTTTCTCGGATATGTGTCACTATGTGCAACGAGCGTTGGCGCTCGCGCCGATCCTCGCGCAGATCGACCCGGAGGGCGCGGCGTCGCTGCGCAGGGTTGCGGCGGCGCTCACGGAGCGAGGCGTTCCGACGGCTCTCGGGCGCGGTGTTTGGACGCCCGCCGCCGTCTCGCGGCTGCGGCAGCAAATCGGCCGAGCGCGGCTGTTCGAATAGCTGGCCGAGCGTCGATCGCCGCGCCAGCGGAGCGGCCTGGGCGGCTTCGGCGCGCCAGCACGCCCGTCGCCGGGCCGCTCAATCGAACAAGCCCGACGTCTTCTTTCGCTTCGGAGGCGCTTTCGGCTTCTCGCGGCGCGCCGACTTCTTCGGTTCGCTCGACGGCCCGGCGCCCCCCTCCAATTCGTCGAGATCGCGGACGAGCTTGTTTTGAATCGCTCGCAATTCCTCGACGTTCAGATCGTCGAGCGACCGCTTGCCTTCGTCCGCGGCGCGCTCGAATGCTCCGGACGCACGCAAAATCGCGACGCCAGCCGTCGCTCGAGCGGGCGCCGGCGATTTCGCGTCCTCGCAAACGGCTAGGAGCGCCTTGTAAGCCTTCGCAGCGCCTTCCGTCCGAATCCGGCGATGTAACGCTTCCATCGCCTCGGCCGGGTCCATATCGTCGAATTGGTCGCTCATGAAAAGAGCTCCTTCGTCAGTTCGGCCTCACGCCGTCGTTGCTCGACTTGCCGCTCGAGCACTGCGACCATCGCCCGTAAGCGCCTCGTCTCGGGGTCTTCGATAGGCGCCGGACGCGGGGCGTTCAGCAACGCGCGAGCCTCGGCGTTTCGTTCCCGTTCGACTTTACGCGCCTCGCGCACGGCCTGCGGAGCGGGCCGGAGCGCTTTTGCGCGACGCAAGCTCGCCTCCCGCTGTTCCGGCGTCATCGCCGCCAAGCGGGCCTCTCTGGCCTTCGCGCGCTTCGCGCGGGTCTGCGCCTTTCGAGAGTTCTTCTCGGGATCGTCGCACCATTGGGGGACGTGCCATTGATCGCCGCGCGGCGTGAGCCCGCCGTGACATTTGCAGCGGCCGTTCGCCATCGCCGGTTGCACGCAGGTCTCGGCGCCGCCGCTTCTCTTGGTCCGTGCGCCACACCGCGGCCGGGCGGCCAGCACAGCGACGCCCTTCGCCGCCGCCTGCCGACCGATCGCTCTGCTCGCGGGCGACTGGCGCCAATGTCGGAAATGCTCCGGGGCCTTCAACGGCGCTACGCCCCTGACGCCACAGCCGCCGGCGCGTCATGTTGCGCTAACTTCCGTCCCGCGCCGCTCCGCTCATTCGATTGCATCTGTCCCCGTCTCCTTCGCCCGATTTTCTCTCCGCCCGAAATTCCGTTTTTCGAAATTCGCAATTCCCGTTTTTTATTTTCCGTCGCTTCTTCGGCTCGCTTCCAAAAGCGTGGCAAATGTGGCTTGCGCGCGTTCCGCCCCCAAGCCCGAAGGCTCAAATACGCCGCGCGCAAATATTGCGACGGGACAATCTGTCCATGTGCCTCGTTGCGCCGCCGACCGCTTTTCGCCCTTCCGCATTTCCGCAGTTGCATCTGCGGTGAACTGCGGAAATGCGGTGAACGCAGCGGGACAAGCGGGACAAAGCGGGACATGCGGGACAATGTCCCGCTTTGTCCTGTCCCGCCAAAGGCATGGAAAGCGGGACAAACGGGACAGGTGTCTATAGACCTGTCCCGGATGTCCCGCTCCGGGCCGGGTTTTGGAACCATAAAACTCGATCTCCGTCTTTAGCGCCTGCAACGAGCTGCTTGGCGTCGAGAGCCGACTTCACGGACCGATTAAACGCCTTGCGTTGGCGTTCGGCGATTTTCTGCGGGTCATCCCCCGGCTTCGGCCTCTCGCCGATGCGCGCATAATATTTCTCGCGAACCGTCACATCGGAGACGGCGCGAACGGTCCGCCCCTCGGATGATAAATCAAACGGCTCGCCGGCTTCGTCGAGCGCCTGGGCGACAACATCTATAAAGAGCCGTTGCGAAGCGGGGACCGATTTAGGGGCGCTCGCCCTCGGGGCGGCTTCGGTATCCTCTATTCGGTCGACGACCAGCGTCGACACGTCGTCGCCGTCTTCGTCCCGCCCGATGACGACGCGGGAAAGATGCGCCGCCAACATGACGTTCGACGCTTCGTCTTTCAGTTTTTGCAGCGTCAGCGTCGTCGACATTTCGCCCGGCCGCCGCTCGACCAAGATTTGCGCGTCTACAGCGCCGATCGCGCTCGAGTGGCCGCGCATCCGCTTGTCGTCGCTCAGGCCGATATGATGGACGATCAGCACGAGGCAGCGAAAGCGATTGGCGATAGCGGTCGCATTGGCGAGGAACGTCGTCATTCCACTGCCGTTCTCGTCACCGCCTCCGAGCGTTTGGGCGAGCGTGTCGATAACGACGAGCCCAGGCGCGCACCCTGCGCCCTCGATCGCCCCTATGAGCTCGGCCACATCATCCCGTTCCGTCCCTAAGTTCGGCGCCGCTGAAATCAGATAGAAAGGGACGTTCGCAGGCAGATCGGCGTGCGAATGTTCGAAGCCGATCTTTCGCTTCCGTAGGCCTGCCGCGCCCTCGGCGGCGATGTAGACGGCGGCCCCCTGCGTGACGCGCCGGCCGGCCCATTCCCGTCCGAGGGCGACGTGCATGGCGAGATCGGACACGACGAAGCTCTTGAACGACTGCGACGCGCCGTAGAACGCTGCGACGCCTCGGCGGGGGAGCATTCGCTTCACCAGCCATTCCTCATTCAAGGCGACTGCTATGGAGTCGAACGGCTCTAGCGTGAACCTCTGCCGGCGCTGTGAAGGCTCGACGCGCCGAGCTTCGTCATCGAACAGAGTCCGCAGCTCGTCGGCCTTCGCCAGCGCGTCGGTTTCCTCGGCCGAGATCGGCTTGAACCAAACGTCGGCGGCCATGCTGAAACCGTCGGGATTCAGGTCCGCGGCTTTCTCATAAAGGAAGCGCGCGCCGAGCCGGGGATTTTCGAACGTGCGCCACTTGCTTTCGACGAAATCCTCCGAAAACGGCTTCTCGGCCGTGAAGCCGTCCCATTTCTCGCACCACTCGGTAAAAAGCTCGAGGCCGAGGTCCGGATCCTCGGGCAATGCGCCCCGAATGGCGCAGCCGACCTCGATCATGCCGTCGTAGGCCGGGAACGTCTCGACCGTGTTCGGCAGGGCGCGCACGGCTTTCGCCGCGGTCTCCGGGTCGCCGCGCAAACGCTCAGGGTCGACCGGCCCGCGATCAACGGGCGACGACTTCCCTTTGTCGAGACGCGCGTCCGGGAGCTTCGACAAATCCGTGATGAACTCGCCGAACTTCTCCGGCGTCACGAGCGGCAGCTCGTGCAGCGGAACGAGCGGCTTGGCCCAATAATAGGGCTTGCTCGTAGCGGGGTGAACGCCTTCGGCGACGATCTGCCTGCCCGCGCCTGAAATCTCGACGACGAGCGGCTCGCCGGCCGCGTTCGTCCCGAAGTGGACCTTTGGCGCTCCGATCGGGCCAGACAAGCGCAGGAAATAAGCCGCTTTCGGATAGCGCCCGACACGGATCGGCAGGCTCCCGAAATGCGTTTCGACGATCAAGCGCACTTTGCCTGCGAGCGTCGTGTCGGGAACGTCGGCATCGATCGCTATCAATTGCTCGCCGTCTGGCTCGTCCGGCTTGATCGGCCCGGTTAACAGGCCGACGCCTGCGCCCCACCTGCGCCATTCGCGCAGGTCGTTTTCGTTCGCTCGGCATTGCTGCCAATTGAACCCATGCCATTTCCCGGACGGATTTTTTCGGCCGGGAATTTTGCCGACATCTTCCGACTTCAGATGCGAGCGCTCCGATAGCTCGGCGCCGGGCGGAACGATCGGAATCAATCTGCGATATCCGAGACCCCAAAACTCCCCGAAATGATCGGGGGCGGGGTTTGGGTTTCTTGCATCCGTCGCCGCGCGCGCCATCTCGTTTGCCCTCGCCGCATCGTGGCGCGTCGCGGCGATCGGCGACGACCACGGCTCGGCCGGGCGAGGCGCGGCGATCGCCGAGCCGATCAGCCTCCCGCCGAGAACCTCGCCGAACAGCTTGCCGGGTTTTTCGTTGTCGCGAGAGCCGTTCGAGGATATGCTACCCATGCAAGCGTTTCCTTCTATTGGCCGGCCGCTCTCCTCGTCAGTGAGCGGCCGGTTTCGTTTTGGTCAAGCGATCGGGTCGTCGCGATCTTTGTCGACGACGAGACGCAACCAAGGCCGTTCGGAACGACAGCGCAGCGCGCCAGCGCCATGGCGTTCTCGGTCGTCGTCGAGATCGCCGAGCAGCGCAGAAAGATCGATCAGCCAATCGTCGCCGTCGCGCCGCGCCCGCCACATGCCGCATTCGGCGCGTAGGCGCAGGTAGCGCAGCGTTTTCCGTGTTACCGCGCATGCGGCGGCCAATGAAACAAGGCGCGTCTTTTCGATATCGTAGCAGTTCGGTGAAAGGGTCATGGCTCGGGGCTCCGGGGTCGTCTGACGGCTTCGACGCGACAACATGCGCGGGCGTCGGCCGCTCAATTGAAGCGCGGTAAAATTCAACGCCTCGAGGCGTTCAGGCGGCCTCGGCGACGCCTAGACGAAGCCGCTCGCGCGCGACGCCGGCCGCGAGGGTTTCTATGGCCCGCACGGTTTCAGCGTCGCCGCGCTTGGCGTCGACGATCTCCTTGAACCGCCCGATAGCCGCATCGTGTAGCGCCGCCATGCCCTCGAGCGCCTCGAACTCGCGGGCCAGCGCGGCGCCGCGCGGATGGTTTGGGCCGTGCATGGCGAGCGCGGCGGACTCACACCAGACTTGAGCCTTGTCGAGCGCGGCGACAGTGCGAAGGTCGCATATCGAGCGCGTCAAGATCAGCTCGGCCGGCAAATCCGCGGCCTCGCACGCGCTTTTCTCTCGTGAGAGGTGCGACCTCACCGCCTGCATGATGTGATTGCGCGTGAGCGATGCTTTGATGGCATGGCCGCCGCAAACTTCGCGCAGCGCATCGGCCGTCGCCTCGAAAGACCTGCCGCCGCCGAGCCCCATGTGCGCGGCGTAGACGACACGAGCGGCGAACGCCCGATCATAGACGCCGGGCTCGCCTCCCGAGGTCTTGAAACTGCGCAGGTCGAACACGGTGGCGTTGACGTGTCTCCCCGCGCGCGCAAGGGCACGGGTTTTCGACAAGACGTGATCGAAGATATCCGGGTTTTCGGCAAGGAACAGATTGCGCGCCTGGGGCGTCAGGCCGTCGACGACATGCTCCAACAGATCGCGCGACGGGACGCTCGGCTCGGCGGCCCGGCGATTGAGGCTCGACCACGCCTCGAGCAGAAAGGCGAGCCGTGTCCGAGGGTCCGGTTTCGTGAAGCCGAACTCGTATTTCGTGGGGCGGTCGCTCATTGCTCGCGCGCCTCCCGCGCGATTTCCGATCGGCGCGCAATCGCGGGCTTCGTCCGGTGACGACCTGCCGCATCATCACCTGCGCCGGATCGTCGCCGAGCTCCTGGGTGATGGAGACGAGCCGCACATTGTGCTTGGCGAGCCTGCGCACATACATTTCTAGGCCGAAGGCGTCGCGGAAGAAGCGAGAGAACGAATGAACCACGATGACGTCGATCGGATGATCGTCGTCGCAAGCGCGCTCGATCATGCGCTGAAATTCGGGACGATGGTCGTCCATGGCGGAAGCGCCGGGCTCGACATATTCGGCGACGATGCGCCAACTATGGCGTGCGCAATAGGCGCTCGTCTGCGCCTGCTGGTCGGGGATCGACAGGTCGACCTCCGCCTGCCGCGTTGTGGAAACCCGGAGATACAGCGCGGCGCGGGTGCAATCGGGCATGGGGAAAACTCCCGTCATCATCAAATTCGTGGCGCGAGTCCGATCAATCGGCCGAGTCTATTCCCGAGATTCGCAGGCGTCACCGGAATTTCGGCTGCGCCAGCGACAATCGCCCCGGATCGTCCCGCAATGAGAAGCAAAACGAGCCGCGGAGACCGCGGCTCGAAAATTGTGAGATCGACAATCTCGCCGTCACACGACCCGCTTCAAAACTTCGGAAACGAATCGAGGCGACCGATACGGACCAAGTCGGTCAGCGCCGAACGGACCTGCGGCCAGGGAAATTCGGGGCAGTTCTCGCACCATTCGCCCTCGCGGAGCACAGCGTGGAGCTTGGCCGCGACGCCTTCGACGGTTGACGCCGGCGTGGCCGCCAGCGCATCGGCGAGGTCTTTCGCTATATCTGCGGCTCGCTCTTCGTCTTTTTTCGCTTCGGAGTAGCCGACAGCCAAATCGGCGGCAGCCCAGCGCGCGCGAAAGATTTCTTCCTCGATGGCGCAGCCCGCCTCGACGCCTTCGGTATCGTCGACGCTGTCTGACGCGCGGATCAACTGCATCAATCGGGTTTCCAAGCTTTGCTGCTTCTGGCAGAGAACGTCGGTGATGTCCTGGGCGGTCTTCCATCGCGTCCACAGGGATGTTGCCGGGTCGACGATCATCGTATGAGTCGAGTCGACGCCCGCAATGCCCTTGAATGGCGCCGGCGCGACGGCGCCGACGCTCGCAATCAACAAAGTCCTTCGCGTGAAAGCAGACGCACTCGTGATAGTCTCAGGGTCAGCCATGATCCGAGCTCCTCATAAGCCGGGTTGTGGTCAGGCCGGGCGAGGTGTTGACGCACGTCGTCCGGCCGCACAGGCTCGTGGCGTACACGGCTCGAGGCTCTTTCCATTTGCTCGGGCGGCGTGATAGCTAGAACACCATGCGAGTGGAATCATATCACGTCCACTGCAGAGATCAATATTGGATCATATGAGCTGTATGTGATCACAGGAGCGCAAATACGGGCGGCGCGCGCCCTCATTCGTTGGACCGCCGAAGACTTGGCGTCTACCGCAAAAGTCGGCATCGCCACCGTGCGGCGCGCCGAGGGCGAAGACGGGCAGCCGTCAACAACCGCTGCAAACCTGAACGCTATTCGCATCGCCTTGGAGAATGCAGGCGTGGAATTCATTCCCGAGAATGGCGGCGGCGCCGGCGTGCGGCTGAAGAAGTAGAGGGGTCGCCGTCGACCGGCAGCAAGTGGGCGATTTTCGTTTCCTTGTCCCTTCATCGACGTGGTCCGAATCGTTGGTCGAACAAGTCGCCGAGCCACGCCTCGATTACATCGACTTCGGCGCGCGTGACCGGGACATCTTCGGGCCAATCATCGGTGACAGTCCAGGCTTCGAGTTCTCGGTGGGCTTCTGGATCGATGTTCGACCGAGCTCGAATCCGCGTCGACGCGACGCGGCGATCGGCGCCGACGCAGCGAGGATCGAGAGGATTTGCACGCGCTCGCGACATCCCGGCAGGATCGCGCGCTCGATCTCGAACAAGAATGGCCTAATTTTACTCCGGGATGCGCTTTCCTACGCACTGCCATCGAGACGGTGAACGGATGACGGCCAACTCATGATCGCCGTGCGCGCCGAGGTCTCGGCGACACAGCGAGTCCGAGGAAGACGAGCACCGCTCGGTTGAGACGCAAAATGTCCTCTTCGTCCAAGCGCCCGATATGTGAGCCGATCTTCGATTTCGGAACGGTGGTGACCTTGTCCGCCATCAAGCGGCAGGGCACGCGCAATCCGTTGCGCTCGTTCGGCTCCACGGGCAGACGGAACAGAGGCGCGTCCGTCTCGTCTGTCGTGAAAGCGCAAATAGTGATGGAGTCCGTCGCGTCGAAACTGTCATCCTGTAGGATGACCACAGGGCGCGGCTTGCCTGCGTAGTCCTTGCCGCCGGCAACGGTCCAGATGTCGCCGCGTCTCATTCGTTACCGTTGTCATCGATGTCGATGACCGACACCGCATCGATGAACGATTGGTCGTCGAGAGAATGGGGGCTCATAGCGACGGCGAGCGACTGGCGATGCGCCTCCGCCCGGAAGGAAGCGGCGCGCACATCCGGCACCCAAATCTGTATAGGGCGCAGCCCTTGGGCGCGCAGGCGCTCGCGGTGATCCCGCACCTTGACGCGGGAGGGCTTGGGCTTCGCTACCGAGGCCATGATCAGTCTCCTATTGGTTACATGTAACCTATCACGAGCCGTTGCGTTTCGACAATCCCGACTTTTTGCATCGGCTCGGGTCGCGGCCGGGCCTCCACGGGGCTCGAGGCTTTCATCACAGCCCCAGCCCGCGTTTCCGGCCGAGATTCCACTCGATGCCGCCGCCATCGCGGTGAACGCCGCTGAGATATTGGCCGATGCGCTTCTCGAGAACGGGCTGCCAAGGCACGAGCTGGAAGCCAAGGCCGTCCTCGATCATCGCGAAGCGCCCACTGGCGAGATTCGCGACGCCCGCCATCCGCCCCGACACATATTCGCCCGGCCCGCTCGGCGAATACGACAAGCCGCGCTCCGCGGCCATCTGCCGGCCGACACGTTCCACCTCCCGCCGCTCCAGCGCAGCGATAGCGCTTCGCGAGATGGAGATAGATTTTCCGTTATCCTTGGCGAGGCCCATTTCCACCAGCCGCTCGGCACGCCGGTGGAGCGCATTCTTCACGTCGCGACCGAAGCCTGCTTCTGCTAACGGAATCGGCTTGTCGGCGACGAGTTCGCAGTCGAGCCACGTCGCTCCGTCGCTCGCGATCTGCCGTTCGACGTCGAAGGTCGAGAGCGTGCGCACGCGGAGTCCGTCGCCACCATGGGCCAGATCATAACTTTGGCCACGCTCGACGATATCCTTCGGCACGCGCCAGTGATCCGCGTCGACGCGCTCGACATGCCCGGCCCGGCGCAGCGCCTCCAGCCGGCGAACATGGAAGCGGACGAATGCCTCCGGGTCCTTGCCCTGCCGCTCGAAGCTCTCGCGAATGCGTTCGAGATGAGCGCTCGGGCGGTAGACGCCGTCGTCCTCCGTGACGATGGCAATGTTGCGGTCGGCGGGCCTCGGACCGGAAACGGCGGGCGCGGCTTCGACGATCATGCCTCGGCCGACCTCCTCGATGCGGGTCGGATCGGCGAACTCGATGTGATGGACTCGTCCGTCGACGCCGTCGACGATGAGATAGACTCGCTCACTCAACTCGTCGCCAGCCAGCCCTTTGGCCAGCACCCGGCCGACGATCTGCTCCTTTCCGGTCTCCCCGTGGCAAACATATTGGGCGACGCCGCGCTCCTCCGCCAGACCGTGACCGGCCAGCGCCCGGCGGATGGTCTCGATCGCTTCGTTGCGAACGCCGAGTTCCTTCAGCATCTGCTCCGCGCGGTCGGAAATCGCCCACCGCCCCGTCTCGAGTTCGGCAGCGAGGCCGTAGCGTTCCAGACGCCGCGCGCGGCCGAGCAGCAGCGCCCGGTTCTCTCGGACAAGAAAGGAGGCGTCCTCGGCGGGCCTGAGATCGACGGCGCCATGCTCGCGCTGCTCGGCGATCAGCATCTTGTCGAGCCGCGTCAGTCGCTCGGCCGCAACTTCATTCGCGAGCTTCGTCTGAAGCTCGATCTCGCTCTGATGGCCGAGCTCCAGCGTGACCAGCTCGCTCGCATGGTGACGAACGCCATGAGCGATATAGTCGCCGGCGATATTGAGGATGCGGCCGTCGTCGAGCACGCCCCGGACGATGATGTGGGTGTGAGGATGGCCGGTGTTGTGATGGTCGACGGCGATCCAGTCGAGGCCCGTGTCGAGGTCCTTCTCCACCTGCCGCATGAGGTCGCGGGTAAAGCCGCGCAGGTCGGCCATGTCGGCGGAATCCTCCGGCGCGACGATGAAACGGAACTGATGACGGTCGTCGCGTCCGCGCTCGATGAAGGTGCGGCCGTCCGCCTCGTTCTCGGTCGCCGAATAGGCGCGGCCCTTCTCGCCGTCGCGGGTGACGCCATCGCGTTCGAGATAGCGGAGATGGGCGTCGACGGCCTTGCTCGCGGCGCCGTGCATCTTTGGACCGCGCGTTCCGCGTTGCGGGTTGAGCTTCACGACGCGCGCCTTGACGACGACACGTCGCGATCGGAACAGTCCGGCGGAGTCGCGCCGCCAGCCGCCGCCGTCTCTCGGCAGCGACGCCGCCACCTTCGCGCCTCGTCCCCGCGCGTTGAACCGGCCGCTTCCTTCTCCTCCTTTCCGGCCGACCGCGTCCGCGGAGCCTCGGCCGATCCGGCTCGGATTGCCGCCGGCCTTGCGAACAGCGATCTCGACCTGCCGGACGAAGGAAAGAGAGCGAGGACGGACGCTCCTTCCGCCAGCTCGGGACCGGCCGGGTCGAATGTGGAAATCGTCTCTGTCGTTGCTCGCCATGGCGAGACGATCGGCGTCAAAATCCGCCTGCGCAACCGCCATCGAACGCCGATCGCAGTCAGGCGTGAAAATACCCGCTGTAGCGTAGAGCCGGCGGGACATGCCACGTGGCGCCTCTCGAACGCCGGCGTCTATCACGCTGCAAATACGAACAAATTCGATTCTGGCGGAAACCGCCACACATCGCGCCGTATCATGCCTGCGCATTCGTAGCCTGCAAAAACCAATGTGCAGACAACAAATTACGAGCCCCGCGAGGTGCGAACGTCAGTTCGCTTTATCTTGCCGTCTTAATCGGGCGGTCTTAAGCGTTCGGTCTTCGTACATCCTTTGGGTAGTCAGCGTCTCGGCGGTGGCGCGGAAGCATGGGATCGTCACCGGCCCTCTGTTCCGATGGCGATCGCAGTTCGACTTTGCGCAGAAGAAGCGCGCTCGACTTGCGCCCGTCGAGCTGCCGAACGGCGTGGCGGTCGTGCATCTTCTGCAGAACCTCATGCAGGCTCCTGACGGGATGACGGCTATCGAATTGAGCGACGGACGACGCGTGTTCACACCTATTGGCAGCGATCCCGAAGTCGTTCGGATGCATGTCGACGCGGTTCAGGGACGCGCCATGATGGTCGTTCCGGTGGGCGTGAAGGTGCATCTGGCGCTCGGCTACGCGGACATGCGCAAGCGCATGGACGGCCTCGCCATGCTGGTCCAAGAGGTGCTTGAGAAAGACCCGTTCTCGGGCCCCCTCTCGCCTTGCGAGGAAAGAAGACTTCGACGCTGAAGACCCTGTTCTGGGACGGCAACGGGCTGTGCCTTTTCTCGAAAAGGATCGATCACGGCAAGAACCACCTTCAAGACGCGAGACGGATGGAGGCAAGCCGGCCAATTTCGGATCGTTGCATTTCGTTACGAAAGGCCTCATTTCACTTCATTTTGAAGCGGTCATACCTGTGCCCCCGAGGTGCGATGACCCTTCTTAGTTCCTATCTCAGAGCGCCAAATAGCCGCCGAGTTCGTGTTTCAATGGCTGCACGACTCGCGTACAATCCGCTAGGATTCGATCACATGGAGACGTTAGCGCTATGGCAAAGCCGAAAGTTTTTGTCAGCTATGATCACTCGGAGGACGTGCACTACAAGCGTTTGTTGCAGGCTTGGGACGCGAACCCCGACTTTGAGTTTGAGATGGACAGCCGCGGCCCAAATGTCGCGATCGGCAGCGACGAGGCTGCCGTTATCAAATCGGCGCTTGCCAGGATGATGAAGTCGGCGACGCACCTGCTTGTCCTCGTCGGTTCGAAGTCGCACCGGAGCGATTGGATGTCCTGGGAGATCGATCGCGCAAAGCAGGCCGACATCAAGCTGAAGATTGCTGCGGTGAAGCTCGCCAAGGAGAACGTAACGCCACCTGGTCTGCTCAACTGCGGCACTGCCTGGGCGACCAGCTTCGAGAGGGATCGCATCATCGAAGCATTAAAGGCTGCAAAGATCGGGTATTAGCCTTGGGCGCGGAGCACCCAATCACAATCGCAGCGCTGGCGGGTCGTCGTATTGACGACGCTGAGGCGTCCGACGCCCGTTTTCCCCTTGACCGGGTCCCGGCCGTGAAGGCTGCGCTGACCAAGGCGTTCGTGCATCATCGGGTGACTGAGCTTGTCTGCTCTGCTGCGTGTGGCGCAGATCTTGTTGCGCTCGCTACCGCCGAGGAGCTTGGGATTCGCCGCCGTGTCATTCTGCCCTTCGACACGGCTATTTTTCGACGCACTTCGGTGATCGACCGGCCGGGTGACTGGGGGACTCTCTATGATCGGCTTATCGCCGACGCCCGTGCGTCGGGTGATTTGACCGTCCTCGACTGCGGACCTGGAGATGAGAACGCTTATCGCCGGACCAACCACACGATCATCCATGAAGTTGCCTCGGGATCCCATCGGCACTTGGCGATGATCGTCTGGGAGGGCCGGCCACGGAATGGCGATGACGCCACGGCGGAATTCCGCCGCTTAGCGACCGCCGCGGGGTTTGCAGAGGTAACGATTCCGACATGCTGACGTGGCTTTTCCAGATCGTCCGGCCGATTCTTGGCTACCCAAATGCGACAGAGCCCACGCTGGTTTCGCATCGTTCGAGTGGCCGCCGGACCGCCATCGTCCTCCTGCATGGCTTTTCTGGCAAGACGATCCAAACTTGGCGCCCCTTTCTAGAGCATCTGCTTGCCGAGCCCGCAGTCCGGACGTGGGACGTGTACGGGATCGGCTATCCGTCTTCGTTGCGTGTGGACATTCCGCAAGTCTGGTCTGCGGATCCAGACCTTGATATCGCCGCCAGATCGCTGCGCACGGCGCTCTCGTTGTCTCCCCTCCGAGACTACCGATGCCTGGCACTCGTCGCCCACAGCATGGGCGGCCTTATCGTCCAGAGAGCATTGCTCGATGATGAGGCCCTTCGCCGCAAGGTTAGCCATGTAGTGTTGTTCGGCACTCCTAGCACTGGATTGCGGAAGTCTGGACTAGTATCCGGCCTGAAGCGGCAATTCAAGGACATGGCCTCGGACGGACCGTTCGTCACCAAGCTGCGAGAAGACTGGAATTCGCGGGTCGGCTCCGCCCCGCCTTTCGCGTTCAGGGCCGTCGCCGGCGATATAGACGAGTTCGTACCTGCCACCTCCTCGCTGGGGCCGTTTCCCGACGCCTGCCGTGCCGTCGTTCCAGGCGATCACCTCGGCATCATCAGACCTACTTGTCCCGACCACCGTGGGCTCAGGTTACTCGTAGAAATGCTAAGCGGTGCAGGCCAGGTGCCGGGAGCCGTTGACGGAGCCCGGCTTGCGCTCGAACTCGGCTGCTTCCGCGAGGCCGCGGACATCCTCCTGCCCCGCGCAGCTGAATTGGACGAAGCAGCGCTCGCCAGCCTTGCGCTCGCCCTTGAGGGTCTCGGCAGAGGTCAAGAGGCTTTGGAAATCCTCGAGAGGCACGGCCAAGGGGACCGAAGTCTATCCACCACGGATGCGATCGGTATCCTCGCAGGAAGGTTGAAACGGCGATGGCTAGTGGAGCGTTCAGCAGTCGACCTCGACCGCGCACGGGAACTCTATCTGCAGGGACTGGAAGCTGCCGAACGGCGTGGCGATCACGATCAAGCTTACTACCACGCGATCAATATCGCCTTTTTGGATCTCATGGCGTCGCCTTTGGACCAACCTGTGCCATTGTCGGCGCGCAACATGGCTGAGCGGGCGCTGGAGCACTGTAAAGGCGCTGCCGTAGAACACTGGCGATTGGCGACAGAGGCGGAAGCCAGCCTAATCCTAAAGGATTTGCCGCGCGCGGAGGCCCTTTACAGGCAAGCTCTTGCGAAGGCCCAAGGCCCGCGGGGAGTGCAGTCAATGTACTCTCAGGCGGTACGCGTCGCCGCAAGAGTATGCGGTGAGGATGGTACCGCAAGGATAGAGCAGCTTTTTGAGGTAGGAGTCCCGGTGACAGCGTTGACGAGTCGATCGCTGGAGGCAGAGAGTGAATACGAAAAGTAAGAAGATCTGCTTCGTAGTGATGGGCTTTGGCAAGAAAACGGATTATGAATCTGGCCGCACGTTGGACCTCGATGCCACCTACGAGGCGATCATCCAGCCCGCTGCTGTCAATAACGACCTCCGCTGCATCCGCGCGGACGAGATAATGCACTCGGGAATTATCGACACCGCCATGTACGAGATGCTCTTGCGAGCCGAACTCGTCATTGCGGACATCTCGACGGGAAATGTGAACGCGATCTACGAGCTCGGCGTTCGGCACGCCTTACGCCCGAACTCCACGATCATCATGAAGGAGTCAGCCGGGAAGCTCCACTTCGATCTCAATCACATCAGCACCTTTCACTACGAACATCTCGGCCAAGACATCGGGCAGCGCGAGGCCACGCGGGCTAGTCGCGAACTTGGAAAACTCGTCGCTGAGGTTATGGCGTCGCAAACGCCCGACAGCCCGGTCTATACATACTTGCCGAAGCTGCAGCAGCCTCGCCTTTCTGATGAGGAGTATGCCGAGCTGCTGAACGAGACGGAGGCGGCACAGGAGCGACTCTCGGAGCATATGCGTGCGGGCGAGGCGGCTATGAGAGAGAGCCGTTTTGGCGACGCGGTGAGAGCATTCACCGCAGTCGCGGCAACAAAACCGGGTGACCCTTTTATCATCCAGCAGTTGGCCCTGGCGACTTACAAGTCCAAGGAGCCATCCGCGCTGGAGGCGCTGATGCGGGCGCGCGAGATCATAGGTGAGCTCGCACCCGAGCGATCAAACGATCCCGAAACCCTTGGACTCAACGGAGCAATCCGCAAGCGACTCTGGGAGCTTACAAAGGATCAAGTCCAGCTCGACGCCGCAATACGTAGCTACGGCCGGGGTTTTGAGGTGAGGCGGGACTATTACAATGGGGAGAACCTTGCGTTGTGCTTGGATCTCCGCGCGGCGGCACAGACCGCCTCTGACGAGGCCACTTACGATAGGATGTCCGCTCGAAAGGTGAGGCTTGCCGTCCATGAGATCACTAAGGAGATCATGGAGGCCCAAACTTTCTCCGAGCGGTCGGACCAACGGTGGGTCCTGGCGACCAGGGCTAATATGGCCTTCGCACTCGGCAACACGGAGGAAGCTGAACAGCATGAAAAGGCCTTTCTGAAAGGCAGCCCAGCCCCGGCCCAATGGGAAATCGAAACGTATAACAGCGGAAAGATCGCAACGCTGACGGCTCTGGGTACGGACGTGAAGGCTTCATCAACGACCCTCGAGCGCCAAGGGCGAAAGTCACCCGCCCGGAAAGCGCGCAGTAAAGCGAAAAAGGCGTGACTGTTTCACAGTTACTTCACTTCGTCCGCCAAGCCCGACCATGGGACGATCTTGATGCCCTTCTCCTGGATCCAGCTCGGGCTGTTCGCCGGTGGCCGGTCACCCGAATGTGTGGCCACGACCTTCTTCCCTAATTCCAGGGATCGTTCGACTTCCCAACGCACCCATCTGCTCTGAGCTGTGTCCTTCGACAGATAGACCACACACACTGAAGCGCGTTCAATGCGCTCCGAGATTTTCTGCTTGATGTAATCGGCTCGGTTGCTATCGTAAGGTTCTTTGACCGAATGGTCGTTGAACTCGATGTCGTTGCGGTCGTTTTTAGCTTGTGCACGCAAGAGATTAACCTCATTTAGGTCTTCTGCGGCAAAGCTTATAAAAACGTTACGCTTACCCTCACGAAGTGTCGCCCTTGCCTTCTCTTCAAGGCCCTTGATGTCGCCAAGTCTATTCCCGGCACCGCCACCACCGCCGCCCATTTTAGCTCTCCCCGAAATCGAACTCGCGGCATGCGATGCATATGCCACAGGGCACGTCGCCTCCAGCATGGCACGAGTAGGTCCCGACCAGCCCCTTTTGCCCTGCGAGCTCGACCACGTCACGCTTATAGAACTGCGCAAGGGGGGCGAGGATTTGAATCGGGCGTCCCGTACAGCGGGAGAGGAGGCTCTGGGTGTCAGAGAGGAAGCCGGATGTCTGGTCTGGGAAAAGGCTCGTTTCCTCATGGAGAAGGCCGATCGAAACAGCCCTGGCTCCCACCTGTGCCGCGTAGGCGGCTCCGATGAGCAGAAACAGCATATTCCTGCCTGGGGTGAAAGCGTTTTCTAGGATCGGGAGTGCGGGGTCCGTCAAACCGGACCGAATAAGCTCGCCGAATCCAGCTAAGTTTGCCACGCGAGGCTGCGGCAGGCCAAGGTTGCCCATCGCGTTCCGGCAGGCTGCAAGTTCGCGGTCGCGTGCACGCTGCCCGTAGTCGATGAACAACGGAAACTGCTCTACCTGCTCTTCTTTTGCGAGGCAAGCCACGAGTGTCGAGTCAAGCCCGCCGGAAACGAGGGTGACGATGCTCATGCTATAAGCGCCTCCTAGTGCGTGCCTCGGGCGACCCGCATCACAATCCAGATCGCCCAATCAAGCAAGCCTACAGGGTAGCCTAGGCTAATGGCATGTGCACGAAGAGTTGCCTCGTTGCTCTGATACTGGCGCATTCCGGAGACGTGGCGGATCGGAAATTGGGTGAGTCCCAGCGTCGCCATATACATTAAGACATGGCGGTCGAGGATGGCGAGATCATAGCTGACCCCGGTATTTCGTAGGAACATGCTCGCCTGCTTAGGGCCAATCCCAGACGCATGCCGAACGAACCAATCGCGGGCCTGCCCGGCGTCGGGAAACCCATCCAGGAGGCTGCCGAGTTCGCCCGTCGCGCGCGTAACCGCCAACCGAGTGGCTGCCAGTTGGCGCGCGCGGGATCTCGGGAATCGATAGGCGCGGAGATGGCCGTCTATCTGAAGCGGCTTCGATAGTAAGCTCTCTAGTTTAGCCGCCAGTTGTCCTTCAGCACTGTGCGAGTTCGTCAAGAGGGCACTTTCGTCGATCGCATCCGCCGCCGCGGTCGCCAATGAGTACGGAACTTGGCTGCTGAGGATGCAGGCGGACAGCTCCCACCACAAATGCCGCTCTGTCACGCCAGGAGAATTGGTTTCGATGCGAGTCACAATGTCACTGCACACAGCGGCGACCGCACTCACAAGGCGGTCTGGCGTAAACGGCATCAAGCGAACAACTCCGGTAATTGACGCGTCAGCTCTGCAACGTTGTGCGGCCCCAACAGAGCTGTGATGAACACCTCCATTCTGCTGGATGTGGAGTGCTCCCGGAGCCTGCGGCAGAACGTCCGGAAGTACTCAAGATTGTGGAACGCGACCTTGCCCGCGTAGTCAATCCGCGGGTCGTTGATGGCAGCCTGCGTAACCGGAGACACGGCCTCCCTCGCTTGCCAGGCAAAAAGGTCGAAATGTTGGGGATGATGCAGCATCCCGTTTTCAGCGTTGATCGCGATCCGGCACCATTCGAGCCCGTCGAAACTGTCTGCCCCGGCCGCGGTCAGCACCGCGATGCTCCATGGATTCCCCGTCCCAAGCAGGTGCAAGGGCTGGTAGAAAGGCAACTCATCCAGCTTAGTGCGGATCCGCCGTACCGTCTTGGCTCGTTCAACCAGTCCAGACCCGAGTTCCCGCTCGGGCACTGCAATCATAGGCGGCGCGAGATGCTTCGCGACTGCGTGAATGACCTTAGGGAGTTGGACCAGATCGTGATCTGCACCGCGGACCTGTCTTGCGTGCACAATCGGAACCAACTCCCCGCCGATGTTGCTGTGGTCGCGGTCGACGGCTGCGACAACCCTTGCAGCCGCCTCGGATGGATCTACGGGTGGCCTCATCACGTCGAAGGAGCACGCCCAGTCCATTGGAACCCCAGCAAGCGCAGACTTCAGCCGTCGAGGACGCCACGTTCGATCACGGATACGGGTCGCTTCGTAATTACCAGAATCTGCGAGGATAAAGCCACCGCGATCACGAAAGCGGACGAGTTCCTCAGTGATTTGGGCTCTCCGGTGCCCAGACGCAAGATCGTAGGCCGACACCAACAGCGTGTCAGCTCCAAAGAGGCGTAGAGCCCTGACCGCGTCGAGAGGCTGCAATCTGGTTTCGTAGGAAGACACGGAGAAGAAAAATGCGGGCAGTTCCACCCGGCCTCCCCCGATGCTTTCTGGGCGGGTGGGCTTACGCCTCCGTGGCGCGGTGAGCGCGATTCGATGGGCAAGGTTCTGGATCCCGGGGTGCTCACTCCCGTCGGTCCAACTACGTAGATCCACAGAGCTGAGTCCCCCATACCCGTACGGTGGGTCGCTGTCGTCAATGCGGACAGGGATGAGCGGCCTGTTGTGCTTTATAGCGAGGCGTAGCTCATCTCCGAGGTTGGCGTTTTTGCGGGAGGCGTTTGACCAAATCGGAACGACACAGACGGCGTGCGGGACCTCTCGTTCGATAGCTTCTGAAAAGGATCCGACTATGTCGCGGTCCCACCACACGTCCCAATGCGCAGACAATATGGTGTGCAGCTTCTCCGCCACGACTTCATCCTGCCTAGCGTAGAAAATGCATATGTCGGCCATCTGTCGCGCCGCCGCCTCCCACCCTTGCACAGCTTCTGATACTCAGGGACGGTTTTCAAGATACCAATGAGGAAGCCGACCATAGGGCGAGATAGGCTGCGGACGCGAAATCGTCTGTCACAGTGGCGCTAACTCGGTCAGGCACAGCCGAGCAGATCGCCAGCGCTTCGGCGAACACAACCAATGGCGCGCCGTTCGTGGTAGCCGTCCGCCAATCCTCTTCCCGAAGGCCCTCGGCCAGGGCGAGTACAGCCGACGGTGTGCGATCGGCTCTTCCGACAATGCCCAGAATGCTGACGGGATCGACGACTTCCGCGCCCAGCTGCCCGAGTCGAAACCTCGCCTCCTCAGCGAGCCAGCGGCGGCCTAATGTGTTAGAAGCCGCGACGAGAAGGATCGGACCCACCGGAGCCCCACCAACGGGCTTCATATTCGATCCGGCACCTTCACGGGTCGGCAATGCACGGGTTTCACAATAAGCGGCAACCGCCCGCGATGCGAGGTCTGCCGCCTCTTCCGGTGGCTTAGCGCGCTCTGCCCAGTGGTGAGCGAAGATCGCCGTGAACACGTCGCCAGTCCCGATTTTGAAGACGTGGCTGGAACGATAGGCAGGTACATACGAACGGGCACCGTTGGCCGTATACACTTCAGCGCCTTTGGTCCCGCGCTTCACTACAATCGCTGCAGCGCAATCGTTTACCAAGATACGCTGTGCCGCGACTGCCGTGTCGTCGCAACCGGCCATTGCGCAGATTTCCACCTCATTCAACACAAGGGCAAGCTCTCGCGCAAAGGATCCGTTTTCCTGGAACGGCCGAGGATTACCGCGTGTCTGTGGATCGTATACGGCCCGCCCGGCCGAGACGATTGCGTCGCCCTCGAGCATTCCAAAACGCAGTACGATGTCTCCGCTTACACGAAGTGGGGGCAGCCGCGAGATGCTTGTCGGAGCGGGCTCGACATGCGGGTCTGAGAGCGGGTGGAAGTATGCGAACACGATACCGGAACCGCTCGCCTGAGCGTGAACTTCCACGCCTAAACTACGGAGGGTTGTGATTCCAGGACCATTGGGCGCGTGCGTATATGTGTGGAGAACGCTGCCTGGCGAGATGGCGCTAATGGCCGCAGCCGCCCGGCCGCCCGAGCCAAACTCAGCGTCCCACGATGGAAATTCGCAGACCTCTTTGTAAAGTCCACCGACGATGTGCATGATCGGAACTCTCACTTCGTTGGCGCTATCGGCCCAGATACCTACGCAATGATCGGTCTAAAAACAGACCGCCGCAGGCAGGTGATGCTGCAACGAATGCGTTAACACTGCAATGGATCCGCCACTCGCAGCTGAAGCAGCTGAATTAGCACCACTCAGCGTCCTCCGCCCGGTTTTGGCAGACAGCATCCGGCTCATGGCCTCTTTGCTCATTACCGGAACTGAGAACTCCGTTGGCCTTGATCGAGCCTATGGCTGTGCCTCGTGGCGTCGCGCCGAGAGAATAACCCATCTCGGGATCGCTCCTGACGAGCCATCAATTTCGTGCGTTGCCCCCACTTGGGGGCCTGTTGAGAGGTTATATATGAATTTCAATTAGATAAATGTTCGCGTCTTTGTCCCGACCAGCGCGCCATTCGACGCCTTATGAGACAAAGGTTTTCGACGGATGGCGCAAAGAGCCGAGAGAGCGCCGGAAAATTCCGCGGAACCACGGCGGCACAATCCGGGGCGATTTCGGGCCTTGAGCGCCCCCTCACCCCGTCGTCGCGAGCGCCCGAGCGGCGTCGACGATTCGGCGAAGGAACGTCCAGGCGAAATTCACGACGGGCGGCGACGTCCCGCGCTCGGCGCGATACATGCGGGCGGGGATCGGCCAAAGCGGGCTCTTGGTCTCGACACGCTCGCGGTCGCGATCAACGTCGCCGGCGCCAGGCCGAAGGTGCACTCGGCCCGGCTAACGCGCTCGAAGCGGAAAAGCATCAGGGCAAGCCCGGGCAGATTGCCGCGCGGCTCGTTCATTCCGATCTCGTCATCCTCGATGAGCTCGGCTACCTGCCGTTCAGCGGCTCCGGCGGGGCGCTGCTGTTCCACCTGCCCTACACTTACCTCGGCCCCAATAATGGCCGGACGGACGCGCTCGGCAATCCCATTCCCGCGGGAACGATCGCCCGTGATCGCTTCTATGTGTACCACGATCAGCACAACACGCTGACGATGACGGTCGATCGTCCGGTCCTCGGCTTCGACAATAAATTCCTGCTCGGCGCCGACGTCAATTCGACCCATTTCATCCGCGACCGCGGCTTTCCGACCGCGTCGATCGCCGATTATGTCGACGCTTGGAAACCGAGCCAGGGGACTTCGGCCTCTATGCCGGCGAATGGCCGATCCGCCGCTCGCCGACGCGCATCGACGATTACGCCGCGCTTTTCGAGGATGTGCTCACTCTGCGTCCCGATCTGAAGCTCGTGACCGGCGCGCGCTACGAATTCGAGAGATTGGAGCGCGTCAACTACAATCAGAACGGCACATTCTCCAATACGACGAGCTTCCGACGTAATTTCCACCCTTTCGACTTCCGCGTCGGCCTGATCTATGATGTGACGAAGGACATTTCGCTCTATGGGCAATATACGACGGCGAAAGATCCGATCGGCTCGGCGATCTATGTCGTCAATGCCGCGCAGAACTTCAATCTGAGCAGCTCGCGCCAATATGAGGTCGGCGCCAAGGCCTCGTTCCAGGACGGCAAGGGCGAGGCGACGCTCGCGCTCTATGAAATTCACCGCGCAAACATATTGACGTAGACGACGCAGAACACCGCGTCCAGCATCGGCAGCCAGATGTCGCGGGGCGTCGAGGCCTCCGCGAATTTTCTGATCACGCCACAATGGAAAGTCTCGGTCAACGCCGCCTATACCTATGCGCGCTACGGCTTCTTCGTCGATCCGGCGACGCTGGTGATCGGGACGGGCAACCGTCCGCCGAATGTGCCGACCTGGACCGCCAATCTCTGGACCTCCTATTCCAACATCGCCGATCTGCCCTTCGACGCGGGCTTCGGCTTGCGCTTCGTCGACTCGCGCGCGGGCAACAACGCCAATACCCTCTTCCTCGAGGGTTATGTGCTCGCCGGTGTCGGCCTTCACCTACCATGTCACGCCCGGCGTCGACGCGAGCTTCCGCGTCAATAATCTCTTCGACAAGACTTATGTGAATTGGGCCGAAGTGTCCTATCCCGGCGAGGTGATCCTCGGCGCGCCGCGCAGCGTCACTTTCGGGCTCACGATGAAATTCTGAACCCTCGGTTCGAAAAGCGACAGCAAGGTGATGGAAAATATGTGATCAGGCGTCGTTCGACCGCTCATCGGCTCGCGAAGCCGAACCGATGAGCGCGCTCGCTATGAGCCAACGCCGAATGTTCGAGACAGGCGTCCGAGCCGAGTTCCGCTGCTCCTCGCCCACCGCGAGTTCACGCCGGAACGCCTATCGCGCGCTCTGGCCGATCGACGTCGGCATTTGCCGTCTCTCGCGCGCGTCGAGCGTTGCCGCGAACGCCGCTGCCGCAGTCGAGATGGGCGACGAGGCGATAGCGCCGCGCCTGCTCGACGCTTTGGAGCGCGATGGTCCTCATACGATCCTTCAGGACGTCGTGCATCGCCCATATCGCGCGGCTAGCCGATGAGATGGGCCGCTGCGGATCTTTCGCAGAGCAGATACGCCGTTCTATGCCATTGCTATTTCTCGTTCGTCTTTCCCGGAACCGCTTCCTCGCTTCCTGTCGTACGCCGTCGGCTTCTTCGTCAAAATGTAAATCCGACCTGCACGAGGCCTTTCGTATGCCGGTCATAGGCGGTGGCGCCGCTGTTGGTTCCATAGGTATGCGCGGCTTGCGCCTTCAGCACCAGCAGGCTGCCGCCGCCGATGTCATAGGTCGCGTAATAGCCGACGCCGAGATCGTTCACGCCCGTATAGCTGCGCTGCATCGTCGTATAGGAGCCGTTCTCCAGCCACACCGCGCCTATGTCGGTGAACACGCCCAGCGCATGACGATAATTCTCGATCTGCGGCAGCGCATATTTCAATTCCGGCGTCACGATATAGCCGCTGTCGCCCGCCAATCCTTCATCGAAGGAGCGAACGCCCCAAAAGCCGCCGAGACTGAATTGCTCGCTGGTGTCGAGATTGCCGAACAAAGCCTTTTGCGCGCGCAGATAAGTCGACAGCGAGAACTTCTCGTCGAGCGCAATCGTCGCATTCACCGAGAGATTGATTCGATAGAAATTGCCGACCGTGTCGACGCCGGCGCGGTTCTGAATCTTCTGCGTCACATCGAGATAATTCACATAGCCCGAGGTGAAGGAGAGCGTCGAGCTCGTCGCCAGCGGCAGGCCGAACAAATCCTGCGCCGTGTCTCGCGTGACGCCGAACGTGCCGAGCGCTATGTTGCGATTGGCGGTCGAGGTGTCGGCGATCTTGTCGTTCAGCCATTTATGCGTGAAATTCGCCCAGAGCGAAATGCTCTCCTCGCGTTGGCGTATCAGCGCATAGCTCAGCGTGCCGGTGACGGCATAGGCGCTGCCGGTCGCGTCGAGATCCTTATAGGCGCCGCCCAGCGCATAAGTGGTGCGATAGGCGCCGATCTCGGCGCGCAGCCCGTCATAGCCGAGCGGGACCGAATAGGCGACGCGGCCATTGGCGAGCGCGGCGCGCTCGGAGACGATCGCCGAGCCCGACAGGCGATCGCCGAAGCCGAGCGGCGAATTAATGTTGAAGCCGCCATTCAAACGATCGCGGCCCGTATAGGGCGAGCCGAAATTATCGCCGAGCAGATAGCCTTCGACGCGCTTTCCTTCCGGCACGGCGAATTGGAAATCAGAGGTCTCTTGCTGCTTACCGGGCGAGACGATGATGCGCGGCACGCCGGCGCCGGGGAGATCGGAGACGAGCAGCAGCGCGCGCTCCAGCGCATCCTTATGGATGAGCGCTTCGTCCTCGAGCGCCGTGTCGACGACGCCTTGCAGGAAGCCAGCATCGACGGCCGAAGAGTTCTTGACCAGCACGCTGCCATATTTGCCGATGACGAGCTTGATTTTCAGGGAGCCCGTGCGCGCGTCCTGCGCGGGCACATAGGCCTTGGCGACGAGATAGCCTTTGGCGCGGTAGAGCAGAGTGACCTTGTCGGCGGCGCCGTAGATATCCCCGAGCGTGAGCTTGCGGCCTTCATAGGGCGAGAGGATTTCGCGAAGCTCGGCCTCGTCGACGAGCAGCGGGCCCTCGACGGTGAGATGCTTGACGAAGAGCGTCTCTTTGCTGGCGAGGGTGAAGCGCGGCTCGGCGATCTGCGGCAGCACGGGCGTCGTGGCCTGGCGCGGCGGCGCGGGGCGCGCCTCCTCGGCCTGCCGAACGGCGTCGCCGATATTATAAGGCAGGATCGGCGTCGGCGCGCTCTGCGCGAAGGCCTGCGGCGCGGCGAGGAGGAGGACCTGCGCAGCCGAGCAGGAGAGAAGAAGAACACGGATCTTCATTTGAGGATCGACCTTTCTGATCCGGAAAATCATTATTGGGCCTTGGGCGCGGGAGCCGAGTTCTTGCCGCCATTGCCCAGATCGAAATGCTGGCCGTCGACCTCGATGCTGCGGATGCGCGCGCCATAGCCGGCGCCACGCGCGGCCGGACGGACCCTGTGCTCCGTCGAAGCCGCGGAAGCGTGCCGCACATGCGCGCGCGCGGCCGGAAGCTGCGTCTGCGCGGGCTCTTCGCCGGTCACCAGATCGTCGAGCGGCGGCGCCGCCGAGGCCACTACGCCGCGTCGTCCGGCGGCGGTTGTGCCGGCGGGGCGCGGCGGCGTCGAGGACGAGACTTCCGAATTATTGGCGACGACATTGCCGGCGGCGGATGCGGCGAGCCGTGTCTCTGCGGCGCGCTGCGCGACATTTCGCGCGACCGTCGCGACGGCCTGCTGCTGCGACGTCGCCGCCTGCGTCAGGCTCGCCGCATTGGCGCGCGCGGCGGCGGCCGTCTGCGCGGCAGAGGACGTCGGCGCGCCCTGGCCGGCCGCGGGGCCTGTCGCCGGACTGCCGGTGACGCCGGCAGCGGTGACGCTCGTGGGATTGGTCGTAGAGCCAGGTATCCCGGCCGCCCCCGCATTCGCCGAATTGAAGGTATCGCCGGAATAGGTTGTTGTCCCGGTGGAAGCGCCAACGAATCCTCCGATGAAGCCGAAGACATTGGGGACGCCATTGCTGGTGGCGCCCGTCGCCGTCGTCACCACTCCGAAAGAAGACGAATTGAAAATGGTGCTGTTGAATGCAGTTCCGACAAATCCGCCGACTGCCGAGACATTCCCGCTGACGTTGACATTTCCGGTCGCGACTGAATTTCCAATTATGCTGCCGGAAAAGGCGAAGGGCTGCGTGCCGCCCACCAATCCGCCGACACCTGTGACCGTAGCGAGCGAAGTATCCTGGGTCCAAATGGTCAATGAGCCGGAAGCGGAGGAATTATAAATCGAACCGGCGTTCGTCCTGCCGACGAGGCCGCCGATCTGGCCCAACTGTTGACCCACGAACTGCGCGCTCGCAAATTCGTCGTTGATGCTTCCGGTTGCGGTCGAATTGAGAATAATGGCCGACTTGTGAAGAAAATCCACACCGAAATTGCTGCCGACCAAGCCACCGAGCTGGATGGCGTTGACCGCCGTGATGTTCACATTCGTATACCCGCCGTAGACGATGCCGCTGTTCAAGCCGACGAGACCGCCGATGCCCGAAGCCGTGGTTATCGTGCTGGTGGGCGTCGCGGTCGTATTGGGAATGTTCAACACGCCGCTCACCGAGGCGTTGAAAATCTGGCTACCGGCGCCGTTGTTTCCGAGGAGCGTGCCGATGTTGGACCCGTTTTTGACGGTTTCGTTCAGATTCGTCATGCTCACGTCACGGATTGTTCCGCTATTTCCGCCGAACAAGCCCTTGACGGTCGACCCGCTACTGAACAAAGTGAGATTAGCGATATTGTGGCCGAGCCCTTCGAAAATGCTGCCTGCGCCGACTCCGTTGACCGGAGTGGCGATATAAGTGACCGCGCTGCTGCAGGTCGCGCTCACTGCGCCACAGGCGTCGATATTCGTCGCCAACGCGTAGAAACCGGTGAGGTTCGTCGCACCCGATGTTGAAGCATTGGTGACCGCATTGAGGCCGTCGAGCAGGTCCAGCTGACTCATGCTGGTGATCAGCGTGTATTTATTGCCATTGATCGTCAGCGGATTGGCGGCCGTATTGTTCACGAAGTCGATGTGGCCGAGATAGGTCCCCGTCGTGCTGTCATAGAGCGGGGTGAAGCCGCCGAGCGGCGTTCCATAGGTCGAGGTCGCGACGCCGTTCGAATCCACCGATGTGTCGATATTGGGATTATAGGTGGCGACGAGGCTCGCATTATTGCTCGCCGTCATCACCGCGTTGAGATTGATGAAGCTCGTCGCATTCAGCGTCAGCGTCCCCGCCGACCAGCCCACAGTGTCATTGACGTTGATATTCTTGCCCGCAAAAGTCCATGCGCCGGCGTTGCTCCACAGCTGCGGCGCGTTGAAATTCACATTGCCGCCCGCCGTCGCCGTGAGCACGGCGACCTGCAGCGACGACGGCGCATCGACGTTAATGTCCGTCCCCGCCTTCAGCGTGAGGCCCGAGCTCGCGCCGCCGCCCGTAAGCACGGCGTTGACATTGATGGCGTTGGTGGCGTTGAGCGTCAGCGTCGTATTGGCCGCCCAGCTCACCACATCATTCACATCGATATTGCCGCCGGCGCCATTGCCCGAGGTCGACAATATCGTCACATTATTGGAGCCGAGCTGGCTCGACAGCGTCGAGCCGGTGATGTCGCCGCCCGTCGCCGCAATGGTGAAGCCGTCGGGATCGATGATCCAGCTTCCATTCTCGCCGGTCGAGGATTTCGTCGTGATGACGGCGCTGTCGGCGATCGTGACCTTGTTTCCGGAGGTGTCGATCGTTCCGCCCTGGCCGCCCTTCGGCGCGGAGGCGTCGAGCTTGCCGGACACATTCACCGTTCCGCCAGAGGCCAACAGCTTGATCCTGCCGACCTTCACCGTTCCGCCGGAGGGTGAGCCGCCGGTGAGATCGGCGATGCTGCGCGCCCTGATGACACCGCTATTATTGACCTGCGCCGAGAGAAGATCGTCCGCCGCCTTCGCCGTCAGCACGACCTGGCCGCCATTGGCTTTGATCAGCCCCTTATTCTCGACGAGCGCATTCAGCGTTCCCTTGTCGATCGTCACGTCAAGCAGCGAATCGCCGCCGAAATTGAGCGTGACCGCATCGCCGGAGGCGAGCGCGACCGTGCCGAGCTTGACCGAGATCGTCCCTTCGTTCGAGACCGTCCGGCCGAGCAGAGCAACGTAGCCGCCGTCGCTGGCTTTGATCTTGCCCTGATTGATGACGGATGCGCTGGAGGAGCCGGAGAAAGTATAGCTTCCGGCCATGAAATTGGAATTGGAGATATCGAGCGTCGAGGCGACGATGCCGCCGACATTCACTTGCGCGTCCTTGGTGAAGAGGACGCCGTTGGAATTGACGAGAAACACGCGGCCATTGGCGTTGAGCGCGCCGGCGATAATGCTCTGCTCATTGCCGACGACGCGGTTGAGCGTCACCGCCAGCGCGGAGGGCTGGTAGAAATTGACGGTTTCGCCGAGCCCGATGGAGAAGCTCTGCCAATTGATGATGGCGCGATTGGTGGATTGTGCGACATTGGTGACGCTGCCCGCCGAGGAAATGCTCGCAGCGCCGTCGACGACGACGCCCCCGGTCGGATTGGCGAGCGCGAAGCCCGGCGCTGCAAGCGCCGCCGCTATCGCCGTCATCGTCGAAAATAGGCCGCGTAGAGCGCACAAGTCCCGGAGAAGAGACGCAGGCGCGCGCGACGCTTCCGGCCCGCGCGGCGCACAGGCCCGATGACGCTGATATCGGCTCGATTGCATGACATTCCTGTTCCTCGGGTTCGGCGACGTCCCGACATTTGTGGCGCACCCGCGCAGCGCATCGCTCCCGCGAGATCGGCTTTATGAATTTACTCGCTCTATCAAAGCTTTGACGCCGATCACCCGAGGACAGTAGCAGCGGAGCCGCAGCCCAATCCTTTCAAATGACGACATCATTACCTATAGATATATAGCGAAGTCCGCGCTTCGGCGATTCCAAAAATGATGCGGATCGAACAAATTTTGTTCATAAAAATTACGCATTCTGTCGCGTCGACGGTAACGTAGACGTTATTTTATATATCGCCCACGGCGCGGATGACCAATTTCGATTGCGGCGAGCGTTCGAGCTGGCGTTCCACGATCTGCTATCGTGGGAAAAAATCGACGTCGCGCTCGGGAGCTTTTTCTATTTGCTATCGCTCCTCGAGACGCCGATATGGCCTGCAGCCGTATGTGGAAAAGCGTCGGCGGCTGGATCGCCGCCGACGCACTTTGCTTCGCCACAATTGCGAGCCCTTCGATAGAGCCGAACGCCTCGCGCGCGAGAACTCGCTCATAGGTATGCGCCCGTCGTGCGATTTCCTCCGCTCGACGGATTCCGTCGAGCGGAGCGCGTTCAGGCTAGGTCCCGTAGCAGTAGAAGGCTCTGTAGTAGGTGCCGACCGAATTGCTGGTCAGGAAGCCGATGAAATCGATGACGGTCGCCTGCGTGGTCGGCGTTTGCGCGGAGCGTTGCAGCGCTATGCCGTTCTGAACGATCTGAGGATAGGTCTGCGACGTCGTCCCCGCATGGCCCAGGCCCGCAGAGCCGTCGTATTTGTATTCGTAAACACTTTGGACATTCTGACCCGTATTGACGGTTTCGCCCGATCCGTAGTTTACACAGACTGAAGATTTCGCCACGAAACCATACGCATAGGTCGCCGCGCTCACCGCCGCATAAGTAGTTCCGATATTCGCCGAGGTGGCGACATTCGAAACGGGATAAGTGCTCGTCGTCGAGAGGCCCAGGCTCCATGGCGCCTGGTTCAGGACGGTCATAGCCGCGAATCCATAGGGAGCCTTGGAGGGATCGGCGATGACGAGCGTGGTCCCAATCGGATTTGGCACGCCGCCTGAGACGCTCGTCGACGCGGAGCCGAAAACGATCGAACCGTTGGCGTAGAAGAAGGGCGATTGCGTGACGCCGCCATACACCATCCCCAAGGTCGACACGGCGGCCGGAGCGGCCGTGTCGGCAGACAGGAAGAGGTCATATGGACCGCTCGTCGTGCCGCCCGCCAATATGGCGGCTTTCAAATTGGCAGTAGAATCCACCGTGATGTTGAACTCGACTTGGTTGGGGTGGTAAGCGACATAGGCTGCGGTTATGTCAGTGATGGCATTGAGAAAATTCGCGGCCACGCCGATTTGGATCGTCTCTGTCGCCTTGACCTCGGACATTTGGAGCAGCAGACAAGTCGCCGACACGCCGAGAGCGAGCGTCTTTCTCGTTAGGTCAAACATGATATTCCTCTTCGAAGTTCGATTGGGACATGGGCGAGCGGCGCCAGCCGCATCGCGTCAATATGATTTGAAGCAATGACCTTCGATCGCGCTCTTGCCGATCGTCGTCGTATTGCCGTTCGAATCGACGGCGCCGGTCAGAAAGGCGATGAAGTTGGAGAGTTCTGTCTCCTGATCCGCCGTCCTCGTGTGGGCGATCTTGATTCCCTTCAGAACCAGCTTGTCCGAGGGATGATCGGCGTCATTGGGCTTGTAGATGTGATGATAGGAACCCGGAGGATAGGTCGGGGTTCCGCCGGCCGGCTGAGCGCAAATCTGCGATTTGGCGACGAAGCCATAGGCGTAGATGCCGAGATCGACAGAGATATACGCCGAACCGACGGTCGGCGTCGTGAAAACGTAGCCGCTCGGAATCGTCGCCGTGTTGATATACCACGGCGCAGACGAAAGAACTTCGGCCGCCGCTTCTCCATAGACGTCGGTCGTGGAATCCGGGATCACGAAATTCGTCGTCAGCGGATAGGGAAGGCCATGGTGGATGTCGACGGATTTCGAATAGAGCGCCAAGAAGTCCTTCGCATATTTGAAGGGCGCGCCGACGACAAGGCTCGGGTAATTGTCGGCGAGGTCTTTCGGCTCGTTCTTGCTCGACGACAGGAATAGGTCATAGGGCGTGCTGGCGCCGGCGCTGATGATGCTGGCTTCCAGGGATTGAGCGGTCCCCGTCGTGACCGCCACATTGTAGGAGAGTCCGTATGTGGCGTAATAGGCCTGGAAGGCCGCAGCGAGATCGTTCGCCGTCTTCGCGAAGCTCGACGCCACGGCGAGCTTTATCGTGATCGTCGCCGCCTGCGCGTCGACGCAGCCCAGAGCGAGCGCCGTCGACAGGCCGATGGCCAGTGTCTTCATTCTCGTCTTCAACATGGATTTTTCCTCTTTTGTCAAATATTCGAGACGGATTTACGTTCGGTCTCGCCGGAAAGAACTTGGATCGCCGAGATAAAGCCTGAAACAGAGCGCCCCGACGCCCCTGGAGCCTCCTTTGCTGCGATGGGATTGACGCGGCAAAGACCACAACTCACACGTGTTATCGTGTGTAATACAACTATACAGCGAGTCTTTGCCCCTAAGCAACGCCTAAAAGTTGTGCCATCAGACCAAAATTTAATCAGGGTCGCGAGACTCGCATGAGCAGTTATCTTCTTTAAAAACAATATGTTGCGCGAATTTCGCGCAAGCGCGCCGCGATATGTTCGCGATATTTGACGCGGCCCCGCCCTGGCGATTAGATTGCCGCTATCTAATTTCACTACCTGAGATTGAATCCATGTCGAAAAGACCGAGCATCGCCGGCGCAGGCCCCGCCTATCCCAGACTCACCGAACCCAAGCGCCTCCGGCCCCGCCTTCCCTTCGCGACGATCGCGACGCCGATTGGCCTGGTGAAGCGGGCGCGAAAGCATCACGCGAAAGGGCTCGAGTTCGCCGAGGCCGAACGCTGGGAAGACGCGGCGCGTGAATTCGACGCGGCCGTGCGCGACGCGCCGGATCAGCCGGATTTCAATTACGCGCTCGGCGGCGCGCTATCCCGGCTCGGCCGCATTCCCCAGGCCATAGAGGCCTATAAGCGCGAGCTCGCGATATTGCCGGGCGACGGCCCGGCTCTCGCAGAGCTCGGCGTCTGCCTCGCGCGCTCAGGGCGCACGAGCGAGGCGATCCTCTGCCTTCAGACAGTGACGCGCCACCGGCGGGACATGCCCTATGCGCAATATAATCTCGGGCTCGCGCTGCTGACCGAAAAGCGGTGCGGCGACGCGATCGAAGCGCTCGACCGCGCGATAAGGATCGATCCGACCTATGCGAACGCCTATCGCGTTCGCGGCCTCGCGCACGCCATGGGCGGCGACGAGGAGCAATCGGCCGTCGACCTTCATGCCGCCGTGGCGATCGACGAGAAGAATCACGAAGGCATGCTCGCGGCGGGCGGCTATTTCAGCCGCAACGCCCGCGATCTCGAAGCGGCCCAGCTCTTCGAGATGGCGGCGCGCGTCGCGCCGGATATCGCGCTGCCGCAATCGATCTTCGGCCAATTCCTCATCGCCAACCGCCGCTATGAGCTCGGCATGAGCTTCGTCGATCGCGCGATCGCGCTCGATCCGATGCTCGCCGAAGCCCATGTCGCGCGCGGCTTCGGCTTTCTCGGTCAAGGACGCGTCGCCGAGGCGGTGGCGTGCTATCGCCACGCCGCGGAGCTGAAGCCGGCCGACGCCTATGTCGCAGGCACGCTGCTGTTCGCCTTGCAGCACAAGCCGGGCGTCACGCGGGCGGAATTGCGCGAGGGTCACGCCAAATGGGGCGCGTTGTTTCGCACCACGGCCCCCAAGAAGCGCGAAGACTTCGCCAATGAGCCGACGATGCGCAAGCTCAGGATCGGCGTCGTCTCCGGCGACATGCGCAAGCACGCCGTCACCTTCCTCACGCTGCGCGCCTTCGAGCGCCTCGCCGCGATCGGACATTCGATCTATTGCTACAAGACCGACCGCAAGTTCAAGGACGATGAATATAGCGACCGCTACAAGGCATTCGCGACCTTCTGGCGCGATGTCTCCGATCTCGACGACGCCGCGCTCGCGGCCCTCGTCGAGCAGCAGAAGATCGACGTTCTCTTCGACCTCTCGGGCCATACGATGGGGAATCGACTGGGGCTGTTCGCGCGGCGGGCGGCGCCGGTGCAATTGAGCTGGGCGGGCTATGTCGGCACGATCGGCCTCGACACCTATGACGGGCTGATCGCCGATCCCGTGGAGGTCCCCGCCGAGCATGACGAATCCTATATCGAGCCGGTCGTGCGTCTGCCGGACTGCTATGTCTGCTATGAGCCCCCGCGCGAGGCGCCCGATATCGGTCCCCTCCCCTGTCTTTCGCGCAAGAGCTTCACCTTCGGCTGCTTCAATCGCCCGGCCAAGCTCAATGCGCAGCTCGGCGCGGCGTGGGCGCGAATATTGGAGAGGGTTCCGAATTCGCGCATCATGCTCGTCTATGGCGGCATCGGAGAGGCGGCGACGGCGGAGGCCGTCTATTCGATGCTGGAAAGCGGCGGCGTCACACGCGACCGTCTCCTGCTCGTCGGCGAGCACGAGCAGAGCGCGCTTCTGAACGCCTATTCCCAAAAAGTCGATCTGGCGCTCGATCCGTTTCCTTATTCCGGCGGCGTCACCACTCTCGAAGCAATGTGGATGGGGGTGCCCACAGTGACGCTCGTCGGCGACACTTTCGCCGGGCGCCATTCGGCGACGCATCTGACGGCGGTGGGGCTCGGCGCATTCTGCGCGCATTCGCTGGACGAATATGTCGAGATGGCGGTGGGCTGGACACACCGGCCCCATGAGCTCGCCGCGCTCCGCGCCGGACTGCGCGAAAGGGTCGCGGCCTCGCCGCTCAATGACGCCGAGCGATTCGGCCGCAATCTCGACGAGGCGGTGATGCGGCTCTGGCAGGATTGGCGTCATTTGCGTCTCTCACGCGCCTAGAGTTTCCAGCCGAAGTGGACGCCGGTTCGGCGTTGGAAACGCGTCAAAACAAAAGCCGAGTGTCTTTCCGTGTTTCAATGAAACACCGAAAGACACTAGACGAAATGATCTCGCAAACGCCGGCCCGAGTGAAACGCGTCATTCGTCGTCCAGCTGACGCTGCGGCGGCTTGGCCGGCCCCGGCTTGGCGGTGAACATCGCCACTGTGCTGGTGCGCGCATCGCGCCCGATGACGATGCGTTGTCGCCCGATCTCGACGACCCTCCAGCCTTCGATCTCGTCGCCGCGTCGCAGGCTGCGAATCTTCGCCGTCGGATTCGGCCGCACAAGCGCGCGCGCGCCCTGCTCGTCTGTCACGACGCCGAGCAGCATGAGAGAGGGCGGCTCCGGCGGCACAGGCGGCGGCGCCTCTCGAGGCATTGGCGTCGGCGCGGGCGGAGGAGGACGGCGCGTCGCCGAGAATAGCGGCCGCTGCAGCGTTTGCGCAAAATCCTTCAGTTCGAGACGCGCGAGCGGATTGACCTCGGCGCGCCCGCCGGCCTCCAGCGCGCCGGCGGCTCCGCAGCCCGCGATCACAAAAAGCGCGCAGAAAAACCGCCTGTTCATATCCGCGTCCGACGCCAGAGAGCGCGCATGTCCAGCGTGACATGGAGCATCGCCTCGGCTCCGCGCTGCGCGCCGCGTTGTGGCGCGAGCACGAGGCCGTCGACGAATACATAAGGCGCACCCGTCTCCAGCTCGTACAACGTCGCCTGCAAGGCCGAAAGTCCCATGTCGAATGTGGCCCGCATCCGCACGACATCGGAGGCGTCGTCGCGCATCGGCGGCTGAGTGGCGGAAGAGCCGACGCTCGCCCGCTGCGCGACGACGAGCCGCGTGACATGGGCCTGCAACAGGGCATTGGCCTGGCCCTGCGTCGGCGCGAGGAGAAAGGCCGCATCGGGGGCGAGCGCGACGCGCCCGCCACCCGCAGCGCCGCGGCGCTGCGCCGCCTCCACCTGCGCGAGCACGGCGCGACGCTGATCCGCCTCGTCGGCGGCGTCGCACCAGGCGCCGAGCGCCGCCGTCGCTCCCGCGCCGCAGAGGAGAACGAGAAGCGCGAGCGCGCCGAGCGCGAAGCTCTGCTCACGATCGAGCTCGAAGTCGAAGGACATGGCTCATTTTCCTTTCTTGGTCGCAGCGGCGGCGAGCTGCGCTTCTATGCCGAAGCGCTGTAGCCCGCCGTCCGAAGCGCGTATCGTCGGCGCCGAGAAACGCACGTCGAAGAAGCGCCCGGTTTTTTCCAGCGCGTCGATGAGCGGCGGCGCATCCTCGGCGAGCCCCGATATGCGCAACTTGCCGGATTCCACCGCGAGGCTCTCGAGAAAGGCGCCGTCCGGCAGCGCGCGCGACAAGGCGTCGAGCAGAGCGATCGCCGGCGTCGACGTCTCCTTCCATATCCATGCGCGTTCCGGCGGCTGCAAAGCTGCGATGGCGCTCGGATTCTTCGCGGCCTCGTCGCGCTTTTGCAGCGCATGCGCGCGCGCGGCGAGCGTTTCGCTCTCCTCCTGAAGCGCGCGCGCGGCGAACGACGCAACCACGACGATCATCGCGCAGATCGCGACATAGGCGCCGATGGCGCCGCCGACGAAACGACGCCTGCGCCGACGCGCCGCGGCGTCGCCTTGCGACGCGCTTCCCGACCAGAGCAGCACCGGCTCCTGCGAATCCTCCACGGCGCCGACGACGCGATCGACGACGAGGCCCATTGCGGCGAGCTCGGCGCGCGCGCCGTCGACATCGGCCTCGAGGGCGATCAGCACGCGCACGGCCAATCGGCCGTCCGCCTGCGGCGTCGCGGCATGGCCGTGAAGAATTCGACCGACCGGCCAGGGCGAAAGGCGATCCAGCTGATTGGCGACGACGCCAGCCAAAAAATCCCGCGCCTGCGCCGGCGCCGCGAGCCTGCGCGTGACAGTCTCCGCCTGCGGCCATTCGAGCACGACGAAGCGCGCGCGGCGCCGCACATCCGCAGACGCCGCGCTTCCGATCGAAGCGGCCGCGAGCGGCGTCGCGTCGGAACTCGCGCCCGAGAAAAACCGAAACTCTTCCCCCGAGCGCGTTACGCGCAGCATGTCGCGCCGCCGTCGCGCTTCGTTCACGCGCGAGACGATTCCCGAAAGCGCGTCGAGCCAGCGCATGAGAAGATCGAAATTCGGCAACTCACTCTCCCCGTGGATAGGCGCCATAAGCCGTCGGACGCGACGATTGCCGAAAGGCGAGAATGCGATAGGGCTCGCTGTCCTTCGGCACGACGACGATGACGGCCTCGGCCGCCGCGGCGAAGCCATCGGCGAGCGCGACGACGATCTCGAGGCGGGCGATGCTGCGGGCCGCAGGCTTCGCATAGCGGGAGGCGGGACCGAGAATTTGGTCGCAGGCCTCCGGCTCGAGCGCTCCCGCCGCGCGCGCCTCCATCAGACGCTCGATGCGCGCCTCCGTCATCTGCGGCAGGAGGCGCAAAACCTCGATGGGCGCTGTCGCGGCGTTCACCGTCTCCGCGCCGAAGACGGTGACGAAGGCCGCGATCGAACGCGCATAATCGGCGGGAACCGCAGGAATCTGCGCCAATTGGTCGACATTTGTGAAAATACGCTCGAAACGGCGCGCAGCTTCAGAAGGGTCTGCATTCGGCGCGCGTTTCGCGGCGGAGGCCTCGCCCGCATCGCGCCAGCGCACGATCGCCTGCGCGACCGCCTCGGCGTCGGGCGCGCCGACGCCGACGAGCAGAGAGGCGAGCGTCTCCGCCGGCGCTTTGTTGATGTCGATCCTGCCGAGCTCGTCGCTCAGCCGCACGCGGCCCACACCGACCGGCAGCGCAAAGCGCGTCTCGGTGGCGAGCAATGGCCTGCCGCCATATTTGATCAAAACATCGGCCCCGACCTCTATTCCGGCGTCGATCAGCGCCTCGGCCTGCACGCGGTCGCGATCGATCGCCAGCAATCCCGCAAAGCTGCGAAAACTCGTCGACACCGCCATGGCGAGCGCCGACAGCAGCGCGATCGTCCACAGCACGGCGACGAGAACGACGCCCCTGCGCGAGCGGATGCGACGAAATCGATTCACAGGTCCCCCCGCCGCGCCGGCGCGTCCGGCTCATTCTTCTTGCCGGGAAGGCATTTTGCCGCCTCGGTCGCACAAGCGGCCGGCGCATTGGCGCGCAAAACGAACTGCGCCCCGGGAAACACTCGCTCGCCGGTCTCCGGGTCTTTCAGATCGAGACGGACGAGACGCGGCAGCTCGGTCTCGCCGCGCCAATTGTCGCTCCAGCTCGGCGCGCCGTTCACCATGCGCGCATAGCGGAAGGAGATGTCGAAGCGCCCCTCGAGCAGAGTCACGGGGTCCTCTCCCTGCGCATCCGACAGGCCGGCGCGCGGTCCGAGCCATGGGGCGCGGCGGCGGATGAGGCGCGCGCCCTCCTCCCCCGCGGATTCGACGGAAAGCGTGATCGTCTCCTCTTGCGCCGCGCGCGCGCCGACGGCGCTCGCCGTCACGAAGACGAGTGTCGTGGCGCCGCCATCGAAGGCGACCGGCGCAGGCGGCTCGTCCGACTGCTTGTCCGGCTTCCCGCCGGGGCGCGGCGGCGCGCCAGCCGGCTTCAGCGTGACGAAGCTCGCCGCACCAAAATCGCGCGCGAGTCGCTCCATGGCCAGAGCGAAACGCTCCGCGTCATTCACCCCGCGCGCGCCATGATCGAAATCGCCGACGACATGATGCGTGAGGGCGGCCGCGCCGACGATGATCGACGAGGCCACGGCGAGGGCCGCGAGCATTTCGACGAGCGTGAAGCCGGCCCGCTCTCTCTTGTCTGCGCAAGCTCGCAAAATCTCACCTCCCCGACTGCGGGCGCATTCGCTAGCGAATGAGCGCGAGCCGAATCGTCTCCGCCGCGATCGATTGGCCTGCGTCGCCCCAGGCGACGCGCGCCTCCACACGATAGGGCGACCATTTGCGCGTATCGGTCTGCTCTCTCGCCGAGGCAGCCCCTTCGAATGCCGGCGTGTCCAGAAAGATCGGCTCGACGACGACACGCCAGTGAAAACCGCCGGTCTCGCCCTCTCGCGTTTCCAGAGCGGCGCGATCGAACGGCGCCTCGATGAGCGAGCGCAGCAGCTGTGAGGCGGCGACGCGTCCCTTGCCCTTGGCGAGCGTAGCGCGCGCGTGAAAGAGCTGCGGGCCGAGCGCGGCGGCGAATGCCGTCAGAACGGCGAGCGCGACCAACGCCTCGATGAGCGTGAAGCCGGCGCGATGCGAGGCTGCGTCATTGCGCATCGACCGAGACCTTTCCGCTGAACCAGTCGACGCGCAGCTCATAGCGCGCGCGCTCCCGCGCAAAGGCGAGAACCGCGCCCGAGGAGGCGCCATCCGGCTCGAAGCGCGCCACCGCCTGCAGCGCGCCATTCGATCCCTCGGCGGCGAGGAGATCGAGCGAGACGTCCTCCGGCACGGCGACTTTGCCGCCGCTCTCGCCGATCAGCATGCGCGCCGAGCGATCGAGCGCGACATGCCGCGGATGTCCGCTCGACATCGCGGCGAACCGCTCGCGCCGAAGCAGCGCCGCCGCCTCGAGCGCGACCGCTTTCAATTGCGATCGCCCCGAGCCGAAGCTCCATGCGACGACGAGACCGGAGATCAGCGCGACGATCATCATCACCGCCATCATTTCGACGAGGGTGAAGCCGGCGCGTCGGTCAATGCTCGACATTGGAAATATCCGCCGCCGTTCCGACGCCGCCCTCCTGCCCGTCCGAACCGAGCGAGACGATCTCGTAAGGCGGAACATGATCGACGGGAAAGCGATAGAGATAGGGCTTGCCCCAGGGATCGTTCGGCACACGGCCGCCCTTCACATAAGGGCCGGTCCAGACATCGACGCCGCTCGGGCGCTGCGCCAGCGCGGCGAGCCCCTCCGAGGAAGACGGATAACGTCCGACGTCTATGTAGAAGAGATCGAGTGCCGAGGCGAAGCTCTCGATTTGCAGATGCGCCGTCTTCACGCGGGATTCGCCGAGATAGTTGAGCACGCGCGGGCCGACGAGACCGAGGATGAGGCTGATGATGGTGAGAACCACCAGCATTTCGACGAGCGTGTAGCCCGGGCTCGCATGACGCAGACAGCGGGCGGAAGCGGCGGAGGAACAGGAGACGAAGGTCATTGGGCGAGTTCCGTTATGCTGAGAAGGGCGCTCATGATCGAGACGACGAGAGCGCCGACGAGGACGCTGACGACGACGATGGCGGCGGGGCCGATCGCGCCCATGAGCCGATCGAGGCCGGCGCCGAGCCGATGCTCGTAGAATTGCGCCGCATGAGCGGCGATGGACGGCAGATCGCCGGTCTCCTCGCCGATCCGCAGCATTCGAACGGCGAGCGGCGGCAGCAGCGCCGTCTCGGCGAGCGCTTCGGAAAAGCGGCGCCCGCTGCGCACCTGCGCGTGAATCTTGTCGATGGCGGCGACGGATTGCGGCTCGACGACGATGTCGCGCAGGATTTTCAACGTCGTCGGCAAGGACACGCCATTGCCGACGAGAAGACCGAGCGCGCCGATGATTCGCGTCGTGCGCCAATCCTGCATGGGGCCGGCGACGCCCGGAATGCGCGCCACCGCAGAGATCGCCGCGGCGCGCGCATCGGCGCGCGAGAAAACGAGCCACATCGCGAGGACGATCGTCCCCGACGCCGCGAGAAAGACATAGAGATTGGCGTGCAGCCAGGCCGACACCGCGAGCACGAAGGCGACGCCGCCATTGAGGCGATTGCCGAGATCGTGAAACACGGGCTCGAATTGTGGAACGACATAGAGCAGAAAGAAAAACATCACGAGCAGCGCAGCGCCGATGAGAAACAGCGGATAGCGAATGGCCGAGCCGACCCGCTCCGAGAGCAACTCGCGCCGCACGCGATCTTCGACGATGGCGCCGAGCACGGCCTGCAGCTTGCCCGACGCTTCGCCGGCGCGCGCCATTGCGACATAGGCGGGATCGACGATATGCGGATGGCGCTCCAGCGCCTCGGCGAAACTGTCGCCCGAGGAGATCATCGAGCGCAACGCGGTCGCAAAGCGCATGATCGGCTTGCTCGCATCCTCCGCGAGCGTCTGCAGCGCCGCATCGAGCGTGAGGCCGGCGCCGACGAGAACCGCCAGCTGCCGCAAAAAGATCGTCACATCGCGCGCCGGCGGGCGCTTGCCGCCCGGCGTTTCGCCAATGGCCCTTCGCGCCGCCTCCGCCTCTATCGGCATATGGCCGAGATATTCGATGCGGCGCAGCACTTCCTCGCGCGTTCCCGCATCGATTTCGCCGGCGACCATTTCTCCGGCCTGCGTCACGGCGCGATAGCGAAACCGAGGCATCTCAAAGACTCATTGTGACACGGAAAATCTCGTCGACCGTCGTCAGTCCGGCGCGACATTTGGCGACGCCGTCCTCCGCCATCGACGTCATGCCCTCGCGTCTGGCGATCGTCTCCAATTCATGTCCATCCACCTTCGGTCCGATGCATGCGCGCAGCGCGGCCGACGCTTCTATGACCTCGAAGACGCCTTTGCGCCCGCGAAAGCCGGTGAAATTGCACCATTCGCAGCCCTTGGGACGATAGATCGTCTCGCCTTCCATGAAGCCGAGCGAGACATAACGCGCATCGGCGGCGAGATCGTCGCGCGTCAGCCGATGCGCCCGCTTGCAGTCCGGGCAGAGAATGCGCACGAGGCGCTGGCCGACGACCGCGCGGACGCTGGACGCGAGCAGAAAGCTCTCGACGCCCATATCGATGAGGCGCGTGATCGCGCCGGCCGCCGTATTGGTGTGCAAGGTCGTCAGCACGAGATGGCCGGTGAGCGCCGCATGCACGCCGATATGGGCCGTCTCGGCGTCGCGCATCTCGCCGACCATGATGACGTCCGGATCCTGGCGCAGAAAGGAGCGCAGCGCCGCCGCGAAAGTGAGCCCTATGCCGGGATGGACCTGCATCTGATTGACGCCGGGAATTTGATATTCGACCGGGTCCTCGACCGTGAGAATCTTGCGCGTCGGCTCATTGATCTGCGAGAGCGAAGCGGCGAGCGTCGTCGTCTTGCCGGAGCCGGTCGGTCCGGTGACGACGATCATGCCGAAGGGCGCCTGCAGCACGCGCCGCAATATCTCGCCGTCGCGCCGCGACAGTCCGAGTTCGTCCAGCGCAACGACGCCGGCGCCTTTGCGCAGCAGGCGCACCACCGCGCCCTCGCCATAGAGATTGGGCGAGGTCGCGACGCGCAGATCGATCTCCGCGCCGCCGACGACGATGCGCGCGCGCCCGTCCTGCGGCAGCCGGCGTTCGGTGATGTTGAGCCCGGCCATGATCTTGAGCCGCGACAGCAGACCCTTGGCCATGCTCATCGGAGGCGACGGCGCGGCTTTCAGCAGGCCGTCGACGCGCAAACGCACCTGTAGCGCGCCGGCGAATGGCTCGATGTGAAGATCGGTCGCGCGCTGCTCGACAGCGAGGCGCAGCAGATCATCGAGCGCACGCACCACAGGCGCGCCGCGCGCGAGATCGCGAAGATCGTCGAGATCGTCGGAGGCGGCTTGCGCATTCGCCGTCTCCGTCGGCGTCGCCTCCCCCTGTTCCTGAACGGCGCCGAGCGCGGCCTCTATCTCCTCCGCCGTCGCGATGGCGATCGTCGCCGGCCGCCCGAGAGCCGTCTCGACCGCAGAGCGCATCTCATCGTCGAGCGGCGCGGCGATGGTGAGCACCAGCCCATTCGCGTCGAGAAAGGGAAACAAGCGCCCTTCCTTGAGAAAGCGTGGCGACAGCGGCCCGCCGCCGAACGCCGCGCCGGCGAGGCCGCCGCGCGCGATGCGCGCGCAGGAATAGAAATCCGCGAGCTCGTCGGCGAAAGCGGACGCCGATAATTTCGTCGCGCTCGCCCAATCGAACTCGCCGCCATTGCCGCGGCGCGCGGCCTCGAGCGCATCGGCCTCGCGCAGCCCGCCTTTGCGAGCGAGATATTCTAAGAACGTCTCGCGGGACATCGATCACACATCGTCGAGGAACGTAAGATTCTTGCCTATATACAACTTTTAATATATGTCGCTTCAGTATGCAAGCGTACGTAGAATTCAGGCTGTGCGGCCGATTCTGCGGTGTTCGACGAGCCTTATGTAAGGCGTCTACAGTATGCGGTATTGGAGTATATAGAGTGAAATCCGACTTCCGGCGTCTGCCAGCGCGGCTCCTGTCGCTCGCCGTCGCGACCGCCTTGCAGGGATGCTCGCCATCCGATCGATTGATGGGGATCGGACCCGGAGACAGCGTCGAGGTCGCCCGCAAGAAGGATTTCTCCGCCTATTTCCCGACGGCGGATTCGGGCGGCTCGGTCCTCGACAAGAGCGCGGCGCGACCAATGCTCTTTCCCGGCGCGCGGGACGTTTCGCCGCGGCGCTCGGAGGGCGACGCGCTCCGCGAGGCGCCGGCCGAGACCGGCGTGACCGCGCGCGGCGGCGACATAGAGATGAATTTCGATCAGGCCGATATTCAGACCGTCGCCAAAGCCCTGCTCGGCGACGCCCTCGGCCTCGACTTCACCATCGATCCGCGCGTCCATGGCGCGCTCACCATCGTCTCCGCCGGCCCGATCGCGCGCAAAGACGTGCTGCCCACATTCGAAAATGTGATCCGCATGTCCAACGCCGCCGTGCTGCGCGACGGACGCCTCGTCCGCATCGTTCCATTGCCGGAGGCGAGCGGCGCCGGCCCGGTGACGCTCGGCTCCGGGCAACCGGGCTTCGGCGTCACCATCATTCCCTTGCGCTACACATCCGCCGCGGCGCTCGCCAAGACGGCGGAGAATTTTCTCGCGCGCGGCGGCGCGATCCGCGCGGATACGGCGCGCAATCTGCTTCTGGTCCAGGGGACGTCGAGCGAGCGCCGCGCCATCGTCGAGATGATCTCCGGCTTCGACGTCGAATGGCTGCGCAATCGCTCCGTCGGCGTCTATCCGCTGAAATCCGCCTCTCCCGACAATATTATTCGCGAGCTCGAACGCATATTCGACACGGGCGACGCCGGACAGGGCGCCGGCACGATCGCGTTTCAACCCATGGCGCGGATGAACGCCGTGCTCATCGTGACCCGCGATTCCAAGCTGCTCGAGCGCGCGACGCTCTGGCTGCGCAGGCTCGATCGCTCCAACACGAGCGGCTCGACCGTGCGCGTCTATCAGCTCGCCAATGGCAATGCGGCGCGCGTCGCGAAAATCCTCAATGAGATTTTCGTCGGCAAGGGCGCCGGCTCCGCGACGGATTCCGCGGCAGGCCAGCTCGCCCCCGGAACGAGCGCCGCGCAATCCAAGCTCGATCAGCTTTCGACGGGAAGCGGCTTCGCCGGAGGCGGCGGCGCTTCGGCGAGCGGCTCACAGAGCGCATCGAACGGCCAGCAGAGCGGCGCCGCCGGCGCCGCCGGGGGCGGCGGACAGATCGCGGCGGCCTTCGGCAATTTCGCCGAGCAGAAGAACGCCGACCTCGAGGCGAAGGGCGATGGCGGCTCCTCCGGCGCGCTGCCCAAAGGCGTGTTCCAGAATGTGCGCATCACCGCGGACAGCGCCAATAATTCGATCGTCATTTTCTCGAGCCAGGACGATTATCTCGTCATCGAGCGATCGCTGCGCGCGCTCGACAAGCCGCAGATGCAGGTCTCGATCGAGGCGACTGTCGCGGAAGTGTCGCTGACCGACGATCTGCAATATGGCGTGCAATATTATCTCGGCTCCAGCGCCGTCGGCGCCGGCGTCGACAAAGGCTCGGCGGCCCTCACCGCGACGGCGAGCAGCGCGATATTGCAACGCGTGCTGCCGGGCTTCAATCTGCTGCTCGGCTCGGAGGCGCAGCCCCATGTGGTGCTGAACGCGCTGGCGACGCTGACCAGCGTCAAGGTCCTGTCCTCGCCCTCGCTCGTCGTCTCGGACAATCAGCCGGCGTTGCTGCAGGTCGGCCAGGAAGTGCCGATCTCCACCGGATCGGCGACCGTGCTCTCGACCTCCAACACGGTCGTCAACACGATTCAAATGCGCGACACCGGCGTCATTCTGAAAGTCTGGCCGCATGTGCACGCCAATGGCGTCGTGCAGCTCGAGGTCGAGCAGGAAATTTCCAATCCCGTGAATTCGAGCCTCACGCCGACGATCTCGCAGCGGCGCGTGCATTCGACCGTCTCCGTCGCGAGCGGGCAGACCGTGCTGCTCGGCGGCCTCATCAGCGAGCAGGAGAACGACTCCAAGGACGGCATTCCGGGCCTTCGGCACATCGCCTATCTCGGCGATCTCTTCGGCCGCACCACGCGCAACAAGGATCGCTCGGAGATCATCATCTTCATCAAGCCGCGCATCATTCGCGACTCGCTCGACGCGCAAGGCGTCGCCGAGGAGTTCCGCTCGCGCCTCGACATGATGCGCAGCGCGCCTATGGTCGTGACCGGCGCCGATCCGGCGAGGATACGCAAATGAGGAGGCGACCCTCGGCGCGCTCCCCCCTCCGGCTTCGGCGCGATCTGCCGGCGAGCCTCTGCGCCATGGGCTGCATCGGCGCATTGTCGTGGAGCTTTCTCGCCCTTCCCGAGGCCTTCGCATCGACCGAGCTCGGACTCCTGATGATCGTCGGCGCGAGCTTCGACGCGCGCTATTTTCTGCTTCCCGATCTCGCGACTCTGGGCGGCGCGGTATCGGGATTCGCCGTCACGCCGCTGCTCTCGCCCGAGGCGCCCGAGGCCGCCATGGCGGAGACGATCCTTCGCGCGCTCGCGCTGGCGATGCTGTTCGAGATTTTGCGGGCGGCCTATGCGGGCCTGCGTGGCCGCTCGGGGCTCGGGCGCGGCGATGTGAAGCTCGCTCTGGCGGTCGGAGCCTGGCTGCCGCTCCAGCTCATTCCCTTCTGCATCTTGCTCGCCAGCGGCGCGGCTCTGACATGGGTCGTCGTGCGTCGTTGGCGAGGCGGAGAGATCGACGCGCATTTCCGACTTCCGTTCGGGGCGTTTCTCTGCCCGGCGCTATGGCTCACCTTCTTCGCTCACGCGCTCTCGATATAGACGCGCCGCGCCATCTTCGACATCGTCGTCGAGTTCCACTTCGCGCATCGGGAAAGCCATGTCGCGGAGCGCCGCGGAGATTTTCGTCATCGACCGCCGGCTCGGCGGCCCGGGCGGACGAAATTCGGCCGAATTGCCGGCCTAACCCGTCTGCGGCCCCGTCCTTGACAGGGCCGGCGCGGCCGGCGCATCTGTCGCCCGCCTCCGGCGCGCCCGGACCGTTCCACCCGAGACACGGGAATTCATGCTCGCGACGCGCGCCCCCGCCAAGATCAATCTGACCCTCCATATTCTCGGCCGCCGCGCCGACGGCTATCACGAGCTCGAGAGCCTCGTCGCCTTCTCCGGCGCGGGCGATGCGCTGCGCCTCGCGCCGGGCGAGGCGCTCTCGCTCGCCGTCGACGGCCCGACCGCCGCCGCCGCCGGCGCAATGGCCGATAATCTGGTGCTGCGCGCCGCCCATCGCCTCGCCGAGCGCGTCCCCGGCCTGCGCCTCGGGGCGTTCCAGCTCACCAAATATCTGCCGGTCGCCGCCGGCATAGGCGGCGGCTCCTCGGACGCCGCCGCGGCGCTGCGTCTGCTCGCCCGCGCCAATGGCCTCGCCGCCGACGATCCGCGCCTGCTCGAGGCCGCCCGCGCCACCGGCTCCGACGTGCCCGTCTGCCTCTCCCCTCGCGCGCGCTTCATGCTCGGCCGGGGCGAGACGATCGGCGCGCCGCTCGGCCTGCCGCCGCTCCCCGCCGTGCTGATCAATCCCGGCGCGCCGGTGGAGACGCGCGGCGTCTTCGCCCGCCTCGGCCTCGTCCCGGGCGAGACGACGGGCGCGGCGCCGCATCCGGAAATTTCCGCCGCGCTCGGCGCGGAAGGGATAGCGGCGGCGCTGCGCAGGGGCCGCAACGATATGGAAGACGCCGCCTGCGTCGAGGCGCCGGTCATCGTCGACGCGCTCGCCGTGCTATCGGCCGCCAAGGGCTGCCGGCTCGCCCGAATGTCCGGCTCCGGCGCGACCTGCTTCGCTCTGTTCTCGACCCGCCAGGCGGCCGCCCGCGCGGCGGCGGTCATCCGCGGCCAGCATCCGGCTTGGTGGGTGAAGACCGCGGTGCTGCGATGAGCCGCCCGCCCGCCGGCAAGGACCGCGACCGCCAGAGCCACGATGGGAAAGACCGCGGCCGCCGCCCTCCCCCGCGCCAGACTGCGAGCGAGGAGGCGCCCTTCCGCCGTCCCGCCGGCGATATCGTCGTGCTCTATGGCGCCCATGCGGTGCGCGAGGCGCTCGTCGCCGGAAGGCGCAAACTGCTGACGCTCTATGCGACGGAAGGCGCCGCCGAGCGCATCGCGCCGCTCGCCGCCGCCGCCGGCCTCACGCCGAAGATCGTCGAGGCGCGGGCGCTGTCGCAGCGGCTCGGCGAGGAGAGCGTGCATCAGGGCCTGATGCTGGAGGCGCGCCCCCTGCCCGAGGCGGATATCGCCGACATAGAGCCGAAAAGCGGCCTCGTTCTGGTGCTCGATCAAGTGACCGATCCGCATAATGTCGGCGCCATACTGCGCACGGCGGCGGGTTTCGCCGTCGACGCGCTGGTCGTGACCGAGCGCCACAGCCCGGAACTCACCGGCGTCCTCGCCAAAGCGGCCTCGGGCGCGCTCGAGCATGTGACGATCGTCTCCGTCGTCAATCTCGCCCGCGCGCTCGAGCAATTGGCGGCGCGCGATTTCCTGATCGTCGGTCTCGATTCGGAGGGGCCGCAGCCGCTGGAGGCGAGCCCTCTGCGCAAGCCGCTGGCGCTGGTGCTCGGCGCCGAGGGCAAAGGCCTGCGACGCCTCACGCGCGAGCGCTGCGATCTATTGGCGCGGCTGGACATGCCGGGACCGATCAAGAGCCTCAATGTCTCCAACGCCTGCGCCGCCGCACTGATGGCGCTGCGCCTGCGGCTCGGGTGAGCCTCGCGAACGCCTCCGCTTGCCGATCACCGATGCGGTTCGATGTAAGGGGGACTTCGCGAAGGGGGCGGATCGATATCCCGCGAGAGGAGACACGCCATGCGCAATCTTGCGCTCTATTGGACGACCCTTGTTCTGATCCTCGGCGGCGCGGCGCTCGCCCAGCAGCAGATGCAGAGCGGCGGCCGCACTTCCGGCTCCGCCGTCGGACAGAATGTGACGCCGAGCACGGTGACGCAGAAATCCTTCGAAGGCCGCTCCGGCTTCATCGATCAGAATGAAGCCTTCGCCCTGGACGCGAGCGCGCTCGCCGCCGGCGCTCCGGGAGTCGAAGGCAAGCCGGGCGCGCAGAGCGGCCCCGCCCCACGCGGCCGCGGAACGACGTCGAAATTCGTCTATTGACGCCATCAGTCTGTCGCCCCCGCTTCGTCGCGCAGCCAGAGGACGAAGCGCTTGGCGATCGGATAGCTCTCCGATTGCGGATCGATATAGGCGACATGGCGCGGCCCGGGCGCGACGATCTGCGGGAAAGGCGCCGCGAGCAGTCCCTCGGCGACTTTGCCGCCGGTCAATTCGATCGGCCCGACAGTGACGCCCTGGCCGTTGAGAACCGCCATGATCGCCGTGTGAAAATGGCCGAAGCGGCGCTCGCGCCATTTCTGCAGCGGCGGCAAGCTTGCTGTCTCGAGCCATTGCTCGATCTCGCCGGGCCGCGTGTCGCTGACGGCGAATGTCTCGCCCAGCAAGGCCGCGGCGCCGCGCGCGGCGAGCGCCGACGCATGATCGCGCGTCGTCAGCAGAGTGAGGCTCTCCTGTAGAATGGGAGAGGCTTCCCAATTGCCGATTTGCTCGCGCCCGCGCATGATCGCGACATCGAAGAAGGACGAAGCGGGATCTTCTCCGGTCTGCCGCGTCTGCACATGCACGTCCACATCCGGATTTCGCGCGTAGAACTGCTCGAGCCGCGGCACCAGCCAATACATTGCGAAAGACGCATGGGCGAAAACCTTCAGACGCCGCCGCGCGGTCTTGGCGCGCCCCATCGCCGCGTCCATGCGCTCGAAGCAATCGGTGACGACGGCGACGAATTCGCGCGTTTCATCGAGCGGCCGCAAGCGTCCACGATCGCGCTCGAACAAAGCGCGCCCGAGCCAGTCCTCGAGCAAAGCGATCTGCCGGCTCACCGCGCCATGCGTCACGCCGAGCTCCTTGGCCGCATTGGAGACGCCGTCGAGCCGCACCACGGCTTCGAGCGTCTGCAGCATTTTCAGCGGAAGCGGCTTGCGCGCCATATTCGTCTCTCGCTCTCTCTCCCACAATGAACATCCTGCCGATGTGACGCTTTTGTGAAGCATGTCGGCGCGAGAGTCTTTTCATGTTTCATGGAAACATGAAAAGACTCTCGACTTTTGTCTCGACGCGTTTCCAACGCCGAACTGGCGTCCACTTCGACTGGAAACGCTCTCGTCACAGCGCCTGTGAGATTTATTCGTTTCGAAAGAACGGCCGCGCCTGCTAGATGAACCAGCGCCGGACCGAAGTCGCAAACAATGCGACAACACATTGCGGGGCGCGAATATGACATCGGAAATCACCGTCAACGGAAGGCGCTATGCGGCGCCCTCCGAGCCGACCGTCGTCGTCTGCATCGACGGATGCGAGCAGGAATATATCAATCAGGCGATCCGCGCCGAAGTCGCGCCCTTCTTCGCGAGTCTCGCGACGCGCGGAACCGTGCTGACGGCCGATTGCGTGATGCCTTCCTTCACCAATCCCAATAATCTCTCCATCGTGACCGGCGCGCCGCCGAGCGTGCATGGCATAAGCGGGAATTACTTCTTCGATCCCGAGCAGGGCGTCGAAGTGCTGATGAATGACGCAAAATATCTTCGCGCGCCGACGCTCCTCGCCGAATTTTCCAAGGCCGGACGCAAGGTCGCCACGGTCACCGCGAAGGACAAGCTGAGCGCGCTGCTCGGCTGCGGCTTGGAAGGCGTTCGCTTCTCCGCCGAGAAGGCGAATGAGGCGACGCTCGCCGACAATGGCGTCGACGATGTGCTCGCCAAAGTCGGCCTGCCGCTTCCCGCCGTCTATAGCGCGGAATTGTCGCAATTCGTTCTCGCCGCCGGCGTATGGCTCATGAGGACGATGCGGCCGGATATCATGTATCTCTCGACGACGGATTATGTGCAGCACAAGCACGCGCCCGGAACGCCCGCCGCCAACGCCTTCTATGCGATGCTCGACAAATATCTCTCGAGCCTCGACGAGATGGGCGCGGTCATCGGCGTCACCGCCGATCATGGCATGAACGCCAAGACGGATTCCGTCGGGCGTCCGAATATTCTCTTCCTGCAAGACATATTGGATGCGCGCTTCGGCGCGGGCGCATGCCGCGTGATCCTGCCGATCACCGATCCTTATGTCGTGCATCACGGCGCGCTCGGCTCTTATGCGACCGTCTCCGCGCCGGCGCCGATGCTCGCCGAAGTGACGCAATGTCTCGGCGCGCTCGAAGGCGTCGATCATGTGCTCGACAATGCGACCGCCTGCGCGCGTTTCGAATTGCCCCATGATCGCGTCGGCGATCTCGTCGTGCTGGCGAGGCGCCTCTTCACGCTCGGAACCGCAGCGCAGATGCACGATCTCTCTGGGCTAACGGCGCCGCTACGGTCGCACGGCGGCCTCACCGAGCAGCAGGTCCCGCTGCTCTTCAATCGTCCGGTCAGACGCGAGACCAATGCGCGTCTGCGCAACTTCGATGTCTTCGCCCTCGCCCTCAATCGATCGATCTGACGCAGACGAAGCCCCGAACATTTTCTCTCGCCATAGGATGGACGAACATGCGTAGCGCCTGCACCGCTTTCATGATCTCGATCGCCGCCATTTCCAGTCTCGACGCCGCGCGCGCCGAGACCGCCCTTTTGGGAACCGGCTCGGCCTTCGCCGCGCCCATCTACACGCGCTGGGCGCAGGAGGCGAAGCCGAGCCTCGGATTCGAGGTCAATTATCAGGCGACGGGCTCCGGCGTCGGACAAAAGCAGGCCGCGGTCGGCACCGTCGATTTCGGCGCCTCCGACGTTCCGATGGAGGCAAAGCGGATCGAGGACGCCAATCTCTTGCAGTTTCCTTCTGTGGTCGGCGGCCTCGACGTGATCGTCAACATCCCCGGCGTCGGCGCCAATGCGCTGCGTCTCGACGGGCCGGTCATCGCCGACATTTATCTCGGCGCGATCACGCGGTGGAACGATCCGCGCATCGTCGCGCTCAATCACGGCCTGTCGCTTCCCGATCTTCTCATCGTCCCGATCCACCATTCCAACGCCTCGGGAACGACTTTCGCGCTGTCGCGCTATCTCTCCAAGGTGAGCGAAGCGTGGAAAACGCGCATGGGCGTCGGGATGACGCTGGAGTGGTCCGGCGGGGTCGGCGTTCATGGCAGCGCCGGCACGTCGGGCGAGGTTCCGAGAACCAAAGGGAGCATAGGCTACGCCGAAAACTCCTATGTCACGACCAATCATCTTTCTCCCGCCAAGCTCCTCAACAGCGCCGGAAAATTCGTCGCGCCGAGCGAAGAGGCCTTCGCAGCGGCGGCGATGAATGCGGATTGGGCCGCGGCCGATAATTTCTCTGTCGATCTGACGAATATGCCGGGAGACAAGAGCTGGCCGCTGGTCACGGCGACCTTCGTTCTCGTGCCGAAATCACAGGCCAAGGCGGAAAATGCGGCGGCGGTGCTGAAATTCTTCGACTGGGCTTTCGCGCATGGCGACAAGGCGGCGAAAGCGCTGCAATATATTCCCTTGCCGCATGCGGTGAAGGATCAGATCCGGGCCGCCTGGGGGCAGAAAATGGCGTTCCGCGCCAAGAACTGACGCCTGAGCGGCCTTATGGCCGCCGCGCCGAAAGGATCAGCCGAAAGCCGCTGAGCCGCTGCCGCATCCAGCCACGCACGGCGTCGGTGCGGCGCTCGAACAGGAACCAGACGGCGGTCGCATAGGCGAGCGCGACGGCCATGAGCAGGGCCATTCGCGCGAGCACGGCGAATCCCGGCTCGCTCTGCTCGGGCGCCAGCAACCAGAACCACAGCATCAGCAGCAGCGGGAAATGCACGGCGTAGAGCGTATAGGAAATATCGGAAAGCCCCTGCGCCGCGCCGGCGTAGAGCCCGCCGATCGGCCGGACGGCGGCGAGATCGCGCAGCCAGAAGGCGATGGCGCAGCCCAGAATAATGTCGCCGAGAATCGTGCGCCACGCATGCGCGGCGCCGACCGCCGCCACCGTCGCGACCACGCCGAGGATCGCGCGCGCCAGCGAGGGACGAGCCGGATGATCCGCGGCGAGCGCGCCGGCGATCCAGGGGAGGCCGAGAAGGGCCATTTCGACCGGCATCGATCCGAGCGCCAGCAGGCCGGCGGCGGCGCAGAGCGCCCGCACGAGCGGGGCGCGGTGAAAAAAGGCGAAGGCCAGCAGCGGGAAAGCCAGATAATACCAAGCCTCGTTGGCGAGGCTCCACAGCGGCCGATTGGAGCCGAAGACGGGCGTGTCGATCGTCTGCAGGAAAATCAGATTGCCGAGGAAGGTCGCGAGCGAATGATTCGCCGGCTCGGTCGGCGTCGGCCCGCTCGGAATTATCGCCGCCAGGGCTCCCTGATAGGCGCCTGCGGGCCCGAGCGCGGAACCGGCGAAGTCCAGCAGGGCGGTGAGCGCCAACGCGGGGAGGAGCACGGTCCACAACCGCGACAGCCGCGCGACGCCGTAATCCGCCCATGAGAAGCGTCCCGCCCGCATCGCCGCCAGCGTCGAGCCGCCGACGAGAAAGCCGCTGAGCGCGAAAAAGGCGATCACGCATTCATGGCCGAGGCCGCCGAGCGTGAAGAGAACCAGGTCGACGACGCTGTGCCTGTGGGCTTCCGCATAGGGGACGACGAGCAGCGACCGCAAATGGCTGACGACGACGCCGAGCGCGCAGAGGCCGCGCAGCATGTCGAGATGCTGGAGACGATGCTTTCGCGACTGTTCCATGACTTTCGTGATCTGGAGGAGGCAGCGGTCGCGCGCTTGAACATCAGAAAATTACGCCGTTATCGCGGCTGCCGGGCGCTCGTCGCGAGGAGGCGGGAACTCGGGCGTTGCTCGAGGAGATGTTTTTGGTGGAGCCAGACGGAATCGAACCGACGACCTCTTCAATGCCATTGAAGCGCTCTCCCAACTGAGCTATGGCCCCACTTTTTTCGTCGCCCTCTCTGGGGTGAGGGCGGGGCGAAGCGCGGCGTCGCCGCTGCAGCGCGAGGGCTGTATAGTTCAGCCCGGCGCGCGCCGCAAGCCCGCTTTCGGCCTTTCCGATCAGAGAATGAAACGGCTCAAATCGCGGTTCTTGGCGAGATCGCCGATGTGCTCCTCCACATAATCGCCATCGATCGTCACCGTCTCGCCGGCGCGGTCGGAGGCGGAGAAGCTCACCTCGTCGAGCACCCGCTCCATCACCGTCTGCAGGCGGCGTGCGCCGATGTTCTCGACCGAGGAGTTCACCTGAACCGCGACTCTGGCGATGGCGTCCACGGCCGAAGGCGCGATCTCCAGCGTGACGCCCTCCGTCGCCAGCAGCGCCACATATTGCTTGGTGAGGCAGGCCTCGGTCTCGGTGAGGATGCGGCGGAAATCCTCCTCGTCCAGCGAGGCGAGCTCGACGCGGATCGGCAGGCGGCCCTGCAGCTCCGGCAGCAGATCGGAGGGCTTGGCCACATGAAAGGCGCCGGAGGCGATGAACAGCACATGGTCGGTCTTCACCGGCCCGTGCTTGGTCGCGACCGTGGTGCCCTCGATCAGCGGCAGCAGATCGCGCTGCACGCCCTCGCGCGAGACGTCGGCCCCGCCCCTGCCCTCGCCCGCGCAGATCTTGTCCATCTCGTCGATGAAGACGATGCCATTATTCTCGACCTCTGAGATCGCCTCGCGGACGGTCTCCTCCTGGTCGATGAGCTTGTCGCTCTCCTCGGCGAGCAGCGGCCCATGCGCGTCCTTCACCTGCATTTTTCGGCGCTTGGGCCGACCCTGGAAGGCCTTGCCGAATATGTCGCCGATCGAGAAGGCGGAGACGTTGGCGCCGGGCATGTTCGGCAGCTCGAACATCGGGACCGAGGGGCCAGATTGCGCCAGCTCGATCTCGATCTCCTTATCGTCGACCTCCCCGGCGCGCAGGCGCTTGCGGAAGGAATCGCGCGTCGCCGGCGAGGCCGCCGGGCCGACGAGCGCGTCGAGCACGCGCTCCTCCGCCGCGAGCTGGGCCTTGGCCTCCACATCTTTGCGCCGACGCTCCTTCACCAGCAGGATGGCCACCTCGACGAGGTCGCGCACGATCTGCTCGACATCGCGGCCGACATAGCCGATCTCGGTGAATTTGGTCGCCTCGATCTTGAGGAACGGCGCATTGACGAGCTTGGCGAGACGGCGCGCGATCTCGGTCTTGCCGCAGCCTGTCGGGCCGATCATCAATATATTCTTGGGCAGCACCTCTTCGCGCATAGAACCTTCGAGACGCAGCCTGCGCCAACGGTTGCGCAGGGCGATGGCGACGGCGCGCTTGGCGTCCTTCTGTCCGACAATGAAGCGGTCGAGCTCGGAGACGATCTCGCGCGGGGAAAAATCGGCCATATGCAGTTCCTCTGGGCGATCTCGGGGAATCTCTCGGCGCGATCAGATCGATTCGATCACGATGTTGCGATTGGTGTAGACGCAGATTTCGGCGGCGATCTCCATGGCGCGCCGGGCGATGGCCTCCGCCTCGAGCGGCTGGTCGATCAGCGCCCGCGCCGCCGCCAGCGCGAAATTGCCGCCGGAGCCGATTGCCGCCACGGAGCCATGCTCATAAGCCTCCGGCTCCAGCACGTCGCCGGCGCCGGTGAGCGTCAGCCCCACATCGCGATCGGCGACGAGCATCATCGCCTCGAGCCGGCGCAGATAGCGATCCATGCGCCAGTCCTTGGCGAGCTCCACGCAGGCGCGCGTCAATTGTCCCGGATATTGCTCGAGCTTGCCCTCGAGCCGCTCGAACAAAGTGAAGGCGTCGGCGGTCGCGCCGGCGAAACCGGCGATCACATCGCCCTTGCCGAGCCGGCGCACCTTTTTGGCGTTCGCCTTGACGATGGTCTGCCCGAGGCTCACTTGTCCATCGCCTGCGATGACGGTCCTGCCGCCCTTTTTCACCATCACGATGGTGGTGGCGTGCCAGCTCGCCGGTTTCGTATTTTGTTCTTGTGTCATCCGAGCCTCGGCTGGAAAAAGAGTCTTGCGGATGTAGGGACTGGAGCACGGCTCGGCAAGGGGCGCGCGCCGCTGGCAGGGGAACCCGGAATGACTGGCGCGAGCACGCGTGAGGCGATCGTCGAAGCGGCGCGGAGCATGAACGCGCTCGGCCTCAATCAAGGCACGGCGGGCAATATTTCCGTGCGCGACGGCGAGGCGATGCTGATCACGCCGAGCGGAATCTCCTACGCTTCGATGACCGCCGAGATGATCGCGCGCATGCCGCTCGACGGCGATGGCGCGGCGGAAGGGCCGCTCGCGCCCTCCAGCGAATGGCGCATGCATCGCGACATCTTGCGCGCGCGAGCGGATGTGATGGCGGTGGCGCATACGCATTCGACCTATGCGACGACGCTCGCGGCGCTGCGCCGCGAGATTCCGCCTGTGCATTATATGATCGGCATTTTCCGCACGTCGCGGATTCGTTGCACGGGCTATGCGCCTTTCGGCACACAGGCGCTCTCCGATCTCGCGGTGGAGGGATTGGGCCTCGCGCATGGCGTGCTGCTCGGCAATCACGGCATGATCGCGCTCGGCGAGAGCCTCGACCGCGCCATGTGGCGCGCCGTGGAGCTCGAGGCGCTGGCGCGGCTCTCTTATCTCGCGAGCATAGCCGGCGAGCCTGTGCTGATCTCCGAGGCGGAGATAGAGAGCGAGATCACACGTTTCGAAACTTACGGATTGAAGTCGCCAAAGTGAAATCACGCGCAATTCGATCATGCCAATTCTGGATGAGCTGCGTAGACCGACATCCGCAGAGTTAGAGTTCTCGCATTTCGAAATTTACGCATTGAAAGTCAGTGAAGCGAAACCGCGCCGTTCTCCCTTCTCCCCCTCGCGGGAGAAGGTGGCCTCGCGAAGCGAGGTCGGATGAGGGCGCGGGGGCCGCGGCCGGATTCCGAAAAGCGCGAATGAGGATTCCTATCAGAACACATAGAACCCTCATCCGACCCGGCTTCGCCGGGCCACCTTCTCCCGTGAAGGGAGAAGGAGTCGCGCACCAGGATCACGCCAATTCTGAATGAGCTGCATAGACCGACATCCGCAGAGTTAGAGATCCTGCATTTCGAAATTTACGCATTGAAAGTCAGTGAAGCGAAACCGCGCACCAGGATCACGCCAAATCCGGGAACAATCCGCGCAGCCCGGCCTCGCTCGCCGCGCATACGCCGCGTTCGGTGATCAGCGCGCCGACGAGCCGCGCAGGCGTCACGTCGAAAGCGTAATTGGCCGCGGGCGAGCCTTTCGGCGTCACCTGCACGCGCGTCACCGCTCCATCCTCCGCGAGGCCGGAAATATGCGTGACCTCCGAAGCGTCGCGCTGCTCGATCGGGATTTCGGCGACGCCATCGCGCATGCGCCAATCGATCGTCGAACTCGGCAGAGCGACATAGAAGGGCACGCCATTGTCATGGGCGGCCAGCGCCTTCAGATAGGTGCCGATCTTGTTGCACACATCGCCCGCGCGCGTCGTGCGGTCGCTGCCCACGATGCAGAGATCGACGAGACCATGCTGCATCAAATGACCGCCGGTATTGTCGGCGATGACCGTATGGGGAATCCCCTCGCCCAAAAGCTCGAAGGCGGTGAGGCTGGCGCCCTGATTGCGCGGCCTGGTCTCGTCGACCCACACATGTAGATCGATTCCGTCGCGCGCCGCTTTGTAGATGGGCGCGAGAGCCGTGCCCCAATCGACGGCGGCGAGCCAGCCGGCGTTGCAATGGGTGAGAATATTGACCGGCTGTCCGCGGCGCTCCGTGGCGGCGGCGCAGATCAGCGCCGCGCCATGATCGCCGATCGCCTCGCAGCCGAGCGCATCCTCGTCGGCGATCGCCCCAGCCTCGCCAAAGGCGAGCGCCCGCCGCTCGGAGGGGGCCGCGGCGAGCAGCAGCCGGCGCAGCCGATCGAGCGCCCAGCGCAGATTGACCGCCGTCGGTCGGGCCTCCGCCAGCCGCGCATGGGCGTCTTCGATCGCCTCGTCGCTCGGATCGGCCGCGGCGGCGAGAGCCAGGCCATAGGCGCCGGTGACTCCGATGAGTGGCGCGCCGCGCACCACCATGGTCGCGATGGCCGCGACCGCATCGTCGAGCGAGGCGAGCCGCTTGGTCTCGAATCTATGGGGGAGCCTGGTCTGGTCGATCGCTTCGACGCTTCCGTCGGCGTTCTCCCAGATGGTGCGGTAATGGCGTGAGTCGATGCGCATTGCGGCGGGGGGTCCGGCGGAGTCCTGCTCCACGCCTAGCCTATGGCCGCCGCCCTGTCGACAGTCCCGCGAAAGAGACGACCGGACGGCGGATGCTCCGCCGAGCCTCCGCCGTCCGGTCGTTCCGGTCCGCCTATTGTGTCTTTCCGTGTTTCATTGAAACACGGAAAGACACAATGCTTATGTTTTGACGCGTTTCCAACGCCGAACCGGTGTCCACTTCGGCTGGAAACGCTCCAGGTCAGGCGGCTCGCTTCAGAGCCGCCGGGAAGAAGGCCCGCGCACGGTCGAGAGTGGCGGTCAGGCCCTCATGAGCCTCGACCGGCTGCTGCGGCGCAGCCCAGGCGCGGGCGATGACAGCCATTTGCGCGCGCAGGGAACGCTCGTTCCACCACCAGACGAGGAAGCACACTGCGGCGATGCCGAACAGCGCGGTGAAGGGTTCGCCGGGGAGGAAAGACAGGTCGGGCGCGCATTCCTTGGCGTATTCGCAGGCGTCGGACCAGTCCTGAAACCAAGTCTTGATCGATTCCATAGTGACCTCGTCTCGCCTTCACAGCCACGGACGAACGGGTCGGAAGGCCTTATGTGGTTTAATTTCGGCGGCGCGGCTCGGGAACCATGCTCGACGGAGCCCGCCGAAATTCAGTGAACTCAGAATATTGCGCCGCACAAAAATTTCAAGGAAAAATTCCCGTAGGGCTATAGAGGACGGTAATAGACCAGCAACCCTAACGAGGACTCAACACGCTCTATTTTATCTATAATATCTGTTGCTTAGATCACAATCGGCGCCGCCTCCGGGAGGCCTGCTCCCGCCCCTGCGGCGCCGCCGTGACGCCCTGCAACAAAATGTCACAGTCTCGGCCCCGGCTCACACGCTGCACTGGATGTGGTCGCGGACGACGGGATAGATTTGATTGTCCCAGCGCTTGCCGTTGAAGACGCCATAATGGCCGACTCCGGCCTGCAGATGGTGCGACTTCATATAGGGACGCAGGCCGCTGCACAGATCCTGCGCGGCGAGCGTCTGGCCCACGGCGCAAATGTCGTCCTTCTCGCCCTCGACCGTGAGCAGAAAGGTCTTCTTGATCGCGCGCGGCGTCACCGTCCGCCCTCTAAAGAGCAATTTGCCTGCAGAAAGGGCATTCTGGTGGAAGACGGTCTCGATGGTCTGCAGGTAGAAATCCGCATCGAGGTCCATAATGGCGAAATATTCCTCATAGAAGGTGCGGATGCGGTCGGCCTTCTCATGATCGCCTTCGACCCTGTGGCGGAAGAGGTCGATGAAGGCGTTGGCGTGGCGCTCGACATTCATGCTCATGAAGCCGGATATCTGCAGAAAGCCCGGATAGACGCGGCGCCCCGCCCCCGGCAGCGCGCGCGGCACGGTCCCGATGACATTGTCGCGGAACCATTGGAGCGGCTTCGACACGGCGAATTCATTGACCTTGGTCGGCGAGACGCTGACGTCGAGCGGCCCGGCCATCAGCGTGAGGCTGGCCGGCTGGGCGGGGTCGTTGTCCTCGGCCATGATCGCGACGGCGGCGAGCGCGGCGACGGTCGGCTGGCAGACCGCGACGACATGCGAGGGTGGTCCGAGGAAGCGCAGGAAATCGATGAGATGCTGGACGAACTCGTCCATGCCGAAAACACCCTCGGCGAGCGGGATGTCGCGCGTGTTGACCCAATCGGTCACATAGACGTCGTGGTCCTGCAGCAGCGTGCGGATCGTGCCGCGCAGCAGAGTCGCGAAATGCCCGGACATGGGCGCGACGAGCAGCACACGCGGCAGATTCTCCGCATCCTTGCGCACGAAACGCAGCAGCGTGCAGAAGGGCGTGGAGTAGACGGGCTCCTCGACGATGTCGACGACCGCGCCATTGTGCGTGGTGAGCTGCGTGATGCCGTAATCGGGCCGCTCATGCGTGAAGCCGAGCAATGCGACCAATTCGCAATAGGCTTCGAAACACCGCAGGGGCGACGCGTAAGGCGTCGATTTCCACAGGCGAAGCAATCGCTCGCTGCTCGCCGCCGCCATCCGAACTCGATTGCTCACGTCGGCGTAGCTCTGATATGCGTCATACATCATGCGGCTGCGCGATACCTTCGTTACCGATGGAGCTGGTCGAGCAAGCCCCGTGCCATGGATCGGCTCTAGCATGGCACAGCGCTTGCTGCGCAGTCCACAATAAGGAGAAGGAGGAAGCGTTTCACATGCCGGCGACGACGCTCACGATCAGCAGCAAAAATTACTCGTCCTGGTCCTTACGGGGCTGGCTGATGACCAAGCTCTCCGGCCTCGCTTTCGAGGAGCTCGTCGTGAGCCCCGACGATGTCGCGGCGCGCGCGGAAATCCTCCTGCTGTCGCCATCGATTCTGGTGCCGAGCCTCACCTATGACGGCGCCAAGATATGGGACACTCTGGCGATCGGCGAGTTTCTGAACGAGATCGCGCCGGCCGCGGGCCTATTGCCGGCCGACCGCCTGCGCCGCGCGCATTGCCGCTCGATCTGCGGCGAGATTCATTCGGGATTCACCTCGCTGCGCTCGGCGCTGCCGATGAATTTGAAAGGGCATTTTCCCAAGTTCAAGGTCTGGTCCAAGGCGCAAGGAGACATTGCGCGCGTGACGCAGATCTGGCGCGAATGCCTCGAGACCTATGGCGGCCCTTATCTCTTCGGCCCCCTCTCCATGGCCGACGCCATGTATGCGCCGGTGGCGACGCGCTTTCGCACCTATGACGTGCCGCTCGACGACGTCTCCCAGGCCTATTGCGACCGCATTTTCGAATGGCCGGCGATGCAGGAATGGATCGCCGCCGCGCTGCTCGAGCGGGAAGAGATCGAGGAGCTCGAGGTCGAGTTCTAGAGCGTTTCTGTTCGGCGGCGTTTCTGTTCGGCGTTGGAAACGCGTCGAAGCAAAAGCCGAGAGTCTTTCCGTGTTTCAATGAAACAGGGAAAGACTCTGATCACTCGAACGGCGTCGTTCGAATTCCCCACGAAAATGCAAAAGCGCCTCAGCGGCGCCGATGCCGCGGCGCGAGATAGATCGTGCGGCCTGTGTAGAGCGGCTGCGTGTAGCTCGGATAATAGTAAAATTGCGGCTCATACTCATAATAGACCGGCGACTGCGGCGTCGCGGCGTAATATTCCGCGCGATCGGTGAAGTCGTTGTGGGCGTTCGCCACGCCGGCGCCCGAGAGCGCCGCGACGGCGGCCAAAACCAGGCGTTTCAAGACTGACGGTTTCATCGAAGCGGCCTCCCCTTGGCGCCCCCGCCCCCAACGGCGTAGAAAACGCGTGAGCAGGACGCCGGTTCCGGCCGCCGCGCATGCGACACCCGCGGCTCCGAGCGACGGCTGCGTCGAAGCATCGGCGACTTGCTCATCATTATGTATCATGGTTACATAGCGTAACCGAGCCACATAGCCGAGCGCGCCGATGACCGACCCGAACCCCGAAGGGCCCTCTTCTTTCTTCACCGCAATGGCGCAGGCCTTCGACGCGACGATCCGCGAGCGCCGCGCCCGGCCGGAATTCATCGGCGCGCTCTGCCTCCAGGCCTTCGACAGTTTCGAGGGCAATCTCGCCATTCAGACGGAGGGCGCGCCGGCCGTCGCCTGCGAGGGCGATTGTCCCGCCTGCTGCGTGCTGCGCGTCGTCGCGACGGCGCCGGAAGTGTTTCTCGTCGCGCGTTTCGTCACCGCCAATCAGCGCGCGCTGGCGCAGCGCGGCGTCGATCTTCCCGGGCGCATCGCGGCGATCAACGCCTTCGCCAATGGCTGCTCGGAGAGCGCGCGCATGGCTCTGCGCCAGCCATGTCCTTATATCGAGGCGGGCCTTTGCCTGCTCTATCGGCTGCGCCCTCTCGCCTGCCGCGGCCACGCCTCCTATGACAAGAACGCCTGCGTCGCCGCGACGTCCGGCGCCGACGCCGACACCTCTGTCTCTACGCCGCATCTCGTGGTCCGCAGCCTGGTGCAGAATGCGCTGATGTCGTCGCTGCGTTCCGCCGGACTCACCTGGCGCCTCTATGAGCTCAACGGCGCCGTCGCCCTCGCGCTCAACTCCGCCGACGCCGAGCAGCGCTGGATCGACGGAGACGATCCGCTGCTGGCGGCCGCGATCGCGGATTTCGACGCCGCCGAGATCGGCGCGACTTTCGACACGCTGCGCGCCTGAGACCGGGCTCGCCGCGACGCATTTGCCGTGCGGGGCTGGAATGTGGAATATGAGCGCCTCACGACAGGCGCATCCACTGGCGACGCTCATGCTTTCGGCCATCATCCTCGCTTTCGACACGCCCCCGGCGACGCCTGGGCGCGCCCGGGAATCGGCCGAGCGCGAGGCGATCGTGCGCACGCTGGCCTCGCTCATCGACGCCTGCGTCGCCGGGCTCGTCGCCGACGCCGTTCTGGTCGGGCCGCCGGATTCCGGCCTCGGCGTCATCGCCGAGGAGGCGGGCTGCGGGCTGATCGAGGCCGTCGACGCGCGCTCGGGCCTCGCCCGCGCGCTGCCGGCGATGCGCTACCCGGACGTGCTGGTTCTGCGCGCCGGCCATGCGCCGGAGCGCGGCTTCGTCGACGAATTGCGCGACGCCCTCGCCTATGGCGAGCGCGACCGCGCCTTGGTGCTGCGCGCCGCGCCGAATTCGCTGCTCACACGCATCGCGCCGCGGCTCGCCGAGGCGGTCGGCCTCGTCGCGCGCCGCGAGGATTTCGGCGCGGCCGGCGATCTGGCGACGCTCGCCAAAAAGCTGCGCGCGATGGAGCTGACGACGAAAGCGCGCCGGGCGATCTGACCCGCCTTCCAGGTGATCGGTTCCGTGCGAGCCTGAAGGCTCGCTTCTCGAGACACGTCGAACTCTCTGACGCGAGACGCTAGTGCGTTTCCAGCCGAAGTGGACGCCGGTTCGGCGTCGGAAACGCGCCAGGCTAGAGTCTTTCCGTGTCTCATTGAAACACGGAAAGACTCTAGCGCTGCGCGGTAAATGTGTTGCAGGCGTCGATCTTGCCCGTCGTGAGCCCCTTCTGGAACCATTCGACGCGCTGCGCCGAGGAGCCATGGGTGAAGCTGTCCGGCACGGCATAGCCCTGGGCCGCGCGCTGGAGACGATCGTCGCCGATCGCCTGCGCGGTGTTGATCGCCTTTTCGATGTCGCCCTTCTCCAAAATCTTCCAATTCTGATCGGCATGCGCCGCCCACACGCCGGCGAGGCAATCGGCCATCAGCTCGACGCGCACCGAGAGATTATTGGACTCCGAGCGGCTCGACGCCATCTGCTGGGCGCGCTGGACCTTGGGCAGAATGCCGAGCAGATTCTCTATGTGATGGCCCATCTCATGGGAAATCACATAGGCATAGGCGAAATCGCCGCCGCCGCCGAAGCGGCGGTCCATGTCCCGGAAAAAGGATGTGTCGAGATAGATTTTCCGGTCGATCGGGCAATAGAAGGGCCCCATCGCCGATTGCGCGCGCCCGCAGGCCGAGCCGGTGACGCCGTTGAACAGCACGAGCCGCGCCGGGTCGAAGCGAATTCCCTTCTGCTCGGGCAGAATTTTCGACCACACGCGCTCATTGCCGGCGAGCACGGCCGAGATGAACTGCCCCTGGCGATCCGCCGGCGCGCCGGTCGGCGCCTGACGCGTCGGCCGGTCGAGGCGCTGCTGCGCCACCTGCCCGCCGCCGCGCATATTGCTGAACACTTCCGCGCCGCCGATGAGCAGCGCCGGATTAATGCCGAGCGCATAGGCGATGACGCCGAGAATGACGATCGTGCCGAGCCCAAGCCCGCCGCCGCCGCCAAAGCTCGGCCCGGCGCCGGCGTCGGCGGAGTCCTGACCGCGACGATCCTCTATATTGTCGGACTGGCCGAGCTGATCCCATCTCATCGCCTTGGCGCTCCGATCGCTTCGACGAGCGCCGCGCGGGTCTCGTCCTCCACCTGCCAGAAGTCCGGCTTGGCCTGCGCCAGCCGGCCGCCGATCCGCACGGGGGCGATGCGCCGAGCGAGGCCGTCGGCGCCGAGCTCGACCGCGACGCCGCAGAGCGTCGCCTCGCCCTGGGCGGGCTCGAAGCGGGCGCCCGGCGTTTTGCGGGTGAAGCGGCGCAGCGGCTCCTCCTTCTCCATGCCAATGACCGAATCATAGTCTCCGGTCATGCCGGCGTCGGTCATATAGGCCGTGCCATGCGGCAGGATCTGCCCATCCGCCGTCGGCACATGGGTATGGGTGCCCACCACCAGCGAGGCGCGCCCGTCGACGAAATGGCCCATGGCCATTTTCTCGCTGGACGTCTCGGCATGTATGTCGACGATGAGCGCGTCGCAAGCCATGCCCAGCGGACAGGCGCCCACTTCCCGCTCTATGGCGGCGAAAGGATCGTCCAGCGCATCCATGAAGACGCGGCCCTGCACATTCACCACCAGCACCTGCCGGCCGTTCTCGGCCGTGTAGAGATTGGCGCCGCGGCCGGGCGTGCCGGGCGGATAATTCACCGGGCGCAGCAGCCGCGGCTGGCGCTCGATGAAGACCAGCGCCTCGCGCTGATCGAAGACATGATTGCCGGTGGTCACGCAATCGGCGCCGGCGGCGAGGATCTCGTCGCAGATCCCCTCGGTTATGCCGAAGCCGCCGGCCGCGTTCTCGCCATTGACGACAATGAAATCCAACGCCCAGCGACGGCGCAGCTCCGGCAGCCGCTCCTGGATCGCCTTACGCCCGGCCCTGCCCACCACATCGCCGATGAAGAGCAGCCGCATCCCGCGCTCTCTCGGCGGATGGTCGGGGGAATGGGTCATCTTGCGCTCATGGGACGGGGAGGAAGGCTCCCAGGTTCCATATAGCGCAACGGGCCGGGGGGCAATTTTCGAGCTGGGCCGCCTCACCAGGCCATTTGTCCGGCCGGCCCCCAAAAGCCGCCACTGGGCGGCGCCGGGTCGATCGTCGCGAGGCGCACGGCGACGCCGGCGCCCTCGGCGGGCGTCATGCCGCCCGGACGATTGCCATTGAGCGCGGTCGCCACCTGTCCAGGCGATGTCGCGTATATTCGGACCGAGGTTTCCCTCAATAATTTGGCGTATTCCAGCGTGATCGAATTCAACGCCGCTTTGGAGCTGTTGTAGGCGAGCCAATTCAGCTTCACCAATGGCGGCTCCATGCGCGCCGTCAGACTGTGCGAGCCGAGCCCAGCGGATTGATTGATGATGCGGCCGTCGTCCGACTTCGTGAGCAATGAGAGAAACGCATTGGTCACCGTGGCCACGCCGAAGACATTCGTCTCATAGGTCTCGCGCAAGTCCTGCAATGTCGTTTCGGTTGGCCGCTTGTGCTGGTCCCTGGCGATCCCCGCATTATTGATCAGCACATCGAGCCGGCCGATCTCGCCCTCGATCCGAGCGGCGGCTTGCGCAACGCCGACGGGATCGGTGACGTCCAGCCGAATCGAGAGCGCATCCGCTCCGCCGGCGCGAAGCTCCTCCGCGACGCGAAGGCCGCGCTCGACATCGCGCGCGCCAATGACGACCCGCAGCCCCTCGGCGGCAAGCTGGCGGGCGATTTCGAGCCCCATGCCGGCGGTGGCTCCGGTTATAAGAACGACACGGGGGAAATCGCCCCTTCGATCGACGAAATTGACGATGGGCATGAGCGCTCCGATAGCTTCTGCGAGACCCCTTATACAAGGAGCCTTATATATTGATCCGCGCATTCATGCAAGGAGCCTTATATGATCGATGACCGCTTGCGGCTGGCGGCGCTCGGTCTGAAACGCGCGCAGATCGCCAAGAGCGCCGCCTTCGATCGAAGTCTGACGAATGTGGGCCTGACGATGGCGCTCTGGGTCGTCCTCGAGCGAATTCGCGCCAATCCGGCCCAATCGACCCATGCGCTCGCGAAAGCGAGCATGATGACCGATCAATCCGTCGGCGAGCTCGTGGGCAAATTGGCGAAACGCGGCCTGGTCGAGCGAATCGGCGGACCCGGCCGCTCGATCCGCCATCACCTCACCGATGCGGGACGAGAGCTGCTCGAACGCGCCGCGCCTTTGCTGAGCGAAGCCTTGGCGAGCGCCTTCGCCGAGCTGAGCGCAGCAGAGATCGAGCAGTTGATCCGCCTGCTCGACAAGATCGCGCCATCGAAAGGCCCCGACGCTTCGCCATGAAGGTCGCGGCTGAGATGAGATCGCTTTCCGAACCAGCGCGCGACCTCACGCCGCGGCGGCCTTGGCGTCGAATCCGGCGCAGGCGAGACGGACGGTCTTGGGCAGCAGATGTTCCCCCGCCTCGTAATAGCGCCACATGCGCGGGCTGACGCCCAAGGCCGCCGCCGCTTCGGCTTGCGTCATCCCATGCGCCTCGCGCCAAGCGCGAAGCCAGACGCCGCCCTGTTCCAGCGCCAGCCGCCAAAGCGTGTCGGACGCGATTTCCATCTCGTCGGTCCAATGGGCGCACCATCCCCATTCCCCGACGGAGACCGACTGAAATGCGGCATCGTCTTCTCGCAGCGGAGTGAAGATCGCATAATGCGCGATGTGTCCGCCGACATCCACCGGGCTCTCGGCGCCGCCCTTCCACGTCACGAGCACCGTGCGGCCGTCTCCCGCGCGGATCGCGCGGATATTATTGGCGAAGCGGCGAATTGTCGGCATCGAGCCTCCCGCTTCTGATTCATAGGCAACTATTGCCTATTCGCCAAGGGCCGAGGAACGGAGACAGGGCTCCGAATTCAAGTTGACCAGGAGACGCGTTCCAGCGTCATGGCCGCGCTCGTCGCGGCCGTCCACGCCGCGACGACACGGAAAGCCGATAACATGAGCGGAACAATGCCGCCTCTTCTCCCCGCGTGTCGCAATGTCCTGGCGTGGATGCCCGCGACAAGCGCGGGCATGACGCGGCTGTGTAGGGATTGTTGACCTAGATGCGGAGCCCTGGGAAAGGGGCGACCGAGAACAGGCGTCGAAAGGGGCGTCTCCATTGGAGGGCGAAACGCGCCGTTCGCACTTCATCCCCAGGCCCGGCTGATATAAGATACGCCTTCCGAACCGGAGCGCCCCCATGTTCCATATCGCCGAGCTTCGCGGGCGCGAGCCTTTCGATCCCAATAAGGCGCCCGAAGGTCCTTTCGTCGTCTTCGAGGACGGACGAAACGGCGCCGCTCTGCTCTTCGACGAGCCCGAGGAGATCATCCGCGCCGACACGGCCGAGGAGATCCCCGATGCTTTCGCCCGCATGGAGGCCGCGTCTCGTCGCGGGCTCTATCTCGCGGGCTACGCCGGCTATGAGCTCGGCTATGCGCTGGAGGCGAAATTCGCGAGCGGCCCCCTGCCCCGCGCGCGCACGCCGCTGCTGCTCTTCGGCGCCTTCCGCACCCCGCGCCAATATGAATGGCGCAACGCCGCTTCGCTGGCGACCGAGACGGCGCCGATCGAGATCGCGCTGACGCCGGCCTGGAGCCTCGCCGAATATAGCGAGCGCTTCGAGAAATGCCGCGAATTCATCTTTGCGGGCGACGTCTATCAGATCAATCTGACCTTCCCGATGCGCGGCCGCTACGAAGGCGAGGCGACGGCGCTCTATCGCGCGCTGCGCAAGCGCCAGCCGGTCGCCTATGGCGGCGTCGTCGCGCTGGGCGAGGAGCGAATCGTCTCGCTCTCGCCCGAGGTCTTCTTCGACGTCTGCGACGGCGCGATCCGCGCCCGGCCGATGAAGGGCACGGCGCGGCGCGGCTTCATGCCGACCGAGGATATGGCGCGCGCGGCGCTGCTGACGCAGGACGAGAAGTCGCGCGCCGAAAATCTGATGATCGTCGATCTTCTGCGCAATGATCTCTCGCGCCTCTCCGAGATCGGCTCGGTGCGCGTGACCGATCTCTTCACCGTCGAGACCTATCCGACGCTGCATCAGATGACCTCGGGCATAGAGGCGAAGCTGCGCGACGGCGTGACGCTCGCCGATCTCTTCGGCGGGCTGTTCCCCTGCGGCTCTGTGACTGGCGCGCCGAAGATCCGCGCCATGGAGATCATCCGCGATCTCGAATGCGCCGCTCGCGGCGTCTATTGCGGCTCGCTCGGCCTCATCGCGCCCGACGGGGCGATCCGGTTCAATGTGGCGATCCGCACGCTCACCCTTTTCCCGGATGGGGAGCTCGTCTGCAACGTCGGCTCTGCGGTGGTCGCCGATTCGCGGGCGCGCGAGGAATATGAGGAATGTCTGATCAAGGCGAAATTCCTGACCGGAGCGAAGACTTCGGCCTGATCGAAACGCTGCTGTGGACGCAGGACGGCGGTTTTCTCTATCTCGACGAGCATGTCGCGCGGCTTTCCGCCTCGGCGCGCGCGCTCGGCTTTCTCCATAGCGACGAGGCGTTTCTCGCGGCGCTGCGCGAGGAGGTCGCCGATCCGCTCGACGATCGTCTGCGCGTGCGTTATGCGCTCGGCCGCGACGGCCGTTTCGAGGCCAGCTCGCTGCCGATCGACGCGATCGAGCCGGGCACGATCTGGCGCGTCGCCATCGCCGAGGCGCACTTCGAATCGGACGATCCGATGCTGCGCCACAAGACGACGCGGCGCGAGCTCTATGAGCGCGAGTTGGCCGAAGCGGCGATGCGCTGCCGCGCCGATGAGGTTCTGTTCCGCAATGAGCGCGACGAAGTCTGCGAGGGCGCGCGCACCAATGTCTTCCTTGCGCAGGGTGGCGTGCTGCTGACGCCGCCGCTCTCTTGCGGGCTGTTGCCGGGGACTTTGCGCGCGCATCTTCTCGCCAGCGGCGAGGCGCGCGAGAGCGTGCTGCGGCTCGCGGATTTTTCCGGCGACGCGGAATTCTATTTCGGCAATTCCGTGCGTGGATTGGTGCGCGCGGCGCTGATCGTCGAGGACGAGATCGCCGAGGACAAGGAGGCGTGATCCACATCCGCCCCGCCGCGCGCGACGATAGCGCGCTGGTCGCCGCTTTCGTGCGCGAGCTGGCCGATTATGAGCAGCTCTCGCATGAGGTCGAGGCGTCGGAGGAGATGCTCGCCGAGGCGCTGTTCGCGCCAAATCCACGCGTCTTCTGCAATATCGCCGAATGGGACGGCGCGCCGGCGGGCTTCGCTCTGTGGTTCTATACTTTCTCGTCCTTTCGCGGCCGGCACGGCGTCTGGCTCGAGGATATTTTCGTGCGGCCGCAGTTTCGCGGCGCCGGAATAGGCAAGGCGCTGCTCGCGCATCTCGCGCGCCGCTGCGTCACAGAAGGGCTCGGCCGTTTCGAATGGTCGGTGCTGGATTGGAACGCGCCCTCCATCGCCTTTTACGAAGCGCAGGGCGCGACGCTGATGCATGAATGGAAAATCTGCCGCATGACCGGCGTCGCGCTGGAAACACTCGCGGAAAAATGACGCCGCGCTCTCCTTCTCCCACTCGTGGGAGAAGGAGAGCGCGGCGAAGCCGGGTCGGATGAGGGTCCTTCGGGATTGGGTGGGTTTCAAAAATCATGCGCGGATTGTTGTCGCATTCCGGCGCATGGGGATAAAATTTGAGAGAGCCGCAAATCGCGGCGGCCCTCATCCGACCCGGCTTCGCCGCGCCCCTTCTCCCAGAACGGGAGAAGGGGCGCGGTTGCTCGATTCAGCCCTTCTCGGGGAGGTTCAGGCGGATGTGCAATTCGCGCAGCTGCTTGGGCGTCGCCTCGGCGGGCGCGCCCATCAGCAGGTCTTCGGCGCGCTGATTCATCGGGAACAGCACGACCTCGCGCAAATTCTCCTCGCCCGCGAGCAGCATCACGATGCGATCGACGCCCGGCGCAATGCCGCCATGCGGCGGCGCGCCATATTGGAAGGCGCGATACATGCCGCCGAATTTCTCGAGCAGCACATCCTCGCCATAGCCGGCGATCTCGAAAGCCTTCTTCATAATGTCCGGGCGATGGTTTCTGATCGCGCCCGAGGACAATTCTATGCCGTTGCAGACGATGTCATATTGATAGGCGAGAAGATCGAGCGGGTCCTTGCTCTCCAACGCCTCCAGACCGCCCTGCGGCATGGAGAAGGGATTGTGCGAGAAGTCGATCTTCTTGTCGTCCTCATTATACTCGTACATCGGGAAGTCGACGATCCAGCAGAACTCGAAGACATCCGTCTTCGACAGCCCGAGCTCCGCGCCGACACGCAGACGCGCGGCGCCGGCGAGCTTGGCCGCCTTCAGCTCCTCGCCGGCCGAGAAAAACAGCGCGTCGCCGGCCTTCACGCCGCCCTTGGCGGCGAGCGCGGCCAGCGCCTCTGCGGGAATGAATTTCGCGATCGGGCCTTTGCCAATCAGCGCACCATTCTCGTCGTCGAAGATGATGTAGCCCAGTCCCGGCGCGCCTTCCGAACGCGCCCAATCATTGAGCTTGTCGAAGAAGCTGCGCGGCTGCGACGCCGCCCCCGGCGCCGGAATGGCGCGCACCACCTTGCCCTTGAAGGCCTTGAAGCTCACATCGTCACGCGCGAATTCCGCGCTCACATCGGCGATGATGAGCGGATTGCGCAGATCGGGCTTGTCGGAGCCATATTTCAGCATGGCGTCGCGGAAGGCGATCTTGGGGAAGCTCTGCGTCACCGGCTTGCCGCCGCCGAACTCCTCGAACACGCCGCGCAGCACCGGCTCGACGGCCTCGAACACATCCTCCTGCGTCACGAAGCTCATTTCTATATCGAGCTGGTAGAACTCGCCGGGGCTGCGATCGGCGCGGGCGTCCTCGTCGCGGAAGCAGGGCGCGATCTGGAAATAGCGATCGAAGCCAGCCACCATCAAGAGCTGCTTGAACTGCTGCGGCGCCTGCGGCAGCGCATAGAATTTGCCCGGATGCATGCGCGAGGGCACGAGGAAGTCGCGCGCGCCCTCCGGCGAGGAGGCGGTGAGGATCGGCGTCTGGAACTCGAAGAAGCCGCGGCTTTTCATGTGCTGGCGCAGCGAATCGATGACCTTGCCGCGCAGCATGATGTTGGCGTGCAGCTTCTCGCGGCGCAGATCGATGAAGCGATAGCGCAGCCGCGTCTCTTCCGGATAGGGAATGTCGCCGAAGACCGGCAGCGGCAGCTCGGCCGCCGGGCCCAGCACCTCGATCTCGGTCACATAGACCTCGATCAGGCCGGTCGGCATATCCGGGTTCTCGGTGCCGGCGGGGCGCTTGCGCACCTCGCCGTCGAGACGCGCGACCCATTCGGAGCGCAGCTTCTCCGCGTCTTTGAAGGCCGGCGAGTCGGGATCGACGACGCATTGGGTCAAGCCGTAATGGTCGCGCAGATCGACGAACAGCACGCCGCCATGGTCACGAATGCGGTGGCACCAGCCGGAGAGGCGGACGGTCTCGCCGGCCTTTGTCTCGCGCAGCTCTCCACAATTATGCGAACGATAGCGATGCATCTCGAGTGTCTTTGTGTTCATAGGAGGGATGTTTCTAGCCGCGGAGAAGCGCAGGGGGAAGGGGCGGTGTCAAGCTTCAACGGCGCCTTCCACCCTCCCCCTCAGGGGCTATCGGATTCACACATAGCGAGACACTGCGGCCGTCATGGCCGGGCTTGTCCCGGCCATCCACGCCAAGCATCTGAGAAACCGAAGGAAAGCGCCCGCCATCGACGAATTTCATCCCATGTGGGGCTTTGCCGGAGCTTCGGGGTCGCGCCAAACTTCTCGAGACGCCTCGGCGTGTTGGCGTGGATGGCCGGGACAAGCCCGGCCATGACGTCGCGGGGGCGAGGAGGAGGCGCGCGCGTCTTTGCGCCCGCCGCCGAAATTCGGCGCGGAAGGATGGGAGGTCCGGGACGCCGCGGCTCCGTTTCGGCCGTGGCGTAAAAGGAGACGCGCATCGAAGCCGGAAGCATCCCGGACCACGGCCGCCTGTTCTGTTCGCCGCCTGCGGGCTCAGGGTTGTTTTCCCCTTTCGGGTAATCTATCCCCGCGCGAGCCTCGGATATTCGGCCGACTTTCGCATGCGTTCCCGCATGCCTCCGCACGAAGGAGAAGCCGTGCCGGCGGCGTGGCGTCGCTTCGGCGAGAGAGGGTCTGCCCCCGCCCCTGCGAACCGCGCCCCCGCCGACGCCGCCCGACCCTTCAGACGACGCCCCACCGGCGGAGGCAGGGAAGAGAATGGGAATTTAGTCCGCATCCGTCAAGGGGGGAGGGGTCTGCGCGGCTGCGACAAGCGCAGGCTCCTTGACCTTCGACGTCTGAAAGGCTTCATTGTTAATAGGGTTTGAGACAGGCGATAAAGATGTCTAAGCTATCGCAGCTTGATTGGGATATTATCGATGCGCGTGTTCGTGCGGCGCAAGAGGAACATCGGCTTCTCGATCGCTCGAAAGGCCTCCTTTGGCTCGTGCTAGATCAATACTTTCCAACAATGAACGACGACCTAATCGCGATTATAACCGATGGCCCCGACGATCGAGGCATTGATGCGGTAAATATCATTGAAAATGAAGGAAATGCGGAAATATATATCTTCCAATCTAAATATCGCGACTCTCTAGCGACGACTGACAAAACGATAAATGAGCCTGAGGCATTAAGGATAGCACATTTTATCGATCATCTATTTGATAAATCAGATGATCTTGAATCATGCGGAAACTTTAGACTGAGAGAATTAGTAAAGAAAATTTGGGAACTCCATGAAATAGGTATAATCTGCAGATACCGTATCGTCTTTTGCTCAAATGACAGAGGGCTTTCAGTTACGGCGAAGCGTATACTTGCCACAATTTGCAATAAGCATCGCCAAGTTACATACGAAATGTATGGGCACAATGATTTAATTCGAGACCTGTCGTCACACGGCAGACACAAGGAATCTGGAACACTGCAAGTCATTGGCAAGGAAATTTTTGAAAGAACAGACGGAGATGTAAGAGGCGTAATCGCATCTATTGAAGCCGAATCTTTCGTAAAACTAATTAAAACACCCGACGGAGAGTCTGTAAAAAGATATCTTTTCGATGAGAATCTTAGAATTTTTCTTGGGTCGAACGGAGGGTTTAACCCAGAAATTATCGGAACAGCAACATCAACAGATAGTCATTTATTTTGGTATTTAAACAATGGAATCACAATTACGTGCAGAAACTACTCTTTTAATAAAGGCCACGTCAATCCGCAAATCGTCATGGATGACTTTCAAATCGTTAATGGAGCCCAAACGTCTCACTCTCTAATGGAGGCCAGCAGACTTCATCCATCTTCTTTAGAAAATGTTGTTATAGTTGTTCGCGTTTACGCAACAAACCGCGAAGATATCGCCCAGCGCGTGGCTGTAGCTACTAATAGTCAAGCACGCATACAGAGTAGAGATTTACGCGCAAATCTCCCAATTTTAAAGAAAATTGAGATTGCTTTTAGTGAGAAGGGGTACTTTTTTGAACGCAAGCGCAACATGTATGCAGACAAGGACCCTGCTCGTCGAATTGATGCATTAAAGCTTGGTCAAATAATTATGGCATTTTTTCTCAAAGAGCCAGATCGAGCAAGGGGCGATTCCGATTCAATTTTTGGCACTCGTTTTCATACAATATTTCACGAGAATTTGAATGCCGCCGAGCTTATAAAGCTGTTCGACCTATATCGAATTATAGAAATAATGCGGGACGAATTTATAGATAAAAATAGAAATAACATCGAGGGAAGCGGCGACGGTCAGTATCTAATTTATGGTCATTGGTTTGTACTGTTCGCAGCAAACCTTATTTTAACTCAATCACGCGTAAGCAGCATACCAGAACAAGAGGACGCGCGAAAGCTTGTTCTAGATGCATTAAATCTAGTCGCGAGAGCATGTAATCAGCATAAAGCTGTTGCGCATTATCAAATGTTCCGCAGCTACAGGACAAAAGAAAAGATAGTTATGGAGCTGAATGGGAAGCAAACAGATATGTTTGAGTTATTTGAAAGACGATCCACCGAATTCTGATGGGGCTCTCGTCACCTCCTCGCCTACGGCCGCAGTCCTGTGCGAGGACATCGGCCGGCCTGCGATGCCGAAACTCGCCTCCTTTACGCGAACTCCGGGCACTCGATTATACGCTGAGTCTCTCGGGCTGGCGGGGTGGAACCATCACGCCTTCCATTCGAACGGGTTCAGCGTCGGCGCGCCCAGCGCCTCGAAATCCCGCATATTGCGCGTGACGACGGTCAGCCCGTGGACGATCGCCGTCGCGGCGATCATCGCGTCCTCGATCAGCCGATCCGGCTTGCGATGCATGAGACGCGCCCATTGGCGAAAGGCGGGCGCATCCATGGCGAGAACATTGTAGGTCGCCGCGACCTGCTCCAGCCAGGCTTCGATCGCAGCCGCGCGTTCGGCGTCGCGTGCGCGCGTGATCTCTATCCCCGCCTGAATCTCGCCGATCGTCACGGCCGACAAATAAAGCTCATGATCGGCGACGCTCTCGAGCCAGGCGAGGACGCCGCCATGCGGCCGGGCGCGCCGCAATTCCGAGACGACATTCGTGTCCAAGAGATACATTAATCGAAGCCGCGGGGCGGCCGACGACGACGCCCGCCGCGCTCCGGCAGGTCCAGATCGCCGCGCGCTGCGTCGGACAGGAGCAGAGCCTTCAATGTCGGCGGCGCGGACTGGCGAAGCCTGCGCCACTCGACGATCGGGACCAGAACAGCCGCCTCCGCGCCGCGCCGCGTGACCATCTGCGGACCCTCGTGGAGGCACGCGTCCAGCAGCTCGCTGAAACGCGCCTTGGCGTCCTGGACAGCCCAGCTCTTCATGACACGACCTCCACAGACTAGTCAGATAACTAGTCGTTTTGTCGCGTCAGCGCAAGCGACGAGCGACGCCGAAGGCCGCGCAGACGGTTTCCTCGTGCTTCGAGACGCCGGCTTCTCAGGATAAGGAAATTTTTCCTAGTCACGCGGGCGCTGGACGCCGAATCTCGCCTCGGGCTATCACCGTTCCGCGCTGTGCGCCCGCCCCACCCACCAAAGAGCCCCCCCATGATCCCCTGGACCCTCATCGACACGGCCCCCGTGCCCGGCGGCGAGGGCGAGCTGCGGCTCCGGCGACGGGGCGCGGAATTTTCCATCCGGCTCGGCGCTGTCGAGCTGATGAACAGCCGCATCAGCGGCTCGGAAGAGGCGCTCGCCACGCTCTCCTGCGCGAAAATTGCGGCGCGGCCGCAGCCGCGCATCCTCATCGGCGGGCTCGGCATGGGCTTTACTCTGCGCGCCGCGCTGGGCGTTCTCGGGGCCAAGGCGCAGATCATCGTCGCCGAGCTCGTGCCGGCCGTCGTGGCCTGGGCGCAAGGGCCGATGGCGGAGCTGTTCGGCGACAGCCTGACCGATCCGCGCGTCCGCATAGAAATGGAGGATGTCGGCCAAGTGATCCGCGCCGGCCGCGGCAGCTTCGACGCCATTCTTCTCGACGTCGACAATGGCCCCGAGGCGCTCACCCGCGACTCCAATGGCGGGCTCTATGGCCAGGATGGATTGCGGGCGGCGCGCGCCGCGCTGCGCCCGGGCGGCGTGCTGGCCGTGTGGTCCTGCGCGCCGGATCGCGATTTTGCCGCGCGCCTGCGCAAGACCGGCTTCCGTGTGGAGGAGGTGAAGACGCGCGCCAGAGGCCGAGACGGCGGCGCGCGGCATGTGATCTGGCTCGCCGCGCGCGTCGATTCGTCGCCCCGAACCGACCGCTAGCGCCGCAGCCTATCCAGGTCGTCCGCCATCCGGCTTCCGCGGAAGGCTCGCGCCGAAGCGTCTCGATTGCCAGAACTCAAGTCCCGCTGCATAGTGCAGCTATGGACATCCGCGAGCAATGGACGGCCGATTTTTCCTGTTCCGACTGCGGATCGGTCGGAACCGCGGTCATTGCGGAGGAGGACCATCCCTATGAGACGGGGGAAGTCGGTCGCCGCGTCATCTTCTGCTCGCCGGGCTTCGAGATTCTGCCGCGAGAGAGCGGATCGACCGACACGCGCATCGGCTGCGGCTCCTGCCGGAATGTGGTCTACGTCCGCGACAGCCGAAAAGCGCGCTGATTTTCACGAGCGCCCGTCCTCGGCCGTTCGCCGATTGCCCTGGAGAGCGCCGACCGCCCCCTGCCCGCCGATCCGACCTATGTGCGGTATTGGACTAATATATAAAATTGATGTAATAAATTCTCGTTTATCGATTTCGAGAAAGCCATGGACAGTCAGTCGATTGCGAGGTGCTGCGCGCTCACGCTCCTCACCTCCCTCGCGCTCGGAGCGGCTCCGGTCGCCGCCCGAGACGCTCTGGTCGCGCGCTTGACGCAACCCAATACGCCGACCGTCTTTTATTTCCACTCCTTTCGGGTGAACTGTCAGGGCGTGCCCAACTTCCGGCTCGCGCGGCCGGCGACCGTCGTGTCGCCACAGCATCCCGAGCATGGGACGCTGACCATCGGCGAGGGGCAGGCGCCGGTGCGCCACTGCCAGGGTCAACCCGGCTATGCGACGATCGTGACCTACACGCCGGAGCATAATTTCGTGGGCTATGACAGCTTCGTCCTCAATGTCGCCTATCACCTCGAGAATCGTACCGTCCTTCAGCACGTCACGGCTCGCATTCAGGTGGGCGGACCCGCCAATCCGCGCTGACTCTCCTCCCGGTCCTCCTTCCCTGCCTCTTCCCCTGCCGCGGATTCTCGTCTAACACACGCCCGACCGCCGGGCCGGGCCTCTCGACCCCGCTCGATCTCGTCTCACGGAGGGCGCGCTGAACCTAAAAAGGCTGCGGCGCGGCCTTTTTTTGTGCGCGGCCCTCGCGACACAGGACGACAGCAAGCGACGAGACGCGCGCTCTCCCCCATTCTGGGGAGCGTCCCGCGACGAAAGGATGACAGACGGACCGACATGCCGAAGCGAACAGACATATCGACCATTCTGATCATCGGCGCCGGCCCCATCGTCATCGGCCAGGCCTGCGAATTCGACTATTCCGGCACACAGGCCTGCAAGGCCCTGCGCGCCGAGGGCTATCGCATCGTCCTCGTCAACTCCAATCCCGCGACCATCATGACCGATCCCGATATGGCGGATCGGACCTATGTCGAGCCGATCACGCCCGAGATCGTCGCCAAGATCATCGAGAAGGAGCGCTACGCCGTCCCCGGCGGCTTCGCCCTCCTGCCCACCATGGGCGGCCAGACGGCCTTGAATTGCGCGCTGTCGCTGAAGCGCATGGGCGTGCTCGACAAATTCGAGATCGAGATGATCGGCGCCAATGCGCAGGCCATCGACAAGGCCGAGGATCGCGAATTGTTCCGCGAGGCCATGACCAGGATCGGCCTGGAGACGCCGCGCTCGCGCCTCGCCAACGCCACCGATCTGAAGACCGCCGACAAGGCCAAGCGCAACGCCGAGATCGCCGAGATCGAGGCCTCCGCTTTGCCGCCCGAGGAGAAGCAGAACGCGGTCGCCGACATCCGCCGCCGCTGGGAGACGGGCGAGCCCGAGCGCAAGCGCCGTTATATTTCCAAGGGCCTCACCGAGGCGCTGGAGGCGCTGGAGGACATCGGCCTGCCGGCGATCATCCGGCCCTCCTTCACCCTCGCCGGCACGGGCGGCGGCATCGCCTATAACAAGGCCGAATTCATCGACATCATCGAGCGCGGCCTCGACGCCTCGCCGACCACCGAGGTGCTCATCGAGGAGAGCGTCATCGGCTGGAAGGAATATGAGATGGAGGTCGTCCGCGACAAAGCGGACAATTGCATCATCGTCTGCTCGATCGAGAATATCGATCCGATGGGCGTGCATACGGGCGATTCGATCACCGTCGCCCCGGCGCTGACGCTGACCGACAAAGAATATCAGATCATGCGCGACGCCTCGCTCGCCGTGCTGCGCGAGATCGGCGTCGAGACCGGCGGCTCCAATGTGCAATTCGCCGTCGATCCGGCGACCGGGCGCATGATCGTCATCGAGATGAATCCGCGCGTGTCGCGCTCCTCGGCATTGGCCTCGAAGGCGACCGGATTCCCCATCGCCAAGGTCGCCGCAAAGCTCGCCGTCGGCTACACGCTGGACGAGATCGCCAATGACATCACCGGAGGGGCGACGCCGGCCTCCTTCGAGCCGACGATCGATTATGTCGTCACCAAGATTCCGCGCTTCGCCTTCGAGAAATTCCCCGGCGCCGAGCCCATTCTGACGACGGCGATGAAATCCGTCGGCGAGGTCATGGCGATCGGGCGCAATTTCGCCGAATCGCTGCAAAAGGCGCTGCGCTCGCTGGAGACCGGCCTCTCCGGCCTCGACGAGATCGAGATCGACGGAATGGGCCGCGGCGACGATATGAATGTGCTGCGCGCCGCGCTCGGCACACCGACGCCGGATCGCCTGCTGGTCGTCGGCCAGGCGCTGCGGCTCGGCATGGATCCACAGGAGATTCACGAGGCCTGCAAGATCGACCCCTGGTTCATCGCGCGTATAGAGGAGATTGTCGCGCTCGAGGCCAGAGTGCGCGCCTTCGGCCTGCCGAAGGACGCCGATAATTTCCGCGCGCTGAAATTCGCCGGCTTCTCCGATGCGCGCCTCGCGACGCTCACCGGCGCCGGCGAGAAGGAAGTGCGCGCAGCCCGGCGGGCGCTCGACGTGCGGCCGGTCTATAAGCGCATCGACACTTGCGCGGCGGAATTCGCCTCGCCCACCGCTTACATGTATTCGACCTATGAGACGCCCTTCCTCGGCGCGCCGGCCAATGAGGCGCGGCCCTCGGATCGGCGCAAGGTGGTCATTCTCGGCGGCGGCCCGAACCGCATCGGCCAGGGCATAGAATTCGACTATTGCTGCTGCCACGCCTGCTTCGCGCTCGCCGACGCGGGCTATGAAACCATCATGATCAATTGCAATCCAGAGACTGTGTCGACGGATTACGACACCTCCGATCGTCTCTATTTCGAGCCGCTGACGGCCGAGGATGTGGAGGAGATTTTGGACGTCGAGCGCAGCAATGGGACATTGCATGGCGTCATCGTCCAATATGGCGGGCAGACGCCCTTGAAGCTCGCCCATGCGCTGAGCTCGGCGGGCCTGCCCATTCTCGGCACGCCGGTCGATTCGATCGACCTCGCCGAGGATCGCGACCGCTTCAAGCGGCTGCTCGACAAGCTCGGATTGAAGCAGCCCAAGAACGGCATCGCCTATTCGGTGGAGCAATCGCGGCTCGTCGCCGGCGAGCTCGGCCTGCCGCTGGTCGTGCGGCCCTCCTATGTGCTGGGCGGGCGGGCGATGGCGATCATCCGTGACCAGAATGCGCTCGACGATTATCTGCTCGGCACGCTGCCGAGCCTCGTGCCCTCCGATGTGAAGGCGCGCTATCCCAATGACAAGACCGGGCAGATCAACACAGTGCTCGGCAAGAATCCGCTGCTCTTCGACCGCTATCTGACCGACGCCATCGAGATCGACGTCGATTGCCTCGCCGATGGCGAGACCGCGGCGATCGCCGGGGTGATGGAGCATATAGAGGAGGCCGGCATTCATTCCGGCGATTCGGCCTGCTCGCTGCCGCCGCGCTCGCTCTCGGCCGAGACGGTGGCCGAGCTCGAGCGGCAGACGGTCCAACTCGCCAAGGCGCTGGACGTCATCGGGCTGATGAATGTGCAATATGCGCTGAAGGACGGCGATATTTTCGTGCTCGAGGTCAATCCGCGCGCCTCGCGCACCGTGCCCTTCGTCGCCAAGGTGATCGGCGCGCCCATCGCCAAGATCGCGGCGCGCATCATGGCCGGCGAGAAGCTCTCGACCTTCACCCTGCCCTCGCGCGCGCGCAATCATGTGGGCGTGAAGGAATCGGTGTTCCCCTTCGCGCGCTTCCCCGGCGTCGACACTGTGCTCGGGCCGGAGATGCGCTCGACCGGCGAGGTCATCGGCCTCGACCGCAGCTTCGAGGCCGCCTTCGCCAAGAGCCAGCTCGGCGCCGGGACCAAGGTGCCGCGGCAGGGAACCCTCTTCGTCTCGGTGCGCGACGCCGACAAGCCGCGCGTCCTGGCCGCGGTCCAGCAGCTCGCGAGCCTCGGCTTCACCGTCGTCGCGACCGGGGGCACGGCCCGCTACCTCCAGGAGCAGGGCGTCCCGGCGCAAAAGCTCAACAAAGTCTCGGAAGGGCGCCCGCATATCGTGGATGCGATCAAGAACGGCTCCGTTCAGCTCGTGTTCAACACGACGGAAGGCGCCCAGGCGCTGGCGGATTCTCGTTCCTTGCGCCAAGCTGCGCTATTGCATAAAGTCCCCTATTATACGACTCTGGCCGGCGCGATCGCAGCGGCCCAGAGCATCAGGGCCTATATATCGGGAGATCTCGAAGTCCGCGCCCTTCAGGACTATTTCGCGTCGGACGCGTAAGCTCGCGCACGCGAATCAGTGAAGGCCGCCGCATCCGCGGCTCGTTCATGTCGAGGAAATCCGTCCGTCCGCCGCAGTTTTCGCTGGTCCGGCGAGCGGCGGGAATTTTTTGACCCGGGTCAGGACGCATCCAGGAGCGAAAGAGCAAGAGATATGGTGGACAAGGTGCCCATGACCGCCGCCGGCTACGCCGCTCTCGACCAGGAGTTGCGCCAGCGCCAGCAGACCGAGCGTCCGCGCATCATCCAGGCGATCGCGGAGGCGCGCGCCCATGGCGATCTCTCCGAGAACGCCGAATATCACGCGGCCAAGGAAGCGCAATCGCTGAACGAGGGCCGCATCGCCGATCTCGAGGACAAGCTGTCGCGCGCCGAGGTCATCGACGTCTCCAAGCTCACTGGCAGCACGGTGAAATTCGGGGCGACGGTCACAGTCGTCGACGAGGACACCGAAGAGGAGAAGGCCTATCAGATCGTCGGCGAGCCCGAGGCCGATGTGAAGAACGGCCGCGTCTCCATCGCCTCGCCCATCGCCCGCGCGCTGATCGGCAAGAAGGCCGGCGACACGGTCGAGGTGAAGACGCCCGGCGGCGGCAAGAGCTATGAGATTTTGAAGGTCGCCTTCGTCTGAGCGGCAAACAGCGCCCTCCCCTTCTCCCACTTGTGGGAGAAGGTGGCCCTCGCGTCAGCGAGGGTCGGATGAGGGCGCCTCCGGCAGAGCCGAATCTTCGATTTGCCCGATATTGCGACGAGCGGCTCGGACCCTCATCCGACCCCGCTTCGCGGGGCCACCTTCTCCCGCGAGCGGGAGAAGGAAGAGCCCGAACCGCCTGGATTCTCTCCGACGCCCGCGCCGGCCATGAAATCCAGAGCCTCGGCATAGCCGAAGCCCTCGGCCTCTCCCCGCGCCTCATCCGTCTCGCCCCCCGCGATCTCATCGCCGCGCTCGCGCCTTTCGGCCCGATCGACCCGCGCGAGGCGGCCCTTCTCGCCCCGCCCTATCCCGATCTCGTCATCGCCTGCGGCAGGCGGACGATCCCCTATCTGCGCCATGTGAAGCGCGCCTCCGGCGGCGCGGTCTTCACCGTCTATGTAAACCGCCCGGCGAGCGGGCTCGGGACGGCGGATGTCATCGTCGCGCCGCGCCATGACGGGCTGCGCGGCGCCAATGTCATCGCCCCGCTCGCGCCGGCGAATCGGCTGACGCCGCAGCGCCTCGCCGAGACTCGCGGGGCGCTCGATCCGCGGGTCGCGGCGCTGCCGGAGCCGCGGGTCGGGGTGCTGATCGGCGGCGACAGCCGGCGGTTTCGGTATTCGGAAGGGGATATCGCCAGTCTCACGGCGGCCGTGCGGACATTGCGGGACGAAGGGTGGAGCGTCGCCGCCACCGTGTCGCGGCGGACGCCGGCGCGGCTCGTCGAGGGGCTGCGCGGGGCGCTGGCGGGCCCTCATCCGACCCTCGCTGACGCGAGGGCCACCTTCTCCCGCGAGCGGGAGAAGGAGACGCGAAGCTTTTTGTGGGAGGGGGAGGGAGAGAATCCCTATCTCTCCATTCTCGCCGGCTCGCAGGCGCTGCTGGTGACGGCCGACAGCGTCAATATGGTCGCCGAGGCGGCGAGCACGGGCGCGCCGGTCCATGTCTTCGCACCCGACGGCGGCGCCGCCAAGATCGCCGCCTTTCTCGATGGGCTCGAGGCGCATGGCGCCGTGCGGCGCTGGAGCGGCCGGCCCGAACATTGGCGCTACGAGCCGCTGAACGAGACGCCCTCCATCGCCGCCGAGATCGCGCGGCGCTACGCCGCCTTTCACGGCAAGGCTCTTGCAGCGCAAGAGCGGCGGTTGCGGCGCAACGCATAATGGATAGATTGCGCCCATCCGAACGCGCCGCGCCGTCCGCGCGGAGACTTTCGCAAAGGCCTCTTCATGTCCGCAGACGATAAAGGCCGCCTGCACGCCCGCGTCATCGTGCTGGGATCTGGCCCCGCCGGCTATACCGCCGCGATCTATGCCGCGCGCGCCATGCTCGAGCCGGTGGTCATCGCCGGCTTCGATCAGGGCGGCCAGCTCATGATCACCACCGATGTGGAGAATTACCCCGGCTTCGCCGAGCCGATCCAGGGCCCCTGGCTCATGGATCAGATGCGCGCCCAGGCCGAGCATGTCGGCGCCAAGCTGATCTCCGACCATATCGTCGAGGCGCGGCTCGACAAGCGGCCCTTCGAGCTGCTCGGCGATTCGGGCGCGCTGTACACGGCGGACGCGCTCATCATCGCCACCGGAGCCAAGGCCAAATGGCTGGGCATTCCGAGCGAGGAGGCGTTCAAGGGCTATGGCGTCTCCGCCTGCGCCACCTGCGACGGCTTCTTCTTCCGGGGCAAGAAGGTTCTCGTCGTCGGCGGCGGCAATACGGCGGTCGAGGAGGCGCTCTATCTCTCGCAGATCGCGGCCGAGGTGACGGTCGTGCATCGCCGCGACACATTCCGCGCCGAGCGCGTGCTGCAAGAGCGGCTGGCGGCGCGGCCGAATGTCAAAATCCTGTTCGACCATGCGATCGACGAGATTTTGGGCGGCAGCGCCCCGCCTTCGGTGACGCAGACCCGCGTGAAGAACGTCAAGACCGGCGCGACGCAGACGCTGGATGTGGATGGCGTCTTCATCGCCATCGGCCATCAGCCGGCCTCGGAGCTGTTCGTGGGGCAGTTGGAGCTCAAGCCCTCGGGTTACATCCAGGTGGAGCCGGGCACGACGCACACCAATATTGCGGGCGTGTTCGCGGCCGGCGACGTCGCCGACGAGACCTATCGTCAGGCGGTGACGGCGGCCGGCCTCGGCTGCATGGCGGCGCTGGACGTCGAGCGATATCTGCTGGAGACGCCCACGCATGCGGGCGACGCGCTCGCCTCCGAGGAGCCTTTGTGAGAGCAGCCGAGTCCCCACCCTCCCCTTCAAGGGGAGGGTAGAAGCGCTCCTCGTTTCCGCACGCACGAGAAACAGATAAATCGATGCCCGACCTTCTCCTCGAACTGTTCAGCGAAGAAATCCCCGCCCGCATGCAGCGTCAGGCGGCCGATGATCTGCAGCGGCTCGTCTGCGGCGCGCTCGCAGAAAAGGGCCTCACTTACGAGGGTGCGACCGCCCATGCGACGCCGCGCCGGCTGGCGCTGCATATCGCCGGCCTGCCCGGCCGCCAGCCCGATGTGCGCGAGGAGAAAAAGGGCCCGCGCGTCGGCGCGCCCGAGGCCGCCGTCCAGGGCTTTCTGAAAAGCGCCGGCCTCGCCTCCATCGAAGAGGCGAAGATCGAGAAGGACCCCAAGAAGGGCGAATTCTACGTCGCCGTCATCGAGCGCGCCGGACGCGAGACGATCGAGGTGCTGGCCGAGGCGCTGCCCGCCGTGGTCAAGAGCTTCCCCTGGCCCAAGTCCATGCGCTGGGGCGCGGCCTCCACGCGGCTCGACGCGCTGCGCTGGGTGCGCCCGCTGCAATCGATCCTCGCCACCTTCGGCCCGGAGACGGAGACGCCGGAAGTGGTGCGCTTTTCCGTCGATGGAATCGAGAGCGGCAATATCGCCCGGGGCCATCGCTTCCTGGCGCCGGCTCCCTTTCCCGTGCGGCGCTTCGATGATTACGTTCCTGCGCTCGAGAAGGCGAAAGTCGTGCTGGACGCGGCGCGGCGACGCGACATCGTGCTGCATGACGCGCGCAATCTCGCCATGGCGCAGGGGCTCGAGCTGGTCGAGGATGCGGCGCTGCTCGAGGAGGTCGCCGGCCTCGTCGAATGGCCAGTCACGCTGATGGGCGCTTTCGACGAGAGCTTCCTCTCCATTCCGCCGGAGGTGATTCGCGCCACCATTCGCGTCAATCAGAAATGCTTCGTGCTGAAGCGGCCGGACGGCGGCCTCGCCAATCGCTTCATCCTCGTCGCCAACATAGAGGCGAGCGACGGCGGCGCGACGATCGTCGGCGGCAATCAGCGCGTGATCGCTGCGCGCCTGTCGGACGCCAAATTCTTCTATGAGACCGATCTGAAGACGCCGCTCGGCGAGCGCCTGCCCAAGCTCGACAATATCGTCTTCCACGAGAAGCTCGGCACACAGGGCGAGCGCGTGAAGCGCATCGAAGCGCTGGCGCGCGTGCTGGCGCCGATCGTCGGCGCCGATGCGGACAAGGCCGCGCGCGCGGCGACGCTCGCCAAGGCCGATCTCGTCACCGAAATGGTCGGCGAGTTTCCCGAGCTGCAAGGGCTGATGGGCCGCTATTACGCCGCCGCGCAGGGCGAGGACGCCGAGGTCGCCGCGGCGATCGAGGAGCATTACAAGCCGCAAGGGCCGAACGATCGCATTCCGACGTCTCCGGTCTCGATCGCTGTCGCGCTCGCCGACAAGATCGACACGCTCGTCGGCTTCTGGGCGATCGACGAGAAGCCGACGGGGAGCAAGGACCCTTATGCGCTGCGCAGGGCGGCGCTGGGCGTCATCCGCCTCGCGCTCGAGAATGGGCTGCAGCTGCCGTTGCGCGAAGCCTTCGCCGCGGCGCTATGGCCGGTCTGGCTCGCGGCGCGCACGCCATTGCGCGAGCTGGTGACGAGCGAGGTCAATCGCGTCGCTTCGGACCTCTCGCCGAATGGCGCCGCGAGCCTTTCCGCCGAAGCGGAGGCGCATCTGCGGCGCGACATAGAGAAGCAGCTTCACGCCGTCGGCAGAGAGGCGGGCGCGGAGGCGCCCTCGCCTGCCGCAGAGATTTTCCTGAGGGAGACGCTGCCGCCTCTGCTGGCCGCCAATGCGGCCGATCTCCTCGCCTTCTTCATCGATCGTCTGAAGGTCTACCTTCGCGATCGCGGCGCACGATATGACCTCATCGACGCGGCGCTAGGGGCCAGGCCCTCATCCGACCCCGCCGAAGCCCGTCGTGTCCCGACGGGCGTCCTTGCGGACGCCCTTTGGCGGGGCCACCTTCTCCCGCAGGCGGGAGAAGGGAGTCCTCACATGCAAGACGATCTGTTGACGATTACGCGCAAGGTCGAGGCTTTGGGCCAATTCCTCGACACCGACGACGGCAAGAATCTGCTCGCGGGCTTTCGCCGCGCCGCCAATATTCTCAAGATCGAGGAGAAAAAGGACGGCGCCGGCGCCTATGAGGAGCCGCATCACCCCAATCTGCGCATGGAACTGCCCGAGCATAAGCTCGCCGCCGCCATCAAGCGCGCGCGGGAGGAGACCTCCGAGCGGCTGGACGCCGAGAATTTCGAGGGCGCGATGCAGGCGCTGTCGAAGCTGCGCGAGCCGGTCGACGCCTTCTTCGACGCGGTGACGGTCAATTGCGACGATGCGAAAGTGCGGCTCAATCGCCTGCGCCTGCTCGCCGAGCTGCGCGAGGCGATGTTGCAGGTCGCGGATTTCTCCAAAGTGGCGTGAGGCCCTCCCCGACCCTCCCCCGCTATCGCGGGAGAGGGGGAAGATTTCCGCGCGACATCGAGATTTCGCGAAATGTTTGTTGCCCGCTCTCCTGCGTAGCGGGCTATCGAATGCACACATCCTCCTCGCCCCCGCGACGTCCTGGCCGGGCTTGTCCCGGCCATCCACGCCAACACGCCGAGGCGTCTGGAGAAGTTTGGCGCGACGCCGAAGCTCCGGCGGAGCCCGACATGGGACGAAATCTGTCGATGGCGGGCGCTTTCCTTTGGTTCCTCAGCTGCTTGGCGTGGATGGCCGGGACAAGCCCGGCCAGGACGGCCGCAGCGTCTCGCGACGTGTGAATCCGATAGCGCGCAGCGGGGGAGGGTACGGGAGGCGGCGCCCTACGCCCCATTCCCCGTGAAGGTGCGTGGCGCCGGCGACAGCACCTTCGCCGCGCCGCCGGAAATCTCCAGCACCGAGAGGCCGCGCTCATTCATGCCGTCGGCCTTGAAGCGGAACACGCCATCGGCGCCGTTGAAGCCCGACGGATTGACCAGCACATTCTCCGAATAGCGCTGCGAGCCCTGGCTGCGCGAGAGAGCAATAGCCAGCGACACGGCGTCATAGGCGAGCGTCGCTATGCGCGCCGGATCGGTGTTGAACTTGGCCCGGTAGCGCTGGGCGAGCGTGTTGAATCCGGCGTTCTCCGGCGCGACGAACCAGGCGCCCTGCAAGGCCGGCAGCTTCAGCACCCGCGCATCGTTCCAAAGGCCGGTGCCGAGCACCTGAATGCGCTTGGTGTCGATATGCGCCGCCTGCAATTCCTGCGAGACGGCGCCCATGGCCTCGGCCTGCTCGGGGATGAACAGCGCGTCGATCTGCTCGGCGGCCTGGGCGATGCGCTGCACCGAGGGCTGCACGGCGCCGAGCTTGTAGCGCTCGATCGTCAGCACGCGCATTCCGTGATTGGCCGCGCTCTGCTGGAATTGCGCCAGCGCCACCGTGCCATAATCATTGTCGGGCACGAGCGCGGCGATCGACTTCTTGCCGCGCTGCGCCGCGAATTCGACGATGCGCTCGACATAGCTCTCGACCAGGAAGGAGAGCAGATAGACGCCCTTGCCGGCGACCGAGGAATCGGTCGAAAAGGCGATGATCGGCTTGCCGGCGCCGCGGGCGACGCGCGCCGCCTCCTTCACGCCGCTGGCGAAAACCGGGCCGATGACGATCTCCGCTCCTTCATTGACGGCGTTCTGCGTCGCCTGAGCCGCGCCCGCCGGCGAGGAGTGATCGTCCTTGACGAGAATGGTCACGTCATTCGCGCCGCTGTCGGCATAGGCGAGCTTGGCCGCATTGAGCAGCGACGCGCCCACCTGGCTCGGACCCGAGGCCTGCGAGAGCGGGACGATGAGCGCGATGCGCGTCGCGCCATTGCCGATCTGCTCACCCTCTGTGAGCTGGCCGACCTCCACCGGGCCGAGCGGCGCGGAAAGGCGCAGATCGCGCGCGCCGGGCACGCCAGGACCCGACATCGGATTGCAGGCGCTGAGAAGGGCGGCCGCAGCCAAGGCGCAGACGAGGCGCGCCGGCGCCGCAGCGCCGCCTCGCCGAAACCTGTCTTGCCAAACCCTGTCCTGCCGACTCATGACCAAAATAAGCCTCCCGCTCGAACGGCCCGATGAAATCGCCGTCTTATACGCGATTGCGGAAAGCGCACGGCAACCCCTAAATTGAAATAAATTCGAATTTTGCGGGGAAATTGCGGCCTTGAACGCGCTTATCATGTTCTGTAAAAAGAACATGCGGACGGTTCATAGAACGGCCGCATCGGCGGAGACAGGGCGATGGCCATGAGCGAGGACAGAACGGCGGCGACGGCGGCCTATACCGCCTTCGGCCTGCGGGCGGAGGCGGAGAAGATCGCGCCGGGGCTGCATCTCGTCGCGACGCCGATCGGCAATCTCAAGGACATCTCCTTCCGCGCGCTCTCGACTCTGGCGGCCGCCGACGCCGTCGTGGCCGAGGACACGCGCGTCACCAAGACTCTGCTCGCCCATTATGGGATTTCGACGCCGCTCGTCGCCTATCACGAGCACAACGCCCATGTGATGCGGCCGCATCTCATCGCGCGGCTGGAGGCCGGAGCGGCGCTGGCGCTGGTCTCCGACGCCGGCACGCCGCTGGTGTCGGACCCCGGCTTCAAGCTCGTCGCCGAGGCGCTGGAGCGCGGGGTGAAAGTGACCTCGGTTCCCGGCCCCTCGGCCGTGCTGGCGGCTCTGGTCGTCGCCGGCCTGCCGACCGATCGCTTCTTCTTCGAGGGGTTTCTGCCGCATAAGGGCGGGCCGCGGCGGGCGCGCCTCGCCGAGCTGGCGCGCATTCCCGGCACTCTGGTCTTTTTCGAATCGCCCAAGCGCGTCGCCGAGACGCTGGAGGACGCCGCCGCCGTGCTCGGCCCCCGCGACGCGGCCATCGCCCGCGAGCTGACCAAATTCTACGAATCGGTGCGGCGCGGCAGGCTCGACGAACTCGCCGCCGCGCTGCGCGAGGAGGAGCCGCCGCGCGGCGAGATCGTGGTGCTGGTCGCCCCGCCCGGCGCGAACGCCGAGGCCACCAGCGAGGCCGAGCTCGACGCCAAGCTCGAGGAGGCGCTCGGCGCCCATTCGCTGAAGGATGCGGCGAGCGTCGTCGCCGCCTCGACGGGCCGCCCGCGCCGCGAAGTCTATGCGCGGGCGATCAAGCTGGCGGCCGGGCGGACCGAGTGAGCGAGACCGATGCGCGGCGCGCGCGCCATCGCGGCGGGCTGCGCGCCGAGACGCTCGCGGCGCTGTGGCTGAGAGCCAAATTCTACACCATCCTCGACCGCCGCTATCGCATTCGCGGCGGCGAGATCGACATTGTGGCGCGGCGCGGCCGGACCATTGCATTCGTGGAAGTGAAGGCGCGCGCGAGCCTCGAGGAGGCGATGATCTCGATCACCGAGGAGAAGCGGCGGCGCATCTCCCACGCGGCGTCGAAATGGCTGGCGTCCAATCCTTGGGCGGTCGACCATGTGCTGCGCGGCGATGCGATCTATGTCGCGCCGCGACGCCTGCCGCTGCATGTGGAGGCGGCGATGGAATTGGATTTGGGCTGACGAGAGAGGCGAAGCAATGACGCCGCGCCCCTTCTCCCGTTCCGGGAGAAGGTGGCCCCGCGAAGCGGGGTTGGATTAGGGCTCGTTGGGATCGCGGCGCCCTCATCCGTCGCGCATTCGCGTGTCCTCCTTCTCCCGTTCCGGGAGAAGGAGGACACGCGAACCTTTTTTCGACTCGCCGGGCGCTTCTCAGCTCGCGAGACTCTGCGCCAGCTCTTCCGTATGCGCCTGGGTGCGGCGCGCCATATGGTCGATCTCGCGCGCCAGCGTCACGATCGACTCGGCGCCCGCGCCGGTCATCGCCATGGCGCTCGCCACCTGCGAGACATGCTGCGACATGGCCGAGGCGCTGTCGGCGGCCGAGCGCACGCTGCGGGTGATGTCCTTGGTGGCGGCGTCCTGCTCATGGACGGCGGAGGTGATGATCGCCGAAATATGCTCGACCTCGGCGATCTTGTTCTTGATCTTGTCGATGGAGGAGACGGAGAGATTGGTCGCCGCCTGGATCTCGGAGATCTGATCGGCGATCTCCTGCGTCGCCTTGCCGGTCTGAGTGGCGAGGCTCTTGACCTCCTGCGCCACCACGGCGAAGCCGCGGCCCGCCTCGCCGGCGCGCGCCGCCTCGATTGTGGCGTTGAGCGCGAGCAGATTGGTCTGCGCGGCGATGCGCGAGATCAGGCTCACCACATCGCCGACGCGATTGGCGGCGGCCGAGAGGCGCAGCATCTCCGCGCTGGAGCCATTGGTCTCCTGCACGGCCTGGCGCACCACTGTGGTCGATTCCACCGCTTGACGGCTGATCTCGCCGATCGCCTCCAGCAATTGCTCCGAGGCGGTGGCGACCGAGGCGACGTCGGCGGCCGCCTGCAGCGAGGCGGTGCGGGCGAAATCCGTATCCTCGCGAGCGCGCCGTTCCTGCACGATCATCTCCTCCGACGCGCCTGCCATTTTCTTCGTCAGCTCGCCGAGCGCCGCGGTCGTCGCCGAAAGTTCGTGGGAATAATGCTCGACCTGATCGCGAATGGCGGCCTCGCGGCGCAGCCTCTCCTCGCGATCGTCGCGGGCGCGGATCTCGGCGGCCATCTCATTATTGGCGCGCACTGCGTCGCGCAGCACGATCAAGGCCTTGGAGATCGCGCCGATCTCGTCGCCGCGCTCGGCGCCGCGCACCACTATGGTCGTGTCGCCGGCGGCGAGATCGGCCATTTGACGGGCGATCGTCTTGATCGGCGCCGCTATGGTGCGGTGAATGGTCGGGATGGAGACGCCGACCACGAGGAAAGCCGCCGCCAGAGTGCCGAGCAGCAGCTCGAGCGAGAGCGTCGCCGCCGCCTGATTTGCGGTCACCGCGAGCTGGGAGGCGCGCGCGGCGTTGGTCGGATCGGCCGCGGCGGCGGTCAGGTCGCGGACATTGGCGACCGAGACATAGGCCGTCGCGCCCATGAGCAGCAGCAGAGCCAGAAAAAGGAACTGCCTGAGCGCGAGGCCGGCGCCGATCGAGGTGAACCGCATTGGGGGACCGTATCCTGTTTGTTCCTGTTTTCACAGTCGTGCGTAATTTAGATCAATCTCCTTCAAGCGGAGTTAACGTCTCTGTGGTCGGGCTCCTGGCGTGAGGAAGCGCTTTCGCCCCGGGACGAAACGCGTTACTTCCTCGGGTCCGGCCCGCAGCGGCCGGCGCGGAGCGTCCCGAAAGAGACATCGAGAGCATGATCGACGTCGCGGTCCAGATGGACCCCCTGGAAAAAATCAATTTCGCCGGTGATTCGACCTTCGCGCTGATGCTCGAGGCGCAAAAGCGCGGCCATCGCCTGTGGCACTACACGCCCGACAGGCTCTCGCTCGGCGCCGGCCGTCTGAGCGCGCCGGCGCGGGAGATCGCCGTCTATGACGATAGCGCGCGCTATTACGAGCTCGGCGAGGAGCGCGTCCTCGATCTCGCGAGCGTCGATGTCGTGCTGCTGCGCCAGGACCCGCCCTTCGACCTCGCCTATATCACCTCGACGCATTTCCTGGAGAAGATCCAGTCGCGCACGCTCGTCGTCAATGATCCGGCCGCGGTGCGCAACGCGCCGGAAAAAGTCTTCGTCATGGAATTCGCCGATCTGATGCCGCCGACGCTGCTGACGCGCGATAGGGCGGCGATCGAGGCCTTCCGCGCGGAGCATGGCGAGATCGTCATGAAGCCGCTCTACGGCCATGGCGGGGCCAGCGTGTTCAAAGTGGTGGAGGTCGATCCCAATTTCGGCTCGCTGTTCGATCTCTTTTCCGCGATCTTCCGTGAGCCCTGGGTGGTGCAGCGCTTCCTTCCGGCGGTCAGCGAGGGCGACAAGCGCATATTGCTCGTCGACGGCGAGCCGCTCGGCGCGGTGAACCGCATCCCCGCCGAGAACGACATACGCTCCAATATGGTGCGCGGCGGCGCCGCCGCGTCGACGGCGTTGACCACGCGCGAGCGTGAGATCTGCGCGCGGCTCGGGCCGGCGCTGAAGGCGCGCGGCCTGTTGTTCGTCGGCATAGACGTCATCGACGGCCATCTCACCGAGATCAATGTCACCTCGCCGACGGGCTTGCGGGCGCTCGCCCGCCTCGGCGGCCCCGACCTCGCCGCGCCGATCTTCGACGCGATCGAGCGCAAGCTCGGCGAGCTGCGCGCGAATGGCTGACGCACGCGCCGCCGGCGCGCTGCGCGCGCCCAAAGACCTGCCGACGCTCGCGCGGCCCGCGGCGCCGAGCGCGAAGGGCTTGCGCATGACGCTCGGCGAAAAAATCGCCGCGGTGAGCCAGGGCTCCAAGCCCGGCGAACCGCCTCGCGCGGCGGTGGTCGAGATTTTGCGGGGCGTCCTCTCCGAGGGTCACGACACGGCGCACGCCTATCTCGACGCCGGCGGCAGAGGACTCGCCTGCGCGCGCTATCTCTCCGATCTCGAGGACGAGATCATCGGCGCGATCTATGATTATGTCGTCCGCTTCGTCTATGTCGCCGACAATCCGACCTTCGCCGAGCGGCTGACCATCGTCGCCGTCGGCGGCTATGGGCGCGGCACGCTGGCGCCCGGCTCCGACATCGATCTCCTGTTCCTGCTTCCCTATAAGCAGACGCCCTGGGGCGAGAGCGTCGTCGAGGCGATTCTCTATATGCTCTGGGACCTGCGCCAGAAGGTCGGGCATTCGAGCCGCTCCGTCGCCGAATGTCTGCGCCAGGCGCGCGCGGACGTCACCATCCGCACGACCATTCTGGAGGCGCGCTTCATACTCGGCAACGAGGGCCTCTATCACGAGCTGCTCGAGAGCTTCGACCGCGAGATCATGCGCGTCGACGCGCGCGCCTTCGTCGCCGCCAAGCTGGCCGAGCGCGACCAGCGCGTCTCGCGCGCGGGCTCCTCGCGCTATCTCGTCGAGCCCAATGTCAAGGAAGGCAAGGGCGGCCTGCGCGATCTGCACACGCTGTTCTGGATCGCCAAATATGTCTATCGCGTGCGCGAGCCGGAGGAGCTCGTCGCCGCGGGCCTGTTCACGCGCAGCGAGCTGACGCTGTTCCAGCGCTGCGACGAGTTTCTGTGGCGCGTGCGCTGCCAGCTGCATTTCACGACCGGCCGCGCCGAGGAGCGCCTGTCCTTCGATCTGCAGCCTCTGCTCGCCGCCAAATTCGGCTATCACGACCGCGCCGGCCTGTCGCACACCGAACGTTTCATGAAGCATTACTTCCTCGTGGCCAAGGATGTCGGCGATCTCACCGCCATCGTCTGCGCGGCGCTGGAGGCGCGCGAGGCCAAGCCCCCGGCCATGCTCGACCGCGTGCTCGGCCGGCTGCGGCGGCGCGCACGCAAAATGCCGTCGGACGATTTCATCGTCGAGCACGACCGCGTCAATGTCGCCGCCGAGGATGTCTTCCGCCGCGATCCGGTGAATATCATCCGCTTGTTCTGGACCGCCGACCGCTATGGGCTGGCGATCCATCCGGACGCCGTGCGCGTCCTCACGCGCTCGCTGCGGCTCATCGATTCCGATCTGCGCGCCAACAAGGAAGCGAACCGCCTGTTCCTCGATATTCTGCTGTCGCACAATACGACGGAGACGGTGCTGCGGCGCATGAACGAAGTGGGCGTGCTCGGCCGCTTCATCCCGGAGTTTGGCCGCATCGTCGCGATGATGCAGTTCAACATGTATCATCACTACACTGTCGACGAGCATCTGTTGCGCGCGGTGGGTGCGCTGGCGGCGCTCGAATCGGGCCGCGGGCCTCGCCAAGCAGCGCTCGCCAATGATATTCTGCCGTCGATCTCCAATCGCAAGGCGCTTTATCTCGGCCTGCTACTGCATGATATCGCCAAGGGCCGCAAGGAGGATCACTCCAAGGCCGGCGCCGATATCGCCTATTCGCTGTGCCCGCGTCTGGGCCTCGACCCCGCGGAGACCGGCGCCGTCGCCTGGCTGGTGCAGCATCATCTGCTGATGTCGAGCATAGCGCAGAGCCGCGATCTCTCGGACCGCAGCACGATCGAGAATTTCGCCGCCATCGTGCAGACGATGGAGCGGCTCAAAATGCTGCTCGTGCTGACCATGTGCGACATTCACGCCGTCGGCCCCGGCGTGCTCGACGCCTGGAAGGCGCAGCTGCTCAACGTGCTCTATTGGGAGACGGAAGTGGTGCTCGGCGGCGGCCATTCGGCGGCCGATCGCAAGAGCAGAGTCGCCCATGCCAAGGAGGAGTTGCGCGCCGCGCTCTCCGATTGGAGCGACGCGGATTTCACGGCCTATGCGCAGCGCCATTATTCCGCCTATTGGCTGAAGGCGGACATCGCCCGCAAGGTGCGCCATGCGCGCCTGCTGCGCGACCTCAATGATTCGAAGACGCCGCTCGCCACCACTGTCGATCTCGACACCAAGAGCGGCGCGGTGGAGCTCACCGTCATCGCGCAGGATCATCGGCGGCTGTTGTCGATCATCGCCGGCGCCTGCGCGGCGAGCGGCGCCAATATCGTCGACGCCCACATCTTCACCACGGCGGACGGGCTCGCGCTGGACACCATCTTCTTCTCGCGCGCCTTTCCGCTGGACGACGACGAATTGCGCCGCGCGCGCCGCGTCGCCGACTTTATCGAGAAAGCGCTGCGCGGCGAGATCGCCATTTCGGAGGCGGTCGCCGCGCGCAGCGCGCAACGCGCCGCGACGACGGCCTTCGACGTCGCGCCCGACGTCGTCATCGACAACAGCTTCGCCAATATGGCGACCGTCATCGAAGTGTCCGGCCTCGACCGCGTCGGACTGCTCTTCGATCTGACCAACGCCATCTCCAATCTCAATCTCAACATCGGCTCCGCTCATATCGTGACCTTCGGCGAGCGGGCCGTGGACGCTTTCTATGTGACCGATCTGACCGGCGGGAAAATCGTCTCGCCTTCGCGTCAGGCGGCGATCAAGCGCCAATTGCTGGACGTCTTCGCGCTGCGGGCGCGAAAAGCGTCCGGCGCGGGCGCGAGCGTCGCCCCGACTTGATTTTGCGCGCCCCCGCACTGATATCGGGGGCGTTTCATCGCCAATGGAAGAGATCATGAGCGACGATAAGAAAAAGGAAACCCCCGAGGAGGCCCGCGCCCGTCAGGCGCAGGCGGGCGAGGCGGACGCCTCCGCTCTGGCGCAGCCGGGGGCGGAATCCGACATCGCAGAGCCCGAGCCCTTCACCGAGCTCGGCAATCTCCACGCCGAGGTCGCCAGCTTGAAGGACAAGCTGCTGCGCACGCTCGCCGATATGGAGAATCTGCGGCGGCGGACCGAAAAGGAGATCGCTGACGCCAAGACCTATGGGGTCGCCAATTTCGCCCGCGAGATGCTGCCCTTGGCGGATAATTTGCGCCGCGCCGTCGACAGCGTGCCGGCGCAGGCGCGCGATAGCCTCGAGCAGAGCATTCTCACGCTGATCGAGGGCGTCGAGCTCACCGAGCGCGATTTCGTCTCCCGCCTGGCGCGCTTCGGCGTCAAGAAGATCGAGGCGCAGGGCCAGCGCTTCGACCCCAATCAGCACGAGGCGTTGTTCGAGATCCCGGACGAGAGCCTGCCCAATGGCGCCGTCGCCCAGGTGGTCGAGCCCGGCTATCTGATCGGCGAGCGCGTGCTGCGCCCGGCCAAGGTCGGCATCGCGCGGGGCGGCCCGAAGGCCTGACCCGCGAGGGCGCTTTTTTAGGGACGGCCCCAGGGGCGACCAAGAACGCGCGACGGCGTAGCGCCGCGCGTCACAGCCATCCGTTGCGTCGAAAGCGCCAGTAGAGCGTCGCGCAAATCGCCGCCGTCGCGCCGAGAACCAGGAAATAGCCGTAGCGCCACTTCAGCTCCGGCATATGCTCGAAATTCATTCCATAAATGCCGGCGATCGCTGTCGGCACGGCGAGGATGGCGGCCCAGGCCGCGAGCCGCCGCGTGATGTAGGTCTGCTGCATCTGGCCGTTCATCAGGCTCGCCTCGAAGGCGAAGGCCAGCACCTCGCGCAATGTGTCGATCTGCTCGCGAACGCGCAGGATATGGTCGGTCACATCGCGAAAATGCGGCCGCATGGCGGCGTCGATCGGCATCACCTCCGTATGCTCGAGGCGTTGGCAGACCTCGACCAGCGGCGCCACGGCGTTGCCGAGCCGCAACAGGTCGCGGCGCAGCGTGTAGAGCCGATCGACATGGGCCTTCTCCGGCGCCTGCGCGAGAATATGATCCTCGATCTCCTCGACTTCCGCATTGATCGTCGCGAGCACGGGAAAGTAATTGTCCACGATGAAATCGAGAATGGCGTAGACGATGTAGTCCTCGCCCTCCGACAGGCCGTGCGGCGCCGCCTCGCAGCGCTCGCGCACCTGCGCATAGGTGCTCGAGGCGCCGTGGCGGATCGACAGAACATAGCCCTTGCCGACGAATAAATGCGTCTCGCCGAAGACGATGCGGCCACTCTCCATCTGCGCGGTGCGCGCCACGATGAACAGACCATCCCCATATTGCTCGAGCTTGGGATATTGATGCGCCTTGCCGGCGTCCTCTATCGCCAGCGGATGCAGATCGAACTGTCGCCGCACGCGCGCCAGCAGTTCGAAGGACGGCTCATAGAGGCCGATCCACACGACATGGCCGGGACGCGCGGCGAAGGCGCCGGCTTCCTCTATCGCTATGTCCTGGAGCCGGCGGCCGTCCGCATAGACGGCGGCGGCGACGACGCCGGGCTCCGGCCCCGCTGCGGGCGCGGCGATCGATGCATTCATGGTTCGAGGCCTCGTCGGTGACATCGGCGACGATCTAAGCGCCGCCGGCGTCGAAGGCAATGCGCCCCGTCCCGCCCCCTCCCCTCCCGGCTCCGAGGGAGAGTGGGTAGATTCGAATCGTCGTCGAGAGATCGCGTCGCGCCGATGGTGAGGCGGCTCACGCGCTCGTCACAAGAGCGCGCGGAAATCCTCGACGGTGAGGACGCCGACGACACTCTGCTCATCGTCCAATATTTCGTAGAGCACGCCCTTTCCGTAGATGATGAAGAACACGACGACGTCCTGATCGCCGCCGCCTTCCCGATGCGGGTCGTCCGAAGGCGGGCTGACCTTATAGCTGCCGACCGGCCTGATCTCTTTGATGTCGTGGTTCGCGTGATAGACGCGATGCTCCCCTCGAATCACGAAGGTCTTGTTCAGCGTCTTGTGACGATGCAGCAGGATTTTTTCATTGGCCGCGAATTTGAAGAGCACATGGAGAATCCCCGCGTCGTCGTCTATGTCCCGCACGCAGAGCCAGAGGTGATCCACGCCCTCGAGGCGCCTCCAATCGATGTTACTGTCGTCGAAAGCGAAATTCGGCATGGGTCGTTCCTCCCGGTCGGCGTTGAGCCCGAAGGAAATTGCCGCGAGCCGAGCGTCGCCCGCCACGGATGGGCGCCCTCGCCTCTTCGGGTGATTTGCCCGCGGGGTGATTTGCCCGCGCCCCTGCCCGAGCTCACGCCGTAGGCCGCCGCCTTACGAAAGTTTCATGCGGCCGCCACTGTGGCGTAAGCCCGAAAACCCCATCTTCATCGTCGACAGGCGGACGCCCCGCCGCGCGCCCCCGGCCGCCGCTCCTGAAAAGGCGCGCGCGAGGGGGCAGATCGATGGAGTTGGTTTGATGACCTTGCCAGTGCTTTTTCGTCGAGCTCTCGCCACGACCCGAACGGCGCGATGGCGTCGTCCGGACGGACGCCCGTTCCGCGTCGCCCTCATGTCCGGCGCGGCTGCGCTCGCGCTCGGCGCAACGCTGCTCGCGCCGGCGCAGACCTTCGCCTGGGGCCAGGCGCCCGCCACTCAGACCCAGACTCAGAACCAGAGCGCCCTGCCCGCCGTCGGCCCGCAATCCTTCGCCGATGTCGTCGAGCGCGTGAAGCCCGCCGTGGTCGCGATCAAGACCAAGGCGCTGGAGGCCGGCGGCGGCCCCGAGGAAGGCTTTCCCGGCGCGCCGCCCGAGCTCTCGCCGGACGATCCGCTCTACCGCTTCTTCCGGCATTTCGGCGAGCCTCCGGGAGGCGGGCGCCGGCAGCAGAAGCATATGACGCAGGCGCAGGGCTCGGGATTCGTCATCACCAATGACGGCTATGTCGTCACTAACAACCATGTCGTCGAGAATGCGACGCAGGTGGAGGTGACCTTCGACGACGGCCGCACGCTGCCGGCCAAGATCATCGGAACCGACAAGCGCACCGATCTCGCTCTGCTGAAGATCAATGACGGCAATAATCTGCCGCATGTCGACTGGGCAAGCGCCAGCCCGCGCGTCGGCGATTGGGTCATAGCGGTCGGCAATCCCTTCGGCCTCGGCGGCACGGTGACGGCCGGCATCGTCTCGGCGCGCGGCCGCGACATCGGCGCCGGCCCTTATGACGATTTTCTACAGATCGACGCGCCGGTGAATCGCGGCAATTCCGGCGGCCCCTCCTTCGACGAGCGGGGGCAGGTCGTCGGCGTCAATACGGCGATCTATTCGCCCTCGGGCGGCTCGGTCGGCATAGGCTTCGCCATCCCTTCGGAGGTCGCCAAGGATGTGATCGCCGCGCTCAAGGACAAGGGCCAGGTGGCGCGCGGCTGGATCGGCGTCTCCATTCAGCCGATCACCTCGGAGATCGCCGAGAGCCTGGGGCTCAAGACGAGCAAAGGCGCGCTCGTCGCCCAGCCGCAGCGCGGCGGGCCGGCGGAGGCGGCCGGGCTCAAGGCCGGCGACGTCGTCGTCGCCGTCGACGGCCAGAAGGTCGACGGCCCGCGCGATCTCGCCCGCCGCATAGCGACGCTCGGCCCCGGCAAGAGCGCGGAGCTGACCTTCCTGCGCAATGGCGCCGAAAAGAGCGTGAAACTGAAGCTCGGCAAGCTGCCGAGCGAGAAGGAGACCGCCGCCGCCGAATCCAATGACGATGGCGTCGAGCCCGGCGCGGCGCTGGCCGCCTATGGCATAGAGGTCGCGCCGGCGGCCGAGGTGCGCGGCGGCCGCGGCGGCGAGGGCCTCATCATCGTCGGCATAGACCCCAATGGCGCCGCCGCCCAGAAGGGGCTGCGCCAGGGCGATGTGATCGTCGAGGCCAATGGCCAGACGCTGAAGGCGCGCGGCGATCTGCAGGCGGCCATCGACTCGGCCAAGAAAGACGGCCGCAAATCGGTCCTGCTGCGCGTGAAATCGCCGGAGGGCGCGCGCTTCGTGGCCCTGTCGGTCAATCCGGCGTCCTGACGCCGGCGAGCTGCTTTTGCTACCCGGCGTCCCGACGCCGGCGAGCTTCTTGCGCGATGGCCCGTATTGCCCGCCCCCCGTGTAGCGGGCCCGCGCAATGGAGGGCGGCGGGAGACGTCGTCTCCGCTCCCGCCGCGTCAGTCGCGGCAGGCCGGCGCGTATCCGCCGGCCTGCCGTTTTTTATCGAGGCGCGCTATATGAGTGAAATGCGAATATTGGTCGTCGAGGACGATTCGGAAGCCGGCGCCTATCTCGTGAAGGCGTTTCGCGAGCAAGGCCATGTCGCCGACCATGCGACGGATGGCCTCGAAGGCTATGCGGCCGCCGCCGACGGCAAATATGACGTCCTCGTCATCGACCGCATGCTGCCCAAGCTCGACGGACTCTCGCTCATCTCGGGCCTGCGCGAGCAGAAGATCGACACCCCCGCGCTCATCCTCTCCGCGCTCGGCCAGGTGGACGATCGCGTGCGCGGCCTGCGCGCCGGCGGCGACGATTACGTGTCTAAGCCCTACGCCTTCTCCGAGCTGCTCGCCCGCGTCGAGGCGCTGGCGCGCCGCCGCGGCGGGCCGAAGCCGGAGGAGACCACCTATCGCGTCGGCGATCTCGAGCTCGATCGGCTCGCCCATAAGGTCGTCTCCGCCGGACAGGAGATCGTGCTGCAGCCGCGCGAGTTCCGCCTGCTCGAATATCTCATGAAGCACGCCGGCCAGGTGGTGACGCGCACCATGCTGCTCGAGAATGTGTGGGATTATCACTTCGATCCGCAGACCAATGTCATCGATGTCCACATCTCCAGATTGCGCGCCAAGATCGACAAGGGGCGCGAGACGCCGCTCCTGCACACGATCCGCGGCGCCGGATATATGATCCGTGAAGGCGCTCGTTAGACTCTTCCGCACGACGGCCTTCAAGCTGTCGCTCGCCTATCTGGTGCTCTTCGGCATCGGCGCCGCATTGGTGCTGACCCGCGTGCAGATCAATGTCGAGGACCTTTTCGACGAGCAGACCGCGCAGACGATCGACGCCGACATTCGCGGCCTCGCCGAGCAATATTCCGAAGGCGGCATTCGCCAGCTGGTGGAGGTGATCGAACGGCGCGTGCGCGCGCCCGGCGCCTCGCTCTATCTGGTGACGACCTTCTCGGGCGAGCTCGTCGTCGGCAATATCGCCGCCCTGCCGCCGGACCTTCCCGATCAGTCGGAGCTGGTGGAGGCGCGCTATCAGCGGCGCGGCGAGACGACCGCCCATCATCGCGCCATGATGCGGCTGTTCCAGCTCCCCGGCGGCTTCCGCCTGCTCGTCGGCCATGATCTGCAGGACCGAAAGCTGCTGCGCGGCATTCTGCGCCGCGCGCTCGTCGCCTCGCTGTTCTGGCTCATCGCCATCGGCACGCTCGGCGGCCTCATCGTCGCGCGGCGCATTCTGGCGCGGCTCGACAAGCTCTCCGCCTCGGCGCGCCGCATCATGTCCGGCGATCTCGACCAGCGCCTGCCGCTGATGGGCGCCGACGACGAGCTCGATCGCCTCGCCGGCAATCTCAACGCCATGCTGGAGCGCATAGAGCAGCTGATGGCGGGGCTGCGCGAGGTCTCCGACAATATTGCGCATGATCTCAAAACGCCGCTGACGCGCCTGCGCAACCGCGCCGACGCCGCGCTGCGCGGCGATCCGACCACAGAGCAATATCGCGACGCCTTGACCGATATGATCGAGGAATCGGACGCGCTCATCCGCATTTTCGACGCTCTCTTGATGATCGCGCGCGCCGAGGCCGGCTATTGCAGCGACTTCATGGGCGAGTTCGACGCAGCCCGAGTCGCCGCCGACATTGCGGAAATCTACGAGCCCGTCGCCGAGGAGCATGGCGCGCGCATCGAGCTCGCGGCGCCGGAGGGGCTGACGCTGCGCGGCAATCGCGAATTGCTCGGCCAGGCGCTCGTCAATCTGGTCGACAATGCGCTGAAATATGGCGCGACGCAGCCGGGCGCCGTCGTCCGCATCGCGGCTCGGCGGGCGCACGAAGGCATAGAGATCGAAGTGTCCGATCGCGGGCCCGGCATAGCGCCAAAGGATCGCGACCGGGTGATCGGGCGTTTCGTGCGGCTCGAGAATTCGCGCTCGCGGCCGGGCTCCGGGCTCGGCCTGTCGCTGGCCGCGGCGGTCGCGCGCCTGCATGGCGGCGCGCTGCGCATAGAGGACAATGAGCCGGGCCTGCGCGTCATCGTCGCGCTCCCCGCGTCATGCGCCGATGCGACGCGGCCGACGAGCGCGCCCGTCGCCCCGCCCACGACCGGGCTCGCCGCCGGGACGAGCCCGCGCGCTCAATAGAATCGTCCGCAGCGACACTTTGCTCGCGCGTCCGATTTCGCTTCGAGCCGCGCCGGAACGCGTCTATCGTCGATCGGACGAGGGGCGGCCCGGATTTCTAGAACCTTTCCATGTTTCAATGAAACATGGAAAGGCTCTCGGCTTTTGTTTTGACGCGCTTCCAACGCCGAACCGGCGTCCACTTCGGCTGGAAACGCTCTATGCTTCGCCCGGCCTGGTCCAGGCATTGCTTCGCTCGCGGGCGACCCCAGCGGAACGGAGGACATCGCATGGAAATCCAGCGCGTCGGCTCGCGGCCTTCCGCCAAAGCGCAGCCGGAATATTTCACAGGCGTGGTGCGCCTCGATCCTTTGATCGAAGCGCCCGATCCGGCGCGCGTTCGCGCCGTCAACGTGACCTTCGAGGCCGGCGCGCGCACCGCTTGGCACACACATCCGCTCGGTCAGACATTGATCGTCACCTCCGGCCTCGGCTGGGCGCAGCGCTGGGGTGGTCCGGTCGAGGAAATCCGGCCGGGCGACGTGATCTGGTTCTCGCCGGGCGAAAAGCATTGGCACGGGGCGACCCCGACGACGGCGATGGCGCATCTCGCGATTCAGGAGGCGCTCGACGGCAATACGGCGGATTGGCTCGAGCCCGTGAGCGACGAGCAATACAGACGGTGAGGCCGGGCAGACGCTGAGGCCGGCCTCGCGCATTCAGTCGCGATATGTCGCGATCAGATCCTCGGCCAGCAGGCGATGGCCGTTCTCGTTGAAATGATTGTCCGCCCAGATATAGAGCTCGCGGATGAAATCGGCGTGCTCGCGCTCATAGCGGAAGAACACCGGGAAATGATCGAAGAAGCGCCGGCATTTTCCCGCGCACCAGTCGCGCCAGATCTTCGCCTGCAGCGAATCTTCGACGCCATAGAGCAATTGCTGCGGCCAGGGATAGACGCCGACGGAGAGCGCTACGCCCTTCGACGCGAGCAGCTCGTGCAGCCGATCCATCTGCGCTTTCGCCTTTTCGATCGCCCCCGCCACGCCGCGCGGGCCGAAACATTTCGCCTGCGCGTCATAGGTCCAGCTCCCGCGTCCCCAATCCCGACTGTAGACGCGGCCAGAGCGCGTGAGATCGTCGAGGCTCGCCTGCGCATTCGCCGCCTCGACGCGCCGCGCATAGAGCGCCTTGCTCAGAAATTCCACGACGAAGGAATGCTCCGCGAGCCAGTTGCGCGCCGGGGGCGCGATGAGCTGCGCCGGCTGCGGCAGGCAGGCGACCGGGTCCACGGCGAAGACGCCGAGCTGCAATAGACCGCTCGCGTCGCGCCGATAGATGATCGCTTCGTCCTGAATGTCGGAGATGTCGATATAGACGATCGCCTCGTCGAATTTCAGCCCGGCGTCGAGATAGAATTTCAGCTTGTCGAAATAGGCGGAGGGCGCATAGGTCGAGACGCCAGCATTGAGCACATCCAATTGCGGAAAGGCCTGCGCGAAGCGGCCGACGAAGCTCTCCTCATAGGCGACGCCGACGCCCTCGGTGAAGGAATCGCCGATGAAGACGACGCGGCGTCGATCCGCGACGAGCGGCACATCCCGCGTCGAGGCGTCCTTGAAGCCGAACGAGTTGGTGACGACGCGCGAATTGGCCGGCCCCCATTTGTCATAGCCGTCGAATTTGGCGCGCAGCGTATGGGTGAAGACCGGATGACGCACGCGCAGGCGCGTCTCGCCATTGTCGAGAAACGGATTCTTCCAATCATAGACGCGATGGAGAACGAGCTCGGCGAGAGCCAGCAGCCCCGCCGCCAGAACGACATTGACGAAGACGAGGCCCGCGACGCGCAGCGCAGGCCGATTCTCGAACCACACTGGCGTCGCCTCCCGCTCGCCGACCGACCCGCGACGCGGCGTCAGTCGAGCTCGAATCTGTCCTTGTAATCGCTGCGCAGCGCCGGGTCCTGGTCCTCTTTGCGCAAATGGCAATTGCCGATGACCAGCGATTCGATCTCCGTGCCCATGAAGCAGGCGAAAGCATCCTCCGGCGTGCAGACGATCGGCTCGCCGCGCACGTTGAAGCTCGTATTGACCAGCACGGGACAGCCAGTCAGCTCGTCGAAGGCCGAGATCAGCGCGTGATAACGCGGGTTGGTCTCTTTATGCACCGTCTGCACGCGCGCCGAGCCATCGACATGCGTCACCGCGGGAATGACGCTGCGCGGACGATGCAGCCGCTCTATGCCGAACAGCGCCTCGTCCTCCGCGCTCGTCGTCAGGCGATGCGCCTTCGCGACATCGGCGACGAGCAGCATATAGGGCGAATCCTCGTCGAGCTCGAACCAGTCGGCGACATTCTCGCGCAGAACGGAGGGCGCGAAGGGCCGAAAGGACTCGCGATATTTGACCTTGAGATTGAGCGTCTTCTGCATTTGCGGCGAACGCGGATCGGCGAGAATGGAGCGCCCGCCGAGCGCGCGCGGCCCGAATTCCATGCGCCCCTGAAACCAGCCCACCGCTCTGCCGTCGGCGAGATCGCGCGCCGTGGCGGCGATCGTCTCTTCGTCCGAAAGCGTAACGAAACGCGCGCCGCAGGCGGAAAGGCGCCGCTCGATCTCGCCTTGCGCATAGGAGGGCCCGAGATAGGCGCCCTGCATGGCGTCGCTTTCGCCGCTCGCTATGCGCGGGCCAGAGTTGAAATCATGATAGGCGAGCAGCGCCGCGCCGAGCGCGCCGCCGGCGTCGCCCGCCGCCGGCTGAATCCAGATGCGCTCGAAGCTCTTGTCGCGCAGCACTTTGCCATTGGCGACGCAATTGAGCGCGACGCCGCCGGCGAGGCAGAGATTGCGTGCGCCCGTCTCCGCCGCGAGCGCGCGCGTCAGTCGCAGCACGATTTCCTCCGTCACCGCCTGGATCGACGCCGCTATGTCCATATGGCGCTGCGTCAGCGGCTCCTGCGGCGCGCGCGGCGGGCCGCCGAAAAGACGATGCAGCTTCTCGCTCGTCATGTGCAGGCCGGTGCAATAATCGAAATAGGATTGGTCGAGGCGAAATGTGCCGTCGCGTTTCAGATCGACGATGTGATCGAGAATGAGGCTCGCATATTTCGGCTCGCCGTACGGCGCGAGCCCCATGAGCTTGTATTCGCCGGAATTGACCTTGAACCCCGTATAATAGGTGAAGGCCGAATAGAGCAGGCCGAGCGAATGCGGAAAGCGCAATTCGCGCTGCATGGAGAGCTTCGCGCCATCGCCGAAGGCGACGGAGGTCGTCGCCCATTCGCCGACGCCATCCATCGTCAGCACCACGGCCTCGTGAAAGGGCGAGGGATAGAAGGCGCTCGCCGCATGGCTGAGATGATGCTCGGCGAACAACAGGCGCTTGCGCCAGTCGATCTGCGGCGCATGATGCTTCAGCTTCTGCACGAGCAGCGATTTTTGAAACAGCTTGTCGCGCAGCCACACCGGCAGAGCCGTCTTGAAGGACGCAAACCCGCGCGGCGCGAAAGCGATATAGGTCTCGAGCAGGCGCTCGAATTTCACGAAAGGCTTGTCGTAGAAGGCGACGAAATCGACATCCTTCGCCTCGACGCCGGCGGCGCCGAGGCAATAGTCGATCGCATTGGCGGGAAAGCGCGCGTCATGCTTGACGCGCGAGAAGCGCTCCTCCTGCGCCGCAGCTATGATACGCCCATCCTCGATCAACGCGGCCGCGCTATCGTGATAGAAGGCCGAAACGCCCAGAATACGCACGAGCGATCAGAACAGCGTGTAGATGAAAGGAGCGACCGCCGTTCCCTGCAGCAGCAGCAGCCCGCCGAGCAGCAGCATCACCGCCAGCACCGGCGCCATCCAATATTTCTTGCGGCTGGCGACGAAGTCCCACAACTCGAGAACCATATCCATGACGCTAGTCTCCTGTCAGAATTGCTTACGCATGTCGGAGGCGCCGTCCGCATCGCCCCGCCGCGTCCAATAGCTATCCGCCGCCGCGTCGAAACGCAGCCCGAGAGAGTCGCGCGATAGGAGACGAAAGACGACCGCGATCGGCGTCAGCACGCCGAAGAACAACACGCCCATCACGATCGGATTGACGATTTTGTGAAGCGTCTGCCCGAAGGCGAACCACAGCGCATTGAGCCCGGAAAGACGCGAAGGCGCGACAAGAGCGAGCGCCGCGAAAACCAAGGCCACCGCGAGCGCCCATAGATGCGGAGAATGGCTCCGCGACAGCGGCGCCAGCGCGACGAGAGTCGACGCGGCGGCGATCACCAGACCGAAGGACCGATCCGACCCGCGTTCGACCGGCCGATCGGACGTCAAAGCTTCATGCGACATAGTATCGTTCTATCCCACGAAAAATCCGCAGAAATTCGTTTTTGCCGCAACCACGCGAGGCTTAGGCGATGAGGAGGCGAGCGTCAATTCGGGGTCGTCCCGCTCGGAGCCGGGCCGCGCGACGAAGGGCGTTGAGACGCAAGCCGTTTCGCCATTTTGTACGGACTTACGTCACACGCGCGCGATGGACGCGGGGCTGTGGAGAACCCCGAAAATGGCGCCCGGCGCCTCGCGAATGGGCGGAAGGACGGGCGCTTTCGGCTTGCGCGCCAGAAAAAAGGAAGACATTAATTCGATACTTGCCGGAAAGGGGCCCGCAATGACCTCATCCCTTTACATCATCAATCCCGCAGCTGATTTTCCGACCTACTTCGGCGCCGAAATTCTGCTGGCCGCCGGCCGCCGGTCCGGCGTCATGATGGCCGATCTGTCGTCGACGACCGTCGCCGCGCTGGCGCCGCCCGATTTCTCGATCACGATTTGCGACGAAGGCGTCGCGCCCGTCGATTTCGACAATGATGCGGATTGGATCGCCATCACCGGCAAGGTCAGCCAGCGGCGACGCATGATCGCCATCGCCGACGAATTTCGTCGTCGCGGCAAGAAGGTGATCATCGGCGGCCCCTATGCGAGCCTCAGCCCCGATCATCTCGTCGCGCATTGCGACGTGCTGGTCAGCGGCGAGATGGAGGAGATCGCCGAAGAGCTCTTCGCCGATCTGCGCGCCGGACGCTTGCGCGATCGCTATATCGGCGACAAGCCCTCGCTGGCGACGAGCCCCGTGCCGCGCTGGGATCTCTATCCCAATCATCGCGCCATGCTCGGCGCCGTGCAGACATCGCGCGGCTGTCCGTTCGAATGCGAATTCTGCGACGTGATCCAATATCTCGGCCGCAAGCAGCGCCACAAGCCGATCGCCAATGTGATCGCCGAGCTCGACGCGCTATGGGCGCATGGTTTTCGCGCGACATTCCTGGCGGACGATAATTTCACCGCCTATCGCGCCCATTGCAAGGAATTGCTCGCGGCGATGGCGCATTGGCGGCGCGACGGACATCCCATGGATTTCGTCACGCAGATCTCCATCGACGCGACGCGCGACACGGAATTGATGGACATGCTGGTCGAGGCCGGCGTGCATCAAGTGTTCATCGGCATAGAGACGCCCAATCTCGAGAGCCTGCGCGAGACGGGCAAAAGGCAGAATCTCAAGATCGACATCGTCGAGGAAGTGCAGAAGCTCATCGACCGCGGCATTTCGGTGATGGGCGGCATGATCGTCGGCTTCGATCACGACGGGCCGAATGTCTTCTCGCAGCAATATGAATTCGCCATGTCGACGCCGATCCCCATTTTCAGCCTCGGCGCGCTGATGGCTTCCGAAGCGACGCCGCTGTTCGATCGCATCACCCGAGAAGGCCGCCTCCTGCAGGGCACGGTGGAGACGCAGGCAGTGCCTTGGGGCTCCAACATTCGTCCGGTGACGATGAGCATGGAGGAGCTGAACGAGGGTCTGCACAATCTCTGCAACGCGCTCTATGCGCCTTCCGCCTTCGGCGAGCGCATGTTGAATTTCATCGGCGCATTCGGCCGCGCGCGCGGGCCGAGCGATGCGACGATTCCCGATGCGAGCTCTTTCCGCGAGATCGAGCAGGAGGCGGTGCAGATCGCCGCCGATGTGCGCAAACTCGGCGACGCCGAGGGCCGCATGTGGAACAAAGTGTGGGGCGCGGCGCTGCGCAAGCCGGAGACGGTGAAGATCGTCGCGCGCATCATGTTCCAATACGCCCAGGCGCGGCACATGTTCGACAGGGGCAATTATTGGGAGCCGCAGCTCGCCTTCGCGCCGCCGCGGCGGGAGATGGCGGCGACCGCGGCGGAATGACGGCCGCCTGAGACGAAATACGACGCGAGGCGCGTTGTGCGAGCCTCTAAGGCTCGCGATCCGATCCGCGCCCTGGACCGCGAGCCTTAGAGGCTCGCAGCGAGCGCGCCCGCCGCGTCAATGCAGCAGGAGCCGCGCGCTTTGGCCGGGCGTCGCCCGCGTCGTCGGCCGCACCGGAATGCGCAACATCGCGACCGTGCCGATCCCGACATGCGAGCGAATGCGCAGCGCGCCGCCATGCAGCGCCATCAGCGAGCGCGCTATGGCGAGGCCGAGCCCCGAGCCTTTCATGCCATTCTCTATGACCGCGATCGGCTGCTCGAAGGGCCGGCCGAGCTTGGGGATCGCCGCTTTCTCTATGCCGCAGCCATCGTCCTCGACGAATATGGCGATGGAGCGCGCGAGCCGACGCGCGCGCACGCGCACGGCGCCGCCGGCCGTGGTGAATTTCAGACTGTTGGAGACGAGCACGCCGATCGATTTCACGATCGCGTCATGATCGCCATAGCAACGCAGCCCGTCGCGCGCGTCGACGCTGATCTCGACGCGCTTGGTCTCGGCGCTATGGCGGTATCGCTCCACCGTCGCGCGCACCGCGCCGGAGACATCGACCTCGCGCTGATCGAGCCGCACGCGGCCGGCCTCGAGGCGCGACATGTCGAGAATATCGGTCAGCACATCGAGCAGATAGCGGCCGCCCTGGTGAATGTGGTTGCAATATTCGACATATTTCGTCGAGCCGAGCTGGCCGAACACCTGCGCCTGCATCATTTCGGAAAAGCCGATGATGGCGTTGAGCGGCGTGCGCAGCTCGTGACTCATATTGGCGAGGAATTCGGACTTCGCGTGATAGGCGGCCTCGGCCTCGCCCTTCTGCAGATGATATTGCTCGGCGAGCGTGGCGAGCTGCTGCGCCTGCGCCTCCAGCGTCTGGCGGGACTTCAACAGATCGGTGACGCTCGCCGTCAGCCGGCGCTCGGAGTCGATGAGCTTCTCCTGATTGCGCTTCAGCGCGGTGATGTCGGCGCCGACGGAGACATAGCCGCCGTCCTTGGTGCGGCGCTCGCTGATCTGCAGCCAGCGGCCGTCGGCGAGCCGCGCCTCATAGGTGCGCTCGCTCGAGGATGACGTCTGGTCGGAGACGATCTGCGTCTCGGCGAGCGCGGCGCTGGCGCCCGCCATGATGCGCGCATAGCTCGCGCCGGGCGCCGCGGCCTCGGCGGCGAGGCCGTGCAGAGCGAGGAATTTCGAATTGCAGGCGACGAGCCGATTATGCGCGTCCCACAGCACGAAGGCTTCGGAGATCGTCTCGATCGCGTCGCGCAGCCGCATATCGGCCGTCGCCGCGCCTTCGACCAGCGCGCGCTGCTCGGAAATATCGACGGCGACGCCGACGAGGCGCTTGCCGCCCTCCGGATCGTCGATCAATTCGGCGCAGGCGCGCAGCCACACGAATTCGCCGCGCGCATTGCGAATGCGGAACTCGTGATCCATGCCGCGCGCGCCGGAAGCGACGACCGTCTCGACGATGGCGGCGAGGTCGCCGTCCTGCGGATGCAGGCGCATCTTCAATTCGCCGAAGGACAGCGAGCGCGGCTCGGGATCGAAGCCGAGCAGGCCGAACATGGAATCCGACCAATGGATGCGGCCGCGCGCAATGTCCCAATCCCACAGGCCGCAACGACCGGAGCCGAGCGCGGCGTCGACGCGCCGGCGCATGTCGATCTGCGCGCGCTCGGCGAGCGCCGCGCGCCGCGCCTCACGCCCGAAGGCCCAGAGACCGAGCGCCGTCGCCAGCGTCGCCGCCGCCGACAGCGCCGCATAGCGCGCGACAAAGGCGCGCCAGTCGGCGAGCGCGGCGTCATAAGGGAGGATCGCCGCCACCTGCCCCGCCCCCGGCGCGAGATTGCGCACCGTCGCGAGCGCCTTGCGCCCATCGGCCAGAGTGACGCGCATGACACCCGCCTTATCGGCGAATTCGGTCAACAGCTGCTCGGAGCCGAGCAGGCCGGCGAGCGCGCCGGAGGCGTCGAGCGGCGGCGTCGCGACGACGACGCGCCCAGCCCCGTCGGCGACGGCGACGCGGCGTCCGCGCGAGCCGGCGTAATCCGGCAGCGCGGCGGCGCCGATGCGCAGCGTCGCGTCGACGTCACGGGAGACCGCGCGGGCGAAAATTTCGAGATCCTGCGCGGCCTCGGTCAAAGTCTGCTCATGCGCCGTCTCGGCCAGAGCGAAGAGAAGCGCGCCGAGCGCGACGGCGCAGAGGCCGAGCGCGACCGTCACATGCCGGGCGCTCAGCGATTCTGCAATCGCCCGGCCGATGCTCACGGAGCCCGCAGCGCTCCATGACGTATCGGCGGACGTATCGACGCAAGTCGTCGTATTGGCCGCGCGCTCACGCGCCATTTTCGGAAGTCCCCGCCAGTGGTCGAAGAGGGGGAAAAACGCGCCGCATCCCGCCCCGAATCAGCCCCATTCGAATCCGGCGGAGGCCGTTTGTCCAGAGCTTAATAGGACGTAAATGCTCAGCCGAGCGCGCGCGTCGCTATGTCCGAGACATCGGCCGAGAGATCGGGCGCAGCGAGGATGCGACGCAGCGTCGCCTCGGCGATTCCGCGCCGCCGCGCCTCCAGCGAGCGCCAGGAGCGCAGCGCCGAGAGCAGCCGCGCGGCGAGCTGCGGATTCTTCGGGTCGAGTTCCAGCACCACACGCTCGAGCAACGCATAGCCGGAGCCGTCCAAGGCGTGGAAACGCGTCGGATTGCCATTGGCGAAGGAGCCGACCACGGCGCGCACGCGATTGGGATTGGCGAGCGAAAAGTCCTTATGCTCCATCAGCCGCGCGATGCGCGCGGTCGTCTCGATCTCCGGAATGGTCGACTGCAGCGAGAACCATTTGTCGAGGACGAGATGATCGTTTCTATAGCGCTCGTAGAAGTCCGCGAAGGCCTGCTCGCGCGCCTCGCCCGGCAGATGCGACAAGGTCGCCAGCGCGCAGATGCGATCGGTCATGTTCGTGGCCTCGGCGAATTGCCGCTCGGCCAGCGGACCGCCCGACGCCGGATCGCCCGCCGCCAGAAGATCGAGCGCGACATTGCGCATGGCGCGCCGTCCGGCGCTGGCGGCGTCGGGCGAAAACCCCTCCTGCGGCGCGAAGCGGAGATGCGCCTCGGCGAGCGCCGCCGCCAAATGGCGACCGAGATCGCGCTTCAATCCCGAACGCGCCGTGAAGATCACCTCGGGATCGACATCCTTGCCGATCTCGCGCGCGATATCGATCTCGGACGGCAAAGAGAGCGCCTGGGCGACGAGGCTCGGATCGCCCTCGCCCGCCTCGACGAGACGTTTCAGCGAGTCGAGAAAGGCGGCGTCGTCCACCGGCGCCGAACCACCACGCGCGGCCTCGATGCGCGAGAAGATGGAGCGCAGCGCGAGGCTCTGCGCCGCCTGCCAGCGATTGAAGGAATCGCTGTCATGGGCGAGCAGGCGCTCCAGATCCTCGGCCGATTGCGGCGGGGCGAGACGCACCGGCGCCGAGAAGCCACGCAGCAGGGAGACGACCGGGCGCGACGGCACATTCTCGAACACCAGTTTGCGCTCGCGCGTCGAAAGCTCGACGACGCCGCGCGCGCATTCCTCGGCGCTCGCGCCGGTCTCGCCCGGCGCCGCCGCAAGCGTCAGCTCGTCGCCATTCTCGCCGATGAGGCCGAGCGCCAGCGGAATGACGAAGGGCTTCTTCTCGCTCTGCCCGGGCGTCGGCGGCGTCGACTGCTCGAGCGACAGCGTCAAAGTCTTGGCGCCCGCGTCATATTCGCTCTCGACGCGGATGAGCGGCGTGCCCGCCTGCTCGTACCAGAGCGAAAATTGCGCGAGGTCGCGGCCAGACGCCTCGGCGAAGCAGGAGAGGAAATCCTCGACCGTCGCCGCCGTTCCGTCGAAACGCTCGAAATAAAGGTCCATGCCACGACGGAAATCGGCCTCGCCGATCAGCGTCTTCAGCATGCGGACGATCTCGGCGCCCTTCTCATAGACGGTCGCCGTGTAGAAATTGTTGATCTCGTGATAGAGGCTCGGCCGCACCGGATGGGCGAGCGGGCCGGCGTCTTCCGGAAACTGCTGCAGGCGCAAGCCGCGCACATCGGAAATGCGCTTTACCGCGCGCGAGCGCTGGTCGGCCGAGAATTCCTGATCGCGATAGACAGTCAGACCTTCCTTCAGGCACAGCTGGAACCAATCGCGGCAGGTGATGCGATTGCCGGTCCAATTGTGAAAATATTCATGGGCGATGACCGACTCGATCCCGGCGTAGTCGGAGTCGGTCGCCGTCTCGGGCGAGGCCAGAACATATTTGTCGTTGAATATGTTGAGGCCCTTATTCTCCATCGCGCCCATGTTGAAGTCGGAGACGGCGACGATATTGAACACGTCGAGGTCGTATTCGCGGCCGAAAGCCTGCTCGTCCCAGCGCATGGAGCGCACCAGCGAATCCATCGCATAGGCGGCGAAAGGCTCCTTGCCGCGCTCGACATAGATGGCGAGCTCGACATTGCGGCCGGAGCTCGTGCGATAGCTCTCCGAAATATGGCCGAGATCGCCGCCGACCAGCGCGAAGAGATAGCAGGGCTTGGGAAAAGGATCGCGCCAGACGGCGAAGTGCCGGCCGCCGTCGAGATCGCCGGAGGCGATCGGATTGCCATTGCCGAGCAGCGCCGGGGCTTCGCTCTTCTCGGCCTCTATGCGCGTCGTATAGACGCTCAGCACATCGGGCCGGTCCAGGAAATAGGTGATGCGGCGGAAGCCCTCCGCCTCGCATTGCGTGCAATAGGCGGAGCCGGAACGATAGAGCCCGCTCAATTGCGTATTGGCCGAGGGGTCGACCTCGGTCTCGATCTCCAGCGTGAAGGGCCGCTCCGGCGGGACGCGCAGCACGAAGCTGTCGGGCGTCGCCTCATAGGCCTCGGGCGACAGCGGCGCGCCGTCGAGCGCGACGCGTCGCAGGACCAGCCCGTCGCCGTCCAGCGCGAGCGGCGTTCCCTCCCGCCCGGCGGGGTTGCGCCGAATCGCGAGCCGCGCCACGACGCGCGTCTTGCTGCGGTGCAGCGAAATATCCAGATCGACCGCGTCGATGAGAAACGCGGGCGGGCGGTAATCGGCGAGACGGACAGCCTGGGGGGGTGGGTTGCGCATGGGACCTCGATGCCCGTCACACCTACACGCGGCCGCGCGGCTTCGCAACGGGCAAAGGGAACGACATGGGAACAGGGCCGCGGCCGATTCGCGTCAGGCGTTGCCGCGACGGCCGGCCTCGAAGAGGAACCAGACGCGCCTTTCGGCCTCGTCTATGTAATTTTCGAGCAGGCTCGCCGTAGCGACGTCGCCGCGCTCGTCGCAGACGGAATGCGCCTCGCGCAAGCGCGCCGCCAGCGCGCCATTGTCGTCGCGCAGCTCCGCCAGCATGTCGTGCGGATCGACATAATCGGCGTCATTGTCGAGCACGCGCTGGAGCCGGGCGATATGGCCGATCGAGCGGATCGTCGTGCCGCCGACCTTGCGCACACGCTCGGCGATCTCGTCTGTCGTCGCGAATATCTGCGCGCTTTGCTCGTCGAGGAGCAGGTGATAATCGCGAAAATGCGGGCCGGACATGTGCCAGTGGAAATTCTTGGTCTTGAGATAGAGGGCGAAAATATCCGCGAGCACGGCGTTGAGCGCGCCCGACACATCCCGCGTGGCCTGGGCCGAGAGGCCGGTCGGCGTCTCGAGCGCGGCTTTTTGACGGGAGTGGATTTCACGATTGGCCATGCGTCTTTCTCCTCGAGCGGAAGACAGGATCGCTATGTCCAGATATGCCGGCGCGCGCGCCTTCCCATGGCCCGGCGCAGATTTTTTGACGCGGAGCAGGTCTTGACGCCGGCGAGGTCTTGACGCCGACGACGTCTTGACGCGGGCGAAGTCAGCCGGCGGAGACGCTGGGAAGTTCTCTGTCGAGTTCTTGCGCGGGCTCGGCCGGGGCCGGCTCGGCCAGGACGCGGCGCGTCGGCAGGCGGTGGACCGTCGCCGTCTCCTGCTCGTCGTCGCGGTCCATCCGCGACAAATCCTGACGCACCATCCAGACGAACAGAGCGAAAGCGATCGCCGAAGCCGTCCCGATCGTCACATCGAGAACCGTGAAGCGCCACAGGCGCGCCTCCACCACCTGCGGGCCCAGCCAGCAGGCGAACAGGCTCCACGCCGCCACCAATATGCGAAATTCCGTCGCGCCCATGCCGCCATAGGACAGCCGATGCACCCCCGCCGTCGCCACGCGCAGATAAGTGTAGGAGCTCATCAGCAGATAGAGCGACAGCACGAACAGCGCCGACGGCAGAGTGAAATAAGGCGAGATCCCCAGACCCACCACGATCAGGCTCTGCGCGATCAGATCGCTCGAATGATCCAGGAGAAAGCCGTAGCGCGGTCGCTCGATCCCGCGATGGCGCGCCAGCGTCCCGTCCAGCGAATCGCCGAACCAGTTCAGGAACAGGCCGGCGACCACCGCCCACAGGAACCACGCCGACCAATGCGTCAGCGCGAAGCCGGCCGCCGTCGCCACCGCCCCCGCGAGCCCCACGGCGGTCAGATGATCCGGCGTCGTCCAGGCGGGAAGTCGAGGCGCCAGCGCCTGCAGCACGCGGCGCTCGCCGGTCGCCAACAGGCTCGTATTCAATCGGTTCGCCAAGAAACCCCCTCGAAAACCAAACCCGCCCTCGCAGCCCTGCGGTCCGGCGTGGCCGCCTCGCCCGGGCTACGACGTCTTTTCGCATCGCAATATCTTCGACCGTCAGCTTGCCCGCGCCGAACCTTCGCGTCAACCGCTATCGCCGCCCCTAAGGGGGATTTTCAAAGCTTTGCGCGCGCGCCCGTCACTTCACCGCCGCGCCCACCGCCGCGCCCTGAATCGCCGGCTGCGTCAGCGTGGAGACGAGCTGGAACGCCTTGCCGATCTCCGTCACAGGCGCGTTGGAGACGAACAATATGTCCTTGTCGCGCATCGCGAATCGTCGCGCGGTGAACAGCGCCGCCGGATCGCGCATGTCGAGATGATAGGCCACCGGAACCAGCCGCTGCGCCGCCAGCAGCGGCGACACCGTCGGATAATCCGCGATCACCGCCGATTGCTCGTAGCGCAGCACGAACAGCCCGCTCGGATCCGCGCGCTGATCGGTGAGGCCGCCGGCCTTGCCGATCGCCTCCTCCAGAGTGATTCCCCGCGCGTCGAAGGGCACCACGGCGTTCGCCCCCGTCGCGCCCGCCACAGTGAAGGTCTGCGGCGTGCGCTCCACCGTCAGCACGTCGCCGGGGCGCACGAAAATATTCTCGCGCGGATTGGCGAGCAGCGCCTGGATCGGCGCGCGCGCGGTGCGGTCGCCGCGCGTCAGGCTGATGAAGGTCTCGTGAACCGGCGAGCGGAAGCCGCCGGCCTGGGCGATGACGTCCATCACGCGGTCGCCGCGCAGCGTCAGCGGCACGCGCGCGCCCTGCGTCACCTCGCCGGTCACCGTCGCCGTATTGCTGATGTTGCGCGACACATTGACCAGCGCCTGCGGCTCGATCGCCTTGCCGCGCAGCCGCTCGACGATCGCCGCCTCCACCTCCTGCTGGGTGCGGCCGGCCACCTGGATGCGCCCGGCGTAGGGCACGGTCACCGAGCCGTCGCGCCCGACCGCCTGGTCCGGGATCGCCGCGGAGCGCGAGCCGGGGCTCGAGCGATCCGTCGCCGGCGAGGAGAACAGGCCGCCGGAGGCCGCCTCCCATAGAGTGATCTGCAGCGTGTCGCCGACGCCGATCACCTGCGAGGCGGGCGGGCGATAATCGCCGAAGGAGCCGCGCAGTCCGGGCGCCCCTCGCTTGGCCAGCGCCGCGGTCACCTGGCCGTCGATCTCGACGAGGGCGAAGGGCGTCTCGGGCTGTGATTCGGTCGGCGTGCCGGCGGTCATCACCGCATCGCCGGAAGGGCCGCTGCCCGGAAGCAGGCTGCAGCCCGAAAGCAGGGCCGCGAACGCGCAGGCGCCGAGAAGACGAAACGCGCAAGAACCGAGAATACGAAATGTCTTCAAAACCACGCCGCCCCCGACCAATGCCCCGGGCCGCTCCCGAAGCTTCGCCGCGCGCCCAAATGACCCCGTCTCTTTGGCGAAGACAAGGCCTTCCGCGCTGCGAAGACCGTTTATGCCACCCCTGTGACCCGCGCGCTACAGCCTATGGTTAACGCAAAATGCAGCCGCCTAGAGTCATTCCGGTTCAGATTGAACCGGAATGACTCTAGATCTCCTTGTTCGGTCGTGTTTTCTTCACGCGAACCGGTTCCCACTTCGCTCGAAAACACTCTAGAGCGTTTCCAGCCGAAGTGGACGCCGGTTCGGCGTTGGAAACGCGTCAAAACAGAAGCCTAGAGTCTTTCCGTGTTTCACTGAAACACGGAAAGACTCTAGGCGGCCGCAGCGCCGGCGGTGGCGAAAATAGCGCTGTAGATATCGATGGTTCGCCTGAAGCCGTCGGCAATGCCGACCCTCGGACGCCAGCCCAGCGCCTCGAGCCGAGTCGTGTCGGGAGCCGATCGCTGGACCTGGCTCGGCAGATAGCCGGACGAGGGAAGGCTCGATCGCAGGCAGACGCCGCGCTGCGGATAGAGCCCGACCAGCGTCTCGGCGAGCCCGCGGACGGAGGCGACCGCCTCGGCGTTGCCGACATTATAAGCGTGGCCGGCCTCGCCCATCAGCAGAACCGCGAAGAAGGCGCGGGCCGCGTCGGCGAGATAGCAGAAGGCCCGCTCGGCCGATCCGTCGCTGTTGAGGACGATGTCCCGGCCCATCACAATGTCGCGCACGAAATCGGCGAAGACGCGGCCGTCGTCGAGACGCATGCCCGGCCCATAAGTATGGAAAGGCCGCACGATGACCGTTTGCGTCCCATATTGCGCGTGATGGGCGACGCAGAGCGTCTCGCCCATGCGCTTGGATTCGGCGTAGCAGGCGCGCCGCGTCGCCGGATCGAGCCGGCCGAACACCGTCTCCTGCACGGGCTGATCCTGCGGCTCCAGCGCGCCATAGACCTCGGAGCTGGAAAAATAGAGGAAACGGGACGCATTCTTGCGCCGCGCCAGATCGAGCAGATGAGCCGTGCCGAGCACATTGGGCGCCGCCGTGCCCACCGGATCGACGCCATAGAAGCGCGGGCTCGCCTGGCTCGCGGCGTGAATGATCATGTCGACGGCGCCGGGCGGATCGAAGGGCTCGACGACATCGCCTTCGAAAATCATCAGCGCGCGATCGTCGAGATGCGCGCGGAAGCGGCGCTCGGCCTTTTCCCGCGAGCGGACCAGCGCCAGCACTCTGAGGCCGAAATCGGCGCGGCTCTTCGCGAGAACGAGCAGCGCGTCGACCATCATCGCCGGCAGGAAGCCATTCGCCCCGGTCACGAGAATCGTGCGCCCGGCGAGCGCCTCGAAGGGGATATCCGCCGCGACGATCGACGCGATATCCTCGCGATAGAGCGGATGGCTCAGCAGGAGAGCGCCGTCGGGAGCCGCATTCATGCGCGCGCTCCGATCTTGCGCGCGCCCCGCCCCTCGATGAGCGCCCGCGCCCGCGCGGCGATGGAAGCCGGGTCGAGCCCGGCGCGGCGGCGCAAAGTCTCCGTGTCGCCGACGAGGCTCGGAAAGGCGTGCGGCGCCGTGAGATCGATAAAGGCCTCGCCGCCCCCGCGCGCGAGCAGCGTCTCCATTATGCCGACCGACAGCGGATTGCCGCGATAGCCCTCGAAGACGGCGACCACGGGCGCGCCGGTCAGACAGGCCGCGAAAGCCTCGACCGGGAAAGGCTGCAGGATCGGAACGCTGACGACGGACGCCTCGATCCCTTCCGCCGCCAAAATCTCGGCGGCGGCGAGACATTGCATCACCGAGCCGCCGCTCGCCGCCAAAGTCACATCGGCGCCGCGGCGCGCCGCGAAGGCCGCCGTCTGCGGCGAGAAGATCGGCGCGCCATAGGCGGCGCCGCTCTCGCGGGCGATGCGGAAATAGGCCGGCCGCGGATCGTCGAGCAGCGCCGCGTAACAGCGGTCGAGCTCGGCGGCGTTGCCCGGATTGGCGACGACGAGTTCGGGCAGCGCGGCCATGATCGTCGCATCCTCGAGCGCATGATGAGACGGCCCCAGCGTTCCATAGGAGAAGCCCGCGCCGACGCCGATCAGCCGCACGGCGCGGCGCTGATAGCAGATGTCGTTGCGAATCTGCTCGAGGCAGCGCGCCGTCATGAAGGGCGCGATGGAATAGGCGAAGGGCCGAAAGCCGCTGGCGGCCAGCGAGGCGGCGACCGAGACCATATTCGCCTCGGCGACGCCCATATTGACGAAGCGCTCGCCCAGCGCCTGCTCGAGCGGCTCGACGAAGGAGAAGCCGAGATCGCCGGTCAGAAAGACGATTCTCGGATCGACGCCGGCGTCGGCCTCGATGAGCTCGATGATCCGCTTGCGCATCAGGCGAGCTCCAGATCGGCGGCGAGCGCCGGCTTGTAGTGCGAGGCGACGGTGTTCTCGATGCGCGCGACGCCCTTGCCCTTCACCGTATGGGCGAGGATCGCGCGCGGGCGCCCGCGCGAGGGCCGCTCCAGCGCGGCGACCAGCGCCGCCCAATCATGCCCGTCGAGCTCGATCGTCTCGAATCCGAAACTGCGCCATTTGGCGCCGAAGGGCTCGAGGTCCATCACCTCTTTCGTCGGCGCCAGCGATTGAATGTGGTTGTAATCGACGATGGCGGTGAGCGCGGAAAGCTTGCGCGCCCCGGCGAACAGCGCCGCCTCCCAGGTGGAGCCCTCGTCGCATTCGCCGTCCGAGAGAATGCAGAAGACGCGATGATCGCGCCCGCGCAGCCTGTGGCCGAGCGCAAAGCCCGACGCCAGCGACAGGCCATGGCCGAGCGAGCCGCTGGTGGCGTCGATCGCCGGAACCGCGTCGGTCAGCCCGACATGGCCCCAGAGCGGCGTGCCATTCTGCAGATAGGCGTCGAGCAGAGCCGGCTCGACGAGTCCATATTGCTCGAGGGCGGCGTAATAGGCCATGGCCGCATGGCCCTTGGAGAGGATGACGCGGTCGCGCTCCGGCGCGCGCGCCGTCGCCGGACGAAGATCAGAGACCGCCAATACCGCGTCGAGAATTTCGACGACGCCGAGCGAGGAGCCGAGATGAGCAGAATTCGCTTTATGGGACATGGAGATGACGCGTCTGCGCGCCGCCGCGCAACGCGCGGACGCCGCCGCGCCGTCATGCGATAGGGGCGGCTCCTTCGGCCCCGGAGCCGAGCCTCTTCTCGCCATCGGTCATGTCCTCGCCATTTTCGCCAGCACTATGCCTTTAGAATGGTTAACGCTTGGCTTAAGGCCCCATCGGGGCGCCCGCTCTCGCTCGCAGCTGTCTCTCGCTCGCGCTGTCTCTCGCGCGCACTTGCGCGTCGCCGACGATATGAGACAATATAAAATAAGCGCCTCGTCCACCGGGCGGACTACCGATCGAGCGGAGACAACCGCGGAGTGCGTCGCATATGAAGACCGCCGATCCGAAGTCGGGGCATCATCAGAGCTTTCTGGCTCCCGCCGAACAAAGGCTCGTGCGCGCGATCATCGGCGAGCTGCCGGAATCGGTGACGCCGCTGCAGCTCACGCGAATCGGCATGTTCGGCGCGCTCGTCGCCGCGGTGGCGCTCGTCGGCAGCCGCTGGTCGGCACTGTGGATGCCGTTGATTCCGCTCGGCGTCTTCCTGAACTGGTTCGGCGCGGCGCTGGACGGCCCACTGGCGCTGCATCGCCAGACCGCCAATCCTCGGCTCGGCCTCGTCGAGCATACCTATGATCTGTTCTCGCAGATATTGATCATCGTCGCCTTCGGCTTCTCGCCGTTCCTGTCGATCGAGTCGGCCTGCATCGTGCTGATCTGCTATCTGCTCTTCTCGACCTACACTTTTATCCGGGCCATCGCCCGCCATGTGCAGCAAATGGCCTATATCGGCCTCGGCGCGACCGAATTCCGCATTCTCATGGTGGTCTGGCCCTTCGCCGCCCATGCGATGGGCATTGACGAGACCGCCGATGTGGGCGTTTCGCGGCTCGACGCCGCGATCATGATCCTGGCCGCTTTTGCGATCTGCGGCCTGGTGATCAAGGCGCTCTCCGACGCCCGCCGGGTCGCCGTGGACGAAAACGGCCAGAAAATCTGAGCCGATCCCCCGCCGCACGCGCTCTTCGCCCAAAATTTGCTGCGATTCTTTGCGTCCCGCCACGAAGGTCGCTATGGACGGCTGCGGAGGACAGAGGAAAATAGTTCCGGGCGAGCTGTGATTCGCGTCCGCCTCGCAGGCGTCCGCCCGGCCCGCGAGGATGATGCGAACAGATTTATCCTCGGCGGCGGAGACGGGAAAGACGGACCAAGATGAAATTCGATTCGAAACGCACGGCTTTGGTCGCAGGCGCCGCGCTGGTCGCCGCGGCAGGCGTATTCGCTCTGAGCCGAGCCGGCTTCTTCTCGGCGCCGGATATCTCCTCGCTCTGGTCCTGGTCTCTCGACAATTGGGAGACGACAGGCGTCGGCGCATCCGGCGATCCGGTCCGGGTGGCGCATGAGCCTCTCGCTCTGGCGCGCAATCTCGCGCTGATCTCGGTCGCCTTCGTCGGCGTCCTGCTGGGGACGCCGCGCGTCGTCGAGATCGTCACGCGCTCGGGCCGCGCCGGCGGCGCGGCGGAAGCGCCGGAGGATTTCGTCAAGACGCGTCGGCTGATCGACGGCGAGCTCGGCACCATACTCACGCTCGTGCGCGCGCATCTCGACAGCAACAAAACCTATTCCGCGGCGCTGGTGAAAGGTCATAAGGAGCTCTCCGCCACGACGAGCCCGGATCAGATCCGCGCCGCCATCCTGCTGCTGATCGCCGAAAATCAGAAAATGCTGCGCGAGACGGAGGAGCATCAGCGCCGGCTGGAGGAATCGCAGCGGCAGATCACCGAATTGCGCGCCGAGCTCGCCGAGACGCAGGAACTCAATGTCCGCGATTCGCTGACGCAAGTGTTCACCCGCCGCCATTTCGACGAGACGCTGGCGCGCGAGGCGAAAGCCGCGGCGTCGACGGAGAGCGCCTTGAGCCTCATCATGGCCGACATCGATCATTTCAAGAAGATCAACGACGGCCATGGCCATTTGATCGGCGACGAGGTGCTGAAGAATTTCGCCAAGACGATGACCAAGCATGTCGAGGAGAAGGACACGGTCGCGCGCTATGGCGGCGAGGAATTCGCGATCATCATGCCCTCCGTCTCCTTCGCCGAGGCGAAATTGGCGGCCGAGCGCATTCGCGCCGAATTCGAGAACAAGCAATGGGCGATCAAGGGCGGCGCGCCGATCGGCCGCATCACCGCCTCCTTCGGCGTCGCGCAGCTCGCGCCGCGCGAGAGCGCCGAGAGCCTCATTCAGCGCGCCGACGCCAAGCTCTATGTCTCCAAATCGCGCGGACGCAATCTCGTCACCGTCGACACCGATCTGACGACCCGTTGAATATTTCGACCAAACTGATAGATTTATCGGGCGAGGCGCGCGAGGCGCTTTTTCCCCACCGAAGGCGGCGACCATGGAGACGAGCCGTTACGGCGCTCCGGCCGATGGCGCGGCGACGATCGCCGATCTGTTCTATCTGAAGCCGACAGGCGTCAAGCCGATCTCCTATACATTCGAGCCGCCGCCGGGTGAGCCCCGGCAGAGCGGTGAATATGCGCCTGTGCCGACGAAAATCCTCGATGCGCGCCGCTTCGCCGCCGACGCCGCCCTCGACCGCGAAGGATTCGCGCTGATCGAGGCGCCGACGTTGGTCGAAGACTTCTGGAATGAAGACCAATTGCGCGCCGCCTATTATCCGGAGACCGAAGCGCTGCTGAAGCGGGCGATCGGCGCCCGCGACGTCCATATTTTCGACCATACGCTGCGCCGGCGGACGAGCGCTGGCCCGCTCAGCTTTCGACGCTCTGTCGAAGGCTCGCCGCGCGAGCCCGTCGCCCGCGCCCATGTCGACCAGACGGTGGACTCCGCCCCTCGGCGTCTGCGCGAAATATTGGGGGAGGCGGCCGAGCGTTGGTCGCGCCGGCGTTTCGCCATCGTCAATGTCTGGCGGCCTTTGTTCGGCCCGGTGGAGGACGCCCCGCTCGCTGTTTGCGATGCGCGCAGCGTCGCGCCGCGCGATCTCATCGCCTGCGATCTCGTCTTTCGCGACCGGCGGGGCGAGACCTACGCCCTCGCCTATTCGCCGCAGCAGCGCTGGTACTATTATCCGCGCATGCGGCGCGGCGAGGTCCTGCTGCTCAAATGCTATGATTCCCGTGAGGATGTGGCGCGTTTTTCGCCTCACACAGCCTTCGACGATCCGGCGACGCCGCAGGACGCCCGCCCGCGGGAGAGCATAGAGCTGCGCTGCTTCGTCGCTTTCGACGACTGACCGCGTCGCGGCCTTGGCCGCGGCCGAGCCCCGAGGACGAAAAATGAACGACATTCCCTATCACGCCGCGCTGATCGTCGGCGCCGGCCCCGGCGTCGGCGCTTCGCTGGCGCGGCGCTTTTCCGCCGCCGGATTGAAGGTCGGCGTCGTCGCCCGCGACGCGCAGCGGCTCGGCTCCATCGCGGCCGAGACGGGCGCCGAGGGCTTTTCCGCCGACGCCACCGATCCGGCCTCGGTCGAGCGGCTGTTCCAGGCGGCCGAGGCGAAGCTCGGCGAGATCGACGTCGTCGTCTACAATGTCGGCGCGCGCATTCGCGGCAAGCTCGCCGAGCTCGAGCCGGAGGCCGTGCGGCAGGCGATCGACATCAACGCTTTCGGCGGTTTTCTGGTGGCGCGGGAGGCGGCCAAGCGTTTCGAGAAGCTCGGGCGCGGCGCGCTGTTCTTCACCGGCGCGACCTCGAGCCTCAAGGCCTATGCGATCTCCGCCCCCTTCGCCATGGGCAAATTCGCGCTGCGGGCGCTGGCCCAGAGCGCCGCGCGCGAATTGGGGCCCAAGGGCGTGCATGTCGCGCATGTCGTCATTGACGGGGTGATCCGCGATACGGGCCGCGCCGATCCCGCCGACGGCACGCTGGAGCCCGACGCCATCGCCGACGCCTATCTCGACCTGCTACGCCAGAAGCGCAGCGCCTGGTCCTTCGAGGTCGAGCTGAGGCCCTGGTCGGAGAGGTTTTGACAAAAGCTGAATCTGCGGCGCGACAAAATGTCGCAAATCGGACCAAGTCGTGTTACGGTGCGCCGTCGACCCTGGGCGAGCGCCCGCGAGGAGCGGCCGCTCGTCCCCATAACGACGAATAATGGGGAAAGCGCTCATGAACACGATTACGGCTATCCTATCGATCGTCGCGACCTGCGCCGCCGTCACTGCCGCGATCACCGCTTTCGCGAATATGTGACCTCGCGCGCTCGTCTAGAGGGCCTGCGAGCGTTGATTTCAGCGCAGCCCGCCTCGCCCGTCCTCGCCGACGCAGAGAGCGCCGGCGAGGCGTTGGGCCCCGCCCCCTTCAACGCTTCACGGAATTTCTTCCACATCCGCGAGCCAAGCCGCGGCGCTGGAATCGCTCGGCGCGCGCCAGTCGCCGCGCGGCGACAGCGAGCCGCCTGAACTCACCTTCGGCCCATTGGGCAGAGCCGAGCGCTTGAACTGGCTCGTCGCGAAAAAGCGCCGCGCGAAAACGCCGAGCCAATGCTTGATCTCCTCGACATCATAGGCGCGGCGCTTTTCCGCCGGAATATCGACGGGCCAACGCCCGGCCGCGGCGTCGCTCCAGGCGTGAAAGGCCAGAAACGCCGTCTTCGACGGGGCGAAGCCATAGCGCGTCGTGTAGAAGAGATTGAAATCCTGCAGCGCATAGGGGCCGACGACATCCTCCGTGCGCTGGGCGCTCGCGCCCGGCACCAGTTCCGGCGAAATCTCTGTGTCGAGAATGTCGCGCAGCACGGCGACCGTATCGGCGCCGAAATGGGCGTCGCGGGCGCACCAGCGAATGAGATGCTGGATCAGCGTCTTGGGCACTGAGGCGTTGACATTGTAATGCGACATTTGATCGCCGACGCCATAGGTGCACCAGCCGAGCGCCAACTCCGAGAGATCGCCCGTGCCCAGCACCAGCGCCTCATGGCGATTGGCGAGGCGAAACAGCAGCGAGGTGCGCGCGCCGGCCTGCACATTCTCATAGGTCGTGTCATAGGCGGGCTCGCCGCGCGCGGCGGGATGGCCGATGTCCTCCAGCATCTGCCGGCAGGCGGCCGTCACATCGATCTCTTGCGCGGAGACGCCGAGCGCGCGCATCAGCCGCCAGGCGTTGGCCTTGGTGCGATCTGTGGTGGCGAAGGCCGGCAGCGTATAGGCCAGAATATTCTCACGCGGCAGGCCGAGCGCGTCGAAGGCGGTGACGGCGACGAGCAGCGCATGGGTCGAATCGAGCCCGCCCGAGACGCCGATGACGAGACGCTGAAAATTGGCCGCGGCGAGCCGCTGGCGCAGGCCGTGCGATTGAATGTTGAAGGCCTCGAAGCAGAGCTCGGCGAGCCGCGCCTCATCGTCCGGCACGAAGGGAAAGCGCGCCACCTCGCGCAACAGGCCGAGATTCTTGTCGCGCGGCGCGTGCAGCTCGAAAGTGACGCGGCGAAAGCTCGTCGCGCCGGCTTCACTATCGGCGCAATCGCCGAAAGTGACCTGGCGCATGCGCTCGGCGGCGAGCCGGCCTGTGTCGATATCGGCGAGAATGAGCTGCGGCTGATCGGCGAAACGCGCCGCTTTGGCGAGGAGCGCGCCATTCTCATAGATCATCGCCTCGCCGTCCCAGGCGAGATCGGTCGTCGATTCGCCCTGCCCCGCGGCCGAATAGAGATAGGCGGAAAGGCAGCGCGCCGAATGGGCGGCGCAGAGCGTCGCGCGATAGTCGGATTTCCCGACAATGGCGTTGCTCGCCGAGAGATTGAGCAGCACCGTCGCGCCGGCCAGCGCCGCCCGCGTCGAGGGCGGGATCGGAACCCAGACGTCCTCGCAAATTTCCGTATGGATCACGAGGCCGGGAAAATCGCTCGCCTCCAGCAGCACGTCGGAGCCGAAGGGCGCGGTCTGGCCGGCGATCTCCATCTCCTCGCCGGCGATGAAGGCGCCGGAAGCGAAATGGCGCTTCTCGTAGAACTCGCGATAATTGGGCAGATAGATTTTCGGCGTGACGGCGAGGATCTCGCCGCGCCGCAGGATCAGCCCGCAATTATAGAGGCGTCCGCGCCAGCGCAGCGGCGCGCCGACCGCGATCAGCGGATGCAGCGCGCGGCTCGCCTCCAGCAATTTGCCGATCGCCGCCTCGACCGCGTCGAGCAGCGCCGTCTGATGCAATAGATCGTCGATCGCATAGGAGCTGAGCCCGAGCTCGGGAAAGAGAATCAGCGACGCGCCTTTTGCGTCCGCCTCGCGGGCCATCTCGATCGTGCGCGCGACATTGAAAGCGGGATCGGCGACGCGCGTGCGCGGGCCGGCCACGGCGACGCGAACGAAGCCATGCGTATGCAGCGAGAAGAAGGGATGCGTCATGCGCCCGATTATAGGGCCATGCCGGCCGCAGCGTGAAGGAGCCGCGCGCCGCCAATTTCACTGACCGCTATTTCGCCGCTATTTCGACCACCGCTATTTCGACCAAGCGTCCAGCGCGTCGGCGAAGACGCGCTCGCCTCCCGGGCCCTTCTCCAGCGAGATCGTCGCCGCGCGGCCGTCCTCGAGCTGCATGGGCAGATCGAGGACCATGGGGGCGCGCAACAGCACGACATTGCGCGCCTCGCGATTGCCGCGCAGCAGCCCGATGAGGAAGGCGTTCTCGGTGATCGGCACGGGCACGCCCGCGACCTGCTCGCCCGACTGCGCCTCCGGCCGGCGCATCTGGATCGGGCCGATCGCCTTTATCCCTTTGAGCTCGTTACCCGGCGCGAGATTGAAGAACACATTCACCGTATGCGAGGCGGAGAGTGTCGGATCGAGATTCTTCTGAATGACGAGCGTCGTCTTCAGCTTGGCGGTGGGAAAGTCGATCTCGCCGCGAATGGCCGGCGACACCGGCTGGCCAGGCCCGGCCGGCATGCTGTCGAGCCGCCAGATCACCGTGCCCGGAAAAGTCTTGACCTTCGCCGCCTCCTCGGGCGCGGCGACCCAGAGCTCCGCCTTTTGAGCGACGGCGACCGCCTGGGCCTTGGGCTCGGGCGTCGCGCGGGAGGGTTGAGCCTCGCCGTCGCCGCCGATGCGATCGGCGAGCTTGCCGCCCTCGCCGCTCTCGGCGGCCGAGGGATCCGGCTGCAGCTTGGCGAGATCCTCGGGCCGCTCGCGGAATTGCAGCGCCAGCACGGCGACCAGCGTCACCACAGCAGCGAGCACGCCGCCGATCACGATCATGCGGCGGGAGACGCTCGCGGGCTCCGGCAGAGGCGGCAAAGGCGCCGGAGGCCGCTGCGGCTGCGCCGGCGCGTCCTCGACCGGGGCCGTCTCGGCGGGCTGGGGCTCCTCCGCCTTCCACTCGGCCTCTAAGGATTCGGCTGTGACCGGCTCGGCTGCGACAGGCTGGGCGCTTTTCGAGGGCCCTTTCTTCTCGGGCTCGGGAGCGGGCGTCTCCTTCACCGCTTTGGGCGCGGAAGCGGCCGGCGGCTCCCGACCCGTCTGCTCGCGGACGACCTCGAGCTCAAGACGCGCGATCGCTTCGTCCAGCGCGCGGCCTTCGGCCTCTATGTCCTCTTCGGCGACGGGAGGCTGGATGCTGCGCAGCTGGTTGAACAGCGCCTTGCGGGCTCGTTCATAGACCGACTGCCGCGATTCCGGCGCGGATTGCGGTAGAGCGGCGACCGCGCGGGCGAGCAGCGAATAGTAGTCGGCCATGGGGCTTCTAAGACCACCTCGAGCGATTCCCGTCAATCCTCGAAAGGATTGCGGACGAGAATCGTGTCATCGCGCTCAGGGCTGGTGGAGAGGAGCGCGACCGGAGCGCCGATCAGCTCCTCGATGCGGCGCACATATTTGATCGCCTGAGCGGGGAGATCGGCCCAGGAGCGGGCGCCGCCGGTCGTTCCCTTCCACCCCTCGATCGTCTCATAGACGGGAACCACCCGCGCCTGCGCCGATTGCGAGGCCGGCAGGCGATCGATGCGGACACCGTCCAGAAGATAATGCGTGCACACTTCGATCTTGTCCAAGCCATCGAGAATATCGAGCTTGGTCAAGGCGATGCCGTCAATGCCGGAGGTCTTCACGGCCTGGCGCGTCAGCACGGCGTCGAACCAGCCGCAGCGCCGCCGGCGGCCGGTGTTGGTGCCGAATTCATGGCCGCGGTCGCCGATGAGCGTGCCGATCTCGTCGTGCAGCTCGGTCGGGAAAGGGCCGCCGCCGACGCGCGTCGTATAGGCCTTGGCGATGCCGAGCACATAGCCGATCGCGCCCGGCCCGAGGCCGGAGCCGCTCGCCGCCGATGCCGAAACCGTGTTGGAGGAGGTCACGTAAGGATAAGTGCCATGGTCGACGTCGAGCAGCACGCCCTGCGCGCCCTCGAACAAAATGCGCTTGCCGGCCCGGCGCAGGTCCTCGAGCAGCTCCCAGACCGCATCCATGAAGGGCAGGACCTGCGGCGCGACGACGAGCAACTCCTCGCGCACGGAGGAAGGCTCGATCTCGGGAAGGCCGAGGCCGCGCCGCAACGGATTGTGATGGGCGAGAATTCGCGTGATCTTCTCATCCAGAGTGTCTGGCTCGGCGAGGTCCATCAGGCGGATGGAGCGGCGGCCGACCTTGTCCTCGTAAGCGGGACCGATGCCGCGCTTGGTCGTGCCGATCTTCACGCCATTTCCGGCCGCCTCCTCGCGATAGGCGTCGAGCTCGCGGTGCAGCGAGAGGATGAGCGGAGCGTTTTCGGCGATCTTGAAATTTTCGGGGGATATCTCGACGCCCTGCTCGCGCAGCCGGGCGATCTCGCCGACGAGAAAATGCGGATCGACGACGACGCCATTGCCGATCACCGAGAGCTTGCCCGGCCGCACTATGCCCGAGGGCAATAGCGCGAGCTTATAGGTCACGCCATTGATGACGAGCGTATGGCCGGCGTTGTGGCCGCCCTGGAAGCGCACCACCACATCGGCCTCGAGCGAGAGCCAGTCGACGATCTTGCCCTTGCCTTCGTCGCCCCATTGGGCGCCGACCACGACCACATTCGCCATGGGCGTCTTCTATCTATCCTACGCGGCCACGAAAAAGCCCCGGCGCGTAACGCCGGGGCTCGTTACCGCCGTCGTTTAGCGCAAAGTGGGTGACTGGTCAAAGGCGGCGGCGGCCGGGTAGTGTCCTAATTTGAATGTGGCCACGCCCCGATGACGGCCGAAAGGCCAGACAGCAAAACGGATATGCCGGTCCAAAGGGCGGCGTCTTTGTTCAGGGCGCCGGACGTCTGAAGCGTGTCCTTCAGACACTCAATCCATGAGCGATAATCCGATGTTGGGACTTCGACCAATCGACCATTGATTTCCACGAACGGCACAAAATTCACTTTGCTGGCATTGAACCATTTAAAGGCCGCCCAAAAGCCGGATAGCGCCGCCAGGACGGCAAGACCAAAGGCCCACATTTTCATCGGCTCCTATGCTCAGCCACAATCGCCGCCCTAACCGCATCCTGCGGCGACCGTATCCCGCCCAAATGCAGAATAGCAAAGAACCGCCGTTTGTCGCTTCCCTCAATAGGCGACGACCACGCATAGGCGCGGGTTGCGTTAGGACAGCCCTCTAGGTCGAAAACCTCAACCACGCCTTCCCACACGGTTTGGCCCTGGAAGGTCTCTTTGACAAAGACAGAGTCGACGTGAGTTGCGGTTCCGCCGTGTTGGGATTCAATTCCGCGCCTCAAATCATCATGGACGGCTTCAATCATTGGAATCTCCAAGCCGCTACCGCAAGTTCCGCCATGTAGCCTTGTCTCTTGTCTATAGCTGCGCTGTCCCAAGTCGGATAAGTATCCGCCTTAATCATGTTAGTGGTTCGCAGACGAGACTTAGAGAATGCATCAAGCTTTTCCACCCACGACTTGTTGCCGAGGGCGCGATTAACCTCTGGAAGAAGGCACATGTTACCTAATCTGTTGGTCATACCGCCCAGCTTGGCATCGTTGGCCATTTCATCTTTCCAAAAAGCTTGTGGGGATTTCGGGAAAACATGCTCTAACGTCACATTTCCGGGGACCAATTCGTCAGCATATGTGGCCCCATCGCGCAATAAGGACTGGCGCTCCAAGCCAGAAAGGATATATCGAGCCTTTTTCCCATCTGTTTCTGTCTTGCCTCTAAATCGTTGTTTAAAATCATCGTCAGAGGTATAAAGCTCGTCTAGCGTTCTCTTTACTTCGCTGGCTGTCGTAACTTTTTTATCCCAAATCTCGCGCGCGGCTTTCCCGCCTAAGCTTTCAATCCGTCCAGGACGCCCCCGGCTCACAAGTTGGAACCGAACCGCGATGACCTCCAGCAATCGCAGCAGCCGCTCAAATTCATGTTTTTCAAATCGCTCCAGCGCGGCCAAGATTATCGGGTGCATTTGCGATGATCCGATCGTCTCTATCGCAGCAATAGAGCGGCGGCCATTATCTGAATATGGCGACCAAATAGGATCGTCAGAAGAGGCTAACGCCGCGAACCCTTCCGAGGCGCGCCGCATTTCAATGGATATCGCATACACTTTTTCCGGCGTGTTATAGGTTCGTTTGAACGCGCCAAATAGTTTCGGACCTTCCATCGTCCCATGACGTGACGCCCAAAATGACCTTAAGAAAGAGTCGACCTTCATCGAGCCTAAGAGTGTCATCATTTCTGACCATCGCTCCTCAAAGTCCCGCAAGCTACCTGTCCGATAAGATTCTGCGCGACTAAAAACGTAGTTTTTTACCAAATCCAGCGGAGCTAGCTCAAGACCGCGATCATTTAGTGTCTCAAATATCGTATATGCAGCGTTGTCATCCGCGAGCACAAAACTAACCACACGAACATTATCGCGCATAAAGCCAATTAACTCGACAAAATAATCTCGCGCTAAATCAATCGATTCAAATTCAGAAGCCTTGCGTTCGATATGACGATTCACGAGTAATGAAGCTTTTAAAAGAGTCTTATTCCTGTCCTCAGCAGGTAGTATGTCAATTTTCTTCTCTATATCGCTCGTTGGCATGGACTTAATTATATAGTCCTGGAAAACACTGTTATTAGCTGGCGTCAGAGTAAGTTTCGGCTCAATTTTTGCCGCACCTATGTCATCCGTTTGTAGCAGTTGTGTTTCAATTTGGGTTTCGTTCTTAGCAAACGCGGAATACCGTCTAAACCAATTACGTATCGCACTGTAGATCATTAACGACGTAGCAAGCCGTTGTTGGCCGTCAAGCACTTTTAGCAATTGATCTGTTGATTTAGTAAATACCATAAGCCCGCAAAAATATATCGGGCTTCGTTTTTTCATTGCATCCTCAATGTCCCCGAGGAACGTCGAGACATTTCCATCGGTCCAAGAAAAATCTCGCTGATGGCTCGGCACCACGAAGCTGTTTTCTTTAATGAATCGCCCGAGGCCCACGGTTGGCGTGTCGGTCGTCATTTGCACTCCCGCCGAACTTCGTCGATCAATTTGCGATACCGCATTATTTGAGATTCTGCGATGCGGATAACGGCTTCTTCCCATTTGTTGGGAGGCGCGCGATAAGCCTTAGCGCCTCGGTCCAAGCGGGCTTGCCTGATCGACGCCACAGAAACGCCCAGCCGCTCAGCTAGATCGGCATGGCTTACCCCTGAAAACAAGGCATCTGTGGCTTCTTTAAAGCCCATGTATGCACTCCGCTTGACTATGGCGCCTTTGTCAATTATAGTGCATACAACATCGATTGCAAGGGCTAACCCAATGAACCGCCTCTCTCTTGAACGCCGCACCCAAATTGTAGCTGCCCTTGTTGAGGGCAACTCAATCCGCTCGATTGAACGCATGACCGGGACGCATCGCGATACCGTCATGCGCCTTCTGGTCGAAGTCGGCGAGGGCTCCAAGAAGCTCCTTGACGAGCAAATGCGCGACCTGTCCTGCCAGCGCCTGCAATGCGATGAAATCTGGGCTTACGTCGGAAAGAAGCAGGCGCAGGTGACGAAGGACGACGATAAGTCCCGCGTTGGCGATCAATGGACCTTCGTCGCCATGGACGCTGATACGAAGATCGTCCCCTCGTTCTTGATCGGCAAGCGCGACCTTCCGACCGCGACGAAGTTCATGAACGACGTTGCCGGGCGCCTTTCGAACCGTGTCCAGCTTTCGACCGATGCGCTCGCGGCCTATGTGGACGCCGTTGAGCAAGCTTTCGGTTGCGAAGTCGATTACGGGCAGGCGGTAAAATTTTACGACGCTGAACCTGCTGGCGCGGGCCGCTACAGCCCGCCGAGCGTGACGAAGGTTGAGCGCAAGGCTATCGCGGGCGCGCCGGATCGGGCGCACATCTCGACAAGCCTTATTGAGCGTCAGAACCTCACGATGCGCATGTCCATGCGGCGCTTTACCCGCCTCACGAATGCATTCTCAAAGAAGGTCGAGAACCTGAACGCGGCGGTTGCGCTTCACTTCGCGCATTATAACTTCGTCCGCGTCCACAAGACGCTTCGCGTCACCCCGGCCATGGCCGCAGGTGTCGATAGCCGGCTTTGGTCCATGGAAGAGTTAGTCGAGTCAACAACAAAGGGCTGAAATGGAGCGGCCCCGGAAATCCGGGGCCGAAATTCAAATTAGGACACTACCGGCGGCCGCGCCCATTTTGCCGAGACCGGGGCGGCCGAACGCCTGACGCCGCCCCCTTTGGCGCGAGCCTTAAAAAAAAGCCCCGGCGCGCGACGCCGGGGCTGCAGAGTCCCGAGGGAGGCGGGAGCGGGAGGATCGATCAGGCGACGAAGACGAAATACATCAACGCCGCAAACAGGATCGCGGCGAGCTCGATGGCGCGGTTCAGTGTCTTCATGATCGATTCGAAAGAGATGGCGGTCGTGTCGCAATGTCCTGCGGGCTAGAGTCTTTCGTTTTGACGTGTTTCCAACGCCGTGCCGGCGTCCACTCGGGCTGGAAGCGCTCGCGTCTTCTGGCGAGCATAATGGCGCCCGCCGCATTGCCTCGACATTATCGCCGCATGAAAGTTTCGTAACCAATACCGGGCGCGCTCAGGGAAAACACGCGCGCTCAGGGAAAACACTTGCCGAAGGCGACGAGCAGACGCGGATCGCCGCGCAGCCTGATCTTGAATGTGAGGAGCGACCAGAGGAGGCTCGTCTCCTTGCGCAGAAAGCGCAGCCATGTCTGCGCATCGGCGACGATGCGGAGATCGGCCTCGCCGATCAGCCCTTCGCCGACCTCGAGCCGGCCCTTCGCTATGGTCACGGTGATGTCCCTGCGCTCCGCGCCGCGGAAAGCGAAATGATAGACGGCCTCGAGACCCGCCGCGGGCCTCTTCTGGAATCGCAGCGGCAGTCCGCGCGCGAAAGCGGCGATCGAGCCCGCGCGCATGCCATTGGCGACGGGCTTGACGCGCTTGTGCGGGAAGCGGCGCGTCACATAATCCTCGGCGTCCGAGCCCGGCGTCACATAGATCGTCTCCTCCTTCTTCTGCAACGGATCGACGATGCTCTGCAAAAATCCCTTGCGGTCGTCGCGATAGGCGCCGATCACATCCTCGCCCGCCGGACAGACGGCGAGGCAATAGGCCGCTTTGTAATTGGGCCCATAGGCGAGGCTCTGCCACATGGAGACGCTCTCGGGATCGCTGACCTTCTCGCGATAGGCGACGGCGGTCTTGGCCTGCGCGATCGTCTCCACCCAATCCATGAAGCCGCCCATGAACTCGCGATAATTATGCGTGTAGCAGGCGGCGAAATCGAAGGCGCCGTCCGGATGGATCGCGCCGGTCGGACAGGCGGCGACGCAGAGCTTGCAGGAGAGGCAGGGGTTGTAATCGAGCGGACGCGAATAGAAGTCGAGCACGACATCGACGACCACCGTGCCGAGAAGAATGAAATTGCCGAATCTCGGATGAATGACATTGCGATGCACGCCCATTTTCCCGAGGCCGGCGGCGACGGCGATCGGCTTGTGCGAGACGACCCACATTTTGCCGGGCCAGCGCGTCGCCTCCATCGGAAAGGCCATGGCGGGATAGGCCGCGCGAAGGCCGCTGTCCTCGAGCAGTCGCGCGAGGCGATGCGCGACGGCGTCGGTCTCGTCGCCGACGCGGTGGAACTCCACATTGGCGGCGGAACGCGCCGGGCTGCGAATATTCTCGCGATTCATCTTCATCACGAAGGAGACGAGCGTCCTCGCAAAGGGGAAAGCCGCGAGAATCTCCTCGCGCTCGAAGCGAATGGCCGCATCGTCGATGGAGACGAAGCCGACATCGTCGGCGCCGGCGGAAAGCGCCATCTCGCGTAGACGCCGCGCTTCGAACAGCGCGCGCGCCGGCGACGAAGCGATTTCATGAGCCTGCATAGACATATGCATATACCCCTTTTTGCGCGCGAGCCGGCCGATGCGAGCCTGACGGCTCGCTCTCGTTCCACAAAGATACGCGTCAATCTTCCTGAACCGCCGCGGCGAGCGCGCGCAATTCGCCGACGAGACGCGCCAATCTCTCGGCGCCGAATTTCTCTTCCGCCCGCGTCTGCGCCGCGCGCCACAGCGGCAGGGCGATCGCCAGAGTGGCGCGGCCCTGTTTCGTCAACGTGACCTCGCGCGTGCGGCGATCCTCGCCGGGTTTTACGCGCAAGAGTCCACGCTTCTCCATCACCGCGAGATTGCGCGCCAGCGCGCTGCGGTCCAGCACGAAAGTCTCGGCGAGCTTGCTGACTGTCCATCCTTCCGCCAGCGAGCAGGCGACGAGCAGCGAATATTGCGTCGGCTCGAGATCGAGCCCGGCGAGACTCTCCGCATAGAGCTTGCCGACCGCGCGCGCGGCGCGGCGCACATTGGCCACGGCGCAGCTCTGCGCGCAGGCTCTGACTTCGGCCGGATCGGGCTCGCTCATGAGAAAGATGTATATGCCCCTATCGCGCCGACGTCAAGCGCGACGAGGCAATCTGGTGAAGGGCAATCATTCTCGCCCTCATGCCGAGGAAACCTTCACCCGATTCCCTGGCGCCGCGAACTGACGCCTAAAGCTCAGGCGATGACTGTGAGCCGCCGCGCGGCGCGGGTGACGCCCGTGTAGAGCCAGCGCGCGCGATGCTCGCGAAAGGCGAAGGATTCGTCGAACAGCGCGACATCGTCCCATTGCGAGCCCTGCGATTTGTGCACGGTGAGGCAATAGCCGAAATCGAACTCGTCCGAATCCTTGCGCTGCGCGTAAGGAATCTCGGCGTCGCCGCCTTCGAAGAATTGCGGCAGCACGCCGACGCGCTGGAATTTCCCTGCCGTCTCCTCGGGCTCGACGAGCAGGCGCACCTTGCCGCGGCGCACGGCGCCGGCGCTCTTCACCTTGAACAGCGCGCCATTGAGCAGGCCCTTCTTGCGATTATTGCGCAGGCAGACGAGCTTCTCGCCCGACTGTGGCAGCGTGCCGGCGAAGCCACGCAACTGCCTCAGCCGATTATTATAGGCGCGGCGCGTGCGATTGAGGCCGACGAGCACCTGATCGGCGTTGGTGATGAGCGCGGGATCGAGCGCCTCGCGCCGCACCACTCGCGTCTCGCCATAGACGCCATAATCGAGCCGGCCGCCCTCGCGAATGATCATGGAGAGGCGCACGATCGGATTATCCGCCGCCTGGCGATGCACTTCCGTCAGCATCACATCCGGCTCGGCCTCGGTGAAATAGCCGCCGCCCTTCACCGGCGGCAATTGCGCCGGATCGCCCAGCACCAGAACCTTCTTGCCGAAAGACAGAAGATCGCGGCCCAATTCCTCGTCGACCATGGAGCATTCGTCGATGATGATGAGCTCGGCCTTCGCCGCGTCGCTGTCCTCGTTCAGCTCGAAGGCCGGCTCCTCGGTCTCCGTATCGGTGGCGCGATAGATGAGGCTGTGGATGGTGCGCGCGTCCTTGCAGCCCTTGGAGCGCATGACCAGCGCCGCCTTGCCGGTGAAGGCGCCGAAGGCGACGTCGCCGTCGACGCTTTCGGCGATATGCTGCGCGAGCGTCGATTTGCCCGTGCCGGCGTAACCGAACAGGCGAAACAGTTGCGCGCGGCTATCCTTCAGCCATGCGGCGACGGCTGAGAGCGCACGCTCCTGTTCATTGGTCCAGACGGGCATGGGATTTCGAGACTCGGTCGATTGATCAGTGGCACGATGACGAAAGTCGGGGAAAGCCGCAAGAGCAGGCCATGCGATCGGGTAACGCTTTCCTCATCCAGAGGAGGCCGCCGAGCGGGCGTCTCGAAGGACGCGGAAAGCGTCACCCGATCGCCTCTCGAAGTGCAGGGCGTCTTCGTTCTTTCATAGGGGCGCGTTACCAGCAGGCGTCACAGGAGGCGCGACATGGAAAACGAGACCGCCGAGCTGGATCGCCTGCAAGCCGCCTACAAGGCGCGCGTCGATGAGTGGATCGCGTTGATCCGCAAGGAAGAAGAACTCGCCTCGGTCACTCACTCCGTGGCCGAGGTCGACAAATGGGAACAGGCCCATTTCGACGAGGACGACGCGCGCAACAAAGTCCTCGAGGCGAAAGCCGAATATGAGGACGCGCTGCGCCGCAAATTCTTCGACTTCTGACCGCCCGCGCGGGACGCGCGACACTCTCGGCGCGACACTCTCGGAAAGAGGAGCTCAACTCCTCTTTCCTTTCACCACCTTGGTCCCCGCCTTGCCCGCTGTCGAGCGCGGAGCGGCCCTCGACAGCGGCCGCGCCTCCCCTCCCCCGAAATTATGCGGCCCCATATCGGCGTCGGTCGGCTTATGCGCACGCGTGCCGGAGACGGCCGCCTGCTCCCCTCCCCGCCCGCGCGGGCGCATCAGCGGATTGGCCTCGGCCAAAAGCTCCGCGCGTTGCAGGCGGGAAATCTCGTCGCGCAGCCTTGCCGCCTCCTCGAAGGCGAGATCGGCGGCGGCGGCCTTCATGCGCTTCTCGAGATCGGCGAGCGTCGCCTGCATATTGTGCCCTGGCGCCAGCTCCGAGAGGCCGGCGTCCACCGTCACATGATCCTGTTCGGCGAGCGAGCCGAGAATATCGGCGATATCGCGCTTGATGCTGGCCGGCGTGATGCCATGCTCGGCATTATAGGCCTGCTGCTTGGCGCGACGGCGATCGGTCTCGTCCATGGCGCGCTTCATCGAGCCGGTGACGTGATCCGCATAGAGGATCACGCGCCCGTCGACATTGCGCGCGGCGCGGCCGATCGTCTGCACCAGCGAGGTCTCGGAACGCAGGAATCCTTCCTTATCGGCGTCGAGAATGGCGACGAAGCCGCATTCGGGAATATCCAATCCTTCGCGCAGCAGATTGATGCCGACCAGCACGTCGAAAGCGCCGAGGCGCAGATCGCGGATGATCTCTATGCGCTCGATCGTGTCTATATCCGAATGCATGTAGCGCACGCGCACGCCATTCTCGTGCAGATATTCGGTGAGGTCTTCCGCCATGCGCTTGGTCAGCACGGTGACGAGCGAGCGATAGCCGGCCTGGCTCACCGCCTTCACCTCGCCGAGCAGATCGTCGACCTGCGAGCGCGCCGGACGTATCTCCACCGGCGGATCGATGAGGCCGGTCGGACGAATGACCTGCTCGACAAAGACGCCGCCCGTGCGCTCCATCTCCCAATTGCCCGGCGTCGCCGAGACGGCGACGCTCTGCGGGCGCATCGCATCCCATTCCTCGAAGCGCAGCGGGCGATTGTCCATGCAGGACGGCAGGCGAAAGCCATATTCGGCGAGGGTCGCCTTGCGGCGAAAGTCGCCCTTGTACATGGCGCCGATCTGCGGAATGCTGACATGGCTCTCGTCTGCGAAGACAATGGCGTTGTCCGGCAGATATTCGAACAGAGTCGGCGGCGGCTCGCCGGGCCTGCGGCCGGTGAGATAGCGCGAATAATTCTCGATGCCGGCGCAGGAGCCGGTCGCCTCCATCATCTCGAGATCATAGCGCGTGCGCTGCTCGAGCCGCTGCGCCTCGACGAGACGCCCGGCGTTGTTCAGCTCGCCGAGCCGCCCGCGCAGCTCGTCCTTGATCGCCTTGATCGATTGCAGCAGCGTCGGGCGCGGCGTCACATAATGCGAATTGGCGTAGACCTTCACGAATTCGAGATCCTGCGTCTTCTTGCCGGTCAGCGGATCGAATTCGCAGATCGACTCCACCTCGTCGCCGAAGAAGGAGATGCGCCAGCCGCGGTCTTCATAGTGGGCCGGGAAAATATCGACGGTGTCGCCGCGCACGCGAAAGGTGCCGCGCGTGAAATCCGAGCCGATGCGGCGATATTGCAGAGCGACGAGATCGGTGACGAGCTGGCGCTGCTCCAGCTTCTCGCCCATGCTGACGCCGAAGGTCATCGCCGTATAGGTCTCGACCGAGCCTATGCCGTAGATGCAGGAGACGGATGCGACGATGATGACGTCGTCACGCTCCAGCAGCGAGCGCGTGGCGGCATGGCGCATGCGGTCGATCTGCTCATTCACCGAGGATTCTTTCTCGATATAGGTGTCGGTGCGCGGCACATAGGCCTCGGGCTGATAATAATCGTAATAGGAGACGAAATATTCGACGGCGTTATTGGGAAAGAAGCTCTTGAACTCGCCATAGAGCTGGGCGGCCAGCGTCTTATTGGGCGCGAGCACCAATGCCGGCCGCTGTGTGCGCGCGATCACCTGCGCCATGGTGAACGTCTTGCCGGAGCCGGTGACGCCGAGCAGCACTTGATCGCGCTCATTGGCCTCTATGCCGGCGACCAGCTCCTCGATCGCCTGCGGCTGGTCGCCGCGCGGCTGATAGTCGGAGACGAGATCGAATGCGACGCCGCCTTCGCTCTTTTGAGGGCGCTCCGGTCGATGCGGCGTCCAGGGCTTTTTCTCGCGCAGATTGGGGTCGCCGAGCTTCAACAGCTGCTCGAGGCTCTCCATCGTCGCCGACACGCCGCCCGCGCCTCCGAGGTCGAGCTTTTCGGCCAGCGCCTCGTCGACGCCGGTCACGCCGGCGTCATAGGCGGCCTGCGGCGCCTCCTCGAAGCCGGCCTGCCGCTCGGCGAGACCAGGATTGAGCAACGCCTGGAGATGCGGCGCGATCGGCGACACCTCGGGCTTGGCAGCCTTGGCGCGTGTCGGGCGAGCGGGATTTTTCGGCTTTTTCGGAGCAGAGGCCATGGCCGCGAATATGCCTCCTGATCGACCAGAATGGAAGCTCCGGCCTCGCGCCTCTCGAATCCCACGAGCCGACGCTCTGTAGGTGACCGCCTACATGTATATCGGCAAAGTAATTTATCCCCCCCGGACGCCAATATCGTCACCGATGACAGGTCGATACAGGACTTCGAGCGGACGAAGGGGTCTCGAGCCAGAAGGACGTCGTTCTGCTGCTCGACGATCGGTGCCGCCCATTGTGAACGCCGCGAGTCAGTCCACTGCCGCTATATTAAAAAAACGTGCTATATGAGGAACATGATATCGATCGGCGACATGGTCGGGCGACATGGTCGGGCGACATGACGAATTGGCGTTTCCGTTTCAGTGGAGATTCACGAATGGCGCATTATTCCGAGATCGTGCTCGAGCCTGGCGCGTCGCCGCTCGCCTGCCTCAATAGGATCGAGGCGAAGTATCTCTACGATAACGACATCCCCAATTACTTCCGACATGGCGTGACGTTGCGCCCCGGCGACACGATTCTCGACATTGGCGCGAATATCGGCCTCTTTGCAGCGCAAGCCTCGCGTCTTTGCGAAAGCAACGCGCGGATTTTCTGCTTCGAGCCGATCCCCGCGACATTCGACATTTTGCGCCACAACGCCGCGGCGATCGGCGGCGAGAAGATGCGCGTCTTTTCGTTCGGAGTCGCGTCTGAAGCGAAACGCCTCCGCTTCGCCAATTTCCCGCGGCTCGCCTGCTGGTCGTCCGCCTATGTCGACCAATCCAATCTCGGCCTCACGCGCTCGCGGCTCAAGCAATGTCTCTCCGGCGATGTCGACGCCGGCCTCTTGTTCCGCTGGCTGCGCCCCGCCCCGCGGCCGCTTCGCTCACTCGTCCTCGATGTCGTGACATGGTGGTTGACCAAGATCGAATATTTCGATTGCGAGGTCCGGACCATCTCGCAGATCCTGCGTGAACAGGGCGTCGAGCATGTGGACCTGCTGAAGGTCGATGTGGAAGGCGCCGAGCTCGACGTGCTGCTCGGCGTCGAGGATGTGGACTGGCCGAAGATCAAGCAAGTCGTCGTCGAGGTCGAGGAATTTCAAGAAAGATCGAGGCGCATCGTCGATCTGCTGGCCGAGCACGGGTTCGAAACGATCGTGACCGAGCAGCTGGGCGACGCGCAGAAAGCAAACGACATGGGCATGATATGGGCGCGCGCCTCCGACGCCTGATCGCGTCGGCCGAAACGCGTCACTCCGCCATATCCGCCTCGGCCCTCTCCTCGGCGCTGGCGCCGAGCAACGCCTCCTCCGCTTCGTTGGCCTGACGCTGGCGGCGCCACATGGCCGCATAGGCCCCGTCCTTCGCCAGCAATTGCAGATGCGCGCCGCGCTCGACGATGCGACCGCGATCGAGGAACAGGATTTCGTCCGCATCCACCACTGTCGACAGACGATGCGCGATCACGAGCGTCGTGCGGCCGCGCGAGACGCGCGCCAGAGCCTCTTGAATCTCTTGCTCGGTGAAACTGTCCAGCGCCGAGGTCGCCTCGTCGAGAATGAGCAGCGGCGGGCCTTTCAAAATCGTGCGCGCTATGGCGACGCGCTGCTTCTCGCCGCCCGAGAGCTTCAGCCCGCGCTCGCCGACCTGCGCGTCATAGCCGTCCGGAAGCGAGCGAATGAAGCTGTCGATCTGCGCCAGCCGCGCCGCCTCGCGCACCTCCTCCATGCTCGCGTCCCAGCGGCCATAGCGGATATTGTAGGCGATGCTGTCGTTGAACAAGACCGTATCCTGCGGCACCATCCCGATCGCCTCGCGCAGCGAGCGCTGCGTGACGGCGGATATGTCCTGCCCATCGATGGTGATGCGTCCCGACTGCGGCTCGTAGAAGCGGAACATCAGCCGCGAGATCGTCGATTTTCCGGCGCCCGAGGGGCCGACAATGGCGATGGTCGCGCCGGGCTCGGCGGTGAAGCTCACGCCCTGCAGGATCGGCCGCTTGTTGTCATAGGCGAAGACGACATCATCGAAGACGATGCGTCCCTCGCGCACATCGAGATCCGCGGCGCCGGGACGATCGGCGATCTCCGGCTGCTGCGACAAAATGGCGAACATTTTTTCGATGTCGACGATCGCCTGCCGCGTCTCGCGATAGAGCGTGCCCATGAAATTGAGCGGCTGATAGAGCTGGATCATCATAGCGTTGACCAGCACGAAATCGCCGATGCTGTTGCGCCCGCTGCGCACGCCCTCGACGCACATCAGCATGATGACGGCGAGGCCGATCGTATAGATCACCGCCTGTCCGGCGTTCAGCAGCGCGAGCGAGATGTAGGAGCGTATGCTGGCGCCCTCATAGATCGCCATGGATTTGTCGTAGCGCTCCGCCTCACGCCGCTCGGCGACGAAATATTTCACCGTCTCGTAATTGAGCAGGCTGTCGATCGCCTTCACATTGGCGTCGACGTCGCTCTCGTTCATCGAGCGGCGAATGGCGATGCGCCAATTGGTGGCGATCAGCGTGTAGAGCAGAAAAGCGACGATCGTCGCCATGGCGACGAGCGCATAATCCCAGTCGAATTGCACGGTGAGCACGCCGACGACCAGCGCGAATTCGACAATGGTCGGAACCGCCGTCGACATGAGAAGCCGCGTGAGCGTCTCTATGCCGTCGCGGCCGCGCTCCAGCACGCGGGTCAGCCCGCCGGTCTTGCGGCCGATGTGGAACCGCAGCGACAAGTGATGCATATGCACGAAGACGTGATTGGCGAGCCGCCGCACTGCATGCATGGCGACGGCGGCGAATAGGGCGTCGCGCGCCTGCGTCAAGAGCGCATAGACCGCCCGCAGCACGCCGTAGAGAATGGTGAAGCCGACCGCGCCGCCGAGGAGCGTCGGGACCGCGGCGCCCGAAGCCAAGCCGTCCGCCGCCCATTTGAAGGCGAATGGAACGGCCATATTCACCAATTTTCCGACAATGAGCAGAGCAAGCGCGATGAGGATGCGTCGCTCGAGGTCGCGCCGCCCCTTCGGCCATATATAGGGCCAGAGGTTGCGAATGGTCCCGATGACGGACTCGCGCCCGATAGGCTTTTCGAGCTCCTCGACCACCCCATGTATCGAGACCTGCGCCAAAGCCTGCTCTTCTTCTCCGTCGACCTGTCGCATCACCCTTTTCCAGTCCTTGCCGTGGAGGCGCCGAAATGACATCTGGATTTCATATAGGTGGTTTGGAGCGCCAACGCACGAGCGCTCCGCTCACGCCGCCGGCGGCGGGCGGCCTTGACGCGGGTGCTCGGGCGGGCCATCAAATGAAAATGAGCGATATTCGAAAAATCGAACGCGTCTGCGTCTATTGCGGCTCCTCGACCGGCGACGATCCCATCTACGCCCACGCCGCGGAAGCGCTCGGCGCGGCGCTCGCGCGCGAGGGAATCGAGCTCGTCTTCGGCGGCGGCTCTTGCGGCCTCATGGGCGCCGTCGCCCGAGCCGTGCTCGCGCAGGGCGGCAAGGTCACCGGAATCATTCCGAGCTTTCTCGACGAGCGCGAGATCGCGCTCTCCTCCGTCACCGATCTTCAAGTCGTGCCGGACATGCATACGCGCAAGCGTCTGATGTTCGAGAAGTCCGACGCTTTCGTGGCGCTGCCCGGCGGCATTGGCACGCTCGAGGAGCTGACCGAGCAATTGACCTGGATTCAGCTCGGCCGCCACAGCAAGCCGCTGGTCATCGCCGACATAGGCGGGTTCTGGAAGCCGCTTTTGTCGCTGTTCGCGCATATGCATAACGCCGGCTTCATCCGCCCGGGCTATGAAGTGCGCTATATGGTCGCCGAGCGCATAGAGGATGTGATCCCCATGCTGCGCGCGACACGCGTCGCCAAGCATGAAGGCGACGAGAAAGCCATAGAGCAGCATTTTTGAAGGCGCGCGATTCCTTCTCCCATGAAATGGGAGAAGGTGGCCCGACGTAGTCGGGTCGGATGAGGGATGCTGCGGTTCGCGGAAATTCGTTGAGCTTTTCGCTACCGCGCCGGCCCTCATCCGACCTCGCTTCGCGAGGCCACCTTCTCCCGCGAGCGGGAGAAGGAAAGAATGGCTAGACCGCGCCCGATCTCACCAGCTTATAGACGATGGCGTCGACCAGCGCCTCGAAAGAGGCGTCGACGACATTGGGCGAGACGCCGACAGTGGACCATATCTCCCCCTCGGCGTCCGCGCATTCGACCAGCACGCGCGTCACCGCATCCGTGCCGCCCTGGAATACGCGCACGCGATAATCGACGAGCTTCACATCCTCGATGAAGGATTGATATTTGCCGAGATCCTTGCGGAGCGCGACATCGAGCGCATTGATCGGGCCATTGCCCTCGGCGGCGGAAATGGTCGAGCGGCCATCGATGCGCAGCTTGACGATCGCCTCCGCGCCCGCCTCCTCGGCGCCGAGATTGGCGCCGAAGCGGCGATCCACGGCGACGCTGTAGCGCTCAATGTCGAAATAATGCGGAACCTCGCCGAGCACGCGCTTGGCGAGCAAATAGAAAGAAGCGTCGGCGCCCTCATAGGCGTAGCCTTGCGCCTCCTTCTCCTTCACCTCGTCGAGCAGGCGCGTGAGCCGCGGATCGTCCTTCGAGAGAGTGATTCCCAATCGCTCCAGCTCGGCGACGATATTGGATTTGCCCGCTTGATCGGACACCAGCACGCGGCGCTGATTGCCGACGCTCTCCGGCGGCACATGCTCATAAGTGCGCGGATCGGTGAGCACGGCGGAAGCGTGAATGCCGGCCTTGGTGGCGAAGGCGCCGGCGCCGACGTAAGGCGCGTGACGATTGGGCGCGCGATTGAGCAATTCGTCGAGCGCATGGCTGGTGCGCGTCAAATGCGTCAGGCTCTCGCGCGTCACGCCGATCTCGAAGCGATCCGAAAACTCGCTCTTGAGCAGAAGATTGCCGATGATCGTCGTGAGATTGGCGTTGCCGCAGCGCTCGCCGAGGCCGTTCAGCGCGCCCTGGATCTGCCGCGCGCCGCCGCGCACCGCGGCGAGCGAGACGGCGACCGCCTGCCCCGTATCGTCATGCGCGTGAATGCCGAGCTTGTCGCCCGGAATTAGGCGCGCGACCTCGGCGACGATGCGCTCTGCCTCATGTGGCAGCGAGCCGCCATTGGTGTCGCAGAGCACGATCCACCTCGCGCCGGCCTCATGCGCAGCATTGGCGCAGGCCAGCGCGTAATCGCGATTGTCCTTATAGCCGTCGAAGAAATGCTCGCAATCGACGAGCGCTTCCTTGCCGCGCGCGACGGCCGCCGCGACGGATTGGCGAATGCCGTCGAGATTATCCTCGAGCGTCGAGCGCAGCGCGACACGCACTTGATAATCCCAGGCCTTGGCGACGAAGGTCACGCAATCGCAATCGGCGTCCAGCAGAGCGGCGACGCCGGGATCGTTCGACGCCGAACGCCCCTGCCGCCGCGTCATGCCAAAGGCGGCGAAATGCGCCTTCAATGGCGGGCGTTTCGCGAAGAATTCCGTATCGAGCGGATTGGCGCCGGGATAGCCGCCCTCGATGTAATCGAGGCCGAGCTCGTCGAGCATTGCGGCGATCTGGCGCTTGTCGGCCAGCGAAAAATCGACGCCGGTCGTCTGCGCGCCGTCGCGTAGCGTGGTGTCGAAGAGCGTCAGCCTCTCCCGTGTCATTGCGTTGCAGCCTTGCGCTCGAGTATCTTCTTCATCGTCGTGTTGCCGAGCCATTCGCCGCGCAGCTCGCGCATGTTGCGTTGATGGGCGACATAGCCGCGCGCCACGAAGAAATCGCGCGCGGCGTCGGAGGCGTCGACGCTGATCTCGCGCGTTCCGCGCGCGGCGGCGAGCTTTTCCATGGCGTCGGCGAGCGCCGAGGCGACGCCGCGCCGCGCCGCGCGTGGATGCACATAGAGCATGTCGAGGAGCGTGTTCTCGCGCAGCGACGCGAAACCGGCGATCTCGCCGTCGAGCGAGGCGACGAGGGTGAGCGCGCCGGTGAGCTTTTTGGCGAAAGCCTCTTCGTCATCGGCGGCGGCGGCCCAGGCGGCGAGCTGATCCTCGCCGTAATCCTCCGCCGCGAGCGTCTCGACGCTGGCGCGAAACAATTGCGCGAGCCGAGGCGCGTCGGTCGGCAGCAAGGGGCGAAGCCCGGGAGCGGAAGCGGCGCGCGCCATGGCTAGATGATCTCGAATGCCGCGAGCACATGCCATGCGGCGATGGCTGCGAGCGCGAGGATGAGGAGCTTGAACACGAGATAGGACGCCCAATGCCCTGGAAAGGGGAGAAATCGGCGCCAGTCGTTCTTAAGCATGGGCGTGGTCTCCTCTCGCGAAAGGCGGAATCTTCGTACGTATATCCTTCTCCCACTCGTGGGAGAAGGTGGCCTCGCGAAGCGAGGTCGGATGAGGGTCCCTGAGCACACCCAACGATTCCAGTCGCCGCGGCGAGCCCTCATCCGACCCGGCGGCGCCGGGCCACCTTCTCCCCCAAAGCGGGAGAAGGAGTCGCGCGTCTCGATTGTTGGATAATGTTCGAGAGAGGTGAAGATTCATCGCTTCACCTCCCATGTCGTCGTGCCGTCCTTATTGTCCTTCAGCGCGACGCCCATCGCCGCGAGCTCGTCGCGAATGCGATCGGATTCGGCCCAGTTTTTTGCCGCGCGGGCGGCGAGGCGCGTCGAGATCAAGGAGGAAACCCGCTCCGCATCCACCACCTGTTTCGTCTCGCCGTCGACCCAAAGCCGATAGGCGCGAATGTCTATGCCGAAGAGCTTCAATGCTCCGTCGAGCGCGGCGCCATCCAGCTCATGCAGGGACGCCAGCGCGAGCGGCGTGTTCAGATCGTCGGCGAGCGCGCTCAGAACTTCGCCGGACGCCGAGGGATCGGCGGAGGCCTCGCCGATCAGCGCGCTCCATTTGCGCAGGCTCGCCTCCGCCTCCTCCAGCGCCTTCGCGGTGAAATCGATCGGCTGACGATAATGCGTGCGTAGCATGGCGAGGCGCAGCACCTCGCCGGGCCACTTCCGCCCGCCGAAATTCTCCGTATGCAGCAGCTCGTTGATGGTCACGAAATTCCCCAGGCTCTTGGACATTTTCTCGCCCTCGACCTGCAGGAATCCATTGTGCATCCAGTAATTCGCCATCGCCTCGTGACCGAAGGCGCAGCGCGTCTGGGCGATCTCGTTCTCGTGATGCGGAAACACGAGATCGATGCCGCCGCCGTGAATGTCGAAGACCTCGCCCAAATGCTTCCATGACATGGCCGAGCATTCGAGATGCCAGCCGGGCCGCCCGCGTCCCCAGGGCGACTCCCAGCCAGGCTCGCTCTCCTTTGACGGCTTCCACAGCACGAAATCCATGTCGCCGCGCTTATAGGGCGCGACATCGACGCGCGCGCCGGCGATCATCTCGTCGAGCGGACGACGCGACAAACGGCCATAATCCGCCATCGACGGCACGTCGAACAGCACATGGCCATCCGCCGCATAAGCGTGGCCGGCGGCGATCATCTTCTCGATGAGCGTGATCATCTCGGCGATATGCTCGGTGGCGCGCGGCTGCACGCTCGGCTCGAGGCAGCCGAGCGCCTTCACATCCTCCTGGAAGATCTTATTTGTGCCCTCGGTCAGCTCGCGAATGGTGATACCACGCTCGGCGGCGCGGGCGTTGATCTTGTCGTCGACGTCGGTGATGTTGCGGACGTAAGTGACATGATCGACGCCATAGAGATGGCGCAGCAGACGAAACAGCACGTCGAAAACGATGATCGGCCTCGCATTGCCGATATGGGCGTAGTCATAGACGGTCGGGCCGCAGACATACATGCGCACATTCGCCGGATCGAGAGGACGAAACTCCTCCTTGGCGCGCGTCAGCGTATTGTAGAGCTTCAGAACGGGAGCGTCGGACGACATGAATTTCCCCTCGGCCTGCCGGCCCGGGGCGTCATTGCGTGTCATAGTGAGGGACGTGACGGCTCCGGCCAGCTTATGCGCTAGCTGATAATGATCCGACAAAGAGTGCGGGAACGGAGCGAGATCGTCATGCGCCTAACATGCGCGCTCCCCGGCCGTCCGTCAAGTCGCAGGCCCCGATCGCAAGCCGCGTGCGCAAGCCCCGAGCCCAACCCGCGAACGCAAGCTGCGTTCTATTGTCGCGCCCTTCCCCCCGCCGCCAGCGCAGGCTTGCCGGATAGATCGGTCTCCGATATGAATAATATCGTATATCGATATAATTGCCGATGCTCATCGCGCATCGACAATTACGCTCGGATCCTCGTGTTTGCGTCGGCGACCGCCCGTTTTTTCCCTCTCGCGGCGGCCGCTCCGGCGAGAACGCGAGGATGCGCGCCGAAGGCGCGCGTGGCCGACATTTCGTCGCCGGAGGCGCGTTCCCCGGTCGGTCGAGCCGCCTTCGTCCACACCGCAGGTCGAAGGCGGCTCGTAAGAACGAAAGAAGAAGGCCCCCGTCGGCCTCGCGATTGGCGCGAGCGACGTCTCGAGGGTCCCGCAGTTGGAGGAATCGAACATGAAAATTCGCCTTGTCTTCACCCTCGCCCTCGTCACCATTGCGGCCGGCGCGAGCTTCGCCCAGGCGAACCCCTATCGGTTCGGCGGCGACCTCGGCTTCTCGCCGCGACTGATCGAAAAAGTGAGCTGCGACATACGCGGAGACGACAAGCAGGCCCATTGCATGGAGAGCTGCGACGACGTCTGGATCAAGGCGACGCAGGCCTATGGCGGCAATATCGAAGCAGCCAAGGTCGAGAAGAAGTCCTGCGAAGCCAAATGCGGCTGCTGACGCGCCGCAGCTGAACCGCCCGGAACCACTATTCGGCGCGCCGCCGCCCTCGTTCGGCGCGCCGCTCCCGGGAAGGCTTTCCTTGATCCGTCCGCCGGAATAAGCCACAACAGCCCGCGCCGCGGCCTCGCGTCGCGAACTCGTTTTCCGGAACAGGGTCAAATGGCGGAAATCTTGCGCGTCGGCGTCGCGGGCTTGGGCACGGTGGGCGCATCGGTCGTGCGGCTGCTGCAACGGCAGGCGCAGGCGCTGGCGGCGCGCACGGGGCGCGACATCGTCGTCACCGCCGTCTCCGCTCGCGATCCCGGCAAGGACCGCGGCGTCGATCTCGCCGGCGCGACCTTCCATGACGATCCGGTCGCCCTCGCCGCCTCGGACGGAATCGACCTTTTCGTCGAGCTCATCGGCGGCGCCGAAGGGCCGGCGCGCGTCAGCGTCGAGACGGCGCTCATCAAGGGCAAATCCGTCGTCACCGCCAATAAGGCGCTGCTCTCCGCCCATGGCTCGGCGCTGGCCGAGCTCGCCGAGAGCCGCCATGTCGCGCTCGCCTTCGAGGCGTCGGTCGCCGGCGGCATCCCCATCGTCAAGACGCTGCGGGAGGGGCTCGCCGGCAATTCGATCGAGCGCGTCTATGGCATTCTCAACGGCACCTGCAATTACATCCTCTCCCGCATGGAGGCGGAACGCCTCTCCTTCGAGGAATGCCTGAAGGAGGCGCAGCGCTTAGGGTACGCCGAGGCCGACCCGACCTTCGACATAGGCGGTTTCGACACGGCGCATAAGCTGTCGATTCTCGCCTCGCTCGCCTTCGGCGCGCGCATCGCGCCCGAGGCGGTCGAGATAGAGGGGATAGAGCGCGTCACCTTGGCCGATATAGACGCGGCGGGCGAGCTCGGCTTCCGCATCAAGCTGCTCGGCGTCGCCCAGCGCACGGCGCAGGGAATAGAGCAGCGCGTGCATCCCACAATGGTGCGCAAGACGACGGCCATCGCCCAGGTGATGGGCGTCACCAACGCCGTCACCATAGACGCCGACGCGGTGCATGAGCTGACTCTGGTCGGCCCCGGCGCCGGCGGCGACGCCACCGCCTCCGCGGTCGTCGCCGATATCGCCGATATCGCCAAGGGCGTGCGCTCTGCCCCCTTCGGCCTGCCGAGCGCCGCGCTGCGCAAGCTCGAGCGCGCCCCGGCGGCGCTGCACGAGGGCGGCTATTATATTCGTCTCGCCGTGCCGGACGTGCCCGGCGCCTTCGCCGCCATCGCCACGGCCATGGCCGAGCGCAAAATCTCGCTCGAGAGCATCATGCAGCATGGCGCGCGCGCGGCGCGGCGCAGCGGCGACGCCCAAGTCGGGGTGATTCTCATCACCCATGCGACGACGGAGCGCCTGGTGCGCGAGGCGCTCGACGCCATCTACGCCGACGGCGTCATCGCCGAGCCGGCGCAGGTCATCCGCATCGAGCGCGAATAAGCGCATCGCCGGAGAAAAAAAGCATGGCGCGCCCCGCATCGGCCGCAGACATCGGCGCTAAGCAGGACATCGGCGCTAAACAGGGCAAGGGCCTCGACCGCAATCTGACGCTCGAGCTCGTGCGCGTCACCGAGCGAGCCGCCGTGGCCGCGGCGCGCTGGCGCGGGCGCGGCGATGAGATGGCGGCGGATCAGGCCGCCGTCGACGCCATGCGCAGCGAATTGGACAAGCTTGCGATTCGCGGCCGCGTCGTCATCGGCGAGGGCGAGCGCGATTCGGCGCCCATGCTGTTCATCGGCGAGGAGGTGGGCGCCGGCGCCGGCCCGCGCGTCGATCTCGCCGTCGCGCCGCTCGAGGGCTCGACGCTCTGCGCCAAGGATATGGCGGGCGCGATCTCCATCGTCGCCATCGCCGCCGCAGGCTCGCTGCTCTACGCGCCGGACGTCTATATGGACAAGATCGCCATCGGGCCCTTCTATCCCAAGGGCGTCGTCGATCTCGACAATGAGCCGGGCGCCAATATCGCCGCGCTGGCTGCGGCCAAGGGCGTCGCGGCGCAGGATGTGACCATCTGCATATTGGACCGGCCGCGCCATGCCGAATTGATCGCCAAATGCCGCACGGCGGGCGCGCGGGTGCGGCTCATCAGCGACGGCGATGTGGCGGGAATCATCTTCACCGCCCAGCCGGCGGAGACCGGCGTCGACATGTATCTGGGCGCAGGCGGCGCGCCGGAGGGCGTGCTGGCGGCGGCCGTGCTGCGCTGCGTCGGCGGCCAGATGCAAGGCCGCCTCGTGCTGGACAGCGCGGCCAAGGTCGCGCGGGCGGCGGAGATGGGCGTGCTCGATCCGCGCAAGAAATACGAGCTCGAGGAGCTCGCCTCGGGCGATGTCGTCGTCTGCGCGACGGGCGTCACCGACGGGCCGCTCTTGTTCGGCGTCGTCTTCGGCAAGGATTTCATCGAGACGGAGACGCTCGTCTACCGCTCCTCGACCGGCACTGTGCGGCGCATCAGCGCCCAGCATCGCGTGACCGGGAAATTCGAATCGGATTGAACGATCTTGTCCACGAAATTGGTTTTGTTCCCCGTCTTCGCTCTCGTCGCTCTCGCTCTGGGGCTGCTCGTCGCTCTCGCGCTGTCGCGCATTCGCACGCTGCGGGGCAAAGTGGTGAAGCCGGCGGATATAGCGCTCAATCGGGGCTGGCCGGACCAAATCGCCCAGCTCGCCAATTCCTACGCCAGCCAATTCGAGCTGCCCGTGCTGTTCTATGCGCTGGTCGCGCTGACGCTGGTCACGGAGAAGGCGGACCTTTTATTCGTCGCGCTGGAATGGGCTTTTGTCGCGACGCGTTACGCGCACGCCTCAATTCACATCACCAGCAATCATGTGCAGCGGCGATTTTTCGCCTTCGCGGCGGGCTTCGCGCTGCTCGCCCTGATGTGGGCGATCTTCGCCGCGCGGATCGTCTTTTCCTGACGACCCGCGGCCGCGAGTTCGAGGCCGAATGACATTCGCTGGCAGCATCATTCATGTTCGGCGGAACATGAATAATGCCTCGTCACTATCGACTAGAGCGCTTTCCGATCGAACGGAATCGTTCGATCGATCAGAATTCGCTCCCACGCGAGAATCTAGCGCGTTTCCAGCCGAAGTGGATGCCGGTTCGGCGTTGGAAACGCGCCGCTCAGGATCTTTCCGCGTTTCGATGAAACATGGAAAGATTCTTCTAGCCCCGACCGGCGGGAAAGGCGTTGCGCAGGCTCCGCTGGAGGGTGCGAACGGACACGCCCAGTTCCTCCGCCACCTCCTGTACCTGCGTCTTCTCGTGTCGTATGGCTTCGAAAGCGTCAGCGATCTGATCTGGGCTGAGCGATTTCGGCCGCCCGAGCGTGCAGCCGCGCGCGCGCGGCGGAGAGCCCCGCCCGCGTTCTTTCGCTGATGAGGGAACGTTCGAACTCGGCCAGCGCCGCCATCATATGGAACATCAGCCGGCCGCCCGATGAGGTCGTGTTGATGTTCTCGGTCAGGGACTGAAAATCGATCCCTCGCTTCCCGAGCTGATCCATCAGCGTGACGAGAGCCGGCAAAGACCGGCCGAGGCGATCCAGGCGCCAGACGATCAAAGTGTCGCCGGACTTCAAATTTTGCATCGCTTTCTCCAGACCGGCGCGACTGAAATCAAGTCCTGATCGCCCATGATCTGTAAAAATTTCGTCACATCCTACCTTTTCTAAGGCTTTGAGCTGCAGATCGAGTTTTTGCTCGTCTGTTGATACTCGCGCATAGCCGACGATCATTATTTGTTCTCGTGTCTCGATGCCAAAACAGCGCTGCCACGTCGTAAAGAATCGGTTTTTGTCTACCAAACCATCTCATTACGAGACAGAAAGGCTTGACAAAATCGGTCCTTTCTTTCCTGCGCCTTGAAATATGCGCTCGGTTAAAATAATCCTGTAATTACAATGCTAACATGCGCACGATGTCACAGGATTTTTACGCGCTAGTTATGGTCACAAAGGACCGTTTATGCCGCGAAATCGAGAGTTCGACGCTACCGCCCAGCGCCGACGCGGGGATGAGAAAATGTCTTCTTTCCCTTCGACCTTAGGCAGCAACGAGCTTGCTGTCCCGGACGAGCGCGCGCGCCCCGGCGACCTCGAGGCCGGGGATGTCCGCGTGTCGGACACTGTCACCGGAATGATGATCGCCGCGGTCTCCGGCGCGGTCGTCGGGCTTCTCGCCGCCGGAGGGGCCGCTTGCGCGGCGCTGGTCTTCGTGGCGGCGGTTGTCGGCGTCTATGCGGGCTGGCAGGCGCGAGGAGGCGCCTGATGTCGGGCCGCTCCACACGCGCCTGCGCCGGCGCAACGCCCTTCGGACGGCGCGGACTGCGTCGTGACGAAGATCCGGGAAGCCGGCGATCCGGCGACGATCAGAGCAAATATCGGCGCGTCAGGCTGCGGGCGCTCGGCGCGGAGCTGACGCTCGTCTATGCCGTCGATTTCCAGGGCCTCGCGCCGCAATTTCTGGTGCGGTTCGACGAAGACGGGCCTTATCTCTCCGTCGGCGATCCTGTCGCATTTTCGCTGGCGTCGAAGGGCGAGCCGATGGGAGCCGATCGGAGCAAACGTCCTCGCATTCCGACGGACGGGGATTCGGACCAAAGCCGAATCCTGCTGATCGCTGGAGAGGAGGATGCGATCGATCGCGCTGCCGCTCAACCTCTGCAAAGTCATGGACAAATTCCGCTCGACACTGCGGACATAGCCGTGGATATGCTCATCGGCTATTCGATCGAGGCCGTCGAACGCCGGCTGGTCCTGCGCACATTGCGCCGCTTCAACGGCGACTATCGACAGACCGCCTTCGCTCTGGGCCTGTCGACGCAAGAATTGTCGGCGAAACTGCTGGCGCTGCTCTACGCGGACGCATCCTCGTCCGCGGAATGACGCTGAGGGGCGATCTTCGCCGCGCGGATCGTCTTTTGACGACCCGCGACGGCGAAGCGAAAATCAATATTTGCGGCCGGTCTCGAGCTGCGTCTTGGCGTCGAGCGGCTTCTTCGGCGGCGGGGTCAGGTCGGGCTGCGACTGCGCCGCGCAGGCGGCGAGCGAGAGGGCGATCAGAATAGCGGCGAGCGGACGAAGAGAGCGCATTTTGGCTTCCGTCGATGGGGGGGTGGAAAACGCTGCGATTTTTGCGGCGCAACATGACTTGAGCGAGGCCATTGAGGCTAGAATGTGGCCATGAGCGCTGCCGTGGCTATTTTCTGAGACTTTTTGTTTTTCCACGCGCTATCTGCTCTCGAGGGGCGCGCAGGCGCTGGCCTGCCGGCCCCAGAGGCCGTAAAGCTGGACCGACCATGATGCCAGCCGCCCAAGTCTCCGCCGCCATTGAAATCCTCGCCGGACTCGCCGAGCGCCGCCGTCCCGCGGCCGATGCGATCAAGGATTGGGGCCTCTCCCACCGATTCGCCGGCTCCAAGGACCGCGCGTCCATATCGAGCCTCGTCTTCGACGCGCTGCGCAAGCGCGCCTCGGCGGCGTTTGTGATGGGCGCGGACACGCCGCGGGCCGTCGTGATCGGCTCGCTGCGCGAGGCCCGCGGCCTCTCGGAAGAGGAAGTCTCGGCGCTGTTTTCCGGCGAGGGCCACGCCTCCGCCCCGCTCACGGACGAAGAGCGCGAGCGCCTCGCTACAGTGACGCTGGAGGGCGCGCCGGCCCATGTGCGCGGCGATTATCCGGAATGGCTGGCCGAGCGCTTCGAGACGGCCTTCGGCGAATCGGCCGCCGATGAGGGCCGCGCGCTGGCCGAACGCGCGCCGGTCGATCTGCGCGCGAATATTTTGAAGGCCTCGCGCGAGGACGCGCTGCGCCGTCTCGCGCATCTTTCCCCCGAGCCGACGCCGCTCTCGCCGTTTGGCCTGCGCATCGCGCCCCCGGCCAAGGGGCGCGGCCCGGCGCTCACGGCCGAGCCCGCCTATGTCAAAGGCCTCGTCGAGCCGCAGGACGAGGGCTCGCAGCTCGCCGCTCTGCTCTGCGCCGCCGAGCCCGGCGAACAGGTGCTGGACCTTTGCGCAGGCGGCGGCGGCAAGACGCTGGCCCTCGCCGGGCAGATGCACAATCGCGGGCAAATCTACGCTTTCGACGACGACGGCCGTCGCCTCACCCCCATTTATCCGCGGCTCGAGCGAGCCGGCGCGCGCAATGTGCAGGTGCGCGCCCCGCGCGGGCAGGCCGATGTGCTCGCCGATCTCGAGGCGCGCTGCGGCCTCGTGCTGATCGACGCGCCTTGCACCGGAACCGGGACCTGGCGGCGCCATCCGGACGCCAAATGGCGCATCGCCCCCGGCGCGCTCGAGGAGCGCATCGCCGAGCAGCGGGAGCTGCTCGATAAGGCGCCGCGCTTCGTGAAGCCGGGCGGGCGCGTCGTCTATGTCACCTGCTCGCTGCTGCGCGACGAGAATGAGGATCAGATCGCGCGGTTTCTCGCCGATCATGCGGATTTTTCCACTGTTCCGGCCGAGGAGGCGGCGGCAAAGGCCGGGCTGCCTGAGCTGGCGCGCTTCGCCTCGCCGCACGGGGCGGGCATTCGCCTGACGCCGCACACGGCGGGGACGGATGGGTTCTATGTGTGCGTGCTGAAGCGAGGGTGAGCGGCAGCAAGTATCGTTTCGCAAATACTGTCGAGGTTTCGATAGACTTCCGAATTGGTCACGCGCAGCAAGTGATAGCCATTGGCGGCGAACCATTCGTCACGACGCCTGTCGTCGGCGATTTCTTCTTCGGTCGAATGAGTGGCCCCGTCGACCTCGACTACCAGCTGCGCTTCGGCGCAGAGAAAATCCGCGATGAACGGCCCGCAAGGCGCTTGGCGGCGGAAGGACAACCCTGCGAGTCGATGCGCGCGCAATGCGTACTAGAGCTTACGTTCCGCGTCCGTCAGCTCGCGTCTGAGACTCCTTGCGCGCTTTGTCATCAGGCGGGTCTGCCGCATCCTGGCCCCCTCCCCCGCTTCGCGGGAGAGGGGAAGAACAGCGCGGTCGTTGTTCAACAAACAATTTTTGCGCAATTTCGATGAAGCGCGCAATCTGCCCCCTCTCCCGCGCAGCGGGGGAGGGTTGGGGAGGCGGCGCGCCGCGCTCTTGCGCATTGCCGACTACGAGAGGTAGTCACTACGTCTCGCGCGCCCCCACACACGAAAGACCAGCATGACCGCCACTGAGAGCTTCCGCCACGACATCGCCGATCGCCACGACAAGCTGCTGATCGTCGATTTCGGCTCGCAGGTGACACAGCTCATCGCGCGGCGCGTGCGTGAGGCCGGCGTCTATTGCGAGATCGCGCCCTTCCAGAGCGCCGAGCGCGCCTTCGCCGAAATCCGCCCCAAGGCGGTGATCCTCTCCGGCGGCCCCTGCTCCGTCACCGAGGACGGCTCGCCGCGCGCGCCGCAGAGCATTTTCGACGCGAAAATCCCCGTGCTCGCCATCTGCTACGGCGAGCAATTGCTGGCCGCGCAATTGGGCGGCGCAGTGGAGGGCGGGCATCATCGCGAATTCGGCCGCGCCGAGATCGGCGTCGTCGAGGAGAGCCCGCTCTTTGCCGGCGTCTGGGAAAAGGGGGGCCGCTATCCCGTGTGGATGAGCCATGGCGACCGCGTCACCCGCCTGCCGGAGGGGTTTCGCGTCATCGCCGCCTCCGAGAACGCGCCCATGGCCGCCATCGCCGACGAGGCGCGGCGCTATTACGGCGTGCAATTCCATCTCGAGGTCGCGCATACGCCGGACGGCGCCAAGCTCATCTCCAATTTCGTCCATAAGGTCGCTGGGCTGAAATCCGATTGGACCATGTCGGCCTTTCGCGGCGAAGCGATCGACGCGATCCGCAAGCAGGTCGGCTCCGGCCGCGTGCTCTGCGGGCTTTCGGGCGGCGTCGATTCCGCCGTCGCCGCCGTGCTGATCCATGAGGCGATCGGCGATGCGCTGACTTGCGTCTTCGTCGATCACGGCCTGCTGCGCGGCGGCGAGGCGGAGGAGGTCGTCACCCTCTTCCGCGATCACTACAACATCCCGCTCGTGCATGTGGAGGCGCAGGAGCTGTTCCTGCAAGCGCTCGAGGGCGTCGAGGACCCGGAGGTCAAGCGCAAGACGATCGGCCGCCTCTTCATCGAGACTTTTGAAGAAGAGGCCAAGAAGATCGCCGCCGATGGCCGTGGCGCGCCGCAATTTCTGGCGCAGGGCACGCTCTACCCGGACGTCATCGAGAGCGTGTCCTTCTCCGGCGGGCCGTCGGTGACAATCAAATCGCATCACAATGTCGGCGGCCTGCCCGAGCGCATGAATATGAAGCTGGTCGAGCCCTTGCGCGAATTGTTCAAGGACGAGGTGCGCGCGCTCGGCCGCGAGCTGGGACTTCCCGAGGCTTTCGTCGGCCGCCACCCCTTCCCCGGCCCCGGCCTCGCGATCCGCTGCCCCGGCGGCATCAGCCGCGAGAAGCTGGAGATTTTGCGCAAGGCGGACGCCATCTATCTCGACGAGATCCGCAAGGCCGGGCTCTATGACGTGATCTGGCAGGCCTTCGCCGTGCTGCTGCCGGTGCGCACAGTGGGTGTGATGGGCGACGGCCGCAGCTACGACCATGTCTGCGCCCTGCGCGCGGTGACGAGCACTGACGGTATGACGGCGGATTTCTATCCCTTCGACATGAATTTTCTAGGCCGGGCGGCGACGCGCATCATCAATGAGGTGCGCGGGGTGAACCGCGTGGTCTACGATGTGACCAGCAAGCCGCCGGGGACGATCGAGTGGGAGTAGCAAACTATCCATGGATAGTAATTTCTATCTTCTCCGGCGCAACTCCGAGAAAGGCTGCAAGCCGCGCCTTGGCTTCCGCGATAGAAATACCATCGGCCGACGCGGCAGGAGTCGCCGTCGAAACAGCCTTCTTTCCATCATCGTATGAATCCGTCGAAGTCGATTTTGCAACAGATCGAGGGCATTCGCGAACGAACGTCACACGTCTATTTTCGAGATCGAGCTTGGTCGTGCGCCAACCCGCATCTTGCCAAGCCCTGCTTTGCGAATGGCCCCCACTGCCCTGGTTCGACCACCAAGCGGCATAGTGATAAGCGCTGTGCGGGAGCGACGCTTCCAGAAGCGCTTCAAGCTCAGCAAAACTTGCAACCCATTGATTCATATCCAATGAAACTAGATGTCTGGTGATAGATTCATACTTGGACATTTCGAGTCTCCATTTTATAAAATAGGTATAATATATTTATACATAGTACATTTTTCACGCAATTGTGACTGTTACGCACTCTCGGCTCCAAATTTGAGCTCATGTTCGACAACTGTGGAGTTTGTCGAACACGCGACAGTCATCATGGCGAAGGCGTCAACGAAAAGGGCTATCCGCGCTCCGGCGGAAATCACCAGAACGAAACATGGCGAACAAATGCAACCCAGCACGCGCCACGACGGCGCCCGGCGAGCGCGCCATCGATAAAGCCCGCTTCGACGCCGTCATGCAGGCCGCGGAGCGATCCGGCCTGCTCGCGCAGGCCAAGCGACTTACCGGAATAGAGACGGACGCCGATCTCATCGAATTCGCCCTCGCCTCCATCGCGCTCGAGGACGATTTCGCGGAAGCGTTCAAAAGGTCCCGCGGCAAGGTCGATCGGGATTTGAAGCTCGGCTTCTAATGTGGCTCGTCCCCACGGGGCGGGCTCTGTTCGACCGCCGGAAGTGAAGCGCCGCTATTTCCGCCATGCCGGAACGCGGCGCGGCAGCGATAGCAGCTTCGGCCCCGGCGCCGGCGGATTTTCGAGCGCGCGCAGAAATTCGTCGTAGCGGGCCGTATCGAGCGAGAAGAGCCGCTGATCCAGCGGCTCGCGGATTGTCCTCCGCCTCTCGCCGGCCTTGGAGCCGCGCACGCCCCCCCCATCACATCCCCGTGACCACCGGTTCCCCGGCCTTCTGCCAGCCGATGATGCCGCCGCCGAAATGGGTGCTGACGTCGCGGCGGCCGAAGAGGCGGGCCTGCTCCATGGCGTTCACCGAGCGCTTGCCGGAGCGGCAATAGACCACCACCTTCTGACCCTCGGCGGGAGCCGGAATCTTGCTCGGATCGAAGGCTGACAGCGGCACGAACAGCGCGCCGTCGATATGGCCCTGGGCGTATTCGTCCGCCTCGCGCACATCGACCAGAATGATCGATTTGTCGGCGATGCCGCTCTTCAAATCCTCGAGGCTGATCTCATTATACCAGTCGGCCATTTCGCTCTTCCCAAATCGATGCGCGGCCGCGCGTTCGGCTCTTGCGCCGCAGCCGCAAAGGCTCAGGCGGGCGGCTTGAAGCGTCGCGCGGGCGCGTTAGGTGGCAAGCCCTCGGGGGCGTTCTCCCGCCATTTGACACGGAGGTCCACAAATGTCCAGGAATGCATCGCTCACGCTCGCGGCCGCCATCGCTCTGGCCTTGGCCGCCTTTCCCGCCGCGGCGGAAGTGCAGATGTTCAAGGGCGACCTCTCCGGCGGGTCCGAAAATCCGCCGAGCGCGAGCAAGGGCGTCGGCTCCATCGCCGTCACGCTCGACCCGAAGACGCGGAAAATCAGCTGGAAGGGCTATTATGTTGGCCTGCAGGGCCAGGAGCTGAAGGCGCATTTCCATGGTCCCGCCAAGGCCGGCGAGAATGCCGCTCCCGTGCTTCCGGTCGAAGCCGTGGAAGAGACGTTCCAGGGCTCGGCGACGCTCGAACCCCAGCAGGTCAAGCAGCTCGAGGACGGCCAGTGGTATTTCAACATCCACTCGGCCAAGCATCCCGAGGGCGAGCTGCGCGGGCAGCTGAACCGCGTCAGATGATGCGCGCCAGTTGACGCGCGCGCCTATTGCGGATTTTCCAGGCTGAAGGTCTGCGCGCCTTCGTCATAGGCGAAAATCTCGCCATAGCGGCCCCAGGTGGTGACGCTCTTCAGCGTCATCTCCGCATAGTCCTCGCTCATATAATCCTCGAGCTCCTCGCGGAAGCGCGTGGCGGGCGCGTAATGCGACGGCCGCTCGTCGAGCACGCGGCGGATGCGCTGCGCCAGCGGCACATAGGCGAGCAAATGGTCGCCGAACAGCTTCTTGCGCTGGTCGACGTCCATCTCCGCGAAGCGCTTGCCGGCGGTCGTCAGCTTGATGTCGCCCTCGGCGAGCTCGGCGAAGCGCAGGAGCTGCAAAGTCTCGGCGACGGGGAAGAGATCGTCGATCTCGAGCTGCAGGCTGTCGGCGAGCGCCGGCAGATCGGCCTTGCCGTCATAAGGCGGCGCCGCCACCTCCTCGATCATGCCGGCCAGCGTGTTGGTCGAGACCGTCGGCAGCGCCATGCCGAGGCCGAGGCCGGGGAAGGTCCCCTCGCGTGTCTTGGCGGGCTCGGCGCGGCGCGTCATCAGCGCATAGATCTGGTCGACGAGCTGGCGGAACTCCGGATCGAGCCGATTGCGCGGATGGGCGAGCGTCACTCTGATCTCGGCGGCGATGCGGCCGGGATTGGAGGAGAGCACGACGATGCGGTCGCACATCAACACCGCCTCCTCGATGTTGTGCGTGACCATCAGTATGGATTTGATGGGCATGCGGCCTTCGACCCAGAGATCGAGCAGATCGGTGCGCAGGGTCTCGGCGGTCAGCACGTCGAGCGCCGAGAAGGGCTCGTCCATCAGCAGAATATTGGGCGAGACGACCAGCGCGCGCGCAAAGCCGACGCGCTGGCGCATGCCGCCGGAAATCTCCTTGGGAAAAGCGTTCTCGAAGCCGTCGAGACCGATGATGTCGATCGCCTGCAGCGCGCGGCGGCGGGCGTCCGCCTCGCGCGCGCCCTTGGCGCGCAGGCCGAGCTCCACATTGGCGAGCACCGAGAGCCAGGGAAACAGCGCGAAGCTCTGAAACACCATGGCGACGCCGTCGACCGGGCCATCCACCTTCTCGCCGAGATAGAGGACGTCGCCGCCAGACGGCCGCGCCAGCCCCGACACGATGCGCAGCAGCGAGGATTTGCCGCAGCCCGAGCGGCCGAGCAGGCCGACGATCTGGCTATCATCGAGCCGGAGCGAGATATCGTCGAGCACGACCGGGCCTTTTTCGCCGCTCGAACGGCCATAGGCCTGGAAGACGTTGCGGAGCTCGAGAAGAGGCGCTTTCGCCGTAGCGGACATGGCGCGATCGGACATGGCGTGATCCTCAGGAAAGGCGCAGGCGACGTTCGACGAAGCCGAACAATTGGCGCCAGAACAGCCGGTTGAACAGAATGACGACGACGCTCATCAGCGAGACGCCGAGCACGATCTTGGGATAGTCGCCCGCCGCCGTGGCTGCGGCGATATAGGCGCCGATGCCCTGCGCCTCGATCGTGTCGTTTCCCCATTTCACATATTCGGCGACGATGGCGGCGTTCCAGGAGCCGCCCGAGGCGGTGAGCGCGCCGGTCACGTAATAGGGGAAGATCGCCGGCAGAATGACATTCTTCCACCAGGTGAAGCCGCGAATGCGGAAATTGGCCGAGACCTCGCGCAGATCATTGGGAAAGGCCGAGGCGCCGGCGATGACATTGAAGAGAATATACCATTGCGTGCCGAAGATGATCAGCAGCGACAGCCATATGTCGGGATCGAGCCGGAAGGTGAGAATGCCGATCACCGCTATGGGAAAGAGCACATTCGCCGGAAAGGCCGCGAGAAATTGCGCGAGCGGCTGGATCTTCTCGGCGACGCGCGGGCGCAGGCCGATCCAGACGCCGATCGGAACCCAGACCAGCGTCGCCAGCGCGATCAGCACGACGACGCGGATCAGCGTGTAGAAGGTCAGCAGCAGCGCATGGCGGAACTCGTCCAGGCTGATGGCGCTGCGCACGAACTCGAACACGAGATAGAGCGAATAGAAGAAGACCGCGCCGATCGCCGCGAACCACACGACGTCGAAGACGGCGGACGCCCGGCGGCTCTGCGGCAAGCGCGGCCCCTTGATGGGCAAGGCCATTTTCCACAGCGAGGCGCGGCGCAGCAGAGAGGCCGGCCAGGACGCCGCGACGCGCAGCCAGCGCGTGCGGACGAAGAGGTCGCGCACCCAGCTCTCCGCCTCGTCCTGCGACGCCGACAGCTCGACGCGGAATTTTCCCGCGAAGGCGACGATGGGCCGAAACAGCAATTGGTCATAGGCGAGAATGATGAGCGCCACGGCGACCACCGCCGCCACCACGCAATCGATGCGCTTGCTCTCGATGGCCAGCGCGAGATAGGAGCCGACGCCCGGCAGACGCACATTCACATCGCCGACGGTGATCGCCTCCGAGGCGACGACGAAGAACCAGCCGCCGGACATGGACATCATCATGTTCCAGATGAGGCCCGGCATGGCGAAGGGCGCCTCGAGCTGCCAGAATTTCTGCCAGGCGGTGAGGCCGAAGCTCGCCGCGACCTCGTCGAGATCGCGCGGCACGGTGCGCAGCGACTGGTGGAAGGAGAAGGCCATGTTCCAGGCCTGACTGGTGAAGATGGCGAATATGGCGGCGCCCTCCGCGCCGAGCGTCGATCCGGGGAAGAGACCGAGGAAGAAGGTCACCGTGAAGGAGAGAAAGCCGAGCACTGGCACCGATTGCAAAACGTCGAGCAGCGGCACGAGGATCATCTCGGCGCGCCGGCTCTTGGCGGCGAGAGTCGCATAGAGCAGCGTGAAGAGCAGCGAGAAGCCGATCGCCGCGAACATGCGCAGAGTGGTGCGCAGGCCGTAATAGGGCAGCGCCGAATAATCGAGCGTCAATTGCGCCGTCTCGGGCGCTTCGAGCGGCAGAGACATGCCGCGCGAGCCGAGCGCGGCGAGCGCGAAGACGCCGAGGACGAGCGCCAGAGCGACGAAATCCCAGAAATTGGGCAGAGTGCGGCGGCCGAGCGCAGTGAGCGAGACGAAACTGTTCAGCATGAACGACCGGCTTTCGGCGAAGCGAGGCGCAAAGAACGCCGGCGGCGGGCGCCCCGGCGGGAGAGCATGTCGCACAGCCGGTAATTCCCGTCACCTCCCGAAGGAGGAGAATCGAGCGTCCCTTACGCGATGCGCCGCCGTCCAATGGCCAAGCCATATGACAATTGCATGTCGCCGCCGGGCCGGCTCGCGGAAAAGCGACGGCAGGCCGGCGTAGAAACGATCGAGAAATGAGATCGCGCGGTCAGCGTGGGGCGGCGGACGGCGGGCGAGGGTCCCGGCGGGTCTCGCCCTTGGGCGCGATCGACCCTGTCGGCATGGGATCGATGCGCGCATTTTCGAGCCGGTCGAGGCGCTGCTCCAGCCGCTCGAGCCGCTGGGCGCCCGAATCGCGCGCCGTCTCTAGCGCGCGCAGCCGCGCCCCGGCGCGCAACGCCTCCTCGTCGTGACGAAGCGCTTCGATCAGCGCGCGCGTCGCCCGCGCCTCTTCGAGCAGGCGGGCGATCTCGCGACGCTGCTCGAGACCGAAGGAGACTTCCGGCTTCCAATCGAGCGCTTTGGCGAGGGTCTGCGCGTCTATGCTCCGCGCGGTCTGCAGCGCATCCTTGACCCCGGTCCGCGAGCCGAGCAGAAAGCCGGCCGCCGCCCCCGCTCCGACAGACAGAGCGACGAGGCCGACGAGCCGAGAAAGCCGGAGGGTGTGGGGCCGCGAAGGGGGCGCTGCTCGGCGCGCCTCTGCCGTCGACATGGGAGACCTCCTGAGCGACGCCGAGGCGATGTCTCAGGGGCTCGAGTGTCCGCGCCCATGGTTAAGGGAGCGTTAAAGTCACGGCTCTGCTCTCTGGGCGCGGGAAATGAGAGCGAGAACGCCGCCGGCGCAGCGAATGGCCGGCGGCGCGCGAGGCCCGCGCGGGGCCCCGTGGTTCGAGCGGTCAGCGGGCGCTGGCGGGCGCTCCGTGAGAACCGCCCTTCTGAGAACCGCCCTTCATGGCGCGATGCGGAATGTCGCTATAGGGCGCTATGCCATGACCGCCGACCGAGGAGCGCCACTGGCTGGACGAGCGCCCCTGAATGGCCGAGCGCCCTTGCGAGCCGCCCTGCCCGGCCATGCCCGCCTTGCCCTCCACGCCCGCCACGCCGGCCTTGCCGGATTTCCAGCTTTTCTGCGACGCCGCCGACCCGCCATAGGCGGCGGAGCGGCCTTTCGTCGCCTTGGAGGCGCGCGAGCCCGGATAGTCCTGATAACGAGCCTTGGCGATATCTGAGGCGGCGCCGGCGGCGAGCGCCGGAGTCGCCGAGGGCAGAGCCTGCGCCGGAGTCGTCATGGCCGGAACCGTCATGGCGAGAAGTCCGAGCGCGACCGCGCCCATGGTCAGATTCGTGAGGTTCATTTGCACACTCCCGTATCGCGAGCTCTGCGCGAGATCCCGCGGCGTCCCCCCAGGGCGTCCAAACGTGCGGAGCGGACGACGGTTCCCTGCGTCGAAGGCCTCCGCCGCCAGGCTGCAGCCCGCCTGAACGGGCGGCCATGGCCCGATTGCAAGTGGAGGCGACGCTACCTATAGTCCGCGCCAATTCCGGCCGTGACCGCACGCAAGAGCCGGAGCCTCGCAAAGCCCAAGGGAAGCCCCACATCATGCTGGAAGGCCTGCGCATCGCCTCGAAACATCGGCTCGGCCGCATCATCCTCGGGCTCGTCATGGGCTTCATCGCGCTGAGCTTCGCGGTTTGGGGCATAGGCGACGTGTTCCGCGGCTTCTCCTCGACGCGGCTCGCCAAAGTGGGCTCGGGCGAGATTTCGATCGAGGCCTATCGCAGCGCCTATCAGAACGAGCTGCGCCGCCTGCAGCAGCGCGCCCGCCGCGCCATCACCAATGAGGAGGCCCGCCGCTTCGGCCTCGACCAGCAAGTGCTGCAACGGCTCATCACCGAGCTGTCGCTCGACCAGAAGACGAAAGCGCTCGGCCTCGCCATCTCCGAGGACGAGACGCTGCGCCTCACCCGCGAGGAGAGTGTCTTCAAGGGCCCGACCGGCAAGTTCGACTCCGACCGCTTCAAGCAGCTCATCCGCGACGCCGGCTATACGGAGCGCAGCTTTCTCGTCGAGCAGAAGGGCAGCTATCTGCGCAAGGAGCTCACCGACTCCATCGTCGCCGGGCTCGAGCCGCCGCGCCTCGTGCTCGAAACGCTGCATCGTTTCCGCAATGAGACGCGCGAGGTCGATTATTTCCTCCTTCCGGCGTCGGCCGTCGGCGAGGTCGCCAAGCCGACCGAGGAGGAGCTGAAGAAATATTTCGACGATCGCGAGCAGAGTTTTCGCGCGCGAGAGTATCGCAAGCTTTCCCTGCTCACGGTGACGCCGGTGGCGCTCGCCAAGCCGCAAGAGGTCAGCGAGGCGGATGCGCGCAAGCTCTATGACGAGGTCAAGGCCAAGCGCTACGGCGCCGCCGAGAAGCGCCATCTGCGCCAGATTCTCTTCGCCTCGAAAGACGAAGCCGAGAAGGCGCTGGAGCGGCTGAAGGGCGGCCTCTCCTTCGACGCGCTGGCGGGAGAGCGCAAGCTCTCGCAAAAGGATATAGACCTCGGCCTGCTCGAGGCGCACGACCTCGGCGACAAGCAGATCGCGGACAAGGTCTTCGCCTCGCCGCAGCCTGGATTCGTCGGCCCGATTCAGACGGCCTTCGGCTCGGCGATCCTCGAGGTCGAGAAGATCGTCCCGAGCGTCTTCACGCGCAGCTTCGAGGAAGCGAGCGACGAGCTGCGCCGCGAGATCGCGCAGCAGCGTTCCGCTCCCTCCGTGCGCACGCTGCATGACGCGATCGAGGATCAGCGCGCCAGCGGCAAGGCGCTCGCCGAGGCCGCCAAATCGGCCGGAATCGAGGTTGCGACGATCGAGGCGGTGGATTCGACCGGCCTCGACCCCGCCGGCAAGGAAGTCCCGGGCCTGTTCGGCTCCGAGGATCTGCTCAAGGCGATCTTCGCCTCCGACGTCGGCGTCGACAATGACACTGTGCCGACGCGCGACGGCGGCTATGTCTGGTTCGAGATCGGCAAGGTGGAGCCGGCGCGCCAGCGCAGCTTCGCGGAGGTGAAGGAGGCCGTCGAGACGGCCCTGCGCGGCGAGAAACAGCAGAAGGCGCTGACCGAGCGCGCCGATGCGCTCACCACGGAGCTGCGCGCCGGCAAGGCGATCGAGGATGTCGCCAAGGGAGTCGGCGCCGAGGCGCGGCATGTGAACGAGGTGAAGCGCGCGCCGCACCCGGAGCTCACCACAGCGGCGATCGTCGCTATTTTCGACGCGCCGCCCAAGGGCGCGGGCTCCGCCCCCGTCGAGGGCGGGCGCCTCGTCTTCCAGGTGAAGAGCGTGACGACGCCGGCCTATGACCCGGCCTCGATCGAGGCCAAGGCGGCGGCGGACCAGCTGCGCCCGGCCTTCACCAATGATATTCTCGAGCAATATGTCGGCGCGCTCGAAAAGATATTGAACGTCTCGATCAACGAGCATGCGTTGCAGGCGGCGACCGGCGGAGCGGATCAGAACCAGTGAGCGCATTGTCCGAACCGGCGTTCGACGAATTCGCCGCCGCCTATGACGCGGGCCGCGCCTGCCTGGTGGCGACGCGGCTCGTCGCCGATCTCGAGACGCCGGTCGCGGCCTATCTGAAGCTCGCGCGCGCGCGGCCGGCGAATGTCTTCCTGCTCGAATCGGTCGAGGGCGGCGCCGCACGCGGCCGCTATTCGATGATCGGGCTCGATCCGGACATCGTCTTCCGCATCCATGGCGAGAGAGCCGAGATCAATCGCCGCGCGCTGCGCGAACCCGCGGCCTTCGAGCCTTGCGCGAAGCCGCCGCTCGACGCGCTGCGCGACTTGCTCGCCGAATCGGCGATGGCGGAGGTCGCGCATTTGCCGCCCATGGCGGCGGGCGTGTTCGGCTATCTCGGCTATGACACTGTGCGGCTGATGGAGCGTCTCGCGCCCGCCAAGCCGGACGCGATCGGCGTTCCCGACGCGATCCTGCTGCGGCCGACGGTGATGGTCGTGTTCGACAATGTGCGCGACGAGATCATCGTCGTGACGCCCGCGCGTCCTGCGGCGGGCGTCGCCGCCCAGGCCGCCTATGAGGCGGCGCTCACGCGACTCGACGGCGTGGTCGCGACTCTCGAGGCGCCGCTCGAAACCCGCGAGACGCAGGCCGATCCGCTGCTGCTCGCCGAGGAGCCCGTCTCCAACACGGCGCCCGGACGTTTCCTGGAAATGGTGGAGCGCGCCAAGGATTATATTCGCGCCGGCGACATCTTCCAGGTCGTGCTGTCGCAGCGCTTCACCGCGCCCTTCGCGCTGCCGGCCTTCGCGCTCTATCGCGCGCTGCGCCGCGTCAATCCGGCGCCCTTTCTCTGCTTCCTGAATTTCGGCGATTTCCAGATCGTCTGCTCCTCGCCGGAAATTCTCGTGCGCGTCGCCGAGGGCAAGGTGACGATCCGCCCCATCGCCGGCACGCGCTGGCGCAGCGCCGTGAAGGCGGAGGACGAGCGTCTCGCCGCCGATCTGCTCGCCGACGAGAAAGAGCGCGCCGAACATTTGATGCTGCTCGATCTCGGTCGCAACGACGTCGGCCGCGTCGCCGCGACGGGAAGCGTGCGCGTGACCGACAGCTTCACCATCGAGCGCTACAGCCATGTGATGCATATCGTCTCCAATGTCGAAGGCGCGCTCGATCCCGCGCGCGATTGCATAGACGCGCTCGCCGCCGGCTTTCCGGCCGGCACCGTCTCCGGCGCGCCGAAAGTGCGCGCCATGGAGATCATCGACGAATTGGAGACCGACAAGCGCGGCATCTATGGCGGCTGCATCGGCTATTTCGGCGCCGGCGGGCAGATGGACACTTGCATCGTGCTGCGCACGGCGATCGTGAAGGACGGCAAGATGCATGTGCAAGCGGGCGCCGGCGTCGTCTATGACAGCGATCCCGATTATGAGCATCGCGAAACGGTGAACAAATCAAAGGCGCTGTTCCGCGCCGCCGAGGAGGCCGTGCGCTTCGCGACGCGCGCGCGACGCGGGCAATAGAGCCCGAGCGAAAGAGGCCCGCGTGACCGACAATTCGCTCTATGAGGATGCGGACGACCCTCACCGGCCGATCCGCCTCGGCGAGGCGGGCGCCGCAGGCGAAGCCGCGCGCTGGGGCCATATGCTCACGCTGTTCATGCGCATAATGGCTCTGTTCTGGCTGCTGCAGGGCGTGATGCAATGGGTCATCGTGCTCACCGCGAGCAAGCCGATCTTCGACGAGGCCCCGACCAACGCCGCCATCGCCATCGTCTTTTTCGCGGTTCTCGATCTCGTCGCCGGCGTCGGGCTGTGGCTGGCGACGCCCTGGGGCGGCGTGCTGTGGCTGCTCATCGCCGGCGCGCAAATATTCGTGACCTTGAGCGTGCCGGGTTTTTTCGCCGGCGGCTATTGGCTCATCGCCCTCGATCTTTCGCTCATCGGCCTCTATTTCTTCCTCACCTTCCAGGCTGGCCGGGACTATGAGGCGCAACGCCTGCGCGAGAAGCGACGCAGGCGACGCGGCCCCGAGCTCGAGGCGGCCGACGGCCTCTTCGGCCGCCTGCTGCGACAGGCGCGCGCCCTCCTCGCGCGGCTCGGCTGACGCGCCGAGAACGCTGCGCCGCAACAAGCCTAACACAATTCTAACGATTTGATTCACCGACCGTTTACCCCATCGCAGGTAGTGGAGGTAAACGACGGATTCAGACTGTTGTTTAAAGCGGTCTTCATTCGCGGCGGATAGGTTCTCGTCCCATGGAGACACGGACCGGACCTGAAGACATCCGGCGCAAAAGACGAGACGGAGCTTGTTCATGAATACGGCGTCGAAGACCGAGGCGGCGCAGGCCCGCTCGGAGAAGATCAACGAAATTCGTCCGATCTATCTCGAATCCCTCACGCTGGTGGAGCGTCTGCATCGCCGCCTGCTCGATGTGATCAAGGACGAGTTCGATCGCCGCAATCGTGGCGACGTCAATTCCGTGCAGGCTCTCCTGCTCTACAACATCGGCGACAAGGAGCTCACCGCGAGCGAGCTGCGCACGCGCGGCTATTATCTCGGCTCCAACGTCTCCTACAATGTGAAGAAGCTCGTCGAGATGGGCTATCTCCACCACGCCCGCTCGCGCGTCGATCGCCGCTCGGTGCGCATCAGCCTCACGCCCAAGGGCAAGGAAGTGCATGACATCGTCGCCGCGCTCTATGAGAAGCATGCGACGACCGTCGAGCAGATCGGCGGCGTCTCGACCGCCGAGTTCCGCACCGTCAACACCGCTCTGACTCGCCTCGAGCGCTTCTGGACGGATCAGATTCGCTATCGCCTCTGACGCTCCTCCTCCTCTTAGACTTTCTCCGCCTTACTCGGGCGATCGTCGCTTCCTGCGTCGATCGCCCTTTTTCATGACCGCTCTCATGATCGCTCGTCGAACTTCGGGATTTTCGCCGGGATTTCTGCTATGAGACCGCATCGCGGACGTCACGTCGAGACAGAGGCCTCTTCCATGCGCTGGGCGATCACTCTCGGGTCTTTCAAAGGCACCGCCGTCCGCATTCACGTCACCTTCCTGCTGCTGCTCGCCTGGATCGGCTTCTCCGCCTATCGCAGCGGCGGCCCCATCGCCGCGCGCGACAGCTTGATCTTCATCACGCTCATTTTCACTTGCGTCGTGCTGCATGAATTCGGGCACATATTGATGGCCCGCCGCTTCGGCATCGTCTCGACGGAGGTCACGCTGCTGCCGATCGGCGGCGTCGCCAATCTCGACCATATGCCCGAGAAGCCCTATCAGGAATTGCTCGTCGCGCTCGCCGGCCCGTCGGTGAACATCGTCATCTCGGCGATCCTCTTCGCCGCGCTCGGAACCTTCCAGCCGGAGGCGCTCACACAGCTCGACGATCCGCATCTCAATGTCTTCGCGCGCCTCGCCGCCGCCAATCTGTTCCTGGCTTTGTTCAACATGATCCCCGCCTTCCCCATGGACGGCGGCCGCGTGCTGCGCGCGGCGCTCGCAATGTGGCTGTCGCGCGCGCAGGCGACGCGCATCGCCGCCTCCATCGGTCAGGGCTTCGCTTTCGTGCTCGGATTCTTGGGCCTGTTCGGCAATCCGCTGCTCGTGTTCATCGCCATCTTCGTCTATATGGCCGCCAGCGGCGAGGCGCAGATGACCGTCGCGAGCGAAGCCGCGCGCGGCCTCTCCGTCGCCGACGCCATGGAGACGCGAATCGCCGCGATCCGCTGGGGCGCCGATCTCGGCGAGGCGGTGGAAACCCTGCTCGCCACCTCGCAGGACCAGTTTCCGGTGGTCGCGACCGATGGCCGCTTCATGGGCCTGCTCGACCGCTCGGACATCATCGGCGCGCTGAAGGGCGACGACCGCGCGGCGCCGATCGCGCCCTATGTGCGGCGTGACGCCCCGATCGTGAGCGCGGCCGCGCCGCTCGACGCGACGATCGAGAAATTCACCAGCGCCTCCGCCATTGGCGTGCTCGACGCCGATGAGAAGCTCGTCGGCCTGCTGACCCGTCAGAGCATCGGCGAGATCATGCTCATCGCCAATCTGCGGCCGGACTGGCGGCTGGCCCGGCGCGAGCAGAAAATATAGGTATAATTCAAATAGATATGCCGTAGGCTACGCTCTCGTGCGAGCAGCGCGGCGCGCGCGCTCGAAGCGTGAATTGACTTGGGCGGCCGAAGGGCCGAGAAAATCGCGCCGCGGCGTGTGCAAACGCCGCGACCGCCGAGAACCGGACCCGCGCGAATGACAAAAGTCACGCTCATCGACAATTACGACAGCTTCACCTTCAACCTCGTGCATTATTTCGGCTCGCTCGGGGCCGAGGTGACGGTGTGGCGCAATGATGCGGTCTCGGTCGCCGAAGTGCTCGCCGCCGGCCCGGAGGCCATCGTGCTCTCGCCCGGCCCCTGCACGCCCAAGGAGGCGGGCATCTGCCTCGATCTCATCGCCGCGGCCTCGGCCGAGGTCCCGATCTTCGGCGTCTGCCTCGGCCATCAGTCCATCGGACTGTCGTTCGGCGGCGATGTGATCCGCGCGCCTCTGCCCGTCCATGGCAAGATGGCGACAATCCTCCACAAGGGCGAGACGATTTTCCGCGGCATAGAGGGGCCGTTCCAGGCGACGCGCTACCATTCACTGATCGTCGCGCGCGAGACGCTGCCGTCCTGCCTGCGCATCACCGCCGAGACGCCGGACGGGCTCATCATGGGCCTCTCGCACGAGAGCGCGCCCGTGCATGGCGTGCAATTCCATCCCGAGAGCATCACCTCCGAGCACGGCCACAAGATTCTGCGCAATTTCCTCGATCTCGCGCAGGAGTGGAACAAGGCCCGCCGCCCCGCCAAAGTCGCGTGAATCGCTGCGAGCCTGAAGGCTCGCGGTCCGGAGCCCGCCTTGGATCGCGAGCCTTCAGGCTCGCAATCTTCAACAGAGACCTGCGACCATGACCGACCTCGCGCCTTTTCTCGCGACCATCGCCTCGGGCGCGGCGCTCTCGCGCGAGCAGGCGCGCGCCGCGATTTCGATCGTGCTCGAGGGCCGCGCGACGCCAGCGCAGCTCGGCGCTTTTCTGATGGGTCTGCGCCAGCGCGGCGAGACCGTCGAGGAGATTATCGGCGCCGCGCAGGCGATGCGCGCCGCAATGGCGCCGGTCGAGGGCGCCGCCGACGCCATCGACATCGTCGGGACGGGCGGCGACGGCGCCGGAACCTATAATGTCTCGACTCTGGCGGCGCTCATCGTCGCGGGCTGCGGCGTCCGCGTCGCAAAGCACGGCGGCCGGGCGGCGTCCTCGCGCTCCGGCGCGAGCGACGTTCTGGCGGAGCTCGGCGTCAGAGTCGGCGTCACGCCCGAGCACGCCGCTTTTTGCCTAGCTGAAACAGGTATTTGCTTTATGGCGGCGGCGACGCATCATCCGGCGATGCGGCATGCCGCGCCGGTCCGCGCCGAGCTCGGCCTGCGTACCATCTTCAACCTGCTCGGACCCTTGTGCAATCCGGCGCGCGTGGAGCGGCAGCTGCTCGGCGTCGCCTCTCGCGCGCTGCTGGAGCCGCTGGCGCATGTGCTGGCCGAGCTCGGCTCGAAGCGCGTCTGGCTGGTCTATGGCGAGGACGGGCTCGACGAATTGACGACGACCACGGCCTCGCAAGTCGTCGCGCTCGAGGGCGGCGTCGTCAAAAGCTTCGCCGTCACGCCTGAGGAGGCCGGCCTCGCGCGGGCGGCGCCGGAAGCGCTCGTCGGCGGCGATCCCGCCCACAACGCCCGCGCGCTGCGGGCCGTGCTCGCCGGCGGGCGCGACGCCTATCGCGACATAGCTGTGCTCAACGCCGCGGCGGCGCTGGTGGTGGCGGGGGCGGCGGCGGAGCTGCGCGAGGGCGCAGAGCTCGCGGCGCGGGCGCTCGATAGCGGCGCCGCGCAGGCGAAGCTCGAGGCGCTCATTCGCATCTCCAATGCGCAAGCCGCGCCGACGCGTTGAAATCCCCTGCGGCGCGCGGCCGCGCTGGCGGGAAATGCTTCGTGTCCTTCGTGTCTTCGTGGTAGAAAACCTTTGAAGGCGCGAAGGACCCGAAGCGGCATGACCGATATTCTGAGCAAGATCGAAGCCTATAAGCGGACCGAGATCAACGACGCCAAGGTGCGCATGCCATTGGCGACGCTCGAGCGCAATGTGCGCGACCATGATCCTCCGCGCGGCTTCGTCCATGCGATCGAGGCCAAGCTCGCCGAAGGCCGCATCGCGCTGATCGCGGAAATCAAGAAGGCGAGCCCGTCCAAGGGCGTGCTGCGCCATGATTTCGACCCGCCGGCGCTGGCCCGCGCCTATGAGGCGGGCGGAGCCGCCTGCCTCTCCGTGCTGACCGATGGGCCCTCCTTCCAGGGCAGGCTCGAGGATCTCGAGGCGGCGCGCAGCGCGGTCAATCTGCCGGCGATTCGCAAGGACTTCCTCTACGACCCCTATCAGGTGTTCGAGGCGCGCGCCCATGGCGCCGATTGCATTTTGATCATCATGGCCGCCGTCGGCGACGACGAGGCCAAGCGCCTCAACACCACGGCGCATGATCTGCGCATGGATGTGCTCGTCGAGGTCCATAATGAGGAAGAGCTCGACCGCGCTCTGGCGCTGGAGACGCGGCTCATCGGCGTGAACAATCGCGACTTGCACACATTCGATGTAACTCTGGAGACGACCGAACGTCTCGTCGAGCGCATTCCCAAGGACAAGATCATCGTCGCCGAGAGCGGCATCGCGAGCCATGAGGATTGCCTGCGGCTCGAGAAGGCGGGCGTCTACACATTCCTCGTCGGCGAGAGCCTCGTGCGCAAGGACGACGTGGCGACGGCGACGCGCGAGCTGCTGCATGGCTCCGCCAATGGCGAGCACAGACGGGCGCGCACATAGAAATGGGATCGCTGACGCATCTCTCGAACAAGGGCGAAGCGCATATCGTCGACGTCTCCGACAAGGCGGAGACGAAACGCGTCGCCATCGCGCGCGGGCGCATCGTGATGGATGCGGCGACGCTCGCTCTCGCGGTCGAGGGGCAGGCGAAGAAGGGCGATGTGTTCGGCGTCGCGCGCGTCGCCGGCATAATGGCGGCGAAGAAGACGCATGAGCTGATCCCGCTCTGCCATCCCCTGCCCGTCACCAAGATCGCCGTCGATCTCGAGGCGGACGCCAGCCTGCCCGGCGTGCGCGCGACGGCGGAAGTCTCGGTTACGGCCAAGACCGGCGTGGAGATGGAGGCGCTGACGGCGGTCGGCGTCGCCTTGTTGACGATCTACGACATGCTGAAGGCCGTCGATCGCGGCATGCGCATCGAGGGCGTCGAGCTCGTCGAGAAACGCGGCGGACGCTCCGGCGAATGGCGCCGCGACGAAGTGGACCAAAATGGCTGACGACAAATTGCTGTCCGTGGACGAGGCTCTCGCCCGCGTGCTTGCCGGCGTGACTCGGCTCTCAGGCGAAGAAGACGCCCCTCTTTCCAAGGCGCTCGGCCGCACTCTGGCGAAGGATCTCGTCTCCCGCCGCACGCAGCCGCCGGTCGCGGTCTCCGCCATGGACGGCTATGCGCTGCGCGCCGCCGATCTCGCGGCGCCCGGCGCGCGGCTGAAGCTCGTCGGCGAGAGCGCCGCGGGCCATGGCTATCGCGCGCCGCTCGGAGCCGGCGAGACCGTGCGTATTTTCACCGGCGCTCCCGTGCCCGAAGGGGCCGACACGATCCTTCTGCAGGAGGACGCGACTGTCGACGCCGCCGGGGTCGGCGCCGCCTCCCCGCCGCCGCCCAGCCGACACATTCGCGAGCGCGGCCTCGATTTCCGCGAGGGCGATCCGGCATTGTTCGCCGGCGCGCGTCTCGGCCCCAGCGAGCTGGCGCTCGCCGCGGCGATAAATCATCCGCTGCTGCCTGTCGCGCGGCGTCCCCGCGTCGCCCTCATCGCCTCGGGCGACGAGCTGGTTCCCCCGGGCGCCGAGCCTGGGCCGAGCCAGATCATCGCCTGCAATGGCTATGCGGTCGCGGCCATCGCTGAAGCCGCGGGCGCGGAGGTGATCGATCTCGGCATTTTCCGCGACGACATCGCCGAATTGGAGAAAGGCCTCGCGCAGGCGCGCGCGGCCGGCGCGGATGTGCTGGTGACGCTCGGCGGCGCCTCGGTCGGCGATCATGATCTCTTGCGCCCGGCGCTGGCGCGGCAGGGCATGACGCTCGACTTCTGGCGCATCGCCATGCGGCCGGGAAAGCCGCTGATCCATGGGACGCTCGGCGAGACGCGCATTCTGGGCCTGCCGGGCAATCCGGTGGCGGCTTTCGTCTGCGCGCTGGTGTTTCTCGGCCCGCTCATTCGCGCTTTGCAGGGCGATCCGCGCGCGGGCGCCGATGAGAGCGAGGCCGCCATCGCCGGCGCGCCGCTGAAGGCCAATAAGGGCCGGCGCGACTATATGCGCGCGACGCTCTCACGCGACGCCGAGGGGCGTCTCGTCGCCACGCCGCACGCCTTGCAGGATTCCTCTCTGCTGACCGAGCTCGCGCGTTCGCAGGCGCTGCTCATTCGCGAGGCGGGAGCGCCGCCGGTCGAGACGGGCGGCGCCTGCCGTATCTTGAAGTTGCCGGGGGCTTTCGTCGCCGGAACGTGACAGGGCGTCCCGAGACGCGGCCTGCAGCGCGTCGCAGCCTCCTTTTCGGGGGAGGTAGAAAACGCCGTCGTCTCGACATGACGTCGCTTGCCGGACAACGCGCGCGGACGTCGGATTTTCGTGCTTTTCGGCCGCGTTTGGCGGTAAAATCAAAGCTCTCGAATCGTCCCGTTCACCCCTGAGGAGTCCCCGACCATGACCGACGACGCCGATGCGACGACGCCGCAAGAATATGGCGCGGATTCGATCAAAGTGCTGCGCGGGCTCGACGCCGTCCGCAAGCGTCCCGGAATGTATATCGGCGACACCGATGACGGGACCGGCCTCCATCACATGGTCTATGAGGTCGTCGACAATGCGATCGACGAGTCGCTCGCCGGCCACGCCACGCTCGTCACCGTGACGCTGAACGCCGACGGCTCCTGCACCGTGACCGACAATGGTCGCGGCGTTCCGACCGGCATCCACAAGGAGGAAGGCGTCTCGGCGGCGGAGGTCATCATGACCCAGCTACACGCCGGCGGCAAATTCGACCAGAACTCCTACAAGGTTTCCGGCGGCCTGCATGGCGTCGGCGTCTCCGTCGTCAATGCGCTCTCCGTGTGGCTGAAGCTGCGCGTCTGGCAGGAGGGGCGCGAGCATTTCATGGAATTTTCCAACGGCGACGCCGTCGCGCCGCTCGCCGTCGTCGGCAAAGCGCCCATCGAGGACGGCAAGTCGAAGCGCGGCACGGAAGTCACCTTCCTGCCCTCCTCCGCGACCTTCACCATGGTCGAATTCGATTTTGCGACGATCGAGCGCCGTCTGCGCGAACTCGCTTTTTTGAATTCCGGCGTGCGCATCGTGCTCACCGACTCGCGCCATGCCGAGCAGAAGCGCGAAGAACTCTATTACGAGGGCGGGCTCGAGGCCTTCGTGCGCTATCTCGACCGCGCCAAGACGCCGCTGCTTTCGGCGCCGATTCTCATTCACGGCCAGCGCGATCAGATCGATGTCGAAGTGGCGCTGTGGTGGAACGACTCGTACCACGAGAATGTTCTGGCCTTCACCAATAATATTCCGCAGCGCGACGGCGGCACGCATCTCGCGGGCTTTCGCGCCGCGCTGACGCGGCAGATCACCGGCTATGCCGAGCGTTCCGGTCTCGCCAAGCGCGAGAAGGTCGATCTGACCGGCGACGATTGCCGCGAGGGCCTGACCTGCGTCGTCTCGGTGAAGGCGCCGGACCCGAAATTCTCCTCGCAGACGAAGGACAAGCTCGTCTCCTCCGAAGTGCGTCCGGCGGTGGAGAATGTCGTCAATGAATTGCTCGACCAATGGCTGGAGGAGCGTCCGCAGGAGGCCAAGACTGTCGTCTCCAAGGTCTGCGAGGCGGCCGCGGCGCGCGAGGCGGCGCGCAAGGCGCGCGAGCTGACGCGGCGCAAGGGCGCGCTCGACGTCGCCAATCTGCCCGGCAAGCTCGCCGACTGTCAGGAGCGCGATCCGGCGAAAGCCGAGCTCTTCATCGTCGAGGGCGATAGCGCCGGCGGCACCGCCAAGCAGGGCCGCAATCGCGAGTTTCAGGCCGTTTTGCCGCTGCGCGGCAAGATATTGAACGTCGAGCGCGCGCGCTTCGACAAAATGCTGTCGTCGGAGCAGATCGGCACGCTGATCACCGCGCTCGGCACGGGAATCGGCCGCGACGAGTTCAACGCCGACAAGCTGCGCTATCACAAGATCATCATCATGACCGACGCCGACGTCGACGGCGCCCATATTCGCACGCTGATCCTGACCTTCTTCTACCGGCAGATGCCGGAGCTGATCGATCGCGGCCATGTGTTCATCGCCCAGGCGCCGCTCTACAAGGTGACCAAGGCCAAATCGACGCAATATTTGAAGGACGAGCGCGCGCTCGAGGATTATCTCATCGACTCGCTGCTCGACGGCGCCGTGCTTCGCTGCGGCAATGGCGAGGAGCGCGCCGGCAAGGATCTGCGCCAGGCGCTGGAGGACGCGCGCGCGTTCCGCACCATCATGGGCAGCCTGCATTCGCGCTACGACCGCAATGTCGTCGAGCAGACGACGATGGCTGGCGCGCTGCAATCGCCGACCGACGAAGCGCAAGCGAATGCGAAGGCCGCCGAAGTGGCGGATCGTCTCAATGCGATCGCCGAGGAGACGGAGCGCGGCTGGACCGGCGAATTGCGCGAGGGCGGCTATGTCTTCCACCGCACTCTGCGCGGCGTCGCGCAGGCGGTGACGCTGGATGCGGCGCTGCTCGCCTCGAGCGAGGCGCGCAAGCTGCAGGAGCGCGCGGAGGCCTTGCGCGAGATTTTCTCCGGCCCCGCGTCGCTGGCGCGGCGCAGCGACGAGACGCCGCTCTCCGGCCCGCTCGCGCTCTATGACGCAATGGCGGCGCAAGGCCGCAAAGGCCTTACCGTCCAGCGCTACAAGGGCCTCGGCGAGATGAACGCCGAGCAATTGTGGGAGACGACGCTCGACCGCGAGGTGCGCTCGCTGTTGCAGGTGCGGGTGAAGGAGGCCGCCGAGGCCGAGGATATTTTCGTGAAGCTGATGGGCGATGTGGTGGAGCCGCGCCGCGAGTTCATCCAGGAGAATGCGCTGAACGTGGCGAATTTGGACGTGTGATGAGCGAGAGTCCCTGCGTCAAAATCTGCCGGATCGACGCGCCGACCGGCTTTTGCATCGGCTGCGCGCGGACAATGGCGGAGATCGCCGGCTGGGGCGCCGCCTCGGAGGTCGAGCGCAAGCGCATCCTCGCGGCCCTGCCCGCGCGGCGCGCGCGCCTGCCGCACCCGCAGGAAGAGCGTCAGGCCTCGCCGCCCTCGTCGTGAGCGAAGACCGCGCTCGCCTCGCTGACGATGGTCATGTGATCGCGCGCCGCCACGCAGGCCGCCTCGCCGTCGCCGGCGAGAATGGCGGCGACGATGCGATCATGCTCGCGCCAGGATTTTCGAAGACGCCCGTCGAGGCGAAATTGCGCGCGGCGGAAGGGCGCGAGACGGCTGCGCGTTTGTAGCGCGAGCTCGCGAATATGCGGCGAATGCGCGCCACTGTAGAGCCGCGCGTGGAAATCCGAATTGAACAATTCATATTCGGCCTCCTCGCGGCGCGCGACGAGCTGCGCCGCCGCCTGATGCTCGATCTCCATGGCGCGCCGCTCCTTTTGCGTCATGCGCTGCGCGCAGAAACGCGCGCAGATCGCCTCGAGCTCCGCCATGCTCTCGAACATGGAGGCGAGATGCGCCGGCGAGACGATCGCGACAATGGCGCCGCGATTGGGCCTGCGATCGACGAGGCCCATGGCGGCGAGACGGCTCAACGCCTCGCGCACCGGCGTGCGCGAGACTTTGTAACGCTCCGCCAGCGAGACTTCGTCGAGCTTCTCGCCCGGACGCATCACTCCCGTGACGATCCGATCCGAAATGGCGCTCACCATCTGGTCGACGGTCGTCCCCGTGCGAATGAGCTTGCGCTTGCCGCGCGCCGCGTCCTTCGGCTCCACTCCCTCTATCGACACCTGCCGCTTCTCCTTTTCCGCTCGCAACGCATGAAGCGCGCCAAACTGGTCAATTCAACGGCACAAACTGCATACACTTGCCGATTTCAAAGGCGCCATATCGTCCATAAATGACTATGATAATTGAAATATTTATGACTTTTCCACTGGCCTATCAATTGCACGCACTTTTCAAACCACCCGCGATGATCGACCGAGGCCCCGCGCCAGAGGTCGGGCAAGGGGCTCGAGGAGTGTTTCATGACGCAGCGCGTGATTATCGACCGGCGACATTTTCTCCAGAGCGCTGCGGCGGGCGTGGCGGGGTCCACCTTCGGCGCCGGACCGGCCGCCGCCGCCACGGCGACGATCGGCTTCATCTATGTCGGGCCCAAGGACGACTATGGCTATAATCAGGCCCATGCGCAGGGCGCGGCGGCGGTGAAGAAGCTGCGGGGCGTCAGCGTCGTCGAAGAGGAGAGAGTCCCCGAATCCGTCGAGGTCGTGAAGACCATGGAGTCGATGATCAATCTCGAGGGCGCGGCGCTGATCTTTCCGACCTCCTTCGGCTATTTCAATCCCTTCGTCGTGCAGGCGGCGAAAAAATATCCAAAGACGCTGTTTCGCCATTGCGGCGGACTATGGACCGAGAAGGACCCCAAAAACGCCGGCTCCTATTTCGGCTATATCGGCTCCTGCCAATATTTGAACGGCATCGTCGCCGGCCATATGACGAAGACGAAGACGCTCGGCTTCATCGCCGCCAAGCCCATTCCGCAAGTGCTGCTCAACATCAACTCCTTCCTGCTCGGCGCGCGCTCCGTCGATCCCTCGATCACCTGCCGGACGATCTTCACCGGCGAATGGTCGCTCGCCGTCAAAGAGGCGGAGGCGACCAATGCGCTGCTCGATCGCGGCGTCGACGTCGTCACCTGTCATGTCGACAGCCCCAAGGTCGTCGTGCAGACGGCAGCCGCGCGCGGCGCCTATGTCTGCGGCTATCACGTCGATCAACGCCCGCTCGCGCCGCAGCGCTATCTCACCGGCGCCGAATGGAACTGGGGCGCCGTCTATGAGATGTATGTGAGAAAATTTCTGGCCGGCGAGCCATTGCCCAATTTCACGCGCGGCGGATTGGCCGAAGGCTTCGTCAAGACGAGCCCGCTCGGCGCCATGGCGCCAGACGCCGCCCGCAAGCAGTTCGAGGCCAAAAAGGCCGAAATGTCGAAGGGCGGCTACGCCATCATAGAAGGCCCGCTGAAGGACAATAAAGGCGCGCTCGTCGTGCCCGCGGGCAAGAAATATATCGAGACCGCGGTGGAGCTCGAGAGCATGAATTATCTCGTCGAAGGCGTCGTCGGCGCGGCCTCCTGAGCCGCCATCATGGGGGCAAAACCAATGGTCGAAGCGACGACCGACAGGCTCGCGACGACAGCGCGCGCGAGCTTTGCGCGCGCCGCGCTGGCCTTTGTCGCGCGCCGGGCGGAGGCGATCGTCATCGCGTCCGGCGCGCTGATCGCGGGCCTATTGCTGTTCAGCCTGTTTCTGCTCGCGCTCGGCAAATCGCCGGCGCAATTCTTCGAGCTGATGTGGCGCGGCGGCTTCGGCAGCTGGTTCTCGGCGCAGAACATGCTCACGCGCGCAGCGCCTTTGCTGCTCGCGGGACTCTGCGTCGCGCTGCCGGCGCGGCTCGGCCTCATCGTCATCGGCGGCGAGGGCGCGATCGTGCTCGGCGGCCTCGCGGCGGCCGCGATCGGAGCGGCGCTGGAGCAGGCGCCGGCGCCGCTCGCGATGACGGCGATGGCGTTCTGCGCAATGCTCGCCGGCGGATTATGGATCGGCGCGATCGGCGCGCTGCGCCATTATCGCGCCGTCAATGAGACGATCTCCGGCCTGCTGATGGGCTATATCGCCATCGCGCTGATGAATCATCTGGTCGAGGGGCCGCTGCGCGATCCCGCTTCGCTCAACAAGCCTTCGACGACTCCGCTCGCCGAGGCGGTCCGCATCGGCTCTATTCCGGGGACCGACGTGCATTGGGGCCTCGTCATCGGCCTCTTCGCCTGCCTCCTCGCCTGGATGCTGATCGAGAAGACCGCTTGGGGATTTTCCGCGCGCATCGCCGGCGGCAATTTGCGCGCGGCGCAGATTCAAGGCCTGCCGGTCGGCGCGCTGATCACCGGCTTCTGCGCGCTGGCCGGCGCTTTCGCGGGCCTCTGCGGCATGATCGAGGTCGCCGCCGTGCAGGGTTCCGCCAACGCCTCGCTCGCCGCGGGCTATGGCTATACGGGCGTGCTCGTCGCCTTTCTGGCGCGACAAAATCCGCTCGCAATGATTCCCGTCGCCATGCTGCTCGGCGGCGTCGGCGCCGCGAGCGGCCTCATTCAGCGCCGCATGGATCTGCCCGACGCCACGACGCTGGTGCTGCAAGGGACGATCTTCCTGGTCATTTTGTTCAGCGAGACGCTCTACGGCCGCTACGACATTTTCCATCCCGAGCGCTGGACGAAGGAGCATTGACGATGGAGACGAGCGACATCGGCTATTGGAGCGTCCCACTCGCGATGATCGGCGGCGCGATCCGCGTCTCGACGCCTTTCATCTTCGTCTCGCTCGGCGAGACGATCACCGAGCGTTCCGGCCGCGTGAACATAGGCCTCGAAGGCATATTGGTGTTCGGCGCCATGTCCGCCTATGCGGTGGCGGTGATGACGGATTCGCCATGGCTCGGCCTGGCCGCCGCCTTTTGCGCCGGCGTCGGTTTCGGCCTGCTGCATGGCTGGATCTGCAAATTCCCGCGCGTCAACGACATCGCCATCGGCATTGCGCTGATGCTGTTCGGAACCGGCCTCGCCTTCTTCTTCGGCAAGGCTTTCATTCAGCCGTCCGCGCCGCATCTGCCGGCCATTCCTCTGGGCTTCTGGTCGGAGAGTCCGCAAATTCGCTCGGCGCTCGACGTCAATGCGCTCTTTCTCGTCGGCGCTTGCCTCGCGCTCTTTCTCTCCTTCGCCTTGCGCAACACCAGCATCGGCCTCGTGCTGCGCGTCGTCGGCGACAGCTCGGACGCCGCGCGCGCCTTGGGGATAGACCCCGACCGCGTGCGCCTCGTGGCGACGGGCGTCGGCGGCGGCCTCGCGGCGATCGGCGGCGGCTATCTCTCGCTCTATTATCCCGGCAGCTGGAGCGAGAGCATCTCCTCCGGCCAGGGCCTGATGGCGGTGGCGCTCGTCGTCTTCGCGCGCTGGCGCCCTTCGGGCTGCTTCTTCGCGGCGCTGCTGTTCGGCGGCGCCGGCGCGCTCGGCCCGGCGCTGCAGTCGATCGGCGTCACCGAGGGCTATTACCTCTTCTACGCCGCGCCCTATGCGCTCACTCTCGCGATCATGATCGCGACCTCCTCGCCCGGACGCGCGCTCGCCGGAGCGCCCGGCGAATTGTCGATAACGAGATGAACAGGAGACGCCGACCATGAATCAGCGCGCCGCCATCACCGAGCATTTCATCGACGCCGACCCCTATCCCTGGCCCTATAATGGCGCGTTGCGCCCCGACAATACGGCGCTGATCGTCATCGACATGCAGATCGATTTCTGCGGCGCGGGCGGCTATGTCGATGCAATGGGCTATGATCTCACGCTCGTGCGCGCGCCGATCGCGCCGATCAAATCCGTGCTCGGCGCGATGCGCGCCAAGGGCTATCACATATTCCACACGCGCGAGGGCCATAGGCGCGATCTCGCCGATCTGCCGGCCAATAAGCGCTGGCGCTCGCGCCGCATCAACGCCGGCATAGGCGACCCCGGCCCCTGCGGGCGCATATTGGTGCGCGGCGAGCCGGGCTGGGAGATCATCGACGAATTGAAGCCGCTGGACGGCGAGCCGATCATCGACAAGCCCGGCAAAGGCTCCTTCTGCGCCACCGATCTCAAGCTGATCCTGAAACAGCGCGGCGTCGAGAATATCGTCCTCACCGGCATAACCACCGACGTCTGCGTGCATACGACGATGCGCGAGGCCAATGATCGCGGCTTCGAATGTCTGATGCTGGAAGATTGCTGCGGCGCGACCGATCACGGCAATCATCTCGCCGCGGTGAAGATGATCAAAATGCAAGGCGGCGTGTTCGGCGCCGTCTCCGACGCCGCGACTTTCGTCGCACAGCTTCCTTGAAGGCGGTCGCATGAGAGCGAAAAGCGCGATAGAGGTCGAGGCGCTCGGCATGACCATGCGCTTCGGCGCCTTCACGGCGCTGGACGATGTGTCGATCCGCATTGCGGCGGGCTCGTTCCATGCGCTGCTCGGCGAGAACGGCGCCGGCAAATCGACGTTGGTCAAATGCATGCTGGGCTTTTATCGCCCGACCGAGGGGCAGATGCTGGTCGCCGGACGCGAGGCCGCGATCGAGAGCCCGCGCGACGCAGCGGCGCTCGGTCTCGGCATGGTCTATCAGCATTTCACTCTGGCGCCCTCGCTGACCGGCGCGGAAAATCTCGTCATCGCCCGCGACGACGCGCGGCTGATGATCGATTGGCGCAAGGAGCGCGCCGCGCTCGCAGAGTTCATGGAGGGCATGCCCTTCCGCGTTCCGCTCGACGCGCCGGTCGGAACGCTCGCGGCAGGCGAGCGGCAGAAGCTGGAGATTTTGAAGCAGCTCTATCTCGGCCGACGCTTTCTCGTGCTCGACGAGCCGACCTCCGTGCTGACGCCCGGCGAGGCGGAGGAAGTTCTGGGCCATGTGCGCGCGCTCGCGCGCAGCGGCGCGCTCACCGTGCTGATGATCTCGCATAAATTCGGCGAGGTCTTCGCCTTCGCCGACGACGCCACCGTGCTGCGCAAGGGACAGCGCGCCGGCGGCGGCCCCGTCGGCGCCCATGACCGCCGCTCGCTCGCGGCCATAATGATCGGCGAGCAGAAGATCGCCGCGCTCGACGCGCGCGCGGGCGTCGCCGCGGAGGCCGCGGAAATTCTCGAAATTCGCGGGTTGCGCGCGCCGGACCGCACGGGGCTGAAGTCGATCGACATCGCCGATCTCGCTATTCGCGCCGGCGAGATCGTCGGCGTCGCGGGAATATCCGGCAATGGGCAGAAGGAGCTGCTGGAGACGCTCGCCGGCGAGCGCCGCATCGCGGCCGGAAAAATCCGCGTGAAGGGCGCGCACTATGATGCGACGCGCCAAGAGATGCGCAACCTCGCCGTGCGCTTCATTCCCGAGGAGCCGTTGCGCAACGCCTGCGCACCGCAGATGAGCGTCGCCGAAAATCTCGCCTTCCGCAGCTTCGATGTCGATCGCTCTGGCGCGCCGCATCTGCGCCTCGACAGCCGCGCCATTCGCCGCAATGCCGAAAAGCTGGTGGAGCGCTTCAAAGTGAAGACCGCCTCGCTCGACACGCCGATCGCGGCTCTCTCCGGCGGCAATGTGCAGCGCGCCGTGCTCGCGCGCGAGCTCACCGGCGAGGTCGATCTGCTGATTGTCGCCAATCCGTGCTTCGGGCTCGATTTCGCGGCGGTCGCCGACATACGCGCGCGCATCATGCAGGCGCGCAACAAAGGCGCGGCCGTGCTGCTGATCTCCGAAGATCTCGATGAATTGCTGGAATTGTCGGACCGCATAATGGTGATGTCGGAAGGCGCGATCGTCTATGAGACGCCGATCGCCGCCGCCGACGCGCATGAGATCGGCCGACACATGGCGGGGCGTCGCTGATGGGCGAGATCGCGGCGGAACCGTTTCCCTTCGTCTTCGAGCGAAGCGCGCTCGCGCTGATCGTCATCGACATGCAGCGCGACTTCATCGAGCGCGGCGGCTTCGGCGAGAGCCTCGGCAATGACGTCGCGCGCCTGCAGGCGATCGTGCCGACGACGCGCCGGCTGATCGAAGGCTTTCGCGCCCATCGTCTGCCGATCATCCATACGATGGAATGTCATCGCCCCGATCTCTCCGACTGCCCGCCGGCAAAACGCGATCGCGGCGCGCCCCGCGCGCGCATCGGCGATCTCGGCCCCATGGGCCGCATATTGATCGCCGGCGAGCCGGGCGCCGCGATCATTCCGGAGCTTTCGCCCGCGCCCGGCGAGATCGTCATCGAGAAGCCGGGCAAAGGCGCCTTCTACGCCACGCCGCTGCAAGAGACGCTGCAAGGCCTCGGCGTGCGCGCGCTCGTCCTCGCAGGCGTCACCACGGAGGTCTGCGTGCAGACGACGATGCGCGAAGCCAATGATCGCGGCTATGACTGCCTGCTCGCCGAAGACGCGACCGAAAGCTATTTCCCCGAGTTCAAAGCCGCGACATTGGCGATGATCCGCGCGCAAGGCGCGATCGTCGGATGGACCGCGACGACCTCCCGCATTCTCGAAGGACTGCTCGATGGCTGAGCGAGGCTATGCCGATCTCTTGGCGGGCGGCTGGCGCGCCCTCGCCTTCTCGTCCTTTCGCGAGGGCGTCGAAATCCATTGGCTCGAGCGCGGCGCCGACGACGCTCCATCCGTCGCGCTGCTCAAATATGCGCCGGGCGCCTCGGTTCCGCGCCACAGTCACGCGGGCCTCGAGACGGTCGTCGTTCTCGACGGCGCGCAGAGCGACGAGGACGGCGACTATCGCGCCGGCGCCGTCGTGCTCAACCGGCAACGCAGCGAACATTCCGTCTGGTCGAAAGAAGGATGCGTGGTGTTGATCGTCTGGGCGAAGCCCGTCGTCATGTCGGGAGCGCGCGAATGACGATGCGCTTCGATATGGAGAGCCTGCACGAGGCCTATGCCGCGGGCCTTTCGCCGCGTGTGGCGATCGAGGCCGCCTATGCGCGCCTCGAAGCCGTCGCCGATCCGGGGATTTTCATCCATCTCGCGCCGATCGAGCAGCTTCTGCGCGAGGCGGAAGCGCTCGGCGCGTTCGATCCGGTCACGCGGCCGCTGTGGGGCGTCCCTTTCGCGGTGAAGGACAATATAGACGTCGCCGGAATGCCGACGACGGCGGCCTGTCCGGCTTTCTCCCGCATCGCTTGGGAGGATGCGACCGTGGTCGCGCTGCTGCGGCGCGCCGGCGCGCTCTGCCTCGGCAAGACCAATATGGATCAATTCGCGACGGGCCTCGTCGGCGTGCGGACGCCCTACCCCGTTCCGCGCAACGCCGTCGATCCGCGACTCGTTCCGGGCGGCTCCTCCTCGGGCTCCGCGGTCGCCGTCGCGCATGGCGTCGTGTCTTTCGCGCTCGGCACCGATACGGCGGGCTCCGGCCGCATTCCCGCCGGGCTCAACAATATCGTCGGGCTGAAGCCGACCGTCGGCGCGCTCTCGACTCATGGCGTCGTCCCCGCCTGCCGCTCGCTCGATTGCGTCTCCATCTTCGCGCTCACCGTCGACGACGCCTATCGCGTCTTTCAAATCGCCGCCGCGCCCGATGCGAGCGACCCCTGGTCGAAGTCCGTTCCCATTCTCCCGCTCGGCGAGCGGCCGCCGATCTTGCGCCTCGGCGTTCCTGCGAAAGCCGAGCGACGCTTCTTCGGCGACGATCGGATGGAAGCGGCCTATGAGGCGACGCTGGCGCGGCTCGAGCGCCTCGGATGCCGGATCGTCGAATTGCCCTTCGGCGATTTCCACGCCGTCGCGGCGCTCCTCTATCAGAGCGCCTTCGTCGCCGAGCGCTACGCCGCCATTCGCGGCTTTCTGGAGCGCAACGAATCGACGCTGCATCCGGTGACGCGCGAGATCATAATGGGCGCGCGCGAATTTTCCGCCGCCGACGCATTCGAGAGCCTCTATGCGCTGAAGCGCCTCGCCCGCGACATCGAGCCGCTGCTGGCGTCGGTCGATCTCCTCTGCGCGCCGACGGCGCCCGGTCTCTGCACGCTGGCCGATGTCGCGGCGGAGCCGATCGCGGCCAATGCCCGGCTCGGAACCTATACGAATTTCGTCAATCTTCTCGATCTCTGCGGCTTGGCGGTTCCCGCCGGGGCTCTGCCGAATGGCGCGCCGATGAGCGTCACGCTCCTCGGCCCGGCGAAGGCCGACGCGCTCGCCGCCGCTCTGGCGCGCGATCTGCACGCCGCGAGCAATGTGACGCTCGGCGCGACCTCCTGGCCGCTGCGCCCGCAACGCGTGACGTCGCCGACGACGGAGGATCGCATCGAGCTCGCCGTCGTCGGCGCGCATCTCTCGGGCATGCCGCTCAATGGCGAGCTGCGCTCGCAGGGCGGGCGCTTCCTGCGCAAGGCACGCACGGCGAGCGGCTATCGTCTCTATGCGCTCGCCGGGCAAACGCCGGCGAAGCCCGGCCTGCTGCGCGACGAGACCGGCCGCGGCGAGGTGGAGGTCGAAGTCTGGTCCCTCGATCGCGCGGGTTTCGGCGCCTTTGTCGCCGCCGTTCCACCGCCGCTCTGCATCGGCACGCTCCGCCTCGCCGACGGCTCGTCGCCCAAGGGCTTTCTCGTCGAGCCGGCGGCCCTCGGCGGCGCGCGGGACATCACAAATCTCGGTGGGTGGCGCGCCTTCGTCGCACAGGACGGCCGCCGCATGTGAGGCTGCGCACACTATGATCGCGCGTGCACTTGCCAAAGTCGGAGGGTTCATCCTATAGCTCGTCCAATCGCTGGCGGAAGGCCGCATAAACGGGATCTGCGCGCTCTATCCGATCGAGCACATTCTCGAGAAAACGCTTCCCACTCGTGATCTGCCCCCGCCGACTCATCCCTCGACCGAAAGGCGAGACATGACGAAGATTCTTCCTGTCATAATGTGCGGCGGGGCGGGCACGCGCGTATGGCCCGAATCGCGGGAAAGCCTCCCGAAGCAATTCATTCCGCTCATCGGCGAGAAATCGACCTTTCAGACGACCATAGAGACATTGTCGGACGACGCTTTCGACAAGCCCATCGTCATCTCCAACGCCGATTATCGCTTCCTCGTCACCGATCAGCTGCGTGAGATCGGGGCCTGCGCCGATATCGTCCTCGAGCCGACGCGGCGCGATTCCGCCGCCGCCGTCGCCGTCGCCGCGGGACTCGCCGCCAGGCGCTCGCCGCAGACGATCGTCGTCGTGCTGGCCGCCGACCATGTCGTGCGCGACCGCAAAGGCCTCGTCGAGCTCTGCAAGAAAGCGGCGGTCGCCGCGGCCGACGGCCATATCGTCACGCTCGGCGTCAAGCCCGACAGTCCCGCCACCGGCTATGGCTATCTGCGCCCCGGCGAGCGGCTTCAGGGCGCAGGTCTTGTCGGCGAAGGTCTCGTCGGCGACGTCTCCAAGCTCGAGGCCTTCGTCGAGAAGCCCGATCGCGACACGGCGCAGCGCTACATCGACGCCGGCTATCTGTGGAACAGCGGCAATTTCATCTTCCGCGCCGATGTGATGCAGGAGGAGATCGCGCAATTCGAGCCGGCGATCTTCGAGGCCGCCGAAAAAGCGATCGACGCCGGCCGCCGCGATCTGGATTTTCTGGTGCTCGACGCCGAATCTTTCGCGCGCGCGCCGAAGACCTCCATCGATTACGCCGTGATGGAGAAGACGCGCCGGGCCGCGGTGATCGAGGCGGATATCGGCTGGTCCGACGTCGGCAATTGGCGCGCCGTGTGGGAGCTGACCGAGCGCGACACGCAGGGCAATTCGGTGCGCGGCAATGGCGTCATCCGCGACTCGCGCAATGTGCATGTGCGCTCGGACGACACTCTGACGACGGTGGTCGGCGTCGACGACGTCATTGTGGTGACGACGCCGGACGCGGTGCTGGTGCTCGGCCATGAGCATGGCGACAATGTCAAGCAGCTCGTCGATCAGCTACGGCGCGAGAATCGCCGCGAGGCGGGCGAGCACAAGCGCATCTTCCGTCCCTGGGGCTATTATCAGTCGGTCGATTCCGGCGATCGGCATCAGGTGAAGCGCATAGTGGTGAAGCCGGGCGCGCGGCTGTCGCTGCAGAAGCATTTTCATCGCGCCGAGCATTGGATCGTCGTCAAAGGCACGGCGGAGGTCGGCCGCGACGAGGAGACGCTGCTCGTTCACGAGAACGAATCGATCTATCTGCCGATCGGCTGCATTCATCGCCTGACCAATCCCGGCAAGATCGACCTCGAGCTCATCGAGGTGCAGACCGGCTCCTATCTCGGCGAGGACGATATCGTGCGGCTCGCCGATTTGTATAGCCGCGCCTAGAGCGTTTCCAGCCGAAGTGGACGCCGGTTCGGCGATGGAAACGCGTCGAGACGAAAGCCATCCTCGGTCTTTTCATGTTTCCATGAAACATGAAAAGACCGAGGATGGCCTGTAGGCGGCCATTCGGCCGATCATAAAAGTCACGAAACCGATTCCGAATAAGAGGGGTGCATGACGAAACGCGCGCTGTTGACGGGCATCACCGGGCAGGACGGGGCCTATCTTGCACAGCTTCTGCTCGGCAAGGGTTATGAGGTCTATGGCGTGATCCGGCGCTCCTCGCATCGGGGCGTCGAGGACCATAGGCTCCGCTGGCTCGGCGTCGCGCAGGATGTGCGGCTGCTCGACGGCGATCTCGGCGATCTCTCCAGCCTCTTGCGCATCGTGCAGGAGGTGAAGCCGGACGAGATCTACAATCTCGCCGCTCAATCCTTCGTCGCCTCCTCCTGGCGCCAGCCGATCCTCACCGCCAATATCACCGGCGTCGCCGTCGCCAATGTGCTCGAGGCGATGCGGCTCGGCGCGCCCGGCGCGCACTTCTACCAGGCCTCCTCCTCGGAAATGTACGGCCTCATCCAGGAGCCGATGCAGAGCGAGACGACGCCCTTCTATCCGCGCTCGCCTTATGCCGTCGCCAAGCTCTATGGCCATTGGATCACCGTCAATTATCGCGAGAGCTTCGGCCTGCACGCCTCCTCGGGCATTCTCTTCAATCACGAGAGCCCGCTGCGCGGCATAGAATTCGTCACCCGCAAGGTGACGGACGGCGTCGCGCGCATAAAGCTCGGCCTCGCCGAGGAGCTGCGCCTCGGCAATATAGACGCCAAGCGCGACTGGGGTCATGCGCGCGATTATGTGCGCGCCATGTGGCTGATGCTGCAGCAGGAGACGCCGGATGATTATGTGGTGGCGACCGGCGTCACCACCACTGTGCGCGACATGTGCCGCATCGCCTTCGCGCATGCCGGCCTCGACATGGAGGCGCATGTGGTGATCGATCCGAATTTCTACCGCCCGGCCGAGGTCGATATTCTGCTCGGCGATTCGTCAAAGGCGCGCAAGGCGCTGGGCTGGGCTCCCGAGACCTCGCTCGAGCAGCTCATCCACGAGATGCTCGACGCCGATCTCGCGCGGCTGAAACATGAGGCGAAAGCCTGAGGGCGCGCGAGCGTCCGCAGGCGATGCGCGCAAGAAATGACGCTATGGCCGGATCGAAGACGGATGAGCGAGAGGATCGGCGAGAAGGCGTGACGCTGTCGTCCGACAGCCTCACCGCTTTCATTTCGCCCAAAGGCGCGGAGCTGCAATCGCTGCGTGATCGCGACGGCGTCGACTATCTCTGGAGCGGCGAGCCGATCTGGCCCAAGCATAGTCCGCTGCTGTTTCCGATCGTCGGTCGGTTGGCGAACGATCGCTACGCCTACCGCGGCGAGAGCTATGCGATGACGAAGCACGGCTTCGCGCGCGATAGCCTGTTCGAGATCGTCGACGCGTCGCCGCATTCGGCGCGCTTCACGCTTCGCTCGGACGCCGCGACGCGCGCGATCTTTCCCTTCGACTTTCTGCTCGCGGTCGAATTCACTCTGGCGGGCGCATGCCTCGACATTCGCCATAGCGTGACCAATCTCGGCGCCGACGACATGTATTTCTCGATCGGCGCGCATCCGGCCTTTCGCTGGCCGCTCGGCGAGGCCGCCAAGGAGCAGAGTCGGCTTCACTTCGAGCGCCATGAGCCGGCGCCGGTCCGCAGACTCGTCGGCCGACTTCTCGGTCGAATGAAAGACTCGCCCGTCGAAGGGCGAACGCTACCTCTGCGAGAAGAGCTCTTTGCCGATGACGCGATCATCTTCGATGCATTGACGAGCCGGAGTCTCGTCTATTCCTGCGGGAGCGGGCGATCCGTGGAAATCGCATGGGAGGGATTCCAACATCTCGGCCTCTGGTCCAAGCCGGGCGCGGACTTCTTATGCATCGAGCCTTGGCGCGGCTATGATTCGCCGATCGATTTCGCCGGCGAGCTCGACGAGAAACCCGGAATCGCGCATGCCCGCCCCGGCGAGACGCTCGATTTCGTCTTGCACATCGGCGTCGAGTGACGAGCATGGGCGTCGCCAAGCGCCGAGCGCTCGAGCTGCTTCGCCTCATGCTCGGCCTTCCGACCGGCGATCTCGACATTGTCGGGCGGCTGGATGGTTTTCATGACGGCGTCGTCCATGGCTGGGCCTATTATCCCGCGCATCCGGGCCGACGCGTGCTCGTCGATCTATTCGTCGACGATGTTTTCGTCTGCCAGCGGTCGGCGGATCTGCGCAGAGACGATCTCGCCGCGCATGGCATAGGCGACGGCCGCCACGGCTTCGACGTCAAGATTCCCTCGGCCTTCTCGCGCGGCGACGGCGCGAGGATTCGCGTCTACGCCGTTGCGGAGACGCTGTTCGAGCTGACATCGACGCAACGACACGCGCTCCTTGCACGCCGCCTCGGTCGGGACGACTATCTTCGCGCGACTTTCGGCAAGGCTTTCGCCTCGCGCGACAGCGCGGCGATCGAACGCGCCGCGCCTCATGCGCCACAGGCGTTCGGCTTGAAGGAGCTGCTGTTCGCGCCGACGCCCGTCCCCTCCCCGCCGCCCATTCTCGGCGAGGCGCTATGCGCCTATCTCGACCATAATCGCTACAAATGGGATCTCGCAGACACATTCGACGCGACCATCTCGACCGCGGATCGCGAAGCCTTCCTCGCGCATTACGTCGAATTCTACGGGCGCGCGCGGCGCCCCTTGCGCATTCCGCTCTCCGCGCGCGACATTGAATTTCTCGATGACGGGCCGACTCCGGACGATCGCTTCGCGCCGAGCCGAGCGATGCGTCTCTTCGCCGAGCCTCCGTCGAAGAGCGCGACCGAGGCCGCGCGGCTCGATGCGATTTTTCGCTGGGCGGCTTATGGCGCCGCGGCCTTCGACGTCGAAGACTGCCTCGTCGCCGACATTCATGCGGAGCTGCTGTGCGCCTGCGACGAGACGGACATTCGTTTCCCGCTCTCGTCCTTCATGAAGCGCTTTCTCGACGCGCATCCCATTCTCCGCGGCGCGAATTTCGCGCGGGAAGACGATCGGCGCGCGGCCTATTTCGCCGTGCTGCTCTTCGGCGCCCGGGCGCCGCATTATCTGCGCTACATTCCGCCGGACTGGCTCGAGGCCTTCGTGTCGCCGCAGGATGGCGTCACGCCCTTCGACGAAGAGTCGCGCCGCCTGTTCGGCGCCGGCGGCGTCGACGCAGCGAGCTGGCGCGCGTCGATCGAGTCGCTCGGCTATGATTATGGCGCGAAGCGCTTTCGCTCGCGCATGCCCTCCGGACATCGCGCGCATTCGGCCGCGCCATCCGCGCCCGATGAAGAGACGGTCGATGACGAGACGGTCGATATTCAGCTGATCGGCCCGTTCAGCCGGCAGCTCGGCATAGCGGACAGCTGCCGCGCTCTCGCCGCGGCGCTCGAGCGTCTCGATCATTCCGTGCGGCTCTGCGACTTCGCTCTGGATTATCCCAATCGGATTCGCGCCGATGCGACGCCGCTGCCGACGACGCTCGGCCGCGCCAAGATCAATATTCTTCATCTCAATCTCGAAGAGCTGCCGAGCGCGATCGCCTATCTGCCGGATGTCTGGTCGAACAGCCGGCTCATCGGCTTTCCCTATCTCGAAATGCCGACGCCGCATCCGGCGCAAATGCTCGGACTGACGCTCGTCGACGAGCTCTGGTCGGCGTCGTCCTTCACGACGCAGGCGCTCGCCGGCCACAGGCCGACCCATACGGTCGGCACTTCGGCGCGTCCCGTGCGCAAGCGAGGACGCGAGGCGGCGCGCGCTCTCGTCTATGAAGATATCGCGCGCGCCGATGATTTCGTCTTTCTCGCGTCCTGCGACGCGCTCTCCGGCGTCTATCGGAAAAATCCGCTCGGGACGATGCGCGCCTTTCTCGCGGCCTTTCCCCATGATGCGAAGGTCAAGCTCGTCATCAAGACTCATAGCGTCGACCGCGTGCGGGCGACGCGCGAGATGGATGTGTGGCGCTCGATTCGCAATGTCGTCTCCGAATGCGAGCGGATCGTGCTCGTCGATCGCATTCTCGACGATGAAGAGCAGGTGGCGCTGATCGAAGGCGCAGATTGCTATGTCTCGCTGCATCGCGCCGAGGGCTTCGGCTATCATATGCTGGAGGCGATGACATTGGAGACGCCGGTGATCGCCACCGCCTATTCCGGCAATATGGAATTTTGCGACGAGCGCACGTCCTTCCTCGTCCCCTATCGTCTCATTCCCGTTGGCCCGGGCGAATATCCGCGCACGCGCAGCGACCAGCTCTGGGCGGAGCCCGATCTCGCGGGAAGCGTCGAAGCGATGAAGGCGGTGTTCCACGATCGCGAAACGCGCGAGGCCAAGGTCGCGGCGGCGCGCAGGCTCGCCGAGACGCGCTTTTCGACCGAAGCCTTCGCGCAACGTCTCGACGCGCGCATTAAGGCAATATTGGCGCGCGGCGACTGAGCGTCAGCGCGCGCCGCACAGATCGCGGAGTGAGGCAAGAAACCCGCGCGCGCCTTTCTCGAGCGCCATTCCAGCGATCATCGCGAGCACGAAGACGACGATCTGCGGATCGAGAAAAGCGAGGTCGACGATGGCCGGGCCGGGGCAGACGCCGCCGAGTCCCCAGCCAACTCCAAAGATCGTCGCGCCGATGACGAGCGGCGCGTCGATGCGACGCTCCTTGGGCAGGCGCATCTCCTCGCCGAGCAGCGCGCGCGAGCGGCCGCGCGCGAAACGAAAGGCGATCAGCCCGACGCCGACGGCGCCGCCCATCACGAAGGCGAGCGACGGGTCCCAGGGACCGGCCACGTCGAGAAAGCCTTTCACCTTGCTCGGCAGTATCATGCCGGAAACGCAGAGGCCGAGGCCGAACAAAAGGCCGATGGCGAAAGCGGCGATCGTCGATTTGGTCATGGCCGCCCCAAGATGTGACGCAGAACGAAAACGGTGAGCGCGCCGCTCGTCATGAAGGCGGCGGTCGCGACGAGCGCGCGCGGCGACAGACGCGACAGGCCACAGACGCCATGCCCGCTGGTGCAGCCGCCGCCGAGCCGCGCGCCATAGCCGACGAGCAGTCCGGCGAGGATCGTCGCGCCATAGCCTATGTCGAGGACCGGCGTCCGCGCCGCGCCGGCGAGCCGCAGAAGCGCCGCCGAGGCGAAGAGGCCGAGAACGAAAGCGACGCGCCAGGAGACGTCGCCTTTCGCGGGCGGCAGCAGGCCGGCGACAATGCCGCTGACGCCCGCTATGCGCCCGAGCAGCAAGATCATCAGGCCCGCCGCGAGGCCGATCGCCACGCCGCCCGCCGCCGCGCTCCATGGGGTGAAATTCGTCCAGTCGATTTGCATCCGCGCGCCCTCCGTCTCTCGCTCCGGCTCAATAGCCGCGCGCCGCCCCCGCCGCCGAGCGCGGATCATTGACGCCCGTCATCACGCCATCGCTGATCTCGATCGCCTCCGAGGCGCCGAACGGCGCATGATCCTCGATCTCATGCCCCATCGCCTCGAGCCGCCGCCGCGTGTCGGCGGAGAACGCGCCGGGCTCGGCCAGCACGACATCCGGCAGCCATTGGTGATGAATGCGTGGCGCCGCCACCGCCTGCGCCACAGTCATATGATGATCGATGACATTGAGCGCCGTCTGCAGCACCACCGAAATAATGCGCGGCCCATTGGGACTGCCGAGCACGAGGACGGGCTTTGCATCCTTCATCACAATGGTCGGCGACATGGAGGAGAGCGGCCTTTTGCCGGGCGCTATGGCGTTGGCGCTTCCCTGCACTAGGCCGAAGCCATTGGCCGCGCCGGGCGCTGCGGAAAAATCATCCATCTCGTCATTGAGCAGCACGCCGGTTTCCGGCGCGATGATCTGCGCGCCGAAATAGCCGTTGAGCGTATAAGTGACGGAGACTGCGCCGCCCTCGCCGTCGACGATGGAATAATGCGTCGTCTCCAGCCGCTCGCGCGGCGCGGAGCCGGGCGAAAGATCGGCCGAGCGCGTCGCGTGATCGGCGACGATGCTTTTTCGCAGCGCGGCCGCATAGGCCGACGATGTGAGACGCGCGACCGGATTGCTCACGAAATCCGGATCGCCGAGAGAATTATTGCGATCGAAGAAGGCGCGACGCTCCGCCTCGACGAGAAGATGCGAGGACTCGGGCGTATGAAAGCCGAGGCCGGCGAGATCATAGCCGCCGAGAATATTCAATATTTCGCACAGCGCCACGCCGCCCGAGCTCGGCGGCGCGGAGGAGTAGAAATCATAGCCGCGATAGACGCAATGGACCGGCGCGCGCTCCATCACCTCATAGAGCGTGAAATCCTGCGCCGCGATCACGCCCTTCTCGGCCTGCGCGGCGCGCTCGATCGCCTGCGGAATGCGCCCTTCATAAAAGGCGCGCGGCCCCTGCGCCGCAATGTCGCGCAAGAGACGCGCGAGATCGCTCTGAATGAGACGATCGCCCGGCTGCAGCGGCGAGCCATCCGGGCGCGAGAAGATTTTCGCCGCGGCGGGACTGTCCTTCAATCGCGTCGCGGCGCGCAGCAGGCGAATGTCCGCCTCCTCGAGAACAAAGCCGCGCTCGGCGAGCGCAATGGCCGGCGCGAGGATTTTCTCACGCGGCAGGCGGCCGTATTTCGCGAGCGCCGTCTCGAGGCCCATCACCGTTCCTGGAACCGCCACGGCGCGATAGCCGATGCGACTCGCCTCCTTGTCGACCGCGCCCTTTGTGTCGAGAAACATATCGGGCGTGGCGGCGCCCGGCGCGGTCTCGCGAAAATCGAGGAAGCGCTCGCCCTGCCCCGGCAGATGCAGCAGCAGAAATCCGCCGCCACCGAGATTGCCGCAGCAAGGATGCGCGACGGCGAGCGCATAGCCGACAGCGACCGCGGCGTCGACGGCGTTGCCGCCGGCTTTCAATATGTCGAGTCCGATGTCGCTCGCGAGACGATGCTCGCTCACCACCATGCCACGCCGCCCCGTCGCGACCGGCTCGGCCGCGGCGGCGAGAGCGAGAAGGGAGAGAAAAAAGCAGAGAAGCAATCGCATCGAGTGCTCGTGTGAGAGGCAATGCGCAGTGGCCGCCCGCCTATTGGCCACTGCCTATTCCGGTCGGCGGACCGATGAGAACAAAGCCGCGGCTGCGGCTTTCATTGCCGGCGTCGATCGTATTCATCGCATTGAACAGATCCGCGGCGGAGATCCAGACCGGCGGATATTTGTAGCGCGCCACGTCGAGAAGCAGGAAGCGATCCGTCTTGGCGTCATAGGCGGCGAGCGGCGAGATATGTCCGCTGCGCGTCTGCCCGAGCGCGGCGCGCTGATAATTGACGACGACATGGCGTCGCTTGCGCGCGAGATGCTCCACCGCGCTGGCGCGGAATTCATCCAGCGAGCTCTGCGCCGCATGCGTGACCTTCGCCTCGAGGCCGAAGCTCGCGACGAGGCCGCCGAACTCGTCGAGCGTCATGCCTCGCCGCAATATGGTCTCCTGCTTCACCACCGCCTCGGTCTTCTCGCTGAAGACATTGTCCTGCGAGAAGCTCCCCATCCCTTCGCTCCTGACGCCTTCGCTCCTGACGCCTTCGCCCGCACCGGCGGGCGCGGGAATGTCGAGGCCGTTGAGCAGCATCACCAGAGTGGCGACGCCGCAGAAGGAGCCATTCTTCTGGGTGACGAATTCCGAGGAGAGCGGCCAATAGGCCTCGCGCGCCTCGGCCTCGAGGAACCACTCGCGGCCCTGCGCGCTGCGCAGATCGACGAGATTGTCCGAAAGCGGCAGGCGCTCCGCCAGCGCCGGCGAAAGCGCGGCCGCGCAAATGGCCAGAGCCGGAACGAGAAAAGAAAAAAATCGTCGTCGGAGAATCGACGTCGTCGTCATTTCATCCTCGGAGGAGCAGGGCCGATCGACGCGACGCGATGGCGCCAGTGGGACAGGCGTAAGGATGCAGCTTAAAGGCGCCGGCGACGCTATGCAATTTTCGTCCCGCTGGCGTGAGCGCGGCCCTTATCGCAAAACCGCCTCGAGCGCAGCCAGAAGGCTCGCCTGATCCGGCGCGGCGGCGACGCGAATCTCGGCGCAGCCCGCATCGCGCAACACGCGCGCGACCTCTTCCGACAGAGCGAGATGCGCGACGCGCGCGCGCAGCGTCGCGGGCGCTCCGGCGGCGTCGGCCAGCGCGAGGAAGATCGACGCGCTGCGCGCCGAATAATGCAGCACGGCGTCGATCTCGTCGGCGGAGAGCGCGACTGTGGCCGCGGAGCCGAGCGCCGGCGCCGCGCGCGCCTCATAGGTCTCGACGATCGTCGCCGCATCGCCCCGCGCGCGCAGGAAGGATTCGAGATCGTCCTTGCGGTCATGGCCGGCGAGGTAGAGGAATCGCACCGGCGCGGCGAAGCGGGCCTGCAACAGCGCGGTCAGCGCCGCCACATCGGGTGCGCTCGCCTGCGCCTGCGCGCCGCGCGCCGCGAGCGCCTGCGCCGTCTTGGCCCCCACGACGAAGAAGGGCGCGTACAAAGCCGCCAGCTCCTCGCCCGCATATCGGATCGCGCGGGCGCTGGTCGCGAGAACGGCGTCGAAATTTTCCGCCGGAATCGCAGCGCCGGTCGCGGCGATCTCCAGAACCGGCGCGATCAATGGCGCAAAGCCCCTCCGCCGCAATTCTTCCGCCGTGCGCTCGGCGTCCTCTCTCGCCCGCGTGACGAGAACGCGCCTCATGCGAGGCCCGCGACCCCGTTCGGAAGGCGCAGCAATATTTCATTGGCCGCATCGTCGCCGATCAGCGCGGCGTCCATGGCGAGCCCGCGCCGTCGCGCCTCATAGACCTGCGAGCCATCGGCGCGTAGCGCCATGCCGTGGAACGCGATCTCCTCGCCGTCGAGCCGCGCATGAGCGGCGATGGGCGTGCGGCAGGAGCCGTCCAGCACGGTGAGAAAGGCCCGCTCGGCGGCCAGCGCCGCGGCGGTCGCCGGATCGAGGATCGCAGCGAGCGCCTCGCGGACGCGCACGTCGCCGGCGCGCTTGGTCACGGCTATGGCGCCCTGCCCGGCGGCAGGAAGAAAATCCTCGATCGGCAGAATGGCGGTCGCATGGCGCTCGAGGCCGAGCCGCTTCAGCCCGGCGAGCGCCAGCAGCGTGCCGTCCACCTCGCCGCTCTCCACCTTGCGCAGCCGGGTCTCGACATTGCCGCGCAGCAGGACGATCGAGATATCCGGACGCAGCCGCTTGACCTGCGCGCCGCGCCGCAACGAGGCCGTGCCCACCACCGCGCCCTTCGGCAGCGCGTCGAGCGTCGCGCCATTGCGGCCGATCCAGGCGTCGCGCACATCCTCGCGCGGGAGATAGCCGGCGATGGCGATCTCCGGCGGCAGATGCGTCGGCAAATCCTTGGAGGAATGCACGGCGAGATCGATGCGCCCCTCGATGAGGGCGATGTCGAGCTCCTTGGTGAAGAGCCCCTTGCCGCCCGATTCCGAGAGCGGCCGATCCTGGATGATATCGCCCGTCGTGCGGATGACCTCGATCGGCAGCGCGTCCTCGGCGAGGCCGAGCGCCGCGGCCAGCAAGGACCGCAGCTGCCGCGTCTGCGCCAGAGCGAGAGGGCTGCCGCGTGTGCCGATGCGCAGGGGTGTGGTCGTCATAGCCTCGTCCGCCGTGGGAATTGTCGAGGCGGACTATAGGGAAAAGCCGCCGAGCTACAAGCGGGCGGCCCCCGACATCGCCGGCGCGAGCTTCATGTCAGAATGGCATTGACTGAACCTGATTGGTTCCTCGATAATCAATTTGAACCTCGGAGATCAAAGCCCGTGACCGCCTTCACTGTCCGCGTGCCGGACGCCACCGCCGCCAAGCTCGAAAAGCTGGCGCAGAAGCTCGACCGCCCCCGCTCGTTCGTGGTGGCGCAGGCGATCGAGGACTTTGTCGAGCGTGAGGCGTGGCAGCTCGCCGAGATCGAAGCCGGATTGGCCGACGCCGAGCGCGGAGACTTCTCCTCGAAGGCGGAACTTGCTGATGTCATTCAAAAATATGTAAAGCCCGCCCGCCCGGCATGAGCCATCGGACGATCCGCTGGACCAAGCGGGCCGTGCGGCGGCTGGACCAGATTGGCGCGCATATCACAAAGGACAATCCCGCCGCCGCACGCGTCCTTGCGCGGATCGTATCGGCCGTGGATTCTCTCGAGGAACATCCGGCGATCGGTCGCCCGGGCCGCCTCACCGGCACACGTGAGCTGGTGTTGGCCGACATTCCCTATATTATCCCCTATCGCGTCACATCGAACGACATCGAGATTTTGTCCGTCATGCACGCGGCTCAGAGATGGCCAGAGATATTGTGAGCATCGACCCAGAAGAGATGGGCGCGCCATTCACCGGAAACTGCTACTGCCACCTCGCTCATCTTCCTTGCCGTCGTTCCTACGACCTTGCTCGAGGCGATATCACCTAAAGGACCCACAAATTTGCGCAATAGGTGCGTTCTAAAGCTTACAATGCGTCGAGCGTGATTTTGGTCGAGACTTGACTGGTTCCCGTGACCGCCCGTTTTGGGCCAAGAGCCAAAATCCAACCCGCCCCACTTCCGCGAGACCTCGCCCCCAAATCGGCGCGAACTTAACCGCGCCTTAACCGCGATCGTATAAACCGAAAGCCAGCGCGGCGAGGCGAATGAGCGTCCCCGCGCGAGGCGTGCCCCCCATGTTCTCCACCGATTTTCAGCGTCTCGTCCTCCCGCGTCTCGCCATTCCGCTGCTGGGCGGATTGCTGCTCGCGGCGGCCCAGGGCGGCGCCCGCGCCGCCGAAGCGCCGAGAAACGTCTATTTGATTTCCGGCCACGAAGGCTACGGCGTCGTCGAATGCATCACGCAGAAGAAAGATTGCGGGAAGATCGTCGCCGATTCCTGGTGCGAGTCGCATGGTCACGGTCCCGCTGTGGCCTTCGGCCGCGCCGACGACGTGACCTCCGCGATCGGCCCGGCCTCGGCGCGCAGGCCCGTGACGCAGGAAGCCGCCGTCGTCTCTTGCAGCGATTGATCCTGCAGCGATTGATCCTGCAGCGAATGAGCGCAGGCGGGCGCAGGCCCGCCGGCCGGTCATTTTTTCAGGAACTCGCCGCATTGCGCGACATCGCCCGCCCCCCAGGGCTGGATCGGCACGCTCGAGGTAGAGTTTTCCGGCGAGCCCTCGATCAGCCGGTCGGAATAGGCCATATAGACCAGCGCATTGCGCTTGGCGTCGCAGCCGCGCACGATATGCAGGCGCTTCCACAGGGCCGAGCGGCGCTCGCTGAACACTTCGTCGCCCTGAGCGAATTTGTCCTTGAATTTCACCGGCCCATATTGGCGGCAGGCGAGCGACACATCGGAGGTCTGCTCCGCCACGCCGAACATTCCAGCGACGCCGCCCTTCTCATGCACGGTATAATAGCAGGCGACGCCGTCTATGTCGGGGTCGTCGAGCACATAGGTCGCCAATTTATCGTTCGGAGTCAGCAGCTTGAAGTCGGTCGACTTACGGAAAATAAGGTCCGGCCCGTCGGCTCGGGCGGGCGCTACGCCCGCGGCGGCGAAAAGCCCCGTGGCGACGAGAGCGGACAGGACGAATTTGGACGGCTTCATAAGTGCGTTCCTCCACAGCGCCGGGACATTCCCTCGACGAATGTCGTGATGCGCCTTGTTCGCGACAAGAAGCTCGCGACAATCGCGAGCCGATTGATCGGACGGACGATATGCCCGATATGGTCTCGAGCTCGACGGTTTCGGATTCGCCGGCCTCCGGCGCCTCGCCTTTCGAATCGCGTGATATAGGACCAATGTCGGCCAAACATATCACTCCGGAGACAGCTTCGCGGAAGGGGCCGCTGCGTCGCCTCGCCGGCGCGCTCGCCCTCGCCGCCGCCGCGCTGCTCGCCTCGCCGGCGCTGGCGCAATCGGCCTATTGCGACAGTCTGCGCGCGCAGATCGCCGCCGCCAGCAATAATGCGGGCTCGGCCCGCTATCGCGCCGCCGCCGCGACCCAGCAGAGAGAGATCGACCGCACCGTCGCCTATGGGCATTCGATCGGCTGCGATCGGCAGCAATTCCTGTTCTTCGGCAACGCCCCGCCGCCGCAATGCGGCGCGATCAACGGCCGCATCGCGCAGATGCGCTCCAATCTCGGCTCGCTCCAGCAGAGTTCGGGCGACGGCCAGCGGCAGGCGCTGCAGGCGCGCTTCGATCAGCAGTGCCGGCAGCAGCCGACGCGCGTCGTCTCTCGCCAGCGCAATATTTTCGAGGAGCTGTTCGGCTCGCAGGAAGAGGAGCCGACGGCGGGCCGCGAGCTCCCGGCGACGCCGCAAGAACGCGATGTGGACGAAGATGGCGCGCCGGTCGCCCGCGGCGGCTCGTTGGCGGTCTGCGTGCGCGCTTGCGACGGCGGCTTCTTCCCGATCAGCTATTCGGCGCGGCGCGCCAATCTCTCCGATCTCCAGGAGCTCTGCCGGGCGCAATGCCCCAATGTCGAGGTGGCGCTCTACACACGCTCGCCCTCACGCGACATAGAGACCGCGGTGTCGATGGACGGCGAGGCCTATGCAGACCATCCCAATGCGCTGAAATTCACCAAGAGCTACGACCCGACCTGCTCCTGCCGCCCGGCCGGCCGCAGCTGGGCGGAGACGCTCGCCGAGGCCGAGCGGCTGCTGGCCGAGCGCAATAAGGGCGATCTCGTCGTCTCGGCGGAAAAGGCGGAAGAGATGTCGCGGCCCATCGCCGCGCGCGCGGCGCGCGGCGCCGTCTCGCCCAATCTCCCCGGCCCGGAAGCCGCGCAGCCGGAGAAGCGCCCGGTCGAAGTGCATGAGACGACGCGGGAGATCGTCGGCGCCGACGGCGTCAAGAAACGCGTGCGCGTCATCGCGCCGACTTTGTGATCTCCTTTTCCGGACTCGCCTCGCGCTCATAGAGCGTCCAGGCGAAACCCGAGAGGCCCGAGGCCGGGAAATATCCGCGGCGCCGGAAATCCGCGCGGCAATCCTGTGGCCCGGCGGAGCGCCGCTCCGCATGGTCGGCGTTCGAATCCGGCAGATCGACCACCAGCAGAAACGCCGGCGGGGACGCGCACCACTCCGCCGGGGCGATGGGCGTCGCCGCGACGCCGAGCTTGCGCGCATAGTAAGCGACGACGGCCTTCGTCTCGCCGCGCGCGAAATCGACGGCGTAAGGCGCCTCTATCCGCTCCGCCATGATCTTCACCGCATCGGCGTAATGGCCGCGGCCGTCGCGGTAGAAATCGGCGAGTTGCAGTGCGTCGCCGGCCGCAAACCCCGAAAGCAGGACGATCGCCGCCCAGCGCCTCCAGCCTCCCGCGAGATAGAGAGCGGCGCAGCCTTCGGCGGCGAGCAACGCCAGACCGATCGCCGCGGTGGAATGAAAGCGCGGATATTGCTGGCTCGGCAGGGCGGCGGCCACATGCAGCAGCGGCAGGCCGAAGACGGCGATCGCCGGGAAAACCCGGCGTTCGGCCGGCAGAACCGCCAGCAGGCCGAGCGCGAGCAGCCCCACCGCGCCGAGAAGGGCGAAATCATCGACGCCGCGGGGAAAGCCCAAAGTCGCCCGCGCCATTCCGGCGACGCCCTCGGCGAAGATCGCCGGACTCAGCGGAACCATGGCCCCGAGCTGAAAATCCGGCGCCAGCGCGCCATAGACGAAGCACAAGAGCGCCGGAAGGCTGGCGAATCCGGCGACGGCGGCGATGGCGAGGGCCCTGCGGAGGCCGCGCCGACGAGCGCGCGCGACCGCCGTCAGAACGAGCGCGGCCGTCGCCTCGATCATGGTGAGATGCGAGAAGGTCCCGAAGCCGATCGCCGCCGCGAGCGCCAGCAGACGGCGCCGATCGGCTCCCTCGACCAGAATGGCGTCCACGAGCGCATAGGCCAGCAGCACGGCGAGCGTCATGCCGGCGTAGCCGCGCGCCTCGGAGCCGTAATGGACGAAGAAATAGGAGGTCGCGAAGACGAGAGCGGCGAGGAGGCCGGCGGTCTCGCAATAGCGGCGGCCGGCGACCGCGGCGGCGGGAATGGCCAGAACGCCGAGCACGACCGCCGCCAGCCGCATCAGCGGAACCGGAGCGTCCGGCCCGAGCAGCCAGAGCCAGGCGGAATTGGCGACGTGATTATTGTCGTGATGCAGGCCGATGAACACATCGCCGAAAGAATGCGCCCGCTCCAGCAGGTTCAGCGTCCAGATCTCGTCGAGCCAGAGATCGCCTTGCGCGGCATAGAGGCGCAGAGCGGCGCCGAGGAGGATGAGGACGACGAGGGCGGGAAACCGAAGGCTCCCTCCCTCACCCTCCCCCGCCTCACCCTCGGCCGCTGCGCGGGAGAGGGGGGCGGCGACGTTTCGCGAAGCGCCGATGAAGCGCGGAATCTGCTCCCTCTCCCGCGAAGCGGGGGAGGGTCGGGGTCGGGGCGCGAACATCTTCACAACGCAGACTTCAGGCTCGCATTGCATCGGCGAGAAGATCGCACGAAGCCGTCAACGAAAGCTCAAGCCTCGGCCTTCAGCGGCCGCATCAGCAGCGCCTCTATCGCCTGATCGACGCCGATCGCGCCCGATAAAATCGCATCCACCGCTTCGGCGATCGGCATTTCGACGCCGCGCTCCTTGGCCATGGCCACGAGAGCGCAGGCGGTGAAGGCGCCCTCGGCGAGCTTGCCATGGGCGGCCTCGAGCGGCGCCTCGCCGCGCCCCAGAGCCGCGCCCAGCGCAAAATTGCGCGATTGCGCCGAGCCGCAGGTCAGCACCAGATCGCCGAGGCCGGAGAGGCCCATCAAAGTCTCCTGATTGACGCCATAGGCGCGGCCGAGGCGCGTCAGTTCGGCAAAGCCGCGGGCGATCAGCGCCGCCCCGGCGCTGGCGCCCAGCGCCCTGCCCGCCGCCATGCCGCTGGCGATGGCGAGCACATTCTTCGCCGCGCCGCCGATCTCGACGCCGAGCACATCGGTGGAGCGATAGAGGCGGAAGGCGCGCGTCGACAATGTCTCGCAAAGGCGCTTGGCCAGCGCCTCGTCGCGGGCGGCGAGCGTCACCGCCGTGGGAAGACCGCGGCAGACGTCGGCGGCGAAGCTCGGGCCGGAGAGAATGGCGATCTTCGCCTGCGGCAATTCCTCGGCCGCCACCTCGCTCATGAAGCGGCGCGTGCTGCGCTCTATGCCCTTGGAGCAGATGACGAAAGCCGTTCCCGGCGCGAGAATGGCGCGGAAGCGCCGCGCCACTTCGCGCATCGCCTGCGCCGGGACGACGGCGAGCACGACGCCGGCGCCGGCGACCGCCTCCGGCTCGGCGCAGGGCGCGACGCCCGCGGCCAGCGGCAGGCCGGGGAGATAGGCGCAGTTCTCGCGATCGCGCGCCAGAGCGGCGATATGGGCAGGATCGTGCCCCCAGAGCGCGACGCCCGAGCGGCCGGTCGCGGCCACATTGGCGAGCGCCGTGCCCCAGGCGCCGGCGCCGAGCACGGCGATCTTCTCCTCGCTGCTCATCTCATCCCGATCTTCTGATTGTCCGAGCGCGCCCACAGCCGCTCGAAGGTCTCCTCGAATTGCGCGACCGCGGCCGGGCTTTCGATCAATATGAGGTCATTGTCCTGGAATTCCGCGCCCGAGACGGAAAAATTGGCCGAGCCGCTGCGCAGCGCCCGCCCGTCCACCTGATAGGATTTCAGATGCATGAGGTCGCGCGAGCGGCCCTTGCGTTTGATCTCCATATTGCGCGCCGCGGCGACGGCCTCGATCGCGGGACTGAGGCCGCCGCGCTCCTCCCCATCGAGATAGATGCGCACGCGCACGCCGCGCATAGCGGCGGCGCCCAGCGCCGAGATCACCGCGCGGTCGGTCAGCACATAGGCGGCCATGTCGATGGATTTTCGCGCGCCGCCGATGAGCCGCAGATCGAGGTCCTCGAAGCCGGCGCGCGGCCCGTAGAAGACGCGCACGCCGACCGCCAGCGGCTCCTGCGACAGCAGGCCGCCGGGCGGAGGCGGAACCGAGAAGGTCGCCGCCGCGGCCAGCAACAGCCGCTTCATCTCAACCGCCCCGCCGGCCGCCGCATCGCAAGCTCACGCCTTGCCGTGGTGGAGCGGTCCGGCATTGGCGTCGAGCGGCCAGCGCGGGCGCGCGGCGAAGGTGAGATCATCCGTCATGCCGCGCGCGAAACGCTCGAGCCCGGCCCAGGCGACGATCGCGCCATTGTCCGAGCAAAGGTTCGGCGGCGGCGAGACGAAGCGCAGGCCGGTCTCGGCGCAGAGGCGGGTGAGCGCGCGGCGGATCGCGCCATTGGCGCCGACGCCGCCGCCGATGACGAGACCATTGGGTCGGCCGCCATTCTGCGTGAAGATGCGCAGGCCCGAGCGCACGCGATCGACGAGCACGTCGACAATGGCCGCCTGGAAGGAGGCGGCGAGATCGGCGACGTCGCGCTCCGTCGGCGGTCCCGGGCGCGCGATCTCCAGCCGCGCGATCTCCTGGCGCACCGCGGTCTTGAGGCCGGAGAGCGAGAAATCCGCGCCCTCGCGGCCGAACATGGGCCGCGGGAAGTCGAAGCGCCCGGCCTCGCCCTCCTCCGCGAGCCGCTCTATGTGCGGGCCGCCGGGATAGGGCAGGCCCAGCATTTTCGCGACCTTGTCGAAGGCTTCGCCGGCCGCGTCATCCACTGTGGAGCCGAGCCGCTTATAGTCGCCGACGCCCAGCACGGCGACGAGCTGCGTATGGCCGCCCGAGATCAGCAGAGCGAGATAGGGAAAGTCGAGCCGCTCGGTGAGGCGGCCGGTCAGCGCATGGGCCTCGAGGTGATTGACGGCGATGAAGGGCTTGTCCGCGGCGAGCGCCAGCGCCTTGGCCGCCGTGAGCCCGACGAGTATGCCGCCGATGAGCCCCGGCCCGGCCGAGGCCGCGATGGCGTCGACGCCGGAGAGATCGGTCCCCGCCGTGTCGAGGGCGCGCACGATCAGCCGCTCGAGCACGTCGATATGGGCGCGCGCCGCGATCTCCGGCACCACGCCGCCATAGGCCGCATGCTGGGCGATCTGGCTCATCACCTCATTGGAGAGAATGTCGCCGCCATCGCCGCCGATGCGCGAGGCCACGACGGCGACCGCCGTCTCGTCACAGGTGGTTTCAATGCCGAGAACGCGCATGGACCGGTCCTTGAGCGCAGGCGCGGGCGAATCGCCGCGCCGACGGAAGCGGAAACTGGCGCCAACCTATAGGCGCGCGGGCAGGCAAAGCAAAGCGGCGCACTCGGCCCCGGCGATGCTGGCGCTCTATGCGCCGCGCGCTATCTTGCCGGATGCGTTCCCCACCGGAGGCCGGGATGGATCTCGACTATCTCGTCTCGGCCTTTGTGACGCTGCTCGTCGTGGTCGAGCCGCTCGGCCTCGCGCCGGTCTTCGTCGCGGCGACCTCGGGAGTGGAGGCGCGCACCAAACGGATCATCGCCTTTCGCGCCAGCGTCTATGCGCTCGCCATTCTCGCCGGCTCCGCGCTCGTCGGCCAAAGGCTGCTCGGCGCCATGGGCATTTCCATTCCGGCCTTCCGCATCGCCGGCGGGTTTCTCTTATTCTCCATCGCCTCGGAAATGGTGTTCGGCGTGCGCATACAGCGCGACTCCAAAGCGGCGGAAAAGGCCCTCGCCGAGCATGTGCACAATATCGCCGCCTATCCGCTGGCCATTCCGCTGATGGCCGGCCCCGGCGCGATCACGGCGACCGTGCTGCTGGCCAGCGACGCGCATGGCAGCGTGACGCTCATCGCGACGCTGATCGCGGTCATCGCCGCGATCATGACGATTTGTCTGGTCTTCTGTCTGATCGCGGGCGAGGTGGCGCAATTTTTCGGCACGGCGGCCAATGTCGTGCTGACGCGGCTGCTCGGCGTGCTGCTCGCCGCTCTCGCGGTGCAATTCGTCGCGGATGGCGTGCGGGCGTTTCTGCAGGGGTGAGCGGCGACGCGATCTCACCGGATCGCGTCGCCTTGTCGCGTCAATGCTGGATGTTCGACCAGATCTTGCGCTTGGTGAAATAGACCAGGAAGGACAAGACGATCAGGAAGCCGACCACCTTCAGGCCGATCGACTTGCGCTCCTCGAGATGGGGCTCGGCGGCCCACATCAGAAAGGCGCTCACATCCTTGGAATATTGGTCGACCGTCTGCGGCGTTCCGTCGTCATAGGTCACGGCGCCGTCCGAGAGCGGCGGCGGCATGCCGGTGCGGCGGCCGGGCATGTAGAGGTTGTAATATTGGCCGGGCGCCAGCTCGACGCCGTGCGGCGCCTCCGCGTAACCATTGAGCAGGGCGACGATATAGTCGACGCCATGCTCCTGATAGGAGAAGCCCGGCAGCGCATCCGCCAGGAAGAGAGGGAAGCCGCGCGAATAGCCGCGCGCCTTGGCGAGAACCGACATGTCCGGCGGATAGGCGCCGTTGAGCGCCGCCCGCGCCGCCTGCTCATTGGGGAAGGGCGGCGGGACGCGGTCGCTGAGCCGGCCGGGGCGCTCGTAATAATCGCCGGCGTCATTGGGGCCGTCCTTGATCTTATAGCTCTCGGCCAGCGCCTTGGCCTCCGCCTCGGAGATCTCCGGCCCGCCCTTCTCGGCGAAATTGCGGAAGGCGAGGCGCGAGATCGAGTGGCAGCTCGAGCAGACCTCCCTATAGACCTTGTAGCCGCGGCGAAGCTGCGCATTGTCGAAATGGCCGAAGGCGCCGGCGAAGCTCCATTCCTGCCGCGGCGGCTTGGGCTGCGAATGCGCGCCGCCCTCCTCCGCGAGCGCCGGAGCCGCCCCCGCGGCGCCGGCGAGCGCCGCCGCCACAATGATCGATTTCCAAGAGTCGACGACCGATTTCATGATCGGTGCTCTCTGACGCGCGTCACGCATGGGGCTTCTCCTCGGTGGCGGCCTGGCCGAGGGAGGCGGCGATCGACCGCGGCTCGGGCAAGGTCTTCTCATATTTGCCGAGCAGCGGCAGCACGACGAGGAAGTGCAGGAAGTAATAGGCCATCAATATGCGGGCGGCGAGGAGATAGACGCCCTCCGCCGGCTGCGCGCCGAGATAGCCGAGGCCGACCGACACGAAGACGAAGACCCAGTAGAATTTCTTGAAGGCCGGGCGATAGACGCCCGAGCGCACCTTGGAAGTGTCGAGCCAGGGCAGCGCCGCGACGATGAGGATCGAGGCGAACAGCGCGATGACGCCGACGAGCTTATTGGGGATGGCGCGCAGGATCGCGTAGAAGGGCAGGAAATACCATTCCGGCACGATATGCGGCGGCGTCACCAGCGGATTGGCCTCGATGTAATTGTCGGGATGGCCCGTGTAATTGGGCACGAAGAAGGTGAGCCAGGCGAAGAGCGCGACGAAGATGACGAGACCGACGGCGTCCTTCAGCGTCGCATAGGGCGTGAAGGGCACGGTCTCCTTCTTTATGTCCTTCACCTCGACGCCGGTCGGATTGTTCTGCCCCGTCACATGCAGCGCCCAGACATGCAGGCCGACGACGGCCACGATGACGAAGGGCAGCAGATAATGCAGCGCGAAGAAGCGGTTGAGCGTGGCGTTGTCGACCGAATAGCCGCCGAGCAGCCAGGTGGTGATGGAATTGCCCACATAGGGAATGGCGGTGAAGAGATTGGTGATCACCGTCGCCGCCCAGAAGGACATCTGCCCCCAGGGCAGCACATAGCCCAAGAAACCGGTCGCCATCATCAGCATGAAAATGATGACGCCGAGAATCCACAGCACCTCGCGCGGCTCCTTATAGGAGCCGTAATACATGCCGCGGAAGATGTGGATATAGACGGCGAGGAAGAACATGGAGGCGCCATTGGCGTGCGCATAGCGCAGCGCCCAGCCCCAATTCACATCGCGCATGATGTGCTCGATCGAATCGAAGGCGAGCGTCGTCTCCGGCGTGTAATGCATCGCCAGAACGATGCCGGTCACGATCTGCGCAACCAGCATGAAGGAGAGGATCGCGCCGAAGGTCCAGAGATAGTTGAGATTCTTCGGGACGGGATAGGCCACGAAAGATTCGTGGATGAAGCCGAGGATCGGCAGGCGCCGCTCGAGCCAGCGCGCAAAGCCGCTCTTCGGCGTATAGGTCGAATGTCCGGTCATGGATGGTCGTCTCGGAGGTTGGACGGCGGCGGGGCGCGATCAGCCGATCTTGATCTTGGTGTCGCTCAGAAAGGCGTAATCGGGCACTTCGAGATTGCTCGGAGCGGGGCCGCTGCGAATGCGGCCGGACGTGTCGTAGGTGGAGCCATGGCAAGGGCAGAACCAGCCGTGGAACTCCCCCTCATGGCCGGTGGGAATGCAGCCGAGATGCGTGCAGACGCCGACGACGACGAGCCACTCCGGCTTCTTCACCCGCGCCGAATCGGCCTGCGGATCGGGAAGCTCGACGAGCGGGACATTCTGCGCGGCCTCGATCTCCTGTTTGGTTCGGTGCCGCACGAAGACCGGCTTGCCGCGCCATTTGACAGTGACGATCTGCCCCTCGGGGATGGCCGCGATGTCGAGCTCGGTCGAGGCCAGCGCCAGCGTCGAAGCGTCGGGATTCATTTGCGCGATCAACGGCCATACGGCGGCGCCTGCGGCGACGCCCGCCGCCGCCCCGGTGGCGAGGAACAAGATATCCCGGCGGCTCGGCTCCGCCTTTGTCGCATTGCTCACTTTCTGGAACCTCTCTCGCGAGTTCGACCCTGACCCCTGCCTCGGCTCGGCAACGCGAATAGAAACAAATCCATCCGCAAAGGGCGCGCTTGTTTTGAGCAGTTTGGCGTGAGACCGCAAGCGGCCTTCGCGTCGCTGCGACAAATTGCGCGCTTGCCGCCGCCTCGAGGATCAGTGACCCAGCACGCCGCTCTTGTCCACAAACGGCCCTTGGGAAAATTTGTCAACCGCCGGAGCCCTTGGAACAGGGCTCCGAATTCGGGTTGACGAGCAGACGTGTTCCAGCGTCATGGCCGCGCTTGTCGCTTGTCGCGGCCATCCACGCCGCGACGACACGGAAAGCCGAGAACATGAGCGGAACAACGCCGCTTCTTCTCCAGCGTGTTCTCCCCGCGTGTCGCAATGTCCTGGCGTGGACGCTGGCGACAAGCGTCGGCATGACGCGGCTGTGCAGGGTTTGTTCACCTGGATTCGCAGCCCTGGCCCTCGGGAAAGCCTGCCGACGCCTTGACGCGAGCGGCGGGAGCGTGGCTCATTCGGGACGTCGGGGAGGAGCGCGTCGAGGTGAGCGGGCGTTATCTGGTGTTCGTGGCGACGGTCGTCAGCCTGATCGCCGTTCCGGGTCCGGACATGCTCTATGTGCTCGGCCGCTCGCTGGCGTCGGGCGGACGCGCCGGCTGCTTCTCGGCGCTCGGCATAGCGTCCGGCTATGCGCTGCTCACTCTGCTGGTGGCGGCGGGGTTTCAGCTCGTCTTCGAGGCGTTTCCGGCGCTGTTCCTCGCCCTCAAATATAGTGGCGTCGCCTATCTGTCCTGGCTCGCCCTGCGCCTCATCCGCTCGGACGGCGGCCTGGATGCGCTGACCCGGCGCCCTGGACGCACCGATTGGGCCGCCTTCTCGGCCGGCGTCGCGACGAGCCTGCTCAATCCCAAAGGGCTGCTGTTCTATTTCGCCATTCTGCCGCAGTTCTTCGCCGCCGCCGATGGGCCGTTCTGGCGGCATGCGCTGATCTATGGCTGGACGACGAGCTTTCTGTGCCTGACGCTCTACTCCGCGCTCGGCTGCGCGGCGAGCTATGGCGCGCAGCGATGGACGCCGGAGCCGGCGGCGAGCCGGAACCTGTCGCGCGTCGCCGGCGCCTTGCTGCTCTTGTCGGTGCTGGCCATGCTCGGCGCCGAATGGAGCGGCGTCGCGGCGGCCGGCTGACCGTCCGCGGCGCCGAAGAACGCCGCGGACGCTCCGAGATTTTACTTGGAGGCTTTACTTGGTCACGAGCGGCGCGGCCGCCGGAGTGGCGGGCGTCGCGAAATGATAGTTGATGCCGCCGCGAACGATATGGCCGGCGCTCTTCACATTGATCGGCACGGCGCCGAAATTGGTGGAATAGCTCACGCCCGAATCGACGAGCTCCGTATAGAGATACTCGCCCTTCACAGAGATCTTGTCGGACCAGGCGTATTCGACGCCGCCGCCCGCCGTCCAGCCGGCGCGCACGGTCGAGCCCGTGGAGAGCTGGCCGATCGTCGGCGGCAGGATCGCCGTGAAGGCGCCGGGCGCGAAATCGGACCCATAGGCGAAGCCCGCCGTTCCATAGAGGATCCACTTCGGCGTGAAGGCATAGCCGAGACGCCCGCGGAAAGTGCCGAAGACGCCGGTGTCGGTCGAGCTCGGCGTGTTCCAGGCGACGGTCTCGGCGTTGATCGCGCCGCGATAGCCGAAATCGGCCTCGAGGCCGAGCACGATGGTCGGCGACCATTGCCAATTATAGCCGAGCGTGCCGCCGCCGACGAAACCCGAGCCGCGCAACGGCGTGTCACGAAAATAGGTGAAGGTCCCCTCGCCCAGCAGCGCGCCGGCATAGGCGCCGATATAAAAGCCCTGCCAGCTGAACGCCGGCGCCAGCGGCGGCGCAGGCGCGGCCTTGGTCGACGGCAGATCCGCCGCCGCCGCTCCACCCGCCGCGATCGCCGCCGCGAGAGCGGCGATCGTGCGGAAGCTTCTCGTCCAATTCGACATGATACAAACTCCTCATGCTTTCTGCTCGTCAGTAGAGCTTCACTTTCAAAGTCGCCCCATAAGCGCGGAAGGCGTTGTCGCCGAAGGTCACCGTCTGGGGAGCCGAGCCGGTCGTCGTGGCCGTGCCGATCGTCTGCGCGACGACATATCTGTCGTTGAAGAGATTCTTCGCCCAGAAATGCAGGCTGTAGCGATCGTCGTCGGTCCGCAGGCCGATGCCGAAATTGACGATGGAGTAGGACGGCTGGAACACCGAATAGAGCGAGCCCGGCTGCGAGAGCTGCGTCTTGTATTTCCAGGCGAGGTTTCCATAGACGAATGCGGTGACGGGGACATCGGCGACGCCGCCCAGCCCTTCGAAAATCCGGCCGAGCGGATGTTCGTAATTCGCGCCGATGTTGAAGGAATAAGGTGCGACCGGGCTGTTGCCGGCGACGCCGCCGGTGATGCGCTGCCCCGAAAGATCGACGGAGAGCGGCGCGGCGACGCCATTGACATTGAGCGAGGCCGGCCATGTCCAATCCGGCGGCGGCGCGGCGTTCTTGTAATTGACATAGCGCGCATCGGTGAGAGCGCCCGAGAAGGTGATCCACAAGCGCTCGACCGGATTCCATCGGCCGTCGAGCTCGAAGCCGCGCAGGCGCACATGGCCGATATTGCCGAGATAGGTCTTCCGCAGCGGCACGCCGGTCACATCGACGATGGCTGTGTTCACCAGGATCGACTGGAAGTCATAGATGTCGTTCCAATAGAGATTGCCGTTGAGGATGAGCTTATTGTCGAGCCAATTGGTCTTGACGCCGAGCTCATAGTCCCATGACACCTCCGGCTTGGTGACGACCGGCTGCCACTCCTTGAAATTGCCCTTGCTGTCGAAAACCGGCAGCGCCGCCGTATTGATGGCGCCCGACTTCTCGCCGCGCGCCGCCGATCCGTAGAACAGGATGTTGTCGCTGTATTTATAGGACGGATTGATGAGGCCGGAGAGCGAATTGCGCGTCGCCTTGCGTCCGCCGGTGTCGAAAAAGGTCGTGCCATAGGCGGTCTGCATGGCGGCGACTTGCGCCGAAGTATAGACGCCGCTCGACCAGCCGAAGTCCGAGCCTTCCCTGATCTCGAACGTATCGCGCAGGCCCGCGGTCAGCGACCATTGCTCGTCGATATGCCAAGTCGCCTGGCCGAATTCCGCGAGGCTGAAGGTGCGCGCCTTGCCATCCGTGTGCTCCGCCGTTCCGTTGAGCAGAGCCGGGTCGGCGTTGAAATTGTTCAGCAGCCATTGCGACGCCTGATAGCCATAATCGGTGTGCTGATAGGACGACACCGCCTCATGGAGCGAATAGACGCCGACTTGCCATTCGAGCGTCTGATCCTTGGGCGAAGCGAGACGCACCTCCTGCGAATATTGGTCGACCTTCACATCGAAGGCGTTGCCGCTGATCTGGGTATAGTTGTTGCCGAGCGAATTGCGCGGATGCAGGAGGAATTCGCGCCATGCGGAAATCGCTGTGAACGTGTTCTCCCCGAGCTGGACATTGATCTCGTTGGAGACGCCCGTCGTGCGCTGGTCAAGATTGCCCTGGCGCGACATGACAGGCGTATAAGGACTGTTGACGAGATAGGGAATGTGCAGACGCGACGCGAGATTTTGCGCATAGGTCGTGTTGATCGCGCCATTGGCCCAGACCGGGAATGTATTGCCGATAACGCCCGAATAATTGTTGTATTCGTCCGAGCGCAGGCGGTCGAAGATCAGACGATCGGTGAAATTATCGCCGACATAATAGAGCTGGCCGCGCACGCCCCAGCGATTATTGTTGAGGAGATCGGCGCCGGTGAGCGCATCATTGATCGCGCCATCGCCCTTGTCCAGGAAGAAGGTGACGCGATAGGCGAGCTTGTCGTCGATGATCGGCCCGCTGATATTCGTCTTCTCGATGATGCGGCTGCGATTGGCGAAGGAGGTCTCGAAGCTCGCCTCCGGCGTGAAGGACGGCAGCTGCGTATGGATGACGACGGCGCCGACCGTCGTATTCTTGCCGAGCAGCGTGCCCTGCGGGCCGCGCGCCACCTCTAGGCTCTGCAGATCGACGAAGTCGGCCCATTGGAAACCGACATGCGTGTAGAACACATTGTCGACGATGAGGCCGACCGCCGATTCCGAGCCGTCGGCGCCGCCGGAAATGCCCGAAATGCCGCGGATCGCCATAGCGGATGTGCGTGGATTGGTGACATAGGGAACGAAATTCGGCACTTTCTGCGCGAAATCGCCCAGACGCTCGATATGCTCGCGCTCGGCGGTCTTCCTGCCGACGACGCTGACCGGCAGCGGCACGTCCTGGGCTTTTTCCTCGCGCAGTCGCGCCGTCACAGTGACGTCGTCGACATCGGCGCTCACTGGGGCGGCGCCGGCCTGGGCGACCGCCGTATTGGGGACGGCGGCCGGCGCGGGCGCCGATTGCGCCGCAGCCGAGTCGACCGAAACCGCTCCGAAGGCCAGAACGCCAGCCGCCGCCAATGAGGCGAAACCGACACTGCGCAACAAATTCGCACGCGACTCTCTCTTTGCTCCACTCGCTCTCGACATCACCACTGTTTCCCCATGTCCCGTCGCACGCGGCTCTTTCGAGCCACGGCGACGGTCTACGCAGCGCTCCCCCATGGCGCGCTTACGTATAATATCTATAGACTACGTAGATTTCGTAGGGGACGTCAACAGCTTCGCTCGACCTCGCCGCCCAGCGGCGGCCTTTCGCCCATCGCCTGTGGCGCCGGCGCAACAGCGGGGAAGGAGCACAAAACAAGAGAGCCCCGCCTCCTCACGGAGGCGGGGCTCTTATCTTCTAAACCTATGATATAAATCGAAAGATCAGCGCAGCGCGGTCAGGCGGTCTGGGCGGCGCGGCGCGCGCGCTTTTCGCCGCTCGCCGGCGCCGGAACAGGAAGCGAGCGCCGCAGCCGCCGCCACGCCAGCACCACGGCGCTGGCGCTGAGCGCGACGCCGAAGGAGATCCAGACGCCCATCCAGCCCCACCAGAGCCAATGATTGCGGAACCAGCCGAAATCCCAATGATGCACGGCCGAATAGAGCCAGCGATAGGCGCGCCGGCTCGTGTCCAATTTCGCGAGCAGGCGACCGTCGGCCGGATCGATGTAGAGCGAGGTGCGCTCGGCGTCGGCGAAATCGACGCGCAGCACCGGCAGCGGCTTGTCGAGCGCCGTCTGCCGATGATTGGCGAAATAATAGGAATCGTAATCGGCGAGCGTCTCCGTGGAGGCGATGGCGACGCCCTCCTTCAGCCGACGCGCCGCGGCGAGGAGAGATTCGTCGCCGAGCCCTGCGACGGCGCCCGGCGCCGCCAAAGCGCGGCGCGCGCCGTCGCGCGATTGCGCGATGAGCAGCGCCTCCTCGCCGAGACGGCTCCAGACGAGCTCCACGACATCGGCGGAGAGGCCGAGCGCGGCCGAGGGCCGCCAATCGACGACCGCCAGCGGAAGCGCGAGGCCGCGATAGCGTGCGAGCTCTTCGCGGCTCGCCGTCGCCTGCGAGAAAATCTGCCCCGGATTGGTGGAGAGAAATCCGCTCGCCGCCCAGCCGAAGGCGAAAGTCCCGCCGATCAGCCCGGCCCAGAAATGATATTTCAGCCAGCTCTCGCGATAGGGCTGCGTGCGTCCGCGCGCATAGGTCGGACGGCCGAAAAATCCCGGTTTCCACTTGATCCAGCCGATGACGACGCCGGAGAAGGCGCCGACGGCCGCGAAAAATCCAGCATAGGTCAGCGCGTCGCGCCGATAATCGCCGGCGCCGAGCGGATCGAGCCAGCGGAAGAGATGCAGCCAATTGCCGGCATAGACGAAAGCGCGCTCGACTCGCGTCGCCGCTTGCGCGACCTCGCCGGTGCGCGCCGAGACGAGGATCTGCGTGCCCGCCGCATCGCCGGTCGCAAAGCGATGGAAGGGCTTCAGCGTCTCCGCGTTGCGCAGGCCGACGGCCGTGTCCACCGTGTCGAGATAGAGCAGCGAAGGCGCCCCGAGCCAGTCGCGCGCGATTCGCTCCGCCGCCTGCTGGTCGAACTCGATCAGCGCGCCATTGGTCGCCGAAAGAGCGAAGCGCCGGCCCGCATCGTCTTCGACGAGCCAGATCGGCTCGTCGCCAACGCGCAGCAGACGCGCGTCGGCCACGCCGCGCTCGCCCTTTGCGCCGCCGGAATGCTCGTGACGCGCATGTCCCATGCCGCCGCCCTCGCCGCCGTCGCCGCCCGCTTTCACGGCCTGAGCGCGGGCGGAAGCGCTCGCGCTCAGCGCCTCGCCGAGCGAGAGCCAGCCGTCTTGCGGCGCGAGCGTCTGCGCATGGGCGAGCCGCTGCGCGCGATCGATGGTCGGCGAGCCGATGAAGGCGATGGAAAGTCCGGTCGAGAACCAGGCGAGCATGAACAGCGCCAGGACCACGCCCACCCATCGATGAAGGAAAAGCAAGATCGACATTCGTGACGCTCCGCCTTGCGCCGAATGGCCGCCGGCGGCAGTTCCGCCCGCGACGAAATCGGAAAAAACGCGACGAAATTTAATTCATAAATCTGATTAGGTAAATAGGAATATATCCGCTTTTCCGTGTCATTGCAGCGCCCTGCGCGCGGCGCCGGCGAGACCGCGCGCGGCGGCGGCCGCGACCCCATGCGTGGCGGCCACAAGGGGAATCTCCACAATCGCCGAGCCGTCGTCTTCGGCGCTAGCGTTTCTGTCGCGCCTGAGACGATAGCGACATGTCACGAGATCGCGATCCGTCGGCCGAGGCGCTCTGCGGAGGAGCGGCGTGGGCACATATATCGCGCATACTCGACGCAAATCGAAATCGACCAAGCCGGAGACGTCGACGATCGACGCCGCGGCGATCGCGGCGCGCGAGCAGGCGCTCGCCGCGCTGCGCGAGCAGCAACGTATCGAGGCCGAGCGCGCCCGCGCGGAGAAGGCCGCGCGCGCTCTGAGACGCGCGGTGAGCAAGCGCATGACCCCGACGGACCCCGACACGTCGGGACGTCGCCGCACGGCGGCGCGGGCGGCCGGCATCATGCTGATCTCGGCGACGGGAGGTCTGCGCACGCAGAGCGTCTCGCTGTTTCGCGGATCGGGACGCGCCGGCTCCGATCTCTGGCTCGCCGATGTGCAATTCGAGCAGGAGAAAGGCGTCGCGCATTTCATCAATGATCTCGCCACGCCCGCCGACAAGGACGCGCTGCATGCGATGCGCGCGCTCGCGCCGCGCATCGCCGAGCATATTTTCATCGGGACGCCGCCGCAGGACGGCGTCGACGACCGCAACATGAGCACCGCCTTTCGACTGGCGCAGTCCTTCATGCACAAGACCCACTACACGGCTTCGCTCGCCGAAGAAGAGACGCAGAAGCTCAGCCTCGCGATCTTCGAGGAGTTGCAATCGGTCGCCGCCATGCGCCTGCGGCATTTGCACAAGGAGCTCGAGCGGATCGTCGAGGTTCTGATGCACAAGACGAAACTGTCGCGCTCGGAATGCAACGGCCTGCTCACGTCGATCTATGACGGTTTCGAGGAGTTTCGCCGCGCCGAGCAGGAGGGCCGTCCATGGCGCGCGCCGCAACGCCTCGACGCGCCCGCCGAGCCGCCGCCGGTCGTCCATGTCGAGGACGATTTTCCCGCGACGGGCACGCATGGTCGCTGAGTTGGCCGCCGAGATGGCCGCTGAGCGGCGTCAGCCGATCGCGAGATAGACGACGAATCCCGAGCCGAGCAGCAGGAGCGCGGCGAGAACGACGAGTTCGCCGATTCCAACGTCGGACCCATGCTGCGCCTCGTCGTCGATGAGACGACGCGTGTGGATGAAACGCACGGTTGCGACGACGATGAGCGCAACGCCTCCGAGCACCAATACGCCGCCGCCGCCGCTCGCCAGAGGTCCCGACAATTTGTCGAGACGCTGCAAGATCGCCCCGCGCTCCATGGCGGGAAGCGTGGCGCTGATGGTGTGAACGAAAAGATCGAATTTTTCGATCACGAAGCCCAGCGCCATGATCGCGACGCCGGTGCGCACCCAGGCGAGAAACGTCCGCTCATTGGCGGCGTGGCTGACATAGTCGCGAATCATGGCGTCTCCTCTCGCGGACCGGGGCAGCCGACTCGCAGAGTCGCGACGCGGCGAGTCGACGCATATTGATCCCCTTCGGCCGCGCGATAAATAACCCCGGGCCAGTCCGTAGACATCTCCGGAGCGCACGACATGAAATATCCGATGAGGAGGAGCCTCACGGCCGCCATGATGATCGCCGCGAGCGCCGCCGCCGCCCAGGATTGTCGATCGACGAGCGATTCGGGCGCTACGCGATGCGTCGCGGGCGTGCTCTACCGATGCACATGCATGCGCGGAATCGGCGCGACGACCTGCACTTGGGACAATGCCGCCGCACTCTGCTCGGCGATCTCCGATCGCGTCGCGCCCGCTGGCGACACAGCAGCGGGCGACGTGACGGCGAAAGACATGGCGACGAAAGACATGACGGCGGGCGACATGGCGGCAAAAGACGATTTTCCGACGCGCGGCTTCGCGCCTGCGCCGTGACGTTCAGATGCCGGCGCCGAAGGTGAAGGATTCGCTCAGCGGCTTCGCCTGGGTGACGTTGCTGCCCGCCGGCACGCCATGCGTGAGCCAGACATTTCCGCCGATGACCGAGCCGCGGCCGATGGTGATTCGGCCGAGCACCGTGGCGCCGGCGTAGATCACCACATCGTCCTCGATGATCGGATGACGCGCGCCGCCCTTCACCAGCGCGCCGGTCTCGTCGACCTCGAATCGCTTCGCGCCGAGCGTGACCGCCTGATAGAGGCGCACATTTTTTCCGATGATCGCCGTCTCGCCGATGACGACGCCGGTGCCGTGATCGATGAAAAAGCCTTCGCCGATCTCGGCGCCGGGATGAATGTCGATTCCCGTCGCCGAATGGGCGATCTCGGAGACGAGCCGCGCCAGCATGGGCGCGCCGAGCAGATAGAGACGATGCGCCAGCCTGTGGCGGATGATCGCCGAAAGGCCCGGATAGGAGAACACCACTTCGTCGAGGCTCTTGGCCGCCGGGTCGCCCTCATAGGCGGCGCGAATGTCGGTGTCGAGCAGCGCGCGTATCTCCGGCAGGGCGTCGGCGAAAGCGTCGACGATCTCATGCGCGCGCGGACGATAGTCGGTCTTGCCGTCGTCGGCGCCATTGGCGAGCAATTGCAGCTCGCGGCGCACCTGCTCGCGCAGCGCGCGCAGGCTCTTGTCCAGCGTGTAGAGCACGAAGCCGTCGGCGCTGTCCGTCGTCAGCTCCGGCGGACCGAAATGGCGCGGATAGAGGCTCGCCGCGAGATCCTCGATGATCTCGATCGTCGCCTCGCGCGAGGGCAGCTCGGGCAGACGCCCGTCGCGATAACGCCGTTTCTGCGCGGCGCGGCGCAATTCGCCGAGCTCGGCGACAATGCGGCCGAGCCGCGGAAAACCGCCGAACTGCGACCCATGCCCGGCTCGCGACTCGTCTGCTTGCGGCCCATGCTTTGCTTGCGTCACCGCGCCGCCCCTTCGACAGGCGGCGGAAGGCCGCCGCCTCGATAGACTCAGTCTATAAATCTACTACACTAATCGGGGATCGGCGGCAACCGCCGAGATCGCTGGCGCGGGGCGGCCCGAGCCCTTAATCTCGAGGCGACGATCCGAGGGACATGATGACGACCGAAAACCCGCTGCTTTCCGCCTCGACCGAAGCTTTCAAGCTGCCGCCCTTCGGCGCGCTGAAGGCCGAGCATTACCGCCCCGCCTTCGAGGCCGGCATGGCGGAAAATCTGGCCGAGATCGGGCGCATCGCCGCCGACCCCGCGCCGCCCGACTTCGAGAACACGATCGCCGCGCTGGAGCGCTCCGGGCGCCAGCTGGCCCGCGTCGGCGGCGTGTTCTGGAATCTCGCCGCGACCGACACCACGCCCGAGCTCCAGGAGATCGAGCGCGACATATCCGGCGCCCTCGCGCGGCATGAGAATGAGATCCTGCTGAACGCCGCGCTCTTCGCCCGCGTCGACTCCCTCTATGCGCGCCGCGACGCGCTGGCGCTGACGCCGGAGCAGGCGCGCGTGCTGGAGCTCACGCATAAGCGCTTTCTGCGCGCCGGCGCGAAGCTCGACGAGGACGCCAAGCGCCGCATGGCGGAAATATCCGAGCGTCTCGCCAATCTCACCACCTCTTTCGCGCAGAATGTGCTCGCCGACGAGGCCGATTATCTGCTGCTGCTCGAGGAGAGCGATCTCGACGGCCTGTCGGAGGATTTCCGCGCCGCGGCGGCGCATGTCGCGCGCGAGCGCGGCGCGCCGGGCAAATATGCGGTGACCCTCGCCCGCTCCAGCGTCGAGATTTTTCTGCAGAGCTCGACGCGCCGCGATCTGCGCGACATCGCCTTCCGCGCCTGGGCCAGCCGCGGCGAAAATGGCGGGGCGACCGACAATCGCGCGCTGATCGCCGAGATTTTGCGCCTGCGCGAGGAGCGCGCGAAGCTGAGCGGCTTTGCCAGCTTCGCCGCCTATAAGCTCGACGACACGATGGCGAAGACGCCCAGCGCCGTGCGCGAGCTGCTCGACCGCGTCTGGGCGCCGGCGCTCGCCGCGGCCAAGGCCGAGCGCGACGATCTCCAGGCGCTCGCGGAGCGCGACGGCGCCAATGTCGCGATCGCCGCCTCCGACTGGCGCCATTACGCCGAGCGCGTGCGCAAGGAGCGCTACGATCTCGACCAGGCGGAGCTGCGCCCCTATTTCCAGCTCGACGCGATGATCGCCGCCGCCTTCCATGTCGCCGAGCGACTGTTCGGCCTCTCCTTCGTCGAGGTGAAAGGCCTCGATCTCTATCACCAGAGCGTGCGCGCCTTCGACGTCCGCGATTCTGCGGGCGAGCATGTCGCGCTCTTCCTCGGCGATTATTTCGCGCGGCCCTCCAAGCGCGGCGGCGCCTGGATGTCGGAGTTCCGCGGCCAGGAGAATCTCGACGGCCGCATTCGTCCGATCGTCGTCAATGTGCTGAACTTCTCGCAAGCGCCCGATGGCGCGCCGACCCTGCTCAGCCTCGACGACGCGCGCACTTTGTTTCACGAGTTCGGCCATGCGCTGCATGGCATGTTGTCGAATGTCACCTATCCGCTCGTCGCGGGCACGAGCGTCGCGCGCGATTTCGTCGAGCTGCCGTCGCAGCTCTATGAGCATTGGCTGCTCGAGCCGCAAATTCTCCGCGCCTTCGCGCGCCATGCCGAGACCGGCGCGCCCATGCCGGAGGATATGCTCGAGCGCATCGCCAAGTCGCGCCATTTCAACCAGGGCTTCACCAGCGTCGAATTCTGCGCCTCGGCCTATGTCGATCTCGATCTGCACGAAAGCGCGATCGACGAGAGTTTCGACGCGCTTCGCTTCGAGCGCGAGAGCCTTGCGCGCATCTCCATGCCGCAGGAGATCGTCATGCGGCACAGGACGCCGCATTTCACTCATGTCTTCGCCGGCGACGGCTATTCGGCCGGCTATTATTCTTATCTCTGGGCGGAGACCCTCGACGCCGACGCCTATGAGGCCTTCCTCGAGGCGGGCGATCCTTTCGCGCCCGAGATTGCCGAGCGTCTGCGTCGCTTCATCTACGCGGCCGGCGGAACGCAGGACCCGGCGCAAGCCTATGTCGCCTTCCGCGGACGCATGCCGAGCGTCGATGCGCTGCTGCGCCAGCGCGGCTTTGCGGAACAGTCGCAAAAGGGCGCCTAGAGTCTCCCGTCAACGAAAGTGAAGTTCCGCTCGAGCCCCCCTCGAGGCTTCCATTCGAATGACGACGACCGCTTTCCGCTCCAATGGAATTGTTCGATACGCACGGCCATGGGTTTTCGCGCGCGGCGTTCGTCTCTGCTATGCTGATCGAATGACGACGCCTCCCACCCCTTCGAAACGCAGCGCCGTCGCGCCCTTCATCGCGATGGATGTGCTGAGCGAAACCCGCGAGCTCGAGCGCCGGGGCCGGCGCATCGTCCATATGGAGCTCGGCGAGCCCGGCGCGCCGGCGCCGCTCGCCGTGCGCGAGGCCGCGGCGCGCGCGCTCACGCAAGGCGCCATCGGCTATGCGGAGGCGCTCGGCCGTCCGGCGCTGCGCCAGCGCATCGCGCGCCATTACGGCGAGACCTATGGCGTCGATGTCTCGCCGGAGCGCGTCATTGTCACCACCGGCTCATCGGGGGCGTTTCTGCTGGCGTTTCTCGCCGGCTTCGATCCGGGCGCGCGCATCGCCATGACCGCGCCGGGCTATCCGGCCTACGCCAATATTCTGGCTTCGCTCGGCCTCGAGCCCGTGCTGATCGAGGTCGGCGCCGAAACGCGCTTCTCGCCGACCGCGGCTCTGCTCGAGGCGGCGCATCGCGAAAAACGCCTCGACGGCGCGCTGCTGGCGAGCCCGGCCAATCCGACCGGCGCGATGATCCAGAGCGACGAATTCGCGAAAATCTGCGCCTTTTGCGACGACGCGGGAATTCTCTTCATCTCGGACGAAATCTATCACGGCCTCTCCTATGAGCGGCCCTGCGAGACGGCGCTGGCGCAGTCGCGCAACGCCATCGTCGTGAACAGCTTCTCCAAATATTATGCGATGACCGGCTGGCGGCTCGGCTGGCTCGTCGCGCCCGAGCCCTTGGTGCGGCCGATGGAGCGGCTGCAGCAATCGCTCGCCATTTCCGCGCCGACGCTGGCGCAAATCGCCGCGCCCTTCGCCTTCGAGGCGCAAGCGGAGCTCGAGGCGGTGAAGACCGGCTATGCGCGCAGCCGCGCTCTGCTGCTGGAGCGCCTGCCGCGCTTGGGATTCGCCGATTTCGCGCCGCCCGACGGCGCCTTCTATGTCTATGCCGATGTCTCTCGCTTCACGGCGGATTCGGCGGCCTTCTGCAAGCGCATGCTGGAGGAGGCCGGCGTCGCCGTCACGCCCGGCGTCGATTTCGACCGCGCGCGCGGCAAGCATATGCTGCGCTTCTCCTACGCCGGCGCCGAGAGCGAGGTTCGGCTCGGCCTCGACCGCCTCGCGGCCTGGCTCGGCGCGGCGAAAACGTGAATTTGACGAAGGCGCCGACGGCGCCAGATTTTCCGGTGTGAAATCGCGCTCTATTATGGCAGGCTCGACGCATGACGACGCCGGTTCCGCTCGACCCTGTTCTCACGCGCTTTCGCGCCGAGCTCGCCGCCGCCTATGGCGATCGGCTCGAGCGCGCAGTGCTGTACGGCTCGCGCGCGCGTGACGACGCCCGCGCCGATTCGGACTATGACGTCGCGGTTTTTCTCAGAGAAGCGGAGAGCTTCTGGAAAGAGAGCGGCCGTCTCGCCGAGATCGAGACGGCGATCCTCTATGACACGGGCGCGGTCATCAACGCCCTGCCCTTTTCCGCCGGAGCCTATGGCGCCCGCACGCCGTTGATGCATGAGCTTCGGCGCGACGGCGTCGATCTATGACGCAGCCCGAGACGACCGCCTATCTCTCCAAGGCGCGACAGTCACTGAGAGAAGCGCGAATCGTGCTCGCCAATGAATTACCGGAAGCGGCAGGCCGCGCCGCCTATCTCACGGCCTAAAACGCCGCACAAGCTTTCATATTCGAGAAAACCGGCAAAGGAGCCAAGAGCCACAATGGCGTGCGCAGCGAATTCGCCCGCCTCGCGAAAGACGATCCGCGCATCGATCCGGCTTTTCCGACATTTCTCGCGCGCGCCTATAATTTGAAGGCGACCGCCAACTATGCGATCGGCGACGATATCGGCGTGAGCGTCTCGGAAGCCGAGCAGGCGATCGAGACCGCCGAGCAATTCGTCGACGCGATCATACGAGCCGTGTAACTCACCCGCTCTCGAACAGCGGCAGCGTGACGGCGACGCGCGCGCCGCCCTTCGCGGCGCGGCCGATCGTCACCTCGCCGCCATGCGCCTCGACGAGCGCGCGCACGACAGCGAGGCCGAGGCCGGCGCCGCCGGCGCCGCGACTGCGCGACGTCTCGAGCCGGCTGAAGGGTTCCAGCATCAGCGCGCGCTGCGCCTCTGGGATTCCCGGCCCTTCGTCCTCCACGGCGATCTCGACGCATCCGCCGCGCATGGCGAGCGCGATATGCGCGGCGTGGCCGTATTTCAGCGCATTGTCGACGAGATTGGCGACGATGCGGCGCAAGGCCAGCCGATCGCCGAGCGCCATCGCGCTTTCGGCGCCGATGACATTCAGATCGACGACTCCGCCACTCTGCGCGCGATCCTCGACCTCACCGCGAACCAGCGCCTCGACATCGATCAGCTCGCGCGTGAGCTCTCCGGCGCCGGCGCGGCTCGACAGAAGCGCGTCGTCGAGCAGGCGGATCATATCGTCGATATCGGCGATGGCGCGGCGGCGCTCGGCCTCGTCGGCGATGGCTTCGACGCGCAGCCGCAGACGCGTCGCGAAAGTGCGCACGTCATGAGAAATGCCGCCGATCAGCGCCATGCGCCCACGCAACAGGCCGGAGAGCCGCGCCTGCAATCGCTCGAAGGCGGCGACGAGCGCGCGCACTTCCGGCGCATTGCCGCCGGGCCGCAGTGGCGCGGGCTCGCCCGAGAGATCGATGGCGTCGACGGCGGCGGCGAGGCGCGCGAGCGGCTTCGTCTCGCGATGCATGACGATGAGCGCGGCCAGCGCCACCAGCGTGCCGAACAATCCCGCGAGCAGCCCCACGGGAACGCCCGAGCGCGCGACGAGCAGCGCGCCGCGCGTGTCGATGAGCAGAGTCTCGCCATTGCGCAGAGCGATGCGGAACTCGAGCGCATTGGAGAGCGCGCCGGCGAGATGCGGAAAGCGGCGGCCGATCGGCAGAGTGGGACGCCATTCCAGGATGAGGCCGCGGTCGCCGAGCGCAGCGGCATAGTCATGGCGTATATCCTCCGCCACAGGCGGGCCGGAAGAGGCATGCGCTGCGCCCGCCGGCAGAAGCCGCGCCGCGAATTGCGGAGACGCGACCGCCTCCAGCGCGAGCGCGCGCAGCTGCGGCGGCGTTTGCTCGACGAGCAGAGCGACGGTCGCGACATGCTCGGGGGTCGGACGCGCGCGCGCGCTCTGATCGGCGGTGAAACGATAGATCGCGGCGATAGCGGCGACCCAGACCGCCGTCAGGCTCACCACGACGATGAGCGTGATTCGCGCGGCGATCGTCCAGCGCGCCATCATGAGAGCCGCCTGACCTCGGCCTTGAACAAATAGCCGCCATTGCGCACGGTGGCGACGAGATCGGCGCTCGCCCCCGCCGCCTCGAGCTTCTTGCGCAGGCGCGAGACCAGCATGTCGATCGAGCGGTCGTAGGGATCGGCGTTGCGGCCATCGTTGCGGCAATGCGTCCAATCGAGCAATTGATCGCGCGTCAGCACGCGGCGCGGATGCTGCGCGAAACAGGCGAGAAGATCGAATTCCGCGCTCGTCAGCGCGATCGGCCCGAGGCCGCCCTCGAAGCCGCGCGCGTCGAGATCGAGCACGAAGCGATCGAAAGCGAAGCGCCGGCTCGCCGGCCGGCTCGGCGCCGCCTGGGCGCGCCGCAGCAGCGCGCGCACGCGCGCGAGCAATTCGCGCGGGCCGAAGGGCTTGGTCAGATAATCGTCGGCGCCCATTTCTAGGCCGACGACGCGGTCGATCTCGTCGCTCTTGGCCGTCAGCATCAGGATCGGGAGCGAATCGCCGGCGCGCAGGCGCCGACAGATGGAGAGGCCATCCTCGCCGGGGAGCATCAGATCGAGGATGAGGAGATCGGGCCGCGCCTGCGCGAGCGCTTCGTCCATCGCCTCCGCGTTCGGCGCAAGGGTGAGCTCGAAACCCTCGCGACGCAGAAAATCGCCGACCAGCCGACCGATTTCGGAATCGTCCTCCACCATCAGAATTCGGGCCGCGGGCGCGCTCATGGCGCAAATGTCGATCCGCCACGCCTCGGAGGCAAGAGCGCGCGAGGTGTTGTTACACATCGTTACGAAAGGGCGACAATTCGCGACGAAAAATCGCGCCGCCGTGATCGGCGCGGGACGTCGAAGGCCCATCCTCCGCTCACGTCGAAACATCGACGGCAAGATGACGAGGAGGTTTCACATGTTCCGATCGATCGCCGCTCCGGCTCTGGCCGCGGTCATTTTCTTCGCGGCCGTCTCCGAGGCGGGCGCCTGGACTCGAAGCGGGTCATTCACCGGCCCGCGCGGGACGAGCAATTGGGGCGCCTCAGGGGGCTGCGCCGGAGGCTCCTGCTCCTGGAACGGCGGCGGCGCCGGCCGCCGCGGAGCCTGGAGCCGCTCCGGCTCGGCCAATTGCAGCGGCGGCGCCTGCGCTGTCGGCGGCCAGGGCTCTGGACCGAGCGGCGGCTCTTACAGCTATTCCCGCTCCGTCTCCCGCTGAGCCTAGCAGAGGCCCGCCCGAGTCCGGCCCGCTCGCCTCTTCCCTCTCACGAGGTCGCATCATGCCGCAACTTCCGAATTCTCCGCTCGATCTCCATGCGAGGATGATCATTCTCGCCGTCGCCATCGGCTTCATGGCGCTCGAATATCTACTGGCGCGCCTCGCCGCGCGCGAGCATCACGATCTGCGCGAGAGCGCCGCCTCGCTCGGCGTCGCCCTCGGGCGCAACGCGCTGCGCGGCGTCGAGGCGCTGATCGTCGCCGGGCCTTACGCCTTCGCCTATGAGCATCGCCTGATCGATTTCGATCCGACCAGCGCGCTCGCTGTCGTCACGCTCTTCCTCGGCGTCGAATTCTTCTATTATTGGGACCATCGCGCCTCGCATCGCGTGCGCTGGATGTGGGCGACGCATTCCGTCCACCATTCGCCGACGCGAATGAACTACACAGCCGCCGTGCGGCTCGGCTGGACGGCCGGCCTCTCCGGCAATTTTCTGTTCTTCCTGCCGCTCGCCTGGCTCGGCTTTCATCCCATCGCCATCGTGCTGATGCTGACGGCGAATCTCCTGTATCAATTCTTCATCCACACAGAGCTCTGCCCGCGCCTGGGCGTTCTCGAACATGTGCTGAACACGCCGGCGCATCATCGCGTGCATCACGCCTCCAACACATCCTGCCTCGACAGGAATTACGGCGGCGTGCTGATCGTCTTCGATCGCCTGTTCGGCACTTTCGCCGAGGCGCCGAAGGAGGAGGCGCTGCGCTATGGGCTCGTCGGCGCGACGCCGAGCTTCAACCCGCTGAAGATCGCGCTCGGCGAATGGGCCGCGATGTTCCGCGACGCGGGAGCCGCCGACGATTGGCGCGGCGCGCTGCGCATGCTGTTCGCCCCGCCCGGCGCGGCCGATGCGACGCCACGCCGCGGCGAGGCCCACGCCATCACGGCGCGATGAGTTCCGCAGGCGAATGAAAGCGACAATCGTTTCGAGGAGAATCACGATGAACAGACTGAAGCTTTCGGCCATTGCGGCCATTGTCGCCGCCGCTCTCGCGGCCGGGCCCGCCGCGGCGCAGACGGCGCCTGTCGGCGACAGAGCCGACGCCGTGAAAAAAGCCTGCAAAGCAGATTATCAGCGTCTGTGCAGCGGCGTCATGCCGGGCGGCGGCCGCATCCTCGCCTGTCTGCAGAAGCATTCGTCGGAACTCGGCCCGGAATGCGTAAAAGCGCTCGGCAAATAGAGTGTATCCAGCCGAAGTGGGCGCCGGTTCGGCGTCGGAGAGGCGTCAGAACAAAAGCCGAGAGAAGATCGGCGCGACAGCCCCTCGAGGCCGTCGCGCTTTGTGTCTGTCAATCGCGAGCGAGCGAGTCCTTGGCGCGCTGCCACCAGCCGCCCTTTTTGGGGCGGTCGGGGTCGGCCTGGGTGATGACCGTTTCGGTCGGCTCGCGCGGAGGCCGCGGGGCCGACGCCTCACGCGTGATCGGAGCGGCTGGAGCCTCAGGCTCCGGCGCCCGCGCGGGCTGCGGAGCGGGCCGCTCCGGCTCGGGGGCGCTCGGCGCCTCGGCTTCTGCCGTCGGCGCAGAAGCGGGAGGAGCGACCGCCTCGTCGACGACCGGAGCCGCGGGTTCAGGCGCCTCGAAGGACGGGATATGAGCCTCGGCCGCAGAGACGGCCGTCTCCTCGACGCCCTCGTCGAGCGGGAAGGCGCCCTGCTCGCGATATTCGGGCGGCAGCGGCGAGGAGCGCGTCCAGCGGCCGGCGCGACGGCCGCGTCCGCCGCGGCTGCCCCGTTCCGCGGGACGCGGGACTTCATTGGACGGCGCGGTCGGCACGCCGTCGATCTCCGCGACGATGGCGAGGCCTTCGTCGGAAGGCTGCTCGGCGCCCGGCGCCGGGGCCTCGCCACCCGAAAGGCCGCCGCCGCGACCGCGACGCCGACGTCGACGACGCGCGCGCGGCTGCCCATCCTCGTCTTCCTCGGCGAAAGCCGGAAGGGCGACGCGCTCTTCGCGCCGTCCGGTCTCGGTCCGCCCGTTGTCGTTGCGTGCGCTCTCCGGGCGCGCGCTTTCGGGGCGCGCGCTTTCGGGCCGGCGCTCGACGATCTCGTCCTCCTCAACGGCCTCGGCTTCCGTCGGCTCGATCTCATCCTCGAGATCATCGGCGAGAGAATCGACGCGCAGCGGCTGGTGGATCGGAAGCTCGCGCACGCCGGTGGCCGGCTCGCCACGCTCCAGCGCGTGATAGGAGGTGCCGGTGAGGCTGTCGTCGGCCGAGACGGTGATGGCGACGCCGAAACGGCGCTCCAGCGCCTGCAGATGGCTGCGCTTCTGATTGAGGATGTAGAGCGCGACCACGGTGCGCGTGCGCAGGATGATGTCATGCGCCGCGCTCTTGATGAGCGCATCCTCGAGCACGCGCAGCACATGCAGCGCGATGGAGGCGGTGGAGCGCACAGTGCCGGCGCCGGCGCAATGCGGACAGGGCACGGTCGAGCCCTCGAGCACGCCGGCGCGGATGCGCTGGCGCGACATTTCGAGCAGGCCGAAATGCGAGATGCGGCCGACCTGAATGCGGGCGCGGTCGTTCTTCAACGCATCCTTCAAGCGGCGCTCGACGGAGCGATTGTTGCGGCTCTCCTCCATGTCGATGAAATCGACGACGATGAGGCCGGCGAGATCGCGCAGGCGCAGCTGACGGGCGACCTCGTCGGCCGCCTCCAGATTGGTGCGCAGCGCCGTGTCCTCGATATTATGCTCTCTCGTGGAGCGGCCCGAGTTCACGTCGATGGCGACCAGCGCCTCGGTCTGATTGATGACCAGATAGCCGCCCGACTTCAGCGTCACCTGATTGGAGAATAGCGCGTCGAGCTGCGCCTCCGCCCCCGCGGCGGCGAAGATCGGATTGGGATCGCGATAGAGGCGGACATTCTTCGCATGGCTCGGAATGAGCATGCGCATGAAATCCTTGGCCTCGCGATAGGAGTCGTCGCCGGAGACGACGACCTCGTCCACGTCGCGGCCATAGAGGTCGCGGATGGCGCGCTTGATCAGCGAGCCCTCCTCATAGACGAGCGTCGGCGCGCTGGAGCGCAAAGTCAGCTCGCGCACGCTCTCCCACATGCGCAGCAGATATTCGAAGTCGCGTTTGACCTCGGCCTTGGTGCGCGTCGCGCCGGCGGTGCGCAGAATGACGCCCATGCCCTCCGGCACCTCGAGGTCCTGCACGATCTCCTTCAAGCGCTTGCGGTCGGCTCCATCGGTGATCTTGCGGGAGATGCCGCCGCCGCGCGCGGTGTTGGGCATCAGCACGGAATAGCGGCCGGCGAGCGAGAGATAGGTGGTGAGCGCCGCGCCCTTGTTGCCGCGCTCCTCCTTGACGACCTGAACGAGCAGAACCTGGCGGCGCTTGATGACCTCCTGGATCTTATATTGACGACGCGAACGCGAGGGGCGGTGCGGGACCTCCTCCATGGCGTCGCCGCCGATATGCTCGACGTGCTCTTCCTCGTCCTCGTGCTCTTCTTCCTCGTCGTGGTCGTCGTCGCGGCGGCGGGCCTCTTCGCGCTCGCGCTCGGCCTCGTGTTCCACATAGCGCTCGCTCTGGTCGCGCTCGTCCTGACGGCGGGCCTTGACCTCATGGTCGAGCTCGGCCGGCTCCGCCGGAGCTTCCTCGGGATGGCCGGCCTCGATGACGCCGAAGCCCTGCGGATCGACGGCGATCGGCTCGGCCTCGACCGCTTCCGGCGCGCTCGCCTGCGCCGCGGGAGCCTCGGGCTCTTCGGCGGGTGCCGATTCGGGCTCCGCGCTCTCGGCGCGGGCCCCTTCGGCCGGCGCCGCGGCGTCGACAGGCGCCGCCTCGTCGGCGGCCTCGATCTCGGCGCCCTCCTCGTTTTCGGGAGCGCTCTCGGAGATCACCTCGTCGGAATGAGCGCGCTTCTCGGCGCCGTCCGAATTGCGGCGGCGCGAGCGGCGACGTCCGCCATGCGGACGCGGCTCCTCGTCCTCTTGCTGATGGACGCGGCTCTCTTCCTCGAGCAGAGCGATCCGGTCGGCGACAGGGATCTGGTAATAATCCGGATGTATCTCGGCGAAGGCCAGGAAGCCGTGACGATTGCCGCCGTAATCCACGAAGGCGGCCTGGAGCGAAGGCTCCACGCGCGTGACCTTGGCGAGATAGATATTGCCACGCAGCGGCTTCTTGTCGGCGGCTTCGAAGTCGAATTCCTGAACGCGATTGCCGCGTAGCACGACTACGCGGGTTTCCTCCGGGTGGGAGGCGTCGATGAGCATTTTGTTGGCCATGAGAAACTCTTTGCGGCGCGACGCGAGGCGACGCCGGCGGTCTCGAGCGAACATCCCGTGAGGGATGATGCGACCGCGGTCCGGCGAAGCGTCGGAGCGTCGACGCGTGTTTTCGAGGAGTTGGTGTCGATCGCGAAACATCGGATACGCGAACCGGCGCGACCGCCGGCGGACAGGGCGAGAGGCGCGGCCGGCCGCCGAAGCGAAACCGACCGGGAGCCCACGTGACGACGGCTCGGGAAGACAGCGCGAATCGATAGCTCCACCGGCGCGCGATACTCTCGCGCGGAGTGGCGCCTCGATTGGCGGCATGTCATGGACTTCGCCATGAGCTCGTCACAAAAACCTTATTGTCACAGCGCCTTACGGCGGCGCCCGCCCGTCCCGAACCCGCGCGCGAGGCGTGCATTCCGAACGTAATTCGTCCCGCGGAAAAACGCGTCGTCCGTCCGAGACGGTTCCCGACGCCGTAAAACGCCGAAAAGCGCGAGACGCATTTCGGACCCTTCCACGGAACGTTTCCATACATAATGTCTCGAAGGCGACACCGCAAGTTGGACGACCTCTCTCCGCCGCTTCGCCCACAGGCTGGCGCCCGCGGCCCGCGGATAAAGCGGCGGCGCAGCCGCTCCTAACTCAGCGTTAACCAGATATCCTCAGAAAGATTTCGGGCTCGCGCGGTCGCGTGAGCCGCGCCATATTGTTTGCGGGCGAACGCGCGAGCGGGGCGATTTTCGATATGGACGACAGGCGACCGACGGGGGCCGGGCCTTCGCGGGCTTTTGGTTCGTGGGCTTTTGGTTCGTGGGCTTTTGGTTCGTGGGCTAATGGGCGTGCGCCTCGGCGCATAGCGCGCGTCGCGCTCGCCTGCTGCCTCGCTCTCGCCATCGCCCGGGCCGAGGCGGAGCCGGCCGAGCCGGTCTCGGCGATCGCCGCGCGCATCGAGCAGCAAAAAGACCGGGCGCGCCTCGTCTTCGAGACGACGGCCGAGGTGACGCCGGCCGTGTTTCCGGTCGCCGACCCTTACCGAATCGTCGTCGATCTGCCGGAAATGGCTTTTCGCCTCGACCCCGAGATCGGCCGCCCGACCAAGGATAAACGCGGCGGCGACGAGCTCGTGACCTCCTTCCGCTTCGGCCAGTTCGCGCCCGGACGCTCGCGAATCGTCATCGATCTGGCGCGGCCCGCCAGGATCGTGCGCGCCGAGAGCGATTCGAAGCTGAAGACGCCGCGTCTCGTCATCGAGCTCGAGCCCACGGACTCCGCGAGCTTCGCCGCCGAGGCGGCCCGCCGCGCGCCGGTCGCCGCGCCCAGAGCCGCCGCCGCCGAGCCGCCGCCGCCCACGCCCGGCGGCAAGCCGATGCTGGTCATCGACCCCGGCCATGGCGGCGTCGACGTCGGCGCCGCCGGACCGCATGGCGAGCAGGAGAAGACCATCGTCCTCGAATTCGCCCGCGCGCTGAAGGCCAAGCTCGAGGCGAACGGCAAGCTGCGCGTGGCGCTCACCCGCAATGAGGACGCCTTCATGGCGCTCGATGAGCGCGTGCGCGTCGCGCGTCAGGCCGGAGCCGAATTATTCCTGTCGGTTCATGCCGATACGCTCGCCGAGCCGAGCGTCGAAGGGGCCACGGTCTATACGGTTTCCGCCCGCGCCTCCGACGCCGAAGCGGCCAAGATCGCCGAGAAAGAGAATTTCGCCGACCGCGCCGCTGGGCTCGAGCGCAAATCGGAGGACGCCGGCGAGGTCGGCGACATTCTCTACGATCTGACGCGGCGCGAGACGCGCGCCTATAGCCATGTCTTCGCCCGCACGCTGATCGCCTATTGGCAGACCGTCGGCCATCTCAACAAGAATCCGAGCCGCTCGGCCGGCTTCGTGGTGCTGAAAACCTTCGACATTCCCTCCGTTCTGCTCGAGCTCGGCTATTTGTCGAGCACGCGCGATCTGTCGCGGCTCGTCTCGACGGAATGGCGCGAGCGCGCCGCCGAGGCCACGGCGCAAGCGATCGAGCGCTATTTTCAGGAACGCCAGGAGCAGGCCCAGGAACGCCAGGCGCAGGCGCTGGCGGGAACGACCCCGCAAACCGCGCCCGCGCAGGCCGTGGCCGCGACCGCGCGCCCACAATAAAACATAAAAACCCGGATAAGGATGGCTGCGGCGAGAGGCCGATTCGGGTTTCCGTCTCGATAAAATATCTCTAAACGGGACGCCGACGGCGCGGCGCGCGCCAGATTTGAAGCAACGCGTCTCTTCGAGGATCATCCTTCATGCGTCTGCTCGTCCGGTTCTTCGGCTTCCTCTTCGCGACCGGCGCCATCGTCTTCCTGATCGGCGTGGCGGCCGCGGCCGGCATCGTCTACGTGTTCTCGAAGGATCTGCCGGACACGGCGCAATTGCGCAATTACGAGCCGCCGGTCACGACGCGCATCCACGCCAATGACGGCTCCATCCTCGCCGAATATTCGCGCGAGCGCCGGCTGTTCCTGCCGAGCTCGGCGGTTCCGCCGCTCGTCAAGCAGGCCTTCATCTCGGCCGAGGACAAGAATTTCTACACGCACAACGGCGTCGATTTCGAGGGCATCGCCCGCGCCGTTTCGATTCTCGCCCAGGGCGGCCGCCATATGCAGGGCGCCTCGACGATCACCCAGCAGGTGGCGAAAAACTTCCTCGTCGGCAATGAGCGCAGCTTCGAGCGCAAGATCCGCGAGGCGCTGATCTCCTTCCGCATCGAGGCGGCCTATCCCAAGGACCGCATCCTCGAGCTCTATCTCAACGAGATATATCTCGGCCTCGGCAATTATGGCGTCGCCGCCGCGGCGCTGAATTATTTCAACAAATCCGTCTATGAGCTGACGATCGCCGAGGCCGCCTATCTCGCCGCCCTGCCCAAGGCGCCGAACAACTACCATCCCTTCCTGCATCGCGACCGCGCGGTGGAGCGCCGCAATTACGTCATCGACCGCATGGTCGCCGACGGCTTCGTCTCGCAGAAGGACGGCGACAAGGCCAAGACCGAGCCGCTCGGCGTCAATCCGCGCGTGACCTCGCCCAACACCTATGTCGCCGGCTTCTTCGCCGAGGAGGTGCGCCGCGAGCTGCTCGACAAATATGGGGACAAGAAGCTCTATGAGGGCGGCCTCTCGGTGCGCTCGACGCTCGACCCCAAAATGCAGGCCATCACGCGCAAGGCGCTCGCCGACGGCCTGGTGCGCTTCGACGAGGCGCATGGCTTCCGCGGCCCGATGCGCCATATCGACATCTCCTATGATTGGGGCCTGCCGCTGGCCGATATTCCGGCGCTCGGCGATGTGAAGCCCTGGCGTCTCGCCGTGGTGCTGGACGTCAACGACAGTTTTGCGAAGATCGGCCTGCAGCCGGGGCGCGAGAAATCCGGCGAGGTGGCGCGCGAGCGCGAGGCCGGCCAGCTCGGCCAGGAGGGCATGCGCTGGGCCGGCCGCAGCATGCGCGCCGCGCTGACGCCGGGCGACGTCATCTATGTCGAGCCGCTCTCCGGAAGGCCGGGCCAGTTCCGGCTGCGGCAGATTCCGGAAATCTCCGGCGCCATGGTGGCGATGGACCCCTATACGGGCCGCGTCTTCGCCATGGTCGGCGGCTTCTCCTACGATCAGTCGGAGTTCAACCGCGCGACGCAGGCGCTGCGCCAGCCGGGCTCCTCCTTCAAGCCCTTCGTCTACGCGACTGCGCTCGACAATGGCTACACGCCCTCCTCCTCCATTCTGGACGAGCCGATCACCATCGTGCAGGCCAATGGCGAGAGCTGGACGCCGGAGAATTTCGAGGGCGCCCACGGCACTGGCGCGCATCCGCTGCGCTATGGCGTCGAGCACTCCAAGAATATGATGACGGTGCGCCTCGCCAAGGACGTGGGCATGCCGCTGATCGCCGAATACGCCAAGCGCTTCGGCATTTACGACGACATGCCGCTCTATCTGCCGATGGCGCTCGGCGCCGGCGAGACGACGGTGATGCGCATGGTGACCGCCTATTCCATGCTCTGCAATGGCGGCAAGCGGGTGAAGGCGACGCTGATCGACCGCATTCAGGACCGCTGGGGCAAGACGATTTACCGCCATGACGAGCGCCAGTGCCTGGGCTGCGACGCGCCCAAATGGGAGAGCCAGAACGAGCCCAAGCTGATCGACAAGCGCGAGCAGGTGCTCGATCCGCTGACCGCCTATCAGATCACCTCGATCATGGAGGGCGTCATCGAACGCGGCACCGGCCAGTCGATCAAGGCGGTGGGCAAGCATCTCGCCGGCAAGACGGGCACCACCAACGAGGCCAAGGATCTGTGGTTCGTCGGCTTCTCGCCCGATCTCGCCGTCGGCGTCTATATCGGCTACGACCGGCCGCGGCCGGTCGGCGAGGGCAAGAGCGCGCAGGCGGCGACCTATGCCGCGCCGATCTTCCGCGATTTCATGATGGTGGCGCTGAAGGACAAGCCGGACGTGCCCTTCCGCGTGCCGCCGGGCATAAAGCTGATCACGGTCGACCCGCATTCGGGCCTGCGGTCCAAGGGCTCCGGCTCGATCCTGGAGGCGTTCAAGCCCGGCACCGCGCCGCCCGATTCCTATTCCGCCGCCGGCAGCGACGGCGGGCTGCAATCCGGCGGCGCGCAGGATGTGGACAAGCAGGTGGGCAGCGGGACGGGCGGGTTGTATTGAGCGGGACGGGAGCGATGTTCGGCCGATGACGACAGCGATCGATCCGATCATGCGCCGGTTCCGCGCCGCGCTCGGCGATGCTTACGGCCAGAGGCTTCGGCGCGTCGTGCTGTTCGGATCGCGGGCTCGCGGCGACGCGCGTCCCGACTCGGATTATGACGTCGCGGTTTTTCTCGGGGATATTGAAAGCATCGGACGGGAGGCGGATCGGATCGCGGAGATCGAGACCGACATCCTCTACGACACCGGCGCCGTCATCAACGCCCTGCCCTTCCTGGCTGCGGCCTATCGATATCCGACGGCGCTGATGGGAGCGTTACGCCGCGAAGGCGTGGAGTTGTGAAGGCGGAGGCGGCCGATTATCTCGACAAGGCGCGCGAAGATTTGAGCGACGCCAGAAAGATCGTCGCGATCGGGCTCGCCAAGGTCGCCGCCCGCTGCGCCTATTATGCCGCCTTCCACGCGGCCGAAGCCTTCATCGTCGAAGCGACCGGCAAGAGCGTGAAGACCCATTCCGGCGCGCGGGCCGAGTTTGCCCGCTTGGCGAAAGAGAGCGGAGCGATCGACAGGTCGCTGCCAAAATTTCTTGCGAAAGCATATATCTACAAGGAAATCAGTGACTATGGCGCGCGTCCCGGCGCCGACGTCACGCCTGCCGACGCAGACGAGGCGATCGCCGCCGCAGCGCGTTTCATCGATTGCATAACGGCGCTGCTGGCCAGAGGGTGACGCCGAACAACCGAGGACGATTTCTCCTCACTCCCCCGAATGCCGCAACGCCGCCGCCGCCGCGAAAGGGCACAGCGCCAGCGACGCCAGGCTGATCGCGCATAAAATGGCGAAAGGCGCGGCGAAGGATACCGTCCCGCCGGTCGCCGCCTCCGCCGCCGAGACCCCGAAAATCAGTACCGGAATCGTCAGTGGCAGCACCAGCAGCCCCATCAGCAGGCCGCCGCGGCGCAGCGTCACCGTCGCCGCCGCGCCGATCGCGCCGATCAGCGTCAGGGCGGGCGTGCCGGCCAGCAGCGTCGCGGTCACGGCGACGAGCGCCATTTCCTCCTGTTGCAGCATCAAGCCCAGGAAAGGCGCCACCAAAGTCAGCGGCAGGCCGGTGGCGACCCAATGCGCCGCGCATTTGGCCAGAACCGCGAGCTCGAGCGGCGCGCGGCCGAGTGGAAAGAGATCGAGCGAGCCGTCCTCGAAATCGGCCTGGAACAGCCGATCGAGGCAAAGCAGGCTCGCGAGCAGCGCCGCGATCCACAATATCGCCGGGCCGATGCGGGCGAGAAGATCGGGGTCCGGGCCAATGGCGAAGGGGACGATCGACACCATCACCAGGAAAAACACCACGCCCATCGTCGCCGAGCCGCCGATGCGGCGGGCGACGCGCAGATCGCGCAAGAACAGAGCGAGAAGCGGCGAGCTCACGAATTCGCCCCCAGCGCCAGCTCGCGCGCATCCTCGAGGCCGAGCGGCTCATGTGTGGCGGCGATGATCATGCCGCCGAGCGCCCGATGCTCGGTCATCAGCCGGGCGAGCCGCGCCCGCGAGGCGGCGTCGAGGGCGCTGGTCGGCTCGTCGAGCAGCCAGAGCGGCCGGAAGGCCACGAGCAGGCGGGCGAGCGCGATGCGACGCTTCTGGCCGGCGGAGAGCATGGCGACTTGCGTCTGCGCGAGATGGGCGAGCCCGACCCGCTCCAGCGCCTCTCCCGGCTCGAGGCTGCGCCGATCCGGCTCGCCGCCCAGAAACTGCGCCCAGAACTCCAGATTTTCGCGCGCGGTGAGCGGCGCCTTCAGCCCGTCCGCATGGGCGAGATAATGAAGCAGCGTCGCGGCCTCCTCCCCCTCCTCGGCTCCCTCGATCTCGACGCGGCCGGACAGGCGCGGCAAAAGGCCGGCCAGAGCGCGCAAAAGCGTCGATTTGCCGGCCCCATTGCGGCCGGTGACGATCAGCGCCTCGCCGGCGGAAAGGGAGAAGCCGAGGCCAGATAGCACGCGCCGCCCCCCGCGGGCGACGGCGAGCGCCTCCACGCGCAGCCGCAGAGCGGAGGCCCTTTCGGCGTGCGGCCGGGAGCGATGATGCGGAGCGTCTGTCATCGCCAGAGCCAATAGAGCAAGTTCCGCCGCAGGGGAAATCCCCGCCCCGGCGAAACAATTGCGACACGATTGCGACACGATGCTTTCGCTGGCGCTATGGCGCCGAAGGATGCTAAGCCTGCGGGCCGACCGCGGGCGTCGCGAGGAATCGGGCGCCGGCTTCCAATGACGCGCCGCGCCCAAATCGCGCGGCCCGAGACTCGGGATGACGCATTAAGTGGCGAAGCATAGCAGCCTTTCAGACTACGCATCGAGACGATTTCGTTTCGCCGGAAATGCGCTCCTCCAATATCACGACCCCTTCTTCGCGCAGATCGACCGGCTGCGCAGCGAGTTCGAGGCGAAGGGAACGCATTTCGTCAGCTTCGCCAATTACGATTATCTCGGCCTCGCCAATCATCCGAAGATCGTCGAGGAGGCCGAGCGCGAGCTGCATCGGCTCGGCGTCGGCGCGCTGGCCTCGCGCCTCGTCGGCGGCGAGCGCTCGACGCACAAGCCCTTCGAGGCGGAGATCGCCGAATTCTTGCGGATGGAGGCGGCGCTGACGCTCGTCTCCGGCTATCTCGCCAATGTGACGACCATTTCCTGGCTGCTCGGCAAGCGCGACGCGCTGCTCATCGACGAGCTCGCCCACAACAGCATCGTCGCCGGCTGCGAAGCCTCCTCGGCCGAGGTGATCAAATTCCGCCACAACGACCTCGAGCATCTCGACCATCTGCTGGCCAAGAAGCGCGAAGACTACCGCCATGTGCTCATCGTCGTCGAGGGCATCTACAGCATGGACGGCGACACCGCCGATCTGCCGCGCCTCGTGGAGCTGAAAGAGCGTCACGACGCCTGGCTGATGGTGGACGAGGCGCATTCGCTCGGCGTGCTGGGCGAGACCGGCCGCGGCCTCGCCGAGCTGCAGGGCGTCGATCCCGGCCGCCTCGATCTCGTCGTCGGCACAATGTCCAAGACGCTCGCCTCCTGCGGCGGCTTCGTCTGCGCGAGAAAGCCGGTCATCGACTGGTTCCGCTATACGCTGCCGGGCTTCGTCTATAGCGTCGGCCTGTCGCCGGTGATCCTCGCCGCCGCGCGCACCGCCCTGCGGCTGATGCAGGAGGAGAGCTGGCGCGTCGGCAAGCTCGCGCGCAATGCGGAGCTGTTCCGCGACTACGCCCACGCCAATGGGCTGAGCACCGGGCCGGCGATCGGCCGCGGCGTGGTGCCGATTCTGTTCCAGGACAGCGTCGAGACCATGTGGGCCTCGCAGCATCTGCTCGGCAAAGGCTTCTATGTGCCGCCGATCGTGCAGATCGGCGTGCCCAAGGACCAGCCGCGGCTGCGCTTCTTCCTCTCGGCCAATCATTCGGAAGCGGAAATCAAAGGCGTGATCGAGGCGCTGCGCGATCTGCCGCCGGTGGCCGCCGAGGCGCATGAATTGGTGCGCAAGGCGATGGCCGGCGTCGGCGGGTGAGGCGGCGAACGAGCGTAGCGAATAGCGAATAGACCCTGCTCGCTATTGGCTGCTCGCTGTGTCCCGCGTCGATTTGCCCGCTTTCGTTTGCTCCTCTAGCTCGATAGGTGTTCGCTATGGCCGGCGTCGAGATTGTTCCCGTCGATAATCTTTCGAGATTCCTGACCTTCTGCAAGCTGCCGCGTCTCATCTATAAAGGCGCGAAAGGCTTCGCGCCCTCGCTCGACGCCGAGCGCTGGAATCTCTACAGCCACAAGCTCAATCCGCATTTCAAACATGTGGAGGCGCAGGAGTTCCTGGCGCGCAAGGACGGCAAATGGGTCGGCCGCATCGGCGCGCAGGTCTATAAGCCCGAGATCCAACCGGTCTCCGCCTCGCGCTGGCAATTCGGCTCACTCGACGCGATCGACGACATAGAGGTCGTGCGCGCGCTGACGCGGGCGGCCGAAGACTGGCTGCGCGCGCGCGGCGCGCAGACCATCGTCGGCCCATTCTCGCCGGACATCAACGGCGAAAGCGGCGTGCTGATCGAAGGCTTCGAAGCGACGCCCATGTTTCTGATGCCCTGGCACCCGCCCTATCTGTCGCCGCTCGTCGAATCGCTGGCCTATGAGAAGGCCAAGGATCTGATCTCCTATCGGCATCTCGCCGCAGACCAGGACCTCGGCAAGGAACGCCGCATCGCCGACCGCCGCGAATGGCGCGGCCGTTTGAAGATTCGCCAGCTCGACCGCGATCATTTGAAGCAAGGCGAAACCGCGCTGATGTCCGATCTGTTCAACGACGCCTGGCGCGGCAATTGGGGTTTCGTGCCGCTCGGCAAGGATGAGCTCGACGGTTTCGCGGACCTCATGAAATATGTGATGCCGCCGGAATTCGGCATCGTGCTCGAATTCGACGGCGCTCCGGTCTCCTTCGCGGTGGCGCTGCCCAATCTGCACGAGATCACCGCCGATTTCGACGGCAAGCTCTTGCCGTTCAATATCTTCAAGCTGATCTCGCGCATCCGCAAGCACAAATTCTCGACCGCGCGTCTGCTGCTGCTCGGCACGCGCAAGGCGCTGCAGAACAGCGCCACCGGCGGGGCGATTCTGCTGTCGATGATCGAGGATATGCGCCGGCGCAGCTGCGTCGACGCGAATATCGTCGCTCTCGAGGCCGGCTGGGTGCTCGAGGACAATATGGGGATGCGCAAGCCGATCGAAATGTTCGGCGGCAAAATCGACAAGATTCACCGCATCTATGAGAAGCGCGTCGCCGGCGCGCCGGCTGTTTCATCCGAGGCTGTGAGAGAAGGGGCGACTCCATGAATGTCATCTCGATTTCTTCGACGTCCTCCGCCGATCGCTCGCATGTCGAGCGCCGTCGCCTCATTCTCGAGGCGCATCCGGAAGTGAAGACGCTGTTCGGCAAGGACGACGTCACTTTCAAGATCACCGCGGGCATATTCGCCGGGCAGCTGCTGATCGCCGCCATTCTCGGCTGGCTCGGCCTCTCCTATTGGCCGCTCACCCTGCTGCTGGCCATTTGCGTCGGCGCCTTCGCCAATCACGCGGCTTTCGTCGCCATCCATGACGCGATCCACAATTGCGTGTTCGACAACCCGCTCTACAACAAGCTCACGGCGCTGCTCGCCGATCTGCCCAACGCCTTCCCGACGGCGATGGGCTTTCGCTGCTATCACATCAAGCATCACTCGCATCTGTCGGCCTATGACTATGACGCCGATATTCCGAGCCGCTGGGAAGTGGAGTGGGTCGGCAATAGCACATGGCGCAAGGCGCTGTGGCTGTTCTTCTTCCCGGCGATCCAGCTGGCGCGCCTGTCGCGGCTCAAAGGCACGGTGCCGTTCATGGGCTTTTGGACCTATGTCAACGCCGCCGTCATCCTTCTCTTCGATCTCTTCGTGCTCTTTGCGTTCGGCCCGAATGCGCTGCTCTATCTGGCGCTCTCCTTCTGGTTCTCGGTCGGCGGACTGCATCCGCTGAGCGCGCGCTGGGTGCAGGAGCATTTCGCCTTCGGCCCCAATCAGGGCACGTTCGACTATTACGGCCCGCTCAACAAAGTCGCGCTCAACATCGGCTATCACAACGAGCATCACGACTTTCACGAGATCCCGTGGCGGCGCCTGCCGGAGCTCACCGAAATGGCGCCCGAGTTCTACAAGCCGCTCGGCAGCCATTATTCCTGGTTCGCCCTGCTCGTCACCTTCGTCTTCGACCCGCGCTATTCGTTGCAGACGCGCTCCGCCAATGTGGAGCTCGCCAGCGCCGCGCAGCCCATCCCCGTCCCGGCGGAGTAGAGTTCCCATGACTGCGATCGAAAATGACGCGCTCGCCGCGTCGCCGCGCCTGTTCGAGAGCGATATTCTCGACAAATATTCGCGCGTCCATCATCTGACCCCGCCGCTCGTCTATGGTCCGATCATTCTCTGGCTCATCGCCTATGCGAGCGGCTACGCCAGCGCGGGCTATATTCTCCTCGCCTTTCTCATGGGCTATCTGGCTTGGACGCTCACCGAATATTTCGGTCATCGCTTCCTGTTCCACACGGTGTTCGCGCTGCCTTTCGGGCTCGGGCCGCGCTTCCAATTCCTCATCCATGGCGTGCATCACATCTATCCGAGCGATCCGCTGCGCCTCGTCATGCCGCCGCTGCTCTCCGCGCCGATCATGCTGATCGCGCTGACGCTCATTCGCCTCATCGTCGGCGGAGACTTCGCCTGGCCGATGCTGGCGGGCTTCATCGCCGGCTATGTGCTCTATGACTGCGTGCATTATTGGACGCATCACGGACAGCCCAAATCGAAGCTCGGCCATTTGGTGCGCCGGCTGCACATGCTGCATCATTTCCGCGATCCGGAGCGCGGCTTCGGCGTTCATGCGATCTGGTGGGACTATGTGTTCGGCACCAATTACGAGCAGGGCCAGACACCGGGAAACAGGGCGGTGTGACGGGCTTATCGTCGCAGGACCTTCTAATGCGCCCCTTTCGGTCATAAATGAGCCGAGGCGCCGGCGCATAGGAGCGAAGGCAGGCGTCCGCCGCGCCCTCGAGCGAGCCGAATCATGTCGAGCCTCAAAGGGCCGCCCACGTCTGCGGCGAGTTCCGATCTGCCGCGCGCCGACCATGGCCGCGTCCGCGCGATCTTCGCCGCGCTCGCGCCCCGGCTCGCGCGCTGGTATCGCTCGCCGCTCTCCTGGCGCATCGCCATCGGATTCCTCGCCGCGGCGGCGGGCCTGATCTGGCGCGTGGTCATCGCGGGCGAGAGCAGCGGCCACATCTATGTCACCTTCTATCTCCCGGTTCTCGTCGCCTCCTTCACCGGCGGCGCGGTCTCCGGCGTGCTGACGCTGCTCATCAGCGCCGCGGTCGCCCAGCTCTGGCTCGCGTCGATCGCAGGCATCGAAGACGCGCTCGCCTTCGCCACCTTCCTCACGACCAACAGCGTCATCATCGTGGTCGGCGAAGCCTTCCAGCGCACGCTGACCCATATCGACAATCTGGAGACGCTCCACGCGATGAAGCGTCTCGCGGCGCAGAATGCGCGGCTCGTCGAGCAATTCGGCAGCGTCGCCCTGGCGGCGCCGGGCGTGGTCTTCTCCTTCCGGCTCGACACGGGCGGCTGGGGCTCCTGCCCCTATCTCGCCGAGAATGTGCGCACCGTCTTCGGCGTCGCGCCGGACGAGATCGCGACCAACGCCGCGCCCCTGCTCCGCCGCATCGACGCCGCCGACAGCGAGCGCATGCGCGCCGGCTTCGCCCGCTCGGCGGCGCAGATGACGCTGCTGCGCGAGGAGTTCCGCTATAATCATCCGTCCAAGGGCTCGATCTGGCTGGAGACGCAGGCGCAGCCGGTGCGTCAGGCGGATGGCTCCGTCGTCTGGCACGGCTATGCGCAGGACGTCACCGAGCGTAAGCGCGAGGAGGCCGCGCGGCTCGAGGCCGAGCGCGCGCTGGAGCAGCGCATCGTCGAGCTCGAGCGCGTCAATGAGCGGCTCGCCCGCTTCGCCTATGTCGCCTCGCATGATCTGCAGGAGCCGCTGCGCAAGATCGTCGCTTTCTCGCAAATGCTCGACGCCGCCGTCGCCTCCTCGGACCACAAGGATGTGTCCTATGCGAGCGAGGTGATGCGCGGCTCGGCGCTGCGCGCGCGCGAGCTGGTCGAGGATCTGCTCGTCTATTCGCGCGTCGTCGAGGCGCCGCTCAAAGTGCAGCGGCGCGATCTGCGCGTCGAGATCCAATCGGCGCTGACCGACCTTTCCGAGCTGATCGAGGAATCGGGCGCCGATGTCAGCCTCGACGCGCCCTGCGTGGAATTCGAGGCGGACCCGCCGCAATTCGCGCGGCTCATGCATAATCTCGTCAGCAATGCGATAAAATTCCGCCGCCCGGGGGAAACGCCGCGCATCGCCATCGCCGGCCATGTCGAGGACGGATTGCTGCGCCTCTCCATCTGCGACGATGGCGTCGGCTTCGAGGCGAAATACGCCAAAGCGATCTTCGAGCCGTTCAAGCGCCTGCACAGCAAGGCGGAATATCCGGGCACCGGCATCGGCCTCGCCATCTGCAAAACGATCGCCGATCGCCACGGCTGGACGCTGACGGCGCGGTCGCAGCCCCTGCAGGGCGCTACATTCGAGGTGACGATGCGGCTGCCGAGCTGAGCAGGATTTCGAAAAAGTGGAGACCGGTTTTTCGAGAAAAATCCTGCTCTTCATAGGCGGTCACGACCGAGACAGATCATGCATGAGCTTTTCGCGCTTGCCGCGCGCTCCAGGACCCTGCCCGCCTGGGCGCGCTATCTCGCGGCGTCCGGTCTGACGCTGGCCGCGCTCGCGTCGCAGATGCTGCTACGCGACAAGCTGCCGCCGGGCCAGCTTCTCTTATTCCTTCCGGCCGTCCTATTTTCCGCTCTGCTCTTCGGCGGCGAAGCGGGCGGCTGGTCGGCGGCCTTCAGCGCCGCGCTGGCCGCCTATTTTCTGTTTCAGGGCGAAGGCTTCGCCGTTTCCGATCCCGCCGAGGCCTTTGCGCTCGTGCTGTTCATCTGCATCGCTCTAGCGATTGTCTATGTGCTGCAAGCGCTCTTCGAGGCGCTCGACCGGCGCGACGTCGAGGCCGCCGCCGCCCAAGCGCATGCGACGAAGACCGAGCGATTGAAGAAGCTGTATCTCGAGGAGATGACGCATCGCACGAAGAACGATCTGCAATTCATCGCCTCGATGCTGCAGATCGAGGGACGCGCGCTCGAGGAGGAACATGCGAGGGCGTCATTGCTCGCGGCCGCGAGCCGCGTCGCGGTGGTGAGCCGAGTCTATGTGCTGCTCCAGCACGGTGGCCTGTCCGACGTCTCGATGAAGCCGCTCATCGACGATCTCTGCGCCAATCTTCGGCTGGCGCTCATCGGCGTGCGGCCGATCGCGCTGCGGACGGAGGTGGCCGATTGCGCGCTTCCCGTGGACGAGGCGCGCGCGGTCGCGCTGATCGTCAACGAGCTCGTCGTCAATGCGATCAAATACGCCTTTCCCGAAGATCGCGCGGGAACGGTGAAGGTGCGGCTGGCCCGCGACGGCGACGATCTCGCCTTGACGATCGAGGACGACGGCGTCGGGCTCCTGTCGATGGAATCGAAGGGAGCGGGTTTCGGGCAGAAGCTGGCGCGCTCCCTCGCGCAGCAGCTCGGCGGCGCGGTCACGATCGAGGCCGGCGTGACAGGCCTGCGCTCCGAGCTGCGTTTTCCGGCGCCGCACGCGTGAGGCCTCACCCCGCCTTTTGCTCGATCTCCTCTATATCCTCGTCCGAGAGGCCGAAGTGATGGCCGATCTCATGTACGAGGACATGGGTGATGACCTCTTGCAGCGTGTCCTCGCCATCCGCCCAATAATCGAGAATCGGACGGCGATAGAGCCAGATCATATTCGGCGGCTCGCCCGTGTGCGCCGTCGCGTCGCGCTGCGCGAGGCCCTGGCCGCGGAACAGCCCCAAGAGATCGAATTCGGTCTCGCACTCCATCTCCTCGAGAATTTCCTCGTCCGGGAAATCCTCGACATGGATCACGAGACCTTCGCAGAGCCGCGTGAAGCGCGACGGCAGCGAGGCGAAAGCCGCGTCGGCCAGCACCTCGAGGTCCTCGAGCGAAGGGGCGCGGAGCTGGGCGAGAGCGCTGTCATCGAGAGGCGAGGCCATGCGAGACTTACCTCCAGCTGCGGACATCCACGAAATGGCCGGCGATCGCCGCCGCCGCCGCCATGGCGGGCGAAACGAGATGCGTGCGGCCCTTGAATCCTTGGCGGCCCTCGAAATTGCGGTTCGAGGTCGAGGCGCAGCGCTCGCCCGGCGCCAGCCGGTCCGGATTCATCGCGAGGCACATGGAGCAGCCCGGCTCACGCCATTCGAAGCCGGCGGCGGTGAACACCTTGTCCAGCCCCTCCGCCTCGGCCTGCGCCTTGACGAGGCCCGAGCCCGGCACGACCATGGCGTTGACCCGCCCGCTGACCGTCTTGCCGGCGATCACGGCGGCGGCGGCGCGCAGATCCTCGATGCGGCCATTGGTGCAGGAGCCGATGAAGACGCGGTCGATCGCAATGTCGCTCGCCTTCTCGCCGCCCGCGAGGCCCATATAGTCCAGCGCGCGGGTGATCGCCTGACGCTTGGCCGGATTGGCGACGCTGTCCGGCGTGGGCACCAGGCCGGTGATCGGGATCACATCCTCGGGCGAGGTGCCCCAGGTGAGGATCGGCGGCAGAGCGGCCGCGTCGATGACGATCTCGCGATCGTACTGCGCGCCCTCGTCGCTGCGCAGCGTTTCCCAATAGCGGCACGCCGCCTCGAAGACCTCGCCCTGCGGGGCCTTGGGGCGGCCGCGGAGATATTCGTAGGTCTTCTCGTCCGGCGCGACGAGGCCGGCGCGGGCGCCGCCCTCGATCGACATGTTGCAGACCGTCATGCGGCCCTCGATCGAGAGATCGCGGATCGCCTCGCCCGCATATTCGATCACATGGCCGGTGCCGCCGGCGGTGCCGATCTCGCCGATGATGGCGAGAATGATGTCCTTGGCGGTCGCGCCCTCGGCCAGCTTGCCGTCGACGCGCACCAGCATATTGGCGGCCTTTTTCTGGATCAGCGTCTGCGTCGCCAGAACATGCTCGACCTCGGAGGTGCCAATGCCATGGGCGAGCGCGCCGAAAGCGCCATGGGTGGAGGTGTGGCTGTCGCCGCAGACGATCGTTGTGCCGGGCAAAGTGAAGCCCTGCTCCGGGCCGACGATATGCACGACGCCCTGCCGCGCATCATGCTCATTGTAATATTCGACGCCGAATTCCGCGGCGTTGATGGCGAGCTGCTCGACCTGCGCCTTGCTCTCCGGGTCTGTGATCGGCAGAGAGCGGTCGGTCGTCGGCACATTATGGTCGACGACGGCGAGCGTCTTTTGCGGCGCGCGGACCTTGCGGCCGGTGACGCGCAGCCCCTCGAAGGCCTGCGGGCTCGTCACCTCATGGATCAAATGGCGATCAATGTAGATGAGGCACGCGCCGTCCTCCTGCTCATGAACCACATGATCGTCCCAGATCTTGTCGTAGAGCGTGCGCGGGCGTCCTGCCATTTGTCTCGTTCCTGCTCCGAACTGCCGTAAAAAGAGCCGCAAATTCGGTCTCGACCGAACCCGGTAGGCTGTTCTACTCGCAACCCGGTCGGCTTGGAAGTATGTAATCTCGGCGACGCCCGAGCGGGAGGCCTCTTCGACGTGATGCGATTTTCGACGGCGCCGCCACAGGAGCTCACGGCCGCGCTGGCGCGCCTATTGGACGAGCGCTCCCGCCGGGCGCTGGCGGAGCGAACGACGCGCATTTCCGCCCTTTATCGCGCCGGCCGGACGACGGCGGAGGCGATTCTCGACGAAGACGACGCCCTCGCCTACGCCCTCTATCGCCTTCCGGCCACTTATGCGGCGACCATTCATGCGCTCGGCCGCCTCGCCGAACGAGCCCCGGATCTCGCTCCGCGTCGAATGCTGGATCTCGGCGCCGGGCTCGGGACGGCGAGCCTCGCCGCACGCGAGGTCTGGCCGCAAATGGGCGAGAATGTGCTGCTCGACCGTAGCGCGCCCTTTCTGGCGCTCGCCCGGCGGCTCGCCGGCGAGGCGCTGGCCGAGGCGAGAATCATCGCCGGCGATCTCGCCGCGCCGCCCGATCTCGGCGCGGCTTTCGATCTCGTCGTCGCGAGTTACGCTTTGACGGAAATCGCCGAGGAAAAGCTCGACGCCGCCGTCGACGCCGCCTGGAGCCGCTGCTCGGGAGCGCTGGTCCTCGTCGAGCCCGGCACGCCGCGCGACCATGCGCGGCTGATGCGGATGCGGGCGCGGCTCGTCGCGGCCGGGGCGCGGGTCTCCCTCCCCTGCCCGCATTCGGCGCCCTGCCCGCTAGAGGCGCCGGATTGGTGCCATTTCTCGGTGCGGCTCGCCCGCTCGCGCGACCACAAGCTGCTCAAAGGCGCCGACTCGCCCTTCGAGGACGAGAAATTCGCCTATCTGGTCGCGACCCGAGCCGAAGCCGCCATCGAGCCGGCGTCGGCGCGTATGTTGGCTCGGCCGGACGTTCTCAAGCATGGATTAAGGATAAAGCTTTGCGCTGCGACGGGAATCGAGGAAGTTACGGTGGCAAAGCGCGATAAGCAGACATTCGCGCCTATAAAAAAGAAAGACTGGGGCGACGAGGTCGCCGCGGGGGAAATGTCGGCGAGGGAATGACATGCAGCGGCCGAGGGTCTCGCCTTATCTCACCGTCTCGCCGGCCGCCGGCGCGATCGCTTTCTACACCGCCGCCTTCGGCGCGCAGCAGCGGGCGCTGATGCCCTCGGTCGACGGGATGCGCATCGCCCATTGCGAGCTGACGATCAACGGCGGCTCGGTGATGCTCGCAGACGCCTTCCCCGAGCTCGGCCACGCCCGCCCGCCGCTTCCCGGCGAGCAGGTTACCGCCTCGGTGAGCCTCGAATATGACAAGGCGCAGGAGGTCGACGACATCGTCGCCCGCGCCAGCCAGCTCGGCGCCAAGGTCGAGACGCAGCCGACCAATACTTTCTGGGGCACGCGCTACGCCGCGCTGCGCGATCCGTTCGGCCACAGATGGATATTGAACGCGCCGCTCGATTCGTCCGGGAGCTGAGCCGTAGCGACTCGCGTTACGGCTCGACGAAGAAAGAGCGTCGCATCGAGGTCCAAGTGTCGAGCGCCAGCTCGATCTCCGATGCCGATTCGCAGCAGAATTGCGCGAGCGGCGAGGCGTCGCCGACCAGAATGGACGGCACCACCGCCGCCCGCGCCGGCAGCACGGCGCCGGACACGCTGGCGGCGATGACGAAAGCCTGATCGAAAGGCCGCGCGGCCTCGATCGCCCGCGCCAACGGCTCCGCGCCCTCGCCGGCGTCATAGAGCTTCGCGAAACGGCCGGCGAGACCGAGCCCGTCCGCCACAGCGGCGAGGTCCGGCGTCCCCGCGGCGAAGGCGATATGGGTCCAGCCCTTGGCGGCGAGCGCCGCCAGCGCCTCCGCCGCGCCCTCCACCAGCCGCCATTCCGGCTCGCGGCGCGCGACGACGCCCTCGAAATCCCAGAACAGGATTTTGCTCATCGGTTCTCTTCACGGCTCGATAGAGACGACGAAGCGACGGAAGCGATCCTGGGGGCCTATCGCCGCACAGAATCGCTCCGCCACGCTCGCGATGATGGGGAAAGCTTTGGGCCTTACTCGGCCGCGGGCGCGGCCTTGTCCTTGGCCTTCGTCTTGTTGTCGATGCGCTCGGCGATACGGGCGGATTTGCCGCGACGGTCGCGCAGATAATAGAGCTTGGCGCGGCGCACTTTGCCGCGGCGGACCAGCTTGATCGAGTCGATGAGCGGCGAATGGAGGGGGAACACGCGCTCCACGCCCTCGCCATAGGAAATCTTGCGGACGGTGAAGCTCTCGTTGATGCCGCCGCCCTGGCGGGAGATCACCACGCCCTCATAGGCCTGGATGCGGGAGCGCTCGCCTTCCTTCACCTTCACATTGACGATGACGGTGTCGCCGGGGCGGAATTCCGGGATCGACTTGCCTTCGAGAAGGCGGGCCGATTGCTCGGCGTCGAGTTGCTCGATGATGGAGGGCATGAAAAAACTCCTGCCGTTTCGCCTTTTCGCCGCAGGGGCGCTCTGGCGAGCGTTTCGGGACGCTGTTTTGATTTGGACGCGTCGCCATACACGAGGCTGCGCCGATTGTCGAGAGCGGGGGATGGCCGGGCAAGGTGAAAGCAGGAAGGGGCGCGTTCACCCTCCCCTTCGAGGCTATCGGATTCACACATCGCGAAACACTACGGCTGTCATGGCCGGGCTTGTCCCGGCCATCCACGCCAAGCGGCTGAGAAACCAAAGGAAAGCGCCAACTATCGACGGATTTCATCTCATGGCGTGCGCCACTGGAGCTTCGGCGTCACGCCAAAAGCCAAAATTTCGAGACGCCTCGGCGTGTTGGCGTGGATGGCCGGGACAAGCCCGGCCAAGACGTCGCGGGGGCGAGGATGATGGTGTGCATTCGATAGCCCCTCGAGGGAAGGTAAAAAACGCCTCTTCCGTCAGCTCCTTTCGTTCGGCCGACGCACACTTGGCCCCGTCTTCGCATGGCGCGGCCGGAGCGGCGCCGAGGGCGCCTTTTAAAAGCGCGAGACCGAACAATGGCAGACTTTCGCAGGATCGACGTCGCCGGCGCGCGCGACGTCATCAGCCGCGGCGAGACGCTCGTTCTCGACGTGCGCGACCCCCAATCCTTCGCGCGCGGGCACATAGAGGGCGCGGAGAACACCTCGCAGGACGAATTGAACTATTATCTGTTCGAGACGCCGAAGGAGACGCCGGTCATCGTCTGCTGCTACCACGGCAATTCCAGCCAGTCCTTCGCCCGCATTTTCGCCGATATGGGCTTTGCCGAGGTCTACAGCCTCGACGGCGGCTATGAGGCCTGGGCGGCGGCGGAGAAGGCGGCGTCCGGCGCCTGAGGCGAACCGGGAAAAGACGCGAGCCGGGATGAGACGCGAGCGGGATACTTGCGCTCGGGGTCCCGCATTGTCATAAGAACCGCCGATCTCGAACCAGTCGGCGCTCATCCATGACCAGCTTCCCGCAGCGCGTGTTTTCCGGCGTGCAGTCCACCGGCAATCTGCATCTCGGCAATTATCTCGGCGCGATCGTCAAATTCGTCGAGCTGCAGCGGAGCTTCGACTGCCTCTATTGCGTCGTCGACCTGCACGCCATTACCGTGCCGCAGGACCCGATCGCGCTGAGGAACAACACGCGCGAGATCGCCGCTGCCTTCATCGCCTGCGGCATCGATCCGAAGAAGAACATCGTTTTCAATCAGAGCCAGGTGGCCGAGCACGCCGAACTGGCGTGGGTGCTGAATTGCGTCGCCCGCATCGGCTGGCTGAACCGCATGACGCAGTTCAAGGACAAGGCCGGCAAGGATCGCGAGAACGCCTCCATGGGCCTGCTCGACTATCCGGTGCTGATGGCGGCCGATATTCTGCTCTATCGCGCCACCCATGTGCCGGTCGGCGAGGATCAGAAGCAGCATCTCGAGCTGTCTCGCGATATTGCGCAGAAGTTCAACAACGACTTCGCCGAATCGATCGCGCGCAATGGTTTCGGCGATGCTTTCTTCCCGCTGCCGGAGCCGCTGATCTCCGGCCCGGCGACGCGCGTGATGAGCCTGCGCGACGGCACGAAGAAAATGTCGAAATCGGACGCGTCCGATTATTCGCGCATAAATCTCTCCGACGACGCCGATCAGATCGCGCAGAAGGTGCGCAAGGCCAAGACCGACCCCGACGCTCTGCCGTCGGAGGAGAAGGGGCTGGAGGGACGGCCGGAGGCGGATAATCTCGTCGGCATTTTCGCGGCGCTGTCGCAGCGCACGAAAGCCGATGTGCTCGGCGAATTCGGCGGCGCCAATTTCTCGACCTTCAAAGTCGCCCTCGTCGATCTCGCCGTGGCGAAGCTCTCGCCGATCACCGCCGAGATGCGCAAGCTGATGGCGGACGAAGCCTATATCGACAATGTGCTGCGCGACGGCTCCGCGCGGGCGCGCGACTTGGCGCGCACGAATATGGATGCGGTGAAGGACATCGTCGGCTTTTTGCGCTGACCGATCGGCTCTAGAGTCTTTCCAGTTCAGATTGAACCGGAAAGACTCTAGATTCCCTTACTGTCGTGTTTTCTTCACGCGAACCGGTTCCCACTTCGCTCGAAAACACTCTAGGAAAGCGGCTTCGGCCCTCCACTCGCCCAGTCCAGCAATTGCACCGTATGGACAATGGGAATCGCCGTCCCATGCCCGATCTGAATCATGCAGCCGAGATTGCCGGCGGCGATCGCTCGAGGCGCGACCAATTCGATATTGGCCACTTTGCGCTCGCGTAGCGCGCTCGCGAGCTCGCCCTGCAACAGATTATAGGTTCCCGCCGAGCCGCAGCAGATATGGCTCTCCGGGACGGGAACGACATCGAAGCCGGCGCGGCGCAGCAACTCCATCGGCAGATCGGCGATCTTCTGCCCATGCTGCAGCGAGCAGGCGGAATGATAGGCGACGCGCAGCTTTCCGACGTCCGTCGACGGCGCGAAATCGAGCGCGGCGACGATTTCCGTCACATCGCGCGCCATAGCGGCGATGCGCGCCGCCTTTTCCGCGAGCGCGGGATCGTCGCGGAACATATGGCCATAGTCTTTGACCGTCGTTCCGCAGCCGGAGGTGTCGATAACGATATGATCGAGGTCGCCGCGCTCGATCTCGCGCGTCCAGGCTTCGATATTGCGGCGCGCCAGTCCATGCGCCTCTGCGGCCTTGCCGAGATGATGCGGCAGCGCGCCGCAACAGCCGACGCCTTCCGCCACCACCAGCTCGACGCCGAGACGCGTCAGCAGACGCACGGTCGCCTCATGAATCTTCGTGTCGAGCACGGTCTGCGCGCAGCCGCTGAGCAGAGCGACGCGCATTTTGCGCGCGCCCTGCGCAGCGAAACTCTGGGGACGATCGACGGGCGACGGCGCCGGCAGGCGCGCCGGCGCCATAGCGACAATGTCGCGCAAGCGACGCGGCAGCATTCCGGCGAAAGGCCGCACCAGCGAAGCCGCGCGCAGCGACTGCCGGAACAGCGCCGGCCGCGTCAGCAGATGAGCGAGCGTCGCGCGCAACATGCGATCGAGGAGCGGCCGCCGATAGGTCTTCTCTATATGTGCACGCGCATGATCGACGAGATGCATGTAATGCACGCTCGACGGACAGGTCGTCATGCAGGAGAGGCAGGAGAGGCAGCGGTCGACGTGACGCACGGTGCGCTCGTCTGCGGCGCGGCCGTTCTCCAGCATCTCTTTCATGAGATAGATGCGCCCGCGCGGCGAATCGAGCTCGTCGCCGGTCAGCAGATAGGTCGGGCATGTCGCCGTGCAGAAGCCGCAATGCACGCAAGCGCGCAGGATTTTCTCCGACTGCGACATGTCGGAATCGGCGAGGAGCTCGGGGGAGAAATGCGTCAGCATCGCGTCTCGTGACTTGTCTCGTGCGGGTCGAAGACGCCCCCTCCCCAACCCTCTCCCGCGCAGCGGGGGAGGGTTGGGGAGGGGGCGTCCGCGACATCAGAACTCCGCGCGCAATCGCCCGCGCTCCAGAATGAAGCGCGGATCGAAGGCCTCCTTCACGCGCCGCGTGAGCGCCGCCAGCGCAGAAGGCTGCGGATGGAACACATCGACGCGCGCGCGAATATCGGCGTCGGCGCGGATGAGCGTCGCATGGCCACCGAGCGCATCGACGATCGCGCGGATCGCCGGCGCATGCGCGTCCGCCGCTGTCTCGAGCCGCAGCCAGACGAGGCCACCGGCCCAATCATAGACATGCGCGACGAGAGGCGCGCCGGCGCCGCGCAGCCGCTCGACGAAAGCGAAACCATCGGTCGGCGCGAGCGAGACGCGCCATATGACGCCCTCGCCCTCCGCCACCGGCGCGGCGTCACGCAGATGAATCCAGAAAGCGCTGCTCTCGGCGTCGCGCAGCACGTCCGTCGCGGCGCCGACGGAGGCGAGCAAAGCGGCGAGATCGTCGCGGCGCGTCACGACGGAAATCTCCGGCCCCTCGAGCCGCAGCGCCGCCGCGTCGCCCTGCGGATCATAGGCGAAGCTCGACACTTCAAAAGGCGAGCCGGACGCCTTGCGCAGCGCTGCGAGACCCTTCTCCTCGCCGAGACCGCGCAGCAGCAGCGTCTCTTCCGTCTCCGCCTTGGGCAGGACTTTCAACGTCGCCTCGGTGAGCGCCGCGAGCGTGCCATAGGAGCCGGTCACGAGCTTGGAAAGATCATAGCCAGTGACATTCTTCATCACGCGGCCGCCCGATTTGACGATCTCGCCGCGACCGGTGACGCAGCGAAAGCCGAGCAGATGATCGCGCGCCGCGCCCGCCTTTATGCGCCGCGGGCCGGAGGCGTTCACGGCGACGACGCCGCCGATCGTGGCGTCGTCGCGCGCGCCGCCGAGAAGCAACGCATGATCCATCGGCTCGAAGGCCAATTGCTGATTTTGCGCATCGAGCAAAGCAACGATCTCGCGCAAGGGCGTGCCGGCGCGCGCCGTCAGCACCAGCTCTTGCGGTTCATAGAGCGTGACGCCCGTGAGCGCGGCGAGCGAGAGGATTTGCTCGCGCTGCGTCGCGCGGCCGAGAGCCGATTTGGAGCCATGGCCTTCGATCGACAAAGGCGCATCTTCGGCGATCGCAGCGCGGATCGCGTCGGCGACATCGGCTTCGTCTCCCGGCGTCAGGCGCATGCGATGGGCTCGCGTCCCTTCTCCCGCTCGCGGGAGAAGGTGGCCCGGCGAAGCCGGGTCGGATGAGGGCCGCCGCGATTTACCGCGTTCTCGGACGCGAATAAAAAAGAGACCGCGAGCTGACGCGAGCCCTCATCCGACCTCGCTTCGCGAGGCCACCTTCTCCCGCGAGCGGGAGAAGGAAGCGCGCACATCGATCGTTGGAAAACGGCCGGCATCCTCAAAACCTCGGCAGCTCGGGAAACGGCAGCTTGCCGCCCTGCACATGCATCATGCCGAGCTCGGCGCAGCGATGCAGCGTCGGAAACACTTTGCCTGGGTTCAGACGATGCTGCGGATCGAAGGCGCATTTCACGCGCTGCTGCTGCTCCAGATCGGCCTCGTCGAACATTTCGCCCATCAGATCGCGCTTCTCGACGCCGACGCCATGCTCGCCAGTCAGCACGCCGCCGACCTCGACGCAGAGGCGCAGAATATCGGCGCCGAGCTTTTCAGCGCGTTCTATGTCGCCCTCCTTGGAGGCGTCATAGAGAATGAGCGGATGCAGATTGCCGTCGCCGGCATGGAACACATTGGCGACGCGCAGCCCATGAAATTTCGCCAGCCCGTCCATGCGCGTGAGCACCTCCGGCAGGCGACCGCGCGGAATCGTGCCGTCCATGCAGAGATAATCCGGCCCGATGCAGCTCACCGCCGGAAAGGCGTTCTTGCGCCCCGCCCAGAAGCGCAGCCGCTCCGCCTCGCTCTGCGAGATCCGCGTCTCCGTCGCGCCCTCGGCGCGGGCGATCTCCTCCACCACGGCGACGAGATGGTCGACCTCGGCCGGCGTGCCGTCCAATTCGACGATGACGATGGCGCCGGCGTCGAGCGGATAGCCGCAGGGCTGGAAACTCTCCACCGCGCGAATGGTGGCGGCGTCCATCATCTCGAGGCCGCCCGGAATAATGCCGCGCGCAATGATCGCGCCGACGCAGCGCGCGCCGGCCTCCACCGTCGGAAAAGCGAGCAGCAGGCCGCGCGCGGAAACCGGCTTTTGTAGCAGCCGCACAGTGACTTCGGTGACGACGCCGAGCAGCCCTTCCGAGCCCGTCATGAGCCCCATGAGATCATAGAGCTCGCTGTCCAGATGCTTGCCGCCGAGGCGCAGCACCTCGCCGCCCATCAGCACCATCTCGAGGCCGAGTATGTTGTTGGTGGTGAGGCCATATTTGAGGCAATGCACGCCGCCGGCGTTCTCGCCGACATTGCCGCCGATCGTGCAGGCGATCTGCGAGGAGGGATCGGGCGCATAATAGAAGCCCGCATATTCGACGGCTTTCGAGATGGCGAGATTCTGCACGCCGGGCTGCACGCGCGCGCAGCGATTCTCGAAATCCACTTCCAATATGCGGTTGAATTTGGCCATTCCGAGCAGAATGCCGTCCTCGAGCGGCAGCGCGCCGCCGGAGAGCGAGGTGCCAGCGCCGCGCGGCACCAACTTCACATTCATCTCCTGCGCCAGCGCCATGATCGCGCTCACCTGCGCCACCGTCTCCGGCAGAGCGACGACGAGCGGCAGCGCGCGATACATGACCAGCGCGTCGCATTCATAGGCGCGGCGCGCGGTCTCGTCGGCGATGACGTCGGCGGCGGGCAATATGGCGCGCAGGCGCGCGAGCAGCTCCTCGCGGCGCGCCATTATCGCCTGCTCGGGAAGCGGCATGACCAGGGACATGCGGTCTCACTGAGAAAAGGGGCCGAAACTTCGGCTCGGCGCTGCGGCCGGCTTGCGCGTCCCGGCCGTTTCGTGTCTCGTAACCTCCCTATTCGAGCGGGCGCCGGCGCGCAAGCCCGCCGCTCGCTGCGGTTGCGAAGGACAGGACGCTCGGCCGATGCAGACACGATTCGCTCTCACTCTCGCCGACGCCAGGCGCGTCGCCGCCGCGGCCGAGGCCGAAGCGATCGGGAACGGCTGGAGCGTCGTCATCGCCATCGTCGACGACGGCGGCCATCTCGTGCTTTTGCAGCGCCTCGACGGCACGCAGACCGCCTCCGCCGAGATCGCGACGCACAAGGCGCGCACCGCGGCCCTGTTCAAGCGTCCGACCAAGGCTCTGGAAGACATCGTCGCCGGCGGCCGCGCCGCCATGCTGAGCCTGCCCGGGATCACTGCGGTGGAGGGCGGCCTGCCGCTCGTCTATCGCGGCGATATCGTCGGGGCGATCGGCGTTTCCGGCGTGCAATCGTTTCAGGACGGCATCGTCGCCAAAGCGGGCGCGGAGAGCCTGGACGATGCGCAATCATGACGAAAAATGGCGTTGATTCGGCATGGGCGCTTTTGCGCCGCTTTCGCGCCTCAATCCATGATGGGCCCCGATAGCGCCATCATCGCCGCGACGACGCTCTCGGGCGAAAGATTTTCCTCGGCGGAAAAAGCAATGAGCAGCGGCTCGTCGCCACAAACATGCGCGAGCAGAGCGATCTGAAACCCTTCTTCCCCCATGAGCGCGCGAATATCGCCGGGATCGACGCCGGTGAGCGCCAGAAAACGCCCCATACGGTCGTCATCGGCAGCCAGAAAGACCAATGAACGCAAAGCGATAGATCGCGCCTCCGATTTCGATGGCGCGGCTGCCCGCTTTTCGCCACCGAGACGGTGTCTAGTCTTTTCGATTTTCATTTCATCAATCTTCATCTGCTAACCCGAAGGCGAGATCGTCTTCGAATGCACCGGCTTTCGATTTCGAGACGAGACGGAACCTTCCGCCGCCGCCTTCGGGAACGAGACGCCAATGGGCGCGAGCCGCGCCGAAACGAGAGCAGAATCGCGAGAGCGGAGCCAATGCCCAAAACCGTCCTCATCGTAGAGGATAATGAGCTCAACATGAAGCTCTTCAACGATCTCCTCGAGGCCAATGGGCATTCGACGCTGCAGACCAAGAGCGGCGTCGAGGCCATCGCGCTGGCGCGCAGCCACTCGCCCGACCTCATATTGATGGACATTCAGCTGCCGGAGATATCCGGCCTCGAGGTCACGCGCTGGCTCAAGGACGACGAGCAGCTGCGCTCCATCCCGATCATCGCGATCACCGCCTTCGCGATGAAGGGCGACGAGGAGAAAATTCGCCAGGGCGGCTGCGAGGCCTATCTCTCGAAGCCGATCTCCGTGGCCCGCTTTCTAGAAACCGTGAACGCATTTTTGGCGGACAGATGAGAGGCCGAGCGCCATGACCGCACGCATTCTGATCGTCGACGATTTGGCGCCCAATGTAAAATTGCTGGAGGCGCGTCTGACGGCCGAATATTTCGACGTCCTGTCCGCGACCAACGGGCCCGAGGCGCTGGCGTTCTGCCGCGAGGATCGTTGCGACATCGTCCTGCTCGACGTCATGATGCCCGGCATGGACGGTTTCGAGGTCTGCCGACGTCTGAAAGCCGATCCCCTCACCGCGCATATTCCGGTGGTGATGGTCACCGCGCTCGACCAGCCCGCCGACCGGCTGCGCGGCCTGGAGGCCGGCGCCGATGATTTTCTCACCAAGCCGGTGGACGAGGTCGCGCTCATCGCGCGCGTGCGCTCGCTCGCCCGCCTCAAGGTGATGCTCGACGAATTGCGCGCCCGCGCGGACACGTCGGCGAGCCTCGGCCTCGGCGACAAGGGCGCGCGCGCAATCGCCGACGCCGGCAAGAACGGCCGCATATTGGTGCTCGAGGACCGCGGCAGCTCGGCTGAGCGAATCACCATGGCGCTGCGCGACCTGCATGAGGTGACGATCGTCTCCGATCCGCAGGATGCGCTATTCCGCGCCGCCGAGGGCGATTTCGATCTCATCGCCGTGAGCCTCGATCTCAACGGATTCGACGCGCTGCGCTTCTGCAGCCAGATTCGCTCTTTGGAGCGCACGCGGGCGCTGCCGATTCTCGTCATTGCCGATATGGACGACCGCAGCCGCATTTTGCGCGGCCTCGATCTCGGCGTGAACGACTATATCGTGCGGCCCGTCGATCGTAACGAGCTGGTCGCCCGCGTCCGCAGCCAGCTGCGCCGCAAGCGCTATGCCGACAGCCTGCGTTCCGATCTGCAGGCGGCGATCGAGCTCGCCGCCGTCGATTCGCTGACCGGCCTCAACAACAGGCGCTATCTCGAGACGCATCTCGCCGCTCTGCTCGACCAGGCCGCCCATAAGGGCCGCGCGCTGACGCTGATGATGCTCGACATCGACCACTTCAAATCGGTCAACGACACCCATGGCCATGACGCCGGCGACGCGGTGCTGAAGCATTTCGCCCAGAGGATGCGCCGCGTGGTGCGCAGCGCCGATCTCATCTGCCGTCTCGGCGGCGAGGAATTCGTCATCGTGATGCCGGACACGCCGCTCGTCGTCGCCGCCAAAGTGGCCGAGCGCGTGCGCGCCGCCATACAGTCGGAGCCCTTCTGCATCGACCGCAACGGCGCCGCCATACCGGTCACCGCCTCGATCGGCATAGCGGAGCGCGGACGCGACGCCAACGCCGAGGCGCTGCTGCGCCGCGCCGACAAGGCGCTCTACGAGTCGAAGAGCGCCGGCCGCAATCGCGTCACCGCCGCCGCCGCCTGATCCCCCACACAAAAAAACCCTGCCCGAACCTTGGTCGGGCAGGGGGGAAAGTTGGGAGCCCCACTCGGAGGAGAGCTTCCGAGTGAAGAGGAGAGGCGCGCCGCCGCTGCGGGCCGCGTCGCCGATGGGATCGCCCGGGAGACTGCGAGCTGCGCGACGTCGATGCGCGACCGCTCGGCAAAACACAGGCGGAAATCGTCTGGATGGGAGGACGGAGGCGAGCCTGTCGCTCTCTACTCCGCTTCCGGCGTCGCGATCGCGGCGATAACGCCTTTCGATCCGTCCGACGCAGTCCTCATCCCTGCTCGGGGGAGGGGCTCGGGAGCCCTCCCTCTCACGACTTCGCAGTCGCGTCGCGCGGGATCAGGCGAGGCGCGAGGGTGGCGCGCGTGGAGAGAGTGGCCGCAATTCCGGCGGCGCGGCGGCGGCCGTTCGATCGTCGATAATCGGGACGATCGCCGAAGGGAAGTCGAAGCTCAGGACGATGACGACCGTATCGGCCCCGTCGACCTCGGCCGAACCGCTGCAATGGAGCATGCAGCATGGGCCGACATGCTTCTGGACAGGCGCGGAGCCGGAGGATGTGGAGCCCGACTGATCGGTGACGCAGACAACGCCGAAAGCGCCGCCCTCGGCCATCGCGCCGGCAGCGAAGCCCACCGCCACGATCTGCAACAGAAGGACCGCAGCCGCCAGCATGCCGACGACGGCTCTATCCATCTTGAAGATCCAACGGGTCTCAGCTTGCACGGGCCGCCTACTCCGAGCTGCGAGCCAACACGCTAGGGGAGAGCCCGCAAAGGGTCAAGGCGCCCGCCGGGGAGCCCATGCGGCAAGATGTCGCGCGCAATCAGCGATAGCCTTCCTCGGCCAGCACCTGCCGCACAGTGGGCCGCGTCTTCATCAGCTCGTAATGGGCGCGGCAATTGACGGGCAGCTCCATGCCGATCTTGTCGGCCCAGAACTCCACATAGAAGAGGCCGGCGTCGGCGATGGAGAAGGCGCCCGCCGCATAGCTCTTGCCGTCGAGCTCGCCGCTCACCTTCAGCAGCGCCTCGGCGACGATCTCGCGCCCCTGCGCCTTCACCGCCTCTATGTCGCCCGCGACGGCGTAGCGCTCCGGCGTGAAGACGCGGCGGAAGCCCTCGCCATGAATGTAGCGCGTCGCGAAATTGAGCACCTCCATCGCCCGCTCCTTGCCGGCGGGGTCCTCGGGCAGCAGCTTGCGGCGCGGATAGGTCTCGGCGAGCCATGTCGCGATCGAGACAAAATCGCAGAGCGCCGTGCCGTCGTCGCGCAACAGCGTCGGAATCGTGCCATGGGGATTAATGGCCAGATATTCCGGCTTCAGATGGTCGCCTCGCGGCAGATTGAGGATATAGGCCTCGAAGACGAGGCCGATCTCCTCGAGCAGAATGTGAATTCCGGTCGAGCAGGACCCCGGCGTCATATAGAATTTCATTCGCGCGCCTCCGCTTTCGCGAGAAGCAAGTTACGCGCCGAAGGGCCCTCATCCCTCGCTGACGCGAGGGCCACCTTCTCCCACGAGGGGAGAAGGAGAACGCCCTTTCTTGAAAGACAATCGGAATTTAGACGCAGCGCCCCTTCTCCCCTCGCGGGAGAAGGTGGCCTCGCGAAGCGAGGTCGGATGAGGGGGCGCCGCCGCGCCCCCATCTCACGCCGCCTTTTCGCTCACGCCGCCTTTTCGGCCCCGAAGCTCCGCCGCCCGATCGGCCGCCCGTCCAAGGTCAACCCATGCGGATCGGTCGATATCCACACGGTCGAGCCGTCCACAATGTCGCCGCCGAGCAGCGCCTCGGCGAGCGGGTCCTGCAGCTCCTTCTGGATCACGCGCTTCAACGGCCGCGCGCCATAGGCGGGGTCGTAGCCCTTGGCGGCGAGCAGCGCCCGCGCCTTGTCGTCGAGCTTCAGCGTGATCTTGCGATCATCCAGCAGCTTTTGCAGCCTGAGGATCTGAATATCGACGATCGCGCCCATATCCTCCCGCCGCAGGCGGTGGAACAGGACGATCTCATCGACGCGGTTCAAGAACTCCGGCCGGAAATGCGCGCGCACCACCTGCATCACCTCGGCGTGCACGGCGGAGGAATCCTCGCCCTCCTGCTGCATCACCAGGAATTCGGAGCCGAGGTTGGACGTCATGATGATGAGCGTGTTCTTGAAATCGACGGTGCGGCCCTGGCCGTCGGTCAGGCGGCCATCGTCCAGCACCTGCAACAGGACGTTGAACACGTCCGGATGCGCCTTCTCGATCTCGTCGAACAGCACGACCTGATAGGGCCTTCGCCGCACGGCCTCGGTGAGCGCCCCGCCCTCCTCATAGCCGACATAGCCGGGAGGCGCGCCGATGAGCCGGGCCACCGAATGCTTCTCCATATATTCCGACATGTCGAGACGGACCATCGCCGTCTCGTCGTCGAACAGGAAGCTCGCCAGCGCCTTGGTCAGCTCCGTCTTGCCGACGCCGGTCGGCCCGAGGAAGATGAAGGAGCCGATCGGGCGGTTGGGGTCCTGCAATCCGGCGCGGGCGCGGCGCACGGCCGTCGAGACGGCGGCGACCGCCTCCCTCTGCCCGACGACGCGGCGCGACAGTTCGTCTTCCATATGCAGCAGCTTCTCGCGCTCGCCCTCGAGCATTTTATCGACCGGAATTCCGGTCCAGCGCGAGACGACCTGCGCGACATGCTCGGGCGTCACTTCCTCCTCGAGCATTTTCTGCGCGCCTTCCTTCTCGCTCGCCGCGAGCTTGCGCTCGAGATCGGGGATGAGGCCATAGGCGAGCTCGCCGGCGCGCTGGAACTCGCCGCGACGCTGCGCCTGGGCGAGCTCGTTGCGGGCGGTCTCTAGCTGCTCCTTCAGCTTCTGGGCGACGCCGAGCTTGTCCTTCTCGGACTTCCAGCGCTGGGTGAGCGCCGATGATTTCTCGGTCAGATCGGCGAGCTCGGTCTCCAATTTGGCGAGACGGTCCTTCGACGCCGGATCGGTCTCCTTGCGCAACGCCTCCTGCTCTATGCGTAGCTGGATGATGCGGCGGTCGAGCTCGTCGAGCTCCTCCGGCTTGGAATCGATCTGCATGCGCAGGCGCGAGCCGGCCTCGTCGACGAGATCGATCGCCTTATCGGGCAGAAAGCGGTCGGAGATGTAACGATTGGAGAGCGTCGACGCCGCCACGATCGCCGCGTCGGTGATGCGCACGCCATGGTGCATCTCGTATTTTTCTTTCAGCCCGCGCAGAATGGAGATGGTGTCCTCCACCGTCGGCTCATCCACGAACACCGGCTGGAAGCGCCGCGCCAGCGCCGCATCCTTCTCCACATGCTTGCGATATTCGTCGAGCGTGGTCGCGCCGACGCAATGCAATTGGCCACGCGCCAGCGCCGGCTTCAGCAGATTGGAGGCGTCCATCGCGCCATCGGCCTTGCCGGCGCCGACCAGCGTGTGCATCTCGTCGATGAACAATATGATTCCGCCCTGCGCGGCGGTGATCTCGTTCAGCACCGCCTTCAGCCGCTCCTCGAACTCGCCGCGATATTTCGCGCCGGCGATCAGCGCGCCCATGTCGAGCGCGAGCAGCTTCTTGTCCACCAGCGATTCCGGCACATCGCCATTGACGATGCGCAGAGCGAGGCCTTCGACGATCGCCGTCTTGCCGACGCCGGGCTCGCCGATCAGCACGGGATTATTCTTGGTGCGGCGCGACAGCACCTGAATGGTGCGGCGAATTTCCTCGTCGCGGCCGATGACGGGGTCGAGCTTGCCCTCGCGCGCGGCCTCGGTGAGATCGCGCGCATATTTCTTCAGCGAATCATAGGCGCTCTCGGCCGAGGAGGAATCGGCGGTGCGGCCTTTGCGCAAATCCTCGATCGCGGCGTTGAGCGTCTGCGGCGTGACGCCCGCATCGCTCAAAATTCGCGCGGCCTCCGTCCCCTTCTCGAGGGCGAGCGCGAGCAGCAGCCGCTCGACAGTGACATAGGAATCGCTGGCCTTTTGCGCGAGCTTCTCGGCATTGTCGAAGAGCCGCGCCGTCGCCTGATTGAGCGAAGGCTGTCCGGCCCCGCCCCCTGAGACTTTCGGCAGCTTGGCCAGCGCGGCTTCCGTCTTGGCGAGCGCTTCGCGCGAATGGCCGCCGGCGCGGTCGATGAGGCCGGCCGACAGGCCCTGCTCATCGTCCAGCAGCACTTTCAACACATGCTCGGGCGTGAGCTGCGGATTGCCCTCGCGCGTCGCGAGCGACAATGCCGACTGCACGAAGCCCTGCGCGCGCGTCGTGTATTTGTCGAAATTCATGGAGACCCCTCCGGCGTCGAGGCGCCACGTAAAGCGGCGCGCCTCGTCCCTATATGGCGTGAAATCGGCCCCTTGCGGCGACCGTTATGGCCGATATGGGAAAGACCCTCGCGCTCGAAAAGAGGGTGCGACCAACTGGAGCGCGAGGATTTTTCCGCTCGGACGCAGGCGCCGCTTCGCCGCCGGCCCGAAGGGGACTCGCGGGACGGGAACGGCGCCCTTATGCTCTCACCCATGCCTTACTTGCCCATGCCCTATTTGGAAATTGCCGTCGTCATCGCCTTGACCCTGGTCAATGGCGCGCTCGCCATGGCGGAGCTCGCCGTCGTCTCGTCTCGCCCTGCGCGCCTCAGAGCCTCGGCGGAGCGCGGGGTTCCCGGCGCGCGCGCCGCCCTCGTCCTCGCCTCCGATCCCGGAAAATTTCTCTCCGCCGTTCAAATCGGCATCACGCTGATCGGCGTGCTGTCCGGCGCCTTCTCCGGCGCGACCCTCGGCGCGCGGCTCTCCGAATGGATCGCCTCGCGCGGCTTGTCTCCGGCGATGTCGGAGACGCTCGGCGTCGGTCTCGTCGTCGCGGCGATCACCTATGTGTCGCTGATCGTCGGGGAGCTCGTGCCCAAGCAGATCGCTTTGCGCGATCCCGAACGGATCGCCGCCGCCGTCGCTCCGGTCCTCAGCGTGCTGGCTCGGCTCGCCGCGCCGCTCGTCTTCCTTCTCGACCTCTCCGGACGCGCGCTTCTGCGCGCCCTCGGCTATGGCGCGGCGGGCGCGCATCTCGTTTCGGACGAGGAGATCCGGGCGCTCGTCGCCGAGGCCGAGACGGCCGGCGTTCTGGAGCCGGGCGAGCGCGCGATGATCGCCGGCGTCATGCGTCTCGGCGATCGCCCTGTCCGCGGCGTGATGACGCCGCGCGGCGAGGTCGACATGATCGATCTCGACGACTCGCCGCAGACGATCCGCGAGACGATCATCGCCAGCGTCCATTCACGGCTGCCCGTCTATCGCGGCAAGACCGAGAACATGCTCGGCGTGCTGCAAGCTAAGGACCTGCTCGACGCCTATCTGCGCGGCGAGAGCCCGCAGCCGCGCGACTTCGTGCGCCACGCTCCGATCGTCCCGACCTCCGCCGACGCGCTGGACGTGGTCGAGATGATCAAGCGCGCCTCCGTCCATCTCGCGCTGGTCTTCGACGAATATGGCCACTTCCAGGGGATCGTGACCGACGCCGACATTCTGGAGGCGATCGCCGGCGGATTCGGGACGGCGGAAGGGCCGCCGGAGCCGCATGCAGTGCAGCGCGACGACGGCTCATGGCTCATCTCCGGCGGCATGCCCGCCGACGAGATGCTGGAGCTTCTCGCAATGCCTGCGTCCGAGGACCGGAGCTATCAGACGGCCGCCGGCTTCGTTCTGGCGCATGCCGGCCATCTGCCGGAGATCGGCGAGAGCTTCGACGCGCATGGCTGGCGCTTCGAAGTTCTCGACAAGGACGGCCGCCGGATCGACAAGATTCTCGCCCAGCGGGCGCTGCGGGGGCAAAGACGCGCGGCGCTCTGACCGCGCGGCGCGGCGTCCCGCTCAATCGGCGAGCGGCAGCTCGTCGGAACGCGGCGGCTCGTCGGCGGCGACATTGCCGTTGGCGTCCTCGTTCTGCGGACGCGTGCGGCGGCGGCGGCGCTGATTGAGATGAAAGCCCGCGGCCGCCTCCTCATGATCGCGAAGCGCGGCGCGCTCCGTGCGGGCGAAGGTCTCCGTCTCCTCCGGGCCGACCGCGCGAATCGGCGCGGTGATGAAGGACGGCAGCGCTGCGGCCGGCGCCTCGTCCTGCACGGCGGGCTGCACACGCGGCGGGAAGCGCCGCTCGCGATTGCGGTCGAAATTCTGGCGCTGCGGCCGCTCGCCGCCGCCCTCGGCGTTCGGTTCGGCATTGCGGTCGCGGCGATCGCGGAAGCCCCCGCGATCCTGCCCACCACGATCCTGCCCACCACGATCCTGTCCCCCGCGATCTTGACGCGGCTGGCGCTCATAGCGCGGCTCGTTGACCGGACGCTCGCCGATCGGACGCTCCTCATAGGGTTGCGGCTGTGGCTGCGGCTGCGGCGCGAATTGCGGCTGCGCCACGGGCTGCGGCGCATAGGGCGCGGAAGCATAAGGCTGCGGCGGCGGCTGATAGCCGGCGGTCTGGGGCAAGCGCTCGGAGAGCGGCGCGAAGCGATCCGAGATTCCAGTGAAATCTTCATCGTCGTCGAGATCGGATTCGGTCGCCTCATAGGTGCGGCCATAGCCGCCCTGCGCCTGCTGCTGCGCGGTCTGAGCCGCGGCGATCAGACGGAAATAATGCTCCGCGTGCTGCAGCAGGCTCTCGGCCATGATCGTGTCGCCGGAGGATTGCGCGTCGCGGGCGAGCTGAAGATATTTCTCGGCGACATGCTGAGCGGTGCCGCGAATCTTCACGTCGGGCCCGTTCGACTCGTAGGAGCGTGTGAGGGGATTGGGTCCTTTTCGACCACTATTGCGGCCGCGGATACGTTTATTCTGTCCTGGTCTCATCGAATATCCCCGAGAAGGTCCTTACGCTTAGCTGGCTCGGCGTGTCGTGCTTCGGCTGAACGCGCCGAAAGGGACGAACGCTCGAAACTGCGTCAGAGGCGGAAGCCGGGCGCGGCCATTAACCGCAACTGCCCGATCCAACGGAGCGGCTCCGCTCGACCTCGAGCAGGCGTTTCTGTCCGTTCTGTCGCTTGCGCGATCCCGATATGGATCGCGCGGCCGGCGCGGCGTCCTCATAGAATCGCCTGCGCCGAATTCACATTTCCTATCCGAGCGCCGCCGACACCCTCGAAGGCGCTGCTGAGCAAAGGGCGCGCTCGGCCCTTACGACTCGGTAGAGAGACAGCGTCCAGGTCATCCGGCTTGTCATCCGACTTTGTCGTTCGACCTTATCGTCCGACTTTCGCGAGCGCCTCCGCGCGCGTTCCTCACGCCCTCGGTTCGTTCGCGAAACCGCCGCTCACGCTCGATTGCCCGCACACGCTCCGTGTCGCGCGCCAAACACCCGATCATGCATCGTCTTTTCGGGCATCGTCTTTTCGGGTTCGAACGGCGGCGCCGGACTCCGGCCCATGCGGCGCGGAATGCGCGCCATCGGCAAAATTTCGGGGACCGGCCGTGTTTCCCCTCATCCGCGCTCGGCGTCGCTCACGACGATCAGCGTCTTGTCGAAGGCGACTATAGTCTACCCCGGCAGCCTCGCCAAGGGCGCGAACGTTCGGTCTCCAACATAAATAGGAGGTGTAGCCAATATGTCACGACCAGCGTCCCCTCCTTCGATGCGTCAGCTGCGGCGACGCGCTCCGACGGCGCGCTCGCGTCCGCCGGCGTCCTTGCGAATTCCGGCCGGCTCGAGGCCTTTCTCGGCCAATAGCGCGGCGACGCTGCGCGCCTGACCGTCTCCCGCCTCGAGCGCCGCCGCGCCCATCGGCGCGAGCAGACGCGGCAATTCCTCGACGATCTCGCGATAACAATCGAGTCCGTCGGCGCCGCCGTCGAGCGCGAGTCGCGGATCATGGAGCCGCACCTCCGGCTCGAGCGCATCCAGCTCTCCACTGGCGATATAGGGCGGATTGGAGACGACGAGATCGAATCGCGCGGCGAGCGCATCGGCCCAGCGGCCGCGCAGCACCGCCGCCCGTTGCGAAAAACCGCAGCGTGACAAATTCAGCGCGGCTGCGGCGCAGGCGTCCGCGCCGAGATCGACGCCGATCGCGCGCGCATTGGGAAATTCGGCGAGCAGCGCGCAGAGAATCGCGCCCGAGCCGACGCCGAGATCGAGGATGCGCAGCGCGTCGCGCCGTCGCTCGCGCATGAGCTCGAGCGAAAGCTCGATCAGCGTCTCCGTGTCCGGCCGCGGATCGAGCACGCGCGGCGCGACGACGAGATCATGCGTCCAAAAGCCGCGCGCGCCGAGAATGCGCGACACGGGCTCGCGCGCCGCGCGGCGCTGCGCATAGCCTCGCAGCTTTTCCCGCGCGGCGCCTGTGAGCGCCGCCGTCGGCTCGAGCAGCAACTCCGCCGCGGTGAAACCGCCGGCGGCGAACAGCAGCGCACGCGCGTCGCGGCGCGCGTCCTCGACGCCGCAGCGATCGAGAAAGGCCGCGACCTCGTCGAGCGCCGCGGCGCGCGTCACATGATCCTGCGCGAGAACAGACAGACGCGTCACCCTTTGGCGAGCAGCGCGGCGACGCGCCTGGCGAATGCGGCCGCGTCGAGCGGCGCCTCGCCATCGGCGATGCGGGCCGTGTCGAACAGCAGCCAGAAGCCGTCTTCCGCGCCGGCGCGATCGGCCTTCGCCTTTCGCGCGAGCGCGAGCACCGCCTCGTGTCGCGGATTGATCTCGAGCACGGGCTTGCCGAAGGCGCCCTTATTGCCGCTCTCCTGCAACATGCGCGCGAGCTGCAGATCGAAGCCGTGATCGGCGGCGATGAGACAGGCCGGGCTCTCGCGCAGACGCGTCGAGACGCGCACATCGTCGACCTCGCCGGCGAGCGTCTCCTTCAACATGCCGGTGAGCAGCGCGACCTCCGCGCTCGCCTCGGCGGGCGGCGTGTCGGCGGAGCCTTCCGGCGTCGGCACGGCGTCCATGTCGGCGGCGCCCTGCGTCACCGATTTGAACGGCTTGCCGTCATAGCCGACCGCGCTCGTCACCCAGAAGGAGTCGACCGGATCGTGCAACAGCAGCACATCTATGCCCTTGGCGCGATAGCCTTCGAGCTGCGGGCTCGCGGCGAGCCGCTTCTTGTCGTCGCCGGTGATGTAATAAATGGCGGTCTGATTGGGCCGCAGATTTTCGACATAGTCCTTCAGGCTGCGGTCGCCATCGGGATGCTGCGCCGTCGCGAAACGCGCTATGGCGAAAATCTCGTCGCGTCGCACCGGGTCCTCGTGCAGGCCCTCCTTGAGGACAGCGCCGAAATTCTTCCAAACGGCGGCGAATTTCTCCGAATCATTGGCGGCGAGATCGGCGAGCTCCTTGAGCACGCGCGTGCCGACCGCCTTGCGGATCGCGGCGAGGATCGGATTGGTCTGCACCATCTCGCGCGAGACATTGAGCGGCAGATCGGCGCTGTCGACGACGATGCGCATGAAACGCAGCCAGGGCGGCAGAACATCGGCTTCGCGCGAGATCAGCACGCGGCGCACATAGAGCTTGGAGCGGCTCTTGCGCTGGGGATCGAAGAGATCATAGGGCCGCGAGCCGGGCACGAAGGCGAGCACCGTATATTCCGTGCGCCCTTCCGCGCGCCAATGAATGGTGAGCGCCGGCTCGTCGAACTGGCCGGAGATCTGCTGATAGAAGTCCTTATAGTCCTGCTCGCTCACCTCGGATTTTGACTTGGTCCACAGCGCCGTGCCGTCGGTGAGGCGGCGCGGCTCCTTGCCCTGCTCCTCGACGAGATCGATCGGAATGGCGATCGCGCCCGAATGCTCGCGCAATATCTGCTCTATGCGATAGGGCTCGAGGAATTCGTCCGATGCGGAATTGAGATGCAGCGTCACGCGCGTGCCGACCGCGGGCGCCGCATCGAGAGCGAGCGGCGCGATCTGGAACGAGCCCTTGCCTTCCGATGTCCATAGGAAGGCTTCGGACGAACCCGCGCGACGCGTCGCCACCTCGATGCGATCGGCGACCATGAAGGCGGAATAGAAGCCGATGCCGAAGCGTCCAATGAGCGACCCGCCGATGGCCGCGTTTCCCTGCTCGGCGCCGCCTTTCGCCTCGAGATCGTCGAGAAAGGCGCGCGTGCCGGAGCTCGCTATAGTGCCGAGCGCGGCGACGAGATCGTCGCGCGACATGCCGACGCCATTATCCGTGACGCTCAGCGTGCGGGAGTCCTTGTCGACCGCAATGGTGACGAGCGGCGCGCCGGCCTGCGCCGCCAGCGCTTCATTCGCCACCGATTCGAAGCGCAGCTTCTCGATCGCGTCCGCCGCATTGGACACGAGCTCGCGCAGGAAAATGTCGCGCTCCGAATAGACCGAATGGGTCATCAGCTCCAAGAGCCGCGCGACATCGGCCTGGAAGCCGTAATCGCTGCGCTCGGCTGCGTCGATCGTATGTGTTTCGGCGTGATCGTTCACGGGCGTCGTCTCCGCTTTTCTATCGGCTCCGCCGCACGCGCCGCTTCCCGCAAATGGAAGCATGGCCGACGGCGCGCGGGCACTGGCCGGGATATAGAGATCGTCATTGATCGGCAATGGCGCCCGTCGAGCCGCCTCGAGCGGGACGCGAGGCATGATATCGGAGATCATCGGCAAAGTTGCAAGACTGCCGGGACGCGTCGCCGCCGGGACTGGCGCGATGCGCGACAAGCGAAAACGATGCGCCACTCGCAAAAACAAGACGGGCCGCCCGAGCGTCGCCCGGCCGGCCCGTCCATCGCCACGAACTCACGCTGCTCGAAAAGCGCCCTTCCGGGGGGCTGGGGGGCTGACGAAATCCGGAAAAACCACTTTCCGAGCCTGTCGAGGCAATACGTTAGATATTGGTCGGCTCCTTTGGCGGACAAGGGGCTCGATATTGGCGAAAATGTGAAATTTGACCTTTGGCGCCGCGCCGATCGTCGCCTGAATGTCATCTTTGTCTTGCCCTCGCGCCATTGCCGCGCGATCATGCCGCGAGAGATGGGGACAGCGGCATGAGCGAGACGGAGACGACCGAACCCAGCCGGCGGCGCGGCCTGCTCGCCGTCGTGGCAGGCCGCGCGACCAACGACCCGGAACGGACAAAGACCGCGCCCGAGAGCAGAACCGCCCCGCTCGTGTCTTTCGACCGACGCGAATTGCGGCTGCTGTTCGATCTCTATGGCTCGAAGGTCGCGGCGGGTGAATGGCGCGACTACGCCATCGACTTCTCCCCGACCAAAGCGGTGTTCTCCGTCTTTCGCCGCGCCAGCGAGTCGCCGCTCTATCGCATCGAGAAAAATCCCGAGCTCGGCCGCCGTCAGGGCGCCTTCTGCGTCGTCGCCTCCGGCGGCCTGGTGATGCGTCGCGGCCCCGAGCTCGCGCGCGTCATCGCCGTGCTGCAGAAAAAGCTCGAATTGGTGCGCGACTGACAAAGAAAAAGGCCCCGCCGCAGCGGGGCCTTCTCGTCCGTTGTTCCCGTCGCTTCGACGGTCAGTCGTTGCGCTCGCCGAAGAGGTAGAGCAGCGACTGGAACATGTTGATGAAGTCGAGATAGAGCGACAGAGCGCCGAAAATGCTCTGCTTCGCCACGACCTCATGGCCATAGCCGGCGCTCTGATAATAACCGTCCTTGATCGACTGCGTGTCCCAGGCGGTGAGGCCCGCGAAGATCAGCACCGACAGGATCGACAAGGCGTACTGCATCGCGCTGCTCTGGAAGAACAGATTGACGAGGCTCGCGAGCACGAGGCCCCACAGGCCCATCACCAGGAAGGAGCCGAAGGCCGAGAGATCGCGCTTCGTCATATAGCCGTAGAGGCTGAGGCCGCCGAAGGCCGCCGCGGTGATGAAGAACACCTTGGCGATGGACGCGCCGGTGAAGACGATCATGATCGACGACATCGACAGCCCCATCACCGCCGAGAAGGCGAGGAACAGGTTGCGAGCCGTCGCCGCGGAGATGCGGTCGGCGCGAAAGCCGAGGAAGAACACGAAAGCCAGCGGCGCCAGCATCACAGCCCATTTCAGCGGGCTCGTGTACAGCATCTGACCGAAAGGCGTGAGCGCGACCTGCCGGCCGCCTTCCTTGGCCACGGCGAGCATATGAGTGCCGAGCGCGACGACGCCGGTCACGCCGAGACCCAGGACCATGTAATTATAGACGCCGAGCATATAGGCGCGCAGGCCCTGGTCGATCTCGGCCGTGCCGGCTCTGGAGACGCCGCCCCGGTAGCCGAAGCTCGTGTTGCGGTCGAAATTGGACATAGCATCCTCTCGAAAAAGGCCGCGCGGCCCGGTCTATCCGGCCAATCGGCGCGGTCCTTGCCGGCGAATATGGCGCGCCGCCCGCGGAAAAACAAGAGTCCGCGGGCCGAATCCGGCAAAGGCCGCGCCACGCCGAACAAGCCGCAAGCAAAACTCGCAGTATTGCATTCCGCCCCACGCCCGAAACCTATTCGACGCGACGGAAAAAAGCCGAGCCCGCTCGCGCTCTTGCCGCCCCCGGAGAATGCGCTAACATGCCGCATTGTCGCGGGCGGCGAGCGACCGGGTCTTCCGATCCGGCTCTCGCTTCGTCGTCGGAGCGAAGGCGCCCACGGAACGAGGCCCGCAACAAATGGCCCATGGGGGAATCATCATGTCCGACAGCGGTCTTGTCCCGTTCTGGCGGTCGTTCGATGGAATTCTGCGCTCTGCGACACGTTCCGCTCCGCCTGTTCTCCTCGTTCTGCTGCTGACGCTCCTCGCCGCGGCGGCTCCCGCCTCGGCCCATGGCCGGCTCGGCTCCGCCGAAGGGCGATGCCGACTCTTCATCGGCCCCGACATCATGAATTTCACCGGCTATCTGCCGGACGCCTCGAAAAACGAATTCTGCGAGGATATTCCAGCGACCGGCCACACCATCATCGCGCTCGACGCCGAGCAGGACGAGCTGCGCGACATGGCGGTGGAGATCAGGATCGTCAAGGACATCGGCAGCGAGGACAAGGAGAACGCCGACCTCAATGCGGTGACCGTCGCCTATCGCGGCCCGCGCACCTATCCGACCGGCACCATCAATTTCGAGCACGACTTCCCGGATGCGGGCTATTTCGTGGGCATAGTGACGGTCACCGGCGAGCATGGCGAGCGCTGGGTGTCGCGCTTCCCCTTCTCCGTGGGCATGAGCTTCATGCGCACGCTGCCCTTGTATCTGCTGATGGGCACGGCCGTGATCGCCATGTTCTTCATCTATCTGCGGCACAGGCCGACGCATCCGATGAAGACGGCCGACGCCGCGCCCGCGGAATAAGATTCGCCGACGTCGAAGCGCGGATCGCCAAAACGACGCGCGCGTCATTCGAGATCGCGGGGCGCTCCGTCAGTCGCCTGCGCCTTTGATCTTGTCGGCGAGCAGGGCGATGGTCTTGGAATAGACCTTCGCCTTGTTCCACTCGAGCAGCGCCGGGAAATTCGGCTCGCCCTCGTCCCAGCCGGCGCCCGGCTTCCAGCCGTAGCCGTGCAGGAAATTGGCCGTGGACGCGAGCACATCCGCCGTATTGTGAACGAGATCGCGCTTGCCGTCGCCGTCGAAATCGACGGCGAATTTCAGATAGGACGAGGGCATGAACTGCGTCTGGCCGATTTCGCCGGCCCAGGCGCCGCGCATTTGCGCGGGATCGAGATCGCCGCGCTCGACGATGCGCAGAGCGTCGAGCAGTTCGGCGCGGAATTTTTCCGAGCGGCGGCAATCATAGGCGAGCGTCGCCAAGGCGCGAATCGTCGGGAAATTGCCGAGATAGGAGCCGAAATCCGTCTCCAGCCCCCAGATCGCGACGAGAACCGGCCCCGGCACGCCATATTTCTGCTCGATGCGCTTGAACAGCGCCGCATGTTTGAGCAACAGCGAGCGCCCCTTGCTCACGCGGAAGGAATTGGCCATGCGCGCCGAGAATTGCTCGAAGGTCTGGCGAAACACTTTCTGACCGCGGTCGTGCGAGACCACCGAACGGTCGTAGAACACGTCGCCGAGCGCCGAATCGATCGCCGTCTTCGATATTCCCGCCGATGCGGCCTCGCGCCGGAAACCGTCGAGCCAGGTGTCGAACCCCTCGCCGTTGCGCCCGCATTCGGCCGCCCGCGCGCTCGCCGGAGCGAGCCCCAGCGCCAAGGTCAGAGCCGCGACGCCGAGCGCCGTCCTCATTCGATTCGTTTGAGACATCTCGCGCTTCCCATCCTTCGGGCGCAGCCCGCTTTCGCTCTCGGGCGAAGCCCGTTTCCGCGCTCTTTTGTCACGAGAGCGCGGCGGCGCCATGGCGCCGCTTTCGCAAATCTCGAAAATATCGAGCCTGAAATCCCGGCGTAGACAATAGCGTTTCCAGCCGAAGTGGATACCGGTTCGGCCTTGGAAACGCGTCAAAACAAGAGCCTAGAGCGTTTCCAGCCGAAGTGGGCACCGGTTCGGCGTTGGAAACGCGTCAAAACAAGAGCTAGAGTCTTTTCATGCTCCATCGCATCGAACATGAAAAGACTCTAGCTCGCGCCGGTTAGCGGGCCGTTGCCGAAGCGCGGCGAAATTTCGTTCTCATATTGTTCTTGCGGAGGCGCGGCGCCGCATCTACTATGGCCCTGTTTGCGTTAAGCCGATTTTTGCTCGGCTCGGAGCTTTCGCCATGGTGGTCAGGGTCTCGACGGTCGCCTTCGAGGGGATCGAAGCCAAGCCGGTCGATGTTCAGGTCCAGATCGCCAGCGGCAATGTCGTGTTCACCCTGGTCGGCCTCGCCGACAAGGCGGTCGCCGAATCGCGGGAGCGGGTGCGGGCGGCGCTCATCGCCTCCGGCCTGGCGCTGCCGGCCAAGCGCATCACCGTCAATCTCGCGCCGGCCGACATGCCCAAGGAGGGCAGCCATTACGATCTGCCGATCGCGCTCGGCGTGATGGCGGCGATCGGCGCCATCCCTTCGGACGCGCTGGACGGCTATACGGTGCTCGGCGAATTGGGGCTCGACGGCGCGATCGCGCCGGTCGCGGGCGTGCTGCCCGCCGCCGTCGCCGCCAATATGCGCGGCCATGGGCTGGTCTGCCCGCGCCAATGCGGCCCCGAGGCCGCCTGGGCGTCGAGCGAGATGGAAGTGATCGCGCCGCGCTCGCTGATCCAGCTCGTCAATCATCTGAAGGGAACGCAGGTCCTCGCGCGGCCCGAGCCCGCCGTGCGCGCGGCGGCCGCGGACCTCCCGGATCTCGCCGACATCAAGGGCCAGGAGAGCGCCAAGCGGGCGCTGGAGATCGCGGCGGCCGGTGGCCATAATCTCCTGATGAACGGGCCGCCCGGCTCCGGCAAATCCATGCTGGCGGCGCGCCTTCCCTCCATTCTGCCGCCGCTGTCGCCGCGCGAGCTGCTCGAAGTCTCGATGATCCATTCCGTCGCCGGCGAGCTGGCGGGCGGCGAGCTCACCGATCGGCGCCCCTATCGCGCGCCGCATCATTCCGCCTCCATGCCGGCGCTGGTCGGCGGCGGTTCGCACGCGCGGCCGGGCGAGATCTCGCTCGCCCATAATGGGGTTCTGTTCCTCGATGAATTGCCGGAGTTCCAGGCGCAGGCGCTCGACGGCCTGCGCCAGCCGCTGGAGACCGGCGAGGTCGCCGTCTCGCGCGCCAATCACCGGGCCGTCTATCCGGCCCGCTTCCAGCTCGTCGCGGCGATGAACCCGTGCCGCTGCGGCCATGCGCTCGACCCGGGCTTCGCATGCCGCCGCCAGCCCAATGACCGCTGCGTCGCGCAATATCAGGCGCGGCTCTCGGGCCCGCTGATCGACCGTTTCGATCTGCGGATCGAGGTTCCCGCCGTGTCCGCGGCCGATCTCGTCCTGCCCCCTCCGGCCGAAGGCTCGGCCGAGGTCGCGGCGCGCGTCGCCGCGGCGCGCCAGCGCCAGCGCCGGCGCTATGAGAAGCTCGGGCTCGCCGGCTCCACCACCAATGCGAGCGCTCCGGCGAGCGTGATCGAAAAAGCCGCCGCGCTCGACGCCTCCGGGACGGCGCTGATCCGCGAGGCGGCCGAGCGTCTGGCGCTCTCGGCGCGCGGATTTCACCGCGCGCTGAAGCTCGCCCGCACCATCGCCGACCTCGACGGCTCGGATGCGATCACGCGCCGCCATCTCGCCGAAGCTCTCGCCTATCGGGGCGGCTCCGCCGGCGCGCGCGCGGCCGCCTGAGCTTGCGCTCGGCCCGTCAATTCATACTTTTCTCTCTATTGCCGTGGAATAACCCGTCATCGAATGGTTTTGGACGCTCCGCATGCCTCCCCTCCCCGATTGCGCCTACGTCGCCCTCGCCTTCTTCGCGGCATTGGCCGCGACCGGCTGGCTGTGGTTTCTGCGCTCGCGCCGAACGTGGCGGCGGCGCGCGGTCGAGACCGAGCTCGAGGGATTGCGCGACGAAATCTGGGAGCTGCGCGCCGCCGCCGCCGCGCGCGACCGCGCCGAGGCGGCGAGCCAGGCCAAATCGCGCTTCCTCGCCACGGTGAGCCATGAGATCCGCACGCCGCTCAACGGCGTGCTCGGCCTCGCGCAATTGCTCGCGGCGACGCGGCTCGACGCCGAGCAGGCGAGCTATGTCGACGCGATCGCCGCCTCCGGCCGCTCGCTCGCCCAGCTCATCGACGATATTCTCGACTTCTCCAAGATCGAGGCAGGCAAGATCGAGCTCGAGGTCGAGCCTTTCGCGCTGGCGCCGCTCGTCGAGGGCGTGGTGGAGCTATTGGCGCCGCGCGCCCAAGCCAAGCATCTCGAGATCGCGAGCTATATCGCGCCGGACGCGCCGGAGACCGTCGGCGGCGACGCCGCGCGCGTGCGCCAGGTGCTCGTCAATCTCGCCGGCAATGCGGTGAATTTCACCGCGAGCGGCGGCGTCGGCCTCAGGGTCGAGCGCGACGCGCGAGGCGCGCTGGTCTTTCGCGTCGCCGACACCGGGCCGGGCGTCGCGCCGGCGGCGCGCGAGATGATCTTCGAGGAATTCGAGCAGGGCGACGGCTCCTCGACGCGCCGGCACGGCGGCACCGGCCTCGGCCTCGCCATCTCGCGCCATCTCGCCGGGCTGATGGGCGGTCGGCTGGAGATCGAGGAGAGCGCGGGCTCGGGCGCGATCTTCGTCTTCACCCTGCCGCGCGGGCCGCATGCGCTCTTCGACGATCGCGCGCGCGAGCGCAAGCGGCCGCTCGCCGGCTCGAGCGTGTTGATCGTCTCGCCGACGATCTTCGAAGGGCCCTTCATGGCCGAGATCCTGCGCGGCGCCGGCGCGCAGACCGAGATCGCGCAGGACGAGACGCGCGGCGCGAGCCGTCTCGGCGAGGAGCGGGAGGGACGTTTCGACGCCGTGGTTGTCGACTGCGCTTTCGGCGAGGCGGCGACCGAGCGTCTCGCCGACGAGGCGCGGCGCGCCGGCGCCGGCCGCGTGTTCCTGATGTTCTCGCCCATGGAGCGGCGCGCCTTCGGCGAGGCGGCGCTACGTCATTTCGACGGCTGGCTGGTGAAGCCGGTGCGCGCCGCCTCGCTCGTCGAGCGTCTGTCGGCGGCGCCGCCGCCGACGCGCAACGGGACCGGATTCGTCGCGCCGGAGCCGACGCTCTCGGGACGGCGCGTCCTCGTCGCCGAGGACAATGACGTCAATGCGCTGATCGTCTGCCGCCATCTCGAGAAGCTCGGCGCGCTGGTCACGCGCGCGGAGGACGGCGCGCGCGCCGTCGAGCTCGCGCGATCGGCGATCGCCGGACGCATGCGGCCCTTCGACGTGATTTTGATGGATGTGTTCATGCCCGAGCTCGACGGGCTGGAGGCGACGCGCCTGATTCGGGCGGAGGAGGCGCGCATGGGCGCGAGACGACGCCCGATCGTCGCGCTCACCGCCAGCGCGCTCGAGGAGGACGAGCGCGCCGCGCGCGGGGCCGGGGTCGACTTCCTGCTGACGAAGCCCGTGGAATTCGACGCTTTGTCGGCGGCGATCCTCGAGGCGATCGACGGCTCTCGCCGCCGCACGGACGGCGCCCGCGAGGCGATCTGACCCTTCCGATCCTGCGCCGCGCTTCGCCACAGCCACAAAAAAGAAAAAATTTCGCCCCGCGCTTTTGGCACAACAGGAGCGCGGGGATTGCGAACACTGACGCCCTGGTCGTGGAGAACCATATGTCGAGACGAAAGAATTTGCTGCTCGCGGGGCTGATGACTCCGTCGCTGGCGCTCGGCCCGCAAGCCGGCGTCGGGCCGGCCGCGGCCGGCGAAGGCATCGTGCTGGCGCAGGCCGCGCCGCAGGGGGCCGATCCGAATCACGAGAAGCGGCAACCGCCACAGCGACCCGCGCCCGCCCCTGCCCCGACGGCCCGGCCCCCCGCTCCCGGCCCCGCGCCCTTCCATCCGGGACCCGCGCCCGGACCGGCGCCCGCCATGCATCAGCAGCCTGAGCCCATGCATCAGCCGCTCGCGCCGCAGCCCGGCCCGCGCCCGTCTCCCTATCCGGGAGCCGGCGCCCCGCCCATGCCGCGCCCGCAGCTGCGCGCCGCGCCCCCGCAGGAGGTCGCCCCGCTCCGCGCGCCCGCCGCGCCGCCCGGCCCGGCGATCCTCCATCCGCTGCAACAGGCCGCGCCGATTCGGCAAGCGCCGATCCCGCATCCGGCTCCTGCTCCTGCTCCTGCTCCCACGCCGGCCGCGGTTCCGACGCCCCACCCGGCCGCGGCGCCCGCGAGCCCGGCGCCGACGCTCGGCGGGGCTCCTCCGGCCGGCCGGCCTCCTCTTCCCACCCAGAACGGCCAGGGCACCGCGGGCGCGCCGCCTGCGCGCGTCCCGGCCGCGCCGGCCGCAGGCGGACAGCAGCCCGCTGCTCCGGGAGCGCCGCCCCCCGGCGGCGCCCCCGGAGGCGCTCCCGTTCATCTCGGCGGACCGCATCCGGCTCCGGCCGCAGGCGCCGCACCCGAGGCTCCGGCGCCCCACGGCCAACCGCCGGCCCCGCCGACGCAAGGCGGCAATTTCCTTCCCGCGCCCCCGCCTGGAGCCGGGCCGCGACCCAATGGCGCTCCCCCCGGCGGGCCCGCCGGAGATCACGCCGGCCAGCCGCCCGCCGGCGCCGGCGGGCGCTTCCTGCCACCGGGAGGGCCCGGCGCTGTCCCGCCCGGCGCCGCTCCCGACGCCGCTGGGGCGCCACCGCATCTCCCGCCGCAGGCCGGCGGAGCTTACGGCGCGCCGCCGCCCCAGGCGGGCGCACCCTATGGGGCGCCGCCGCCGGCTCCGCCTCACGGCGGCGGACCGCGCGTGTCGCCGGCCGCGGCGGCGGCCATTGGCGCGGCGGCCGGGCTCGTCGGCGGCTTCGTGCTGAGCCAGCCCGGCGCGCATCGCCTCGACGATATCCACAATCGCCGCCAGCAATTCGAGCGCGACGGCGTCTTCGTCGTGCAGGAGCCCGGCCGCACCATCGTGCGCGACGGCGGCGGCGCCTTCATCCGTCATGACGAGAACGAGCGTTTCCGCGAGCTCGGCGGCAATCTGCGCAGCGAGCGGCGCGGCGACGAATATGTGAGCGTCTACGCCCGCCGCGACGGCGGCGAGGTGCTGACCTTCACCGACGCCAATGGCGTGCTGCTGCGCCGCCTGCGCCGCTTCCCCGACGGTCGCGAGATCATTCTCATCGACAATGGCTTCCGCGGCCCGCCGCGCGGCTTCGTCGAGGAGGTCGTCGTGCTGCCGCCGCCGCCGATCGAGATCGCGCCCGACGCCTATGTCGTCGATTACGGCGCCGCGGATGAACGTCTGCTCTATGAGACGCTGACGGCGCCGCCGCTCGCGCCCATGTCGCGCCGCTACACGCTGGACGAAATCCGCCACAGCCCGTCCTTGCGCGCCTATTCGCGCAGCGTCGACATAGACACGATCAATTTCGACACCGGCTCCTGGGCGATCACGCCGGATCAGGCGCAGCGGCTCGTGCTCGTCGCCGAGGCGCTCAACGAAGCGATCAAGCGCAATCCCGCCGAAGTGTTCCTCATCGAGGGACACACAGACGCGGTCGGCTCGGATGTCGACAATCTGTCGCTCTCCGATCATCGCGCGCAGGCGGTGGCGACGATCTTGTCGCGCGACTTCGGCGTGCCGCCGGAGAATCTGACGACGCAAGGCTATGGCGAGCAATATCTGAAAGTGCAGACGCAAGGCCCCTCGCGCGAGAATCGCCGCGTGACCGTGCGTCGAATCACGCCGATGCTGAACGGCCCGCAGGCTCAGACACAGAAACGCTGAACGAAAGACGGCGTCCTCATCCCGAGGAGCCTGCGCAGCAGGCGTCTCGAAGGACGAGGACGCCGTTATGCGCGGCCTCGCCGAGCTCGCTCTGGCGCATTCGACATCGTTTCCGGGTGAATGTTCGCGATGCGAGCCTGAAGGCTCGCGGTCCAGACCACGCATCGGACCTCGAGCCTGAAAGCTCGCTTTTGTCTGCGCCCGTCGTCACAAAAGCTTCGCCCGCTCGTGATCTAACGATCCGAGGCGCTCGCGAGAAAAGCGCGAGCGCGACATGAGCGGAGACGATACGCGAAATGTGGGCGATCCACGCCGACGCCGGCCGCAAGATCATCGCCGGCGCCTTTCCTCTGCTGCAGCCGCAGAATTTCCTGAAACCGAAAAAGAAGAAGCACGCATCGATCGAAGGGCCGCTGGCGCGGCTCGGCGCGCTCGAGGTGCGGCTCGCCTGCGGCAAGAAGGAAATTCGCAAAGCGCAACGGCTGCGCTTCAAAGTCTTCTTCCGCAAGGGCGGCGCGACGCCCGACGCCAAGGCGGCGATCACGCGCCGCGACGCCGACCGCTTCGACAAATTCTGCGATCATCTCATCGTCATCGATCACGAGGCGCGCAATCGCTTCGGCAAGATCAAGCCCAAGGTGGTCGGCGCCTATCGGCTGCTGCGCGGCGACGTCGCGGAGAAGAAGGGCGGATTCTACTCGGCCGGCGAATATGACATTGCGCCGCTGCTCGCGCGTCACAGCGGCATGCGCTTTCTCGAACTCGGCCGCTCCTGCGTGCTCGAGCAATATCGCGGCAAGCGCACGATCGAGCTTTTGTGGCGCGGCATACTCGCCTATGTGCGGCATCATCGCATCGATGCGATGATCGGCTGCGCGAGCCTCGAGGGCGCCAATCCGCTCGCCCATGCGGCGGCGCTGAGCTTTCTCGCGCATCACGCGCGCGCCGATGAAGACTGGCGCGTCAGCGCGCGGCGCGAATTGCATGTGCCGATGGAGATGCTGGCGAAAGAGGCCGTCGACGCGCGCAAGGCGATGAGCGCGCTGCCGCCGCTGATCAAGGGCTATCTGCGTTGCGGCGCGAAATTCGGCGACGGCGCCGTCGTCGATCGCAAATTCAACACGACCGATGTCTTCGCCATCATGCGCGTCGCCGAGATCGACGCGCGCTATCTCGATTATTTCGGTCCGGCGGAAACGCGCGACGCGGCGTGAGCGATCGGGAATCTTCGAGCAACGACCACATTGCTCGACATGGCGTGTAGAGGCGTTTGTTACGACGCGCTTCCAATGTGCAGCCGGCGTCCGCTTCGGCTGGAAGCGCTCGAAAGTCCCGGTCAGTCGACAATTTTTACACAGCCGCGTCTTTTTACACAGCCGCATCCTGCCCGCGCTTGTCGCGGGCATCCACGCCGAGACCTTGCGACCGGGGGAAAAGGGCGGCGATGTTCCGCTCGTGTTCAGGCTTTCCGGGCCGTCGCGGCGTGGATGGCCGCGACAAGCGCGGCCATGACGCTGAAGAATGACGCTTGAAAGATGTCTGCTCGTCAACCCGTCTTCGGAGCCCTTCCGTTCCCGTGACGCGCGTTGCCGTCGCGCTCAGCCGAAGGCGAAGCCGGAGATCGCCTTGCCGGCGACCCGGTCGTGAAAGACGCGGCGCCCGACATCGGCGCCCGCGGCGCCGGCGACCACCATCAGTGGCAGAAGATGCTCCTCGCGCGGATGGCAGGCGCGCGCGAAAGGCGCGTCGCTCCAGCGCTCGAGCAGCGCGTCGCGCTCTTTCGCGTCGGAATTCGTCGCCGCTTCTGTCAGCCAGGCGTCGAAAGCGGCAGCGGCGCTCGCCTCGCCGTCGAAGAAGGTGCGCAGATTGTGGAAGCTGCTTCCGCTGCCCAGAATCAGCACGCCCTCCTCGCGCAGCGGCGCCAGCGCCGCGCCGACGGCGATGTGGAAGGCAGGATCGAGATCCTGCCGTAGCGACAGAGTGACGATCGGGATCCTCGCGCCAGGATCGACGATCAGCATGGGCACGAAGACGCCATGGTCGAAGCCGCGCGTCGCGTCGAGCGCCGCTTCCACGCCCGCCGCCGCGAGCAGGCCGCGCGCCCGCTCGGCGAGGTCCGGCGCGCCGGGCGCGGGATAGCTCAGGCGATAGGTGTGGGCCGGAAAGCCGTAATAGTCGAAGATCATCTCGGGCGCTTTCGCCGTGCCGAGCGTGATCTGCGGCTCCTCCCAATGGGCCGAGACGAGGAGGATGGCGCGCGGGCGCTCCGGCAGAGCGTCGAGCAGGCCGGCGAGATAGGCCTTCAGAGGATCGAAAGCGCGGGCCATGGGGCCGTCCAGCCAGAAGCAGGGGCCGCCCCCATGGGAGAGGAAAATCGCCGGCTGCCGCATGAGAGGCCCTCCGCTTTGTGGCTGCTCCGCAAATAAGCCGCGGCGCGGGCGGCCGCAATGCGGCGTCTCGCCCTGCTGTCTTTTCCCCGCCGGCCGCGCCTTTATATGAACCGCTCTAGCGTCTTTTGCTTTGACGCGTTTCCAACGCCGTGCCGGTGTCCGCTACGGCTTGAAGCGCTCTAGGCCTCTGGAGGACAAAACGATGCACTCCCAGATCACCGGACTGAAAGTGTCGGCGGTCATTTTCGGGCTCATGGCGCTCGGCCAGGCGGGCCGGCTCGCGACGCAGCCGGACGTGCAGGTGAGCGGCGTGGCGCTGCCGCTATGGCCGAGCGCGGTGGCGCTCATCGTGCTGCTGGCGCTCAGCCTTTGGCTGTGGCGGCTGGCCAAGCCGAGGTGAGGAGCGCGACCGAAAGGGAACGCCGCCTCGGAACGCTCCCCGGGCTTGCCAACCTCCTGTCTTACCGCTTATAAGCCGCGCTTCCGAACCGTCCGGCCAGTGATGGGCTGCCGTGGCGGTTCTTTTCGCTCGCGCGAATATGCGCCGGTTTCCCGGCGCGCAGAATAGGGCCTCGGCCCTGCAGGAGAGCAAAATGCCCAAGTTGAAGACCAAATCGGGCGCTAAAAAGCGCTTCAAGATCACCGGCACCGGCAAGGTGGTCTATGCCCAGAAGGGCAAGCGCCACGGCATGATCAAGCGCACCAATAAGCAGATCCGAAATCTGCGCGGGACGTCCGTCCTGTTCAAGACGGATGGCGACAACATCAAGAAGTATTTCCTGCCCAACGGCTGAGCTTCTCGCCCCACCCCAAATTTCGGATTTCCTGAAAGGATCATGTCATGGCTCGCGTCAAACGCGGCGTCACCTCGCACGCCAAGCACAAGAAAACCCTCGATGCCGCCAAGGGCTTCTATGGCCGCCGCAAGAACACCATCCGCGCCGCCAAGGCCGCGGTCGATCGCTCGATGCAATATGCGACGCGTGATCGCAAGGCCAAGAAGCGCGTCTTCCGCGCGCTGTGGATCCAGCGCATCAACGCCGCCGTGCGCGAATTCGGCCTGACCTACAGCCGCTTCATCGACGGGCTCGCCAAGGCCGGCGTCGCGGTGGACCGCAAGGTGCTCTCCGAGCTCGCCATCACCCAGCCGGAGGCCTTCAAGGCCATCGTCGAAAAGGCCAAGTCCGCGCTGCCGCAGACCGCCTGAGCGATCAGCGCCGGCGCTTCGACAGGGACCACCCGCGAGGACGAACGCGGATGAAATGGTACGCCTGTCTGAACGCGCCAGCCCTCGACCGCTACGCCGAGCATTTGCACGTCGCCGTCCGCACGGCGATCGACATTGCGGGGCTCGAGCCGCATATCGTCTTCGACGGCGAGGAGGACCGGCTCCGCGCCGTCCTCGGCCATGACGAGGCCGTCCATATCCATCGCCGACGCTCCGGCCTCATCGACGCGATAGAGGCGACGCCGGAGACGCCGGGCTGGAGCCGCGTGGTCGCCGCCGGCGCGCTGCTGCGGCTCGATATTCCGCTGATCGAGACCGCTGACGAATTCGTCCTCTATACGGATTGCGACGTGCTGTTCGCGCGCAGCGTCGAGCTTTCGCCGCTGCGTCCGCCTCTGCTCGCGGCCGCGCCCATGCACGAGCCGCATGAATGGTCGCAATTATGCTCGGGCGTGCTGCTGCTCAATGTCCCGGCCATGCGCGCCGGATATGATGCGCTGCTGCGACATGCCCGCGATGCGCTCGGCCGCCCGCATCATTACGACCAGGAATCGCTCAACGAGCATTTCGCGGGGCGCTGGGACCATCTGCCGATCCATATGCATTGGAAGCCCTATTGGGGCGTCGAATGGGATGCGGCCATCGTGCATTTCCACGGCCCCAAGGCGGAGGACGCGCGCCTGCTCGCGACCACCCCGCCCGGCGACGATGTCTATGGGTTGCTCTATTCACGCGACCCGCAGGGCTATGCGCATTTTCTGCGTTTCTACGACATGGCCGCCGGCGCCATTCGGCGCGGCGAGCGCATCCGCCCCGCGGCGCTCGCTCCGCTGCGGCTCGAGGCGGCGACGGCCTCCGGCGGCCGCGCGTTGCGCCGCGCCGGGTCCTATCTGCGCGGCCTGATCCCGCGCGCCCCGCGCGAACCCGCGCCCCCTCCCCTGCTGCCGCCCGAGGCGAGCTTCGCCGAAGCCGCAACGCTCGAGAATTTCGACGAGCGCGCCTATCTCTACGCCAATCCCGATGTCGCCGAATCGGTGCGGCGCGGCCGCATGGTCTCCGGCGGCGCGCATTTTTCGCGCTATGGCCGCTATGAAGGGCGGGTGCAGATGATCCCGCGCGACATCCTCGCCACGCCGGAGAATTTCGACGCCGAAGCCTATGTCGCGCGCAATCCGGACGTCGCCTTTCTGATCGCGCGCGGCCGCTACGCCTCGGCCCGCGCGCATTTCGAACAATGCGGGCGCGCCGAGCAGCGCCGGCAGCTCCCGCGGGAGTCCGTCTGACGCCCGTCGCCTATGGCGCCCGAGCCCCGCATCAGCCACATATGAGGCCGAGCGAGTCGCGAGGGCCTTCATGTCTAATTCCTATGATCTCATCGTCATCGGCGGCGGGCCGGGCGGCTATGTCGCCGCCATCCGCGCCGCCCAGCTCGGGCTGAAGACAGCCGTCGTCGAGCGCGAGCATCTGGGCGGCATCTGCCTCAATTGGGGCTGCATCCCGACCAAGGCGCTGCTGCGCTCGGCCGATGTCTTCCGCTATGCGAAACATGCGAAGGATTTCGGATTGCGCATCGAGGGCGAGGTCTCCTTCGACGCGGAAGCGCTGGTGAAGCGCTCGCGCGCGGTCGCCGGCCGGCTCAACGCAGGCGTCGAATTTCTGTGCAAGAAAAATAAGATCGATGTGATCTGGGGCGAGGCCTCGCTCGCCGCGCCGGGCGAGGTGCGCGTCGCCGCGCCGGGGAGCTTCGGCGACCGGCCGCAGCTTCCGCGGCCGAAGAATGTTCTCGGCGAAGGGGCCTATAAGGCCGCGCATGTGATCGTCGCGACCGGCGCGCGGCCGCGCGCGCTGCCGGGCCTCGAGCCGGATGGGAGACTCGTCTGGACTTATTTCGAGGCGCTGCTGCCGCCGTCCATTCCAAAATCGCTGCTCGTCGTCGGCGGCGGCGCGATCGGCGTCGAATTCGCGTCCTTCTATTCGACCTTCGGCTCTCGCGTGACGCTCGTCGAGGCGCTGCCGCAGATTCTGCCCGCGGAAGACGCCGAGATCGCCGCGCTGGCGCGCAAATCCTTCGAGAAGCAGGGCATCGAGATCGTCACCGGCGCGAAGGTCGCGCGGCTCGACAAACGAGAGAATAGCGTCGCCGCGACGATCGCCGCCGAGAGCGGCGAGAGAATCGTCGAAGCCGAGCGCGTGATCTCGGCCGTCGGCGTCGTCCCCAATAGCGAGGGGCTCGGACTCGAGGCGCTGGGCGTGAGGACGGAGCGCGGCGTCATCCTCACCAACGGGCTCGGCCGCACCAATGTCGCGGGCGTCTACGCCATCGGCGACGTGGCCGGGCCGCCCATGCTCGCCCATAAGGCGGAGCATGAGGGCGTCGTCTGTGTCGAGGCGATCGCCGGCCTCTCGCCGCACGCCATCGAGCGCATGCGCATTCCCGCCTGCACCTATTGCCATCCGCAGATCGCTTCCGTCGGCCTCTCGGAAGCGGCGGCGAAAGCGGCCGGACATGAGCTGAAGATCGGACGCTTTCCCTATATCGCCAATGGCAAGGCCATCGCCATGGGCGAGACCGAGGGCCTGGTGAAGACGATCTTCGACGCGAAGAGCGGGCGATTGCTCGGCGCGCATCTGATCGGCGCGGAGGTGACGGAGCTGATCCAGGGCTTCGTCATCGCGATGAATCTGGAGACGACCGAGGCGGAGCTGATGGAGACCATCTTCCCGCATCCGACGCTCTCCGAGACGATGCACGAGAGCGCGCTCGACGCCTATGGAAGGGCGATACATATTTAACAGTCGATCCTTGAAAACAGAACGCTCGCGAAATAAACGCTCCAGTCGCGGATGCCGTCGCGGTGGCGAGTCGAGCGCCGAAACAAACGCGTCCCAGGCCGCCCCATCCAATATGAAGACGCGACGATCCGGGAAGCGTTCGCGAAGCGCGGTCGAACGTTTCTTCGTGCTCAGACGTCTGGCCATTTGCCTCGGCTAAGCCACCCGACCGAAAATGTCGAGATGCGTCGTCTACCGCGCCGCGCCCTCCCAATAGGGCTCCGCGCCGTAATGGGCGTGGATGCGCGTCTCCCAATCGCGATCGGCCCAGCTCGCCTCGTCATATTCGGGCGCGTCCTCTAGCATATGCTCGGTCACCGAGGTCACATAGCGGCGCCGGTCGAAATCGTAGCAGAGCGCGTTCCACGGCACGGCGTGATGGCCTTTGCGCAGGCACATGAAACCGCAGAAATTCACGATGGCGTAGCGCGCCTGACCAGTCTCGGGATCGATCATCAGATGATCGATCTCGCCGATCTCCTTGCCGTCGCGGCCGAAGACCTTCGCGCCGACGATATGCTCGCTCGAGATCATGTGGAGCTTCGGGATTGCGGTCGCCATTTCGACCTCCCTCGTGGGCCCCCGGCCCTCCGATGCGATAAAAACGCCCGGCGCGGCGAAAAGTTGCCGGCTGGAACCCATCCGATCCAGCTTTCTTCAGTGGGGCGAATTCTGATCGATCGAACGATTCCGTTCGATCGGAAAGCGCTCTATGACAAAAGCCACGCGCCGAAGGCGATGGTGATCAGCGTGAGCGGCGCACCCAATTTGAAATAGGCCCAGAAGCCGATGGAGACGCCCGCGGCGCGGGCGCGCTCAGCGACGATGAGATTGGCGACGGAGCCGATGAGCGTCAGATTGCCGGCCAGCGTCGAGGCCATGGCGACGACGAGCCAGGCGCGCTGCGGATCGGCCGCGCCGGCGATGAAGGGCTTCAGCGCCAGCACCGCCGGCACATTGCTGACGAGATTGGAGAGGATGGCGGAAACGACCGCCAGAACGCCGGCGTCAGAGAGATCGAAACGGCCGACAGACGCGACAGCCTCGGGCGTCAGCACTGTCGCCTCGAGCCCTTCGACGACGATGAACAGGCCGACGAACATCAGCAAAAGCGGCCAGTCGATCTCGCGATAGACCTTCTCCGCCTTCACATGACGCGTGACCAGCAGCAGCGCGCCGCCGACAATGGCGACCTTCGCCACCGGCTGGCCGGCGAAGAAAAGCGCCATCATGGCGAGCGTCACCAGCACCGATTTGACGACGAGAAATCCGCGCGCACGCGCAGGCGCAGGCGTCGCCTCGGGCAGTCTCTCGCGTGTGAGAAACTCGCGCCGATAGAACAGCGCCACCAGCGCGAAAGTGGCGAGAAGGCCAAAGGCGGCGACCGGCCATAGCGCCGCGGCGAAGGCGCCATAGGGAATATGCGACAGGCCGCCGATGATCATGTTCTGCGGATTGCCGGTGATCGTCGCCACGCTGCCGACATTGGAGGCCATCGGCACGGCGAGGAGATAGGGCAGCGGATCGCGCTTCAGGCGTCTGGTCAGCTCGAGCGCCAAAGGCGTCATCACGAGGCAGATGGCGTCATTGACGAGAAAGGCGGAAAAAGCGCCCGTCACCAGCACGATGGCGGCGAGCAGAGCGAGCGGAGTCTTCGCGCGCGCGACGACGAAATTGCTCGCCAAGCGAAAAAAGCCGGAGAGGCGCAGATTGGCGACGACGATCATCATGCCGAGCAGCAGTGTGATCGTGTCGAAATCGATGGCGCGATAGGCCGCGTCCAGCGGCAGCACGCCGAACCCGACCATCAGGCTGGCGCCGAGCAGCGCCGCGCCGGCGCGATCGAGCCGCAAGCCCGGCGCCTCGCCGAGCGCGATGACGACATAGGTCCCCGCGAAGACGATGATGGCGACGGCGTGCGTCCAGCCCGGGGATACGCCGCCCGCGAGCAACGCCGGAAGCGAGGCGAGCAGCGTCATGCCGACGGCGGCCGCGAGCGCGCCGGCGCAGACGAGCGCGACCGCCAGCAGCGCCGCGACGAAGGGCGAGCGTTCTCTTTCAGCCATGCGGAATCACGCGTTCAAGCGGCGGAAGGCGCTGGCTTAGCGCTTTCCGGCATGCCGAGCCAGAGCAGCAGAAATGCCAGCGCGGCGACGGCGGACAGAAACAGAAAAGCGGCGTTGAAACCGGCGGTGTCGACGAGCGCGCCGGCGACCACATTGCTGAGCGCCGCGCCCGCGCCCCAGCAGGCGCCGGAGGCGCCGAGCGCGAGGCTGTAATGGCCTGTTCCCTCGGTGAGATCGTCGATCACGATGAAGAACAGAGCGCCGAACAGGCCTGCGCCTATCCCATCGAGCAATTGGATGGAGACGAGATAGAGCGGATCGTCGAACAGCGTGTAGAGCAGCCCGCGGATCGGCAGCACGGCGAAGCCGGCGAGCAGCAGCGGCTTGCGGCCCCAGCGATCGGCCTTGGCGCCGACGATGGCGGCCATGGGGATCATCACCGCCTGCGCGGCGATGATGCAGGCGGCCATGAACAGCGAGCCGGTCTGCTCGCGGCCCTCGCTCAAACGCTCGCCGACCAGCGGCAGCATTGCGGCATTGGCGAAATGAAACAGCGTGATCGCCGCGGTGAAGATCAGCAACGGACGCGATTCGAAGATCACGCGCAAGCCGCTCGGGCGCTCGCCATCGGCGGGATCGTCGTCGCCATCCGAAAGGCCGCGCGCGGCGCGATGGTCGATCTCGCTCGCGTCGATCAACACCAGCGCGAGGGCGCTGGCGCAGGCGAGCAGCACGACGAGCCAGAGCACCGCGACGGGCGCGATCAGCCAGCCGGCGAGGCCCGCCGCTACCGCCGTCACCACATTGCCGGCATGGTTGAAAGCTTCATTGCGGCCGATGCGCTCGGCGAAAAGCGCGCGGCCGACGACGCCGAGGCTGATGGCGGCTATGGCCGGCGGAAACACGGCGTCGCAGGCGCCGATGATGGTCTGCGCCGCCGCCGCCGGCCAGAAATAGGGGAAGAGGCCGAGCGCCGCAGAGCCCGCCGCGACGAGCAGCGCGCCGGCGGCGATGAGCCCGCGCTTGCCGCGCGTCCAATCGACGAGCGCGCCGGCGGGGGCGCGCGCGGCCACTGTCGCGGCGCCGGCGATGGTCATGATGACGCCGATATGGGTGGCGTCCCAATGCCGGCTCGACCAGAGATAGATCGCCAGAAACGGCCCGACGCCGCTCTGCACATCGGCGAGCAAAAAGCTCACCCAGTCGAGCCCTCTCTCGCTACGCATGGCTCGCGGCGCGCTTCACCGCGGCGGGCGTCGCGCGAAAGGAGATGGCGATGCGATTATAAGCGTTCATCAGGCCGATCGCGATCGTCAGATCGGTGAGCTCCTTCTCGGAAAACTGCGCCGAGACGGCGGCGAATTCCGCATCGGGAACGCCGGTCTCGGCGACGCGCGTCACCGTCTCCGCCCAGGCGAGAGCGGCGCGCTCGCGCTCGCTGAACAGCGCCTCCGCCTCGCGCCACACGGAGACCAGCGCGAGCTTCTCCACGGTGAATCCTTCACTGATGAGCGCGCGCGTGTGCAGATCGAGGCAATAGGCGCAGCCATTGATCTGCGACACGCGCAGATAGGCGAGCTCGACGAGCGCTTTGCCGAGCCCGCTGGCGGCGACATAGGAATGCGCGACGCCGAGCGCTTTCATGCCTTCGGGCGCGGCGTGAGCATAATCGAGACGGCTGGTCATCATCATCCTCCGAGATAATGGTCACATCGGAAAGGCTTTTTCGAAATCAATACGAGGCGCTGTTCGCGAGCGCAGGGCTTTGGCGCGCCTCCCTCACAATTTGCGCAGCGCGACTTCCTCTATGCGATGGTCCGCGCCTTTGGTCAGCACCAGGCTGGCGCGCGGGCGCGTCGGTGAAATGTTGCGGCGCAGATTTTCGAGATTGATGCGCGTCCAAATATCCTTGGCGACGCGCATCGTCTCCTCATCGTCGAGATCGGCGTATTTCTTGAAATAGGAAAGCGGATCGCGGAAGGCCGTCTCGCGCAGGCGCTGGAAACGCTCCACATACCATTGCTCGAGCACAGCCTCCTCGGCGTGCAGATAGACCGAGAAGTCGAAGAAATCCGAGACGAAAGGGATTTCGCGCCCATCCTCGCGCGGACGGCTGGCGAGCAGCACATTGACGCCCTCGACGATGAGAATGTCGGGACGATCGACATAGAAGAACTCGTCGGGCACGACGTCATAGGTCAGATGCGAATAGACCGGCGCCGCGACATTGCGCTGGCCGGCCTTCACATCGGAGAGAAAGCGCAGCAATGCGCGATTGTCGTAGCTCTCGGGAAAACCCTTCTTGTCCATCAGCCCGTCGCGCTCGAGCACGGCGTTGGGATGCAGAAAGCCGTCGGTGGTGACGAGCTCGACTTTGGGCGTGTTGGGCCAGCGCGACAGCAGCGCCTTGAGGATGCGCGCCGTCGTGGACTTGCCCACGGCGACGGAGCCGGCGACGCCTATGATATAGGGCATCTTGCCGTCCTCGGCGCCCAGAAACCGCTGCGTCGCCTTGAACAGGCCTTGCGTCGCCGCGACATAGAGCGCCAGCAGGCGCGAGAGCGGCAGATAGATCTCGATGACCTCTTCCAGCGAGATCGGATCGTCGAGCGATTTGAGCCGCGTGAGATCTTCGAGCGTCAACGTCAGCGGCGTGTCGGCGCGCAGGCTCGCCCATTCGGCGCGGGTGAAGCGTCGATAGGGCGACAGCACGGCGCCCCCGAGATTGGCCTCGGCGTTCATTTCCGCTCTCCGCGCGACGCTTTTTCCGCATGGCCGGATTGGACGGTGCGCGTCTCCAGCTCGGCGAGCACATCCGCGAGCGAGACGCCGCCGGCCTCCAGCAGCACGAGCAGATGATAGAGCGTGTCGGCGGCCTCGCTCGTCAGATTCTCGCGGCCGCCCTCCATGGCGGCGATGACGGTCTCCACCGCCTCCTCGCCGAATTTCTTGGCGATGCGGGGCGTTCCGGCCTCGAACAAGCTCTTGGTGTAGGATTGCGCGGCGTCTGCGCCCCGCTTCGATGCGATGATCTTCGCGAGATCGGCGAGGGTGAAATCGCTCATGAGGGCTCCAGGCCGTCGAGACGCATCGGAATGCCCGCTTTCGCCATATATCGCTTCGCCTGCGGGATGGTGAACTCGCCGAAGTGGAAAATAGACGCCGCGAGAACGGCGGAAGCATGGCCTTCGCGCACGCCCTCGACGAGATGATCCAGCGTCCCGACGCCGCCCGAGGCGATCACCGGCACATCGACGGCGTCGGCCACGGCGCGGGTCAGCCCGATGTCGAAGCCGATCTTGGCGCCGTCGCGGTCCATGGAGGTGAGCAGAATTTCGCCCGCGCCGAGGCTCGTGACCTCCTTGGCGTATTCGACGGCGTCAATGCCCGTCGGGCGGCGGCCGCCATGGGTGAAGATTTCCCAATGATCGCCGACGCGCTTGGCGTCTATGGCCACGACGATGCATTGCGCGCCGAATTTTTCCGCCGCCTCGCGCACGAATTGGCGATCGGCGACGGCGGCGGAATTGATCGAGGCCTTGTCGGCGCCGGCGAGCAGGAGATTGCGAATGTCGTCCTCGTTGCGCACGCCGCCGCCGACGGTGAGCGGCATGAAGCAGGCCTCCGCCGTGCGCCGCACGACGTCGAGCATGATGCCGCGATTCTCGTGGCTGGCGGTGATGTCGAGAAAGCAGAGCTCGTCGGCGCCGGCGGCGTCATAGGCCATGGCGCATTCGACCGGATCGCCGGCGTCGCGCAGATCGACGAAATTGACGCCTTTGACGACGCGGCCCTCTTTGACGTCGAGGCAGGGGATGACGCGGGATTTGAGCATCAGGCGGCCGATGTGAGCGTTTCTGTCGAGCGCAAGAAGCTCCAGAATTTGGGAGCCATATAGCCTGCGCGATCCGCGTCGCTGAGATCGGCCAAGAAAAACTGCTCGTCGCCTATAGGGCCCGAGCGCAATCTTTCCGTGAGCGTCGCAATGTCGAGAGCAGTCGAAACGAACGTTACATTTCCATCGAACGCATAGACCATGTCGCCCTCGTTCAGAACATTCGCGACAGGCCGAACATCCGCATCGGCCGGCGCCGAATCTGCGGAAAAGACAAGGATATATGGCTTGCGTGTCATTGCTCGTCCTTCCCTTGCTTCCGTTCGATTTCGAGGCGCGGCATTTCATTCACTATGTCGACTATCTCGGCAGTCGCGTCTTTCCTGTATAGAATCTGCATGGCGTGGTGGCGTAGCTGATACTCCTCCGACTGCAGCCGATCTGGATCGCGGAATATCAGAACAATGTAAGTGACCAGCGTCACCAAAACAGGGGCGACGCCGAGCGCCGCAAAGACCAACTTCAGGATTGCGTCGTCTCGAAGGAGATACACCGCGACGACGCTGGTCGGGAAGACTAGAGCGATTGTCCAGAGGAGTGGATTGAGCACGTTACGAACCTTGACGGTACCCGCCCGGGACGTCCAGCTCCGAAATGCTTCCTCCGGCCTCCTCATGCCGCCTCCGTCGCCGCCCGGATCAGCGCCAGCGCTTCCGCCGGATCGAGCCTTCCATCATAGAGCGCGCGGCCGGTGATCGCGCCCGCCAGCTTCTTGCAGTCGGGCTGCAGCAGCCGCTCTATGTCGGCGAGCGAGGCGAGGCCGCCCGAGGCGATGACCGGAATGCTCAGCGCATCGGCGAGCGCCAGCGTCGCCTCTATGTTGAGGCCCTTCAGCACGCCGTCGCGCGAAATATCCGTGTAGACGATGGCCGAGACGCCGGCGTCCTCGAAGCTGCGGCCGAGATCCTGCGCCGAGACATGGGTGCGACGCGCCCAGCCCTCGACAGCGACAAAGCCGTCCTTGGCGTCTATGCCGACCGCTATGCGGCCCGGATAGAGCCGCGCCGCCTCGCGCACCAGCGCCGGATCGCGCACCGCGGCTGTGCCGATGATGACGCGCGAAACCCCCTTGTCGAGCCAGCGCGAGATGGTGCGCATCTCGCGAATGCCGCCGCCGAGTTGCACCGGGATTTTGATATTGGCGAGAATGCCCTCGACCGCGAGCGCATTCATCGGCGCGCCGGCGAAGGCGCCGTCGAGATCGACGACATGCAGATAGTCGAAGCCCTGACGCTCGAAGGCCTGCGCCTGCGCGGTCGGATCGTCGTTGAACACTGTCGCCGAGGACATCTCGCCTTCGACGAGGCGCACGCATTGACCCTCTTTGAGATCGATCGCGGGAAACAGGATCACGGACGCCACCTCAGAAAATTCGCGATGAGAGCGAGGCCGAGCCTCTGGCTCTTCTCGGGATGGAATTGCGTGCCGACGAGATTGTCTCGCGCCACGACGGCGGTCAGCGGCGCGCCGTAATCCGTCGTCGCGACGACATGATCGGGCGAAGCCGGCAGGAATTGGTAGGAATGCACGAAATAGGCGTGCAAGCCTCTTTCCCCCGTGGGAATCTCCGCGAACAGCGCGTGCGGACGCGCGAGCTCCAGCGTGTTCCAGCCCATATGGGGGATTTTGAGGCTCTTGTCCGCGGGCTCGATGACGGCGACGTCGCCGGCGATCCAGCCGAGGCCCGCCGCCTCGCCATGCTCGAGGCCGCGCGTCGCCATCAGCTGCATGCCGACGCATATGCCGAGAAAGGGCCGGCCGCGCTCGATGACCGCCTCGCGCAGCGCCTCGTCCAGCCCGGCGAGCGCCGAAAGGCCGCTGCGGCAGTCGCGAAAGGCGCCGACGCCCGGCAGGCAGATGCGCTCCGCACGGCGCACCACATCCGGGTCGTTGGTGACGGTGATCTCGGCTCCCTCCCCTTCCCGCGCGGCGCGCTCGAAGGCTTTCGCCGCCGAGTGCAAATTGCCCGATCCGTAATCGATGATCGCCGTCGTCACGCGCGCGGCTCCTCGAACAGGCCGCCGATAACCGGACGCATCGCCGCCCGGCCGCCGCGGGGCGGCGCTCCCAAAGTGACGACGCCGGAGGGGCGCCAATTAGCGAAGAACACGTCCTCGGCCTCGTCGATGCTATCCGCGACCATGACGGCGCTCTCCGTGTAACCCTTGCGCTCCAGCGACCAGGCGACGAGCCGCGGCCCCTCGAGGCCGAGCAGCAGGCCGAGCGCCAGCTGCAAGACCGAGGCCGCCTCGGCGTTCAGCGCGAAGGCCGTCCCTCCGCCGAAGATCAGCGCGAGCGCGGCCGTCCACAGGACGGCCGGCAGCCATGCCCGCCGCCACAGCAGCCACAGAGGCCCGAACAGAAAGGCCGGCGTCGAGAAGCCGTCGCGCAGAAAGACGATGCGCTCCGGCAACGGAGCCTCGCCCGGCGCGGCCGGGGGAATATGGACGGTGTAGACGGCCATGGGCCCGCCTCCCTTTCAGCCGGTGAGCGTGCCTTTGGTGGAGGGCACGCCGCCGCCGCGGCGCGGATCGGGCGCGACCGCCTTGCCGAAAGCGCGGGCGAAGCCCTTGAAGCAGCATTCCGCGATATGGTGCGAATTGACGCCGCGCAGCGCCTCGACATGCAGGCCGATGCGCGCATTGACGGCGAAAGCCTGGAAGAACTCACGCACCAGCTCTGTGTCGAACTCGCCGATCTTGGCGGCCGGAAAGGCGACGTCGAAAACGAGGAAGGGCCGGCCGGAGATATCGACCACGACGCGGGCGAGCGCCTCGTCCAGCGGCACATGGGCGTCGCCGTAGCGGGCGATGCCCTTGCGGTCGCCGAGCGCCTCGTCCACCGCCTTGCCGAGCGCTATGCCGACATCCTCGACCGTATGGTGGCCATCGATGTGCAGATCGCCCTTGGCGACGACGGTGAGGTCGAGCGGGGCGTGGCGGGCGATCTGGTCGAGCATATGGTCGTAGAAGCCGATCCCGGTCGAAATATCGGATTTGCCGTCGCCGTCGAGGTCGACGGCGACGGCGATACGGGTCTCTTTCGTGTCCCGCTCGTATTTGGCGCTGCGCATGGCTCGACGGGCTCGTGGTGGTCTCGAGTAGCCGAAGTGGTCTCGAGGGGCTGGAACGGAATATAGACTGCTCTCCGCGGCTTGTAGCAATTCGGCGGGCGCATGGCCAGAAGCGTGGGCGATCGGCGTGAACCGCCCTTTGCCGCGCCCGGTCCAATTCTCTCGGCTGCTCTCGTCACGGGCGGCGACGCGCGAGCCGGCCGACGCGCTCCTCCAGACGGCGGGGGTCCAGCGCCTCGCACTCCCACAAGATGGCGACGTGAAAGCCCTGCGCTCTCAAAGCCTTGGCCTTGCGCGCATCGCGGGCGCGATTGGCCGCGAATTTCTCCAGCCAAAAGGCCCGGTTCTGCTTCGGGATGGTCCCGCGGGGGCAGGTCTTGTGGTGGTGCCAGAAGCAGCCATTGACGAAAAGCGCCCATTGGCGGCTCCGATTGGCGAAATCCGGCGCGCCCGGCAAACCCTTGACGTTGCGCCGATAATGGAGGCCCGCGCGCCTCAGCGCCAGGGCGACGGCCTCCTCCGCTCCGGTGCGGGCCTGCCGCACCCGCTTCATCAGCGCCGAGCGCGCCGGATCGCTGGCCGGCGGCGTCTTCATTGGGCGGCGACGAGCGCCGGGGCGGCGCGCATCTGCTCGAGATGGGCGGCGACCGCCTCCCGGAAGCCGGGCTCGAATCTGAGCTTCGCCCGCGTGGTGCGATCGAGAAAGCCGGCGGCGGCGCGCGCCGAAAGCGGCTTGCCCGGATGGTTCAGAAAAAAATGCAGCGCCTCGCGCTCGCGCCAGACGGGAAAGGCGGAAATCTCGACGCCGAAGCGCCGGTCTCCGTCATAGCGCGCCGCGCGGGGCCAGCGGGCGCCCTCCTCCAGAACCGCGCCGTCGCGGGCCGGGTCATAGAGCCCGGGCGCTTCGAGGCGGCCGCCGACCCATTCGGCCACCGGCGCGCTGACCGCGTTGCCGACCAGCGACCAGCGCCAATTGGGCCGCCCCAGCGCCTCGGCCGGCGCGGTCCAATCCTCCGGAAATCCCTGCAGGCGCTCGGCGTCGCGAATGTCGGGCGTCACCACCTCCCCGGAGGGGAGCAGAATCGCCGGCGGCGAGGCGATGCCGAGCGTCGAGCCGTTTTTCAGCGTCGGCACGCAATCTTGCGCCCAGCCGAGCCCCCGCACCCCCTCCGTCCAATAGAAGCCATGGGCGTGCGTCGCCAGCGACGTCGGGCGCGGACGGGGGCTCGCCTCGTCGACGAGCAGCATGTCCGCCGGATCGGCGGCGCGGGAGGCGAGAAACAGCACGCGCTCGCGGCGCTGCGGCAGAAAGGCCAGAGTGTTGACGACCCGATACGCCCACAGATAGCCGCGCTCCTCGAAGGCCGAGACCAGCCGCGCCATGGCGCGACCGCGATCGAGGCTCAGCATGAAGGAGACATTCTCGAGCAGCGCATGCGGCGCGCGCGTCGCGTCGAGCAGGCGGAACACATGCTCGACCAGCGAGGATTTGCGCCCCCCTATGCCCTGGGTGCGGCCAGCCTGGCTCAAATCCTGACAGGGGAAGCCGGCGGCGACCAGTTCCGTCTCGCCCGGCAGGGCGCGCAGCGACACGACATCGCCGGCGTTGGGCGTCTGCGGAAAATGCGCCGCCAGCACATGCGCGGCGAGCGGCCAATTTTCGGAAAACATGAGGCATTCATGCCCGGCGCGGGCCAGCCCGAGCTCGAGGCCGCCGATCCCGGCGAACAGACCGACGACTTTCATGGATTGCCGAAGGAGAATGGCCTTGCGGCCGAATGAGGTCGGGCGATTCGTCTGCGCATGACAGGGAGTTGACCGCCATGGGCGAAGAGCTGTCAAGCGACGCCGTCGATATCCAGATCGCGCAGCGGATGCGCGCTTCCCATCGCGACGCATGTCTTCGCGAGGCATGTCTTCGCGACGCATGTCTTCATGTCGATCGCATGACGAGACGCGCGAATTCCTTCGTCGCGAGACGCGCTCCGCCGCTGGACTCGTCGGCCTGCTCTGCCTAGTCTGGCGTTGCTCTTTCCGCTTGTGCGACGCACAGCCTCCAGAAGCCGAGTCCGATGCGATCTTCTCTTCCGCTCACAGCTTCGATCCATTCACCTCGCCCGCTTCGCCGCGCGGCGCGATCCGCGCGCGCCGGCTACACGCTCGTCGAAATGCTGGTCGTGCTGGCGATCATCGGATCGATCGTCGGCCTCGTGGGCCCGCGCGTGCTGAATTATCTCTCCGAGTCGAAGGTCAAGACCACGCAAATTCAAATGGAGAATATTTCGAGCGCGCTCGATCTGTTCTATCTCGACGTCGGCCGCTATCCCTCGACGGAAGAAGGACTCTCCGCGCTCGCCCGCCGGCCCGCCGGCGCGACGGTCTGGAACGGCCCCTATCTGAAATCCGCCAATATTCCGAAAGACCCCTGGGGACATGATTATCTCTATCGCGCCCCCGGCCAGAACGGGCCCTTCGACATAGGCTCGCTCGGCCCCGAGGGCCGCGAGGGCGGCGCCGGATCGATCACGCGCAGCCGCGACACGGCGGCGCGCTGACGATTTCCTCTCCACCCGCTCCTCTTTTCTCCCCTATGTCCGGCGGCCGCCGAACGATCGCCGAGAGAAAAGGCTTCGCGCTCCTCACTGTGATCTGGGGCCTCGGCGTGGTCATTCTGCTGATGACCTCCTTCATGGCGACGGCGCGCCTGCGGCTGCGCGGCGCCGTCGACAGCTCCACGGCGATAAAGGCGCGGCTCCTCGCGGAAGGCGCCGTCAATCTGGCGATCGTCGGATTGCTCGCCGAGCAGAAGCCCGCCAATCCTCTGCAGACCGAAGCCGCCGTTCACGACGGAGCGCCGCGCTTCTGCACGCTCGCCGGCGCAGCCGTGGCGATCTCGATCGAGGACGAGAGCGGCAAGCTCGATATCAATGCGGCTTCGGCCTCGCTGCTCGAAGCTGCGCTGCGCGGCTTTGGAGCCGGCGACGCCGGCGGCCTCGCGCGCGCGATCATCGGCTTTCGGGAAACGCAGACATCCGAATTCGCGCGTCTTGCCGCGCCGCCGCCATCGTCGGACCGGCCCTTCGCGCCCAAACATGCGCCATTCGAAACGACATTCGAGCTCGATCAGGTCGACGGAATGGACCCGCAGCTGCTGCGCGCGCTGCTGCCGGTCGTCACCGTCCATTCGCACAGCGTCGGCGTCGATGCGCGATCGGCGCCGCCAGGACTCTTCGCCGCGCTCGCGCGATATCCCGCGGCCGACGCGCTCGCGCTCGTCGCAAAACCTTATCCGAACGGCCTCGATCGCCGCGATCCGCGCTTTCCCGCGGAATATCGTCAGAACGGCGGCGGCGGCGGAACTTTTGCGATTCATGCGGAGGCCGCGCTCTCCAATGGAGCGATCGGCGTCGAGGAGGCGATCGTCGCGCTGCGGCCGAACGAGCGTCTTCCTTTCACCATCCTCGAAACGCGACGGGCATTGGCGCGCAACCGCGACAGCCTGCTCGGCGTCGGTGCCTCGGCGCCGCCCTGCTGACGAAATGAAACGACTTTCGCGCTTCTAGAGTCTTTCCGTGTTTCATTGAAACACGGAACGACTCACCGCTTTTGTTTCGACGCGTTTCCAACGCCGAGCCGGCGCCCACTTCGGCTGGAAGCGCTCTATTCGTCGAGCAGCACGCGCCGCGCCGTTCCTTCGATATTGTGGGGGCGGACCTTCGCGCGCGTCGAAATGTGCAGCAGCTTTCGCTTATATTCATCGGTGATGTCGCGCGCTTCGCCGAGCGTGCGCACCACATGCGGCGTGATCATGATGAGCAGCTCGGTCTTGCCGGCGGAGTCGGTCTTGTCCTTGAAGGCGTTGCCGAAGAATGGCACGTCGCCGAGCACCGGCACCTGGCTGGAGCCGCGCGTGCGCGAATCCTGAATGAGGCCGCCGAGCATCAGCGACTCGGCGTCGTTGACGACGACCTGCGTCTTGACGCGCCGCTGCTGGATCGTCGGAGTCGTCGAGGTCGTGCTCGTTCCCGGCGCGACATTGGAGACTTCCTGCTCCAGCTCCAGCATCACGCGGCCGCTCTCGTTGATATGCGGCGTGATGGCGAGAATGACGCCGGTGTCGCGATAATTCACCGAATTGAATGTGGTGACGCCGCCCTGCGCGGTCGCGCCCGAGAGCGTGGTGACCGGCACCTGATCGCCGACCTGGAGAACCGCCTGCCGATTGTCGAGCACGGTGAGCGAGGGCGTCGAGATGATGTTGACGTTGGTGATCTGGTTGAGGGCGTTGAGCGTGACTTGCGTATTGGCGGCGCGAAACGCGTAGGCGAAGCCGGGAAACACAGCGTTGACCGCCGTGCCGAGCAGATTATTGCCGAGCGTGTCATTGGCCGCCGGCGTGCCGGCGTCGCCATTCGAGAAGCCGCTCATCGAGGCCTGCTTCTGCAGGAACCAGCGCACGCCGAAATGCAGATCGTCATTGAGCGAGACCTCGGCGATCGTCGCTTCGATGAACACTTGATTGGGCAGCACGTCGAGCTTCTCTATGACGCGCAGCAGACGCTTGTAGTCCTCCGGCGTCGCCATCACCACAATGGCGTTCTTGGCCTCGTCGACCGCGATCTTGAAACGGCTGTCCTCGCCGAGCGACGAGCCCGCGGACGTCTGATCCTGCGCGCCATTCGCGCCCGATGCGCCATTCGCCGCGCCCGATCCAGACCCCGCCCCGCCGCCGAACGACGATCCGCCAAAAGCGCCGCCGCCGCCGGAGCCCAGCGGCGAGATCGCGCCGAGCTGTCCCGAGGAAGAGCCGGCGCTCGACGAGCCGAGCCCGGATGAGCCGAGCCCCGAAGCGCCGAAACCGGAAGAGCCGCTGGAGCTCGTCGACAGTCCGCCGGAAGTGGAGAGCGCCGACGATCCGAAGCGCGGCGAGACGTCATTGCTCTTGGAGACGCCGGCGTCGCGCCCGAACATGGAGCCGACGACCTGCACGAGCTCCTTGGCCGGCCGGTTCTGCACCCGATAGCTGAAGAACTGCTTCTGAACGCCCTGCGCCCGCGCGTCGAGACGCTCGATCCAGGCGCGCGCCCGCGCGAGATAGCCGGGCTGCGGCGTGATCGCCAAAATAGCGGACAAATGCTTGTTGCCGATGAACTGAATCATGCCGTTCATCGGCCCCTCGCGCTCGGAGCCGAAGACCTTGCGCAAATCCTCGGCGAGCGCGTCGGGATCGGCGCTCGTCACCGGCACGACGGCGAAGGACATGCCGCGCATCGTGTCGACGTCGAAGAGAGCGATCGCATCCTCGAGCGCGGCGATCTCCTGCGCGCTGCCCGTCAAAGTCAGCGTGCGGCGCTGATCGTCGGCGCGCACGACGGCGCCTTGACGCGTGATCGGCTCGAGAACGCGTTTGAGCTCCGACGCGGAAACATAGCGCAAGCGCACCAAGCGTGCGCCATTGCCCAGATGCTCCGCATCGCGAGGCTGCGGCGAGACGGAGAGGGAGGCGCCCGCCGCCGCCTGGTCGAGCGGCACGATTTTGTAGATGCCGTCATTCTCGACGATGGCGGCGCCGGAGACGCGCAGAGCGGATTGGAACAATTCGATCGCGACGGATCTCTTGACGGGCCGCGCCGTGTGCACGGTCACTTTGCCGTCGATGCGAGGATCGACGACGTAATCGACCCCGACGATATCGCCCAGCACGACTTTCGCGGCTTGAGCGATGGGCAGATTGGCGAGGTTGAGCGTCACGCCGTCTTTCTCGTCGCGCGCATCGTCTTTCTGGCGCGCCACGGCGTCGCCGATGAAACGTCCGCTGCCGACGATCGACTCTGCAGCGAGGCGCCCGCGCGCGGCGGGCGCATGATTCTTCGCGCCTGCGCCGAGGCCGTCAGAGGGGCCGGCGAGCGCTTCGCGGCTCCATTCGGCGATAGGAGGATCGCTCGTGCTCTGGCAACCAGAGGCCGCGACCGCCACAAGGGCGATTACACTCGAATGTAAAAGACGCAACCGCACATTCGCCCCTGGAACGCCATCCAACAGATAAGCTCACGCCAACTAACATGATTGTCGGTCATGCGCCACTCGCCTCATCGCGAAACGAAGCGCAGAAAAACGACGCGGGCTCGAATTTCTATTGCTCCGGATAGAGTTGCAGGCGCGCAGATTGCGCGCCATTGACCAGCTTCAACTCCAATTCTCCGACCTCCGCGATCGTCCAGCCCTGCACGGCTTCGCCGGGCGCGAGCCAGCGGCCTTCCGGATCCTCGCCCGAAACGACGAAAGCGCGCACCGATGCGCCCGATCTCACGATCGCCGCGAGCGACAGGCCGGCGGGCGCCGAAGGGATTCCCGCAAATCCGTCGCCGCGATCGGCCCTTCCGGCGATCGGGCGCGGCCGTCGCGATTTCCAGAAGATGGGGCGCGACAATGTCTGCGCGTCGTCGCTCGCCATCGCCGCGCGGCCGGAGGCCGGCGACAGCACACTGGGCGGACGCCAATCCGATTTCGCCGGCGGCGGCGCGTCATCATGGCCGATCAGAGACAAAAGCGCGAAAGCGAAGGCGACGACATCCAGCATCGCCAAAAGCCCGAGGAACATGGCGGCGAGCGGTGACAGGCGCAGCTTGCGCGCCAGCGCGCGAAAACGTGCGGCGAGCGCCCGAGTCATGAGCGCTCCCGTCATGAGCGCTCCTTGGGCGACGCGCCGCCGAAGACGTCGAATTGCGCGGCGAGGATTCCATCACTCGCGGCCTGCGCGCCCCAGACCGGCATTTGACGGCGCAGCGACGCCGTCAGCACGAGAAGCAGCGGCGTCTCATTCTCGAGCGAGCGCAGCAGCGCATGCAGCGCCTCGATCGAGCCGCTCACATCGAGCCGCGCGCCGACTAGAGACGCGCCATTCACCGTCTTGGAGGGCAGCATGCGGATTGAATTCACCGTCGCGCCGGCTCGATCGGCCGCGGCCTTCAGCAACGCTTGCAGATTGGCGTTGACGACGCCTTCGGTCGCGCCGGAGAGCAATTCTCCCTGCGCATTGCTCTCCGCCACCTGCTGCGCATAGAGCCGCACCGCCTTCTCCTGCATGGCGACGGCTTCATAGCGCGCGAGCGTCGCGCGCCGGTCGACGATCGTCTCGGCGCGTTCGGCGAGAAAGCTGCGCAAAGGCTCGACGAAGACGAAGAACAGCAGGAGAGCCGCCAGCGCATCGACGCCGAAAAGCAGCGCGCGCCGCGACCATTGCGGATGCGAGAGGGATGTCTGGCTCAGCGGCGTCGGCCTTTTCGGCTCATGGGTTGCGTCTCACTTTCGCCTGCAGCGAAAAGCTCTCGCGCTTCTCGATCGGATCGGGCGTGATCGGCGCCGTCAGCTTCGCATCGGCGAAGCGCGACGAACGATCGAACAAGGCGGGAAGGCTCGCCGCGGAATCGGCGAGGCCGACGATCTCAATCGAGCGCTCGCCTTCGCGCGCTTCGACGAGACGCATATCGGAGACGAAGGCGCCGTCGGGCAAGAGCCGCGAGACTTCCTCCCAAAGATCGGCGAAGGCCGGATATTTCGCGCGCTCTTCGCGAAGCGTGGCGAGCAGGCGGCTCTCGGAAGCGGCCTGCTCGGCGATTTTGCGCGCATCGGCCGCGCGGCGCGACACGTCGGCGATCTCGGCGTCCAGCGCGGCGGCGTCACGCTCTTGTCGCCAAACTGTGACAGCGACGCCGACGACGAAGAAAACGAACGCGACGAGCGCGAGGATCAGCGCGGCCTTCCGCTCCCAATGCGGCGCCTCGGCGGCGCGGCCGACGGCGAGAGTCGGGACGAGCGTCGCGCCCTCGAGCGCCGGCTGCACGATGTCGAGATCATCGACGGACAGGCCGGAGCCGTCGAGCAGAGCCGGCAGCAGATCGCGGCGCAAAATCCATTGTTCGACGACGAGCTTGTTCGGCGATTGCGGATGCGGCTCGGCGATATGGCCGTGCAGAATATCGGCGAGGGCGAAGGGCGTCTTGCGCTCGACCTCCGCCGCGAGAAGGCGCGGCAAATCCGGCTGCGCGGCGAGCGGCGCGTCGAAACGCCGAACGAAGAACGCCTCGCGCGGAACTTCCATGACGATTTTCGTCGCGGCGCGCGTCGCGCCCCGACGCTCCAGCGCCTCATCGACCGAAGAAGCGGAAATCTCCTCCGCCGAGACCGCCTCTGCGAGTTCCTGCCCGTCTGCGGCGAGCAATTGCAGCGGCTCGCGCTTCGGCCCGACGCGCAGCAGCAGGCGGCGTTCGCCGCGGTCGAGCAGGAAGGCGAGCGTGGATGGCGAGAACAACGCGAAAAATTCGGCGCGATGCCAATTCCATGCGCGTCTCGCGGCGCTCGCCAGCGAGCCCTCGAAAATTTCCTTGCGCCAGATAGACGATGGCGACGACATCGAGACTCCAACGCGAATTACACATCCACACGAAACGGGGAGCGGTGTCGCGCTCCCCGTCGAAACGCGTCAGCCGGCGCTCATTGGACCGCGGGCAGAGTGCCGAGAACCGGCGCGCCATTGCCCACGCCGGCGCAATTGGGATGACCCCAGCCGCTGGCGCTGGTCCCGCCCGTAATGTCGAAAACGATATTGTCGGGTTTCGTCGTGTCGCCGCTCACGCCGCCGACGCCGGACAGATAATCCAGATTGAGGCTGTGGCGCGCTCTCCATGCGACCGCATGGTCCGTGCAGGAGGTGTCGCCGCTCACGCCGATCGCGCCGACTTTGACGCCGTTCGGCCCGTAGAGCGCGAGGCCGCCGCCGAACACGTTGACGCCGCCGATCGCGTCGCCGACCATCGGATCATTCTGCTGGCCGAAGGTCGCCGGATCGGCCGGCCGGCCGTTCTTCTGCTCGTAAGCGGCGTCCGGATCGACCGGATTGCTGAACTGCAGGCCGAACAGGCTGCCGCCCGGCTGCACCGCCGAATAGAGATTGGCGGTCGAGAGCGCGAGGCCAGCGGTTCCCACGGCGCTGCCGCTCGGCGTCACGCCCTTGCTCAGGCTCAGGCCGTTGGCGGTGTTGGCCTTCTGCGCCGAGATGACGCGGCTCGCGAGCCATTGGCTCCGATAGTCGGCGCCGGTGAAGGCGACGGCGCAGACCGTTCCGTCATTGGCGACGATCGTCCCCCACATGTGCAAGCCGAGGCCGTTATTGCCGGTCACGCCGCGCGCGCCGCTCAGAGCCGAACGCAACTGCGACCAAGACGGCAGATTCGAGCAAGAATTGTGACGATCATTGGCGGAAGCCGTCGTCGACGACAGCGCGATCAAAGCTCCGGCGAGCGTCAGTTTCTTGGTAATTTTCATAGTTCCTCCCCAAACTGCTCATTTCGAAGTGAAGCATGATATACGCAGCGGTCTCTACCATAGACGCGCTCTAGCCGCCAATCCCGAGCGACGCTCGCGTCCCATGATGACCGCTCTCCTCCCATGATGACAAAGTCATTCGACGAAAGGCGCCGCGCGCAGGCGTTGACGCCGCGCCGCCGTCGACTCGCGCGTCGCCGGCGCGCCCTCGTCGTGCAGCGTCGTCGCGTCGACATCGATGCTCGCGTCGTCCAAGGCGCTCTCGGGACCGTCCTCCGCGCTCTTCGCCTTCACATGGAAGCGCCCCACAGGCAGGATCGGCGCAAAGCCCGCGGAGACATGCCGCGCCGGCTCGATCGATCGCGAAATCGGCTGCGCCGCGAAAGCGCGCGGCGGCGTCTCGACGGCGAGAATCGGCATGACCGACGGCTCGCGGCCGCCGGTCACGATCTCGACGCCGAGCAATGTCGGCCGATAAGCCTCCTCGGCGCCGGCGTCTTTCTCGCAGAGACGATACTTCGACTGACATTTCCAGCGCGTAGAGAAATTTTGAATGCGCTCGTGCAATTCGACGAGAGAATTGGCGAAAGCGGTCTCGCAGCTTCGTCGCGAGAAGCGCCCCGAAGCGGCGCATGCCTCAGGCGTAGCGAATAAATATGACGTTCCCGTCTCGGCGCGGGAGGCCACGACGGACGCCGGCGCGATGGCCGCGCAAAGACATAAAATATGAGACGCGCGCCGGGCCCTCCTCCGGAGGCGTCCCGGCCGGGCCGACGCCGACGACATATACGCACACTCATTCGATGCTCGGCGCGATTGCGCCTGAAACGCCGCGAGGCTACCATCCGATCCCACATAGCGCCAGAGCCCTGTCCAGTCCCGTGGCGTTCGGCGGGACACAGCCGGGACGGCCCAACTTTTCGAGCGAGTTGTCGTAATGATCGACGGCGCAATTCCACGAGGAGCGTCTCCCCGGCCGAACGCCCAGAGCGGCCCGCTGCTGGAGGAATTCGGCGCCTATCTGCTGCGCGAGAAAGTCGTCGACGAATTGGCTCTGCAACGCTCGCAGCGGGCCGCGCGCCAGAGCGGCGAACGTTTCGACCACGTGTTGACGAAGCTCGGCCTCGTTTCGGAAAACGATCTCTGCATTCATCTCGGCAAATTTTTGCGCATTCCCGTGATGTCCACGGAGGAGACGCCGGGCGAGCCGGTGCTCGAGGCGAAAATCCCGAAAAAATTCATCCGCGCCAACGGCATCCTCCCACTCGCCGCGACCGGCGAGCGGCTCACCCTCGCGGTGACCGATCCGCTGGAGAACGCCCCGATGGAGGCGCTCGCCTATTCCACGGGCCTCACGCTCGAATTGCGCATCGCGACGCCGGCGCTGTTCGAGAAGGCCTGGGCGGCCCTCTATGGCGATCGCTCCGACGGCTCCCCCCTGGTCGAGGCCGACATCAGGGCCGAGGACGCCAGCGATTTCGATCTGCAGCGTCTGCGCGACATCGCCAATGAGGCGCCGGTCATTCGGCGCGTCAATCAGATCGTCGGCGGAGCGATCGAGGCGCGCGCCTCCGACATTCATATCGAGCCGGGTCTCGACGCGGTGCAGGTGCGCTATCGGATCGATGGCGCGCTGCGCACCGTCGACACGCTGGCGCCGGGCCTCAAAGCCGCCATCACCTCGCGCATAAAAATCATGGCGCGGCTCGACATCGCCGAGCGACGGCTGCCCCAGGACGGGCGCATAAAGCTCGCCGTGCGCGGCGTCGATATCGATTTTCGCGTCTCGACCATTCCGACGGCGCATGGCGAGAGCATCGTGCTGCGCATTCTCGACCGCAGCCAGGTGGCGCTCGATTTCGACGCGCTCGGCTTCGAGCCGGAGGTCATCGGCTCGCTGCGCAAGGTGATGCGCAGCCCCAATGGCATCGTGCTCGTCACCGGCCCGACCGGCAGCGGCAAGACGACGACGCTCTACACCGCGCTCAAGGAGCTGGCCAATCCGGAAGTGAAGGTGTTCACCGTCGAGGACCCGATCGAATATCAGCTCGCCGGCGTCAATCAGGTGCAGGTGCAACCGGTGATCGGCCTCGATTTTCCATCGAGCCTGCGCGCCATGCTGCGCCAGGACCCCGACATCATCATGATCGGCGAAATTCGTGACGCCGAGACGGCGAAGATCGCCATACAAGCGTCATTGACCGGACATCTCGTCTTCTCGACGCTGCACACCAATAGCGCTGTGGGCTCGATCACCCGCCTCATCGACATGGGCGTCGAGCCCTATCTCATCGCCTCGACGGTCAAGGCGATCATGGCGCAGCGTCTGGTGCGGCGCCTGTGCCGCTCTTGCGCCCGACCGCTGCCCGAGCGCGCGCAATGGCGCAGCCGGCTGACGAACGAATCCTTCTCCCGCGAGCCGGAGCGTCTGGGCGCGCCGGTTGGCTGTCCCTCCTGCCGGCAGACCGGCTATGCGGGACGCTCGACGATCGCCGAAATGCTGGTCATGAACGAGCCCATGCGGCGGCTCGTCTGCGAGGCCGCGCCCGAGGCGACGATGACGGCGACCGCGCGCGACGCCGGCATGACGACGATGTATCAATGCGGCATGGGCAAGGCCTGGCGCGGCGAGACCAGCGTCGACGAAGTGCTGCGCGTGACGCAGGTCGATTGACATGTCCAATTTTCGCTACCGCGCCTATTCCTCGATCGGCGATCTGATCGAGGGCGACATAGAGGCGCGTTCGAGCGAGGACGCCGAGGACGCATTGTGGCGGCGCGGGCTCACGCCGCTCTCGCTGCGCGAGACGCGCGCCGGCGCGAAGAGCTCGTTGCTGACGCTGCAATTTGGCGCCCGCAAGCCTTCCGCCGCCGATATCGCCTCCTTCACGCGCGAATTCGCGACGCTGGAGCAGGCGGATGTTCCGCTCGACCACAGCCTGCGATTGCTGGCGACGCAGAGCGCGACGCCGGGGCTGCGCGCGCTGGCGGATGAAATCCTGCGGCGCGTCGTCGACGGCGCTTCGCTGTCCGACGCGCTGGCGACGCGCGCCGATCTCTTCGGCCCCGATTACATCAGCATCGTGCGCGCCGGCGAAACCATGGGCAAAGCGGCGCAGGCGCTCACCGACATGGCCGACATATTGGAGCGCCGACTCGAGATGCGCGCGCGCATTCAGAGCGGCCTCGTCTATCCGGCGCTGCTGATCGTGCTGGCGATCGTCTCGACGGCGGTCGTGCTCGGCACGCTCGTTCCCAATATCGCGCCGATATTCACCGATAGCGGCCAGCCCATGCCCAGCGGCCTGCAATTCGTCATCGACGTCTCGGCCAATTGGCGATGGGGCGTCGGCGCCGTCGCGGTCCTCATCGCTCTCGTTATCGCGCTGCGCAGATACGCCGCCGCGAGTCCCGAATTCGGCGTGCGCTTCGATCGCGCTCTGCTCGCTCTGCCCTATGCCGGCCCGCTGAGCGCCAAATTGCAGACGGCGCGCTTCGCCTATACGCTCGGCTCGTCGCTGAAAGCCGGCGTACCGCTGCTGCAGGGGCTGGAGAGCGCGCGCGCGGTGCTGTCGGACCGCTATTTTTCCGCCGAGCTCGCGAAAGTCATCGAGACGGTGCGCGGCGGCGGCGCGCTGAGCGCGGCGCTGGAGCGGGTCGAGCGGCTTCCCGCGACGACGGCGACAATGGCGCGCATCGGCGAAGAGGCCGGAAGGCTCGACGACATGCTGCTGCGACTCGCCTCCATGTTCGAACGGCAGACGCAGCGCAGCCTCGAACGCGCGGTCGGCCTCGTCACGCCGACCCTCACCATTTTCATCGCGGCCATCGTCGGCGGCCTGGTGATGACGGTGATGGACGCCGTTCTCGGCATCAATGATCTCGCTCTGCGATGAGGGCCCCTTTCGCCCGCAGCGCCACGCGCAGACGCGGCTTCTCGCTGCTGGAGATGCTCGCCGTGCTGGCGATCGTGGCGCTGCTCGGCGGAATGGCGAGCCAGGTCGCCCGTCGGCCCTCGCCGCGGCTGCGGGTCGAGAGCGCGACGCGCGCGCTCTGCGCCGGGCTGCGCGCGACGCGCATGCGGGCGATCGCCACGGCGAGCGAGCAGGCGCTGACGATCGATCTGCGGCGCAAAGCCTTCTTCTCCCCCGCCATCGCCACGACGGCGCTGCCGGAGGACGCCGCGATCGAGCTCGCCGTCTCCGCGCGCGAGCGGACGGAGCCCTCGCGCGGCGCCATCTCCTTCTTTCCGGACGGCGGCTCCTCGGGGGGCGGGCTGACGATCGGAGTTTCCGGCGCGCGCGCCGAAATCGCCGTCAATTGGCTCACCGGAGCGACGCGATGCGCCCTCTTCTAGCGCGCCTCGCGGCACGGCGCGGCTTCGCGCTGATCGAGGCGCTCGTGGCCTTTCTGATCCTGGCGCTGGCGCTGGGCGCCCTGCTCCAGGGCGTCGGCCTCGGGGCGCGCAACGAGAGCCGCGGCGATTTCCTGCTGCGCGCCGCGCGGCAGGGGCGCTCGCAGCTAGAGGCGCTCGGCGTCACGACGCCGCTCGTCGTCGGCGAAACCTCGGGACGCTATGCGGACGGCCTGCTCTGGTCGCTGGCGATCGGCCCGTGCCGGTCTGCCTCCGACCCCGCCGGCCTCGCCGAGACCCTCGCCTGTCTCGTCGGGCTCACCATACGCCGGCCGGGCGGCGTCGCGCCGGGCGACATTCTGACCCTTCGCACCGTCAAGATCGACGCGAGCAGGCCGCGCCAATGAAGGCGCCGCGCCGCTCCCGCGGTTTCACCCTGATCGAGGCGCTGCTCTCGATCGCGCTGATGTCGCTGATCGTCGGGACGATCGCCGGCGGCTTTCGCCTCGGCAAGCGCGTCTGGGACACCGGCCGCGACTATGAGGGCGTCCAGGAGGTCGAGGAGGCGGCCGGCGCGCTCGCGGCCATTTTGTCCCGCGCCTTTCCTGTCCAGCTCAACAGGAGGGACGGCGCGCCGACTATCGCCTTCGAGGGCCGCCCGGACCGTATCCGCCTGGTGACGACGAGCGACGGCGGCGCGGATTGGGGCGGCCTGGCGCTGACGGAAATATCCGTATCGGGCGACGATCTCGACCTGCGCTCCGGCGTGCTGCGGCCAGAAGCGTGGTCCGGCGGAGCCGGCGGGCCGTCGCGCTCCGCCATAGCGCTGCGCGGCGTCGCCGATTTCGAGCTCGCCTATTTCGGCTCGCCGGAGCCCAATGCTCCCCCGGCCTGGACGAAGAGCTGGGTGGAGCGCGTCACCGCGCCGAAGCTCGTTTCCGTGCGGCTGACGGCCAAGCGCAATGGCCGCCTCATCGACGCCTCCTTCGTCGTCCGGTTTCGCCAAAATCCTCTGTGACGCGGGTCATCCCACCTCGAGCGGCCCGAGGCTCCAACAGAGCCAGAAGCCGAGCGCGAGATGTGGGCCGAAGGGGATCGGCTGCGCCAAGCGCCCGAGCGCGCCGTCGCGCGCCGCTATGAGCGCCGAAACGAAAGCCGAGACGACCGCGATGAGGAGGCAACCGGGCAGAGCCGCCGGCCCCAGCCACAGACCGGCGAGGCCGAGCAGATGAGCGTCGGCGAGGCCGAGTCCGGCGCGTCCGCGCAGCAGTCGATAGGCCGCGTCGATCGCCCGCAAGGTCCCATAGCCGCCGGCCGCCGCCGCGAGACGCAGCCACGCCTCGCCGCCGTCCGGCGGCAGCATGGCGAGGCCGAGCAGCAGCAGAACGATCAGCGGACCATCGGGAATGACGAGATAGCGCGCGTCGAACACAGCGGCCAGCGCCAGCGCGCCGAACAGCACGAGAGTCGGCGCCGCCCACCATCCGAGCTGCGCAATATCGACAAGCGCGACGGCCAGCCCGGCGAAAGCGATCCAGGCGACATGCGCCAGCGCGCGCCCCTCGCCGCGCGCCGTCGATATAGAGACGGCCGTTTCAACGAGCGACGCGCGGCGGCGCGCCGAAACGCTCAAATATCGACGAAGATCTCGCAGCCGAAGGCGGAGATGGGAAGACGCGTCTCGTCCAAAATCTTGTTCCAACATCGCCCGACGCCGCTGATCGTCCGAAAGAGATAGACGCCGGTCTCATCCTCGACGCGCCGAGCCGGGATACGATGATGGCCGAGATAGTTGAAATAGGAGATCGCGACATCCCCGTGACAGCGGTAGAGAATCTGGCGCGGCAGGACGAAGACGAAGCTGCGATCCTTCGCTTCGTTGACGCAATAGGAATAATGCGCGAGCGCCTCCGGCTCGACGCTGACGCCGGACGACGCCGCGACGTCGGAAGCGCCGAGCAAGAGGACGAAAATCGACAGCGCACTCGGGGCTCTACGCATCGTCACGGCCCGCTTTTGGAAAGATGTCACCAGGAAGAACAGTCGCTGGCGCAAACTAACCCTCTTTAAGAGAAAGCCGCCGCCGGATCAAGAATCGACTTCCGCCGCGCGCGACCTCGGCTCGGCGAGCGCCACGCCGCACGAGCGCCACATTCGAGACCTATTCGAGACGGAATCCTTCGCCCCTGATCCGCGAATGCGATCCGATCATCGACTCGGAAATCGCCGAAACCGAGTGGAGCTCGTATATGTACGCCACGCTGAATGCGACATCTGGGTTCAAAGAAGCCTTTCGGCGCCAGCGTCACGTCGTGCTCGCTTTGATGCTGCGCAACATCCGGACGCGTTTTTTCGGTCACGGCTTGGGCTATCTGATCGCGATCGCTTGGCCGCTCGTGCATTCACTAATGATCATCGTTCTGTTCAGCCTCAACGGCCGCATGGCTCCCGTCGGAGAAAGCACGATGCTTTTCGTGGCGACGGGCGCCGTGCCGTTTCAAGTGCAGTCCTATCTGTCGACCTTCATGATGATGTCTGTGCTCCAGAGTCGGCCGCTCTTCTCTTTTCCGGAAGTCAAAGTGCTCGACGCGCTGATCGCCTCCATCGTGCTGGAAATTCTTTCTTCCTGCACTGTCGTTCTGCTCATCCTCCTCATCGGATGGGCGTCCGGCGAGAATATGATGCCGCGAGACATCGAGCAAGCGGCCTGCGCCTATGGCGGCGCGATCCTTCTCGGCGTAGGCGTCGGCTTCTTCAACGGCACGCTGGCTCTGGCCATTCCGATATGGGCGATGATTTTCGCGCTGTTCAGAATTTTGCTGTGGGCGGGTTCGGGGACGGTATTTCTGCCCGACCATCTGCCGGAGCCCTATCGCACGATGCAATCCTATAATCCGATCGCGCAATCGATCGAGTGGATGCGTTTCGCCTATTACGATGGAGTGGGCGCCGGCTTTCTGGACCGAGCTTACGTCTTGGAGTTCGGGGTCGCGATGATTTTCGTGAGTCTGCTGCTCGAACGGATGACGCGCGGGCATTTGCTGGCGTTGCGCTGACCCGCGAACACCGTCCCACGCCAAACGAAGGGCCGACGCAAGGCCGCGGCCTTCTCTCGATGGCGGAGCATTTCGGAAGCACGGCCGGACGCAGATCGAACCAGCCGAATTTCGAACGCTGACCGCGATCGTCGTCCTGTCGAGCCCGGCGCTCGGCACGCAGACGATGGCCGCGCTGGGCGCGAGCACGCGCTGTTTCGTGGACTCTTTTTCACGGACTCCGGGGCGTGGCGAGTCGTCGGCTTCATCGACGAAATTCGCGACGCAGAGGAGAATGAGCGAGCGGCATATCGCCACTCGCTCCGACGGCTTTAAGCCGCTTCTTCGGAAATCGCTTCGCGCGCCGGCACGGCCGCCGAGATCTCTATGTCGATCTCCAGCAGCGACACATCATTGCCTTCGCGCAGCTTGACCTCCACCTTCTCCGGGTCGATCGCTATATGTTTGGAGACGGCGGCGAGCACTTCTCTGTGCAAGAGCGCGACGAGATTGCAATTGGACACCGACGCGCGCTCATGCGCGAGAAGAATTTGCAGACGTTCGCGAGCGACCGGCGCAGTGGCGCGGCGATTGAAGAAATTGAACAGCTTCATGCCGCCCTCCGACCAAAGAGCCTGACCAGAAGTCCCTTCTTGTCGGAAGGTATGTCCATGGGCACCTCCGCGCCGCACAAGCGCCGCGCGGCGTCGGCGTAAGCGCGCGATGGCGCGCTCGTCCCGCTGTGAAGCGTGACCGGCGTCCCAACGTTGGAGGCGCGCAGAACGTCCTCGCTCTCGGGAATGATGCCGAGCAGCGGGATCGACAAAATCTCCAGCACGTCGTCGACATTCAGCATTTCGCCGCGCGCCGCGCGTCCCGCGTCATAGCGCGTCAGCAGCAGATGCTTTTCCATGCGGCCGCCCTTCTCGGCGATCTCGGTCTTGGCGTCGAGCAGTCCGATGATGCGGTCGGAATCGCGCACAGAGGAGACTTCCGGATTGGCGACGACGACGGCCACATCGGCGAAGCGCATGGCCAGCGTCGCGCCGCGCTCTATGCCGGCCGGGCTGTCGCAGACGATCCAATCGAAGCGCTCGCGCATTTCGTCGATGACGCGGCGCACGCCTTCTTCGGTCAAAGCGTCCTTGTCCCTGGTCTGGGACGCGGGCAGAAGATAGAGATTGTCGAGCCGTTTATCGCGAATGAGCGCCTGATGCAGCTTGGCGTCGCCCTGCGCGACATTGATGAGGTCGTACACGACCCGCCGCTCGGCGCCCATGACGAGATCGAGATTGCGCAGGCCGACGTCGAAGTCCACGACGGCGACCTTCTGGTTGGACTGCGCGAGCGCCGCGCCGAGCGCTGCAGTCGACGTCGTCTTGCCGACCCCGCCTTTGCCGGAAGTGACGACCAATATCTTGGGCATTTTTTACCGTCCCTCTCAATCGAGTTTGGTGATTTTGATCGTTTCATCCTCGAGCCTCGCATGGACCGCGCGGCCGCGCACATCGCCTCGAATTTCATCGGCCGTCATATAGAAGCCGCCGACCGCGAGAAGCTCCGCCTCGAGACGCCGGCAGAAGATGCGCGCGCGCGACTCGCCATAGGCGCCGGCCATGATGCGTCCGCGCACCGTGCCATAGACATGGACAGAGCCGCCGGCGATCACGTCGGCGCCTGAGGAGACCGAGCCGATCACGATCACGTCGCCGTCCGGATGGAAGATCGACTGCCCCGAGCGCACCGGCGTTTCGACGACGAGCGGAGCCACGCTTTTCTCCGGCGCCGAATCGACGATCTGCTCCTGCGAGACCGGATCCCCGCCACCGAGCGTCTGAGCGATCTCCTCGAAAGCGGCCCGCTCGTTCGGCGTCAGCGAGGCGATGTCGTCGGCCCCGGACGCGAGCGCCGCGCCGGAAGCAATGGAGCGGCCATTGGTCAGAATCGGCGGCAGGTCGTCGCAAGCCCAGTCGGGGTCGACGCCGGTCAATCCCATGATGCGGACGCCGCGCCCGGACAGTTGCTCGACCAGTTCCGCCACATCGTCGCGATCGAGGCCGAGCTTGGATACGTCGATCACGATCGCCTTGCGGGAGAAGAAAGCCGGTGAATGCTCGAGACAGGCGTCGAGCCGCTCGAACCACCCGGCGATCGGCGCGTCCGGCTCCAGGGCCAGGACGGGAAAGGATCGGCCACGAAAACGAATGTGAGTCGAAGGTTGGGTCAACGGCGGACGCGCTCCAGCTGCGTCGTCATTTCACGCCGGCATGGTTAACAATGGGTTAAATTACTTAAAGGTAAATGCGGCGCAATCCGCGGCGGAAAGGATCCACCGGCCGAGCGGCGCGGGGCCGACCGACGAAGACGGAAGCGGCGCGACCGCCTATCCGGGCATTGTCATTGTGTCCGCGCGCCGAGCCCGGACATGCCGGCGCGGATTTCGTCGAGCCCGGCCCCACGCCATCGTGATCCCACATGCCGGCGCAATGAATGACAAAACGCAGGGGAAAGCAACGCGATCGATGTCTCAGCGACCGGACCTCGACGATCGCCGTCGCAAGAGACGCCGCGCACGCCATATCGCCACGCGAATCCGTGCGAATCGGGGCTCGGACGCGGTCTTTCCACCTTCAAAAGTGGCCTCTTGCTCGCCCTGTCGCGAACGGCTAGAACCGCCGGCCTGATAATTCCGAGCCGATAGCGACAGCCAGGACCGCCCATGCCGAAAATTATCGATTGCTCCATCGGTTTCAACGAAACCGATATGCTGAGAATCCGGACGGCGGAACTCGCGAGTGTCGTAGACGCTTTTGTGGTCGTGGAATCGGAAAAATCGCACACCGGAGAACGCAAGCCGATTCTCTTCTCGGAAGCCATCCGAGAACTGACCAGCTCTGGTTATAATATAAACCACTATATAATAGATGATATGCCCGGAGTGATGTCAAAAAGAATCGAATTGTGCTGGATATTGGAAAACTTCCAGAGAAATTGCATCTTACGTCCCCTTTCTACGATGAATCTCAGCGATAATGATATAATTCTGATATCCGACATAGACGAGATCCCCCGCGCCTCTCACGTGGCGCAACTGCCGAGCCTATTGACCGGAGACACGAAAGTCGTCATCTTCGAACAAATAATGAAAAAATTCTTCCTGAATAATATGTCTCAGTTGAAATCCAATAATGTTCCATGGCTCGGCACAGTCGCTTGCACATATGGCGTGTTGAAGAACATCCTCCCGCAAGGGGCGAGGATAGGCGATCTATTATCCCCGAGATCGGCGTGTCTGGCGCATGGCTACAACAGAGACCTCTATCCCTACGAGCGCCGCCTCTACGAAGCCGGGTGGCATTTTTCGAGCATGGGCGGGGTCAGCGCCTATATCGTAAAGGCTCGCTCGATCGTCGAGGGGGATATAACGGCGTCCGTCGAGATCGATGGCGCATCTCGATTCGGAATGCACAACGACCGACGTTTCCGCGAGGAAAATTCGGATCTATTGAGGCAGTTCATCGCAGACAACGCTCCCGATCTGAAGTATGTTCGAGGACCTACTAGCGATGCGGTCGCCGAGCTGGACCTCCCGGACGTGATCAAGCAAAATCCTGCGGCCTTCCAATTCCTGTTCTATTTCGGCGAGCCGATCGAATAGTCCGTTGCGTGACGAGCGTCTGGGACGAGGCGACCTCGGCTTCACAGTCGAAGCGGATGCAGGGACTCGGACGAATTGCCCGAAATAGGGAAACGTGGGCCGGCTCGTCGAGCTTGCGCGCCTCATAGGCGTCACACGAATCATGGAATGTAGCTCGCGTTCGCCATCACCCCTTCAGGATCGCGATCCGCTCCCGCGGCGCCCGCCTACCGCCGATCGAGCAGTTCGTCTCGTGCGCGATCGACAGGTCATCCGCGCTCGACAAACGAAGGCTGCGCATTGACATCTCGATTGCTATCATTATACATCCCACGGTAAGAGCAATGAAAAGTGGACTGCTCCTATGAATAAAGTGATATCGGTAACGGAGAAACGTCGACTATCTGAATTCGCGCATGCGCTCGTCACGCGCGCGAGAGCGCAACCTCAGAGCGAGACGTCGAGCGAGTTGCCGCCCCTTTCGTTCACGGGCAGCGTTTCGACGATGGATTCGTTGCTGTTCCATTTGACCGAGCAGAGAAACTACCTCCTCAAATTTTCCGCGCAGATTTCCGCGCAGATCACCACTCTCTCTTCGACCATAGATCGACTGTCGACGGAAATCGCCAAAGTCGGCGGAGAAGTGGACGGCCTGCGGCGTGAGAGAGAGACGCTGCAGCAGGCCCTCGAGGACGCGAAACAGGAAATGAACGACGTGGCCGAAGCCGTGGTCGCTGGCGTCACACAGCAATTCGAGCAGCAGATGAAGGTTTTCGAGCCTCTGCCGCGCTCAGGCTCGTCGGCGGACAAGGGCAGTTCGATTGGTTGAGACGTCGTTTCTCCGAAGCGACGGAATGCAACATGCTTCGGCTCGATCGGGCGGGCCGGGATTTCGGAAGGGCCGCCGTCTCCGGCCTCGGTGTCTCGATGTCGAAATATCTGCCTGGTGAGGATGAATGTCACGTGTTGTTCAATATCATCCCTCAGTAATTAGCGCCGACGCGATCGGCGCCTCGATTTCCGCCCTGCATCAGACTCTTCGGGATCGCGGGGTAGCTTCCTATGTAGCCTGTTCCGATTCCACTATCGCGAATAGCGATTATGCGACGCTCTCGACGTCCATGTTGAAGCGCATAGCTTGGCAGGACACAGATCTGCTCTTACTGCATTATTCTTTTTACAATGACGAACTCGAACATTTGTTGGATCTGCCTGTCAGAAAGGTTCTCGTTTATCACAATGTCACGCCGGGCCATTTTTTTCGTGGTCAAGGCTCCATGAGCTGGCTGGGGGACATGTGCGACCACTCGCGCGCGCAGTTGCGGCGTTTCGCGGGCGCATTCGAGAAAGGCGTCGGCGTCTCCGACTATAATTCGGCCGAGCTGAAAGAGTTCGGCTTTCGATATCCAGCGACTATCCCGGTGTTTTTCAACGACGCATTCTTCGGGTCGCCTGAACTCGACAATGAATTATACTTCGATATAAAAGCCGCGTCCGAGGTCAATATCGTGTTCGTCGGGCGTTTCGTGCCCAATAAGCGGCATGATCTGCTGATCGACACTCTGGCGGCCTATAAGAAGCTCTTCGGACGGTCGGCCTCGCTACATCTCGCAGGAAAAATATGGGGTGACGAATATTTCCATGCGCTGCTCGGACGGGCGGTGCAGGGAGGCGTATTGTCGGACACCAAGATTTATCAGAACGCGAGCGGGCTCGCAGTCAAAACCCTGTTCGCCGCGGCCGACGCGTTTATTTCCTTGAGCGAGCACGAAGGCTTCATGGTGCCAGTGCTCGAGGCCTTCGCCGTCGGCTGTCCCGTGCTGGCCTATGCAGGGACGGCGGTGGGCGAGACGATGGGATCTGCCGGAATCAAATTCGATACGCTCGACCCGGCAATCCCTGCCGGCTACGTCGAGCTCTTGCGTCGTGACAAGACATTACGCAACGACATCGTTCGCGAGCAGGCCAATCGAGCGACAGATTTCTACTCCGAAGCGACCGCGAGAAAGTGGCTCTCATTCTTGGAGGGGTTCGTCGACATCTCCACGGGGTTGAACGCATGATCATCGCATATGACGCCGGCGCCTTTCAGCAGTCGATCAGCGGCGGAATATTCAATGTATCGGTCGGCTTTCTGAACGCCGCCGCCAGAGTCGCCCCCGATGTCGAGTTCATTTTTGTCGCCGATCCCTTTTTCGGAGAGGTGCGGGCGGATGCGATGTCCGCGCTATCCTTCACCCCGCGGGTGATCTATCGCAGCGTCCTGAAACCCTCCGGCGCCTATTCGCTTCTCACCAACAAGACGCGCGCGCGTTTCGAGGTCGACGGGAAAGTCGCGCCGACGACTGAAACATCGACGCCGGACGGGCTATGGTTCCACTACGAGGGCGCCGTCCCGCGGCATGCGATATATCTGCGTAGCCGCGCGGCGCGCCCCCTCGACACGCTGAATTTGCCCGACACCCGCACTCTCGGAGTGGCCATCGACAGGATCGTCATCGAATCGGAGCAGGGATCACGCGAATTTTCCTTCGACGACGCCCGCCTGGCAACGGGCTATCACGAGCCGGAGGCCGCTTGGCGTTGGACGAATGGAGACGCTGAAATCCCGCTCGAATTCTTCCCGCGGGTCGACACCGCCCGTATCGGGGTGCGCATCCGGCGCAAGCTCGTCTATCGCCTTGCGGACGGGCGTTTCGACCGTCGCTACAGCAGCGTCGTGCACGCCGCGATCGAGCAGCGGCGAGCGTTGAATTTGAAGGAACTGGGCCGAGAGCTCCGCGAATTCGGCGCAAGCGTCTATTTTGCGAATCATTTCATTCCGATCGCGATTCCCGGCCTCGCTCTGGCGAGCTGGGCGCATGACGTGATCCCAGTCTTGTTTCCGAATTTCTTCGGCAAGGACGCGATCGAAAATTTCGCGAACGTCCTCGACGTGTTCAAGCGCGCCGATCACATTTTCTGCAATTCCGACACGACCCGCAATGACATCATCGCCAATGTAGGCGTCGACGCGGAACGCCTGACGACCACATGGATCGGGCCCGGCGCGATCGAGCGGCGTCCGCCTTCCGCGGTCGACGCCGCGCTCGCGAAATACGCTCTGCCCAGAAACTATATTCTCAATGTGGGAACCCTCGAGCCGCGCAAGAATCACGTTCGTCTGGTAATGGCCTATGATGAGTTTCGTCGCGGCGTCGACAAGCCGCCAGCGCTGGTCATCGTCGGCTCCCACGGTTGGGGATATGACGAATTGATGAGATTGATCAGAAGCAGCGGGCTCTCGGAACATGTGAAAGTGCTGAGCGGCGTCGACAACGAGGATCTATCGGCGCTCTATTCGGGAGCCATGTTCGTCGCCTATCCAAGCGTCTATGAAGGATTCGGCATGCCAGTGCTGGAGGCTATGGCTTGCGGCGTGCCAGTGTTGACCTCACAGGAAACCAGCATGCAGGATATCGCGCGGAACGCCGCGGTTCTCGTGGATCCCTTGTCGGTGAGCTCGATCGCTCAGGGGCTTCGAGAGCTCGCCACCAATTCAGAGCTGCGTTCCCGCCTCGCGTCAAAAGCGAATGACGCTGCTTCTCGCTTCGACTGGGATCGCGTCGCTGGAGCGATCGTCGATGTTTTGAAGGGAATACGTCGATGAAGATCGTTGTCCTTTCCACATTCGACATCACCCCGGTCCGCGACGGCGGACAAACACGGTATTTATCCGTCTATAAGAATGTCGCCAAGGAGCACGACGTCACGCTCATCGCCTATGATTATCGGCAGAGCGATCACATCAGGCGCTACAAGCTCGCCGAGCGCTTCGACGTGATCGTATTCCCGGCCGCGGAGGGGGATCTGCACCACTTCTGGCACATTCTGGAGAAAACGAGACGTCTCGCTCACGACATTCTCTGCATCAGAGAGTATCATTTGACGGACGAGTTTGTGCGTGAGGCGCGGCAGATCATAGGCGCGGCGGACGTCGTTATCTCGTCCCACCCCTATCTCGCGCTGTTGGGCTTCGGATTCGCGAAACGGAACGCGATCAAGATATACGAGTCGTTCAACGTCGAGTTCGATATAAAGGAACAACATTTTCGTGGCGGATTGGGCGAGTTGCAAATCGTCTCCTTCCAGGACACGGTGTACTATGCGGAGAGAATGGCCTGCCGTGAGGCCCATTTCGTCACCGCTGTGAGCGAAAGCGACGCCGACCGCATGGCCGAGCTGTATGACGTGCCGCGAAGCATCGTCGCTGTCGCGCCCAATGGCGTCGATTGCTCGAAATATCCTGTCTGGGACGAAGCCAGTCGGGCCGAGCTTCGCGACAAGTTGCAGATCGGCGACAAAGCTCTGGCGGTTTTCCTGGGCAGCGGCTATGGACCCAATGTCGAATCCTACATCAAATCGCGCGAATTGCTGGCGCAAGCCGGATTCGACGGCGCCGTCGCTTTGATCGGCTCCATCGCACAGGCGGACCGCACCGGCTGGGCCGAGGTTCCCTTCGACGAGCTGTGGTTCGATTTCGTCGAGGAAGACCTCAAGATCGCATTGTTGAGCTCGGCCGATTTCGCCCTGCAGCTATTGTTCTCGGGCGGCGGCACCAATTTGAAGCTGTTCGACTATATGGCCGCCGGATGTCTCATCGTGGCGAATGAGTTCGGCGCGCGCGGCGTCGCCGCCGAGGGATGGCATGTCGCGGCGCAGAACGAGAGCGAGTTGCGCGCCTTATTGCAATCTCGCATTTGGGAGACGGATCGAGGCGCTGCGATACGCGCGAGGGCGCGCGCTATAGCCAATGAACAATTCGACTGGGCGATCGTAGCCAAAAGAATTACTTCGCTCTTCGGCTCGCGTCTCGATATCGAGCCGTTGACCAGCGATGTGACGCGCCTGCCCGCAAACTCCAGCGAGGCGCCCGCCGAGCTCACGGCAAAAACAGAATCGGATGTATTCGATCTCGTCGAGCAGGCCTCGTAAGCCACGACGCCGACACGCGGCGACCCAGAGAGCCGAAACAGTCGCTCATCAGACGCCTCCGCCACGAAAATTTTCCTGGAGTCTTTTCACGTTTCATGGAAACAGGGAAAGACTCTAGGCTTTTGTCTTGACGCGTTTCCAACGCCGAATTGGCGTCCACTTCGGCTGGAAACGCTCTAGTGTAAATCGATGGGAGGCGTCCCTAATCTCGGGGACAGTCGGATTTAGCGGTCGATGGAGTTTTCGTTCTCGACGCATGCCGAGCGCGTAGGGCGACGGCGGCGCGGGACTTCGACGAGCGCACGTCGGCAGGGCTGACCGGACGAGCGCCTGCGTGCTCTCGACGTCCTGATCACACGCTCTCCTCGATCATTACGACGGGCCGAAGACGACGTCGATCGCCACATTCATCTCCCTCGGCGGAGGTCCGAACGGCGCGCTCGATCGCACCGTCCTCAAGGCGCTGGCGTCGAGACGCTCCTGGCCGCTGCTGAAAACGACCTTCAGAGTTTCTTGTCGAATTTGCCCGGTCGCCAGAATGGCGAAGGACACTTTCGCCACACCACGCAGGCCGGTGCGACGTCCCTCCTCCGGATAGACGAGCCGCGAGTGGATCTTCTTCGACAACTGCCGAATATAGGCGCGAATGCGATCCTCTTCGGTTTCGGCGCGCCGCGAGAGCGTGCGCGCGATCTGCTGCTCCTGCGCGCCGGTCACATTCATGGCGCCGGCAGGATCAGACTTCGAAGGCGTAGGAGAAGGCGAGGCGACCGCCGTGGCGCTCGCCTCGGCGCCGTCGTCGGTCTGCTCGCGTTGCTCGACGGCTTGCGCCATGCGAGCTTGCGTCGCGCTCTGCGCGTTCTGCTGCGTCTCGCCTGCAGTATCCTGTTGCAGCTTTTCGTCGGCCTGCTCATCGGCGAGAAGACCGTCCATCTCGAAGACGAGAATCGAGTGCTCTTCTTCCGTCGTCTCGAACCAAGGCAGCACAAAGGGCGCGCATATGCAGGCGTGCAAGACGAGGGAAGCCGCCAGACCGTGATAGATCGTGAAATTGCGCGTCGATCTCGCTTTCTTCGCGGAAGCGCTCGCCGCCGGGAACACCATAGCGACGCCTTTCATTTCGGACTTTTTTTCGTCTGCACGGCGACTTTGGCGAAGTTCATCCGCTTGAGAACGTCGGCGACGTCGACGAAGCTCTGAAATGCGACCCCGCGATCGGCGCGAATGAGGAAGGCTGTATCCGGCGGCAGCCCCGTGAGCCGGCTCTGCAATTCATCCTTCGTCACTATGCCGCTATCGAGATAGACGCTTCCGTCCGCGGCGAGATCGATCGTCCTGTCCTTCTGCTTTTCGACCTGTGTCTGCGCGGCATGAGGCAAGGCGACGGGTATGCGCCCGGTCGCGATGAAATTCGCCGTCGTCAGCACCATGGTGAGAAGCACCAGCATGACGTCGACGAGTGGAATGACGTTGAGCGTCTCGAACGGCTTCTCATCCATTGGCGATCTCCCATTTCAGCATCAGCACCTTCGTCTTGCGCAGCAGGGCGTTGTAAGAAACGACCGATAAAAGCGCGACGACCAGCCCGACGGCGGTCGCCTTGAGCGCGAGCGCGAGGCCGGCCATGATCTTGCTGGCATCCGCCGAGGAGTCGAGCCCCATATTGTAGAACGTCAGCATGATGCCGAGGACCGTGCCGAGCAAACCGATATAAGGCGCGTTGGCGGCGACGGATGCGATGACGACGAGCCGCTTGGTCAAGTCCAGCTCGAGCGCCTTGACGCTGGTGAAAGTGGCGATGTCGACCGCGCGGTAGAAAAAGAGACGCTCGAGGGCCACGGCGACGACAATGACGCTGAGCATGGCCAAAAGGCCGATGACGCCGAAATCGATCGCCATCGACAACCATTCCATCTGCATTTTGTGAATCTCCCGCCCGCAGCGGCAACCGAATGTGAAGAGCGTCGCGCGTCGCGAGAGCTCCGCTTCCGGCCACGCGCCGCGAAAGCGCGGGCCCAACGACATTTATATTCGTTACATTGCGAATCCTCCGGGATGACGTCAATGGAAAACTTTAGGCGCCGACACGGACCAAAACCGAGACAGAATCGCGCAACACTTGCGAAAATGCCCAGCAGCCGAACAGACCCTCCAATATTGCGGCCGAGTCACTATTGGATTCCAACTCGAAATCAAGACCCGTGCCTTAACGATATGCAATGGACGGCAAGAACACCGCACCAACCCGCCAGCTGCCGTGTCTTCGCCCAATTTGCATCTTTTTTCTGCCGATTTGCATCATCTTTCTACAATGCATAATGCTGCTACGTAATATATTTCATATATATATGATGACGCACGTCGATCCCGTGTCCGCAGCGCCCCCGGTTCGTGGAGCCATGACGTTCGAAAACTGCTCGGCTCATCTCGGCTCCATTCGCAACAAGGTTTATCTATGAGCTTCGTTCACCTCCCGGAGCCAAACGCAGAGTCGCTGGAAGCGGTCGAGACATCACCCATGTCGCGACATCACCCGATGCGGCGACGCGCCGAGCTTTCCGCTCTGCAAAGCGCCTCATCTACGCCGACCGCCCTAGCGGCGGTACTCGGCATGCCTTGTTTCGCGCTCGCCGATCCGACGAGCGGCAGCGTCGTCGATAGAGCCACGAGCATCGCAGCTACACGGGCGTGAACGATGCCGACGGCGCCACCGCCTATGACCGGCATGCGAAAGGCCTCGTGCAGGTCGGATTCACATTCTGACGCTTCCAAACAACGCGCCGAGCGCGACACGAACAAAGGGAAGAGCGGCTCCCGAGACGAAGAACGAGAAATGGAGTAGAGCGTGGCGTATCTTCTCTGCGACAAAAGCGAGCGGCCTCATCAGAATTTTCTCGCCGCGAGCGAGCAATGGCTCGTCGAGAGAATCCTCTCGGCGCTGCCGCCGTCGGTCACGCCGCTGCGACTGACCAAGATCGGCGTCTTCGGCGCGGTCGTCGCCGCGGCGGCGCTCATCGGCTGCCGCTGGTCGCCTGCATGGCTGTCGCTTCTGACGGTCGGCGTTCTGCTCAACTGGTTCGGCATGACGCTCGACGGCCCGCTCGCCCGTCGCCGCAATGTGATCCGTCCGCGGCTGGAGGTCATCGGCCAGACCAACGACCTGCTGTCGCAAGCCCTCGTCATCATCATGTTCGGCGCCTCGCCATTTCTTTCTTTTCGATCGGCGTTTGTCGTGCTCGCCTGCTATCTGCTGTTCTCGGCCTATAATTACGTCCGCACGATCGCGCAACGCGCGCGGCCGATGGCCTATATCGGGCTCGGCCCGACAGAGTTCCGCATACTCATGGTCGCTTGGCCTCTCGTCGCGCAAGCGTTCGGGGTCGACGAGACAATGCGTGAAGGTCAGTCCCGACTGGACACGACGATCATGATCCTAGCCGCCTTCTCTTTCATCGGTCTCGCCGGAAAGGCCCTCGCCGATGCGAGACAGCTCGCTGCAGAGGAATAAGCGAAATACACGGCTCCATCCCTCCGACTCTCGTCGCGGGCCTGGACAGCAAAGAGTCGTTCAGCTCCCGTAGCGATCGAATGGACGTCTTGCAAATCGACGAGCCGGATTCGCCGTGAACGCGTTTTTCGCAAATAGCGCGCCGACACGAGATAGGCGATCGAGCCGGAAACAGCTCTCTCGTTCCGGCGCTCTCCATTCGAAGCATTCATGTGACGCTCTCCCCGATCATTCGTCGAGGATGTCGGAGACACGCGCCATTACCGCGCGTGTCTCACATCATGCAAGATCGCGCCGAACCCGCGCATTCGCACCCGGCGTTTTCGAATTGGCGCTGCAAGATTGCTCGGCGAGCGCCAAAATGGGCTCGCTATCGAAGATATTCGGGCGCCGGTCCATCTACACGCCCAGCCGTCCGATTTCGAAATTTTATATTCGGTCGCGTAGAAATCGATGTCGCGCGGGAGGCCCATGGCCGTCTTGATGCAGTCGAAACAGTTCTGCGCCGAGAATTGGCGGCCCTTGGTCAAAGGATACCACCGGAAATCATAATAGGTGTGCGGGTCGATCCCGGCGAGACGACCATCCTCGAGTAGCGGGGCGATCGCCGGGCCATCGCCCCGCAGCGTCGCATCGCCATGCGAATTGCAGGTGGCGAAGCCTCCGGGAATGACCTTCAAATCCCGATTGACGCTATGGACGCCATCGGCGAGCCCTTCACGATCGAGCGCGATGCGCGGGACGTAGCGGACAAATTGCGCGCGGCTTTCGACGACGAGGCGGACTTTGCGGCGCTGCGCGCCACCGCCGAGAAATTCGGCGGGGACAGCGTCCCGGCAAAATATCTCGATCTGCTGGATGAGATGCGGCAGGAGCGACGAGAGGCGGGCTCGTGAAAACGAGGCCAGAGGCGCGGAGGCGCTCGACGCAGGCCTCAACCAATTCGCCGAATGAAGCTATTGCCCAGCGCGAGCACATCCATCTTCGTTCTCGAGAAACAATCGAGCGCCTCCTCCGGCTTGCACACGACAGGCTCATTTTCGTTGAAGGAGGTGTTGAGCACCATCGGCACCCCGGTTTTCACGCGGAATGCTTCGATCAGCCGCCAGTAGCGCGGATTGGTTTCGCGATGAACGGTCTGTAGTCGTCCCGAACCATCGACATGGGTTATGGCGGGGATCAGCGGACGTTTCTCCACCCTGATCTGAAATACTTGCATCATGAACGGAACGTCGCCGTCTTCCTCGAACCAGTGGGAGACGCATTCCCTTTGTATCGACGGCGCGAACGGACGAAAGCTCTCGCGCCGCTTGATCTTGAGATTCAGTATGTCTTTCATGTCTGCGCGGCGCGGATCGCAGACGATCGAACGGTTGCCGAGCGCGCGCGGGCCCCATTCCATCCGTCCTTGGAACCAGCCGACGACTTGGCCATCCGCAATGGCGTCGGCCGTGCGCCGGCAAAGAGCGGCCTCGTCGTCGATGTGCTCGACCACACAGCCCTGCTCGGCCAGTTCCTCGCTGCGCGCGGCGAGCAGCGCCGCGATCGCCGCATCATCGCAATCGGGGCCGAGATATGCGTGATCCATGATCTTTCGTCCAGCGATCCTGTCTCCCGCCAGAGCGCTCGCAGTCGGCTCGCCGCCCAGCTCGCTCCACACCTGCATCGCCGCGCCGATGGCGCCGCCCGCGTCGCCGGCCGCAGACTGAATATAGACGCGATTGAACGGCGACATCCGCCTGATCTTGCCATTGGCCACGGAATTCATGGCGCAGCCGCCGGCGAGCGCGAGATCGGCGTGTCGATATCGATCATGGAGCTTGCGCAAAATATGGAAGAACGCCTCTTCATACATCGCCTGCGCCGAACGGGCGATATTGCGGTGACGCTCGTCGAGCGGCTCGTCGTTCCGGCGCGCCGGTCCGAGCAAATCCTCGAGCGCCGGGCCGAACAGCTCGCCGACATGCGGCATGCCGCCCGACCAGTCATAGGCGATTTTCTCCTTGTGATGGCGGAAGTAGGTGAGATCGAGCGCGAACGAGCCATCGTCATAGAGCCGCACGATGCGACGCATGGCCTCGAGGCGCTCCGGCCGGCCATAGGACGCGAGGCCCATCACCTTGTATTCGTCGCCATAATGGGGAAAGCCCAGATATTGCGTGATCGCCTGATAGAAAATGCCCAGCGAATGCGGAAAATAGACGCGTCCATCGATCGAGATTTGGTTTCCATCGCCCATGCCCCATGCGGCGCTGGAAAAATCGCCGAACCCGTCCACCGATAAGACGACCGCGCGCTCGAAGGGCGAGACGAGGAAGGCCGACGCGACATGAGCGACATGATGCTCGATGCGGTGCATCTCGCCCTCGAAGGCCGATCCGGGAAATGCGCGCGCCAATTCTGCTTCGATCGATCGCCGCTTCGTCTGATTGCGGATCCGATCGATAATGAGCGAAAGATCGGGGCGGGTCTTCAGCGCATAGCCGATTTTCCTGAAGAGGCTGGCCTTCGGGTCTGAATTGACCGCGACATGATCCACATCCGCGAGCGTCAGGCCGCCTTCCTCGAGGCAATAGCCGATCGCTCGGGAGGGAAATCCCGCCCAATGCTTGATGCGCCGGAAACGCTCTTCCTCGGCCGCGGCGACAATGGCGCCGTCGCGCACGAGGCAGGCGGAGGCGTCGCCATGGTACGCGTTGAGTCCGAGGATGGTGGTCACGCTGCTCCCCTTCTGACCCGCCGGCGCGAATGACGGGCTTCGCGCGTCCCGAAGATCGAGAGCGCATACGCGCGATCGAGCCATTCCGCGTCGATCTCATATCCTAAATCGCGCAATCGCCGGTCGGGAGTCGATCGACGGGCGCCCAGGACTTCCGCCGCGCGACAAAGCCTGCACTGAGAAGTCGAAAAGGAGCAAAAAGTGTCGTATCGAGGCGTGCGAGAGAGCGCATACGATGCGGGCCACGGCCTCGAGAGTAAAGAGCAATTGCTGAAAGTTCAGGATGTTAGATTCTCCGTAGCGCCGATGATGGACTGGACCGACCGTCACTGTCGCTCCTTCCATCGGCTGATGTCGCGCCGCGCGCGGCTCTATACGGAGATGCTCACCACTGGCGCCGTGATCTTCGGCGATCGCGATCGGCTGCTCGGCTTCGACGCGGCCGAGCGTCCGCTCGCGCTGCAGCTCGGCGGCTCCAATCCGGCCGAGCTGGCGCGGGCTGCGCGCATCGCCGAGCCCTATGGGTTCGACGAGATCGATCTCAATGTCGGATGCCCGTCCGATCGCGTGCAGAACGGCGCGTTCGGCGCCTGTCTCATGCTGCGGCCCGATCTCGTCGCCGATTGCGTGAAAGCGATGAAAGACGCCGTCGCCCTCCCCGTCACCGTCAAATGCCGTATCGGCGTCGACGATCAGGAACCGCGCGCCGCTCTGTTCGGGCTCACCGAGCGCGTCGTCGCCGCCGGCTGCGACGCGCTGATCGCGCATGCGCGCAAGGCCTGGCTCTCCGGCCTCTCGCCCAAGGAGAACCGCGACGTTCCGCCGCTCGATTATGGGCTCGTCTATGAGCTGAAGCGCGCTTTTCCCGATCTGCCCATTGCGATCAACGGCGGGATCGCGACCATGGAAGAGATGCGCGCGCATCTTGCCCATGTCGATGGCGTGATGATCGGCCGCGCCGCCTATCACGAGCCGGAGCTTCTGCTTTCGGTCGATCCGCAATTGTTCGGCGAAGCGGCGCCGCTCGCCGACGGCTTCGCGGCGGTCGAGGCCTTCATTCCCTATGTCGAGGCGCAATTGCGACGCGGCGAGCGCCTCTCCAACATGACCCGGCATATGCTCGGCCTCTTCGCCGGCAGGCCCGGCGCGCGCGCCTTTCGCCGGCGCCTCGCCGGCGAGGCGGTGCGCCCCGGCGCCGGCGTCGAGACGCTGCTCTCCGCCGTCGATGAAGTGCGGCGCGCGACGGCGCGCATGGCGGAAGCGGCGAACGTCTGAGCGCTCGGCCTCAGCCGCCGGTGGAAAAGGCCAGCAGCGCCGCGATCTCGGCCGCCTGCTGCGCGCCGCCCAGCACATCGCCGGTGAGGCCGCCGATCTGCCGCTCGGCGAGCTTGGCCGTCGCATAGGCCGCGCCGACGGCCAGCGCGCCGGCGACGAGCGCCGTCAGCGGCGAGACGCCCGCCGCGATCGGCAAAATGGAGACGGCGCTCGCCAGCAGCGCCGCCGTCTGCAGCGCCTCCTTGAACGGACGCATGGCGGCGTGGCCGGCGCCGTCCGCGCGCGCCGGCGCGAGGATCATGATCGGCGCCAGCCCCGCGGTGCGGGAGAGCGCCGCGGCGAAAATCAGCACAGTCGCCGCCTCGAAGCCGCCGCGCTGCGCGATCGCCGTCACCGCCCCGACGCGCAGCAGCAGCGAGAGCGTCAGCGCGGCGGCGCCATAGGAGCCGAGCCGGCTGTCGCGCATGATCTCGAGCTTCTCCTCCCGCGTCGCGCCGCCGCCGAAACCATCGGCGAGATCGGCGAGCCCGTCCTCGTGCAGCGCGCCGGTGACGGCGACGAGCGCCGCCAGCGCCAGCGTGGCGGCGAGGAAGGGCGGCAGGCCGATTGCGCGGGCGGCGAGCAGGACCCAGGCGGGAGCGAGGCCGATCAACGCGCCGGCGAGCGGCAGCGCCCGCACGGCGGTGCGGAAATCCGGCATCTCATGCCCCCGCGGGGCCGGAACCGGCAGCCGGGAGTAGAAGCGCAGGCAGGCGAGGAAATCGTCGACGAAGGGGCGGAACATGCGCCCCCTCATGAAGCCAAAGAGGCGATTTGTCGAGAAGGGGCGATCCGGCCCTGCGTCACCAGACGTAACGGACCGAGGCGAAGATCGAGCGCGGATCATTATAGTTGACGGTCCAATAGGCCGGCAGGCCGGCGCCCGGACGCCCGGACGAGATCGCCTGATAGGTGTAGCTCTGCGGATAGCGCCGATCGAAGAGATTCTTGACCGCGAGCTGGAAGGTCCAATGACCGTCGGCGGTCGTGTAGCTCGTCTGTAGATTGGCGAATGTCTGCGGCGGTATCTTCACGAAAGGATTATTGATGATGTCGGTGTACAGCGACGTCTGCGCCTGCACGGAGCCGCCGATCTTCCACACGCCCGGAACATCGAGCGGCACGCGATAATTGGTGTAGAGGCTGCCCTGGAATTTCGGCGAATAGGGCAGACGCGAGCCGGAATGCGCGGCGGTCGGAACGACGGCGTTGGGGCCGAATGGCGAATTGGCCCAGACCGCCCATGTCGTCGTTCCCGCGTAATAATCGAGCACGGCCTCGAGATAGGAGCCGGTCGCGCCGATCTCCCATTCCTCGATGGGCGTGAAGGTCGCCTGCCCTTCGACGCCCCTGGAGCGGCCATGGCCAGCGCTGAAACGATGCGAGCTATTGGTGACCGGATCGATCGCCGTCGCCTGCACATTGCGGAAATCGTTCCAAAAGGCCGAGATCGCGACCGCGAGACGCTGATCGAGCCAGGAGGACTTCACGCCGAATTCATAGGTCGTCAGCGTCTCCGGCTTATAGGGAACGCTCGCCTGCGTCACAGAGGCGATCGTCGGTCCCTGCGCGCGAAAGTCGAAGCCGCCGTCCTTATGGCCCTGCGAGAATGAGGCATAAGCGAGAACTTCCGGCGTCGCCTGATAGGAGAGGACGGCTTTGGGAGAGCCCGTTCCCCATGACGCGCTGTTCTGGACGCTCCAATTGAGCACGCCGCGCGGATTGTAGAAGGCCGCGAGCCAATCGGTGGAGGTGAAGCCGCCGCCGAGCAGCGACGAGGTCGTCTGCCCATTCACCAGCGAGTAATTGTAATTATTGTTCCACTGCTTCTCGTAATTATAGCGGCCGCCGAGCGTGAGCTTCAATTCGTCGGTGAGCCGATAATTCGCTTCGCCATAGACGGCGTAAGTGTTGGTGTATTGCCACAGCTCCTGCCAATTCGGCTGGAAGGTCGTCGGAACCTGCGGAGTGGCGAAAAAGCTCGTCACTGTTCCGAATGCGTTGGCGCGTCGGCCGGAGAACCATTCGTCGCGATTGAGATAGACGCCGCCTTTGAAATCGAGGCGGTCGTAGTCGCCGATGACGCGAAATTCCTGAGTGTAATTGCGATCCCAATAATGGAGCCAGTTGGAGCTGCGGGCCCACAGATCGCTGGTGTTGTCATAGAGCGCGACCTGCTCGAAGCGGCGCGCCTGGGTGATCGACTTCAGCTGCAGATTGGCGTCGAGCTGATAGCTGATCGTCAGCGCTCCGCCATATTGCTGGAAGTGATTCAGCGGATAGAGCGGATAATAGGCCGTGCTCGACGTGTTTCCGGGAATGGCGAGATTATTGTAGGATTTCGCCTGGCCGTCGTCGAACTCGCCGTCGAAGGCGAGCAGCACCTCGAGCGGCTGGATCGGCGTCCAGCGCAGCTTGGCGAGCGCATTGCTCAGATTGACATTGTTGACGTCGGCGTTGCGCAGCAGATTGCGCGTGACGCCGTCGCGCGCCCGATGGCTGTAGGAGAGACTCCCGAAAAGCTCGTCCGCGATGATCGGCCCGCTCACCAGCGCGCCGACCTTCCATTCGTTGTAATTGCCGTAGCCTGCTTCCGCCTCGACGCGCTTTTTATTGTCCGGCTTGCGCGTGACGATCTGAACGACGCCGGCTTCCGCATTATGCGGCGAAGACGTGTCCTGCGGCCCCGGACGCGCGTCTATGCGCTCCACATCGAGCAGCTCGATGCGCGAGCCGAGAAGGCGCGGGAAATAGGCGTCATCGAGATAGACGCCGACAGAGGGCTGTCCCTGCGGATCATATTCGCCGATCCCGCGAAAGAAATAATTGGAGTTGGACGTCGTGACGCCCGTGCGGAACTGCGTCAGTCCGGGGACATAGCCGGAAAGATCGCGCGTATTGGTGATGCTGAGGTCGCGCAATTTCTTCTCGTCGAAGCGCACGATCGTCTGCGGCGTCTTTTGCGCCTCCACCCGATCATGCTCCGCTTGCACGACGACATCCTGCACGGTCGCCTCGCCGGCCCCGCCCTGCGGCGCCGCCAGCGCCGCGCAGGCCTGCAGCGTCAAAGCTCCGACGCCTATCGCCATAACACTTTGTTTCTGTGAGGCTTTCGTCATATCACAACCATTTATATATATTAAATCTGTAGAAATAATATATTTTAAGCTCGAACTTGGCAATCACTCAGCTGCGCCGCCTTGCTGAAATCATACTTATTAGATAGAGATATCGCGCCTTCGCTCGGCAGAAAAGGGCGAGCCGGCCGGCCGTTTCGACGGCCTCGATGCGATCTCGAGATGCGCGAATGCGGCCCATCCCGGAGGGACAGGCGCGCATCGCTTTTGCCGGAAATTATTGCGAGAGGCGGTCGATCAGTTCAGCGTCTTGCCGCCGGCCGCCTTGCAGGCGTCCTCGGACTCCACGAACACCCAGCCCTTGCCCTGGCAGGCGTTCATGCCTTTGCAGGCGTTCTTGGGGCTGTGGCAGTCGCTCTTGCCCTTGCAGCCATTGGCGCCGACGCATTGCACCTTGCCGGGCGTCGCCGCCAGGGCGCCCGTCGCCGCGCCGGCGAGCGCGAGAGAGATAGCCGCTATGGCCAGAGCCGTTCCGTTGCGAATATTGTCTTTCATGTTTCCTCCCCGAGGGGCTGTCGGCCTCATTGGGCGTCGACCGCGCTTATCTGTCGTGAATCGGGCGCCCAGGCAAGCGCTTCGACGCGCCGCCCGCGTGACTTTCGCGCCGCGAAATGTCAAAACTCGCCCCGCCTGCGGCGACGGGCCGCATTCGGAGCCCCTCATCCATGTCGATCCTCGAATCGGTCCGCAAATCGCTCGTCCCCATCCATCCGGAAGGCTATATTTTCATCGCCGCCTTCGCCATCGCCGCCCTGCTGCTGCATTGGATATCCTCGACTCTCGGCTGGGTCGGCTTCATCGCCACGGGCTGGTGCATCTATTTCTTCCGCGACCCGCAGCGGCTCACGCCCTTGCGCGAGGGGCTCGTGGTGTCGCCGGCCGACGGAATCGTCTGCTCCATCGGCTTCTTCCTGCCGCCGGCCGAGCTCGGCCTCGGCGCGGAGCCGATGCAACGCGTCTCCATCTTCATGAGCGTCTTCGACGTGCATGTGAACCGCGCGCCCATCACCGGCCGCATCAGCAAAGTCGCCTATAAGCCCGGCATCTTCCTCAACGCCGATCTCGACAAGGCGAGCGAGGACAATGAGCGCAATGGCATCGTCATCGACGCGCCGTCGGGCCGCTATGGCGTGGTGCAGATCGCCGGCCTCGTGGCGCGGCGCATCGTCTGCTTCGTGCAGGATGGCGAGCCGATCGGCGTCGGCGACCGTTTCGGCCTCATCCGTTTCGGCTCGCGCGTCGACGTCTATATGCCGACGGGGGCCAAGCCCCGCATAGCGGTGGGCTCGCGCGCCATAGCGGGCGAGACCATTCTGGCGGATGTGAACTCCACCGCCGCCCCGCTGAGCTTCAAGGCCGGCTGAACCGTCGCCGCGAGAGAGGCCTTCCGATGAACGAACCTTTTTCCTTCGACGGCGGCCCCGAGGGCCGCGACGCGCAATTGTCCGCCTCCGAACGGCGCCGCCTGCGCTTCCGCAACATTCCGATCCGCGTGGTGCTGCCCAATCTGGTCACGCTGCTGGCGCTGTCCATGGGTCTCACCGCCATACGCTACGCCACCGAAGGCAAGTTCGACACGGCCGTCACCGCCGTCATCGCCGCCGCCGTGCTGGACGGGCTCGACGGGCGCCTCGCCCGTGCGCTCAAAGGCACGTCGCGCTTTGGCGCAGAGCTCGACTCGCTCGCCGATTTCGTCGATTTCGGCGTCGCGCCGGCGCTTCTGCTCTATCTCTGGTCGCTGCACGAGATCAAAGGATTGGGCTGGTTCGCGGCGCTCGTCTTCGCCATCGCCTGCGCGCTGCGCCTCGCCCGCTTCAACGTCACCGTGGACGAGCCCGGCCGGCCCGCCTGGCATTCGGATTTCTTCGTCGGCATGCCGGCGCCGGCCGGCGCGGTCGCGGTTCTGCTGCCGCTCTATCTCAATCTCTCGGTCGTCGACCTGCCCGGCTCCAAGGCGCTGGTGCCGCTGTTCATCGTCTATGTGCTGGGAATCGCTTTTCTGATGGCGAGTCGCATTCCGCATTTCTCCGGCAAGCGCATCGGCCGCATTCCGCGTGAATATGTCATTCTCGTGCTGTTCTGCGTCGGCGTGACGGCGCTGTTGCTCGCCATCTATCCGATGGAGACTTTGGTGCTGGCGAGCCTCGCCTATCTCGCCGCCATCCCCTTCGGCGTCCGACGCTACAAAGAGCTGGAGCGGCAGGAGACGGAGAAAGCGGCCGAGAAAACGCAGCCGGCGTGACGGACCAGCACGAGCGGCGCGACAAAGTGGCGCTTGCGCGCCGCCGCGCGCGCCGACATAGTGCCCGCGAAATCAAGCCGTCCGGGGCCATGCGCCGCGGGAAAAAGCGGCAAAATCGGGAGGGGAGCGAAACAGCGCTTCGAAGAGAGGCGGTTTCGCTCTAGAACGTCGGCTCGAGAGGAGAGACTGCGCCTTTAAAAAACGGCGCCGTCGCGGATCGCGTCATGTTCATCAAAATACTCGGATCGGGCGCCGGCGGCGGCTTCCCGCAATGGAACTGCAATTGCGCCAATTGCCGCGCCGTGCGCGAGGGCAGGCCCGGCTTCTCGCCGCGCACGCAATCCTCGCTCGCCGTCAGCGCCAATGGCGTCGATTTCGTGCTGCTGAACGCCTCGCCGGATCTGCGCCAGCAGATCGCGCATGCGCCGCAGCTCTCGCCCGGCCCGCATGACGGATTGCGCGCGAGCCCGATCAAATCCGTCGTGCTGACCAATGGCGACGTCGACCATGTCGCCGGCCTCCTCAATCTGCGCGAGGCGCAGGCTTTCTCGATCTATTCGTCCGGGCGCATTTTGAATGTGCTCGCCGGCAATCGTATCTTCGATATTCTGGTCCCCGAATTGGTGACGCGCGTCGAATTTCCCTTCGACGAGGCGATCCCTCTGCATGGCGCCGGCGTCGATCTCGGCCTCGCGGTGAAGGCGTTTCCGGTGCATGGCAAGATCGCGCTCTGGCTCGAGGACAAGAGCGCCGCCGATTTCGGCACGCGGGTCGGCGACACGCTCGGCGTCGAGATCATAGAAACGGCGACCGGCAAGAGCTGCTTCTATATTCCCGGCTGCGCCAAGATCGACGAGCCGCTGAAGGAGCGTCTGCGCGGCGCGAGCCTCGTCTTCTTCGATGGAACTTTGTTCCATGAAAATGAGATGATCGAGCAGGGATTGCTCGGCAAGACCGGCTCGCGCATGGGCCATGTGAATATGAGCGGCGAGGACGGCTCGATGAAAGCGTTCGAGAGCCTTTCCGTGGCGCGCAAGATCTATGTGCACATCAACAACTCCAATCCGACGCTCGACGCCTCCTCCAAGGAGCGCGAAATCGTGAATGCGGCCGGATGGGAGATCGGCGCGGACGGCATGGAGGTGACGCTATGAACGACTTCTCGACGGCCGAGTGGCACGATGCGCCGCCCTTGTCGAAAGAAGCTTTCGAAGCCGCGATCCGCGCCGTGGGTGAGGAGCGCTATCACGACAAGCATCCCTTCCATAAGATGCTGCATGGCGGCAGACTGAGCAAAGGCCAGGTGCAGGCCTGGGCGCTCAACCGCTATTGCTATCAGGAGGCGGTGCCGCGCAAGGACGCCGCCTTCATGAGCCGCGTCCACGACCGCGAATTGCGGCGCGAATGGATTCACCGCATTCACGATCACGATGGATTGGGCGAGGAAGGCGGCGGCATAGAGCGCTGGCTCGTGCTCACCGACGGGCTCGGCCTCTCGCGCGATTATGTCACCTCGCGCAAGGGCGCGCTGCCGGCGACCAAATTCGCTGTCGAGGCCTATGTGCGCTTCGTCGTCGAGCAGCCGCTCGTCATAGCGGTGGCGTCATCGCTGACGGAGCTGTTCGCACCGGCGATCCATCGCGAGCGCATCGCCGGAATGCTCGAGAATTACGATTTCGTCGACGATTCCGTGATGGCCTATTTCAAGCGCCGCCTCGCCCAGGCGCCGCGCGACAGCGATTTCGCATTATCGTATATTCTCCAGCACGCCTATACGCGGGCGGAGCAGGAAGCCTGCGTCGGCGCCGTGCGCTTCAAATGCGACGTGCTATGGGCGCAGCTCGACGCGCTCTATCAGGCCTATGTGACCGGCCTCATCCCGCCCGGCGCTTTCACGCCTCAGACATGACGAAATATCCAGTTGGACCCCGCGATAGTCGAAAAAATTCAGAAGCGGCTCGACGATCTCCAAATCGCCGAACGAGTCGCTATTCCCTTGGCCGTGGAGAGCGGCAGCCGGGCTTGGGGCTTTCCCTCTCCCGACAGCGATTATGATTGCCGTTTCATCTATATTCGTCGCTCGGCGGATTATCTATCGCCTTGGCGCAAGCGCGATGTGATCGAAACGCCTCTCGACGAAATTTTCGACGTGAACGGATGGGATCTCGGAAAGTCCCTGCAACTTCTGCTCAAGGGGAACGCCGTCGTCATCGAATGGCTCACCTCGCCGATCGACTATCGCCGCGATCGGGAATTCGCCGATGCGTTTCTGGTGCTCGCGCGCGAGACAGTCGATCGCGAGCGCATCGCCTATCATTACCTGCACCTCGGCGAACGCCATCGTCGCACCTATTTCAGCGACGACAAGAATGTGCGCCGCAAGAAGCTGTTTTACGCTCTGCGCCCGGCGGCGGCGCTCCGCTGGCTGCGCCTGTATCCGAATGAGCGGATCGCGCCGATGCAATTCCAAGAGCTGATGGCGCAATGCGATCCGCCGGCCGAGGTCACTGCCATTGTGGAGGCTCTGCTCGCGGAGAAGTCGCGATCGAGCGAGATGGGAACCGGCCCGGTCGACCCCGCACTCGCGGCATTTATCGACGCGGAATTCGCCTCCGCTCGAAACACGCTGCGACCGACGGAACGCCGGATCGAGCGCGAGGCGATCGAACGGGCCGAAGCCTTTTTCCTCGCGGCTCTCCGCCGTCACGCTCCAGACGGGATGATGTGATGGTCGCTGCGAATATGTTAAAAGGACGCGCAAAGGGAACGCCATGACCGACGTCCGCACCCGCTACCTGATAACCGCCGACGCTCGCCCGGCCTTCACGCGCTATTCGCGCCTGCACGAGGATGTCGTGCGGCAGCGCAAGGTGATCCTCGCGCCCGAACGCGCCTATGAGCTGGACGCCATCAGCCTCGCCGTGCTCGGCCATGTCGACGGCGTCGCTAGCGTCTCCGAGATTTCGCAGCGTCTCGCGCAGACCTATTCGGCGCCCGTCGAGGTGATCCAGACGGATGTGCTCGAGCTGCTGCAAGGCCTCGCCGACAAGCGCCTGCTGCGCGACGGGCCGGACGCTTTTTCGCCGCCTCCCCTCTCGCAGACGGCGAAATCCTATGCCCCCTTCGAGCGCGGCCCGGCGGGACTGCTCGCCGAGCTGACGCATCGCTGTCCGCTGCAATGCCCCTATTGCTCCAATCCGCTCGATCTGGAGCGCGCCAATACGGAGCTGACCTCCGGCGAATGGGGCGACGTGTTCCGTCAGGCCGCCTCCATCGGCGCGCTGCAATTGCATCTCTCCGGCGGCGAGCCGACCCTTCGCCGCGATCTCGAGGAGATTCTCGCTCACGCCGTCGACGCCGGCCTCTACACCAATCTCGTGACCTCGGCCGTGCTGCTGACGCGCGAGCGTTTGGCGCATCTCGCCGAGATCGGCCTCGATCATGTGCAGGTCTCGGTGCAGGATGTGGTCCCCGAAAGCTCGGACCATATTTCCGGCTATGAGGGCGGCGTCGCCAAGAAGCGCGACGTCGCGCGCTGGGCCCGGGAATTGGGCCTCGGGCTCACAATCAATGCGCCGATCCATCGCCAGAACATCGACCATCTGCCGCGGATCATCGATTTCGCGGTGGAGGTCGGCGCGCAGCGGCTCGAGGTGGCGCATATTCAATATTACGCCTGGGCGGAAGTGAACCGCGCCGCGCTGATCCCGACGCGCGAGAAATTCCTCGCGACGGTCGGGATCGTGGAAGAGGCGAAGAAGCGCCTGCAGGGCGTGCTCAATTTCGACTTCGTGATCCACGATCACTACGCCTCGCGCCCCAAGGCCTGCACGGGCGGCTGGGGCCGCAGCATCATGGTGGTGACGCCCTCCGGCAAGGCCCTGCCCTGCCACGCCGCGCAAACTCTGCCGGGCCTTTCCTTCGACAATGTGCGCCAACGCCCGCTCGGCGACATTTGGCGCAATGGCGCCGCCTTCAACGCCTTCCGAGGCGAGGAATGGATGCAGGAGCCCTGCCGCAGCTGCGACAAGCGCGGCGTCGATTATGGCGGCTGCCGCTGCCAGGCGCTGGCCGTCACCGGCGACGCGGCGGCGACCGATCCGGCCTGCCATCGCTCGGCCCATCACGAGGAATTCGCCGCGCTGGGCCAAAACGAGTCGCTGCTGCCGGCCCCGCCTTTCGTCTATCGCCGCCTCGGCGGGGCGGAGCGCAAGGAGAAGGCGCTGGACGAGCAGCCGGCGTGAGCGGCGTCAGACTTCGACGAGATCGAGGCGCTTCTCGATCCGGTCGAGGCGAAATTCGATGCGGTCGATGCGGCTCGACAAGGTTGCGCCCTGCTGCTCGAGGATTCCCAACCGCGTCTTGATCTCCCGATTGTCCTCGTGGAGCGCATCGAACCGCTCGTTCAGAAGACGCAAATAGACCAGGACGACATTGTCGGGTTCTTCAGCCATATTTCGATGCTCTCGCAACAATCATACGCTTTCGGCCAAGGGAAACAACCGCCTCACCTTTGCGCCGGCGCGACCTGATTGCGTGGGTCGTCCTTCGGACTGACGTAGTCGATGCTCCACGGCCCCATGGCGTCGATCTGGAGCACCGTCTCCTCGTCGAAGAAGGCGTAATGCGCGACGCCCGGCGGCATGATCGAGAAAGCGCCCACGGGAAGCTCCTCGACGCTGGCCCGATCGGCGGCCGGGCCGAGGCCGAGCCGCATCCGCCCGGCGACGATCGACACCACCTCCGCCTTGGGATGGGTGTGCGGCGGAATGCGATAGCCCTTGGGCGCCTTCAGCCGCATCACGAAGAGCCCGTCCTTCGCGGGATCGCCGTAGAGGACCGCCGCCTCCGCCCCGCCCGGCAGCGACGCCGGCGCGGCCACGAAGGGAGTATCGCCCGGCAGAAGGACCTTATGCGTCCCCACCTGATCGGCCCCCGTCGGCGCCGCTGACAAAAGCGCGGCGACCCCGGCCGCCGCAATGACTGCATAGGCTCGTCTCATCTCCGCCTCCTCCAATCGCCAGGAATGTCATCAGGAACGGGCGCGAGCCCGCGCGCGCCCATATAGGGCGCCGTCGCCGAGAGCCGAGCGGAATGATTGAAATTACGGCGCTTTTTTGTTTGGGACCGAGAATTCCAGGGTCAGTAACACTCGAGCAACCTCCTTGCGCCATATTTCCGGTCGTCTCGCGGATGAAGCGACCGAGTTCGCATGCGTCGTAAGTAACTAGTGCCGGAGTATAGTGTCATGAAGTCGCGAGATGCCGTGGTTCGGCTGAAACGTTTTCACGCCGAAGAATGCCGGCGCCGTGTGGCGCAGCTTCAGACGATGATCGCCGAATTCACCCGCATGACGGGCGACCTCGATCGCGAGATCGCCCATGAGGAACAGCGGGCCAATATCAGCGACCCCAATCATTTCGCCTATCCGACCTATGCTCAGGCCGCGCGCACGCGCCGCGACAATCTCCTGCGCTCGGTCGCCGATCTGAAGGATCAGCTGGTCGAGGCCGAGGCGCATTTGAAGGATGCGGGCGAGGAGCTGAGCAAGGCGCAGGGCCAGGAAGCCCGCGACCGTGGCGGCGACCGCGTCATCGATCTCATCGCCGAGCGGCGGGCCTGACGCTTCTTTCAGCGTTCAGGCCAGAAAATAACAGAAGCGCGAGCCGTAGAGCCGCAGCCATAAGCCGACGCTGGGACGCCTGCGCGCGGCCGGCGCTTCGCCACGCGCCAGTCGCGTCGCGATCTCGGCGACGGGATGAGAAGCGCCGGTCCCGATAGACCGAGGAGGCGAAAAGCCGGCCCTGTCCGCCCCCGCCGCTCGCCCGATGAAATTGCGGCGCCTAGCTTAGCAGCGCCCGCGCGGCGGACAAGCCGAAGCCGGCTTTCAGGCTTGCGGTCCCGCCGTGGCCATGCCAGTGAGAGCGCGCGTTCCGCACCGGGAGCGCCGAAACCGCAGCGTCCCATGAAAAAAATTTTGGAATATGTCTGGCCTCTCGTCGGGCTGGTGGCGGTGATCGCCTCTTTCTATCTTCTCTATGGAGAATTTCGCGGGGAATCGGTCGGCGAAGAGGTCTGGGCCGATCTACAGGCCATTCCGGTCACCCATTGGATCGCCGCCGGCTTCTGCTCTCTGCTCGCATATGCGGCGCTCGCCTGGTACGATCGGATCGCCCTGCTCCACCTCGGCGTGAAGCATATCTCCTGGATGTTCATCTCGCTCTGCTCCTTCACCACTTACGCGCTCTCCCACAATATCGGCGCCTCGGTCTTCTCCGGCGCGGTGGTGCGCTATCGGGCCTATTCCACCAAGGGCCTCACCGCCGGCCAGGTGGCTGTACTCGTGGTGCTGTGCTCTTACACTTTCGGCCTGGGCACGGTGCTGCTCGCGGGGCTTCTGCTCACCTATCAGCCGAGCCTGCTCAGCCGCCTCTCCGGAATGCTGCCGGATGCGCTGACCAATGAGCATACGGCGCTGACGATCGGCCTCACCTGCCTCGGGGCAGTGGCGCTCTATGTCGTCGGCTCGCTGATGCACTTCAAGCCGATCAATCTCGGCAAGCTGCATGTGATGTATCCGCGGCCCGAGGTCATGATACGGCAGATGTTCGCGGCGCCTCTGGAACTGATCGGCGCCGCCGGCATCATCTATTTCGCTCTGCCGGAGGGCAGCGGCACGCCGTTTATCGTCGTGCTCGGCACTTTCCTCCTGTCCTTCTCGGCGGCGCTCGTCTCCCATGCGCCGGGCGGGCTCGGCGTGTTCGAGCTCATCTTCATCAAGGCCATGCCGGATGTGCCGCGGCTCAAGGTGCTGACGGCGCTGCTGGTGTTCCGCCTGCTCTATCTCATCGTGCCGTTGCTATTCGCGCTCGTGGTCGTGCTGCTGTTCGAGCGCGGACGCCTCGCCGAGACGCTGCGCAGCCGCGGCGGCGGCGCGGAGAGCTGAAAAAGAAAGAGCCGGCCGCCCGAAGGCGAACCGGCTCTGCGTTCTTCTGCGGCGCGACCTTAGAGCGTTTCCAGCCGAAGTGGACACCGGTTCGGCGTTGGAAACGCGTCAAAACAAAAGCCTAGAGTCTTTCCGTGTTTCAATGAAACACGGAAAGACTCTAGGACGGCGCCGAATTCACATGCGATATTGCTGCAGGCGGGTCGTCCGCAATCCGGCGAGACCATGCTGGTCGATCGACATCTGCCAGCTCAGAAATTCGTCCACCGTCAGCGTGTAGCGGTTGCAAGCCTCCTCCAGGGAGAGAAGCCCGCCACGCACCGCCGCGACCACTTCGGCTTTACGGCGGATCACCCAGCGCTTTGTCGTGGGCGGCGGCAGATCCGCGACGGTCAAGGGGCTGCCATCGGGTCCGATGACATATTTGACACGCGGACGATGCGTCTCGGTCATTTTGTTACTCGCATACTCTCACTCGACCATTCCTCTATAAGCGCGGCGATTTAACATTTGCCTAAGCCAAACTCCTGTGTTTGCGGCCAATTGAGAAATCCGTATTTACTAAAGCTCATGCTTGCGCCGGGGCCTCGGCTCCGCCTCGCCACGAGGGGGCTGCCTCATCGGAACTGAAGCGCTTCTCGAGACACGTCAAATCATCTGACGCAGCGCTCTCGAGCGTTTCCAGCCGAAGTGAACGCTACTTCGGCTGGAAACGCTCTAATCGCTCGCGCTCACCCGCTCCACCTTCACCCGGGCGACGCCCGCCGACCGGAAGCCGAGGCTCTGAGCGGCGTGGACCGAGACGTCGATCACCCTGCCGCGCACGAAAGGTCCGCGATCATTGATCGTGACGACCACAGAACGGCCATTGCCGAGATTGGTCACGCGCGCCTGTGAGCCGAAAGGAAGGCTACGATGGGCCGCCGTCAGCATCCCCACATGGCCTCCGCTCGCAGTCCGGCCGTGATAGCCGTAGTAGGAGGCCTTCCCCACCCAGGATTGGCCCGCCGCCGCCGCTGTCGAACCTGCAAAAACCGCCGCTCCGATGATCCATTTTTTCAATGCGCCATCCCCCAGTCGTTTCGCTCCCGACCGTCGACCGAGCTCGGACGACGCTATCGAGTAGACCCGCGCTAAGGGTGAGTTGTGATCAAATAGTGGCGAGAGCGCCAGTGGCGGATTCTGCCTAGTTCTGCGCCAGAGCGGCAAGTAGCGGCTCACAATATTTCAGGGTATTCTATACTAAAGCCTCAAATAAACACTAAGGTAGTTTGAAATATATTTGTCACATAATTACTTTTCTGTTGCAGAAATGACACAGGATTCGAGAATCTATGGTGAGGCTGTCAAGCCCTCTCGCGAAAAGGACGATCGAGGGCGAAGCGGCCGGGGCCGGCGAGCGCGAAAAGCAGGAAGACGACGGCATAGACGAGCGCCAGCTCGCCGCCATTGTGGATCGGCAGCGCGCCGCGGGCGGCATGGCCGACGACATAGGCCACGACCATTTCCGCCGCGAGGACGATCGCCGTCGGTCGGGTGAAGAGGCCGAGGAGCAGCAGCAGGCCGCCGAGGATCTCGATCGCCCCCGCGAGGCCGAGCAGCGAGACGAGCTTCAGCCCGTCGAACATTGCGACATGCGGAAAGCCGAAGAGCTTGGCGGTTCCGTGCTGCAGGAACAGCAGGGCGACGAGAATGCGCGCGAGGCCGAGCAGCGCCTGCGCGCGGCCCGGCGGAAGCAGCGAAGCCATGGCGTTTCCTCTCTTTACAGCGTTTCCAGCCGACGTGGACGCCGGTTCGGCTGGAAACGCGTCGAAACCAGAGCCGAGAGTCTTTCGGTGTCTCAATGAAACACGGAAAGACACGAGTGGTCTGCTTCATCGGAACTGAAGGGCTTCGAATAGCGAGCCTGATGGCTCGCGGTCCAGGGGCGCGCTTGGACCGCGAGCCTTAGAGACTCGCTTTTCGAGACACGTCAATTCATCTGGCGCATGCCACGAGCGGATCGAGTCAGAGGATCGAGGCGATTTCCTCGAAAGCGAAACGCGGACCCCTCGGATAGAGTTTCGTCGGATCGCCAAAGCCGATGTTGATCAGGAAATTCGATTTTGTCGTCCCGCCGGGGAAGAACTCGTCGTCGACCTTCGCATTGTCGAAGCCGCTCATCGGCCCGGCGTCGAGCCCCACCGCGCGCAGCGCCAGCAGCAAATAGGCGCCCTGCAGCGTGCCGTTGCGAAACGCCGTCGTCTCGATCAGCGGGGCGTTGCCGACGAACCAGGCGCGCGCGTCGGTCGCCGGATAGAGTCGCGGCAGATGCTCGTAGAATTGCGTGTCATGGGCGACGATCGCCGTCGCCGGCGCGGCGAGCGTCTTGTCGAGATTGCCCGGCGCCAGCGCCGGCGCGAGCCGCGCCTTGGCCGCCGCCGAACGGATGAAGACGAAGCGCGCCGGCAGGCAATTGGCGCTGGTCGGCCCCCAGAGCGCGAGCCGCACCGCCTGCTGGAGCAGCGCGTCCGGGACCTCCCGATCCGCCCAGCCATTATGCGTGCGCGCCTCTGTGAAAAGCTGGGCGAGCGCTTCCGCGCTCAGAGCTTCGTGATGCGAAAATCCATCTTGCGCCATATCGCTCGCTCCTCGTCTCGCTCACATCGCGGCTCGGCGAGAGAACGCGCGCCGAGCTCAGATGTCGCGGCCTTCGACTTCCAATCGCAGGCGTTCCTCCGCCTTCCGCCACTCCTCGCGACGCGGATCGAGCACGCGGGCGCGGCGGTAGGCCTCCAGCGCGCGCGCCGGCGCGCCGATGCGCTCCCTCACCGCGCCCAGCGTTCCGAGCGCGTCGAAACGGCGCGGCTCCAGCCGCAGCGCAGAGTCGAGATCGTGCTCGGCGCCGTCGAGATCGCCGAGCGTGATACGGACATTGGCGCGGCCGACCAGCGCCTCGGCCCATGTGGGCTCGAGCGTGACGATGCGGTCGAAGAGATCGAGCGCGAGACTGTCGGCGCCGAGGCTCGTGGCCGCCATCGCCCGGCGCAGCAGCAGATCGGCCGTCGGCGAGCCCGATCGCGCCCACAGCCGGCCGATCGCCTGGGCGAGCGCGCTCTCTTCCTCCTCATTCTCGGCGAGGGTGAGGCGGCGGATGAGATCCTCGAGCGAGTCGCGCGCGATCTGCGGCGCCCGCTCGGGCGCGAGCTCTGGCTCGACAGGCGCGGAGCGGCGCTGCGGCGAGAACACGCGCGCGCCGGGCGGCAAGGGGATCGGCACGCGTCCTATGCCGGGAATGTCGAGATATTGCCGTTCGGAGAAGGGAGCCTCGGCCCCTGCGGCGAGCGCGCCGGGAGCGGCGAGAAGCGCGGCCGCGAGCACGGCGGCGATAGATTGGGACGAAGGCGCGAGGCGCATGAGCGCGACTGTAGCGCACGCGCGGGCCGAAAGACAAGAACGACGAAAAGGGTCGCCGGGGCGCGGCGACCCTCTCGGCTGCGCGCCTCAGAGCGCCTTGAGCTGGTCCGCGGAGGACTTGCCGGTGCGGCGGTCCTGAGCGATCTCGAAGCTCACCTTCTGGCCTTCGCGCAGATCGCGCAGGCCGGCGCGCTCCACAGCGCTGATATGGACGAACACGTCCTTGTCGTCGCCGTCGGGCTGGATGAAGCCATAACCCTTCTGGGCGTTGAACCACTTAACCGTTCCAGTCGCCATTCGTCTCTCCGAACATAGAGGAGATGGCCCGCCTGCGCGGGGCCGGGTCGATCGATGTTAGGGAGAGGTCGTCAGCGGCTCCGTCTCCGAAGCGCGCCCAAGTCGCCGGCCGAAAATCGATGCGGGGGAACATAGAGGCCCCGGCCGCCTCCGGCAATGGCGGATCACGCTATGGGCCATAAGTAATTACCGAGAAAGAAAGGCTTTCCTAACCTTGAAAAACAACAGGTCGCCCGGTTCACGCCACATTCAGCCGGCCGACGCGATCTTTGCATTGGATTCACGATCATCGAGTCAAATTATCGTCGAATGATCGTGATCTGCGAGAGCGAGGGCGGCGGCCGTCCCCGCGCGCATCCAAGGAGCGGAGAGCAAAAGTGATTGACCTCGTTCGGCAAGCGATCGACGAACATGCGCGCTTGCCTGTGCCGGCGCGTAACCTTTCGGCGAATTCCGACCTCTATGAGCTCGGCCTCACCTCCTTCGCGGCGGTGCGGATCATGCTCGCGCTCGAGGATGCTCTGGGCGTCCAATTCCCCGAGCATATGCTCCGCCGCCGCAATTTCGCCTCGATCGGCGCCATCGTCGCCTGTCTGCGCGAGCTCGAGCGCAAAGCGGCCTGAGCGCGGCCTTTCAGAGCCGCGCGCCCGAGGGACAATAGCGGGCCTTGGGATCGACCCCGGCGGAGAGCGCCGCCGGGAAGACGTCCCTGCGCAGGCCGAAAGCGAGCAGCCCCGGCGTCACCGGACGAGCGGCGGCCGCAAAGCTCTGGAAGGCGGCGGAACGCCCCTCCCGCGTCGCGCGCGCGGCGAGCTTTTCGGCGCCCGGCTCCGGGACGAGACGGTCGAGCCCGCATTGCGCGAAAAGCGGCAGGCGATGCGCCGGAAGCGGCGCCGCGCAGGCGCGCTCCATCAGCACGACGATGGTGAAGAAAACGAGCGCCGAGAAAGCGACGAAAAGCGCGCCGATCTGACGCGCGCCCAAATCTGCTCGTGACATAGCTGACCCCCTTGGGCCGCGAGAACCGGCCGAGGGTGTCAAATGGAGCAGCGCCGGCGCCCCTCCAGCGCCAGCGCGGGACATGATTAGCGGGGAGTGACCGGGCGGCTCAACACGCTCTAGCCCGCCAGCTCCTTCAGCCCGCGCCGGATCAGCGCGCCCGTGTCCGCCCCCTCGCCGATCGCCTCGAGGCTCTTGGCCACCGCCGCCGCCGCCTGCGGCCGGCCATAGCCGAGATTGACCAGCGCCGAGATCGCATCCTGCGCGGCCGGCGGCGCCTGCCCCGGCTCCTCGCCGGAGAGCCGCGCGACGGCGGGATCGAAGCCGGCGAAGGCCGGCGCCTTGTCCTTCAGCTCGGCGACGATGCGCGCCGCGAGCTTGGGCCCGACGCCCGAGGCGCGCGCCACCATCGCCTTGTCCTGCCCCGCAATGGCCGAGGCCAGCTCGCCGGGAGAGAGAATGGAGAGAATGGCCAGCGCCACTTTGGCGCCGACGCCCTGCACGCTCTGCAACAGGCGGAACCAGTCGCGCTCGGCGTCCGAGGAGAAGCCGAACAGGCGGATCGAATCCTCGCGCACCTGCGTCTCTATGGCGAGCGCCGCCGCCTCGCCGACGGGCGCGAGCTTCTGCAATGTGCGCGCCGAGCAATTCACCACATAGCCGACGCCATGCACGTCGAGAATGACGAAATCCTCGCCATAGGAATCGACGACGCCCTTCAGTTTGCCGATCATCGCGCCCCCGCCCCCGCGGAACAGCGGACGAGCTTGGCGCTTTTCGTCCCGTCCTTCCAGAGGAATTGCAGCGCGCCATTCTCCAGCGTCATCTGGAATTCGTCGCGATGCGGCTTCGCATCCTCTTCGCCGGAACAGGCGCGCGCCTTCACCGCAAAGAGCGCGCGGCCACCCTTATTCTCCGTCTCGTCGTAATCGACGCCCTGGCAGCCATAGGTCGGCAGCGTCAGCCGCTTTTCGTCGAGCGTCGCGAAATAGTCCTTCGCCTTGCAGCTCGCCGCGTCCAGCGCATAGCGCCCGAGCGGCGAATGCGCATCGAGCGACCCCGCCTGCACCGCGCCGGCGAGCAGGAGGAATGCGAGCCCGACGACTCCCCATCGAACGGCCAGAATCCGCGCGCTCATGCCGAGGAGATCGCGCAGCGACCGTCTCGAGGCACGAAAGCGAGTTCCAGAAGGCGACGCATGACGATTTCCTCGTCCTTCGAGACACAGCCTTCGGCCGCTCCTCAGGATGAGGAAATCGTCACCCCGCAGCCCGCCGCTCCTTCCGAACGCGCCCCGCAGTATCCCGCTCATCGCGTCCCCGCAGCGAGCTTGCGCGCGGCGGCGCGGCCGGCGCGATGATGGGCGTGGCAGATGGCGACGGCCAGCGCATCGGCGGCGTCGGCGCTCTCGGCCCGGCTCGCGGGCAGCAGCACGCGCACCATCATGGCGATTTGCGCCTTGTCGGCGTGGCCATTGCCGACGACGGTCTTTTTGACGACATTGGCGGCATATTCCTCCACCTCGAGGCCGGCGAGCGCCGGCGCCGCCAGCGCGACGCCGCGCGCCTGGCCGAGCTTCAAGGCCGATTGCGGATCGCGATTGACGAAGGTCTCCTCGATCGCCGCCTCATGGGGCGCGAGTTCCTCTATGACGCGCGCGAGGCCGCGCTGCAATTGCGCGAGCCGCTCGCCCATGGAGGCGCCGGAGTCCGAATGCAGCGAGCCGCAGGCGACAAAGGAGAGCCGCGAGCCGCGCGACGCCTCGACGATCCCCCAGCCCGTGTTGCGGAGGCCCGGGTCTATGCCGAGGATGCGAATCGTCTCGTCCGTCATGGTCGGAGGTTAGGGGGAAAGGGGGACGAGGGGTAGCGGCGTCTCTCGCGCCGACGCCGATGCGCCCCAACGCTTTTTGGCCTTGGCTCGACACCGCCCAATGGCCTCGACAATGCCATTCGAACCTCCGGCAACCTCCGATCTCTCCGGCCTCGAACCGGACAATCGTCTGCCGCGTGAGACGGACATGTCATCTACTCTCGACACTCCGCGAAGCTCCGCATTGCGGGAGCCGCCAAACTTTGAAATCCTCGTATCTGAGCCGTGCGCATCCGACGACTCTCGGCTTATAGGGTCTGGACCCGAGCCTGAAGGGAGTTTGAATTTTGTCGCACCCGTCTCAGATCTCATTCATCGAAAGCATTTCCCGCGTCGCCCCCGAGTTCTTTAGAGACCAGAAAGTTCTTGAATTTGGCGCCCTAGACATCAACGGGTCTGTTCGACAATTTTTCCGTAATTGTGAGCATATCGGTATTGATGTCGAGGCTGGGAAAGGAGTCGATATCGTTTGCCAAGCGCAGGATTTCGACGCGCCAGATAATAGTTTCGACGTGGTGATTTCATGCGAATGCATGGAACACAATCCTTATTGGAAAGAAACTTTCTTAAATATGACTCGTCTTTGTAGAGGTGCGGGGCTTGTTATTATGTCTTGCGCCACCGTTGGCCGCCGAGAACACGGAACTGCCAGGTCTCACCCGCACGCTTCGCCTCTTACCGTCGGATTAGGATGGGATTACTATCAAAATTTGCCGAATAAAGTCTGGTTGAAGGCTTTTCCTTTGGAGGAGTCCTTTTCTGGATGGTCTACCTGGACTAATTGGGAATCGTCTGATTTGTATTTCGTGGGGATCAAGAAAGGAGGCAACGAAAAAGAAGCTAACGATACATGGAAAAAAATTCGTGAAGAGGTGAATAAATACGTCGGCAAGGTGAACGGCCGTACGCGAATATTGATTCGCGGGCTATTCGGCGCTCTCTTCGGTGACTTTGGATTTCTGGCAATTATAAAGATTCGTAAATTTATCGGTGCGTGAGCGTCGTCCAGAAATCCTCGGCCCAAGCGCATCATCCCCATTCACCTGGCCGGCGTCGAGGCTCCGGTCCACCCCAAAATCCCCCGCCCAACTTTCCCCACCTCCCCCACCCCGCACAACATCATCCCCACCCGCAGCTCCGCCGCGAAAATATCCAGCATGTTCTCCACGCCCGCTCGGCCCGCAGCGGCCAGCGCATAGGCATAGGCGCGGCCCAGCAGCACGCCCTTGGCGCCCAGCGCCAGCATGCGCAGAACGTCGAGGCCGGAGCGAACGCCGGAATCGGCGAAGAGCAGCAGATCGTCGCCCACGGCGTCGGCGATCCTCGGCAGCATGCACGCGACAGAGGGCGCGCCGTCGAGCTGGCGGCCGCCATGGTTGGAGACGACGATCGCCTCGACGCCGAAACGCACCGCGTCGCGCGCGTCCGCCTCGTCCAGCACGCCCTTGACGATCATGCGGCCCGGCCAGCGATCGCGCACCCATTCCAGGGTCGACCAGTCGAGCGTCGGATCGACATTGGCGGCGATGTCGCGCAGATAATTCTTCTGCTTCATCGCGCCGCCGAGATAGGTCGCGACATTGCCGAGATCATGCGGCCGGCCCATGAGCCCGACATCGAAAGCCCAGGCGGGCCGGCTCAGCGCCTGCAACAAACGCCGCTGCGCGGCGAAGGGGCCGGACATGCCGGAATGCGCATCGCGATAGCGCAGGCCCAGCGCCGGCAGATCGACGGTGAAGACCAGCGTCTCGACGCCGGCGGCCTTTGCGCGCGCCAGCATATTCTCCATGAAGCCGCGATCCTTCAGCATATAGAGCTGCAGCCAGATCGGCCGCTCGCTGGCCGCGGCGACCTCCTCGATCGGGCAGACCGAGAGGGTGGAGAGAATGAAGGGAACGCCCTTTTTCGCCGCCGCCTGCGCGCCCTGAACCTCGCCGCGCCGCGCGAACATGCCCGCCATGCCGATGGGCGCGATCAGCACGGGCAGCTTCGACGCGACGCCGAGCCATTGCGTCGAGAGATCGACATCGGCGACGCCCTGCATCACGCGCTGACGCAGCGTCACGCTCGAAAGATCGGTCCTATTGGCGGCGAGAGTCTGCTCGGCTCCAGCGCCGCCGTCTATATAGTCGAACAGAAATCGCGGCAGCTTTCGTCGCGCGGCGTTTCGATAGTCGCAGGCGGAAGAGATGATCATCGCGGCCCTCGGCGCCGAATGGCGCGCGCCCCTCTGCAAAGGCGAGAAGCGACGCGATCGTCTCGCGCCGCCGATCGCAATAGATCGAGACCGGGACGGAGGAAAGCCACGTCATGCGGCCGCGGCGCCCTGCACGAAAGAGACAGGGCCGGACGTGTCCACGCGCGCGCCGACGCCGGCAGAGCCGTCGCCGGCTCGGCCGCTGTCGCGCCCGCGAGGGCTCGCCGCCGGACGAGGGGCGCCGGAGCGCCCCTCCCTCAGCCCTGACGCTTCTCGATCTGGCCGATCGCGTCCACGACGGCGTCGAAGGTCAGGAGCGTCGAGGCGTGACGCGATTTGAAATCGCGCACCGGCTCCAGAATGGCGATTTCCTCCCATTTTCCGCCTGGGGGGGCGCCATTCTCCTTCAACATCTTGCGGACGGTCTCGCGCAGGGCGCGCAACTCCTGCGGCGTGGAGCCGACAATGTTGCGCGCCATGATCGAGGAGGCGGCCTGACCGAGGGCGCAGGCTTTGACCTCATGTGCGAAATCCGCCACTTTGCCATCGGATAGGGTGACATCGACTGTCACGGTCGATCCGCAGAGCTTGGAATGGGCGGTGGCGCTGGCGCCTGGAGCCGCGAGACGACCGACACGCGGTATCTGCGCGGCGAGCTCCAGGATGCGCTGGTTGTAGACTTGATCGAGCATGGTGGCCGATAAGTTGCTAGCGGGGGGTTACGTGGAATCCTTCCACTGAGTATATAATTCCGCAGGCCGCGTTGAAAGCGGCCGTCTTCCCCGAAGTGGTCGGGCCCGTAGTCAATCTGGAGGCGCCACATGGATGCCGTGGTTAAGTCCTTGCTCGACCGTCCCGAGACGGCCGAGACGCCCGTCGAACGTCCGACCCGCGAGGAAGCGGAGGCGGCAGTGCGCGTGCTGCTGCGTTGGGCAGGCGACAATCCCGACCGCGAGGGCCTCAAAGAGACCCCTCGCCGTGTCGTGAAAGCCTATGAGGAGTTCTTTCGCGGCTATCAGGAAGACGCCGGCGGGGAGCTGTCCCGCGTTTTCGAGGAGGTCGAGGGTTATGACGACCTCGTGCTGGTGCGCGACATCCCGTTCTTCTCGCATTGCGAGCATCATGTCGTTCCCTTTGTCGGAAAAGCGCATATCGCCTATTATCCGACCGGCGGGGTGGTCGGCCTGTCCAAGCTCGCGCGCCTCGTCGACGTCTACGCCCGCCGGCTGCAGACGCAGGAGGCGATGACGGCGCAGATCGCCACCGCCATCAATCAGCATCTGACCCCGCGCGGGGTCGCCGTGCTGGTGGAGGCCGAGCATATGTGCATGTCGATGCGCGGCGTGATGAAACACGGCTCCTCGACGGTGACGGTGCAGTTCTCGGGCGTGTTCCGCGACGATCCGGCCGAGCAGGTGCATTTCTACACGCTGCTGCGCGGCGCCCACTGAACCGCCTCGCCCCGAGCCGAACCCGAGCCGAACGACATCCGGAGAACGCCCCATGTCCGCCTTGCCGCCGGCGAAGGCCCAGGAACTCGAAGCTCGAACAAAGGAGCTCGAAGAGGGCCTCGCCTTCGCGCCACGCTATGACGCGCAGGGGCTCATCGTCTGCATCACCGTCGAGGCGGCGACCAAGGACGTGCTCATGGTCGCCTATATGAACGAGCTCGCGCTCTCGAAGACGATCGAGACCGGGGTCGCGCATTATTGGTCGCGCTCGCGGCAGAGCCTGTGGCGCAAGGGCGACACCTCCGGCCAGGTGCAGAAAGTGGTGTCGCTCGAGGTCGATTGCGACCAGGACGCGCTGCTGCTGACGGTCGAGCCGGGCGGCGACGGCCAAGCTTGCCACACGGGGCGAAAATCCTGTTTCTACCGCCGCTTGGACCCAGGCTCCGGCCGTCTCGTCTTCGCGGACTGAGGCAGGCCGCGACCCCTCCCCCGCGCATCCCGCGCCGTTAACCGGGCGGCTACTTTCTGCGCGCAGCCTTCCTCCCAATATAAGAAAAAATCGCCTGGGGGAGGAACACGAGGAGCGCCTCGATGACGGCCTTTTTTCGCAATCCGTTCGAGAGATGGTCAGGCGACGGCGGCGGTGTGATCGCGCCTCCTGTCGACGACCCGCCGACAGTGACGGCGGAACGGGAGAAGCCCGAGACGCGGCCGAAGATCGGCCTGGCGCTGGGCGCCGGCGCGGCGCGCGGCTGGTCGCATATCGGCGTGCTGCGCGAGCTCGCGGCGCATGGCATCGTTCCGGACGTCGTCGCGGGCACCTCGATCGGCGCCGTCGTCGGCGGCTGCTACGCCGCCGGCAAGCTGGACGCGATAGAATCCTTCGCGCGCGGGCTGACCAAGCGGCGCGTCTTCACTTTCATGGACTTGTCCTTCTCCGGCATGAGCCTCATCGGCGGCGAGCGCCTGCGCGCCGCGCTCGAGAAGGAGCTCGCCGATTTCCTGATCGAGGATCTGCCGGTCGCCTTCGCCGCCGTCGCCACCGAGGTCGGCACCGGACACGAGGTCTGGCTCAAGCGCGGCGCGCTGGCGCCCGCGGTGCGCGCCTCCTATGCTCTGCCCGGCATTTTCGAGCCCGTTCGCATCGGCGACCGCTGGCTGTTCGACGGCGCGCTGGTCAATCCGATCCCGATCACCGTCTGCCGGGCGCTGGGCGCCGATTTCGTGATCGCGGTCAATGTCACCGCCGACACCATGTATCGCTCCCATGTGATCCACGATCATCACGCCCATGCCGCCGGCGGCGGCGCCGCGGAAGCGGGCGCGCCCTTTGGCGCCGCCTCCGAGCCCGGCCTGGCGGCGCAGCTGCTGCCGCGCTATTTCCAGCGCCGCCCCGGCGCCGCGCCCAATGTCGCCGCCTCGATGATCGACGCCTTCAACATTATTCAGGATCGCATTTTGCGCTCGCGCATGGCCGGCGATCCGCCCGACGCCACGATTCATGCGCGCCATGAGGAGGTCGGCATGTTCGACTTCCACCGCGCCAAGGAATTGATCGAGCTCGGCCACGAGGCGACGAAACGCTCTCTGCCCAATATTTTCGCCCATATCCCGCTCGTCGGCGCGACGCCGTGAGCGGCGAAGACGCGCGTTTGGAGCGGCATGAGGACGAGGCGCGCCCGGATCGACGGGCGCGATTTCTCCCGCGCCGCGCGCTTTTCGTCGCGGCGTGAAATTCGAGTTCTGACGGCTCGCCGCGTCAGGCGGTCGCAATATAGGCGCGCAGCTCCTGACGCTCGGCCTCGATCTCGTCGATCCGGCATTTGACCACATCGCCGATCGAGACGAGACCGGCGAGACGCCCGCCGCGCAGCACCGGCAGATGGCGGCGGCGCTCCACCGTCATCGCCTCCATCGTCCGCTCGAGCGTGTCGTCTTCGGCGATCGACATGGGATCGGCGGTCATGAAGCGCGCGACCGCGTCGCAGAGCGCTTCGACGCCGCATCGGGCGATGGCGCCGACGATGTCGCGCTCGGTGATGAGGCCGACGACCTCGTCATCGGCGTCGACGACGACGAGCGCCCCTATGCCGCGGCGGTTCAATTCCTCCGCCACTTGCAGCAATGTCCGATCTGGGGCGATGGTGACGACCTCTGCCCCTTTACGGGCGAGTATGCGGGCGACGTTCATTTCGAAATCCCTCCCCTCTCGCTGTTATCTCTTCGTTTCACGGCCTCCTTCGCGGCGGCAGTCGAACGCGCCGAACAGCAGCAGGCCGGCCGCGAATCCCCCGACATGCGCCTCCCAGGCGATCTGCTCCGTCGACCCCGCCGCCCCGGGGAACAGGCCGAAGATCAGATTGGCCGCGAACCAGAGCCCGACAAAGGCGAGCGCGCGCCGGTTGGACCACAGCTCGGCGAGACTCGACGCGCGACGCGACGCCGTCGGCGCTCCGAACTCCGCATCCCGGGCGAAAGCGAAACGCGCGCTCGCCGCCATGGTTCCCGAGATCGCCGCCGAGGCGCCGACGACCGGGCCGAGATCGAAGGGATGGATCGCAAAATGCGCCGCCGCGCCGGCGGCCGCCGTCAGCGCCATGAAGGCCAGGAAGCGCGCCGCGCCGAAACGGCGCGCCAGCGGCGAGCCGAAGGCGGCGAGCGTCACGCCATTGACGGCGAGATGCGTCCAATTGGCGTGCAGCAGCGCATAGGTCACGAAGGTCCACCAGGGCAGGCGCCCGACTCCGAGCGCCTCCGCAATGTCGCTCGCCTCGACGCCCGGGGCCAGCTGACCAGCGATCGAGCGCATGAAGGCGTCCGGCGCCAGGACGATGGAAATCCGCCCCGGAACGAAGGCCAGCGCCGAGAAGACCTCGACGACCGACGCCGCCGGCAGCGCCCCGAGCGCCAATTGGATCGCCGCCAGCGCCGCGAGCAGCGCCGTGATCTCACGGGGCAAATTGAGAATTTTCTCCCTGGCGGGACGCGCCTCGGATCGCTCGTTCATCTTTTGCCCGTCTCGCGTTCGCCGAAGCCGCCCTTCCGCGTGGTTACCGATTCATTGCCGCTGGCATGCCGTCTGCTCTTCAGCTCTCGCCGCTCGGGGGCGGGCGGCAGGGCGCGCCGATTCGACGCAAAGTCCTTCACGAGACGCCGTTTTGGAAACAAAATGAGACACAAGGTCAATCAACAACTCTACGCCTATTGGAGCCGCTTGAAAGGGGCGCGGTCGGCGCCCGAGCGGTCCGAAATCGACCCGGCGGAAATTCGCGAGGCGCTGCCCGATTCCTTCATCATCGAGATCGACGAGGCGGGCCGGTTCCCGATCCGCCTGTGCGGCACGCGGCTGAATGCGCTCTGGCTCGACGAGCAGAAGGGGAAATCCTTTCTCGATCTGTGGTCTGCCGACGATCGTCGAACGCTCGCCTCCGTCATGCTGACCGTCATAGACGGGGTGGCGCCGGTCGTGGCCGGGGTCGAGGGACGCGCCGGCGACGAGGGCGATATATTGGAGCTCGAGCTGCTCCTGCTGCCGTTGCGTCACTTCGGCAAGACGCATTCCCGCGTTCTCGGCGCCCTCGCGCCGGCGCGCCGTCCGCGCTGGCTCGGCGTCGCGCCGGCCAGTCCGCTGCGGCTGAAATCATTTCGCGTCATCGCGCCGAGCGAGGCGCGATTTCGTCTCCTGGAGCCGACCGGTCGTCGTGTGGCGCGTCCCGCCGCGGCGGGACGCCCGGAACTCGTTCTCTATCGGGGCGGAAAAGCCTGAATGCGCATTCCCGCGGTCCGCGGCGCGCCCCCTCACGGGGGCGCGCCCGGCTTTGGCGAGATTATTGCGCGACCTGCTTGAGCTCGCCCTCGGCGGCCTTCGCATGTTCGGCGGCCGGCGCGAGATGGTTCTGCCGGGCCTCGTCGACCGCGGCCTTCAAATGGTCGATCGCCGCGGCGAGATGCGCGTCGGGCTTGAACTTCTGCAGCGACTCCGCCTTTTCCAGCGAGAGATCGGCATGATAGGCGAGCAGCCCGGTATCCTTCAGCTTGATCTGGGTAACCGCCTCCTCGACGTGGCGGAGGGCCTGATCGAGCCGGTCGTCGGCGAGCGCCAGGGTGGAGGCGAAAAGCGCGCCGCCGAAAGCGAGCGTGAGAGCGGCGGTTTTGAACTTCATGGTCGTTTCCTCATGATCCGGCGGCCAGCACATCGCACTGAACGTGTCGAGTTATCGCGGTCGCCGATGATCGTGTCCTGCATTTAAATGCAAGTCGGGGCGGCTTACTAGCCCATGTGTCCGATTTTCAGCCGCCCCCGCCGCGACTCACCAGAATTTCAACGAGGCGAGCAGACCTTTTTGCGCGGCATGGCGATCCTGCTCCTTGAGCTCCAGGAAGATCTGCCGCGCGCTCGCCCGCAATGCGAGGAGCTGTTCGTCCGAAATCTCGAAATCGACGGCCGCCGACCGCAATTCGCGGCGCGCGGCGTCGAGCTTCTCTTGCAACAAGGCGATCAGGGAATTTTTTGCCATTTTTGCTCTCTCACTCGCTTGGGCGAGCCTGAGAGCGGGAGCGGAAAGAGCGCTCGAATTCCCTCGAAGGGCTTCCTCAATCAGATTCGCCGGTCGTGCCTACATCCGAGGCCCTCGGATCTGTAGGAACGCTCACGCTCGAGCGTCGACGCGATTATCATTGAAACTTCGCCGATCCGCAATCCGGCCGCGACATCCGCCCGCGACGCCTTGCGAAAGCGACCCGACGCCCGCTCGGCGACGCCGCTCCGTAGCGTTCCGATTTCGCACATACGTCGGAATTTATTCCGATTTGGTCTGCGCATCCCGGCGCGGCGGCGCGCCCTCGCCCATTCGCCGAAGGGGCGCGGCGACGGAGCGGGACCATAAAGGCACGACCACGACGGCAAATTCCACGGCCATCGGCGCCGCGCGCTGGAGTCGCATCGACGCCTCTACCGCCGGACGCCTCTTCTGCCAATCTAGGCGGAAAGGCCGAGCGCATCCCGGAGGAGCACATGGGTGATCAGATCGAGCTTTCGCTCACGCTCGAGCGCGTCGACGCAGCGACGCTGCTCGAATGCCTCGAGCGTCAGCTCGAGGCGCTGCAGAGGATCGAGCAGGATGCGGGCGCCGAGCTCTTCGCCGCGGCGCAGCGCGAGAAGGCGGCCGTCATACCGGTCATCATGGCGCTGGAGAGCGCTTTGCGGACGAGCCGACCCCATTGAGACAAGGTCCTCGGAACCGGCGTCATTGGAGCCGGGGTCATTGGATCACGAGATCGGCCTGCAAGGCTCCAGCCGACTTGATCGCCTGCAGGATCGAGATGATCCCGGTCGGCTTGAGGCCGATCTGATTGAGCCCGCGCACCAGCGTGCGCAATGTCGGCCCCTCGAGCGTCGCGACGCCGCCGACCTCCTCGGTCGCGGTGATGCGGGTCTGGCTGGTGACCGTCGTCTTGCCATTGGAGAAGGGCGCCGGCTGCGAGACTTCCGGCGTCTCGTTGATCCGCACGGTGAGGCCGCCATGCGTCAGAGCGACGGGCGATATTTTCACATCCTGGCCGATCACCACAGTGCCGGTGCGCTCGTCTATGACGACCCGCGCGGGCGTGCTCGGCTCGACACGCAATTCGCCGATCTCGGCGAGCAGCCGCGTCGCGCCGCCGCGCGTGGAGGTCAGCGCGACGCTGCGGTTATCGCGTTCGCGCGCGATCCGCTGATGATATTTTTCTTGGCTATAGCGATTGATGGCGTCGGTGATGCGCACCGCGGTCTCGAAATCGGGATTGCGCAGCTCGAGCACCAGCGCGCCATTCTCCCCGGCCGGCCGCGGCGCCTCGCGCTCGATGGTCGCGCCATTGGGCACGCGTCCCACCGTCGCGACGCCGTGAGTGAGCGTCTCGTTCTGGCCGCCGACAGCGAAGCCCGAGACCGCGATCGGCCCTTGCGCGATCGCATAGACATTGCCGTCTATGCCGGTGAGCGAAGTCAGGAGCAGCGTTCCGCCCATCAGCGAGGTGGCGTCGCCCATCGCCGATACTGTGATGTCGATCGTCGAGCCCCAGCCGACGAAAGGCGGCAGCGCCGCCGTCACCATCACCGCGGCGAGATTGCGCGTGCGCAGCGCGCTGTTGCGCACATTGACGCCGAGCCGATCCAGCATGGAGGACACCGATTGCTCGGTGAAAGGCGCATTGCGCAATGTGTCGCCGGTCCCCGCCAGGCCGACGACGAGCCCATAGCCGAGCAGCTGATATTCCCGCACGCCGCGCGGAAAGGTGATGTCCTTGATGCGCACCGACGCGAGCGCCGGCGCGCTCATCAGCACGAGCAGAGCGACCGCGACGAGCCTGCGCATCAGCCCTCGCTCACGCGGACGGAGCCATCCGCCTGCACGCGGCCGGTGACGACGAGTCCGCTGTCCTGATTGCGCACGCGGATGAGATCGCCGACCGAGCCCGCCTGAAGCGCGGAGCCGTAAGCGACGATGACCATGCCGCCCTCGTCGAAGACGATCTTGACCGCCGCATTGATGGAGACCACCTTCGGCGCATCCACCGCTATGATCGGAATCGGCCGATCCGGCAGAAGCGTGCGCCGCGCGATCTTGCCGACGAGCGCGCCCTTGGTCTCCGCCACCGAGCCGTCGGAGCCGCCACCGAAGCCGAAGCTGCGCTCGCCGAGCATGGAGTCGCGAATGACGTCGCCGGGATAGATGACGGCGAGCGGCACGGGGAGCATGCGCTCCTCCGCGCCGAGCGGCGAAAGGCCGCAGAGGGTCGCGGCCAGCACGAAAGCAACGAGCCGCGGAAGGCGCATCATCTGATTCCCTTCGAGACTGTGCCCTCCATCTCGTCCACCGCCTGGATCACCTTGGAGCTGAGCTCGAAGGCGCGCTGCGCCGAGATGAGATTGACGAGCTCCTTGACCGGATCGACGTTCGAGCTCTCGAGATAATATTGGCTGATCGTGCCGAAGCCAGGATCGCCCGGCACGCCGACGACCGGCGCGCCGGAGGCGACCGTCTGGCGGAAGAGATTGCCGCCCAGAGCCTCGAGGCCGGATTCATTGGCGAAATTGGCGATCGTCAATTGCCCGAGCTGCTGCGGCGCCGTCTGGCCGCCGATCGTCGCCGAGACGATGCCGGATTGGTTGACGGTGATCGCCGTGGCGTTGTTGGGAACGACGATGGTCGGCGTCACCAGATAGCCGTCGCCCGTCACCAATTGTCCATTGGCGTTGGTGCTGAACGAGCCGGCGCGCGTATAGACCGTCTCACTGTCCGGGCCCACGATCTGGAACCAGCCGCGGCCCTGCAGCGCGAGATCGAGCTGATTGCCGGTCTGTGTGAGCGAGCCTTGCGTCTGCAGGCTGCGGATCGCCGCGAGGCGCACGCCGAGGCCGGTCTGCGAGCCTTCCGGAATCGTCGCGTCGCGGCCGCGGTTGGAGACGCCCTGGAGACGGTCCGCCTGATAGAGCAGATCGGTGAACTCCGCGCGCGAGCGCTTGAACGCCGTCGTGTTGATATTGGCGATATTGTTGGAGAGAACTTCGATATTCTGCTGCTGGGCGTTCATGCCCGTGGCCGCTATGGCGAGCGCTCGCATGGCTTCACATATCCTTTTTCAAATCGTCATACGGCTGATTTCCTGATAGGCGCCGACGGCCTTGTCGCGCACGGCGATGGCTGTCTGCAGAGCGCGCTCGGCGGACATGATCTCGTCCACCACCTGCTGCACCGAGGCCTTGCCCTCCACGCCGGCGATGGACGCCGCCTCGCTCGACTTCACTTTGTCGATGACGCCCGTCGTGAGCTGATCGAGCACTTGCGAGAAGGACGTTCCGTCGACGGACGAAGCGGCTGCGCTTTTCGTTGCGCCGCTCAAGGCCGACACGCCGGCGTTGGAGGCGACGGAGGCGACGATTCCGGGAACGAGTCCGATCATTGGCTTCCCTTCAGCAGATCGATCGTCATGGAGAGCAGATCGCGCGTCTGCTTCATGACCTGGAGATTGGCCTCATAGGCGCGATTGGCCTCGCGCATATCGGCGACTTCGGTGAGTATGTTCACATTCGGGAATTTGACATTGCCGTTCTTGTCGGCGGCCGGATTGCCCGGATCATGCTCGACGCGAAACGGCGAACGATCGACGCCCACCGCTCCGACATGAACGAGCTCCGCGCCCGTCGCGCGATCGAGCTCATTGGCGAAGGTGACCGTCTTGCGCACATAAGGATTCGCGCCCGCGGTCGGGCCCGTGGAGCGCGCGTTGGCCATGTTCTCGGCGACGACCCGCAGACGCGAGGATTGCGCCTCGAGGCCCGCGCCGGAAATTTTCATGGAGGCTTCGAGAGCGTCCATCTTTCACATCACCCCTTCAACGTCGCCATCCACATTCCGTGGAAGGACTTCATGATGCTGGTGCCCAGCGAGAAGGCGCCGCGAATTTCGCCCGCCTTCATCATCTCCTGCTCGAGACTGACCGAATTGCCCGACAGGCTGGTCTCCCAATTCGCGCCTTCCTTCGGCGAGGATGGGCGCGGATCGAAGGCCGCGGTCTGAATATGCAGCCCGTTGGTGCCGGCGAGCTCCAATGCGCTGCGGTCCAGGACCTTCGAGAAAGACGTGACGTCGACGGCCTTGTAGCCGGGCGTGTTGGCGTTGGCGACGTTCTGGGAAACCGCCGATTGACGCGCGGAGAGCCAGCTCCGTTGCTTTTCGACGAGATCGAAGAGATAGACAGGGTCGACCATGATGCCTCGCGCAGCGTTGGTAATAGAAAATTAGGCGCTTGGTCTTGCGTCAAGCTGGAATAGCCCGATTCATCGCGACGCGGGGCGCGCGGAAGCCTGGCCGGCATTGTGCAGAAAGTGAATGAGCTCGGCGACCGGACGATAGAATTCCTGCGGGATCATCTTGTCGATCTCGACATGGTCGTACATGGCGCGCGCGAGCGCCTGGCGCTCGAGCACGGGAACGCCATTGGCCTCGGCGATCTCCCTGATCTTCAGCGCGATCAGATCCGTTCCCTTGGCGACGACGAGCGGCGCGCCGCCCTCCTCCCGCACATAGCGCAGAGCGATGGCGTAATGGGTGGGATTGGCGATGACGAAAGTCGCGCGCGGAACCGCCGCCATCATGCGCTTGCGCGAACGATCGAGGGCGATGGAGCGCAGGCGCGCCTTCATCATCGGGTCGCCTTCCGACTGCCGCATCTCTTCCTTGATCTCCTGGCGACTCATGCGCATGTCGCGGCGCCATTTCATTCGGCTCCAGGCGAAATCCGCCATAGCGAGCAGAACGACCGGAATGCAGATGACGCTCGTCAGCCGAATGACCAGCTTCAGCAGCAGTCCCGGCAACTGGCCGGGCTCGACGCGCATCGAATCGGTGATGAGCCCGCGGTCGACATTGAGCGAAAAAACGACGGCGCCGGCGATGATGACGATCTTGGCCACCGACTTCGCGAGCTCGACGAGGCCAGCGACGCTGAAAATGCGCTTCAACCCCTCCATCGGAGAGATGCGCGAAAGATCGGGCTCTATGCGCTGGAAGACGAGACGCGGCCCGCCCTGGATGAATGCGGCGACGAGCGCCGCGACGATGAACATGCCGAGGATCGGCGTGAGAAATCTGGCGGTCTCCAGAACCACCGTCTGCGACTGCATATAAGCGTCCGCGCCATTGGCGAGCGCGAATTGACCGACATTGCCGAGCATCAGCGCCAGCGAGCCGGCGAGACGCGGGCCGACCGTCTGGACGACGAAGGCGGCGCAGAGAAGAAAAGTGAGGAAGAGCGTGGCGATCGACAGATCACGAGAGACGGGCGTCTTGCCCTGCTCCAATGCGTCGAGAATCTTCTTCTCTGTCGCCTCTTCTGTTCGGGATTCCTGGTCTTCCGTGTCGCTCATCGCTCAGAGGTCGTCATTCGGCGGCCTCCTCGGAGGAGCGCGAAAGATCGATCTTGCCCTGCTCGGCGAGCCTCAGAACCGTGTCGGCGATGATGCGACGCGCCTCCATAATGTCGCGGCGCGGCGGCGTGGCGCCGCTCGCGAGCTCGGCCTCCACCATGCGCCGCGTGCGCGCGGAGAGCGCCGCGAGGATGAAGTCGCGAACATCCACCTCGGCGCCGCGCAGCGCCATGATGACGCGGTCGGCGGGGATCGCGTCGAACAGAATCATGCGGGCGCGGACATTGAGCTTGGTGATGTCGTCGAAATTGAAGAGCATGCCCTTCAGCGCTTCGGCGTCGCGCGGGCGGCGCTCGGAGAGGCTGCGCAGCACGCCTTCCGCATGCTCGCGCTCCATCTTGTTGATGATCGCGGCGAGCTTGGCGTTTTTCGCCGCGGAGGCGGTGAGCTCGGAGTTCTGCAGAAGATCCTCTTGCAAAGTCGTCTCGACCAGCCGCAGCGCCTCGTCGGTCACCGCCTTCGACGACAACATGCGGCGCATGACGTCGTCGCGGAAATCGGCCGGAAGGATGGACAACGCCTTGGCGGCGCGCGTCGGATCGATCCGCGACAGCGTCAAGGCCGCCGTCTGCGGATGCTCTTTCGAGAGATATTCGATGAAGGCCGCCTCCGGCGCGGCGCCGACACGGCCCCAGACCGCGCTGTTGGAGCTGCCGAGCACATCCGACATGATCTCGGCGATCTGATCGGGGGGAATCACGCCAGTCAGAAGCTTCTCCGCCTCGCCCGCCGTGCCGCGGAGATCGGAGCCCCCGCTCTCCAGCCGAGCCATGAAATCTTCGATGAGGGGTTCGATCGTGCTGGCGGGAACCGAGCCGAGGCCCGCGGCGAATTTGGTGATCTGCCGCAACTCGTCGCGGTCGAAATGCTTGAGGACGCGCTGCGCCACATCCTTGTCGACCGACAGCAGCAGCGCCGCCACTTTCTCCGGGCCGTTGAGCATTCGGCCCGCGTCGGCGGCAATCAAATTCGTCATTGCGGGCCCCGCCTCCGTCACATGCGCCGCGCGCCGCTCCCGGGCTCGATGATCTCGGTGAGCGAGACCCCGAAGCGCGTATTGTCGTCCTCGACGACGACCACCTCGCCGCGCGCGATGAGCCGGCCATTGACGACGACATCGACCGGCTCGCCGATCTTCTGGTCGAGCGGCACGATCGCGCCGCGTCCGAGCTTGAGCAGATTGGAGACCGGCATGGTCACCGAGCCGATCACCACCTGCATGACGACGGGAATGCGCAGGATCGATTCGAATTTACGCGGATCGATCTCCGGCTCGCTCGCCCGTGGCTCCATCATCGAATCCGCGCCGATCGCGCGGGAGCCGCCGCCGATCAGCCTCTCGAGCTCTTCGCTCTTCGAGCTCTCCAGGTCGAACTCTCCCATGTCGAACTCTCCCATGTCGATTTCTCCAATGTCGACCGCCCCTGGATGGCCGCGCGATCGCGCCCGCGCTCAGCCGCGCAGAACGTCGTCGATGAACTCTTGTCGCTGATCCACGAAATCGTCGATGCGAATCGTATAGGAGCCGTCCTTCTGGCCGATCTCGCACCAGAACAACGACTGCCCCTCGCACATCAGCGCGACCAGGCCCGTCGGCGACACCGGCAGCTCGATGATCTGACCGACCTCGAAACGCGCGACATCGGCGAGCGTCAGATCGGTCTTCTCCATCACCGCGCTGAGCGTCACCTCGGTCTGCGTGACACGCTCCTTCATCCGTTTCGCCCAATGCGGATCCGCCGAAGGCGCAGCCGCCGGAGCTTCCTGCGACAACGCGTCGCGCAACGGATCGAGCGTCGCTTGCGGAAGGGCGAGAAGCAGCTCGCCTTCGGTTCCGAATGCGCGCAAGCGGCAGCGGCAGACGACGCAAAAGCCGTTCTTGCGCGCGCCGCCCGCCGCCTCGGCGCGATTCTCCGCGGGCTCGAGCGCGAAGCTCGCGCCGACCAGCGACAGGAAAGCGGCCTGCAGCGACTTGGTCACCCGCGTGAACGCCAGCGTGCCGACGCGCGTCTCGATCGCGGTGAGCTCGCGCTCGGCCTCATAGGGCGCCTCGGAGCCATCCGCGCCGAACAACCCTTCGAGCAGAGTGAACACGAAGCGGCGATCCGCGGCGATGATCGCCTTGGCGTCGGAATCCACGCCGACGACATAGGTCGCGGCGAGCGCCGAACATTCGGCCTCGACCGCAATGTCGCTCGCGCGCGCGACCGTCGTCGCCTCCACGACGAATTGCATCGTTCCTTCGGCGAGGCCGCGCATCGAATCCTGCACATCCGACGCCATAGCGTCGAACACTGCGCGCAAGAGCGGCATGCGATCGAGCGACGGCCCGCCGCCCGAGAGCAAGCGCTCCCTCACTCCCTGCGAGGCGAAATCGACGACGCTGTCCATGCTCATGCCTATCACGCCGCCTCGGCGGCGCCGCCGGAGAGCGTCTCGTTCTCGACCTCGTCGATCGAGGGACGCTCGTGGGAGGGAATGGATTTGCGTCCGTGCTCGACGGCCACTTGCGGCATGGCGCCGTTCATGAACGCGAGCAGCGTCTGCTTGACGATGACATAGAGATGGCATTCCTTGCTGCGCGCGACCTTGACCTTGAAGGCGAGCGGCGTGACGATGCCATAAGAGACGAAGATGCCGGCGAATGTGCCGACCATAGCGGCGCCGATGAGCCCGCCGAGCAGCTCGGGAGATTGATCCAGCGCGCCCATCGCCTTGATGACGCCGAGCACCGCCGCGACGATGCCGAGCGCGGGCAGGCCGTCGCCGACCGAGGTGAGCGCGTGATAGGGCTTCAGCCTGTCGTAGCGGATGGAGGCGATCTCCTCGTCCATCAGCGCCTCGATCTCGAAGGTGCGGACATTGCCGATGATGAAGAGCCGGCAGTAATCGCAGATGAAGGTGGTCATCTCCTTATTGGCGAGTACCTTCGGAAATGCAATGAAAATCTTCGATTCCGCCGGATTGTCGACATGCGCCTCGACCTCGTTGCGCGGCTTGCTGCGCAACTCGCGCATCAACGCATGCAGCAGGCCGAGAATGTCGAGGAAGTCGCGATGCTTGGGACCCTTGTCGAGAATCGCCTGGCCGAGCGCCTTGCCCGTGTCCATGATCACTTTGGTCGGATTGGCGACGACGAAAGTGCCGAGCGAGGAGCCCATGATGATCACGAACTCCCATGGCTGCCAGAGCACGATCAAATGGCCGCCGAGCGCGGCGAAGCCTCCGAACATGCATCCCATCGTGATGATCAGCCCGACTAAAAAGCCCATGACGCCGTCTCTCCCGATGGAACCGCACCAGAGGGATTAGTGAGCGTCGCTTGCGCGAAGCTGACATTTTCTTTCAGCTTCACACAAGCAAAACCGGGCAGTTTCGCGAAAGAGCGACGGGATCGAGCCGCCGCGCTGGGCACGGAACTCGCGAACATGCAATCGGCCTTCTACGTCTCGCTTTCGGCGCAAGTGTCCGTCGACAAACGGCTGGAGACTCTCGCCAACAACATCGCCAATGCGGCGACGCCCGGCTATCGCGCCGACGGCGTGAGCTTTCAGCAGGTCGTCTCCGCGACCGACACGAGCAAGACCGCCTATGTGTCGGCGGGCAAGGATTTCATCTCGCGCGCCGTCGGCGAGCTCACCAAGACCGGCGATCCCTACGACATCGGCATCGTCGGCAATGGCTTCTTCGCGATTCGCACGCCGGATGGAACCGCCTATACGCGCGATGGGCGCATGCGCATGACCGATACGGGCGATCTCCAATCGGTGGCGGGATATCCCATTCTCGACGCCGGCAATTCGGCCGTCGTGCTCGATCCCAATGGCGGTCCGCCGATGATCTCGCGCGATGGCATGATCACGCAGAGCGGCCGGCAGATCGGCGCCGTCGGCCTCTTCGCCATAGACGAGAGCGCCGATCTGAGCCGCGGCCCGAACGCCAGCATCATTCCGTCGAAGCCCGCGACCGCTATGCTCGACTTCGTGCGCAACGGCGTGCAGCAGGGCTTCATCGAAAGCTCCAACGTCAATCCGATTCACGAAATGGCCAAGCTGATCGCCACATCGCGCGCCTTCGACAGCATGAGTTCGATGAATGACATGCTCGACAGCTCGCAACGCGAAGCGATTCGCACGCTCGGCGGCTCATGACCTCGCTGCAACGACTTCGCGAGGCGGTCGAGCGCCATCAGCGCCGCGCCGAGCCTATTCGCGTCTTCGGGCTGGTGACGGAAGTGACGCCGTCGCATTGTCGGGTGAGCGGCCTTTCGGACTTCGTCGAGCTCGGCGAATGCGTGCGCATCGGCTCGCCGCAGGATGGCGCTCTGGGACAGGTCGTGCGCGTCGGCAAGGACGGCGCGATCGTCAAATCCTTCGACAATCGCGTGCGCATCGGCCTCAATTCGCCGGCCTATCGCGCCGGTCCGATCGCCGTCGCGCCCAATGTCGACTGGGCCGGACGCGTGCTCGACGCCTTTGCGCGGCCGATCGACGAGCGCGGCGCGCTCTCGGAAGGCGACGCCGCCTTCGACGTCGACGCTGCCGCGCCCAAGGCGATGCGCCGCAACCGCGTGAGCGTCGCCGTGCGCACGGGCGTCAAGGCCGTCGACTGCTTCACGCCGATCTGCGCCGGGCAACGCATCGGCATTTTCGCGGGCTCGGGCGTCGGCAAATCGACTCTGCTCGCCATGCTGGCGCGCGCGCCGGGCTTCGACACGGTCATCATCTGCCTCGTCGGCGAGCGCGGCCGCGAGGTGCGGGAATTTCTGGACGATGTGCTCGCCGGGCAGTCGAGCGAGTCGATCGTCATCGTCGCGACCGGCGACGAGAGCCCGATGATGCGCCGCCTCGCGCCGCTGACCGCGACGACGATCGCAGAATATTTTCGCGATCTCGGACGCAATGTGCTGCTCATCGTCGATTCCGTCACGCGCTTTGCGCACGCCTCGCGCGAGGTGGCGCTGGCCGCCGGCGAGCCGCCGGTCGCGCATGGCTATACGCCCAGCATATTCGCCGATATTCCGCGGCTGCTCGAGCGCGCCGGCCCGGGCGAGGAAGGGCGCGGATCGATCACCGGCGTCTATTCGGTCCTCGTCGACGGCGACAATCACAATGACCCGATCGCCGATTGCGTGCGTGGCACGCTCGACGGCCATATCGTGCTCGATCGCGCCATCGCCGAACAGGGCCGCTATCCGGCGATCGATCTCAAAGCGTCGATCTCGCGCCTCGCCCATCACGCGTGGAAGCCCGAGCAGCGGCATCTCGTTCAAAAGCTGCGCGCGCTGGTGTCTCGATACGAGGACACGCGCGATCTGCGCATGCTCGGCGGCTATCAGCGGGGAACCGACATAGAGCTCGATCAGGCCGTGCAGCTCGTTCCCAAGCTCTATGAGGCGCTGATCCAGTCGCCACAATCGCCGCCGAGCGTCGATCCGTTCCGCGAGGTCGCCGACAAGCTGCAGGGCGCGGCGGCGCACGGCTGAGCGGCGCACGCCGTCCCTCTCGGTCAACCAATCCTTCACTCCTTCGCGTTCATGATCCCGTCCCTGCCTGCGGCTCGGGACCATGACGGATTTCGCAACCATTCTCGACGGCCTGGAAAACGCGTCCCAGCGAACGGAACGTGAGTCCGGCCCCATGCGTCCCCCGCCGGTCGGGACGATTCTGCGCGCCGAGGCGCCGCCGGCGCCGCCCTGTGACGAAGATCGCGCGGCCCGCGTCTGCCGCGCCTATGGCGTCGATCTCGCAAAGCCGCAGAAGCCGCCGCCCCCGGCGCCGGAGCCGAAAGCAGAACGGCTGCCGGATCGGGAGGACGTCCTCGCCGAGCTCCTGCGCGCCGAAGGCTCGCTCGTGAAGCTCGGCGCGCTGCGACGGCGGCTCGCCTGGGCCTGCCACCCGGATCGGCAGGAAAAGTCCCGCGCGCGACAGGCCGAATGTCTGCTCGCAGAATTCAACGCACAGATCGACCAGGCGGTCGCGCGCGCCAATGCGCGGCTCGGCCGGCGATGATCCGCGCCGATCAATTGCCGATGACGACGCCGCCCGTCGTCACCAGCGCCCAATTCTCGCCGCGGCGCTCGAGCGCGGTGACGCGGCCGAGTCCCTCGACGAGATCGCCCGGCGAAACTTTGACGATCGCATTGGGCGTCTGCAGCAGAGCGACGCCGGAGCGCACGCTAAGCAGCGAGAAGCCGGGAACGCCCGCTTCCGATTGCGGCTCGCCGATCGAGCCGACGGGGGTGAAATCGACCTTGCCGCGCTGATCGGCCACCTGCGTCTGTATGCGCTTTGCGGCGATGACCGTAGGGCGGCTGTAGATCGCGAGATGCTCGAGACCGGAAAATTGCGGCTGTCGCTCCGCATCCGAGATCATATAGGCGGCGAAGGCCGTGGAGACGACCGCGAGACCGACTCCCGCAGTGCGCACCGCCATCTCGCCGATCCCGCGCGTGGAGCGCATGGGCGGCGTGCGGCGTTCCGCGACGAGCGGCGGCGGCGCGATCTTCGGTTTGCCGATCGGCGGCGTGCGGCGCGTCGCATCGGGGCGTGATGTCGGAGCGTCAACCATGCGGTCGTTCCTCGAATCGATGAACGAGAAATTGATAGCTCAAAATCGCGCGAAGTTGAATCGAGCTGCGAAATTTCGACAAGCTTCGGGAAATGTTGTGTCGTTAGCTATCGCATCCGACGCGAGACGCGCGTCGACGGCCGAAATTCGTCGCCGCAGAGCGAGTCGGTGGACGATATGGCCGAGTTCTGTTCAGCAGTCGGAGCGGGCAGACGGTGAATTGATGCGTATCGACCTATCGTCGGATCCCATGAACACACTGCCGATCGGCCTCGCAAAGCTCACGAGGCTCGCCTTCGCTGGCGTCGATCTGAGCCGCGTCGCCGGGCGCCTGCTCGGCATGTGCGAGCGCGACCCCAATCACGCCGGCGCGCTGATGGACCTCGCCGTCATCGATCAACTCGAGGGAAATCTCGCGACCGGCCTGAAGCGGCAAGCGATGGCGCTGAGCAAGCAGCGCGTGTTTCGCAGCACCTGCTGCGGCGCCAATCCGCGGCTGCGCGTGCTCGCCTTCGTCGCCGCGGCGGACATCGGCGCCAACACGCCGCTGGAATTCCTGCTGGAAGGCTCCGACATCGCCTTGACGATGGTCTATGTGCTGCCCGGCCGCGAGCTGCCGACCGAGCTGCCGGACCATGATCTCGCCTTCGTCGCGATCGCCGCGACGAGCCCGAACCGTCCCCTGCTCGCCGAGCTCGAGGATCTGCTCGCCTATTGGCCGACGCCGGTCGTCAATCTTCCCGGCCGCGTCTCCATGCTCGAGCCGATCGAGCTCGCCGCCAATCTGACGGAGGCGGGCCTGCGCACGCCCAAGCTGCGTCGCGTCCTGCGCGACGAGCTGCGCGCCGCCGCGACTGCGCAAGCTATGGACTGGAGCTTTCCGATCGTCGTCCACACGATCGAGCAACGCAATGAACGGGGCGCCGAAAAGATCGATACGCAGGTCGGACTCGGGCTCTTTCTCGGGAAGCGCTTCGATCGCTCCTATCTCGTGTCGCCTTTCGTCGATTGCAGAGGGCAGGACGGACTCTATCGCAAGATTCGGCTGCTCTTCATCGATCGCCGCCCCTACGCCTGTCATCTCGCCGTGTCCGAAGGCTGGAACGGCTCCTATGTCGACGCCAGAATGGAAGCCGACATGCGGCGCCGGAGCGAGGAAGAACGCTTCTTCGCCACATTCGACACGGAATTCGTGACGCGCCACTCCGACACATTCGAGGCGCTGGTCGAATGCGTCGGCCTGACCTATTTCGGCGTCGATTGCGCGGAGACGGAGGACGGCGATCTGATCGTCTTCAAGGTCGATCATACTCTGCTGGTCCATGACATGGACCCGGTCGACGTTTTTCCCTACAAGCCGCCGCAGATGCGCAAGATTTTCGACGCCTTCGCCTCCTATCTGCATCGCGCCGCGGGCGAGTCCGAACGGCGCTGAGCGCCGACCACGCTCAGCGCGACGCGGCCTCCCGGCGCGGGCGGCAGAAGCCGCGCGAGGCGTCGGTCCAGGCGCCGAAGCCACTGGCGATCATATTGGCGATGACCGAGCAGACATAGCTCTTTTGCGCCGGCGCATTGTTCGGCCCCGCGTGATAGCGCGCGACGGCGGATGTCCAGCTTCCTTCCCTCTTGTGCAGATCCTTGAGAAAGCGCGCGGCGTAATCGACATTGGCGCGCGGATCGAACATCGCCTCCACACTCGCGAATCTCGCGCCGTGGTAATGATGGTTGACCTGCATGCAGCCGATGTCGATGAGCACCGCGCCGGAACGCCGCGCCGCGAGGAAGCGCATCATCGCTTCGCGGAAATCGGCGCTGAAGACCGCGCGTCCTTCGACATTCATCGCAAAAGCGTTGAGCGCGCCTTTCTGCCCCGTCTCTGTCAGCGCCACAGCATAGAGCACCGCGAGAGGAACCGCATTCTCATTGGAGGCGCGGATCATCTCCCTTTCGCAAATATTGGAGGTCGGCGCGCCCTCGGCGCGCGCGTCACAGATAGACGTCGCCGCCGCGACGATCAGCGACGCGCCGAGTCTCGCGGTTCGACGCCGGCTCATTGGCTTCATCGCCGGCGCCACGCCTGCGATCTCCGCCCTGTCCGCCATAGCCCGCTCCCTGTCGATCGACGCTCTGGTCATCGCGTCCGGCTCCTGCCCCGCTCGATTGCGGATAGGCCGCTCCGCTATCGGGCGCGGCCTGTATATTGGCGCCGTCCGCGGCGTTCTGACCGATCTGGATCGTGCAGGAATCGATCACGCAGCCGGATGATCGCATCGCCTCGACGAGCTGATCGCGCGTCGAATCGAGGCGCCGGAGCGCCTCCGTCGATTCGACGCTGATGCGCATGTCGATTCCCGAATGCGCCAGCTTCATCTTGACCACGACAGCGCCGAGCGAGGCAGGCTCGAGCTCTATGGTCAAAATTTTCGGCGCGATGCTCTGACGCTGCGGTTCGGCGAGGGGAGCCGCGCGTGCGGCCGCGCCCGTCGCGAGCGGCGGCGAAGCGGCGGCGAGCAGGCTTCGCGCCTGCGGCGCGAGCAATTCAGCGAAAGCCGAGGGCAATTGCGTCGGCGACGCGAGAATGGCGAGCGTTCCGACCGGTTCCGGCGCGGCCGCGTTCGTCACTGTCTCGTCGATCCGAGCGGCGCTCGGCGTCGAGGAGGCATTCGCAGCGTCCACCCGTGCGACCAACGCATTGGCGGACGTATCGACAGACGCCTGGATGTCGCCCGCGACGTTCAACGCCGCAGGCCTCATGTCGATGGGGCGCGCCGATCGTGCGCTCGTCTCCATGAAAGCGCGGCGATCGAATCCGCGATCGCCGTTCGACGAAGAGTCCTCTGCGCCATGCACGCCGGCGGACGGCGCGGCGACATCGGAGAAGGAAGGGAGCGGCGCCGGAGCGTCGGACGCGAACAACCGACGATCATTGCTCGAGGAGCGATCCGCCGACCATGGCGCGGCCGCGCGATTTCGGGTCGAAGCGGCGACGACCGGCGCCGTTACGGTCGCGGCGATAGAGTCATCGGTCGCGCGAGGCGTGTCGTCGAAGGCGACAGTCGAGGCGGCCGGCGAAGCCGCGCGAGCCTGCGGCTGTCGCACGGTCTCCTGCGACAGGCTCGACTCCGCGACAACCGCGGCGCCGAGCGGCTCCGCACGCGCCGCGGCGAAGGTGCGCGGCCCGCTGTCGGCGTTCTGCGCCAGCGGTCGTCCATTCGCGGTCTGCGTAGCGACAGCGCTCGGCAAATCCTGCGGCTGTTGCGGCGACGACAGCGGCCGCTCGTCCGCCGAGAGACTGTCGGTCGCTGCGGAAGACGGTCGGTCGATCTGCGCGATCCGATCGGAGACAGCGCTCGCGAAAACCGCGCCGCGCGTCGTCGTCGCGGACGCAGGTGGAGTCACGATCGCCGACGCGCGTCGATTCACGAGGTCGGTAGCCATCGACGTCGGATCGTCGATCCTGGCGCCTTCTGCAGACGCTCGCTCGAGATTCGCCGACGATATCGGCCCGAATGCGGCGCTGGCTGCGAAGGACGCCATGCTTCGCCGTTCTCGAGATTTCGAGGCGAGAGGCGTCGGCGCATCGCCGTCGGATCGCGCTCCGACGGCGACTGGACCCGTCGATGGTTCCCGTTGCGGCGCAGAGAATCGGTCGTCTGGCGCGACGATCGCCGCATCGGCGCCGGCTGCGCCGAACGAAGGCTCCGATTGCGTCCCATCTGAAGCCGATCGCGCATAGTCCCGGCTCGTCGCAGGAATCGGCGCATCGGATGCATCCCCCAGAACGAAAGGCGTTGGCGGTGATCGATCACGACCCGCTGGAACGTGAGTTGTCGACGCGATTTCGTGCGATGCGGGTGCGACAAAATCCTGGCTCTGCGTGGAAGCGGCTTCCGCGCTCGCAGATGCGTTCCGCAGATCGAAGGACGAGATCGGACGCTGGTCGCCGGCGACCGCCGCACGGAGCGCCGAGGGCGCGACATCGGATTGCGGCGCGACGCTCGCAAAAGCGGGCTGCCCCACAGAAGCGGAAGGCGCCGACGCAGGCCCGCCGCGCAGATCGAACGGAGAGAATGCGCCTTCGACGCGATTCGTATCGGTGCGCGGCCTCGAAGATCGATCGCCAGACGAAAGCGCGCCGCCGACAGCGATCGGCGGCTGCGGCGATACGGGTTCAGCCGCGCTTGCCGCGCTGCGTAGATCGAATTGCGAGAACGCGCCTTCGTCGCGGCCCGCATCGATGCGCCGCGTGGAGGCCAGGACATCGGGCAAAGGCACTGAACCCGCAGCGTCGCGCGCCTGCGCCGAAGCAGCAGCCGAGGACGTCGAAAGCCCGCGCAAATCGAATGGCGCGAAAGCGCTCGCGCCCGAAGCCGTGTCGACGCGCGGCGTCGGCGCCCGAAGCTCGGACGATTCCGTCGGTCTCGCATCGTTCTGTGTCGAAGCCGAAGATCGAGCGGAGGCCGACATTGCAACGCGGTACGCGTCGGATGGCGATAGAGAGCCTCCATCATCATCTGTCGCGACAGCCGGCGTCGCCGGCGCGCCTTCCAATTGCGGACCCGAGGCTCGAAAATCCTGCCTCTGCGCCGCAGCGGCATATGTCGTCGTCGACACATTCGTCGAATCGAATGAGGAGACAGGGGCTCTGTCGGGAGAAGCATTTGTATATGTCGTCGCAGACGCGACGTCGGACGTGATCGTCGACCCCGCGCCGGCTTGCGTCCTGGTCACCCCGGACGTCGCCGGCTCCGATGCTCCACCGGCCGGATCGGCAGACCGGAGCGCGCCCTCGAATGGCGCCGCGGACGATTCGGCATTCTGCACGCGCGCCGAAGCGACGCGCTCCGAATCGTTCCGCCAGTCGGTCGCAATGACGAGAGCGTCATCCGATCCAATCGGATCGAATGACGCTCGTGATTCTCTATTTGGGAGCGAATTCTGATCGATCGAACGATTCCGTTCGATCGGAAAGCGCTCTAGGCCCCGATCCGCCATTGCGGCCGCATGCGGCGTCGACGGCTCGACGTCGGGCCGCAGCGCAGAGCTCGAGAGTTCCTGCCGCGCAGCCGCGACAGAAGGCGCCGTCGGCGACACGCTTTGCGGTTCGCTCGACGAACTGGCGCTGTCGCGGGCCGAGGAGACGAATGTCGCTTCGTTCGGCGACCTTCGAACCGATGGCGACCTTTCGAAAGCCGCTGTCTGCGGCGCATTCGTCTCGATGGATCCTGGCTCGTGGAGCGAAAAGGCGGATGTCCGGTCGAAGCTCGACGCAATTTCGCGGTCGACCGGACGCAGCGCGCTCTGCGCATCCGGGGGCGACTGCGTCAGGCCCCACGCGTCGGAGCTCGAAGGAGCGGTGACGTCTCCGCCTCGCGTCGCCGATGACCTAGTCGACTGCGTCGCGCTCCGAGCGTCGACGACCCCAGCGGATGCGATCGAGGCTATGTCTTCGGCATCGAAGGCGCTCGCGAGCGACGACGTCGAATCTTGCGCCGACCTGTCGACGGAAGGCGGCGTCGCCGCCACGGACGGCGATCCAGGCGCGATATCCGCGCTCGGATCGACAGGCTCGATCGGTCGCCGATCCGTGTCGACGCTTTGTTGCGTTCGCGGGCTCGCCGCATCGTCGACAGCCGCCGTCGCTGTGAGCGGTTGTCGCCGCTGCGCCGCCGCGCTCCAAGCCGGCGAAGGCGCAGCCTCTGCGGCCGAAGCGTCGCGCAGATCCGTCGTCGTGACGACATCGGCTCCTTCGCCGCCGGACGCGAGAGAGGCTCGGCCGCTCTCGCTCGCGACATTCGTCGTGGGCTCGACAGCGATCCGACCGAATGTCGAACCAATGTCGGGGCTCGAAGGCGCGATCGTGAAAGGCGCAGGCGTCGACTCGGACGAAGGTCGGGCCGATGCGCCGCGCGCCTGCATCGCAACGACGTCGGACATCGCACCCGCTGCGCGCGGCGTTCGCACAGTCGCAGTCGAAGCCGCAGAAGGCCCGACACCGAGATCATGGGTCGATCGCCGCGTCGAAGCCGAATCCGGCGCCGCCGCCGGAGGCGAGTCGGTGGGCGCGGCCGCCGATGGCGCGCGCGCGCCTATGCGCACATCATCCGCCGAGCGCAAATTGGTCGCGAAGGCGTTGGATGGATGCGAGAGCGCGCCGACAGACGGCGGACGTCCCTCGGCCACCGGCGCGCTCCCATCCTCGCCCGTCGGCGCAGCGTCTGCGGTCGATGATTCAGAGTTGGAGCGGGCGATCGCGGGTCGCGGATTTACGGAGGGCGACCAATTCATGTCGAAGGCCGGAACCGCAACGAAAGCCTGCATCTGCGCCGGCGCATTGCTCGGCGATTCGGCGGCGGCCGATTCGTCCGTCGCAGACCGTCGCGCGGGACGATCGTCGGAGCCGTCGGTCGTAGAAGCGGTCGCATCGTCGACCGCGACGCGCGCCGCGGGAGCGGTCCGATCGTCGAGATCGGAGAGAAGCGAAGCGAATTGGCGGGCATCCGCGCCATTCGCTTCACGTTGGCCCTGCGAAGCGGAGTCGGTCTGTCGACCGAGCAGTCGGCCCGTCGCCAGATTGGAGAAAAGAGGGTCGAGAGTCATCGGCGCGTCGCCCGCTGCAGCAGCGCATCGGCGTCGGTCAACGCCTGCCGCGCGGAACGCTCCACCGTCGACTCCGGGCGCGCGTCCTCGGGCTCCGGCGCGGCCGGCGCGGCCGACGACACGCCGTCCGACGCGCCCTGAAGTCGGCTGATCGCAGCGGTCACGATATTGCGCACCTCGACCTCGGCCGAGGGAAGAATCCTCGGGTCGATTTTTTGAAATTCCGCCTCCGCCGTCTCGAAGTCGCCAGCGAGGCCGGCGAGCGCAGCCCGATAGAGCTCGACGCGCGCGCGCGCGGCGGGGGAATCGGCCAGAGGTCCGGCATATTGCGTTTCGGTCGTCGCCAGCGCGACGCGGCCGCTGAGAATGGCGTGACGCGCGACGCCCATATGCGTCTCGAACCGCAACATGGGCGAGGCCCCCTTCATCATCGCTCGAAACTCTCCCAGACGGGGGGCGTCGCCATTGGCGGCCGCGCGCAATGTCGCCGCGCGCACTTCGTCCCAATAATTGCGAGAGAAGGGCGACTTCGCATATTGCGCGCCATAGCGGCGGCCGAGAACCAGAAATTTATTCGGGTCCTGCGCGACGTCGACGAGCGATAGCTCGCGTCGCAGCGCCGCCTCCTCGACGAGCGAGCTCGGCATCAGCAGCCGCGCGAGATCGAATAATTCGCGCGCCTTCGTCTTGTCGGTGGCGATCAGCAATCCGCCCTGTATCAGCGCCAGATGCGCCGCGAGCGTGTCCGTCAGCGCCCGCGCGTCGATCGGCGTCAGCAGCTTGGCGGCGTCCTCGCTACGCCCTTCCGCATAGGCGACCGCGCCCGCGACGAGCGGCGCATCGGCCTCGGGAATGAGATGCGCATCGAGGATTTTGCGGATCGAACGGGACGGCCCGCCACAGAACAGGAAGATCGCCGCGGCCGTCGAATTGCTCTTCTCTTTCCAGGCCTCGCCGTCGAGGGACGCCACGACCTGCTCGATGCGCTCGATCTGCGCCGGAATCGCGCCGCGCGCTCCCGGCGCTCCCTGCACCATCGAGCCTTGCAGCGTGTTGAGCGCCCTCACCTGCTCGGTGAGCTCTCCTGCTTCGGCGCAGGATGCGAGACCAATGATCAGGCCGGTCGCCAGAACGACGACTCGCGCAAAGCTCCTCACCTTTCGCTCCTGCGCAGCAAGATTTCGATGCGGCGATTGACGGCCGCGAGCGGCTCCTTCGGCGTCTTCAGACGACGGTCGGCGTAGCCCGCGATCTTGACGACGCGCTTTTCCGGAAGGCCGCCGCGCACGAGCATGTAATAGGCCATATTCGCGCGATCCGAGGAGAGACGCCAATTGTCGTAGGTCGCCGATTTGTAAGAGCGTCCGTCGGTATGTCCCCGCAGCTCGATCTCTCCGCTCTGCTTCGCCAGGAGCTGGCCGATCTGGCCGATGATGCGCACGGCCTGCGGCCGCGGCTCGACGGAGCCGACCGTGAACATGGAGAAATTGGCGTCGTCGGTGAGGCTGATGAGCAGCCCCTCCGGCGTCTCCGCGACCTCGACATGCGGCGCGGCGCGCAGCGTGGCGAGCTCGGCCTTGACGACCTTTTCCACGGCGGCCTTCATGCTCGCGGCCGACGCCTCGCCCTTCTTGTCCTCGACAGACGGCAGCGCCGCCACCGTCGAACGCGACGGCGCCGAAGATTTGGCGTTGCTCTGCGGCGTCGAAGGAGCCGGCTTGGCGCGCGGACCCTCCGCGGCTTCGGCCGATGTCGATTTGTCGGGCGAGCCATTGTCCTCGATGCGCTCGTCCACATAGCCGACGCCATGCGCGCTGCGATCGAAAGGATCGCCGAAGGACGAAGGTTGCGACGACTTCCGGTCGATCTCGTCGAGCGTCGTCATCGGGTCATAGAGGAGAGCGGCCTCGCGCTGCGGACTGTCCTTCTCCGAAGGCGTCGGCGGCGCCGAGGCCGTCGCGCCTTTATCGGGCGCGGTGTTGGATTGCTGGCTCTTTCCCTGACCGCCTTCAGCCGGATCGCGAAGCCCCTTATGCGCAGGATTGGAATCGATGAGCTGGACGGGATTGAAATATTGGACGATCGCCGCCTTGGTTTCCTTCGAGGTCGAGTTGATGAGCCACATCACCAGAAAGAAGGCCATCATCGCGGTCATGAAGTCGGCGAAAGCGAGCTTCCAGACGCCGCCGTGATGCCCTTCCTCTTCCTCGCCGTGCTTTTTGCGGATGTAGATAATCTCGCTTTCCTCATGATCGCTCATGCGGCCTCGTCTCCTTCGCGCAGCTGCGCCATCCATTCGCCGAGGCGCGTTTCGATCGTCGTCGCATCGAGCCGCGCGCGCACATCGACGCCGCCGACATCGTCGATCCTGGTCGCGATGTCGTCGCCGTGCAATTTCGTGCAGATCGCTTCGAGCAGATCGACCGGCCCGCTCAGATGGACGACTGGATTTTCGCGATCGGCGATCAGCACGCGCAAAGTCTCGATGAGGCCGACCAGCATCTTCTCCCGAATCTCGCGCACCACGAAGGGCTCGAGAATGCGCTCGACGTCGTCGCCGATGCGCGCGGAGAAGCGCCCGAGCGCATCGCGAAACTCGCGACCGAGCCGCTCGCTCTCCTCGCGCGACCAGCGCCGCCTCTCCTCCTCGAGCCGCTGGTTGAACGCCGCGCGCTCTCGTTCGACTTTCTCGTCGCAATCGGCCTTGGCGGCCGCGCGTCCTTCCTCGTGCAATTGCTCGCGCATTTCATCCGTGAGAACCGGCGGCGCGTCCTCCGGCTCGGCCTCCGGCCGCTCGGCCTCCGGCTCCGCCTCGACGAAGTCGATCACGGGCGCGGGCGGCTCGGGCGCGAGACTCTTCGGCGCTTCGTCGAATCGCGGGAGATAGAAGGCGACCGAACGCGCCATCAGACGCGTCCTTCCGCATACATCCACTGCTTCAATATCGCCACGGCCTGCATCTCATCGGCTTCGATCAACTGCTCGAGCCGCTTCTGCTGAGTGAACTTCTCTTGATTGGCGATGTCTTCGATGAGCCCGGTGTCCGCGGCCGCCGCCATGGTGAACTCCGGCGCTTCGAGCGGCGTGAAAGGCAATTCGACGGCATCGTCGATGTCGAGCATCGACGATGTATCCGCGGCGATGGCCGTCGCCGGCGTCTCGGCCAGCAGGGCGCGGGTCGCTGGACGCAGGCCGAAGACGACGAGCATCACGGTGACGGCGACCAGCGCGAGGGCGTTGATGACAGAGCCGAGCTGATGGGTGAGCGCGTCGGCCCATCCCGGCGCCTCGACCGGCCCCATGTCGTTCTCGTTCGGCATGAATTCCACGGCCGAAACCTTGACCGTATCGCCGCGCTCCTTGTGGAGACCGGCTGCCGTGGAGACCAATTGCTCGATTTCCTTGATCTGCCGCTCGACGGCGTCGGACTTCGGCGCATCCTTGCCGGGGCCGCCGAGGCTCGCGCGATTGACCAGCACCGCGATCGAGATATTCTCGACCGTATAGCCTCCACTGACCGTCGTGATCGTCTTGGACGAGAGCTCGAAATTGGTGAGCTCTTCGTTCTTTTTGTTCTCGTCGTTGGACTGCTTGCCCTCGGAGGAGGAAGCCTGCTTGTTGTCCTGTGGAATGTTGCGGTCCGCGCCGGCGGCGCCGGTCGTGCTGTTGTTCTGTGAGGTGGAATTCTCTTTCACGACGCGCACCGAGCGCTCGACCCGCGATTCTGGATCGAAGATCGTCTCATTGGTCTGCTTGCGGTCTGTGTTGATGCGCGTCCGCACGCTGACCTGGAAATTCGACAAGCGAAGATAGGGAGTGAGCGTGCGGCGGATATTGTCTTGTATGTCCTTGGCGACCGTGCGCTCGAGCGTCAGCGTCTTTCCAGGTACGGCGTCGTTCTCGTCACCTTCGGACGTGGTCAGCAGCATGCCATCCGTGTTGAGCACGGTCACCTGATCGACCGTCATGCCGGGTATCGAGGCGGCGACGAGATGCCGGATCGCGTGAGCGGCTTTCGAATCATCCGGGCTCTCGGTGCGAATGACGACCGAGGCGGAAGCAGGCTGCTTGGCGCGGCGGAACGAGCCCTCGTCGGCGAGCACGATATGGACTCTCGCCGCCTTCACGCCCCGAATCAGCTGAATGGTGCGGGCGAGCTCGCCTTCGAGCGCACGAATGCGCGTCACCTCCTGCATGAAGGACGTCAGGCCGAGGGATCCGACCTTGTCGAAGAGCTCGTAGCCGGCGTTGGCGCTCTGCGGCAGTCCGCGTTCGGCGAGCATCATGCGCGCCGGCGCGGTCTGTCCATAATGGACCGAGACGGCATTGCCCTCAGGATTGATATCGAAGGGAATACCGCTCGATTTCAAGGCGGCGCCGATACGGCTCACATCCTCTCGATCGAGGCCCGCATAGAGCACTTCGAAATTCGGACGCGAAAGATAATATGCCCCGACCCCGGTTACCGCCAGGACGAGGACAAAGATCATGGCGAGGGCGGCGAGCTTGCGGGGACCTAGTCCGAGCAGATTGTCTCGCAGCTGATTTAGGCGATCCATCGGGGGCGTTTCATCGGGTTGACGCGATGCGGTGACCCAATGTGCAGCGGGTGGCTTGCGCGAACTTTGCCACTCGTCTCAATTCATCCGAGGAAGGGTCTCGCCGGCCACGGCGAGACCCTTGCTCGAAGCGTTGGAACCCTCACTGGAAGAGCTTGAGGATGATCTGGCTGTTCTGATTCGCGATCGACAGGGACTGAACTCCGAGCTGCTGCTGCGTCTGCAGCGCCTGCAAGCGGGTCGAGGCCTCGTTCATATCGGCGTCGACCAGCGAGCTCACGCCATTGGTGAGCGCTTCGTTCAACGTCTTGACGAAGGCGGCCTGGCCAGTGATCGTCGTCTGCGTCGCGCCGATCTGCGCCGCGTATTTGGTAAGATCGGAGATCGCCTTGTCGGCGTTGGTCAGCGAGTCCGTGATGACCGACGCCGAGCTGACGTCCGTCGTCGACAAATTGGTTAAATCGGTCGCAGCCGTCGCGCCAGTGCCCTGAGCGGCTTCGAGAATGCCAGAGCCGGCCGCCACGGCCGGCGATGTTCCGCCCCCGCCGATCAGCGCGGTCGCGGCGAGGTTGATCGTGTTCAGAGCGGACGCCGTGGAGCCGCCGCCGTCGGTGTAGGAGGCGATGAAGGCGAAGCTGGACTGCGAGCCGTCCAGAATGTTCAGACCGTTGAAGCTCGCCGAGGCGACGATGCTCTTGAGCTGATTGCTGAGGCCGGTGAGGCTGGTGCCGATCTTGGCGGTGTCGGCGCCGGGCTGCGCGGCCTGCGCGACCGCCGATTTGATGTTGTTGAGCACCGAGATCGCATTGGTGACGGCGGTCTGGGCGATATTGAGAAGAGACGAGCTCACCGTCATCGAGTCGCCGATCGTCGACAGCACGCCCTGATCCGACTTCATCGTCTCGGCGATCGACCAGGTGGAGGCGTTGTCGGTGGCGCTCGAAATCTTGAGACCCGTCGAGACTTCCTTCTGCGTCGTCGCAAGCGCATGCTGCGTCGCCCGAAGCGATTGAAGGGCCGTGATAGCCGAGGGGTTAGTGAGAATGCTGGACATGACTCATCGATCCCTTTTGGGGTGAAACTAGTGACGAAAGGCATCCCGGAATTTCACCGGCTCGACGGAAACGGCATCATGCCTTTGGGTTGGAACAACCCTATCCGAAGCAGTCATCGGCGGAGCGCCACGACATCGCGGGAGCCAGTCCACTCGACGACCCGTCGAAACCATGTCGGTTTCGACGGTTACACAGCACAGCCTGCACGGTGGTTAACCTAACTAGATAACCTTAATAAAGGTCTAAACGGGCAATGCCTCAGCGTCGCGCGCGCGACAAAAAAAAGCCGCGCCCCGAAGGGCGCGGCTTCTTTTCGAATTTGGAGAGTGGCGGATTACTGGAACAGGCGCAGGATGATTTGGCTGTTCTGATTGGCGATCGACAGCGACTGAACGCCGAGCTGCTGCTGCGTCTGCAACGCCTGCAGGCGGGTCGAAGCCTCGTTCATGTCGGCGTCGACCAGCGAGCTGACGCCCGCCGTCAGACCTTCGTTCAGGGTCTTGACGAAGGCGGCCTGTCCATTGACGCTGGTCTGCGTCGCGCCGATCTTCGACGCATATTGCGTCAGATCCGCGACCACCTTGTCGGCGTTCGACAAAGTGTCGGTGATCGTCGAGCTCGAAGCGACGTCGGAAGACGAGAGGCTGGTGAAATTCGTCGCCGCAGTGGCGCCGGTGGCCTGAGCCGCCTCCAATATGCCCGCGCCGGCGGCAACCGCCGGAGAAGCGCCGCCGCCGCCGATCAGGGCGGAGACCGACAGGTTGATCGTGTTCAGCGCCGAGGCCGAAGTGCCGGTTCCGTCGCTATAGGAGGCGATGGAGTTGAAGGTGCTGCGCGAGCCGTCGAGCAGATTCAAACCGTTGAAATTCGCCGAGCTGACAATGCTCTTGAGCTGATCGCTGAGACCCGTGAGGCTCGTGCCGATCTTGGCCAGATCCGCGCCGGGCTGAGCGGCCTGCGCGACGGCGGATTTGATGTTGTTGACGACCGAAATGGCGTTGGTCACCGCGGCCGTGGCGACGTTGAGCACCGAGGAGCTGACCGACAGCGAGTCGCTGATCGTCGAGAGAACTCCCTGATCGGATTTCATCGTCTGAGCGATCGACCAGGTCGAGGCGTTGTCGGTGGCCGACGAAATCTTCAAGCCCGTCGAAATCTCCTTCTGGGTGGAAGCGAGAGACGACTGGACCGAGCGCAGCGACTGCAGAGCGGTGATGGCGGAGGCGTTGGTCAAAATGCTGGTCATGACTCGTCGATCCTTGGATGAGGTGAACGCGACATCCCGGAAACTCACCGGCTCGACGGAAGCGGCATCATGCCTTGGGCGCCCTGCCCTATCCGAAGAACTCTGTCGACGGCGCGCCTGCGGTCTCGCATAACCGCGCCGGACAATCGGATATTACATGGAGGGCGAAGGAGCGCCACAAGTCGCATAAAATGCGATTAATGAAGGCCTAACAGGGATTTGAAGCCGCCATTCGCGGCTGCGGGCGCCTCCCCGAGGCGTTCTCAGGAATAGGATCGAATGAGACTGCCGACGAGCAGATTCCAGCCGTCGATGAGAATGAAGAACAACACTTTTATCGGGAGCGATATGGCCGTGGGCGGCAGCATCATCATGCCCATCGACATGGTGATCACGGCGACGATCATGTCGATGACGAGGAAGGGCAGGACGATGAGAAATCCGATCTCGAATCCGCGGCGCAGCTCCGAGATCATGAAGGCCGGGGCGAGCACCTGGAGGCCGAGCTTGTCATAGTCCCCGGTCGTCGCCTTGTCCTTCACGAGGTTCTCGAACAGCTTGATGTCCTTGTCGCGCACATTGGCGATCATGAAGCGCCGAAACGGCTGCGAGATCTTGTCGAACGCCTCGACCTCGGTGATCTTGTTGTCCATCAACGGCTTCAGGCCGTCCTTCCAGGCCGCGTCGAAGGTCGGCGCCATGACATAGAAGGTCATGAACAAGGCCAGGCTGATCAGAACGAGATTGGCCGGCGTGCTCTGCAGCCCCAATCCACTGCGCAGAAACGACAAGGCGATGGCGAAACGGGTGAAGCTCGTCACCATTATGAGCAGGCCCGGCGCGATGGAGAGGACCGTCAATATGACGAGAAGCTGCACGATCTTGCCGCTCGCCGCGCCTCCCCCGGAAGGCAGCAGAGCATTGAGATCGAACCCCTGCGCGACGGCGGCCGTCGGCGCCAGGAGAAGAATGAAGATCGCGGCACAGCGTTTCATTGAACGACCAGCGCTTGAATGATGACCTCCTGAATATGCCCCTCGGAGCGGATCGCCGCCCGATCGGTCAGATCTTCGTGCAGGCGACGCAGGCCGTCCGAGCCCTCGAGAGATGCGAGCGTCATCGTCCGCAGAAAGGCGACAATGTCCGCCGTGATCTGCGAGACCAAAATGTCGGGCTGCGGCACCGCCTGGGAATCATAGACGATGGAAGCCTGAAGACGCACCCAGCCGGTCTCGGGAACCGCGAGATTGGTGACGATCGGCGCGAGCTCCTTGAGCTTCATTTTCGCGGCCCCGTCTTTCGCGGCGCCCTCGGCAGGCGCGGCGGCGCCGTGTCCGCCATGTCCCTTATCCGCCGGCTCCGCGCTCTTTTTCGGCGCCGCGCTCTCGTGCTGCTGCGGCTCGGCGGCGGCCGGCTTGCCGCTCGCAGTCGGATCGCCAGTCAAGGTGAAGCCGAGGAAGCCGCCGCCGCCGGCGCCGAGCGCCGTCGCGATGATCAGCGCGAGCGCCAGCTGCCCGGAAGACGACGATTGCGCTTGCGCGGTGGTGGAGCCAGGCGGCGCGGCCACGATCCTTTCCCCCTGTCTCAGAACGGCGCGAAAATGTCGTAGGCCTGCTGGCCCCATGCGGGCTGCTGCACCTCCGACAATCGGCCGCGTCCGCCATAGGAGACGCGCGCCTCTGCGATCTTGTCGTAGGAGATCATATTGTCCTTGCCGATGTCGCGCGGCCGCGCGATGCCGGCGATCGTCAGCACCCGCAGCTCGTAATTCACGCGGATCTCCTGCGATCCTCGCAACATCAGATTGCCGTTCGGCAAAACGGCGGTGACGACCGCGGCGACCGACAAGCGTATCTGCTCGGACCGATTGATCGACCCCTGCCCTTGCGTCGATGTGCTCGACTGCAGATCATTATTGACCGAACCAGTCCATTTCCGCTCGGGCGGCGCGGAGGACGCCCCGGCGAGGAAATCGAACAAGAACGACCAGGTCGTCTTGATCTTGGAGTCGCGTGAGCGATCCGTCGAATTACCGAGAACCGCCTTGTCGTCCATCGATATATTGACCGTGACGACGTCGCCGACGGTCATGGCCCGAACGTCGCGATAGAGATTGACTCTGTTCTCGTCGAGCCGCATTTGCGGTCCGAGGGCAGGCGGACGCGTCGAGCCTGTCGGCAGCTGATCGTCATAGGCCGAGAATCCGCTGCCCACGGGGCTCATATGCGGCTCGCGCCCGATGTCGCGCGGATCGGCGGCGCATCCAGAGAGTGCGAGGACAGAAGCGACCGCCACGCCGAGTTTCTTCATTGCTTCTTCCCACCGCCGACGAGGCTCGACAATGCGGCCACTTTCTTGGTCAGCATAACGGCGCGGGAGGCGTCCATCTCATTGAGGATCGCGCTGGACTGCTTTGGCTGGAGCCGCATCAACATCGCCGCCGCCATGTCCTCCTCCATATTCGCGAATTGCGCCGCGGCCGCCTCCGGCCGCATGCGTCCATAGATGGAGACGAGTCTTTCGTCCGTCTGCTTCAGAAGCGTGTCGTAGCGATCGAGGACGTCCTGCAGCTCGGCGCGCTTGGCTTCGAGCTCGGCAGTCCGCTTGGCGATACGCTGCTCTACGTCGAGCAGCTCCTTCTCCTGCCGCGCATTGCGCGCCGCGCTGGCGGCCGCGGCGACATCGGCGCAATATTGACGCGCGTCGGGCGCCGGCGGCGCAGCGCGCGCTTCCCGCACCCGCGCAGGCTCGTCCCTCGCGATCGGCTCCGCCTTCTTCTGCTCCGCCCCGACAGCAAAGGCGCAGGAAACGAACGCCGCCGCGGCGACGAGCGGGAGCGCCTTTCGCAAATTTGACATTGGCTTTGGCTCGGGATCTGGCTCGACGTCGATCTTTGACGGAGCGCAGGCTGCCCGATCCGCCTTGCGTGTGGCTTGCACGGCGCCCGATTCGACGACCGCAGCGCGGACGCGAAGCTGATGAAGGAAGCATTACTTTATATGGTTACTATTTCATTGACGTCGTGGAATCGATGCGGCTAAGTAGTCGCTATAGTGATTCGCGCAGATTGCCAGGGCGAGACGGATGTCAAGGGGACGGCAATGTTCATAATCGTCGACGAGCGTGAACTGGTGACGAGTGGGTATGCGCGCCACTTCGGCCAGGAGGGAATCTCCTCGGCGGGATTCTGTTCCGGGCAGTTCATCGATTGGGTCGACTCCGCCGTCGAGACGGATATGCTCGCCGTGGAGGCCTTTTTGATCGGCGAATGCCCGGAGCGCGAAGAGCTGCCGAAGCTCATTCGCAAGCGCTCGCAGGCGCCGGTCATCGCGATGAACGAGGCGCCATCGCTCGAGCAGACGCTGGGGCTGTTCACCGCCGGCGTCGACGATGTGGTGAGAAAGCCGATTCATGTGAAGGAGATTCTCGCGCGCGTCTACGCCATTCGACGTCGCGCAGAGACGCGCCGCGATTACGCCGTCGTCGGGCCGATGCAGGTGTTCTTCGACGGTCGCGATCCGCTGGTGCGTGGCGAAGCGTTCAACCTGCCGCGCCGTGAGCGCAGAATTCTCGAATATTTCGTGATGAATCGCGGCCGTCGTCTGACCAAGTCGCAAATCTTCAACGCGGTCTACGGCCTCTTCGACGACGTGGTCGAAGAGAATGTCGTCGAAAGCCATGTGAGCAAGCTGCGTAAGAAGCTGCGCGCCCGCCTCGGCTATGATCCGATCGATTCCCAACGCTTCCTCGGCTATATGATGGTCGGCTGAACCCCGCGATCGACAGCTCGATATCTCGAATCCGCTGAAGGTTCCGACCGGCGTCTCGCTGGTCGGCTTTTTTTTCAATGCGGGATATCGTCTTTCGGCACAAAGGCGAAGCTCTTCACCAATGTCTCCCGCACGAGATCCGCGCCGAGCCGTTGGTTGATGCTCTTGGTGAGCTCCTTGGTCAGCGAATTGAGATCATATTTCTCGATCCGCCGAAAATCGAGACTATTGTCGGCGTAAAGACGCCGAAACGCCTCGTCCATCACATAGCTGTCCGCATCGACGGCGCCGCCTCCACCGCCATGCGCCTTGTTCGATGCCTCGACGACATAGGCGAATTCCGCAGAAATATAGCCCTTCAACGTTCCTTCGGAGATGATCGGCACGGTGATCGGCTTGACCTTCTTGACTTCGAGCTTTTCCGCATGCGGAACCGCTTCCGCCGGCGCGCTACGATGCGATTTCCAGTAGGACGCGCCGAAGGTCGAAGCGAGCGTCACCACACAGGCCCAAATTCCGATCAAAACCATTCGCATCATCGGCTCGGCTCCAAAATCAACGGTCCCTCGACGAACGGGTGGAATAGGTCCCGTCGGACTCCGCCATTTCGATCGTGCAGATCATGATGCCGGCAATCTCCCGCATCGCGCGAAGGCGGCGCTCCAACAGCTTCCCATTCTCGAGGAGCGTGGCGCGCAGATTTTCGATTTTCGATTCGATCGTCGCCGAACGCGGCGCGGCGTAGACGCGAGAAGCGCGGGAGAACTCCAGCAGCGCATGGGTCTTGCGCGCATTGAAGTCCTCGAAATCGACATTCGCCCGCGTCCGTAGCGCCTCGCTCTCACGTTCGATGAGACGCGTCAGTCGATCGACGCAACCGATAAAAGCGGCGCGCCGAGCCTCATGAGCGTGATCGCTCCGCAATGGCGCTCCGTTCGATCTCTCATCGCTGTTCCGATAGGCAACCATGTCCAAAATCCAGTCAAACCAAGGCGAATCGCGATCGAGGAGACGACCAACGAGATCACGACGTCTTCGAGCGCTCCGCGCGTGTCGACAAATCGTGATCGAGAAGCTTACGCAGGCCAAGTCCGCCAGCTTTCGCGATCTGATCGCCGATCTGTTCGGCGATCATCGACCGCCATACGTCGCCCGCTGTGCCGCGACCGAAGAATCCCCCGTCCGATTTCGGAAGAATCGTCTCCAGGGAGGATTGAATGATGAAGGCCTCGAACTTCTGCGTCGCTTCGCCGGGACGAATGCTCGACAACCCAGTGGCGCCGGAGCCATTTGTCGCTATCGGCGATGCGACGAACGGCTTCGGCGACGGCGGCGCCTTGTGATTGTCGGCTATGAGAGTCGCGAAGCCGTCGACCGAATTCGGCGTAGCCTTCGAAATCTCGCTCAGGCGCGCGACCGCCGCATCGCGACGCGTCGGATCGGCGGCCTTTGCGACTTCTGTGACGAGATCGGTAGCGGGAAAGATCGACATGCATCTCCAATCCTTCGACAAAGTCTCTTCTACGCGAAGAGTCTTACGGCGCGCTGAAGTCCCGCGGCGTCGCGTAATGCTCGATGATCTCGGCGAGCGCCTCCAGCTCCGAGACGCGCTCTCGCTCCATCTCGGCGTCAGCGACCAGTCGCTCGGCCTGCTTCACGCGCTTGGCCTGCTCCATGGTCACATTCGTTTGCCGATCGACCTCTTTGAGCAGCTCCTGCTGTTGCCGGATATTGGACTTCAGTCGTTGCAGAACGACCTCGGGAAAGAGCGCGATCATGTTTCGATTGCCATTGAGACATTCGACGATTCGCGCCTCCTCCTCCTTCAACTCTCGCGCCTTGCGTTCGAGACGCGACAATCGCCCGACCTCGATGCGATGCAATTGCTCATGCACCGCGAGAATCCGCCGTTGATTTTTCCAATTCATCGCCGTTATCCCGACAAGAGCCAGGCGCCGAACGCCGAGGAGAAAGCCGTGAAGAAATCATCCGCCATGACATAGAACCAATAGACGCCGAGCCCGATCAGAAGCGGCGTCGACACGAAATAGACCGGCACCGTAGGCGACATGCGGTTGAGGAAGCCGAAGGCGAGATTGACGATGAATCCGAACAAGAGAAACGGACTACTGATACGCAGCGCCAGCAGGAAAGCTTGCGACAGCACCTTCATATACTCCCGCAACATTCCATCGGCCGGCAGCCCGTCCCTCACCGGGATCGCGGAATAGGAGGCGAATAGCCCACGAATCATCTCCCAATGCTGATCGAGCACGAAAACGAGCGTGGTGGCGCCGAGCATGATAAATGAGCTCATCGCCGGAAGCTGCTCCGCCTCCTCGACCGACGAGCCCAGAATATTGCCGAGCCCCGTCGTCATCGCAGCGGCCGTTGTCATGGTCTCGAGCGCGAAGAAGAAGAGACGCGCCATCGAGCCGATCATCACGCCGACGAGAAGCTCGCTGAGCAGCACGAACAGCACGCCGCCCGGAGTGGCCTCCGCCACGACAGGCGCGACGACATCGGCGAGCGCCGGCGCCAATGCGACCGTCACGCCGATCGCAATATAGAGCCGCGCGCGCACCGGCACCCTCTGGCTCGAAAAGCCGGGTATCGTCATGATGCATGCGCCTATCCTGCAAAAAAGCACGAACAGCGTCGTGATGACGCCCGTCAGCCCCATCGTCACGAAATGGTTCCGAGCGATTTGATCTCGACGCCACGGGCGATCTCGAGATGCGAAAGAATGGGCAGCGCAGAAAAAAGACGCCCTACGATCATCTTCACATAAGGCCGCGCCTCGGGAGTCGTCACGACGGCGAATATGTCGCCGCGCTCGATGCGCTCGCGAATCGCCGCGCCGGCCTCCTGGCCGAACTGCTCGATGAGCGACGGATCGGCGTTGAATTCGACGATCTCCCCTTTGGCGTCGCGCCGCAGGCTCTCGTGGAAGAACAAATCCCAGCGCGCGCCGAGGCGCAAAACGCTCAACACGCCATTCACCGCGACCTCGCCGCAAATTTGCGGCGCGAGCCTGGTCCGGACATGCTCGACGATCGGCTCGGCGCGACGTGCGTAAGGAACCACTTCGCTGACCGCCTCCAGGATGAGATCGAGATTGCGGATCGACACACGCTCGGCGAGCAGCAGCTTGAGCACGGAATGGAGGCCGGAATTGGAGATGAGATTGGGCACCATCTCGTCGATGAGCTTGCGATACTCCGGCTCGAGGCGATCGAGAAGCATGCGCGCGTCTCGATAGGACAGGAGCTGCGAAAGATTATTGCGCAGCACTTCCGAAAGATGGGTGAGCAGCACGGAAATCGGATCGACCGGCTCGAATCCGTCACGGCGCGCCTCGGCGACAAGCGCGTCCGGTATCCAGAAGGACTTGAGGCCGAAGGCCGGATCGACCGTCTCGTCACCCGGAAGATCGGGCTGGCGCCCCTGACCGACGATGATGAGATGCTGGCCGAGCTGCAGTTCCTGCGTCGTGACCACGGTGCCGTGAATCTTGATCTGATAGCTCTTCTGCTTCAGCGCGAGATCGTCTGTGAGCTTGATCTCCGGTATCACAAAGCCATATTGCCTGGCGAAATTGCGGCGCATCTTGCCGACGCGATGCGCGAGCTCGTCCTGCGACATCAACAGACGCGACGACAGCTGCTTGCCGAGGCAGAGCTCCACGCCCGGCGTTTTCAAATATTCGCGGATCGAATCCTTGGCTTCCGCCTGCGCGCGCCGATCATCCTCGGCTTTTTTCGCCTCTTCGGTGGCGCGGAGCTTTGCGGCCTGCTTCGGCGTCGAATAGGCGACGAAGGCCATGGCGCCGCCGAGCAGCATGAAAGGCGTGAGCGGCAGACCGGGCATCATCGCCAGCACGAACAGCAAGGATGAGGCGACATACAGCGCCTTCGGATAATTGCCGAGCTGACGCACGATATTCTGCTCTGTCGAACCGCGCGTGCCGCCCTTCGAAACGAGAAGACCTGCCGCAAGCGAAACGATGAGCGCGGGAATCTGCGAGACGAGGCCTTCGCCCACGGAGAGCTTGGTGAACACATCCGCGGCGCTCGACAGCGGCATGCCATGCCGCGTGACGCCGATGACGATCCCGCCGAAAATATTGACGGCGAGAATGATGAGGCCTGCGATGGCGTCGCCGCGAACGAATTTCGATGCGCCGTCCATGGAGCCGAAAAAGGAGCTCTCCTCCTCGAGCTCCCGACGCCGCGACTGCGCCTGCTTCTCGTCGATCAGCCCGGCGGAAAGATCGGCGTCGATCGCCATCTGCTTGCCGGGGATCGAATCGAGGGTGAAACGCGCGCCGACTTCTGCGATACGCGTCGCGCCCTTGGTGATGACGAGAAAATTCACGGTGACGATGATCGAGAAGACGGTCAGACCGATGACGAAGTCTCCGCTCATCACCAGCTTGGAGAAGCCGGCGATGATATAGCCCGCCGCCGCCGTGCCCTCCGCGCCATGTCCCAGAATGAGGCGCGTCGTCGCAATGTTGAGCGAAAGGCGCAGGATCGTCGCGACGAGGAGGATCGTCGGAAAGGCGGAGAATTCGAGCGGCTTCTGAATCCAGAGCGAGACCATCAAGATCAGCACGGCGAGCGCGATCGAGAAGGCGAGGCCGATATCGATGAGAAAGGGCGGGATCGGCAGGAAGAAGATGCAGAGGATGAAGATGATCGCCAGAGCGAATCCGACGTCCTTGGCGCGTCCCTCGGGCGTGCCTCCAGCCAATGCGACGTCGGTCATCATCTCGCTCCCAGCGGCGTCGAACGCCCCGCGACGTCGCGGGCGTGGCCGCCCTCAGAATCCCTTCTCGATACGCGAATACGCATAGTCGGTGAACGCTTGGATCTGGGCGCCGAGGAAAGGCGCGGAGAGCCCGAGAGCGACGAAGATCACAATGATTTTCGGCACGAAGGTCAAGGTCATTTCCTGGACCTGCGTCAGCGCCTGCAGCAGCGCGATCACGATGCCGACCGCCATGGCCGCGCCGACGACCGGACTCGAGACGACGAGCACGGTGAAGATGGCGCGCTGCATGATCTCGAGTGCGTCCGCCTCGTTCATTGGCGCACTGTGACGCCCGAACCAAGAGAGATCGTCGATCCATCGGTGAGCGTCGCCGTCACGCCCGAACTCGATGTCGATACGGAAGCGACGACCCCGGAGGTCGAGCCGTCAGAGGACGACACGGTCTTGCCGATGAAAGAGCTCGCCTGAGTGAGCAAATTCGAATTCAAGATCGACGTCAGCGTCGCATTCGTCTTGACCGCCTGCTCCACCGACGAAAACGACGCGAGTTGCGATACTGTCTGCGTCGGATCCATCGGCTTGGTCGGATCCTGATACTTCATCTCTGTGACGAGGAGCGTCAGAAACTGGTCATAGCCGAGCGTCTGCGTGGAGCTGCTGGTGGACGATGTCGCGCTCGAGCTCGTCGTCGCGGTCGCATTGGTGATGGAGGTCGTCGAAGTCACGGTCACAGTATCGCCTCCTCAGGCTGCCTTGCCGCTGTCCTGCGCCGAACTCGGGACCAATATTTCCGATTCGAAGGGGAACAGCGTGCGAATGGTCTTCAACGCATCGAACATTCGTTTGTCGTCGACATATTTCGCGGCCAGCGCTAATCCATTGAGGATTCGCGGATCGGGAAAGGCGGTGTTGAGCGAGGCGAGCATGCTGCGGCACATATCCAACGCCGCCGTCGTGTCGTTGGGCGACATCAACATCAGCTGCACGACGAAATAGAGCTGCCGCAGCGGCGATGTGGCGTCCTTCGCCTGCATCACATGATTCTCGAGCAGAAAGGTCACGTCGTTGAGAAGCTCGATGCAGACTTTCCGATCGGCGCGGATGACCGCGCCATTGAGATAGAGCTTTTCGCCCCGCCGTAACGAAATATTCATGCCGCCCTCAGCTCAGTCCATCGGCAATCATCTGATTGATCTCGATGACGCCGTCGAAATTGTCCGACCTGCCACAATCGATCGCCTCGAGCTCGCGCAGAACCCAAAGGCCGATCGAGATGAGTGAGGCGCGAAGCGCTTCTGGAAGCGCATTCCCGTCGCTGCCGAGGTCTTCGATGAACACGGTCCAGATTCGTCGCATGTTCGCCGTCGCCTCGAACGACTCGCTGCTTCTCACCCCCTTGACCTTTGCGACCGCGAGAAGCCGAATGGCGCGCTCGATCAAGGCGCGCTCACGCACGCGGGCCGCGGCGGGAGAGTCTTCCACCGTCTGCGCATAGACATTACGATACATGCGGTTCTCTTCGAGTCATTCGTGCGCTCAGATATATTTCGACAGCGTCAGCTGTTGAATCTTTCCGGTCAGCGTATACGAGGTCTCGAGCTGAGTGGTGAGATTGTTCAGCCGCGTCGAGGCCTCGAAAGGATCGACGTTTTCGAGAGAGCCGATCTGCGTCGTGATCATGTCGCGTTGCGCAGAAAGCGCATCATTCGCGTCAGAAACGCCCTTCTGCATCACGCCGACTTTCGCTCGCAGGGTCGTCAACCCCGATATCGCATCAGACATTGTCGCCGACGCAGTCTTGAGAATCTGTTGATACGCGGGGTCGCTCAGCGAATCGACGCCCAGATCGGCGACCATCGTATAGGCCTGCGCGAGCTTTCGGAGCGCCGATTCATTGGCGGATACAGAGGTTTCGGAGGTCTGCGACAAAGAAATTCTGTTCGTCGCCGTCTCATCGGTGGCGCTCGACCAGTCGCTGCTCCACCCCGAGGACGAGAAAAGGTCGGCAAATGACCCGGACAGGAACGTCTGCATCTGCTGATCGGTGATGGCCGCCGCCCCGGCGCCTCCCTGCGTCGTTCCGAAGGCGCCGAAGAACGCCTGATCGACGGCCTGCTTGGCGGTGGATGAAGGAGTGGAGAAATAGTCGGCGAGTGGCGCGACGCCCGTGTTCACGCCGCCGAAGATGTGGACGCCATCGACGCTGGTGTCCAAAGCGGAGATCAGCGATTTCAGCCCAGTTTCGGCGTAGCCGCGAATGGCGCCGGGATCACTGCCGGCGCCCGATTGCGCGCTGACCAAAGTCTGGAGAAAATTCTGGGCTGTGCTCGCGAGCGAGCTCAGCGCGGTATCCGTCGCGCTCAGGCGTGTCGTGACGACATTGTTGCTCGCGGTGAGCGCTGCGAGATCATCGGCGTGAAAGCCATAGGAATAGTCCTGCTGAATCGCGGAGCCGAGGCCGAGACCGAGATCGGCGATGCGCCCGGTCGACACCTCGGACTGCGCCTTCGACAATTGCGTCTGAACGTCGAGAACAGACCGTCGCAGCGCATTGGTGAGCGATTGGGTCGAAGTGATCGAGACCATTTGTCCGTCCGTCCGTCAGAGCGCTTGGAAGAGCGCTTTATACATAGCGTCGATCGCCGAGACGAGCTTCGCCGAAGCTTGGTATGAGTTTTCGAGGTCGAGCATTTTCGACATCTGCTCGTCGAGATTGACTCCGGTCGCATTGGAGAGCGCGTCGGTGGTCTGGGACAGCAGCGTCGACTGATAGGATTCGGCTTCCGTGGCCTGCTGACGCTGAGCCTCGAACCAGCCGAGTGACGACGTCGCATAGTCCATCAGAGAGAGGCTGGAGCCGAGGCCGGCGGAAGGATCGAAGCTCTGCGACGTCGAGAAAGACGCGACGAGCTGATTTATGCGATCCGTGAAGCCTGCCGCTCCGGTCGTGTTGTAGATATAGGCGGAATTGCTCGGGTCGGAAATGCCGCCGTCGCGCAACCGATCGAGGTTGCCGCCCTGGCTCGGATCCGCATTCGGATTGACGATGATGTCGCCAGCGAGTCCGGGAACGACGGTCGCGCCCGGAACGGATGTCGCGCCAGAGTAGGTGAACAATCCCGGCGCCGAGCCGCCCAGTCCCGACTGATCGGTTTCGGCGAAAGCGGCGATCAGCCCACGCGCGGTCTCGTCCAGCTGATTTTGATATTGGGGAGCGATCACGTCGCGCAGCTGAGTGAGACCCTGCAATTTTCCCGATTGGATCGCCATGGAGGCGGAAGCGCCGGTCACTGGCACGCCATCCACATAGACCGCGTTTCCGGTGGTCGACGCCGTATAAGAGCCGCTCGCCTGGAATGTGACAGAGCGTGGCGACGTCTCGAACAGAGTGGCGCCGCCATCGGCGTAGATCACCATGTCGTTATTGGCCCGCGTGACCGTGGTGACGCCGATTTCCGAAGAAAGCGATTTGAGCAGAGCGTCACGTTGATCGAGAGCGGAGGTCACGTCGCGTCCGGTCTGCGCGCCCGCGACGATCTCCGAGTTCACCTGCTGGAATTGCGACAGGATCGAATTGATATTGGCGACAGAAGAGGCGATCTCGCCATCGGCTTGCGCGCGCAGTTGCTGCACGGTCGTGGAAGCGGTGTTGAGCGCCTGCGCCACCGCCTTGGCGCTCGAAAGAACGGTCTGCGCGACGGTCGTATCCGAGGGAGAGGCGCTATAGCTCTGCAGCGCGCTCGCGAGCGCCGAGAGCAGCGCGGCGGGCGAGCGATTGGTGGAAGTGTCGGTCGCAGTCCCGGACGAGAGTCCGAGAGCCTGATCGATCTGGTCGAATCCAGACGACAGCGCCGCCGCCGCGGCTTGCGTCGCGGAAGCCTGAAGGGAGTTCTGGAAGAGCGCGGCATTGGTGGCGCGCGCCACGCCGTCGATCTGCGTTCCGCCATTAATGGTCGTCGAGACCAGGGCCGTCTTGGTCGCATAGCCGGAGACGTTCACTCCGGCTATGTTGCGCGATACGACATTTATTTGAGCGGCGATCGCTCCGAGCGACTGGTTGGCGATCGCCCCGGCATTAGTGAGTGACATGGCGACCGCCTATCATTGATTCGCTTACTTCAGATTGTTCAGCACTTGCATCACTTCCGACGCGACCTGGAAGACCTGACTGTTCGCGGTGAAGGAGCGTTGCGCAACAATCATGTTGGACAATTGAGTCGCGAGATCGACTGTCGATCCCTCGAGCTGATCGGAGGCGATGGCGCCCATGCTTTCGGAATTCGCGTCGCCGAGATAGGCCGCGCCGGATTCTTTGGTGACGGCGAATGTATTGCCCGAGAGCGCTTGCAGATTGGTCGGGCTCGCGACTGTGCCGAGCGGAATCTTATAGGCCGAAACGCTCTTGCCATTGCCGAGCACATAGCTGAGCGTGCCGTCCTTCGCGATGCTGACGCTGCTGACCTGCGAAGCGGCGTTGCCGTTGATCGTCGGATTGGAGACCGAGAAGGAGGAGCCGAGCTGCGTCAATCCGGAGAGATCGAGCGAGAGCGTGGAGCCGTTGGGGACGGCGATCGAAGCGCTGGAGCCGCCGGTGATGCTTCCGTCGGTCGCCGAGAATGTGAGGGACTGCGTCGTGATCGCGCCGGACGAATAGGGGAAGCCGCCATTCGTCGCGGTCGATGCGTCGAACACCGACATTTCCCAGCTGTTGGACGACGTCTTGGAGAAGTAGACGTCGAGCGTCACCGGATTGCCGAGATTGTCATAGGCTGTGACGGATGTCTTCTGAGAGTAGGTCGAGCTCGACGCATTTGCCGAGGGAAGATCCGCAGCGGCGATCGTGGCGTCTGTGGAGGGAAGATTGGCGGTCAGCGAACCTTTGGTCGAAGCCGTGCCGATTTCTTTTCCATAAGGAATGGTGATCGCCTGGAGACCCGCCGGATCGGTCGGCGCTGATGCGGCCGACGAGCTGTAGCCCATGAGATAATAGCCGGCCGTGTTGACGAGTCGGCCTTGCGAATCGGGAAGGAAGGAACCCGCCCGCGTCAGATAGGTGTTGCCGGTCGAATCGCTGACGACGAAAAAGCCGCCGCCCTGAATGGCGAGGTCGGTCGCCGATGTCGTGCTGAGCGTGGAGCCGGACTTGGTGACCTCGACGACATTGCTCGCAGCGACGCCGCCATCGGCGTCATTGCCGCCCTGGAAGCTCGTCAACATGGTCTGGAACTGCGTGGTCGCTTCTTTATAGCCGACCGTGTTCGAGTTCGAGATGTTTTCCGCGACCGCACTGAGCGCCGTGGTCTGCGCCGACATGCCCATAACCGACGTGTTGAAAAGCGCGCTCGCCGTCATCTGTCTTTCCTTCATATCCGTGAGACGTCGGGATTAGAAGTCTCAAAGCTTGCGTGAGGCTGTCGGCTGCGCGCGAATGGAGATTGCGATGAAAACGGTTAACCTTGAAATAATCTCGCTCTCATATCTTTCGACCGCCGACGCGATGTTCGCCTTTTCGAGATCGTTCGGCGCGAGCTGTCGATAGAGGGGCGTTCGAGTTGACGAGACGAGATGCGATCAAGCCGCTGCTTCATGGAACGAAAGCGCGAGACATAGGCGCAGGCGCCTGGATGCGCTCGGTGGCGTCACGCATGCTGCCGCGCGAGGGTGTCGTCACCTATTCGGTCGTCGTCGAGCCGTCGGCGTCCTTCGTCGAACGTCGACGAGAGGCAAGGCGGCCGGTACATCTGCAGTCCGGCAAGATTCTCGATGGCGGCGAGCGCTTCCTGACGGAATTCTTGTACAAGAACCGCACGCAAGGGGGCATCAGGCTGCGCCTCGCGCAGCGGGTGCCGCTCCCGCGGTCGATCCTTCTCTATGATGATCAACAGGGGGCTCTGCTCGCCGCCAATGTCATATGGCAGAACGGCGTCGACGCTGGCTGCCGAATGAGAGGCCGCTGGCCGCACAATGAAAAATTGGTCCTGCGAATGAGCGGCCCGTACTATGCGGTTCAATGAGTAGGGAGGAGAGGACGCAAGGCTCGCACCAGATTTGCTTACTAATTTATTAACGACCCGCCGTTCCTGGGAGACCTCCATATGCATCCGATCAATGAATTGAAGCAGCTCCGCGAGCAGATGATCGAACAGCTCACTCAGATACCCGAGTATCAGGCGTTGAAAGCCATGGAGCGTTTCATCGGCGAGCTTTCGAGCATCTATGACAGCTCCAACGCTCCCGCGCAGAACGACGGCCCCCTCCATAAGCCCACCGTGGCCGCGCTCGACAACCGCCACAAGAACGACATTCCGAGCCCCTCGCCGCGCGTCACTCCGTATATTCCTGCGCATCGGGTCGCCTGACACGGTCGGCGAAGCGAAGCGCCGATTTTTCGGCGCAGCGGCGTGTCCGAAGTCTCGAATCATGGCGTCCGCCTGCGGCGGGCGCCCTATGCCCCGCTAATGAAGATTTAACCGCCCACCGCTACGCTGAAAGCATATCGGGTTGACCGCACAACGTCGGTCAAAAGCATGAAGCTGCCTCGATATGCCGGCGATCCGGTATGTCCCCGTCGGGGCGCCTCCTTCCTCACCGTCAGTCGAACCAGCGTGACGCCGCTCTTTGCGAAGAGCCCGCGTGAGCGCGACGAGACCTCTCGTCCTTTTCGCCTGTCTGAGCGATCGTAAGCCTTCCCCTGCGGCGGAGCGCGGTCGTTTTTACGTCAGCAGCGAGGGCAGCGCGGTGAAATTTTACGCGACACTTCTTCCGCCCGTCATCGGGATCGCGATCGGACCTCTCATTCTGCTCGGACCACGCGTGCTGCAGGGCGGCGCCGGCTTCGATCCCGTCTGGGGAGCCGCTGGCGCGAGCATCACCCTTCTGGGAGCCGTCGCCGCTTATCGCGCCATCGCGCGCCGCATCTCCCATCCTGCCGCGACGCTCGCCTCGACGCTGGAGCGCATTCGCGGCGGCGATATCGAGACGCCGGTCGCGAGCTGCGGCAAGATCGGCGAGCTCGACGCGGCCTTCGTCGCGCTGGAAAATCTTCGCGTCGCTTTGCAGAGTGAGGCGCGGCGCCGCATCGAGGCGGAGAACGCCGAGCAACGCGCGGCCGCCGAACGCCGCGCCGCGCATGACGCCGAGTCTCGCGGCTATGTCGAGGCGCATGAATTCTTCATGAAATCCTTCACCGAAGGGCTGGAGCGCCTCGCGGCCGGCAATCTCAAGCATCGGTTGAACGATCCTTTCTCGCCGGATTACGAGAAGATCCGGCATTGCTATAATATGGCGCTCGACAAGCTGCGCGGCGCCTTCGCGGACATTCTCGGCCATATCGACGGACTGACCTCGAGGACGCGGGAGATCGCCGGCGCCGCCGACGCGCTCGCGCAGCGCACCGAGCAGCAGGCGGCGAGCCTCGAGCAGACCTCCGCGGCGCTCGAGCAGATCACCTCGACGGTTCACAAGACGTCGGACGGAGCGCAGCGCGCCGCCGGCGTCGTATCCGAGGCGCAAGCCGACGCCACGCGCAGCAGCGAGATCGTGCGCAATGCGATCGGCGCCATGGGACGGATCGAGACCTCGTCTCGCCAGATCGGCCAGATCATCGGCGTGATCGACGAGATCGCGTTCCAGACCAATCTTCTCGCCTTGAACGCCGGCGTCGAGGCGGCGCGCGCGGGCGAAGCGGGCCGCGGCTTCGCCGTCGTCGCCTCGGAAGTGCGCGCGCTCGCGCAGCGCTCAGCAGAAGCCGCACGCGAGATCAAGAGCCTGATCTCGACCTCCTCGTCGCAAGTCGAGGACGGCGTCGCGCTGGTCGCGCAGACCGGCAAGTCGCTCGATCGCATCGTCGTTCAGGTGGTGGAGGCGAACAAGGTCGTCGTCGAGATCGCCAATGGCGCGCGCGAGCAGGCGACAGGCCTCGCCGAGGTCAATACGGCGGTCGCGCAAATGGATCAGTTCACGCAGCAGAACGCCGCAATGGTCGAAGAGACGACAGCGGCGAGCCATGGCCTGAAGAACGATATAGAGCGGCTCTCGATCTCCGTCGACGCCTTCGATCTCGGCGAACGGCCGGATGTCGGGGCTTCAGCCGCCAAGCGGCCGAAGCCGCTATCGATGACCAAGACGTCGCCGCAGCCGCGGCGCGTCACGACTCGCGGCGGAGCGCTTCCCAAGGAGCAGGTCGCGCAGATCGAAGAGGGCTGGGAGGAGTTCTGATCATGGCCGAGACGATTTCCCGCGTGGCGACCAACGAGGCGAAGGAGTTCATCGCCTTTCATATCGGCGCGCAGACATTCTGCATCGACATAATGGCGGTGCGCGAGATCCGCGGCTGGACGCCCGCGACGCCGCTGCCGCATTCGCCGAGCTTCGTTCGCGGCGTCATCAATCTTCGCGGCGCCGTGCTGCCGGTCATCGATCTCGCCACGCGTCTCGGCCTGATGCAGAGCGAGCCCACGGCTCGCCACGCGGTCATCGTCGTGCAATCGGCCGGTCAGGTCGTCGGCCTTCTCGTCGACGCCGTCTCGAATATTTTGACGCTGACGCCGGACGCGATCCAGCCGACGCCGGAGGTCGCCTCCGAGATCGCGCGGACATTCGTCAAGGGCGTCGTCGCCGCGGGAGACGAGATGATCAGCGTGCTGACCATCCAGAATCTGCTGCCGGAGCCGGTTCTCGACGCGGCTTGAACATGACGCCGCCCCTTCCGCAACGAGGCCGCCCCTGCCGCAACGAGAATGAGATGAGCCGATGGTCACTGTCCGTCTACCCGAGATCCTCGACATTCGCGCGGCGTCTCCGCTCGCCACGGAGCTTCTGCATGCGCGCGGCAATCCGTTGACGATCGACGCCTCCGATGTCGCCAGGGTCGGCACGCAATGCATTCAGGTGCTGTTGTCCGCGCATGCGACCTGGGCGGCCGACGGAATGTCCCTGAACGTCGTCCATCCGACCGACACGCTCCTCGAGGCCCTGGAGACGCTCGGCATTCCCTTCACCGAAATTTCCGAACAGGAAAGCGCGAAATGAGCAAGACTATTTTGACCGTCGACGATTCCCGAACCATGCGCGAGATGCTGATGCTCGCGCTCTCGGAAGCCGGCTTCAGCGTCGTGCAGGCCGAAGACGGGATGCATGGTCTCGAAGTGCTCGAGAAGGCGACGCCCGATGTGATCGTCACCGACATCAACATGCCGCGCATGGATGGCTTCGGATTCATCGAAGGCGTGCGCCGGCACGAGAAGCATCGCGGCGTGCCGATTCTCGTGCTGACGACCGAGAGCGACGGCGAGAAAAAAGATCGCGCGCGCCGCGCCGGGGCGACGGGCTGGATCGTCAAGCCGTTCAATCCCGTGAAGCTCGTGGACGCAATTCGCCGCGTGGCCGTGTAAAGCGTAGCGTTGTAAGGGAGATCGCCCGTGGACCCGATGGCCGCCATCAAGCAGACATTCTTTCAAGAATGTGAGGAACAGCTCGTCGAGCTGGAGAGTGGGCTGCTCAGAATGGAGGATGGCGATGACGATCTCGAGACCGTCAACGCCGTCTTTCGCGCGGTCCATTCGATCAAAGGAGGAGCCGGCGCATTCGGCTTCGACGAGCTCGTCGAATTCGTCCATGTCTTCGAGACGACGCTCGATCTCATAAGATCGGCCAAGCTCGCCGCGACCCCGGCGGTGACCAAGACGCTGCTGCGCGCCTCCGACGTGCTCGCCGATCTCGTTCGCGCCGCGCGCGAAGACGGCAGCGCCGACGCGGGCGCGGTGAAATTCATCGCCGACGAGCTCAATGCTCTGCTCGGCAGCGCGCCGCGGAGCGCCACTGAGGATGACAAGATCAGCGTCGAATCTCTCGATTTCGTGCCTGTCTGCATCTCGCTCGATTCGATCTTCGACATAGGCGAGCCGGAGGCTCCCGCGACGCAGGACTTCATCTTGCGGTTCAAGCCCGGCGCCGGGCTCTACGCCAAGGCCAATGAGACGTTGCGCCTGCTGCGCGAGCTCGGCCGCCTCGGCGAGATGACCGTCGAATGCGACATCGGCGAGATTCCGCAGCTGACCGAGCTCGATCCGGAAGGCGCCTATCTGTGCTGGACGATTCATCTGACGACCGGCGTCTCCGAGCAGCAGGTGCGCGAGATCTTCGAATTCGTCGAATGGGACTGCGAGCTGTCCGTCGAGACGGCCGATGTCGGAAAGCTGCTCGAAGCCTTGCAGGAGTCGCTCGAGCCGCATGAGGCGCCCGCCGCGCCGACCGTGCTCGCGCCGCCGAAGGAGACGAGCGTTTCCGCCGATCCGCCGCCGGTCTCCTTCGCCGCGCCGAGCGACGATCATCCCGCCGCCGCCAAGGCGGAAGCGGCCAAAAACGAAGGCTCCGGCTCCGTGCAGGCGACGATTCGCGTCGATCTCGACCGCGTCGATCGCCTCATCAATCTCGTCGGCGAGCTGGTCATCAATCAGGCGATGCTGTCGCAGCGTGTTTCGGAGGCCGGCCTCTCGCGCGCCTCCTCTGTCGTGATCGGCCTCGACGAGCTCGAGCAGCTGACGCGCGACATTCAGGACAGCGTGATGGCGATTCGCGCGCAACCGGTGAAGCCAGTGTTCCAGCGCATGTCGCGCACGGTGCGCGAGGTCGCGTCGATGACCGGCAAAGCCGTTCGCCTCGTCATGGACGGCGAAGCGACCGAGGTCGACAAGACCGTCATCGAGCGCCTGACCGATCCGCTGACCCATATGATCCGCAACGCCGTCGATCACGGCATCGAGAACGCGGAAGACCGGATCGCGGCTGGCAAGCCGGAGGAAGGCTCGCTGCGTCTCTCGGCGACGCATCGCTCCGGCCGCATCGTCATCGAGGTCGCGGACGACGGCGCCGGCATCAATCGCGCGCGCGTGCGTCAGATCGCGGTCTCCAGGGGCCTCATTCCGGCGGAAGCCAATCTCACCGATGACGAGATCGACAATCTCATCTTTCTCCCCGGCTTCTCGACCGCCTCCTCGGTCTCCAACATCTCCGGCCGCGGCGTCGGCATGGATGTGGTCAAGCGCGCGATTCAAGCGCTCGGCGGCCGCATCTCCATCTCTTCCGTTCCGGGCCGCGGCTCCACCTTCTCGATGAGCCTGCCGCTGACTTTGGCCGTCCTCGACGGAATGGTCGTCACCGTCGGCGGCCAGACTCTGGTCGTTCCGCTGACCGCGATCATCGAGACGCTGCAACCCAAGAAGGAGAGCGTGCACGAGCTCGGCAGCGGCGCGCGCGTCATCGCCACGCGCAACACCTTCACGCCGCTGATCGATGTCGGCGCCGTGCTGCTGTATCGCGACGAGCCGATCGAGGCCACCTCCCAGGTCGCGCTGCTCGTCGAATCGGAGAGCGGCGCGAAATGCGCGCTGCTCGTCGATGCGATCCAGGGCCAGCGTCAGGTCGTCATCAAGAGCCTCGAGACCAATTACGGCCATGTGCATGGCATTGCAGCGGCGACGATCCTCGGCGACGGCCGCGTCGCACTGATCCTCGACGTCGATGCGATCGTCGCGCGACCGCGCGCCGACATGATCGTCGCCGAAATGCCTGCGGCGGCCGAATAGACCGCATCGGCGCCGATTTCGAGCCCTGCCTCGCGAGGGGCGCAAAGACGAACAGAACTGCAAGCAGCCGCATGAAAAACCGTCACGTCGCCACGGCTCCGCTCGTCCCTGGAGAATTCCTGCTGACGCAGGATGATTTCAAGCGGATCGCCTCGATCCTGCACGAGGACGCCGGCATCTATCTGCCGGACTCCAAGGCCACGCTCGTCTATTCGCGCCTGGCCAAGCGGCTGCGCAGCCTGGGGCTCGAGAATTTTCGTGACTATTGCGCGCTGGTCGTCAGCGAAGATGGACTCGACGAGCGCCAGAAGATGATGGCGGCGCTCACCACCAATGTCACACGCTTCTTCCGGGAGCCGCATCACTTCAAGCATCTCGAGGAGAATGTCCTCGCCAAGCGCGCAGCCGCTGTGCGCAAGGGCGCGCGCCTGCGCATCTGGTCGGCCGCCTGCTCCAATGGACAGGAGCCCTATTCGATCGCCATGTCGATCCTCTCCGTCATACCGGAGGCGGCGGAGCTCGACGTCAAGGTTCTGGCCACCGACATCGATCCCAACATGGTCGCCGCCGGCGCCAATGGCGTCTATGGCCGCGATGTCATAGAGGCTGTGCCGTCGCAGCTGCGCAGCCGCTGGTTCACGCCGCTCGGCGGCGGACGCGACGAATGGGGCGTGACGGAGGAGCTCGCTTCGCTCGTCTCCTTCCGCGAGCTCAATCTCATCGGCCATTGGCCGATGACCGGCCGCTTCGACGCCATCTTCTGTCGAAACGTCGTGATCTATTTCGAAGAGAAGACGCAAGAAAACATCTGGAGCCGCTTCGTTCCGCTCTTCAATCCGGACGGACGTCTCTACATCGGCCATTCCGAACGCGTGTCCGGCGCGGCCACATCCGCTTTGGAATATGACGGCGTCACCACCTATCGTCTCCGATCCAGAGGAAATTCGTAAGATGTCTGTTCGTGTGCTGATCGTCGACGATTCCGCCACCATGCGAGGACTCATCGCAGCGACGCTCTGTCGGGACCCCGCCATCTCCGTCGTGGGCGAGGCCGCCGACCCGCTCGAGGCGAGGCATGCCATCAAGACGCTCGATCCGGATGTGGTGACGCTGGACGTCGAGATGCCGAATATGAACGGTCTCGAATTCCTCGAGAAGATCATGCGTCTGCGTCCGACGCGTGTGATCATGGTTTCGACCATGACCGAGCGCGGCGCGTCGACGACGATCAAGGCGCTCGAGATCGGCGCCTTCGACTGCGTCGCCAAGCCTTCGTCCAAGGACCCGCGCTCTTTCGACGGGCTGCCGGCCAAGATCAAAGCGATCGCGGCCTCGCCCATCGGACGTCACGAGCCGTATCGCGTCGAGCCCGCCGCCGCGCTGCGGCGCGATCCGCAGGCTGCGGCCTCGCGCTATTCGCCGGATGGACGCCTGGTCGCGATCGGCTCGTCGACCGGCGGAGTCGAAGCGCTGCTCACCATCTTGTCGCAGTTCCCGGAAAATTGTCCGCCGACAATCGTGACGCAGCATATGCCGCCGGTGTTCACGGCGAGCTTCGCCGCGCGGCTCGATCGCATGTGCAAGCCGCATGTCGCCGAAGCGGCGGACGGCGCGCAGATCCTGCCCGGCCACGTCTATCTCGCGCCCGGCGGCGCCTCCCATCTCGAGGTGGTGAAGCATGTCGGCGGCTATCGTTGCCGCCTCACCAATGCGGAAGCGGTGAACGGTCATCGTCCCTCGGTGGACGTTCTGTTCAACTCGGTCGCGCAGAGCGCGGGTTGCAACGCGCTCGGCGTGATCCTCACCGGCATGGGCCGCGACGGCGCCCAAGGGCTGCTCGCGATGCGCAAGATCGGCGCGGAGACGATCGGCCAGGACGAGGCGAGCTCGCTGGTCTACGGCATGCCGAAGGCGGCCTTCGAGATCGGCGGCGTCGGCAAGCAGCTCACGCTGCAACGGATCGCCGCTCACATCCTCACTTCGACGAACCAGTAACAGTACGGGGGAATCCATGTCCATCACCGCCCAATTGAGAGTCTTGATCGTGGATGACACGAGCACGAGCCGGATGCTCATTCGCGACGGTCTCGAGGAGCTCGGCGTGCGCAACATCTTTTTCGCCGGCGACGGCGAGCAGGCTCTGCAATTCATGATGGCCACTCCCGCGCATCTCGTCATTTCCGACTTCAACATGCCCAAGCTCGACGGGCTCGGCCTTCTGAAGGCGATCCGCAATTACAGTCCGACGAAGAAAGTGCCGTTCATCATGCTCACGGGACGCGCCGACAAGACGCTGCTCGAGAATGCGGTGAAGCTCGGCGTCAACAACTTCCTCACCAAGCCCTTCACCGTTCCGGCCCTGAAAAAAGCTCTCGAAGCGATCATCGGCAAACTCGCGTGACGCAAATGAACGCAGGCATGAAACGAATCCACATCATCCAGGGTGAATATCGGGTGGTCGACGATCCCGACACCGTCCTCGCGACGGTTCTCGGATCATGCGTCGCCGCCTGCCTCAGAGACGCCGGCGCCGGCGTCGGAGGAATGAATCATTTTCTGCTGCCCGGCGATTTCACCTCGTCGCGCGACGGAGAGGCCGAACGCTATGGCGTGCATCTCATGGAGCTGCTCGTCAACGGCCTGCTGAAGAAAGGCGCGCGGCGCGATCATCTCGAAGGGAAGCTGTTCGGCGGCGCGCGCATGATGGAAGGCCTGTCCGACATTGGCGCGAGAAACGCCGAATTCGCGAAGCGCTTCCTGAAAAACGAAGGCATCCGCCTCGTCGCCGAGCATCTGGGCGGCGACCGCGGTCGGCGCGTCGAATATGAGCCCGTGTCCGGACGCGCGCGGCAGAGCCTTCTCTCCGGCCCGACGCCGCTCGCCGCGCCGCCGCCGATCGTCATGCCGAAACTGCCGGCGGCCGGTTCACTGGAGCTGTTCTGATGACGGAGCCGAAGACGACCTCGCCCTGCGGCGCGAATGAGCGACCCGAGCCGCTGGCCGAGGTCCTCTCGCGGCTGGCCGTGGAGCTGCGCAATGCGGCCAAGGAGACGGATCGTCTCCATTGTCTCGTCGACGGCGTCGAATGGAGCAATGTGAAGGAAAAGCACGAGCTCATCCACTCGGCGCAGGCGATCGACGCGATCGAGCAGACGCTCTCGGGCCTCTCGGATTTCGTCTGCGCGCTGGCGGAACTCACGCGGCCCGATTGGAAAATCTCCGGCGGAACGGCGTCGCGCAGCGTCAAGCTCGCCGAGCTCGCAGCGCGCCTCGGCGATCACGACGACGACGGGCGAACCGATCATCCGGCCGGCGAGCTCGAATTCTTCTGAGCGCGCAAAGAGCGTTTCCCGCCGAAGCGGCCCCGCCTCGGCGTTGGAAACGCGTCGAGACAAAAGCATAGAGCTCTCACGCCCCGAGAACGCGCGCGCTCACTCCTCGTCGGCCAGCAACTCGCGTAGCTTGCGGCTTTTCGCCCATTGGGCGACATCCTCGGCGACATCCTTGAACGCGCCGACATCGGCGGCCTCGCGCGCGCGCTCCGCGGCCGTCTCCATAGAGCCGGCGGCGACAGAGAGAAGCACGGTCGCCGCCGCGCGCAGAAATGTGGCGGCGTCGCCTTGGGCGTCCTCCACCTCGGCCAGCACGCGGTTGACGACGCCGCGCAGCTCGTAATCGAGCGTCTCCAATTCACGACGCAGCAGCGGCTCCAGGTCGCGGCAATCGGCGATGGAAAAAGGCCCGAGCCCGGCGGGCGAGCCGGTTTCTCCGTCACTGCCCGGTGAAGAGGGTCGATCGACCTGTGTCACGGCGACCTCCAATCGCTGATCGGCGACAGCCGCTCGTTTCGAGCCCTACAGTAAGGCCCGGCTGGAATCAATCTGACGGACAACCCTTCGTTGCAGCGGCGCGACCGCCTCGCCCGGAGCGTCACCGGAAGTCCGGCCCGCAGCGCTGCGCGTCCATCTGCGCATTGACGGCGTGCAGCTCGCCTTTGAGCCGCGCGATCTGCGGCTCGCGATCGTCGTCGAACGGCGTGCCCATCGGCGTCGGGACGCCGAGCGTGCGCATGCGGTCGTCCGCGGCGAGCTGGTCCTGCGCCGAGCCGGCGAAGATCAGCGCCTGCGCGATGCGGGCGCGCCGCGCCACGAGCTGTGCGCAATCGGCGCCGGCGAACAGCGCCGGATCGACCGGAGCCGGCTCTATGTCCAATGTGGTCTTGGCGCAGGCCGAGAGGCCGAGCGCAGCCGCCAGCGCCAAGGCCGCGCGGCGCGGAACGAACCAGGTGAATTGCTTCGCTCTCATTGTCATGCGCGTTCAAAAATCCGTGTCATGCGCGTTCAAAAATCCGTCCAGGCTCTGCTGCGGCGATCGCTCGCGCCGAGACGCCGGTCGGGCGCGCCGACGCGCCGCGGCTCGTAGACGTCGCCGCCGGAGGCGACGAGGCGCGGTCCGGCCGCACGCGCGGCCGCGGCGTCGAGGTCGCCGCGGGCGATGCGGAAACGCGAGATCAGCTCGATCAGCCGCCGCGTCTTCTCGCTGAGGCCATGGCTCACGGCGGTGGTCTGCTCCGCCATGGCGGCGTTCTGCTGCGTGATCATATCCATCTGGCGGACGGTGCCGTTCACCTCGTTCAGCGCCGCGGCCTGCTGGCGCGCGCGATCGGCGATCTCCGCCACCACGCCATTGACGCGCCCGATCTCCTCGACGATATGCGAAAGCGCTTCGCCCGTGCCGCCGACGAGCGAGACGCCGCGGACGATCTGCGCGTTGGAGACCGAGATCAATATGTCGATCTCCTTGGCGGCCTTGGCGCTGCGGCGCGCGAGATCGCGGATCTCGGCCGCCACCACGGCGAAGCCGCGCCCCGCATCGCCGGCGCGCGCCGCTTCCACGCCCGCATTCAGCGCCAGCAGATTGGTCTGCGTCGCGATCGAGTCGATAACGCCGATGATCTGCGAAATCTTCTTCGACGATTGCTCTATATCGCCCATGGCGCCGATCGCCTGCCGCACGATGCCGCCGCTGGCTTCCGCCTCGGTGCTCATGTCCGAGACGATCTGCCGCGCATTCCCGGCGTCTTCCGCCGTCTGCGTGACGGTCTCGGTGATCTGGGCGAGCGCGGCGGCGGTCTCCTCGAGATTGGAGGCCTGGCTCTCGGTGCGCCGCGACAGATCATCGGCCGCGGCGACGGTTTCCTGCATGCCGGCGCCCAAGAGCTTTGTGCTCTCGGCCATTTCGCCGATCGCCTCGGACAATTGGCCGACCGCCGTGTTGAAGTCGATCTGCAGCCGCCGATAGGAGCCGGGAACCTCGTCGCTCAGCCGATAGGTCAGATCTTTCTCGGCGATCTTGGCCAGCCCGTCGCCGACCAGCTGGACGATGCGCGCCTGCGTGGCGTTGGCCTCCGCGATCAGGCTCTCGTCGGCGCGATGCTCGAGAATGACCTGCCGAAGTTCGACGAAAGCGTCGGCGAGGCGCCGCACGCTCTCGGTGCATTTATCGATCTCGAGCCGATAGGAGGTGTCGCCGTCGGCGAGCCGGCGGATCGCCTCGGTGACGGCGGCGAGCGGTCCGACGACCCGCGTGCGCATGGCGACGCCGCCGAGAATGCAGAGAAGCGCGATGAGCACGGGGCCGATGAAGAGCGTCGCCAGCCGCGGATCCTGCGCCGCCTCCCAGCCGCTCGCGGCGGCGAAGAGGCGCCAGCTCGCGGCGGCCTGCGCGAATGCGATCACCGCGATGGCGGACAGCAATGTCGCCGACCTTATTCGCAATCCCGTCGGAATAGTCTCGCGCAAGCTATTCACCCTCTGTCCTGCGCCCACCCGCAACATGGTCGACCGCGACGCATCGGAGCCGCGCCGGATCGCAGACGCGACAGACCGGCGCCGCCCGTGGAACAAACCGGGTCGACCGGAATCCTGAACCGCCGCCAGCCACTAATGGCAGAGGCGACGTTAAGTTAAGGTTAATAGATGCCTACTTCGGCGCGCCGGCGAGCGCGGCGGCGCGCGTCTGCGCGAGCGCCTTCTCGATCTCGGGAAGAAGCGTCTCTTCCAGAGCCTGCCGGGTCAGAGGCCCGACGAATTTATAGGCGATGGCGCCGTCGCCACGAATGACGAAAGTCTCCGGTACGCCATAGACGCCGAAGTCGATCGCCACGCGCCCGGCGAGATCGACGCCGATCGCCGCATAGGGATTGCCGACCTCTTCGAGAAAGCGCCGCGCATTGGCCGGCTCGTCCTTATAGGCGAGGCCGGCGAGCGTGACGCCCTTGCTCGCGAGCGCAGGGTCTTTGGCGAGCGCCAGCAATTGCGCATGTTCGGCGCGGCAGGGCGCGCACCAGGAGGCGAAGACATTCACCACGCTCACATGACCCTTGCGCAAATCGTCGCCGGCGAGCCCGCCGACGCCGGCGAACCCCGGCAGGGCGGGAAGCGCGAAGGCCGGCGACTGCTTGCCGATGAGCGCGGAGGGCAGCCGCGAGGCGTCGCCCGCATAGAGACGCGCGAAGAACAGAAAAGCGAGCGCCACGAATATGGCGAGCGGCAGAAACAGCGCCAGCCGGCCGCGTGGCGCGGCTTCTTCCGAGCTCATAGCGTCTCCCCACGATCGCCTGCGCCGTTCTTCTCGAGGCGCGCGAGCTCGCGGCCGAGGCGTCGCTGCTCCAGCACAATGCGAATGAGCAGGATGAGAATGGTCGCGGCCGTCACGCCATAGGCCAGCACGATATAGCCCCAATGCTCGTCGGTCACTGCGCCGGCTCCAGCAATTGTCCCGAGGCGCCGCCCTCTTCGCCGGCGGCGACGGCCTGCAGCGTCAGCCGCGCGACGCGGCGGCGCAAAATCTCATTGCGGATCGCCATCAGATGCAGCGCCAGGAACAGCGCCGTCGCGCCCAGCGCCATGATCAGCAGCGGCCACAGCATGGAAGGCGCGATCGTCGGACCGCCGGCGCGGAACACAGACGCCGGCTGATGCAGCGTGTTCCACCAGTCGACGGAATATTTGATGATCGGAATATCGACGAAGCCGACCAGCGTCATGATCGCCGCTATGCGCGCGCCGCGCGGGCTGTCCTCCATCGTCTGCCGCAGCGCGATGAGCCCCAAATAAAGCAGGAACAGGATCAGCATGGAGGTGAGACGCGCGTCCCACACCCAGAAGGTCCCCCACATGGGCTTGCCCCAGAGCGAGCCGGTGACGAGGCAGATGAAGGTGAAGGCGGCGCCCAGCGGCGCGGCGGTCTTCTGCGCGGCGTCGGCCAGCGGATGCCGCCACACCAGCACGCCGAGCGAGGCGGAGGTCATCGTCACATAGGCGAACATGGCGAGCCACGCCGCGGGGACGTGGATATACATGATCTTCACCGTCTCGCCCTGCTGATAATCGGCCGGCGAGACGAAGAAGACGAGATAGAGGCCGAGGCCGATGAGCAGCGCGCTCGCGCCGCCCAGCCAGGGCAGGACGCGCCGCGTCAACCGCAGGAACACGGCGGGATTGGCTAAGGACGAAAACGCGATCATGACGGCCCGCGGAACGAGACGGCGCGAGCGGCGGAGGGCTCACGCCCTCCCCGCCCGCGTCGCGATCAATTGGAGACCTTGGACTTCGACGGTTCCGCAGGCTTCGACTGCTCGGCCGTGCTCTGCGGCTTGAACTTGCCGTGCAGAATCTCGACCGCCGCGATCAGCTGCTTGTCCTTCTTAGCATCCGGCGGCACATAGGCCTGCGAGCCGCTCTTCTCGTCCTCGCCATTCTTGAGATGGCCCTTCAGCGAGGCTTCGCCCTTGGTGTCGTCCTTGCCCTTCAGCTCGTCCGGCACATCCTGCAGCAGATTGATGTCCGGATCGATGCCCTTGGCCTGGATCGAGCGGCCGGACGGCGTGTAGTAGCGCGCCGTGGTCAGGCGCAGCGCGCCACTATTGCCGCCGAGCGGAATGATCGTCTGCACCGAGCCCTTGCCGAAGGAGCGCGTGCCGAGGATGGTCGCGCGCTTATGGTCCTGCAGCGCGCCGGCGACGATCTCCGAGGCCGAGGCCGAGCCGCCATTGATCAGCACCACCACCGGCTTGCCGCGCGAGATATCGCCCGCCGCCCGCGCATTGTAACGCTGCGTCTCGTCGGCCGTGCGGCCGCGCGTCGAGACGATCTCGCCATGGTCGATGAAGCTGTTGACCACCTGGATCGACTGGTCGAGCAGGCCGCCGGGATTATTGCGCAGATCGACGATATAGCCCTTGAGCTTGTCGCCCGGCATCTCCTGCTGGAACTTCTGGATCGCGGTGCGCAGGCCGTCCGACGTCTCCTCGTTGAACTGGGAGATGCGGATATAGCCGATATCGTCCTCTTCCTTATGCGAGCGCACCGATTTGATGTGGATCTCGGCGCGCGTGAGCTTGACCTCGATCTTCTCCCGGTCCTTGCCGCGCAGAAGGGTGAGCTTCACCGAGGTGTTGATCGCGCCGCGCATCTTGTCGACGGCCTGATTGAGCGTGAGGCCCTGCACATTGTCGTCGTCTATGGCGAAGATCAGGTCGCCGGACATCACGCCGGCGCGCGAGGCGGGCGTGTCGTCGATCGGCGTCACCACCTTCACGAGGCCGTCTTCCTGCGTGACCTCTATGCCGAGGCCGCCGAACTTGCCCTCGGTCTGCGTCCGCATGTCCTTGAAGCCCTTGGCGTCGAGGTAGCTCGAATGCGGATCGAGCGAGGTCAGCATGCCATTGATCGCCGATTCGACGAGCTTCTGCTCGTCCGGCCGCTCGACATAATCGGCGCGCACCTTGTCGAAGACGTCGCCGAAGAGGCTCAAATTCTTATAGGTGTCGGCGGCGGCGGCGAAGGCCGGGGAGCCGATCAATAGGCGCGCATTCTGTCCGAGCGTGGCGCATCCCGCCCCGATGACGATTCCCGTTATGATCAATGAGGCCTTGCGCATCATCCGCCAACCTTCTGAAGTTCCGGCTTCGCCCACCATGGGCCCGGATCGATGGACGTTCCGTCCTTGCGAAACTCTACATAGAGAATGGGCTGTTTCGCGCCGATAGCAATGGCCGCCGCAGTCCTGACGGCGCCGCCGCCCATGTTCGCCACCGGCTCGCCGGCGAGGACGAATTGTCCGACGGCGACGGAGATCTGGTCCATTCCAGCCAAGGTGACATAATAGCCGCCGCCGGCGTTGATGATCAAGAGTTGTCCATAGGACCGATAACGCCCGGCAAATACGACCCATCCGTCGCTCGGCGCGGCCACGATCGCGTTTTCCCGCGCCGCGATCGACACGCCCTTCTCGGCCGCGCCCGCGCCGTCCGGGGCGCCGAAACGCTTCACGATCGCCCCCGTCGCAGGCGGCGTCAACCGACCTTTCAGATCGGCGAAGGCGACGGCTGGAGCGAGACGGGCGGGGTCCTTGAACGGGGCCGCCAGCGCCTTGACGCGGCTCTCCTGCGACATTGCGGCGTCCGCCGCCGCGCGCTCGGCGTCGGCCCGGCGCGCCGCCTCCGCCGCGCGCCGCGCCGAATCGATCTCGCCCTCCATGCGGGCGATCAGATCTTTCAGGCTCGTCGTCTTGGCCGCGAGCGAACGCGCCCGCTCCGCCTCGAAGTCCAGCGCGCTCTGGGCCAGCATCAGCGCCTTCTGCCGCATCTCGACGAGCGCGGCGAGACGGACGCGCTCCTCCTTCAAATGCTCGAGCTCGGCCAAAAGGCTGGTCCGCTCCGCCTCTATGCGCCCGCGCAGCGCGACGAGCTCGGAGAGATCGGATTTCAGCGTCTCGACCTCGGCGCGCATCTGCGGCAGCACGGAGCCGAGCAGCATGGCGGCGCGAATGCTCTCCAGAATATCCTCGGGCTTGGCCAGCAGCGCCGGCGGCGGCTTGCGCCCCATGCGCTGAAGCACCAGCAGGACCTCGCCGATCAGCGCGCGGCGGCCGGCGAGCGATTTGACCAGCGCCTGCTCGCTCTGCACCGAGGCGTCGAGCCTGGCGCCGACCTCCTCCGAACGTTTCTCCAGCACGCCGACGCGCTGCACGGCGTCGACGAGCGCGGCATTGAATTTCGCGCGGTCGGCGCGCAGCGTCTCGATCTCCGTCTCGATCTTGCGGCGGCTCTCGGCCGAGACGTTCATCGTGTCCTCGAGGCTGCGCAGCTCCGAGCGTTTTCCGGTGATTTCGGGATGGTCCTCGACGCTGGTCAGCGTCTCGACGATCGGCGTCGGCTTGAGCGTCATCGACGAAATCGCGCCGCGCAGACTCTCCGCGCGCGCCGGATCGGCGGTCGCCGCCAGCGCGAGACAGACGAAACCGACGGTCGGCAAGAATTCGAGTGAGGGCAAGAACTCGAGTGAGGGCAAGAATTCGAGTGAGGGCAAAAAATCGACGGCCGGGGTGTGGCGGTTGGCCGCAGCCGCGCCGCTCCCCTCGCCGAACTCCAACCGCTCCGCTCCCAGTCCCATCGTTTCGCCGCTCGCCCTTCGCCTGCGAAGCGGCGTCGATTCCGCTCACGACTCTTTGCGCCCGCCGGATGCCGACGGGCGAATCTCGATCGCGGCAGTTTGGCTATTCAATAACGTCCACAATACGGCGGAGGCGTCGACTTCGGCTGCAAACGCTCTAACGTCCTTCCGTGTTTCATTGAAACATGGAAGGACGTTAGGCTTTTGTTTTGACGCGTTTCCAACGCCGAACCGGTGTCCACTTCGGCTGGAAACGCTCTAGCGCCGCGGCGACAGCAAGAAATCGACGCCGCTCCCGCTCTCGGCCTCCGGCGCGTCCTTGGAGACGGGCCGCCCGCTCTCGCCAGCGACGGAGAGACGGCTGCGCTCGACGCCCATGCGGCCGAGATAATCGACGATTCGAGCGGCGCGATCGCGCGCCAGCGTCCGCGCGGGGCGATCGCCGCCCTCGGAGCGAACGCGCACATCGACCTCCGTCTGCGGGCAGCGCTGGAGCAGGCCGATCGCCTTGTCCAGCGCCCCGGTCGAGGCGCGCCTCACCCCGGCGCCGTGGCGGCTGAATTGAACGGGCTCGCGGGCGAGAGCGGCGGTCAGAGCCTTCTGGCAGGTCGGAACGTCGAGCTCGCCGCTCGCCGGAACGGCTCCCGCCGCCGCGCTCTGCTCCGGCGCGCCGGCCGATGTGGCGGGGCGGGCCGGCTCGGAGGGCGCGGCGGCCGAGCTCGGCGCGGCGGGCCGTGCGAGCTCCGGCGCGATCGTCGTCGGAGTGGTCGGCGCCGGCTTCGCGCCATTGCGCGACTGGTCCTTGGACTTGGGGGCCAGTCCCGAGGAATTGGGGGCCAGTCCCGAGGAGTTGGCGGCCGCTCCCGAAAGCGGCGCGGGCGCGGCCGCGCCCGGCGCCCCGTTCGGCGCCGGGGCGGCGCTCGGCGGCTGGCCGTTCTGCGGAGCCTCGGCGCCATTGGGCGCGAGGCCGGATGCGGGCGGCGGCGACGCCTCGCCTTCGCGCGCGGCCCGGCGGGCGGTCACGGCGTTCTCGTAATTTTTGGCGGCTGACCCCGCGAGCCCGTCCACCTCCGCAATGCGCCGGACGCCGGGAATTTGCGCGATCTCCGCTTCCGCCGCGGCGCGATTGGCGGCGTCGCGCGGCAGCCGGATGTCACGCCCGGCGACGTCGAGATAGGCGGGATCGCCGCCGACCTTCTCGATCGCGCTGGCGGCTTTGCGCTTCAAATCCTGCTCCACCGAGCGGGTGGCCAGCACATCGGCGCCGAGCCAGATCAGCGCCAGCGGCAGCAGGCCGATCGCCCAGCCCTCATTGTCGCGCAGCGAATGCCGGCCGAGCAGCGCGCCGAGCGCCGCGCCGAGGAGAAAGGCCGGAAACAGCAGCAGCCCCGTCTCTAGCCAGAAGCCGGAGCGCCCCGGCAAGAGCCCGAGCATGGCGACCGGCAGACCTGCGGCGAAAGCGAGAGCGAACCAGACCAGCCAGCCGGCGACCGGCCCGCGCTCGGACCGTCTCGCGACGGAGAGCGCCGTCGCGAGCCCGACCGCGAAGGCCGAGACGCCCCAGGCCCAAAAATGCGTGAGGAGATAAGTCATGGCGCTCGAATGGTCCGGCCGGGGTGGCGAGATTGCGTTACGGGCCGATCTTTGGCAAGGCTCGGGGCTTCATCTCTCGGGCCTTCATCTCTCGGGCCCTCGGCGGGAGACGCTCGTGACGCGGACATGGTCTTTATTCCTCTTGCTCGCCGCGACACTGGCCGCCGCGCCGGCCGCGGCTTTCGACACGCGCGGCGGGACGAAGGCGCAAATCCTCCCTGTGGAGCGGACGCCCTTCCATGTCCCGGCCTTCCGCAATGACGCCGTCGCCATGCTGAATGTGCTGCTGCCGCCCCATCGCGTCGCGCCCTATCACGAACATTCCCGCGATTTCGCCTATGTGGTGGTGCGCGAGAGCCCGACCCTCGTCCAGAATTGGGGCGACGCCGAGCCGGCGTCGATCCGTTGGCCCCGCGGCGCGGTGGGCTTCGGCGCTTTTTCCAAACAGAGCCTCACCCACAGAGCGGAAAATGTCGGCGATAGCGCGCTGAGCATCGTCGGCTTCGAGCTTTTGGAGCCGGCTCCGAAAGGCCGCGCGGCTTCCGCGCGCCCTGCCCGCTTCGAGCAGATTATCGACAATGAGCGCCTGCGCGGCTGGCGCCTCGCCTTGAAGCCCGGAGAAACCGTCCCTGCTTTCACGCAGACCGCGCCCGGCGTGCGGATCGTCGTCGAAGGCGGCGAGCTGATCGAGACGGACGCGGCCGGCGCCGGGCAGAATATGGCGCTGCAGCCCGGCGATTTCCAATGGCGCGACGCCGGCCCGGCCCGCGCGCTGCGCAACGCCGGCGCGACGACGATCGAGCTGGTGGAATTCGAGGTGAAGTGAGGCTTCGAATATCGCCACGAAGACGCGAAGAGGCGCCGGATTTCGGCGCGGAAGGATGGGAGGTCCGGGACGCTGCGGAACTGGAGGCGTCCCGTACGATGGCCTCTTCTGTTCGCCGCCTCCGGCGCCCCGCAGTTTCGCTCATGTCTTGCATGAACAAAGTCGTTGAAAACGCCACGCTGGCGGCTCATGCGAAAGTCTTGAGTTTTGCAGCTAGCAGAATGTCAAACGCGATGTGCAAACATTGATCGTATGCAAGAGATAGTTTTCTCGTATCTGTCAGAACTCACGCCGCCGCCAAACAAGTTCTCGACGAGGCAACGGAAATCATGCGCCCTTCGCTTCTCCTCCTTGACCTCCTTTCGCGCAATAACTGGTGATAGACAAACACGACCATCTCGGCCAATCCGAACATAAAGCGCATCCTGCTTTCGCCGGTCAGTTTTGCCCTCAGCTACTTTCGTCGCTCCCGTTTCATAGGATGGGGGCTCCTGCCAATCCCAAGCGCGCGACTCCCATCTTCCTATCTTCTCAAAACGGAGGAGCATGATCGCGCTTTCGATCTCCTCCGGTAGTTGGTCGCCAAGCTCGAAATCAGCGGCGACCAATTCGCGTAACTCTTCGAGAGTCTCCCAGCGCATGATTATGTAATCCATAATGAGCCCGACAAGATGTTTACAGGCATGATCGTTCATTGCACGGAGTAAGAAGCGATTGAAAGGAATGATGTCGTCGTGAACTAAGAGCAGAATGAACGCTTTTGCTAATTCCTCTTGGGCAATCAGCAGAACGTAAAGCCGCAGCGATGGTGGCTCGCAGTAATCAAGGCAATCAGAGTCGTCTACCAATTTGTTAGCATTTTCAATGCAAGCGTTTATACTTTCGGAAAGCCTTTTTTTTGAGGGCGTTTGGAAATCCACCAATCTCTTCCCCGCCCCGCCAGATCGCCCGTATCCATGCCAACCGCAGAAGGATAATTATATGAAGTCCAATATGCGACCAGCATACAGGATATTTTTGTGCCGTCGCATAAGGCCCAATATGGAACGGCCGCCGACGTAGCGCCCCCCTTACCCGCCCCCTCCCTCACGATGCGAGCTCACACCCGCATCGGCATCAGCACATACAACGCGCTCGCGCCGTCGCGATCCTGGATCAGCGTCGGCGAGCCGGGGTCGGCCAAGCGAAACAGCGCCGTGTCGCTGTCGAGCTGATCGGCGATGTCGAGCAGATAGCGGGAGTTGAAGCCGATATCGATCGGCGGGCCGTCATAATCGGCCTCGATCTCCTCCACCGCCGAGCCTTGATCGGGATTGGTGACCGAAAGCACCAGCTTGCCCTCGGAGAGCGCGAGCTTCACTGCCCGTCCGCGCTCGGACGAAATGGTCGAGACGCGATCGACCGCCTCGCGGAACACGCCGCGCTCGACGGTCAGGCGCTTGTCGTTGCCAGCCGGAATGACGCGGCCGTAATCGGGGAAAGTGCCGTCGATGAGCTTGGTCGTCAGCACCGTCTCGCCGAAGGAAAAGCGCATCTTATTGGTAGAGAGCTCGACCTCCACCGCGCCTTCGGCGTCCTCGACGAGACGCAGAATTTCATTCACCGCCTTGCGCGGCAGGATCACGCCGGGCATCCCGGTCGAGCCGGCCGGCGCCGGCAGCTCGACTCGCGCGAGGCGATGGCCGTCGGTGGCCACGGCGCGCAGCAGCTGATGGCCCTCGACCTCGGTCGCATGCAGGAAGATGCCGTTGAGATAATAGCGCGTCTCCTCGCTGGAGATGGCGAATTGCGTCTTTAGAATCAGCTTCTTGAGGTCCGCGGGCGGCAGCGAGAAGCGATGCGAGAACTCGCCCGAGGTGACATCGGGAAAATCGCTCTCCGGCAGGCTCTGCAGATTGAAGCGCGAGCGGCCCGAGCGCAAAGTGAGCTGGCCCTGCTCGCCGGTCCCCTCGAGCGAGACCTGCGCGCCCTCCGGCAGCTTGCGGACGATGTCATAGAGCGTATGGGCGGGCAGCGTGGTCGCCCCCGGCTGCGCCACATCGGCGGGGACCTTCTCGGTGATCTCGAGATCGAGATCGGTCGCCTTCAGGAACAGCGCTCCGGCCGAGGCGTCGATGAGCACATTGGCGAGGATCGGAATGGTCGTGCGCCGCTCCACAACACGGTGAACATGGCCGAGGGCGCGCAACAGCGCCGCTCTCTCGATGGTGACTTTCATTGCGCTCGATCCGTGCCGCGGTTTTTCACTCCAAGGGCGAGACTTTGGCAAGCCGCAACGAATAGCGCAAGTGGCGCAGGGGGATCGACCAGCGCCTGTGCATAAGTTCCTATCCGCTTCGCGTCGAGACGAAGGAAGCCGCCGTCGCTTTGCTTAACCGGCCCTTAAATCGACAGCATTAAAGCTAGTGTCGGCGTCGGCCGCGCGCACTCACGTCGCGGCGGAACGAAACCCGAGGCGGCGGACCCCATGGCGCGCGAGAAACAACGCCGCGAACCGCGTTTCGACGGCGACGGGAGCGGCGATCTTCGCGCCGACCCGCGAGAGGATCGCATGGCGAAACCCAAACGCAAGGGCAAGAGCGCGTCGGGTAATAGCGCGTCGCCCAAGAGCGCGCCGCCGCCGGACGACGACGTCGGCGACGCCCCGCCGCGCGCCGCCAAGGCCAAGAAGACGAAACATGGCGGCGCCTTCGGTCTCGGCGGGCTCGTCTATTGGGGCGCCGTGCTCTCCATCTGGGGCGCGATCGGCGTCGGCGGTCTCTTTATCTATCATGCGGCGCAGCTGCCGCCGATCGACACTCTGGCTGTCCCCAAGCGCCCGCCCAATATCGCTATTCTCGCGGCGGACGGCGAATTGCTGGCCAATCGCGGCGACACGGGCGGAGCCGCGGTGCGGCTCGGCGATCTGCCACCCTATCTGCCCAAGGCCTTCGTCGCCATAGAAGACCGTCGCTTCTATTCGCATTGGGGCGTCGACCCCATCGGCATCGCACGCGCCTTGACGCGAAACATCACCGGGCGCGGCGGCATGCAGGGCGGCTCGACGCTCACGCAGCAGCTCGCCAAGAATTTGTTCCTCACCCAGGAGCGCACCATCTCGCGCAAGATCCAGGAGGCGATCCTCGCGCTCTGGCTCGAGCACAAATATTCGAAAGACCAGATTCTCGAGCTCTATCTCAACCGCGTCTATTTCGGCTCCGGCGCCTATGGCGTGGAGGCGGCGGCGCAACGCTATTTCGGCCATGGCGCGAACCAGGTGACGCTCGCCGAGGCGGCCGTGCTCGCCGGCCTGATGAAGGCGCCGAGCAAGCTCGCGCCGGACCGCAATCCCGAAGGCGCGACCGAGCGCGCGGCGCAGGTCGTCACCGCAATGGCGCAGGAAGGCCATATCACCGAATCGATGGCCAAGCTCGCGTTGGGACGCCCGGCGCTCGCGCGAAGGGAGCGCGGCGCGGGCTCCATAAATTACGCCGCCGATTATGTGATGGACATGCTCGACGACACCATCGGCGCCATCGACCAGGACATCGTCGTGACGACGACGCTCGACCGCAAGCTCCAGGAGATCGGCGAAAAATCCGTCGCCGACGAGCTCGACAAAAAGGGCGACAAATTCGGCGTCAGCCAGGGCGCGCTGGTCGCGCTCGACCCCAATGGGGCCATTCGCGCATTGGTCGGCGGCCGCAATTATTCCGAGAGCCAGTTCGACCGCGCGGTCTCGGCAAAGAGGCAGCCGGGCTCCGCCTTCAAGCCCTTCGTCTATCTCGCCGGGCTCGAGCATGGGCTGACGCCGGACACGGTGCGCGAGGACGGGCCGATCAATGTGAAAGGCTGGCAGCCGGAGAATTACAGCCATGAATATTTCGGCCCGGTCACGCTGACCAAGGCGCTGGCGCTGTCGCTCAACACTGTGGCGGTGCGCGTCGGCCTCGAGGTGGGGCCGAAAACGGTGGTCAAGACCGCGCATCGGCTCGGCGTCGCCTCCGAGCTGCAGCCCAACGCCTCCATCTCGCTCGGCACGTCCGAGGTCACGCCGCTGGAGCTGGTCGCGGCCTACGCCCCCTTCGCCAATGGCGGCGTCGGCGTGCAGCCGCACATCATTTCTAAAGTGCGCGCCGCCGGCGGCAAGCAGCTCTACGCGCGCAAAGGCTCGAGCAATGGCCGCGTGATCGAGCCGCAATATGTGGCGATGATGAACACCATGATGGAGGAGACGCTCTCCACCGGCACGGGGCGCAAGGCGGAGCTGCCCGGCTGGCGCGCCGCCGGCAAGACCGGCACCAGCCAGGATTTCCGCGACGCCTGGTTCGTCGGCTATACGCCGCATCTGGTCGCCGGCGTCTGGCTCGGCAATGACGATAATTCGCCGACGAAGAAAGTCTCCGGCGGCAATCTGCCGGTCGAAGTGTGGAGCCGCTTCATGAAGGCGGCGCATCAGGGCGTCCCGGTCGCCGCCCTGCCCTCCGGCTCCTGGCGCTCGGCCTCCGTCCCGGACAGCGCCTCGCCCATCGCGCCGCTGCTCAATCTGTTCTCCTCCGATCCCGAGCCCGAGAGCGCGCCGCCGAAATCCTCGCGACGCCGCCAGGCGCGCGACGACGATGACGACGCCGCCGGCTCCGTCCATGGGCTCGAGGCGCTGCTGCCGCCGGCCGACATTCCGAACGCCCAGCCGCCGCGTCCGCGACGCTGGGCGCCGCGCGAGGAAAAGAATATTTTCGAGAAATTATTCGGCGGCTGAGGCCGCCGAATAAAAGATTTCGATCTCCTCAAATTGTGAGACGCGCGGCACGACAATTGCGACGTCCGGGACGAGAACCTGTCCCGCATGTCGCTTTTGTCGCAAAAGCGGCGTGCATTTCGCAAAGTGGAGAAAGCGATATGAGACTGGCGGAGGCTTTCGCTTCGGCGACGCTCGACGATATCAAGGCGGCGCTCGACGGCGGTAAATTGGTTCTGTATTCGACTGGCCGTCCGGTCGGACCGGATCACAAGATCACGCGCAGCGAGGCGCTGGCGACCTTCACCTTCCAGTCTCCCGCCTTCGGCCCGGATGCGGCGGACGGAGCCCTCGCGCCGCTGCTCGCCGAGTTCACCGCCATTGCAACGGCCAACGGCACGCCCGGCTGGGCGCGCCTCTCCAAGGCCGACGGCGCCGCGGTCGTCGATCTCTCGGTCGGCCCGGGCAATACGGAAATCAAGCTGGCGAGCGTTTCCGCCACCAAGGACTTCCCCGTCACCGTCACGACGCTGAAGTTCCTCGCGGCCGAGGCGATCGAATGGTCCAAGACCGAGTTCGGCCATGTCTATGTGACCAACGCCGAAAATCCCTATCGCAAGGTCTCGGTTCGCGGCTGACATAAATATCGAGGTAGCGACGCCGCCTCGGCCCGGCGGCGTCGTTCTCGCGCGGTCCCCCGACGCATTCCCGGCGTCCGCGGACCGCGCTTTTTTATTCGGCGATATCGGCGAGCCAGCGCGCGATGAAGCGCCGGCTGCGCTCGCGCAGTCCTGGCGCAATAGCCGCCGCAGCGGCGCGCAGCCCGGCGATGGAGACGCCGGCGGCGCCGAGTTCCGCCGTATGGCCGATGAACCAGCGTTCGAGGCTGTCCTTCTCCGCTTCCGGATGGAATTGCAGCGCGAGGCCGCTTCGCCCCACGGCGAATGCCTGATGCGCATAGAGCGCCGATGAGGCGAGCAGAACCGCGCCGTCGGGAAGATCGAAAGTGTCGCCGTGCCAGTGCAGGACGTCCGCCTCCGGCTCGACCAGCGCGGCGAGCGCGCTCGCGCGTCCCGCGTCTGTCAGCGTGATCGGCGCAAAGCCGATCTCCTTGCCGGCGCCGCCCGGATAGACGCGGGCCCCGAGCGCCGCGGCCATCAGCTGACTGCCGAGACAAACGCCGAGCGTCGGCGCGGCGCGTCCGAGCCGCGCGCGAATGAGCCCGGCCTCGTCCGATAGAAAGGGGTAATCGTCGGTCTGATAAACGCCGATCGGCCCGCCGAGCACGATGAGAAGGTCGGCCTCGGCCGCCTCGGCGGGGATCGCCTGCATCCCCGCCTCGACATAGCGGATCGAGAAGCCGGCCTCGGCGATCGGCTCGGCGAAGCTGCCGAGATCCTCGAAGGCGACATGACGTATGGCCAAGGCTGTCTTCATCGTTTCCTCATTGGACGATTCCGGACGGCTCAGTCTAGGTCGCCGCCGCCCGGGCAGAAAGGTCCAGGAATTGAGAAAACGAGAGGGCCAGCCAGGGCTAACTCAGTCCGAGGTGATGACGACCTCCGGATAGACGTCGTTCTCCTCACGATCGAGACCATCCTCCTCGGCTATGGTGACGCCCACGAGGCAGACCTCATTGTCGTCTATGACCACCTCGACCTTCTCGAGCTGAGCGCCGACACAGGGGCCGTCGTTGCAGACGCCGGTCGGAATGTCGAATTGCGCGCCATGCTTGCCGCAGAGCAGGAAGCGCTGCGTCGGGTCCAGGAAGGATTTCGGCTCGAAATCGAGCCGGCTGCTCTGATGCGGGCAGCGGTTCACATAGGCGTAGTATTTGCCGACATGCCGAATGATGACGACCGGGAAGGGCACCGTCTCGCCCGCATCATTGACACGGGCCAGCACATAGCCGACCGCCCGCCGTTTTGCGACGTCGTTCACGTGGCAAACGGCGAAGATTTCGTTTACCGGCTCTTCCATACCGTTTTCCTCCTCGGAATCTCTACAAAGTCCGAAAAGGCGAAGCAATCTCGGCGCCGGACCGGGCCTCATCCTCCGTCGGCGAGCCTTTTGAGCGTTTCGCCGTCCGCTCCTCGCTTCACATGACCTGCTGCGATGTCCGCGACGGCTATGTGGAGCGCTTTTTCGCTCAACACGTCCAGCCGACCCTCCAGAAATCTTATTCTCGCGGTCAGCTCGGCCTCGGCCGTGATCCGCTCGCGCTCTATGCGATCGATCTTGTCGCTCTGCCGCTCGAGCAGCCGCTTGAATTCGTCGAGCGATTCCTTGGTGTATCGGCGCAGCTCGTCGAATTGCACAGTCGTCGTCACGATTTCCTTATAGAGCTCCGCCAGCCGCGCCGCGAGCTGAGCCAGCGTGTCCTTCGTGCCTCCGAACAAAGCGGCCAGCTCCGTAGATTAAATCAACCGACAAGAACTTTGGAATTTTTAACTTTAGAATTTTTTTGCCCAGGCTCCGTAACCGCGCAGCTCCGAGCCATAATCCTGCATCGATTTCGACAGTCTTCGCGCCTGGGCGGAAATCGTCCGAATATCGTCCTCGAGCGGTCTTATCGGCTCGACTCCATCGGCCATCGATCGGATGAAACCGAGGATCGGACGAAAAAGTCGCTCCAGCCGGTGGCCGGCCGTTCCCTCTTTCGCGCTTTCGTCTGTCTGTGGCTCGACCATGATCTTGCTTCGATCCAACAGCGAGTCGCTCATGAGAAATCTCCTGGCCTCGACCATAGGAGCCGCGCCGCAGCGCGTCACGCGCATAGCTTAGCCGAATTTCGCCGGCCCGTCAGCCTCAGTGGAGGCTGACGGTCTGGAGCTGCTGTTGCCAGGCGTTGGCGAGGGCGCCCTCTTCCGTGTCGGCGAGGACGATCGGCGTGCCGTCGGCGCCGAGCAGCGCGAAAAGCGTCAGGCCGGGCTCAATGGCCGGAGCTTGCGGATAGAGCCTCTTGACGTCCTCCGAGCGCATCGTCCGCACATAGGCGATCGCTCCATCGCCCAGATGCGCGAACTGCTCTTGGGTCAGCAGGGGGGATCTCTTCTCGGTCGCGGTCTTGACTTCCATCTCACACTCCTCGGCGGTCGTATCGACCCGCTCGGCGGACGCCTACTTTCGTAGCACGGAAGATATCTGTGCATCGCAGCAACCGATTTTCAGGGGCGCCGCGGGAATTTTCGTGAAACCGTCACAAATCGAGCACGAGGCGCGCCGGGTCCTCGAGCTGTTCCTTGACCCTCACCAGGAAGGTGACCGCCTCTTTGCCGTCGACGATGCGGTGATCATAGGAGAGGGCGAGATACATCATCGGGCGGATCTCGATCTTGCCCGCGACGACGACCGGCCGCTCCTCGATCTTATGCATGCCCAATATGCCCGATTGCGGGGCGTTGAGAATGGGCGTCGACATCAGCGAGCCATAGATGCCGCCATTGGAGATGGTGAAAGTGCCCCCGGTGAGATCGTCGAGATCGAGCCTGCCCTCGCGGGCCTTGCGGCCGAATTCGCCGATCGCCTTCTCGATCTCGGCGACGCTGAGCCGGTCGGCGTCGCGCACCACCGGCACGACGAGGCCTTTGTCCGTGCCCACGGCGACGCCGATGTGGCAGTAATGCTTATAGATGACGTCGGCGCCGTCGATCTCGGCGTTGACGGCCGGCACCTCTTCGAGCGCCTTGCAGCAGGCCTTCACGAAGAAGCCCATGAAGCCCAGCTTCACCTGATGCTTCTTCTCGAACAAATCCTTGTAGCGATTGCGCAGCGCCATCACCGCCGACATGTCGACCTCGTTGAAGGTCGTCAGCATGGCGGCGGCCGATTGCGCTTCCTTGAGGCGCCTGGCGATGGTCTGGCGCAGGCGCGACATGCGCACCCGCTCCTCGCGCTCGGCGTCGGCCAGCGGGGCGGCCGGACGCGGCGCCGGCGGGGCGATTACCGGAGCGGGCGCGGGCCGCGCCGCGATCGCCAGCACGTCGCCCTTGAGCACCTGTCCCTGCTTGCCGGAGCCGACGACGCCGGACAGATCGACGCCCTGCTCTTTCGCGATTTTGGCGGCGGAAGGCGCCGGCGGCCGGGCCGACGCTTCGGCGACCGGAGCCGCAAGCGGCGCGGCCGCGGGAGGCGGCGGCGCGACGATGGCTGCCGTGGCGGCCGGACGCGGCGCGGCGGCGGCGCCTTCGGCGATCTGCCCGAGCAGCGCGCCGGGCGTGACCGTCTCGCCATCCTTGGCGATCACATCGGTCAGCACGCCGGCGGCGGGGGCATTCACCTCGAGTGTGACCTTGTCGGTCTCGAGCTCGACGAGCGCTTCATCCGCCGCGACGGCGTCGCCCGGCTTTTTGAACCAGCGGCCGATCGTCGCCTCGCTCACCGATTCACCGAGCGTCGGAACACGGATTTCCGTCATAATCACTCCGCCGCCAAAGAGATGCGCGTCGCAAAAGCCTCGTCGAGAAAGGCCCGCAGCTGCGCCTGATGCTTGGACATTGTGCCCGCCGCCGTCGAGGCCGAAGCCGGCCGGCCGATGTAGCGAGCGCGTTTGGACTTGCCGCCGACCTGCGTCAGCACCCATTCGAGATAGGGCTCGACGAAGAACCAGGCGCCCATATTCTTGGGCTCCTCCTGGCACCAGAAGACATCGGCCTGCTTGAAGCGCGACATCATCGTCACCAGCCCCTTCAGCGGGAAGGGATAGAGCTGCTCGACGCGCAGGAGATAGACGTCATTGGCGCCGCGCGACTCGCGCTCCTCGAAGAGATCGTAATAGACCTTGCCCGAGCACAAGATCACGCGCGCGATCTTGTCGTCGGGAGCGAGGCGGAATTTCTCCGAGGGCTGCAGCTCGGCGTCGTCGGAGATGAAGCGATGGAACATCGTCCCCTCGCCCATCTCGTCGAGACGCGACACGCAGCGCTTGTGGCGCAGCAGCGATTTTGGCGTCATCAGCACCAAAGGCTTGCGAATATCGCGATGCAATTGCCGACGCAGAATGTGAAAGTAATTGGCCGGCGTCGAGCAATTGGCGACTTGCAGATTATCCTCCGCGCAGAGCTGCAGATAGCGCTCGAGCCTGGCCGAGGAATGCTCCGGCCCCTGCCCCTCATAGCCATGCGGCAGCAGGCAGACGAGGCCCGACATGCGCAGCCATTTGCGCTCGCCGGCGGAGAGGAACTGATCGAAGATCACCTGCGCGCCATTGGCGAAATCGCCGAATTGCGCCTCCCATAGGACGAGCGAGCGCGGCTCGGCGAGCGAATAGCCATATTCGAAGCCGAGCACCGCCTCTTCCGAGAGCATCGAATTGATGACCTCGAAACGCCCCTGCCCCACGCCGACATGATCGAGCGGCAGATGGCGGGATTCGTCCTCCTGATCGATCAGCACCGAATGGCGCTGCGAGAAGGTGCCGCGCTCGCTGTCCTGGCCGGAGAGGCGGACATTATAGCCTTCCGCCAGCAGCGAGCCGAAGGCCAGCGCCTCCGCCGTCGCCCAATCTATGCCGACGCCGCTGGTGATCGACGCGCGGCGCGCGTCGAGGAAGCGCTGGATCGTCCGGTGAATGTGGAAATTCTCCGGCGTCTGCGTCAGCTCCATGCCGATGCGGCGCAGAGTCTCGACCGGCACGCCGGTCTTGCCGCGTCGCTCGTCCTCCGAGGATTGATAGCCCGGCTTCACGCCCGCCCAGCGTCCGTCGAGCCAATCCGCCTTATTGGGCTTGTAGGATTGCGACGCCTCCATCTCCTGCTCGAGCCGCTGGCGCCATTCGTTCTTGATCGCGTCGACATCCTCGCGCGTCAGCAGCCCTTCGGCGATCAGCTTCTCGCTATAGAGCTCCAGCGTCGTCTTATGCGAGCGGATTTTCTTATACATCAGCGGCTGGGTGAAGGCCGGCTCGTCGCCCTCATTGTGGCCGAAGCGGCGATAGCACCACATGTCGATGACGACGGGCTTCTGGAACTGCTGACGAAACTCCGTCGCTATGCGCGCGGCGTAGACCACCGCCTCGGGATCGTCGCCATTCACATGGAAGATCGGCGCCTCGACCATCTTCGCCACATCGGAAGGGTATGGCGAGGAGCGCGAATAGCGCGGATAGGTGGTGAAGCCGATCTGATTATTGATGATGAAATGCACCGAGCCGCCGGTGCGATGGCCCTTCAGCCCCGACAGGCCGAAACATTCCGCCACGACGCCCTGGCCGGCGAAGGCGGCGTCGCCATGGATGAGCAGCGGCATCACCACGCGCCGCTCATCGTCCAAGCAGCGATATTGATCCTGCTTGGCGCGCACCTTGCCGAGCACGACGGGATCGACGATCTCGAGATGCGACGGATTGGCGGTGAGCGAGAGATGCACCTTATTGTTGTCGAACTCGCGATCGGAAGACGCGCCGAGGTGATATTTGACGTCGCCCGAGCCCTCGACCTCATCCGGCAGGAAGGAGCCGCCCTTGAACTCGTGGAACAGAGCGCGATGCGGCTTGGCCATCACCTGGCAGAGAATGTTCAGCCGGCCGCGATGCGCCATGCCGAGCACGATCTCCTTGGCGCCCAGCGCGCCGCCGCGCTTGATGATCTGCTCCATCGCCGGCACGATGGCCTCCGAGCCGTCGAGGCCGAAGCGCTTGGTGCCGGTATATTTCACGTCCAGGAATTTCTCGAAGCCTTCCGCCTCGACGAGCTTGCGCAAAATCGCCTTCTTGCCCTCGTCGGTGAAGACGATCTCCTTCTTCGGACCTTCGATGCGGGCTTGAATCCAGGCCTTCTCCTCCGGATTGGAGATATGCATGAACTCATAGCCGATGGGGCCGCAATAGGTGCGGCGCAGGATCGCCACCATCTCGAAGACGCTGGCGTATTTCATGCCCATCACGCCGTCGATGAAGATCTTGCGATCGTAATCATCATCGGTGAAGCCATAGGTCTCGGGATGCAGCTCGCCATGGTCGTGGCGCTGCTCGAGGCCGAGCGGATCGAGATTGGCGTGCAAATGGCCGCGCATGCGATAGGCGCGGATCATCATCAGCGCGCGCACGCTGTCGCGCGCGGCGCGCTGGATCTCTTCGGCCGAGGGCGCGCGTTCGCCCGGCGCGGCCTTGCCCGCCGCGGGCTTGGCGGTCTCGCGCGGCGCCTCGCCGCCCAGCGCCGCGACGAGCTCGTCCGTCGGCGTCGCCGGCCAGCCGGGGCGCGCCCAAGATGGACCGCTCGCGGAACCATTGGTCGGACCGCTCGCGGAACCATTGGACGGGCCGCCGGCCGCAGGCGCGGCTTCGGCCCCGAGGCCGGCGAAATATTCGCGCCAAGTCGGGCCGACCGAGGACGGATCGGCCTCATAGGCCGCGAGCAGATGTTCGAGGTAACTCACATCGACGCTCTGCAGAAGCGTGTTCTGGGCAGAAACATTCCCACGCGGCGAGGGCTGCCGAACGCCGCCAGCCGATCCGCCATTCGTCTCGAGACGCGCCATTCTGTTCAGTCTCCCGAGCGCCGAAGCTTTTCGAAGTTGAGCGAAATCATTTTGACAATTCTTTAAAGATTTCGCCCCGCGCTCATTTTTCGGGGGAACGCGCCGGCGATTCGTTCGCCGGCGCGAGGAGGCGTTGCGACTCCCATTCATTCAGAGCGAATTCCGACCGCTCGAACGCTTCCGCTCGAGCGGAACGCGCTCTAACGGTTCAGCGTTTCCACCAAAGTCTTGCCGAGCCGCGCCGGAGACGGCGAGACGACGATCCCAGCCGATTCCATCGCCGCGATCTTGCTCTCGGCGTCGCCTTTGCCGCCGGAGACGATCGCACCCGCATGACCCATGCGCCGCCCCGGAGGGGCGGTGCGGCCCGCGATGAAGCCGACCATCGGCTTCTTGCGGCCCCGCTTGGCCTCGTCCTTCAAGAACTGGGCCGCGTCTTCTTCGGCGGAGCCGCCGATCTCGCCGATCATGATGATGGATCTGGTGGCTTCATCGGCCAGAAACAACTCCAGCACCTCGATGAAGTCGGTTCCCTTGACCGGATCGCCGCCGATTCCAACGGCGCTGGTCTGGCCCAATCCCTCGCGGGTCGTCTGGAACACGGCCTCATAGGTCAGCGTGCCGGAGCGCGAGACGACGCCGACGGAGCCGCGGCTGAAGATATTGCCCGGCATGATGCCGATCTTGCACTCGCCCGCGGTGACGACGCCCGGGCAATTGGGCCCGATGAGGCGCGATTTGGAGCCCGACAGCGCGCGCTTGACGCGGATCATGTCATGGACCGGAACGCCCTCGGTTATGGCGACGATGAGCGGAATCTCGGCGTCGATCGCCTCGCAAATGGCGTCGGCCGCGCCCGGCGGCGGCACATAGATGACGGAAGCGTCGGCGCCGGTCTTCTCCCGCGCCTCGACGACCGTGTCGAAGACGGGGAGGTCCAAATGCGTCGAGCCGCCCTTGCCGGGCGAGACGCCGCCGACCATGAGCGTGCCGTAACGCACCGCCTGCTCCGAGTGGAAAGTGCCGGTCTTGCCGGTGAATCCTTGACAGATGACCTTGGTGTTCTTGTCGATGAGGACGGACATTCGAGCCCCTGAGGCGTCGGGGCGCGTCAGCGCCGCCAGTCTTGTTCGGGGAACGCGCCCGCACAAATCACGGGCGGCGCGACGATCTGCTCGCTCGAAACGCGTTTTTCGCCGTTTCGAGGAGCCGCAACTGCAAATTATTGAGAAACGTCGTCCGCATCAAGGCTGAGTGGCGCGGAAGCGGGCTCAGCTCCTGCGCGAAATTGCGGCAGAATGCGCGGCTGCCGCCAGCGCCGGAGAATTTCTAGGCGCCGCGCCGGCGCAGGAAGACAATCCGGCGCCGCGGCGCCTATATCCGCCGAGCGGCCGCCCGCGCGGGCGAGGAGCCGAAACCGAGGGCGCGAATGGACCAGCATAGCGTGCGGCGCGAAAGCCGCTTTCTCGCGGCCGACGACGGGCTGCGGCTCCACTATGTCGACTATCGGCCGGCGAGCGAAGGCGAGACGATTCCCGTCGTCTGCCTTCCCGGCCTCACGCGCACGGCGCTGGATTTCGAGCCTCTGGCGCAGGCGCTCGCGGCGCGCGGCCGGCGCGTGCTGGCGCTCGACTATCGCGGCCGCGGCCTCTCGGAATGGGACGCGGACTGGAAACGCTATAGTCTCGACGTCGAGGAAGCCGATATTCTGGCCACGCTCGCGGCCGCCGGCGTCGCCTCGGCTGTTTTCGTCGGCACCTCGCGCGGCGGCATTCACGTGATGCGCTTCGCCGCGCACAAGCCGGAGATTTTGCGCGCCGCTGTCGTCAATGACATCGGCCCGGTCGTGGATGTCGGCGGGCTGTGGCGCATAAAGGGTTATGTCGGACGCCAGCCGGGCTCCGCCTCCATGGCCATAGCGCTGGCCGCGCTGAAGCTCGTCGCTGGGCCGCAATTCACCAGCCTCACGCCGCCGGAATGGGAGGAATGGGCGCGGACCACCTTCGCCGAGACGGATGGGCGGCTCCAGCTACGCTATGACCCCGCGCTCGCGCACACTCTGGACGAGGTCGGGCCCGACAGCGGGCCGCTCCTGTTCCACGACGAATGGAAGGCGATGGCCGCCATTCCGACGCTGGTGATCCGCGGCGGCAACTCGGACCTGCTCTCTGTCGAGACCTTTGCGGCCATGGGCGAAGGACATCCGCTGCTCGAGCGGCTGACCGTGCCGGGCCAAGGCCATGCGCCGCTGCTGCTCGACGCGCCGACGATCGGGGCGATCGGGGATTTTGTGGAGAGGGTCGGGTAAGCGAGTAGCGAATAGCGAGTAGCGAATAGTCGCCCACAGGCGACGCCCCCTACTCGCTACTCGCTACTCGCTGCGTTCAGCGGATGCAGATCGCGCACCATGGCGCGAATGCGCTCGTCCAGCACATGCGTATAGATTTGCGTCGTCGAAATATCGGCGTGGCCGAGCAATTCCTGCACGACGCGCAGGTCGGCGCCATTCTGCAGCAGATGGCTGGCGAAGGCGTGGCGCAGCCCATGCGGGCTGATGTCGCGCGAGGGCAGCCCCGCCGCCGCGGCCGCGCTTTTGAGATCGCGCGCGAAGGCCTGGCGGGTGAGGTGCCCTTCCGCGGCGTCCGAAGGGAAGAGGAAAGGCGAGGCCGCGAGCCCCGGCGAATGTTTCACGAGCAACGCGCGATAGACGTTCAGCGCCGCGCGCGCCTGCTCCGAGAGCGGCACGAGCCGCTCCTTCGCGCCCTTGCCGCGCACGGTGACGAAAGGCTCGCGCGCGCGCGCCGCGCTCGCCGGCAGGGACACGAGCTCCGACACGCGCAGGCCGCTGGCGTAGAGAGTCTCGAGCGCGGCGTAGAGACGCGCGGCGCGCATGCGTTCGCCGACAGGGCGCGCCTCGTCGTCGATCCCCTCCCGCGCCGTGTCGATGAGGCGCGTGACCTCGGCGACGGAGAGAATGTCCGGCGCGCTGCGATGGCGGCGCGGCCCTTCGAGCGGCGCGGCCGGATCGTCGGCGCGATAGCGATCGACATAGAGGAATTTATGGAATTGCTTGAGCGCCGAGAGCCGCCGCGCGGCGGTCGCGCCGGTCATGCCGCGCGCCTCCAGCGCCGCGAGATAGCCGCGCAGGCCATCCGTCCCGACGCGAAGCGGATCGGCCTCGGTCTTTACGAGAAACGCGAAATAATCCTCGAGGTCGCGCCGATAGGCGTCGAGCGTGTTGCGCGCGGCGCCGCGCTCGGCGGCCAGCATGTCCAGAAAGGCGGCGATCAGCGGATGGCGCTTGCCGTCGCCCATGGAAGTCTCACTTGTTGAGGCGCTGTGGGGCGATCGTCTGCGTCATCTCGCGCGGCTGCGGCGAGACATAGGCCACCAGCGCCAGCATCCCCGCATAGGCGAGAGCCGCGAGCACGCCGACAATGACCAGAAAACGGATGAGACTGGGCAAGAATCGGGCCCTTTCGAGGAAAACGCATGGCAGCTATCGCCCGAAGCCGGTTGTTTTGCAACCGTCCGCGCGCCTCGGGAAATAGGCGCGCGAACCCGGCTCCGCCACCGGCGATCGCTCGCCAGAGTCAACGAACCACCACTTTCGTCCCCACATGGACGCGGTCGTAGAGGTCGACGACGTCGTCGTTCATCATGCGGATGCAGCCGGAGGAGACGTTCTGGCCGATCGTATAGGGCTCATTGGTGCCGTGGATGCGGTAGAGCGAGGAGCCGAGATACATGGCGCGCGCGCCGAGCGGATTGGCCGGGCCGCCCTCCATGTGACGCGGCAGATCGGGCCGGCGGGCGAGCATTTCGCCGGGGGGCGTCCAATCCGGCCACTCGGCCTTGCGGGATATGGCCTTGACCCCGGCCCAGGTGAAGCCCCGCCGGCCGACGCCTATGCCATAGCGCAGCGCGTGTCCCGCCCCCTGCACGAGATAGAGGAATTTATTCTGCGAATCGATGACGATCGTGCCGGCGCGCTCGGCGCCGGCGTAATTGACCTCGGTGCGGAAGAAGACAGGGTCGATCTGGCGCTGAACATTGGCCTGCGGCGCGGCGAGGCGCTGGCGCGGCTGGGGCTCGGGCGTCTGGCCGGTGACGAGCAGCTCGATGAAGCCGCCGCCATAGGCGCCGGGCGCGACAGGCGGCTCTGCGCGCGCCGCGACGAGGCGCGGCTGCGGCGCCGGGCGGGGGAAAACATAGGCCGGGGGCGGCGGTGGCGCGGCGAGAGCCGGCTCGGAAGCCTGCTCCTCGACGGGAAAGAGCCGGCCGGCCTCGTGCTCGCCTATGCCGGTGATCACGCGGGGAGCGGCGGCGGCCGCCCCGATCGAAGAGGTGAGAATGACGACGGCGAGAAATGAGACTCTTCTGGACATGGAACGCACTGCCCCCCGCGCCGCCGAAACATCGGCCCGCGAACATCTTGCTCTAGCTGGACTGGGGGAAGAATAAACTCTGAATTTTAATCGTAAATCTGAAGCATTCTTTATGGTTGACGAATAAATAACGGCCACGCTCGCGTCAGGCCCCGCCGACCCGTGGCCGGCGGATGGGGACTTGCCGGATGGCCTCTGAGGGAAACGCGAGACAGCGCACTCTCGCGCGCGTCTCGCGGGACAAAGAGGGGAGCCCCACGCCTATGTCGCAAGCGATGGCGCAGCGCGCCGACTCCCTGTCTCTCGTCGAAGCGCTCTGTCGATTGCGCGAGCAAGGCTGGAGCGAGGAGCTTCAATTCGCCGTCGTCTCGGCCGGCGATCCCGAATTTCGCCTATCGGCTCGCCCATGAGGCTCCGCAAGCGGAGCTCGAAAGCCTGGAATCGATCATATTGCGGTCTCCCGACCTGCGGATCATCTTCGATTTCGCCGTGGTCGAGGGCGAGCGCGGCGGCGATGTCTCCCGCCTCGAGGATGTGATCGTCGAGAGCGGGTTTCCTCATCCTGAGGAGCCGCGAAGCGGCGTCTCGAAGGACGAGGAAACCTTCATGCGCGGCCATCTGGAACTCCCCCTCGTGCTTCGAGACGGCTCCTGCGGAGCCTCCTCAGCATGAGGGGGAGGATTGTTGTCCGTCACCCGATCGCCCTGCTCGCGGTACAGGGGTGCGCTTGGACCGCGATCCTTCAGGCTCGCTTCTCGAGACACGTCAATTCATCTGACGCAGACCGCTATAGATCGATCTCGGCGAAGATCGCCGCATGGTCGGAAGCGGCCTCCGAGGCTTTGGTGATCTCCGGATAATGCGGGAAGATCGTCCCGTTCTTGCCGCCCCACACGCCCTTGCGAAAAATGCCGCCGCCTTTCGCCGCGGCGAATAGCGCCGGCGAGAGAAGAATATAGTCGATCTTGTTGGACGCGGCGCCAGCGGCGAAAGTGCCGGGCCGTCCGCCATCGTCGAAACCGGCGTGCTCGCTGATATCCTTCAAATCGGTCTGGCGCAGCAGCGGCGCCAGCGGGGCGCTGTCCGGCGTGTCGTTGAAATCGCCGATGACGGCGACGTGATCCTCGCTCTTGCGCAGCGCGTCGTATATCTCCTTCACCCGCGCCGCCTGCCGCTCGCGCTTGGCGTTGGAGGTCGTCTGCGAGCCGAAGCCCTTGCTCTTGAAGTGATTGATCAAGAGATGCAGCGTATGGCCCTTGGGCGTGCGGATTTCATAATGCGCGCAATCGCGGCTGAAGATGCGGCCGGTCTTGTCGGCGTCGTCGACATGGCTGTGAATGGCGACGATCTCATAGCCCGCGCGCGCATAGAGCCCGACATCTATGCCGCGATCGTCATTGCCGTCGATGAGCATGGCGTGGGCGTAAGGCTTTCCGCCCTCCCCCTTGATCACATTGTCGTTGAAGCGCACCAGCGCCGGCCGGCTCTCCGCCTCGATGACGCCGAGCACATCGGCGTCGACATCGATGATGACGCGCGCCGTATTGCGCGTCGCCTCCTCATTCACTTCCTCGCGTTTCAGCTCGACCCAGCCGATCCAATCATTGCGGCCGCCGGCGACGACCTCCATTCCGGTCTTGGCGCGCTTGACGAGATGGCCGCGATTTTGGCGCAAAATCGCGAAAGGGCCGCCGTCGTCGGATTTGTCGAGCTTCAACTCGCCGAGCAGCTTGATGATCTTCTTCTTGTCGGCGGCGGTGTAGACCGGCTTGCCGAGAATGGCGGAGAGCTCGGCCTGCGTCTCCAGCGCCTTCTTGCCGTCGGACCAGGTCTCGCCATTGAGCGCATGGGCGCGCAGGAAGAGATTTTCGAGATTGTAGGATGCGAGCTTCATGGGAACGCCCGGAAGGAAGTGGAAAAAGCGATTCACGCAATGGCCGGCGGCGCCGGCGTCATGAAGTATAATCACTGCACGGCGTTTGTTTCAATCATGCGACAGCGCCGCGCCGGGACAAATCGGAGGCCGCCCTATGCCGCAGAGCCGAATTTTGATCGTCGGAACCATTCGCATCCCGCCGGGCTCGCTGGAGCGGGCGCGGCCGGCGATGGCCGCGATGATCCATGCGAGCCGCGCGGAAGCGGGCTGCCTCGCCTATTCCTATGCGGAGGATGTGATGGAGCCGGGTCTCATCCGCGTGACGGAAATATGGGAGAGCCGCGCGGCGCTGACCGCGCATTTTCGGTCCGACCATTTGCTCCGATGGCGCGCCTGCTGGGAGGCGCTGGGCGTCGCCGACCGCCGGCTCGCGGCCTATGAGAGCGGCGCGGAGGAGCCGGTCTGACTCGCGCCTCTCTCGCTCAGCCGGCGACCGGCTGCGCCAGCGAGAGCTGATAGCCGCTGTCGTCCAGCAGGCCGAACTCGCGCACGCCATAATCCATCGTCGCGATCGGATAGACGATGCGGACGCGATCCTTCAGCCGCTCCCACAGCTCATCGACATTGTCGACGCCGAGATAGATCGCCCCGGTGAAGCGCGACCCCTGCCAAGGGTGATGCGCATTGGGCGAGGCGAGCATGATGTCCGCCGCGCCCGAGCGCACGCGCGCGAACTCCTCCAATTTGAGCAGACAGACGAAGCCGAGCTCCTCGACATAGAATTTGACGGAACGGGAAATATCTTCGGTGGCCAGCGAAATGGAAATGGTGCGAAGGGTCATGCAATCATCTCGACAAGTCGCCGCTGCCCGGCGCGGGATCGGAGCAAACTGCTGGAGATCGCCGCGAAAGTCGAGTCGAGACGCCGCGGGATCAGCCGCAGGCGGGCGCGTCGCATTTGCGGCTGGCGGCGATCATTTGCGCGATCGATCTGGGGCCGGGATAGCCCAGAATCCCCACCGAGCTCAGCGCGAAGGAGGGCGAGGCGGCGAAGCCGAGATCGGCGGCGAGCTGGATATGGCGCTTCAACACGGAGCCGACCCTATCCGAATTGGCGGAGTCCTCGACCGCCGCGGCGTCGAGGCCCATCGACTTCGCTATGGCGAGCGCGCCGGCGCCGTCATTCGGCCCGCGATGCGCGAAGAGCTGCTTGTGAAACGCATAGGCGCGATCCGGCCCATAGAGCCTCAGAACGGCCTGCTGAACGCGCGCGGCCAGGAAGGAGCCGAGGCCGAGAACGGCGTTATTGGCGAGGCCGAGCCGCAAATGCTTGTCCTTGCTCACCAGAACGTCGAGATCGGCGGACGCCTTGCGGCAATAGGGACAATTATAGTCGAAGAACTCGACCAGGACGACATCCGCCTCTTTCGAGCCATGCCAGACGATTCCCGGCAGGTCTGTGGGCGAGAGCTCGGACGGCAATTTATAATTGGCGACGGGCTTGCCATCATCGGCGGCGAGCGGATAGAGGCCGCTCTCCTGCGCCCGCGCGGGCCAGACGAGCGTCTTCGCGGCCACGGCGCCGAGGAGCGAGCCGAGCATGAGACGGCGGCTGAGCGAGTCGATCGGTCCGTGGTCGGTCATGAGCCTGCGCTGCTTTGGTGGCGTGGCTTCGACTACCACAGATCACGCCGGCGCGGCGAGGCCTTCTCACGCCTGCGCCGCTCAGCCGCACCAGCCGCCGCCGCAGATCATCGAATGGACAGCCCCCGCGCCGACCGGCGCCGAGGCGACGGCGGCCTCCGCATTGAAGAGCGAGAAAACGGCGCCGACGATGATCGCGGTCAGGAGAGCGGCCGAGAGCTGGGCGAATTCGGTCATGGCGGGTCTTCTTCTCGTCAGAACGGCCGCGGGGGCAGCGAACGCCATGAGATCTAACGCCGCCGACGACGGGCGCCTGTGTGAGATCACACAGGACGCGCTGGACGAGAATGAAAGGAGATCCGCGAGCTCGACCGCTCAGAAGTGACTCTCGGGCTCCTCGGCGCCGTCGTCCTTCTGCTCATGGCGCATCATCAGCGGGATTTGCGCGAAGGCGAACAGCAGCGTCAGCGGCAATATGCCGAAGACCTTGAAATTCACCCAGACGTCGGTCGCCACGCTGCGCCGCACGAATTCATTGAGCAGGGCGAGAAAGAAGAAGAAGAACGCCCAGCGCCAGGTGAGCTTGCGCCAGCCGGCGTCGTCCAGCCGAAAGGCGGATTCGAACACCGCCGGCAATAAGAGCTTGTCGAACCATAGCGCGCCGAGCAGCGCCGAGCCGAACAGAGCGTAGAGCAACGTCACCTTCAGCTTGATGAAATTCTCGTCCTGCAGAAAAAACGTCAGCGAGCCGAAGACCAGAACGAAGACCGCCGTGACCATGGGCATGGTCGGCAGATGGCGGGTGATGGAATAGGAGACGGCGAGCGTCGCCACCACCGCGACCATCAGCGCCGCCGTCGCCTGGAAGATGCCGAACTTCTGATTGACGATGAAGAACAGAACCAGCGGCCCCATCTCCAGCGCGAATTTCAGTCCCGGGTGAAGGCGCCTCTTGGCGGGCGCTGCGGTCGTTTCCTCGGTCATGATGTCTGCTCGCCCGCCTCGGCGTCGGAGTCGAGCCCGGCGATGGCGCGGGCGAAATCGCGCGCGGTGAAGGGCTCGAGATCGTCCGAGCCTTCGCCGACGCCGATGAAGTGGATGGGCAGGCCGTAGGTCTCGGCGATGGCCACGAGAATGCCGCCGCGCGCCGTGCCGTCCAGCTTGGTCATCACGAGGCCGGTGACGCCCGCCGTCTTGCCGAAGACGTCGACCTGGGCAATGGCGTTCTGGCCGACGGTCGCATCCAGCACCAGGAGAACGGCGTGCGGCGAGTCCGGCTCGGCCTTTTTCATCACGCGCACGATCTTGGCGAGCTCGGCCATCAGCTCGGCGCGATTCTGCAGGCGGCCGGCCGTATCCATCAACAGAATATCGGAGCCGCGCTCGCGCGCGGATTTGATCGCGTCGAAGGCGAGGCCGGCGGCGTCGGCGCCCTCCGGCGCGTAACATACGGGCGCATTGAGCCTTTCGCCCCAGATGCGGAGCTGCTCCACGGCGGCTGCGCGGAAAGTGTCGCCGGCGGCGAGCATCACCTTCTTGCCCTCGCCGGTCCATTTGGCGGCGAGCTTGGCGATGGTCGTCGTCTTGCCGGAGCCATTGACGCCGACGACGAGCACGATGAAGGGCTTTTTCGTCTCGTCGATCTCGAAGGGACGCGCGACCGGCTCGAGCGAGCGCTCGACCTCTTCGGCGAGAATAGCGCGCACCTCGTCCGGGCCGATCGTCTTCTCATAGCGCGCGGCGCCCACCTTGGCGGCGATGCGCTGCGCCGCGGTGACGCCGAGATCGGCGCGGATCAGCACATCCTCGAGCTCCTCGAGCGTCAGCGCGTCGAGCTTGCGCTTGCTGAAGAGATCCGAAATGCCCTGGACGATGGCCTGGGAGGAGCGCGACAGCCCCCCGGTCAGCCGCTCCCACCAGGAGCGCTTCTTAGGCGGGTCTGCGCCGGCTTCTACGGCGGGCGTTCCCCCACGGCCGAACAGCCGTGAGAAGAGTCCCTTTTTTTCCTCGGCTTCGCTCATGGTCCCTCGCGGTCGCGGCCGATTGCTACACCAGGGCGCAGCGAAGGGCCAGCGGCGCGTTTCGTCGCGGCAGGGTTGATTCGGCGAAACCACGGCTCGATATGAAACCGCGGGGTGCTGGCGCTGTTCGACTTGTGGGTCGTGGAAAGTGACAGCCGGCGCAGCCTGGATCGACGTCACGGAGAGACGATCCGGACGGTTTTTCTTCGGAGACAGCGAGACCGCTGCGGCGATCGCCGCCGCCAATTGGACGAAATCGCCGCTCGGTCTGCCGCAGACCTGGCCGAAACGCCTGCGCGCCGCGCTGGAAATCTGTCTCGACAGCGCTTTCCCCATCGCCATTTTCTGGGGGAGCGAGCTCTGCCTTCTCTATAACGACGCCTATCACGGCCTGCTCGCCGACAAGCATCCGCGCGCGCTCGGCCGGCCGGCGCGCGAGGTGTGGCCGGAAATCTGGGATGTGATCGGCCCCATGCTGCAGGGCGCGCTCGCCAATGGCGCGCCGACGCGCTCGGAAGACCTGCAGCTGCACATGATGCGCAACGGCCGCCGCGACGAGGGCTATTTCACCTTTTCCTACAGCCCGATCCCCGACGATGACGGAACCATTGGCGGGGTCTTCTGCCCGGTGGTGGAGACGACCGACCGCGTCATCGGCGAGCGCCGATTGCGCACGCTGCGCGATCTCGCGGCGCTGAGCCGCGCCGAGGACGAGGGCGAGGCCTGCCGCCTCGCCGCCAGCGTGCTCGCCGTCAATGGCTATGACCTGCCCTTCTCCGCCATCTATCGTTTCGATCATGATCGCGGCGAGGCGGAGCTGATGGCGGCGACGGGCGTGCGGCCCGGCGGCCGCGTCGCCCCGCTTCGAATCCCGCTCGGCGACCCCGATCCGATCCGCGGCGACATATGGGGTCTCGCCGAAGTGGCCCGGCTCACGCCCGGCCGCGTCGCCATTCGCGCGATCGACGCGCGTTTCGGCGAGCCGCCCAGCGGCCCCTGGCCGGCGGCGCCGGACGAAGCCGTGCTGTTTCCCATCGTTCTGCTCGGCCAGGATCGCGCCGCGGCGGCGCTGATCGCCGCCGTCAATCCGTTCAAGCGGCTCGACGCCGCCTATGCCTATTTCCTCGATCGCGTCGCCGCCAAGATCGCCTCCTCCATGACCGACGCCCGCGCCTATGCGGCCGAGCGCGAGCGCGCCGAGGAAATCCGCGTGCGCGAGCTGGCGCTGCGGCGCACCGAGGCGGAGCTGCGCGAGGCGCAAAGGCTCGGCCGCATCGGCAGCTGGCGCTGGAGCGGACGCCATGACGACCGCGGCGGCGCCTCGCCCTATCTGGCGCGCATTTTCGGCCTCGATCCCAATGCGTCGCCGCCGAGCTTCGCCGAGCAGAAGGGCATGCTCTACGCTCCCGCCGATTGGGAGCGGCTCGACGCCGCGACGCGCGAGACTTTGCGCACGGGCGAAGGCTTCGAGCTCGACCTCCCCGCGCATCGCGCCGACGGCGCCGCCATCCATGTCACCATTCGCGGCGAGGCGGTGCGCGACGAGCGCGACGCCATCGTCGGATTGCGCAGCACGATTCAAGACATCACCGAGCGCAAGCATGCGCAAGAGCGGGTCGAGCTGCTGCTGCGCGAGGTCACGCATCGCGCCAAGAATCTGTTGACGGTGGTGCGCGCGGTGGCGCGCCAGACGGCGCGAAGGGATTCGCCCATCGCCTTCGCGCAGCGCTTCGATCAGCGCATAGCGGCGCTCGGCGCGAGCCATGATCTCTTGGTGCAGAACGAATGGCGCGGCGTCGAGCTGCATGCGCTGACGCGCTCGCAGCTCGCGCATTTCCACGATTTGTTCGGCTCGCGCATCCGCATGGAGGGGCCGACGACGATCGTGAAGCCGGCCGCGAGCCAGGCCGTCGGCATGGCGCTGCACGAGCTCGCCACCAACGCCGGCAAATATGGCGCGCTCTCCACCGACGAGGGCGTGGTGCGCATCGCCTTCGGCGTCACGAGCGAAGGCGGCGAGCCGCATTTCGACGAGCCGCGTTTCGGCGAGCGGCGTTTCGACGAGCCGCATTTCGAAATGAGCTGGCGCGAGAGCGGCGGGCCGCCGGTCGTCGCGCCCAAGCGCCACGGCTTCGGCCATATGGTGATTCTGCAAATGGCCAAGCATGCGCTCGGCGGGCAGGTGACGCTCGATTATGCGCCGACCGGCGTCGTCTGGAAGGTGAGCGCGCCGCTCGACAATGTGATCGAGCCCGCGCAGGGAGATGATTGATGAGCGGAAACGAACCCATCCGCATTCTCGTCGTCGAGGACGAGCCGGCGATCGCCGCCGATCTCTGCTTCGTCGTCGAGGAGATCGGCTACGAGATCGGCGGAACGGCGAGCTCGGTCGACGAGGCGCTGAAGCTGATCGAGGACGAGGACATAGACGGCGTGATCCTCGACGCCAATCTGCGCGGCGTGTGCAGCTCCTGCGTCGCCGACGCGCTGCGGGCGAAGAAGCTCCCCTTCTTCGTGCTGTCGGGCTATCTGCAACGGCAATTGCCGGAGCCGCTCTGCGGCGCGCCCTTCCTCGCCAAGCCCTATGACCAGGAGGAGCTGACCACGCGCATATTGGCGCTCGCGAAGTAGCGGCCGCGCCGGCGCGCCGGAACGCCGCCCGAGCGCAGTGGTGGAGCCCTCACCCTTCGACACGCCTGCGTCGCGGACCCGCCTCTGGCGAGAGCCCCGAAATCATCAATGGTGATGGTGGTGATGATGATGGTGATGATGGTGATGGCTGTGCTTGTAGGGGCGCGGATGGGCCGAGGCGGCGAGCGGGGCCAGAGCGACGGCAAAGCCGAGAGTGAGAACCGCAATCAATTTCTTCACGAGCTATCCTCCGATGCAGAGAGTGCGTCCGACCGGACGCGCCCGAAAGGACAATGCCGCGGCGAAGATGAACAAATGCCGAATGAGCCGCCGAGGCGCCCAACATAGCGGCGCCGAGCCCGAAACCAAAGCTTGTCGCCCCGCTGGCCCCCGTCCCAAAATACGCAGGCCGATCCCCTATCGCGCGGATTTCGGAGATTCTATGAGTTGGCGAGCCCAACGCCGCGCCGCAAGGACAAGTCGATGCCGATCTGGACGCCCGACCTCGATCGCCGAAAAAACGCCATTCTCACCCGCTTCGCGCAATCCCTCGCGACGAAGCCCTTCGCCGAGAGCTTCGACTATGACGGGCTCTTTCGCTGGAGCCTTTCGGATTCGCCGCAATTCTGGTCGGCGGTCTGGGATTTTTGCGGCGTCGTCGGCGAGAAGGGCGAGCGCATTCTCATCGACGCCGACAAAATGCCCGGCGCGCGCTGGTTCCCGGACGCGCGGCTGAACTTCGCCGAAAATCTGCTGCGCCCGCGCCCGGCGGACTCCGAGGCCATCGTCTTCTGGGGCGAGGACAAGGTCGAGCGCCGGCTCTCCTTCGGCGAGATCGTCGCCAAGGCCGGCGCGCTCGCCGCCTTTTTCCGCGCTGAGGGCGTCGAGCCCGGCGACCGCATCGCCGCCTATATCCACAATGGACCGCAGGCGATCATCGGCATGCTGGCGGCCGCCTCGCTCGGCGCGGTGTGGTCCTCCTGCGCGCCGGAGTTCGGCGTGCAGAGCGTGCTCGATCGCTTCGGCCAGATCGCGCCGCGCATTCTCATCGCCGTCGACGGCTATTTCTACAAGGGCAAGACGCTCGACCGCGCCGATAATATTCGCGAGATCGCCGGCAAGCTGCCGAGCGTGCAGAAAATCCTGCTGGTCCCTTACACGAGCGCTTCGCCCTCGCTCGACGGACTCGCCAATGCGCTGCTCTTGCCGCAAGCGATCGCCGCGCATGAGGGCGCGGCGCTGCGCTATGAGCGCCTGCCCTTCGACCATCCGCTCTACATCATGTTCTCCTCCGGCACGACGGGCGCGCCCAAATGCATCGTGCATGGCGCCGGCGGCACGCTGCTTCAGCATTTGAAGGAGCATCGCTTACAAAGCGACATCAAGCCCGGCGACCGCTTCTTCTATGCGACCTCCACCGGCTGGATGATGTGGAACTGGCTGGCGAGCGGCCTCGCCAGCGAGGCGACGCTGCTGCTCTATGACGGCTTCTTCAACGCCGGCAAGGATGGCGCGATATTGCTCGACTTCGCCGCCAAGGAGAAGGCGAGCTTCTTCGGCACGTCGGCCGGCTATCTGAAGCAGATCGAGAAACAAGGGCTGAAACCGCGCGAGAGCCATGACCTCTCCCGCGTGCGCACCATCGCCTCGACAGGCTCGCCGCTGCTGCCCGACAGCTTCGATTATGTCTATCGCGACTTCAAGGAAGACGTGCAGCTGGCCTCGATCAGCGGCGGCACCGATATCGTCTCCTGTTTCGTCGGCGGCAATCCCTGGAGCCCGATCTATCGCGGCGAGATTCAATGCGCGGGCCTCGGCATGGCGGTGCAGGTGTGGGACGAGGACGGCAAGCGCGTCACCGGCCATGAGGGCGAGCTCGTCTGCACGCAGCCTTTCCCCTCCATGCCGATCTATTTCTGGAACGACGCCGACGGCGAGAAATATCGCAAGGCTTACTTTTCAGAGCATCCGGGCATTTGGCGTCACGGCGATTTCGCCACAGAGACCGAGCACAAGGGCTTCCTCATCCACGGACGCTCGGACGCGACGCTCAATCCGCAAGGCGTTCGCATCGGCACGGCGGATATCTACAATATCGTCGAGCGCCTGCCGGAGGTGCTCGAATCTCTCGCCATCGATCAGGAATGGGAGGGCACGACGCGCATCGTGCTGTTCGTCAAGACGCGCGAAGGCGCGAATCTCGACGACGCGCTCGCCGCGCGGATCAAGCGTGAATTGTTCGAGAAAGCCTCGCCGCGCCATGTGCCCTCGATCATCGTCGAGGCGCCCGATCTGCCGCATACGCGCTCCGGCAAGCTCGTCGAGCTCGCGGTGAAGGAGATCGTGCATGGGCGGCCGGTGAAGAATGTCGGCGCGCTCTCCAATCCCGAAGCGCTCGAATTTTTCGCAAATCTTCCGCAGCTCGCGGGGAAGTGACGGGCAAGTGAGCGCGAAACAAGGGTAGGCGCCTGATCGTCACGAAACCGCGCTATCTGTTCGCTTCATCGCTTTGAACATGATCGATAGGGAGCCGCGAAGATGAAGATCGACGAGGTGCGCAACACGGCCTTTGCAATGCCGCTCACAAATCCCGCCTATCCGCGCGGACCCTATCGTTTCTACAATCGCGAATTCCTCGTCATCACCTATCGCACCGATCTCGAGGCGCTGCGGGCCGTCGTGCCGGAGCCGCTCGAGGTGGACGAGCCGATCGTCAAATATGAGTTCATCCGCATGCCGGATTCGACCGGCTTCGGCGACTATACGGAGAGCGGCCAGGTGATCCCGGTGCGCTTCAACGGGCAGAAGGGCGCTTACGTCCACGCCATGTATCTCGACGATGACGCGCCCATCGCCGGCGGCCGCGAGCTGTGGGGGTTTCCCAAAAAGCTCGCCTCGCCCAAGATCGAGCATGACGGCGATGTGATCCTCTGCACGCTGCGCTACGGCCCGTCGCTCTGCGTCGAGGCTTCGGTCGGCTACAAGCATCGCATATTGGAGACGGCGCCGGTCGCCGAGGCGATTCAGCAGCCGAATTTTCTTTTGAAGATCATCCCCCATGTCGACGGCTCGCCACGCGTGCTGGAGCTGGTGCGCTACCATATGACGGATGTCGTGGTGAAAGGCGCCTGGGCCTCGCCGGCGGCGCTCGCGCTGCATCCCCATGTCGCCTGCGACGTCGCCCGCCTGCCGGTGCGCGAGATTATCTCGGCGACGCATTTCGTCGCCGATCTCACGCTCGCGCTGGGCGAGGTCGTGTTCGATTATCTCGAGAAAAAATAGCGGCGCTCACGCGCCCTTCGCTTTCGGCGCGCGCGCCAGCAGAATTTTATACGCAATGTCGAAATAATCGGGGACCGCGCAGCGGACGACGCTCTCGTCACGCAAGATCTCGCCGCGCAAGAGGATAGCCGGAATCCAGGCCGCGCCGAGCCCGGCCTCGACCTGCGCCAGCAGCGCCTCGGCCGAGGCGCTCTCGCAGAGTGGCCGCCCGCGCATGCGAATGCCATGCGCGGCGAGCATTGCGGCAATGCGCGCGCCATAATGCGTGCCCGGCGCATAGACCATCAGCCGCCCGATCAGCGCCTCTCCGTCCAGCGCGGCGCCGCCCTCGGCGCCGCGGCGCTGCGCGAGGATCAGGCGATCCTCGCCGATCTGCTCGAGCTCGAGCCCGGCGAGATTATCGGCGTCGCCGAAATCGGGAATCATCGCCAGATCGGCATGGCCGCGCTTGACCGCCTCTATGCAGCCGGAGACCGAGGCGACGACGACGGAGTAATTGCGCAATTCACGCTTCATCAACCATGGCGACAGAAAGGTGGCGGCCAGCGTGTTGGTCGCATAGATGCGCAGCGCCTTCTCCAAATGGCTCGACACCGAGAGCACGGCGCGGCGCGCATCATAGATTTCGTCGCGCAGGCGATGCGCGCGCGCGAGAAACTCCTCGCCCGCGGGCGTCAGCGTCACCGGGCGGCGCTCGCGATCGAACAGCGGCGCGCCGAGCCATTCCTCCAGCCGTTGCATGCGGCGGCTATAGGCGGACTGCGTCGTGCCGCGCGCCTGCGCCGCGCGGGTGAAGTTGCGCGTCTGGCAGAGCGCCAGGAAATCGTCGATCCATTGCAGCTCCATGATGCGAGAAATGCATCATCTGATCGCAAATGACAATTGGATCGACCCGCAGCATCGCGCCATATCGGTCACTATGGCGAAGGCTCTGGGAAGCGAAACAGCATGGAACCGCTGACGATATTCGAGAAGGACGATGGCGCGGGCTTCGCGCTGCTGCCGCGCTGCGTGCGGCTGCTGGCCGCGCCGGCGGAGGCCCGCGCTTTCTGCGAGTTCGAGGTGGTGAGCGGAAACGCGGCCTATCGCGAAGGCGAAAGATTCTATCTGACGCAAGCGAAAGCGCGGCGCGCCTATCCCGCGGCGACGCTTTGGCCGAAGGAGGACGCAGAGGGCGCTGACGTCGCCCCCGCGACAATTCAGCGCCCGCGATAGCGCCCGGCGCAACTGGACAGTCGCCGTTCAAATTACAATTATATTTGTCGATGAGACATGATCACCGCCTCGGGCGCGCTCAATGACGAGCTTTCGCTGTTCGCTGCAAGCGCAATTGGCGCTGTTCATCGGCGCTTTTCTGGCGATCGTGCTCGGACTCGCGGCGCTTTCGGCGCAGAGCCTGCGCGCCGTCGACGCCAAGACCGACGCGCTCGCGTCGAAATGGATCGAGGGAACACGGATTCTCGGCGAATTGTCCGACCGAATATCCGAGTTCAGAATCGCCGAGACCTATCGCGCGCTGGCGAAAACCGACGAAGAAAGAATCGATGTGGAACAGCGCGCGACGAGCCATCGCCGCACCATCGAGGAGCTTCGCCGCGACTATTTCATGTTGTTCGGCTCGGAGCCGCGTCCCGACCTCGCCAAATTCGGCGACGCCCTCGCCGCCTATTTCGCCGCGCATGACGCATGGATGGCGCGGGAGCGGGACCTCGCCTCGATCCAGGCCGCCACGGGCATGGGCGCGCTTCACGATCTCTACAGAGCGGCGGACGAAGCGGCGGACGCCGCCATAGACGAGCTCAGATGGTCTGCGCGCGCAGAGGCCGAAACGGCCGGTCGCGTGACGGAAGGCGCGCTCAAGACCACATTGCTCACCTCGGCGCTCGCTGTCGCATTTGCGATCTGGCTGCTGTTTCGCTTGAAGGAGAAGATCACACGGCCACTCGCAGCGATCACCGAGGCGCTCGCCGAGCTCGCCACGGGGAACCGCTACGTCGAAGTGCCGGAGATCGGACGCGACGACGAGATCGGCGCCATGGCGAAATCTTTCGACGTGTTCCGCGCCAATGCGCAGGCGCTGGAGCGCGCGCATGAGGCGACGCGCGCGGCGCAGGAGCATGCGCAGATTCTCGCGCGTCAGGACTTGCTCACCGGCCTCCCCAATCGGCGCATGCTCGTCGCCGATCTTCACGCCGCGATCGAGCGCGTCGAGGACGGCGCCGCGGCCTGCGCATTGCTCGTCGTCGATCTCGACCGCTTCAAGCCGATCAATGATCTCGAAGGGCATCGCGTCGGCGACGCCGTGCTCTGCGAAGTGGCGCGGCGCCTGCGCCAGGCCTCGCGCAAGACCGACATCGTCGCGCGCCTCGGCGGCGATGAATTCGCGATTTTGATCGAGATGACTCCGGCCACCCATGTGGATCAGGCGACGAGAGTCGCCGGCCGGGCGCTCGCCGCCATAGCGGAGCCGATCGAGATCGGCGATCGGCGCATCGAGCTCAGCGCCAGCGTCGGCGTCTCGCTCTGCCCGGAGGATGGTCTCGACGTCAGCACGCTGCTGCGCGTGGCGGATATCGCCATGTATCACGCCAAGCGCGACGGCCGCGGCCTGTTCCGCTACTTCGAGCAGAGCATGGACGAAGAGCTGCGCCGACGCGCCGAGCTCGAATCGGCGTTGAAGAAGGCCGTCGCCGCCGACGACATACGTCCCTTCTATCAGCCGCTCGTCGATCTGCGCGACAATCGCGTCTATGGCTTCGAGGTGCTGTCGCGCTGGACGCACGACAAGCTCGGCTCCATTCCGCCGGACGTGTTCATTCCGCTCGCCGAGCAGATCGGCGTCATCGCCGATCTCACCTGGTCGGTGGTGCGGCGCGCCTGCCGCGAGGCGCTGCAATGGGGCGAGCAGGTGCGCCTGTCGGTCAATGTCTCGCCGGTGCAGCTGAAGGACCCGCTGCTCGCCTCACGCCTGCTGGCGACGCTCGAGGAGGAGAAATTTCCGCCCTCGCGCCTCGATGTCGAGATCACCGAGAGCGCGCTCGTCGACGATGTCGACACCGCCCGCGCGACGCTCGCCGCGCTGCAGGCCGAGGGCGTGCGCATTTCGCTCGATGATTTCGGCTCGGGCTATTCGAGCCTCTATCATCTGCGCGCCTTCCATTTCGACAAGGTGAAGATCGACCGCTCCTTCGTGCTCGCCATGGAGCATGACGAGGAGAGCGGAAGGATCGTCGACGCCATATTGAGCCTGCTGAAGCATCTCGGCGTGACGACGGTCGCCGAAGGCGTCGAGACCGTGGAGGTGCTGCGCCGCCTCGCCGACAATGGCTGCGAGATCGGCCAGGGTTTCTATTTCGGCAAGGCGATGACCATCGGCGAGGCCTCGAAACTGCTGCGCCGTCGGCGCGCCGATCGCCGCGTGGCCTGAAGCCACGCGGCGCCGTTCCATCAACGAGGAATGACGCCGGTCGCCATGCGGCCGAGATCGCCGACCGCTCCGCTAACGGTGTCGACCGCGCGCTGCATGAAGCCGGGCTGCTCGCTCGGCGCGGGGGCGGGCGGCGGCGGCAGAGCCGCGGTCGGCGCTTCTGCGCGCGGCGCAGGCGCCGCCGGTATGGCGGCGGTCGGAGCGGGGGCGGGTTTCGGCTTGGCCTGCTGCGCCGTGGGCTTGGCAGGCTGCGCCGCCGGCTTGGCAGGCTGCGCAGCATGGGGCTTGGCGGGCGTCGGCTTGGCAGGCGTCGGCGTGGCGGGCGTCGGCGTGGCAGACGTCGGCTTGGTGGCGTGCGACGCCTTCGCCGCGGGAGGCGGAGGCGCGGCGACGACAGGCTCGGGCGTCGGAGCGGGCTCTACCGGAGGCGGGGCGGCGGCGACGGGTTCGGCCGGCGGCGCCTTCGGCGTCGGAATGACACGAATGGGAGCGGCCGTGGGCGTCGTCAGCGGCACGGCATTGGCGGCCGGCGGGCTCAGCGCGCCTTCCGGCAGAGCCGTCGGCGTCCGGGCCGGGGTCGCGGCGGCCGGCGCAGGCTCGGCGGCGACCGCAGCGGGCGCCTCGAGCGGAGCGGATTCGGCGAGGGGCTCGGCGGGAGCGAGCGCCGATTCGGCGGCCTGGGCGTCGCGTCCGACCGCGTCGGCATTCTCTGCGGCGGCGGCGTTCGCAGCGGACTCGGCGGGATCGATGGTCTCCCGCTGCGTCGCCGAGGCGACGGGCTCCTCCTCCTCATCGCCGGGCAGGAAGACAGTCGCCACGGCGCCCGCGCCGACCGTCAGAATGACCACGGCGGCCGCGATCAGCCATCCACGCCCGCGCCGGCGCACTTCGCCGCGCTCGGCTTCGGGCGCTTCCGGCTTCGGCTTACGCCGCGCGCGCTGCCGCCGATCGACGTCGCTCGGCGCCCGCACGGCCTCGGGTTCGGCGGTCCGCGACGGCTCCGCCGCCCACTGCGGCTCGGCGGGGTGATCCGGCCGGGCGTGAGCGTCATCGCCGTCCTGCTGCGGGCCGGTGTGACGCAACAGCTCCTTGAACTCCTCGAACTCGGCGATGAGCTTTTTGTCGGCGGGCGCGTTCATCTTCCAGTCCTCCGATTGCGTCGGCCGCGTCGGTCCAAAAACCCGCGACGCCCGACGCCATCATTCGCGATTTTCGCCGATCGCGGCCTCCGCGAATATTCGCGAAACACCCCTGTCGGCGTGAAATTCCACGCGGCGATCCATGCCGCGCCGCTCAGAGATAGAGAGAAATGTGGCCGATCTTTGCCGCGACCGCGACTCCCCGCCCCGCGCGCGCCTGCGCAACGGAGCCGATTCGCCGGGGGAAAAAACGACCGAGCCCCCTGACCTCAGACCAGCTGCTCCTTCAATTGCAGCGTTCCGGCGACGCCGATTGCGTCATAATGCTCGTCGAGAAACTCCTTGCCGGCCGCACGTCCGATATCGAACAGAGAGCGCAGGAAATCATAATCGGCGTCGAGCTTGGTGTCGGCGCCGAAGCGCTTCATCGCCGCGCCGCCCTCCACCAGATGCAGCAGCACCTTCTTATAATGCGTGCCCTTCAATCGGCCCGCGTCGATGAGGCGCGCGACGAAGTCGATGGCGCGGAACTCGTGCAGGAGCGAGGCGTTGAAGGTGATCTCGTTCAGCCGGTCCATTATGTCCTGCGACGTGCGCGGGATCTCGTCGCGCTCGACCGGATTGATCTGCACCAGCACGATGTCGCAGCAATCGGTCTCGGTGTAGAGCGGGAACAGCGCCGGATTGCCCATATAGCCGCCGTCCCAATAGGCCTCGCCCTCCACCTCCACCGCCTGGAACACTGTGGGCAGGCAGGCGGAGGCCATCAGCATGTCGATGGTCAGCTCCGGCCGACGGAAGATGCGCACCTTGCCGGTACGCACATTGGTCGCCGAGATGAACAGCTTCAAATCGTCGGTGGCGCGCAGCGCTTCGAAATCGATGAGGCCGTCGATGAGATCGCGCAACGGGTTGATGTCGAGCGGGTTGAACTCATAGGGGGAGAAGTAATTGGCCGCATTCTGCGTGAACGTCTTGCGCAGCTTCAGCGGGTCCCAGAAGCCGAACACCATGTCGCAGAGATCGCGCTGCGCCTTTGTCAGCTCGCCGTCGACGCTGATGGTGCGCCAGAACTGCTGGAGCTGGGCGCGGGCGCGCGCCGGGCCGCCCTCGCGCAATCCGTCGGCATAGACGACCGCGTTCATCGCGCCGGCGCTCGCGCCGCTGATGCCGATGACGTCGAGCCGCCCATCCTCGAGAAAGGCGTCGAGCACGCCCCAAGTGAAGGCGCCGTGCGCGCCCCCGCCCTGCAAGGCCAGAGTGACCTTCTTCTTCTTTTCGTCGGTCATCCCGCGGTCCAGCCGCCGTCGATGGAAATATTCGAGCCGGTGATCTGCGCCGCGGCGTCCGAGCACAGGAACAGGACGAGCGCGGCGATCTGATCGACGGTCACGAATTCCTTGGTCGGCTGCGCCTGCAGGAGGACGTCATTGATGACCTGCTCGCGGGTGAGGTTGCGGGCCTTCATCGTGTCGGGAATCTGCTTCTCGACGAGGGGCGTCCACACGTAGCCGGGCGAGATGCAATTGGCGGTGACGCCGAAAGTGGCGAGCTCCAGAGCCACCACCTTGTTGAGCCCGGCTATGCCGTGCTTGGCGGCGACATAGGCCGCCTTGAAGGGCGAGGCGACCAGCGAATGCGCCGAGGCGGTGTTGATGATGCGGCCCCATCGACGCTTTTTCATACCGGGCGTCGCGGCGCGGATCGTGTGGAAGGCCGAGGAGAGATCGATGGCGATGATCTGATTCCACTTGTCGATCGGAAAATCCTCGATCGGCGAGACATATTGTATGCCCGCATTGTTGACGAGAATATCGACCGAGCCGAGCTTTTCCTCGGCATTGTGGATCATGGCGGCGATTTCTTCCGGCTTGGTCATATCGGCGCCGTCATAGACGGCGGTGACGCCGAATTCTTTCTCTATGGCGGCGCGCTCCTTCTCGATCTCGGCGGCGTCGCCGAATCCGTTGAGGACCACATTGGCCCCCTCCTTGGCGAGGGCGCGGGCGACGGCGAGGCCGATGCCGCTGGTGGAGCCGGTGACGACGGCGTTGCGTTTGGCGAGAGACATTCGCGCTCCTCTTCGTGAAAACGCGCCGGACTAGAGGCGCCGGAAATTATTCGTCAGGACCCAATCTAGCGTCTCGACGTCGACGGAACATGACGCCACAGGGCCGTTCACTGGCTCGCCGTTCACTGGCTCGCCCAGAGGATGCGCGCGATCCAGCTCACCTCCTCCTTGGGGAGAATGCGGTCCGGATAGGCGGGGTTGAAGGATTTCAGCTCGACCGTGCGTGTCGTCTGGCGCTTCAACTCTTTGGCGAGAACCTCGCCGGCCGTCGTCTTCACCACCACGCGGTCGCCTCGGCGCACGGGCGCGGCCGGCGAGACGATGACGATGTCGCCATCGCGATAGAGCGGGGCCATGGAGTCGCCGGAAATCTCGAGCGCGTAAGAATGCTCGTCGGCGTCGGCGAAGACGTCGATCTCGTCCCAGCCCGTGCCGGTGGCGAAGCCGGCGTCGTCGAAGAAGCCGCCGACCCCGGCCTGGGCGAGGCCGATGAGCGGACGCGCGCTGCGCGGCGGTCGCAGCCCCTTGGCGGAGACGAGGGTCATGAACTCGTCCAGGCTCGCCCCAGTCGCCTGCAGAACCTTGGCGATCGATTCGGTCGAGGGCCAGCGCAGACGCCCATCCGCGGTCTGCCGCTTGGAGCGGTTGAATGTGGTCGGGTCCAGCCCGGCCTTGCGGGCGAGGCCGGACGCGGTGAGGCCATAGCGCTCGCCGAGCGCATCGAGAGCGGCCCAGATCTGCGCATGCGTCAGGATTTCAGCCATTGCCGGACCTCATTCCTATCGCTAGGAATAGAACAGTCGCTTCCGCTCCGCAATTCGAGATTTGCGCTCCGCCGCATTTACGAGCGCTATGCGCCCGCCAGCTTTTTCGGGCGGAAATCGTCGCATTTTCAGCAAACTCCGGGAATAGGCCGGCAAGGCTCCATTGACCATGGCGGCCGCGCCGCCTATCTTGGATCGATCGTGACCCAGCAGAGCGACAAATCTCGACAGTATGGACAGACAGCGGCGACGCTGCTCGTCGCCTATCTGCTCGTGCTGCAGGGACTGGCCGCAGGTCTCGTCGTCGGCGCGCGCGCCGACCAGAGCGCCCTCGGCAGCGCGATCTGCCTCACCGCCAAAACAGCGGCTGACGAAAATTCGCAAGGGCCGCGCGCTCCCGCCCATCGGATCGACGCCTGCTGCATCCAGCATTGCATGGGGCTCGACGGCGGCGTCATCGGCGGCTTCGCCGAGCTCGACCCGCCGCATTCGCCCGAGGCGGGCCTCCTCCTGCCGCTGCGCGAATCCGGCGGCCATAAACGTCTCGCGCAACTTCCCGTCGGAGCGCGCGCTCCGCCTGTCCTCGCCGTCTGACCGCAGCCAAAGGCTGCGCCACTGGCGCGTCTTTATGCTCCCGCCTTCGGGGGTGAAAGGCGCATTTCCCAGAAGACAAAAGCGAAACCCGTGCTCGATTCTGCAGGCGCGCGACGCGCAGCCGAGGATCGATCCGGAAATTCGCTCGAGAGACCGAGACGAAACAATGAATTATGATGTTTCCCCCCGAGAGGGTCGGCGCACCGCGCGAACCGCGGCTGCGCCCAGCCAGGACCAATCCAACGCGCCGACGCGCCGGCGGATCGAGGTGCTGGAGACTTACTTCGGCGCAGACGGCCGTCCGGTGAAGCGCAAGAGCATCGGCGCGGCGCGCGTCGCCCGCCGCTATGACGAGCGCGGCAATAAGGTCGAAGAGGCCTATTTCAACGCCGACGGCAAGCCGACCCTGCGCAAGGGCCTCGGCGTCGCCCGCATAGCCTGGAGCTATGACGAGCGCGGCCGGCAGATCGACGCCTCCTTCTTCGACGCCGCCGGCGAGCTTGTCCACAAGGGCGCCGCCGCGCGCGACCGGGCTCTCGCCGACGCCTGACACGGACACGCGTTTTCGCGACTCCGGGCGGCAAATTGCGCCGCCCGGCCCTTCCCCGCCGCCCACCCCCGTTCCCCCAGACCGGCGCAGAGGCGAGAAGCGCAGGACCAGCCGAAACCGTCCCGCCGAAGAGACCGACGACGCCGATCGGATCGCCGACTTTGCATTACTGATGCAACCATCCTGAGGTCGGAGGATTCATCCGATCGCCATTTCGTTGACAGTCCCTGGACCACAATTTAACGTCGGCCGATTGCTTTTGGTTTTTTCGAGGCATTTATGGCGGACAATATTCAAATATTGACTTTCAATCTCGTCGTTCCGCCTTCGGGCACGAATTCGATTCCTGGAAATATCATCGTTTCAGGAAATTTTACGATCGACTATACGACCAATAAAGTCACCGGAACTTTCACCTATACCGACGGCTTAGGCAACACCAAGACTAGCACGAGCAGCGCGACCAACCAATATGTCCTCGGGTCGACCGTCATCGGCGGTCAAACCGTCTATGGCGTCAACGCCGGCTTCAATCCGCTCTCCGCTGGACTCGAGCTCGGCGTGCAATGGACCGGCCTCACGCCGACGCAAGGCAATTATGTCGCGCTCGACGATGGCGTGAGCGACTCTTGGCAGCTCGGCGTCTCCGCCACGCCATCGGCCTCGGTTCCTTTGAGCTTTTCCGCGGCGTGCTTTTGCGCAGGCACGCGCATTCGCACCATGCGCGGCGACGTCCCGGTCGAGGAGCTCGTCGTCGACGATCTGGTCGTCACGGCCTCCGGCGCGCAAAAGCGCATCCGCTGGCTCGGCCACCGCGAGGTCGATTGCGCGGACGCCCCCGCCAAAATCCGGCCGGTCCGCATCGCCGCCCATGCCCTCGGCCCCGACAGACCGGCGCGAGACCTCCATGTCTCCCATGACCACGCCATTTGCTTCGATATTCTGGGAGAGGTGCTCATTCCCGCCGGCGCGCTCGTCAATGGCGCGACGATCCGGCAGCTCGACGCCGAACGCGTGACCTATTGGCATGTCGAGCTCGATGAGCACGACATCCTCCTCGCCGAGAACCAGCCCTCCGGGAGCTATATCGACACCGGCAATCGCGCCTTCTTCGTCGAGAACGCCGTCGTCTCGATCGGCCCCCGCCCGGGCGTCGATCCCGCGACGCGCGGCCATGCGGATTTCTGCCGCCCCTTCCACGCCGGCGGTCCGCTCGTCGAGGCTCTACAGACGCAGCTTCGCTTGCGGGCGGAAGCGCTCGGCTGGACGCTCGACGAAAAGCCGCCGCTCGAGCTGCATCTCATCGTCGACGGCGCGCGGATCGAGCCTGTCATTCGCGGGCTGGCCTGCCGCTTCGAGATTCCCGCCGGCGCGCAGGAGGTGCGGCTCGCATCCCCGATCGCCCGGCCGGCAGATGCGGGCCAGGGCGACGAGCGCGAGCTCGGCGTCTGCATATCGGCTCTGACGCTCTGCGACGGTTTCGGCGAGAATCGTCAAATCGATCTCGCCGATCCGCGGCTCGACGCGAGCGGTTTCCACACGCTCGAGGAAGGCCCGCGGCGCTGGACTTCGGCGCGCGCGAGATTGCCGGCGGAATATTTTCAGAATTGTCCGGACGGGACCTTTCTGCGCGTCGACCTCTGCGGCCCGCCTGTGGCGCGATGGCGGGCGCCCACGCAAAGCAACGCCGCGCGAGATACGAGCGAGCGAGCGCCCTGACGGCGTCACCCGTTCACGAGCGCGATCGCGAAACCGTCCCAGCCCTTGGAGCCGACCGTCTGAATGGCGGTGGCCGTCACGCGCGGCTCCGCGGCGAGAGCGTCGAACAGCGCGCGGGCGCCGATCGCGCCCGGATCCTTCGCCCTGGCGGGATCGACGATCGCGCCATCCCGCACGACATTGTCGACAATGATGAGGCTCCCGGGCCGCGCGAGCTTCAGCGCCCAGGCGAAATAATTGGCGTTATTGGGCTTGTCCGCGTCGATGAAGGCGAGGTCGAAAGGGCCCGCCGCCTCCTTCTCGAGCTGCGGCAGCGTGTCGAGCGCCGGGCCGACGCGAATGTCGACGCGCTCGGCTAGCCCGGCGCCGGCGAGATTGGCGGCGGCGACATCGGCGTGCGCCTGCTCGAGCTCGAGCGTCACGAGCCGGCCGCCCTGCGGAAGGGCGCGCGCCAGCCATATGGTGCTGTAGCCGCCGAGCGCGCCCACCTCGAGAATGCGCCGCGCGCCGATCGAGCGTGCGAGCAGATGCAGCAGCTTGCCTTGCGGGGGAGAGACGTCGATGGCCGGCAGGCCGGCGGCGGCGTTGGCGGCGAGCGCGGAGTCGAGCTCCGCATCCACGCCGATCAGGCGATCCGCTATATAGGCGTCGACCACGTTCCAGGCTTGCGACGACACGGGCCCCTCCTCCGCGAGAGACAAGGACGAGGCTCGGCGATCAGACGCCGAGCTTCTTCTGCAGATTGGTCGATGACGTCGTATATTGGAACAGCAGCTTCTTGTCGGGATAGACGTAGCGATGCGCCTTTTGCGCGGCCAGCGACGCCTCGTGGAAGCCGCACAGAATGAGCTTCAGCTTGCCCGGATAGGTGTTGATGTCGCCGATGGCGAAAATGCCGGGGTGATTGGTCTCGAATTTCTCCGTGTCCACGGGAACGAGATTCTCGTGCAGATTGAGACCCCAATCCGCCACCGGACCGAGCTTCATCGTCAGGCCGAAGAAGGGCATGAGACGATGCGCCGAGACGGTCGTATCGGCATTGTCATTGCCGCGGATCGTCACCGAGGCGAGCTCGCCGTCCACGCCCTCGATCGCCGTGACCTGGCCGAGACGGAAGTCGACCCGCTTGGCGGCGATGTGCTCCTGCAGCGCATTGACCGAATGCGGCGCGGCGCGGAACTGGTCGCGGCGATGGACGAGCGTCAGGCTCTTGGCGATCGGCTGCAGATTGAGCGTCCAATCGAGCGCGCTGTCGCCGCCGCCGACGATGACGACATCCCGGTCGCGGAAATCCTCCATGCGGCGCACCGCATAGAAGACGGATTTGTTCTCATAGGCCTCGATGCCGGCGATCGGCGGCTTCTTGGGCTGGAAGGAGCCGCCGCCCGCCGCGACGAACACCACCTTCGCCTTGAATTTCACGCCGGCGTCGGTCGTCACCTCGAAGGAGGGAGACTCGGGCGTGCCGGTGGGCGTGAGCGTCTCGACCATCTCGTTGAAATGGAAGGTCGGATGGAAGGGCTTGATCTGCTCGAGCAGATTGTCGGTGAGGCCCTGGCCGGTGACGAGCGGATGGCCGGGAATGTCGTAGATCGGCTTTTCCGGATAGAGCTCGGAGCATTGTCCGCCGGCGCGCGGCAGAATATCGATCACATGCGCCCTTATATCCAGCAGTCCCAATTCGAAAACCGCGAACAGACCGGCCGGGCCGGCCCCGACGATCAGCGCGTCGGTTTCGATTGTCTCAGTCATTTTCTAGTCCTTCGCCGCGTCCAAAACGAAATTCGCGAGGGGCGAGGCAGCTTCATCGGACCGACAATGCGCCGGGGCGCGCTCGGGGCTGTCCCCCGAGGCGCCGCTCGTCTCGATCCGTCCATGGCCGCCGCCGTCGAAACAAGCCCGGCCGAGGCGCAAGCCCCGGCCGAAGCCCGATCCTTCACGGCTCTGGTCTATAGCATCCGCGCCGTCATGCAAATGTCTTCGGGCGGCGAGCGCCGCCGGTCTCCGATCGGCTCGGCGAGGCGGCGCAGAATCGGCCGGCCGCCGCGAAAAAAAAACGCCGCGTCTCCGCGGCGTTCGGGTCGTCCGAAAGATGCGGGACGCTCAGCCCTGCTGGGAGGGCGTCGTCACCACCAGGCCGTCGAGCTCGGGCCGCACGGTGATCTGGCAGCTGAGGCGCGAATTGGCGCGCACGTCGAAGGCGAAGTCCAGCATGTCCTCTTCCATCTGCGAGGGCTTGCCGGCCTTCTCGACCCAGGCCTCGTCCACATAGACATGGCAGGTCGCGCAAGCGCAGGCGCCGCCGCATTCGGCCGGAATCTCGGGGATATCGTTGCGACGCGCCGTCTCCATGACGGTGGAGCCCGTTTCGCCCTCGACCGTGCGGGCCTGACCATGCGAGTCGACGAAAGTGATCTTCGCCTTGGTCGGAGCCCCGCCGCCGGGCTCGGCGCCGTAGCGGGTCGCGTGGTCGTAGAGGCTGGTCTTCACCATGGTGCTCGTCTCTTCCGTTGACGTGTCGGCGCGCCTGCCGCCGGCGCAAAAATCGGCGGGCCGCCGAAGTCCTTCGCCCGAAGCTTCGGCCCGACGCTCGTCCTCTCGCGCGATCAGTTATCATCGGCGGAGCGGGCGCGCTAGTCTTTCCTCGAGGCTGCGACGGCGTGATGTCGGACCGGCGATGGCAGGCTTGCGCGATGTCGCGCGCCGTCTGACGTCGCGCGAAGTCATACCGCTTCCAGCTGAGTGGTTCGCGCGGCATTTGCCGCCTTCCTTCTCCCCGCTCGCGGGGAGAGGGGGAACGCGCCGAACCATTCAGCCGAAAGTCGTATCAGACTTGTGACCTCGAACTTGCGACGTCGAACTTGCGACCTCAGACTTGCGCCGCGGTCCAGCGCACGATCTGGCCGACGGTCGCGGTCAACGCCTCGTCCAGCGCCTGCGTCGCCGCCGCGCCGGTGGAATGCGGCGCCGGCGCGCGGCTCGAGAAGACGCGGCCATGACCGACCGGCGCGCCGCGCGAATCCAGCATTTTGGCGGAAATCTCGACGATCGCCTCGGCGCTCGTCACATCGATCTCGAAACGGCGGATCTCCGTCGCCAGAACGCGATCGGCGACCATTCCTGCGCGCACGACGGAGCCGGTCGCCCGGCCGATGTCGAAGCCGGCGATGAGCCGCGCCTGCACGAGCCGCGGCAGCCGATCCACCCATTGCGCCTCGGCGAGATTGGCCACCTCGTTCGGCCCGGTGCGCACGACGATGCGGTCGGAGTCGATGGGCTGCACCGCCTGCGGCTCGGCGACGGCGAGCGAGCCGCGCAAGGGGCGCGCGAGCGTCCGCGCCGCCCCGCCCGGGCCGCCGAGATCGAAGCTCTCACGCTGCGGCGCCCCGCCGCAAGCGGACAGCGCCAGAACGGCGAGCAGAATGAGTGAGAGCGACGCTCTCGACGGCGTCATGGACCGATCCTTCCCGCTGACCGCGCGCGACGCCACGCCGCTTTCGACAGTGATTCCAAGATTACTCGAACGTCGCGGGACATCAAAGAGCGACACTGTTCACTTTCCGCGATATTCGGGCAGAGCGGGGCTCGCGCCGAAGATCACCTGCTGCGGATTCTTCTCCAGCGAGCGCACGGCGCGCTCGACCGTATCCAACGTCTTGCGCGCATCGACGGCGAGCTGCTCATATTGCTTCAGCCCACTGCCGGAGAAGCTCTTGAGATTTGCGGTGGCGCCGGCGATGTCGGTCGCTATGTTGTTCAGCTTCTTGGGATCGATCGCCGTGAGCAGCTTGTCGATGCGCGCCGGCAGCGGCTTCATCGAGGCGCTGATCTCCGACATATCGTGGATGAAGGAGTCGATGCCGCCGGAATTATCCGCCAGCGCCTTGGTGAATTTCTCGGTGTTCTTCAGCGTGTCCGCTATGGTCTGCGAATTGGCGTCGAGCAATTTGCCCACCTTGTCGAGAACCTCCGTGGCGGTCGACGAGAGCTTCTGCACATTCTCCAGAATATTCTGGAATTCGGAGCGCTCCGCTTCGATGATCGGAAAGGTCTCGCCCTGCTTGGCGCGCAAATCCTCCGCGCCGGGCGTGCCGCCGGTCAGCGACACATAGGCGACGCCGGTGAAACCCGTCTGCTCGAGGCGGGCGCGCGTATTGGTCTTGACCGGCGTCTTGCGGTCTATGCTGATGAGCACGTCGACGCGGCTCGGGTCCTGATCGGAGATGGCGAGCTGCGTCACCTCGCCGACCTTGAGGCCGTTGAAGCGCACGTCGTTTCCGCGCAGCAGACCGCTGACCGAGCCGTTGAAATGCAGCTCGAACGTCTTGTATTGCGCCGTCTGGCTCGCCCCCGAGAACCAGAAGACGAAGCCGAAGGCCGCGAACACCACGGCGAGGGCGAAAGCGCCGATGAGCGCGAAATTGGCGCGGGTTTCCATGGGGCTACTCTCGTCCTCGCATATCTTTCGCTCGCAGGTCTTTGGATTTTCGCTCGTCGATCTTGCGTAGATTTTGCGCTCCAGCGAGGCGCGAGCCGCGCACGCCATGGAAATAAGCCTTCAGCCAGGGATGATCGAAGGCGAGCATCTCCTCCATCGGCCCGGCGGCGATCACCTTGCCCTCGGCCAGCGCCGCCACGCGGTCGCAGATGGAATAGAGGCTGTCGAGGTCATGCGTGACCATGAAGACGGTCAATCCGAGCGTGTGTTGCAGAGTGGCGATCAGCTCGTCGAATTCGGCGGCGCCGATCGGATCGAGCCCGGAGGTCGGCTCGTCGAGGAAGACCAGCTCCGGATCGAGGGCCAGCGCCCGGGCGAGCGCCGCGCGCTTGATCATGCCGCCCGATAATTCGGCCGGAAATTTGTCCGCCGCGCTCGCCGGCAGTCCGACCAGCTCGAGCTTCAGCATCGCCAGCTCGTCCATCAGCCGCGCCGACACCTGCCCGCTCTCGCGCATCGGCATTTGAATATTCTGCCGCACGGTGAGGCTCGAGAACAATGCGCCATTCTGGAACAGCACGCCCCAGCGCCGCTCGATGCGGCGGCGCTCGGACGAGGACATGCGGTCGCGGTCCTGCCCGAACAGCTCGATGAGGCCGGAACGCTTGTCGACGAGGCCGAGAATGGTGCGCATCAGCACCGATTTGCCCTGCCCCGAGCCGCCGACGAAGCCTAAGACCTCGCCGCGATAGACGTCGAGATCGAGGCCGCGCATGACCAAAGTCTGGCCGAAGCCGACGAAAAGATCGCGCACGCGGATGACCGTCTCGCGCGCCGCGCTCGGCTCCGGCTGTTCGATCGTCTGCGAGGAGAGGTCGGTCATCGCGCGCTAATATTTGATCGAGGCGAAGAAGACGGCGAAGAGGCCGTCGACGACGATGACCATGAAGATCGCCTTCACCACCGAGGCGGTGACGTGACGCCCGAGCGATTCGGCCGACCCTCTGGTCGCCATGCCCTCCATGGCGGCCACCATGCCGATGATCAACGCCATGAAAGGCGCCTTTATGAGGCCGACGAAGAAAGTGTTGCGGCCGATCGCCCCCTGCAGCAGCGAGAGATAGGCGGCCGGGCTGATGCCCTCATAGACCCAGCACACGAGCAGGCCGCCGAACAGCGCCGACATATCGGCGACGAAAGTGAGCAGCGGCAGCGACAGCACCAGCGCCAATATGCGCGGCGTGACCAGCACCTCGATGGGCGAGAGGCCCATCACGCGCAGCGCGTCGACCTCCTCGCGCATCTTCATCGAGCCGAGCTCGGCGGTGATGGCGGAGCCGGAGCGGCCGGCGATCATGATGGAGGTGAGCAGCACGCCGAGCTCGCGCAGCACCAGAATGCCTATGAGATCGACCGCATAGGCGCCTGCGCCGAAGCGGCGGAGCTGGAAAATGCCCTGCTGCGCGACAATGGCGCCGACGAGGAGATTGATGAGCGCGATGATCGGCAGGCTGCGGAAGCCGAAGCTCTCCATATGATAGACGAGCGAGGTGAAGCGGAAGCGCCCCGCCGCCAGGAAAGCGACGCTCGCGGCGACGACGAATTCGCCGAGAAATCCGATCCCATTATAGGCGTCCTGCGCCGCCGAGACGACCGAGCGGCCGAGATCGGCGAGAATATCGACGACGAGAAAGCGGCGGCATCGGCTCGGCGCCTCGAGAGGACGAAATTTCGTCTCCTGCAGCAGCACGGCGTGCTCCGGCCGCGCTCCCTCCACCGAGACGGCGACGCCCGCATGGGCGAGCTCGTCCAGCGCCCGGCCGATGATCCAGGCGCCGGCGGTGTCGAGCCGGGCGATGCGCGCGAGATCGACGATAGCGCGAGCGGCGCCGCGCGCGGAAGCGGCCATGCCGGCGGCGTCACGCTCCAAGGCGCTCGAATCGGCGAGCACCCATTCGCCGCCGAGCGCGAAGACGGCGGTCTCTCCCTCTCGTCGCGACGAGAGGCGGGCCGTATGGTCGAGATCCGTGGCCATGCCTATTTTCGGCCCAATGGGCCGGCGGCTCCCTTTCTCCGCGCCCCGCAGCGTCTTAACTTCCAGCGCAGCCGAAGTCGAGCGCGAGCGTGGCCGCGAGCCGCGGGCGGCTATTTGTTTCAACTGGAAAAATCCGAATGAGCGTCCAACTGACCGTCTCCGTCGAACGCTTTCCCATCGCCGGGCGCTTCGTCATCTCGCGCGGCGCCAAGACCGAGGCCGTCGTCGTCACCGCCCGCCTGCGCGACGGCGCGGTCGAGGGGCGCGGCGAATGCGTGCCCTACGCCCGCTATGGCGAGAGCGTGGAGAGCGTCGTCGATCAGTTGGAGAGCGTGCGCGCTCTGCTGGAGGGCGGCGCGGACCGCGCGGCGCTGGCCGCCCTGCTGCCGCCGGGCGCGGCCCGCAACGCCGCCGATTGCGCGCTGTGGGATTTGGAGGCGAAACGAACGGGCGTTCCCGCCTATCGGCTCGCCGGACTGGAGCGGATGGAGCCGCTGGTCACGGCCTATACGATTTCCGTCGGGACGCCCGAAGAAATGCGCGAGGCCGCGGCCAAGTCCGCGCATCGCCCGCTGTTGAAGGTGAAACTCGCCGGCGATGGCGACGCCGAGCGCATCGCCGCCATCCGCGCCGGCGCGCCCGATTCGGCGCTGATCGTGGACGCCAACGAGGCGTGGCGCGAGGAGAATTTCGCCGCCAATAGCGAGGCCTGCGCAAAGGCCGGGGTGAGGCTGATCGAGCAGCCTCTGCCGGCGAGCGCCGATGCAGCGCTCGCGCGCCTTCCCCGCCCCGTGCCGATCTGCGCCGATGAGAGCGTGCACGACCGCATCGGCCTCGCCGCTCTGGTCGGGCGCTATGACGCGGTGAACATCAAGCTGGACAAGACCGGCGGCCTCACCGAGGCGCTGGCGCTCGCCGCCGAGGCGCGGCGGCTCGGCTTCTCGATCATGGCCGGCTGCATGGTCGGCACCTCGCTGGCGATGGCGCCGGCGCTGATCGTCGCGCAAGGGGCGGAATTCGTCGATCTCGACGGGCCGCTGCTGCTGGCGATGGATCGCGAGCCAGGGCTGCGCTACGAGGGGTCGCTGGTGTTTCCGCCGGAGAGGGAATTGTGGGGGTGAGAATCCGTGGTCGAGATCACGCCACCTTCGGCGCGAGTCGAGCGATGGAAACGCTCGCGCGCGCTCGCGCTCGCGCGCGCTCGCGCTCGCGCGAGGTCATAGGCGATCTGCATCCGCATCCATGCGTCGGCCGATCCGCCAAAAGCCTGCTCGAGCCGCAGCGCCATTTCCGGCGTGAGCCCGTGATGACCGTTGATGAGACGATAGAGCTGCTGCCGCGTCACGCCGAGGCCCTTCGCCGCCTCGGCGACGCTCAGGCCCAGCTCCTCTATATTGTCCCGGATGAGCCCACCGGGATGGGCAGGATTTTTCATCATCGCCCGCGCCTTCATCAGTGATAGTCGACAAAATCGACGTCTACTTCCACCCCGCACCACGGCGATGGGGTAAAGGTTTCCTCATCCTGAGGAGCCCGCGAAGCGGGCGTCTCGAAGGACGAGGAAACCGTCGGCGCCGCCTTCTGGAGCTCGCCCTCGTGCTTCGAGACGGCTCCTACGGAGCCTCCTCAGCATGAGGGCGAGGGTGCGAAAAGGATTGCCATTCACCCGATCGCCCCGCCCCCAGGTCTCAGAGCCGCGTCAAATTCGAGCAGGCCTCATCTTCGACCCGATCGCCGAAACATGCTATTGGAAACCGCCTCCCCCGAGGCGAGCCCCCCCCATATCCCCCTTCGAAAAAACCCGAGGCCATCTCATGCCCACCAAGGCCTATGCGGTCCAATCCGCCACGGCGCCTTTCGCGCCCTTTTCCATCGAGCGCCGCGCGCCGGGACCGAAGGATGTCGCGATCGACATTCTCTTTTGCGGCGTCTGCCATTCCGATCTCCACACGGCGCGCAGCGAATGGCCGGGCACGCGCTATCCTTGCGTGCCGGGCCATGAGATCGTCGGCCGCGTGACCGCCGTCGGCGCGGAGGTGACGAGGTTCAGAGCCGGCGATCTCGCCGCCGTCGGCTGCATGGTGGACAGCTGCCGCCGCTGCGTCTCCTGCGACGATGGGCTCGAGCAATATTGCGAGCACGGCTTCACCGCCACCTACAACGGCCCGCTCGACGGCTCCGGCGAGAATACTTATGGCGGCTATTCGACAGCCGTCGTCGTCGACGAGCATTTCGTGCTCGCCATTCGCCATGAGGAGGCGCAGCTCGCCGCCGTGGCGCCGCTGCTCTGCGCCGGAATCACCACATGGTCGCCGCTGAAGCATTGGGGCGTCGGGCCGGGCAAGAAAGTCGGAATCGTCGGCATTGGCGGGCTCGGCCATATGGGCGTGAAGCTCGCCCATGCGCTCGGCGCGCATGTCGTCGCCTTCACCACATCGCCATCGAAGCGCGAGGCCGCTCTGGCGCTCGGCGCCGATGAGGTCGTGGTCTCGAAAGACGTGGACGCCATGGCGGCGCGGGCCAATAGCCTCGATTTCATTCTCGATACCGTCGCCGTCTCCCATGATCTCGACGCCTATGTGAATCTGTTGAAGCGCGACGGCGTGCTGACTTTGGTCGGCGTGCCGGAGACGCCGCATCCCTCGCCTTCGGCGGGCGGGCTCATCTTCAAGCGGCGGCAGATCGCCGGCTCGCTGATCGGCGGCATAAAGGAGACGCAGGAAATGCTCGACTTCTGCGCCGAGAAGGGCATCGTCGCCGATATAGAGACGATCGCCATGCAGGAGATCGAGACGGCCTATGCGCGCATGGTGCGGAGCGATGTGAAATATCGCTTCGTCATCGACATGGCGACGCTGAAAGCCACCTGAGCCGCGCCGGCGTGCGGCTCTATCTCTCCTCTTTCGATCTCGGCGATCACGCCGAGGCGCTCGTCGCGCTGACGCGCGGCGGGCGGCGCGCCGCGGTCGTCGTCAATCCGCTCGACGACCGCCCGCGCGCCCGCGCCGATTGGCTGCAGGACCAGATCGAGAAATTGAGCCGCCTGGGCTTTGCGGCCGACGAATTGGATTTGCGCGATTATTTCGGCGCTTCCGACCGGCTCGCGGCGCGCCTCGCGGCGCTCGATCTCGTCTGGGTCAGCGGCGGCAATGTGTTCATCCTGCGCCGCGCCATGCGGCAGAGCGGCTTCGACTATCTCGCGAAAGATGCGTTGGCGCGCGACGCCTTCGTCTATGGCGGCTTCAGCGCCGGAGCGGTGGTCGTCTCGGAGAGTCTCGCAGGCCTCGAGGCCGCTGATGATCCGCATAGCGCGCCGGCCGGCTATCCGCGCGAGATCCTATGGGAAGGGCTCGGCCTGCTCGGTCATGCGCTCGTCGTGCATCTCGACACGGATTATTGGCAACCAGGCGCGGTCGCGGCGCAAATCGCCTTCCTGGAGGCGAAGGGCCGGCCCTATGAGGCGCTGCGCGACGGCGAGGTCCTGGTGATCGACGGGGCGACGCGTCGCCGACTCTAATGGAAGTCGAGCAGCGAGCCCTTGTCGATCTTGAACAGATTGGGGTCCGGCGAGCGGCTGCGGTCGACGTTGAAGAGCGACACCAGAGTCTCATAGCCCTGCGGGTCGGAGACTTGCCACTGCTTCAGCGTGAAAGTCTTGGAATCGAAGATCAGCTTGATTTTCGACGTGCCGCCGAAGGTCGCCTTGTCCTCGATGGAGATGGACGCGCCGGCGTCGTCGATGACGACATCGATGAGCTTCACATCCTTCTCGAGATCGATCTTCTCGTTGAGCAGGAATTTCAGCGGCGTCTGCGAGATGAAATAGAGATCCTGCGTATTGAGCTTGCGGTCGCGCACGGCGACCTGCGTGCCATCGGAGACGACCTCCATCGTCGCCGGCTGGGCGTATTCGAAGCGCATGCGCCCGACCTTATGGATATAGAGCTTGCCCTCGGCCCTGCGGCCGTCGCCGCCGATCTGCACGAAATCCGCCGTCATGACGGGAGAGGAGTTGAGCGAGGCCTCGGCGCGCTTGATGGCCTCCTCGCGCGTCAACGGCGCCTGCGGCTGGGCCGCGACTGCGACGGCGGCCGCGGCTCCGCCCACGGCGGCGGCGCCCACGGCCGCTTTGGCGGCGTCCGGAACCGCGGGCGCTGGCGGCTTGGCGGCGGGGACGGCGGCTTTGGGGTCGGCAGGCTTGGGGTCGGTAGGCTTGGGGTCGGCAGGCTTGGCCTGCGCGGTTTTTGAATCGGCGGGCTTCGGCTTCGCTTTGGCGTCAGCAGCGGCGACCAGCTTGCCCTTGGCCGCCGGCTTTCCCGCCTGAGCCTTGGCGGCCGGCGCCGGATGCGGCTTTTTCTTCGGCTCCACGGCCTGAGCGCCGGAGGCGGCGAGAAGGGCGAGGACCAGCGCGGCGGCGAGAGGCGATTTCACAGCAGTGGGTGCTCCGGACGATTCGGCGCGGCCGAACGGGGCCGTCCGCCGTCCTCCCTAGGACGGCGATATGGCTAATGTTGGATCATATTCGGCGAGAACGATTGCGTCGCCCTGACGTCGCGGCCGCTCGCGAGCGTGCGCCCGCGCACAGTCGGCGGCGTGCATCGGCGCGAGACATAGCGCCAGAGCGAGAACGTCCCGATTGCCGCCGGAGAATTTCATGGATTACGAAGCCATTTCCAACCGCAGCCTGCTCGACGCGACATTATGGGCCCGGCAGGAATGGGTCACCGTGGGCGACAACGCCCATGGCGGCCGGGTTCGCGTGCCCTTCCAGGATTCCGTCCAGGGTTTTCAGCTGCTTCCTGCGCAAATGCGGCCGCTGGATCTCTATCGCACGCCGAGCACGAATTTCGAGGATTTCGCGACGAGGTGGGAGAAGCGCTACAGCCACCTCGTCGCCAATCGCAATACGAAAATGTCGATCGCGCCGGTCGTCGATCAAAAGCCCTTCTACGCTTATGATTATCCGGTTCTCGGCAAATTCGCCGCCTATCCGGTGATCGGGCATTTCGGAATAGCGCCGGTCGAGAACATCATCGTTCGACGCAAATTCGCGACCGAGAGTGTCGGCGAGAACCGCATAAAAGACCTTCAGGCGATATTGGATCAGGATATCGCCTATGTCGAAGAGGATTATCCGAATGCCGGCGATTGGGCGCCTTTTGCGAAATATCACAATGTCGGCCCGAATTATTTCGAGCTGCTGATCGATCCCGATGGCGTGATCTTGGCTATTCAGGGCTCCGGCGGAAGCGAACCCGGTCTCGAATCGGAAGACCCGCTGAGTTACGTCATAGCGGGCTATGGTCTCATCAAGCTCGCGACAAAGGGCGGCAGAGTCGTCTTGAAGCTGCTCGCGAACAGGGCCGCTCGCAAGGCCGCGCAGCGAGCCGCATCGCACCCGGCAATGGCCCGCCTCGCGAAGACGGCGGCCGATCTGCAGGGCAAAAACCCCATCCGGACGGCCGAATTGCTGACCTCGCCGAGAATATTTCGACATACGCTCACATCGGAGCTGAAGGGCGTCAGCTATGCTCGCATCGAGATGGAGGGTTCGCTGCGGCTCTCGTCGGGCGCGGCGGCGCATTATGGCGAAGGCGTCTATGCCTGGAACGCCGGAGCGACGGGCGTCGGAACCTATATCGACATAGAGGTCGCCGCCGGCGCGGGCGTCGAGACGCTGCAAGTCGGAGCGCAGAGCTGGGTGCGGATCGTCCCCGCGCAAGGCGGCGTGCTGAGCGTGCGGATCGTCGCGACGAATCTTCCCGCGGAAGCGATCGAGATAGGCCGAAAGCTCGTGAGATGAGCGGCGCGAGGGGTGAGGCGCCGAAGCAAGACTCTCGAGAAGCGCCCCTCATGCCGAAGAGCGCCCACAGGGCGCGGCGCGAAGCGCGATGGAGAACTCCAAAAGGCGCGAGTGACGCTTTCCTCGTCCTTCGAGACGCCCGCTTCGCGGGCTCCTCAGGATGAGGAAAGCTTCACCCCACCTTCGCTAAAATCCCTCACGCCGCGTCTATATCGAACGCCCCGCGATCTATCCCGCCGCCCACGAGAATCTCGCGTTTTCCCGCGTGATTGGCCTGGCCCACCACGCCCTCGCGCTCCATCTGCTCCACCAGCGACGCCGCCTTATTGTAGCCGATCGACAGGCGCCGCTGAATATAGCTCGTCGAGCATTTGCGGTCGCGCAGCACGATCGCCACGGCGCGATCGTAGAGATCGGCGCCCTCCTCCGCATCCATGGAGCCCGGCGCGGCGCTCTCCACAACCTCCTCGGAGGGCTCGTCCTCCGTGGTGATGGCGTCGAGATATTGCGGCTGCCCCTGCGTCTTCAGATGCGCGACGATCTTCTCGACCTCATTGTCCGAGACGAAAGGCCCGTGCACGCGCGAGATGCGGCCGCCGCCGGCCATATAGAGCATGTCGCCCTGCCCCAAGAGCTGCTCGGCGCCCTGCTCGCCCAAAATGGTGCGGCTGTCGATCTTCGACGTCACCTGGAAGGAGATGCGCGTCGGGAAATTCGCCTTGATCGTGCCGGTGATGACATCGACCGAGGGACGCTGCGTCGCCATGATGAGATGAATGCCGGCCGCGCGCGCCATTTGCGCGAGGCGTTGAATCGCGCCTTCGATATCCTTGCCGGCGACCAGCATCAGATCCGCCATCTCGTCGACGATGACGACGATGAAGGGGATCGGATGCAGCTCCATCTCCTCGCGCTCGAAAATCGCTTCGCCGGTCTCGCGATCGAAACCGGTCTGCACGGTACGGGTGATGATCTCGCCTTTGGCCTGGGCCTCGACGACGCGCTGATTGAAGCCTTCGATATTGCGCACGCCGAGCTTGGACATTTTCTTGTAACGGTCCTCCATCTCGCGCACCGCCCATTTGAGGGCCACCACCGCCTTTTTGGGGTCGGTGACGACGGGCGTCAGCAGATGGGGGATGTTGTCATAGACCGAGAGCTCGAGCATTTTCGGATCGACCATGATGAGGCGGCACTCTTCCGGCTTCATCCGATAGAGCAGCGACAGAATCATGGTGTTGATGGCGACCGATTTGCCGGAGCCGGTGGTGCCGGCGACGAGAAGATGCGGCATGCGCGCGAGATCGACGATGACCGGCTCGCCGCCGATCGTCTTGCCGAGCGCTATGGCCAAGCGATGCTTGGTCTTCTCGAAATCCTCGCAGGCGAGCAGCTCGCGCAGGAAGACGGTCTCGCGGCGATGGTTGGGCAGCTCTATGCCGATGGCGTTGCGGCCGGAGACGACGGCGACGCGCGCCGAGACCGCCGACATCGACCGCGCGATATCGTCGGCGAGGCCTATCACGCGAGACGATTTGATCCCCGGCGCGGGCTCCAGCTCATAGAGCGTGACCACCGGGCCGGGGCGCACATTGATGATCTCGCCCTTGACGCCGAAATCCTCGAGCACGCCCTCCAGCAAACGCGCGTTCTGCTCCAGCGCGTCTTGCGAGATTTTGGCGGCCGCGGCCTGCTTCTTCGGCTCGCTCAGCAGCAGCAGCGGCGGCAGCTCGTAGCGATGCTGCTCATTGCGGCTCTCGAACAGAGTGGGCTGGCGCTCGCGCATCACGCGCTTGCCCTGCTTCAGCGGCCCGACCGGCTCCATCACGCGGGCGGAGGCCGGCGGCGGCTCGTCGTAATCCTCCTCGCGCGGCGCGGCGGCGGCGGCCCGCGCTGGCGCCGGCGGCGGGACGAAGGAGAAGGCGTCGAAGACCGGCTCGCGGCGGGCGGAGAGCAGCGGCGGCCCCGAGGGCTCGTCGAATTCGACCGGCTTGCTGCCGCGGCGTGAAAGCAGCGCGGCGAGGCGGCGCGAGACCAGCGTCTTGATCGTCAAACCCGCATGGATGAGCGCGCCCAGCGAGACGATGGCGACGCCCGGCTCGTCGTCCACTTCGTCATGGGAGCGGCGCTCGACGGGCTCGTCCTCCGGATGCGCCCCGGCGGCGGGCGCCTCGAAGCCGAAGCCGGCGGCGCCGGTGAGGGCGAGAATGGCGGTCCCGGCGCCGATGAGCGCGACGACGGCCATGGCGGCCGCCGATTCGCCGAAGAAGCGGCGCGGCAGCGCCAGCACGGCGTCGCCGAGCACGCCGCCGAGCCCGGTGGGCAGCGGCCAGCGATCGGTGACCGGCAGCAGCGAGACGACCGCCGCCGCCGCGAGCGCGCCGACGATCCAAAGACCAAAGCGCAGCAGCGGCCGATGCAGCGCGCGCTGCGTGACCAGCCGCAGGCCCTGGGCGGCGAGCGGCAGAACCGCCGCGATCGCCGCGAGGCCGAGCATCTGCATCAATATATCGGCGGCGACCGCGCCGCCGGAGCCGAGCAGATTGCGCACCCGCCCGGTGGTCGCATGATTGAAGGAGGGATCGCGCGCCGACCAGGAGACGAGCGCCAGAGCCGCCGCGACCGACGCCGCTATGAGCGCCGCGCCGGCGAGCTCCGCCGCCCGCCGCGCCGTGAATTCGCGCACCGGCTCGGAAACGTGACGGAATGCGTTGCTGCGCATCATGACGAACGAGCCCACTCGTGCGACGATCGAAAAACAGCGAGGCGCCCGGGAAGCGGGCGTTCTCGCCTGACGTGACGGCCGAGGGTAGGCAGGCCGGGTTAAGGGGCGATTAACCCTGACGCCCGCCCTGCTGCGCCGCGGCGTGAGCGGCGGGCGCGCGACAGGCTCGCGCAAGGCGCGCGGCTAGACTGCGCTGAAGGCGTCGTCCCGATTCGCGGAGGACCGCCCTCGCATTCTCGAGGAGACAGCGCGCGTGAAGGCCGTAATATTCGCAGGCGGTCTCGGAACGCGCCTCAGCGAAGAGACCGACAATCGCCCCAAGCCCATGATCGAGATCGGCGGCAAGCCGATCCTGTGGCACATAATGAAAATATACTCGCAGCATGGGGTCAACGAGTTCATCGTCTGCCTCGGCTATAGAGGCTATTTCATCAAAGACTATTTTACGAATTACTTCCTGCATATGAGCGACGTCACCTTCGATCTCGCCGAGAACAAGACCATCGTCCATAATAAAATGGCCGAGCCCTGGCGGATCACGCTGATCGACACCGGCATAGAGACGATGACTGGCGGGCGCCTCAAGCGCATCGCGGATTATCTCCCCGATAACGAGCCCTTCTGCCTCACCTATGGCGACGGCGTCGCCAATATCGATATCGCCGGCGAGATCGACTATCACCTCGCCCATGGCCGCCTCGCGACCATGACCGTCGTGCGCCCGCCCGGCCGCTTCGGCGCCGTCACAATGGATGGCGACGACATTCTCTCCTTCGACGAGAAGCCGCGCGGCGACGGCGGCTGGATCAATGGCGGCTTCTTCGTGATGTGGAAGAAGGCGCTCGATTATATCGACGGCGACTCCACCGCGCTCGAGCAGCAGCCGCTGACCCGGATCGCCGCCGACGGGCAGTTGCGCGCCTTTCGCCATGACGGCTTCTGGCAATGCATGGATACGCTGCGCGACAAGCGTTTCCTCGAGCAATTGTGGAGCGGCGGCGAGGCGCCCTGGAAGGTCTGGACGTGAGCAGAATTCACGGCGATCGAGGCGAGCGTGAAGGCTCGCGGTCCAACGCGCGCCCTGGACCGCGAGCCTTCAGGCTCGCTCTTCCGCAATTGGCGAACGCCCTATGACGCCGCAATTTTGGGCCGGCAAGCGCGTCCTCGTGACCGGGCACACCGGCTTCAAGGGCGGCTGGCTCTCCTTATGGCTAACGCGCCTCGGCGCGAATGTCGCGGGCTATGCGCTGGCGCCGCCGACCGAGCCCAGCCTCTTCGCGCTGGCGCGCCTCGACCAGAAGATGACGAGCGTCATCGGCGATATTCGCGACGCCGAGCGGCTGGCGCGCGCGGTGCGGGAGTTCGAGCCGCAGATCGTCTTCCATCTCGCGGCGCAGCCGCTCGTGCGCTACTCCTACGCCAATCCGATCGAGACCTTCGAGGTCAACGCGCTCGGCACGGCGCATCTGCTCGAAGCGCTGCGCGGCGCGCAGTCGGCGCGCGCCATCGTCGTCGTCACCAGCGACAAATGCTATGAGAATCGCGAATGGCCCTGGGCCTATCGCGAAAACGAGGCGATGGGCGGCTTCGATCCCTATAGCGCCAGCAAAGGCTGCGCGGAGCTCGTCGCCGCCTCCTTCCGCAATTCCTATTTCGCAACGGCCGATCACCCCATGCGCGGCGCCGCTTTGGCCACGGCCCGCGCCGGAAATGTCATCGGCGGCGGCGATTGGGCGGCCGATCGGCTCGTGCCCGATATTTTGCGCGCGCTGGAGCGCGGCGAGACGGCGCAAATACGTTTTCCGCGCGCGGTGCGGCCCTGGCAGCATGTGCTGGAGCCGCTCGCCGGCTATCTGACGCTCGCCGAGCGCCTGTGGAGCGATGGCGCGCCCTTCGCGGAGGCGTGGAATTTCGGTCCCGATCCTGCCGGCGAGCGCACGGTCGCGGAGATCGCCGACGCACTCTGCCGCGCCTATGGCGATAGCGCCGGCTGGACGAAGAGCGGCGGCGACGAGCCGCATGAGGCGCATCTCTTGAAGCTCGATTCCGCCAAGGCGCGCAGCCGGCTCGGCTGGCGCCCGCAATGGTCGATCCTCGAGGCGCTGGAGGCGATCGTCGATTGGGACGCGCGCCGCCGTCGCGGCGAGGATGTGGCGACCACATCGCTCGCCCAGATCGACGCCTATGAGAGACGCATGGACGCCGCGCAGAACGGCGCGAGCACGCCCGGAGCAACGCCATGACCCCGCCCGCAGCCTCCGCCGATACGACGGACGAGAAAGAAGCGCTGCGCGAGCAGATTTTGGCGCTCGTCGGCCGCTACGCCGAGATCGCCCATGCGACGCCGGAATTCCGCCCCGGCGCCTCGGCCGTTCCGGTCTCCGGCAAGGTCTATGGCGCGCGCGAGATGCAGACGCTCGTCGATTCCGCGCTCGATTTCTGGCTCACCACCGGGCGCTTCAATGCGGCTTTCGAAAAGGCTCTGGAGGAGTTCATCGGCGTCCGACACGCGCTGACCGCCAATTCGGGCTCCTCGGCCAATCTTCTGGCGCTCACCGCGCTGACCTCGCCGCTGCTGAAGGAGCGCGCGCTTCAGCCCGGCGACGAGGTCATCACCGTCGCCGCCGGCTTTCCGACGACGCTCAATCCCATTTTGCAGAATGGGATGACGCCCGTCTTCGTCGATGTCGACATTCCGACCTATAATATCCGCGCCGATCTCCTAGAGGCGGCGATCTCGCCGCGCACGCGCGCCATAATGATCGCCCATACGCTCGGCAATCCTTTCGATCTCGCCGAGGTGACGCGCATCGCCGAAAAATACGATCTGTGGCTGGTCGAGGATTGCTGCGACGCGCTCGGCTCGCTCTATGACGGGCGCCAGGTCGGCACATTCGGCGACATAGGAACGCTGAGCTTCTACCCGGCGCATCACATCACAATGGGCGAAGGCGGCGCGGTGTTCACCTCGCGCTCGGTGCTGCGCCGCAGCGTCGAATCCTTCCGCGACTGGGGCCGCGACTGCTGGTGCGCGCCGGGCAAGGACGACACTTGCAAGAAGCGCTACCAATGGCAATCGGGCGAGCTGCCCTTCGGCTATGATCACAAATATGTCTATCAGCATCTCGGCTATAATCTGAAGATCACCGACATGCAGGCCGCCGTAGCGCTGGCGCAGATGGAGCGCCTGCCGGGCTTCATCGCGGCGCGCAAGCGCAATTTCGCGCTGCTGAAGGAAGCGCTGCGGCCGCATGAGGATATTTTCCTGCTGCCCGAGGCGACGCCGCGCAGCGATCCCTCCTGGTTCGGCTTCGCGCTGACCTTGCGCGAGGACGCCCCCTTCGAGCGCGAGGCGCTGCTGCAGCATCTCGCCGAGCGGCGCATCGGATCGCGGCTGCTGTTCGGCGGCAATCTCCTGCGCCAGCCCTATATGAAGGATCGCCCGCATCGCGTCGCCGGCGAGCTGGCCGCGACCGACATCGTCATGCGCCGCACATTCTGGGTCGGCGTCTATCCCGGATTGAGCGAGGCCCATATCGCTCATATCGCCGAGGCCATCGGCGAATTCGTCGCCGATTCCGGACGCTGGCGCGCCGCCTGACGCGTTTGCCGGGCAGCGAATTTTCTGACGACGACGCAAATCGAAACGAACACTCGCGTGTCGCAACGACGACGCGCTTCGTCCATAGGTTGACGCTAGTCGAAATACATGTATTAGTTGCATACGTGTGACGTCGATGTTATATCTTCTTCCCATGCAGTGGATTTTCGGCAGATTATTCGCGAGTCGCCACGTTTCGAGAAGCGTCGCGATCCTGCTCTGCGCCGTCGTCCTTCAATCGCTGCTCTATCTCCGCTCCTCGGCATTCGACGAGCGTGATCTCTCCCTCGCTCCGATCTGCGTTTCGAGCGCGATGGGCGACGGCGGCGATCCGCTGCACGATCGCAATTGCCGCACACTCGAATGTTGCGCGCTCGGCTGCGCGGCGCATGACGCCGCATGTCTCGAGGCGGCCTTCGCCCGCCCGCTTCACGATCCCTGGTCGATGCGGTCGCCTTTGGGCCGGCCGGGGGGACTCGACGGCGCGCCTTCTCGTGGCGAGCGTCGGATTCGTGGCGCGCGGCCCACCCGCGATGTGACCCTTTTTCGAAGCCCCTCTTCGATTCCATTCGTGAGCCGCGGCCACAGCCTACCCTGGCGTGACATCTCCTGATGTCGCGCCGCGCGGACGATGTCGCGCGACCAGAGATTTGTCGCGCGCGACGCCTTTCGCACGCAGCGTCGAACTTCGCCCCCTTTTTTCAAAAACGATGGGAGCGCGACGGAGCTCCACCCTCGACGAAGGGGATTTCCCATGCCGAAACCAGAGCCCCGAATTGGCGCCGCCGCACTGCTTTCTCGCGTCGTGACCAAGGAGAGCGCGCGATGACCTCCTCGGAGAAAGCGCTCGACGAACTCTATCAGGATTATGCGCCGGCTCTGCGCCGCTTCGCGCGTCGGCGCGTCGGCGCGCAAGAGTCGGAAGACATTGTGCAGGACATTTATCTCCATGCGCTGCAGCGCGTCGATGTCGCCAAGCTCGAGAGCCCGCGCGCCTATCTCTTCCGCATCGCCGCCGATCTCTCGGTCGACGCCATGCGTCGCGATCGCATCCGCTCGCGCTATGTCCAGGAGGCGGCGCGCGCCGATCAGGCCGAGCAAGCCAACTCGGGCGACACGATCGCCACGCTGATGGAGTTTCAGAAGCTGCGCGCCTCGCTCGCGCGCTTGCCTGCGCTCTATCGGGAAATATTTCTACTGAAGCGCCTCGAGCATTTGACCAGCGCCGAGATCGCGGCGCGGGTCGGCGTATCGGTGCGGACCGTCGAGCGTCATCTCGCCAGAGCGAATGACGAGATAAGGCGCGATTTCGGCCTATGACGGGAGGAGCCGCCGCCGATCGTCGATCCGATCGCGCGGCGGCGAATTTTCAAGGGCGGATAATGATCGGCGATACGCGCCCTTCGTTCGTCGATCAGACGGCCACGAGGCCGCCATCGACATAGAGATCGACGCCGGCGACATAGCTGCTCGCGCCGGAGGCCAGGAACAAGACGGCCTCGGCGACCTCCTCCGGCGCGCCGAAGCGGCCGAGCGGCACGCTGGTCTTCAATTGCTCGGCCAATTCGTCATGCTGTTGCGCGGAGAGGCCCATCGTGTCGAAGATCGGCGTCTCGATCGGGCCGGGACTCACCACATTCACGCGAATCTTGCGGTCCTTGAGCTCGCTCGTCCAAGTGCGGGCGAAGGAGCGGACCGCGGCTTTCGTCGCCGAATAGACGCCGAAGCCGGGCGTGCCCACCGTATTGGCGATGGAGGAGTTGAGCACGATCGCGCCGCCGTCGGAAAACAACGGCAGCGCCTTCTGCACGGAGAACAGCAGACCTTTGACATTGACGCCGAAGAGCTGGTCGAACAGAGCCTCGTCCACGCCCTCGATCGGCGCGAGCCGCACCACGCCCGCATTGGCGAAGAGAATGTCGATGCGGCCGAAGCGCTCCTTCACCTCGGCATAGAGCCGGTCGATATCCGCGAGCGCGGAGACGTCGCCCTGCACGCCGACCGCCCCGGCGCCGATGCGGGCGACCGCCGCGTCCAGCTCCGCCTTACGGCGCCCGGTCACCACGACCTGCGCCCCCTCCTTCACGAAAAGCTCGGCCGTAGCGAGGCCTATGCCGCTATTGCCGCCGGTGATGACTGCGATCTTGCCAGAAAGCCGACCCATGCTCGCGCTCCTTTCGCGCTAAATTCCATAGTTCCGAAATACTGAACTAATGCGCGAATGTCAATTCGTGCTAGTCTGGCGCATGAGGAAGCTTCACCATCCGAGGCTGGAGGAGATCACCGTCGAGGGGATTCTCTACGCATTGGCGGACCCTGTTCGGGTGCAGATCTTCACCCGGCTGGCGGCGTCGGAATGCGCGCAGAATTGCTCCACCTTCCTGAATATTCAGGACGCGCCGCTGGCCAAATCGACGCTCTCGCAGCATTTCCGCATCCTGCGCGAGGCGGGGCTCGTCCGCAGTGAGCGGCGCGGCGTCGAGCTCATCAATTCGACGCGCTGCGCCGAGCTCGCCGAGCGCTTCGGCCCGATGGTGCAGTCGATCATCTCCGCATATGAACGGCAGAAGATCGAGGCGGCGCAGGTCGCTGCGACGGAGAGCGAGGACGCGGCGGGCGCTCCCCCGCAAACCGAGCGCTCCGAGACGCGCTGACCCCTCGAATCGCGGCCCCTAGGCGCGATTGACAATGAAGCTGCGCCCGTTTAGGGCTATCTCGCTTCGTCGCGGCGGTTTCGCCGCGATTTTCTTTTTGCGCCGGCGATGATCCGGCGCGAGGAGCGAAGCGCAAAACCGGTCAACTGCAAAAAAGCCGGCCGGCGGTCTCCGCCAGAGCCGGGACGAACACAGGAAAACAAGATGTTCGCAGTCATCAAGACCGGCGGGAAGCAATATAGCGTCACCGCCGGAGACACGATAACCGTCATGGCCCTCGAGGGCGCGGCGGGCGACAAGATCACCTTCGACGAGGTGCTGTTCGTCGGCGCCGAGGGTTCGGCCAAGATCGGCGCGCCGCTCGTCGCGGGCGCCAGCGTTTCGGGCGAGATCGCCGAGCAGGCGCGCAGCCCCAAGACGCTCGCCTTCAAGAAGCGCCGCCGCCAGAACTCCAAGCGCAAGCGCGGCCATCGTCAGGATCTGACGATCGTGCGAATCACCGGCATAGAGGCCGGCGCCTGAGCATTTCGGGGCGTGGCGAAACGCCGCTGATCGGCGTATAGAGGGAATATGCGCGCCGTGAGATCGGCGCGCGCAGCAATTCAGCGGCCGCCGAGCGCGGCCCCGAGCGGCGGACGAGCCGGCTCGGTTAGAGATTCGGGAGCGAGAACAATGGCTCATAAGAAAGCGGGCGGCTCGTCGCGCAACGGTCGCGACTCCGACGGTCGCCGTCTCGGCGTGAAGAAGTTCGGCGGCGAGGCCGTGATCGGCGGCAATATCATCGTGCGTCAACGCGGCACCAAATGGCACCCCGGCCGCAATGTCGGCATCGGCAAGGACCACACGCTCTTCGCGCTCGTCGACGGCGTCGTCCTGTTCAAATCGAGCGGCGGCCGCGCCTCGGTAGCGGTCGTGCCGCCGGCAGCGGCAGCCGCCGAATAGGCGGAGGATCTTTCGAGGACCCCCTCCGCCGGCGTTTCGATCCCCGGCGGATTTGGTCCTCGAGCAGTCGCGATAAGGCGACGCTCCAGGCGCAAAATCCGGAAAAAGGCCTCAAAGGGTCGATAGGGGAAGCGGAACGCCGCTTCCCCTTCGTCTTTTTTCGGCCTCTTTTCGCACTCGGCCGCCATGGAGCCTCGGATGTTTCCGGAAATTGCGCGCGACGACATTTTCAGATTGGAGACCTCGAGGCTGTGGCTGCGCTGGCCGCGCGCCGCCGACGAGGGCGCCATCTGCCGTCTGGCCGGCGATCCGGAGGTCGCCCTGAAGACGGCGCGCATTCCGCACCCATATGAGGCCTATCACGCCGCGGCCTACATCCTCGCCGTCCGCGCCGAGAACGCCAGCGGCGCCGGCCTCACCCTCGCCTTGACGCAGAAGCGCCAGGCCGACGAGGCGATCGGCGTGATCGGCGTGCATGGCTCGAGCTCGCGCGGGGCCGGCGTGATCGGCTTCTGGCTGGGACGGCCATATTGGGGACGCGGACTGATGAGCGAAGCGGCGGGCGCCTTCATCGATGTGGTTTTCGGCATGACGGGGCTCGAGCGAATCGTCTCCTCCGCCCTGCCGACCAACGTCGCCTCGGTGCGCGTCCACGAGAAACTGGGCTTCACCCGCGCGGGACACGGCAAATTCCCGGCGCCGGCGCGGGGCGGCGAGGTCGATGTGGAGCTCTTCGACCTGCGCCGCGGCGCCATTCCGACGAGCCTCGGCGCAAGGCGTCCGAAGCTGCAAGCGACATGAGTTCGAAAAAGCCATGAAATTTCTGGATCAGGCGAAAATCTACGTGCGTTCGGGCGACGGCGGGGCCGGCTGCGTCTCCTTCCGTCGCGAAAAATTCATCGAGTTCGGCGGGCCGGACGGCGGCGACGGCGGCCGCGGCGGCGATGTGACGGCGATCTGCGTCGACGGGCTCAACACGCTCATCGACTATCGCTATCAGCAGCATTTCAAGGCCAAGACCGGCGTGCATGGCATGGGCAAGAACCGCCATGGAGCCAAAGGCGCCGACGCCGTGCTGAAAGTGCCCGCCGGCACGCAGATTCTCGAGGAGGACGGCGAGACGCTGATCGCCGATCTGACCGAGGTGGGACAGACCGCCATCATCGCCCGCGGCGGCAATGGCGGCTTCGGCAATCTGCATTTCACCACCTCGACCAATCGCGCCCCGCGCCGCGCCAATCCCGGCCAGGAAGGAATCGAGCGCACGCTCATCCTGCGGCTGAAGCTCATCGCCGACGCCGGGCTGATCGGCCTGCCCAACGCCGGGAAATCGACCTTTCTGGCCAGCGTCAGCGCCGCCAAGCCCAAGATCGCCGACTATCCCTTCACGACGCTGCATCCAGGTCTCGGCGTGGTGCGGGTGGATGATCGCGAATTCGTGCTCGCCGACATTCCCGGCCTCATAGAGGGCGCGCATGACGGCCATGGGCTCGGCGATCGCTTTCTCGGCCATGTGGAGCGCTGCCGCGCGCTGCTGCATCTCGTGGATGCGACGGGCGAGCACGCCGGCAAGGATTATAAGATCGTGCGGCGCGAGCTCGCCGCCTATGGCGCGGAGCTCGACGAGAAGCAGGAGATCGTGGCGCTCTCGAAGATCGACGCCGCTGACCCCGAGCATTTGAAGAAGCAGAAGGAACGGCTGAAGCGTGCGATGGCCTCCGCCGGGCCTGCGGAGGCCGCTGAGCGCCCTGCCCTGCTTCTGCTGTCCTCCGCCACGGGCGATGGCGTGACAGCGGCTCTACGCGCTCTGGCCGCGGCCAAGGAGACGGCGGCGCGCAAAGAAGCGCAGGCGGCCGAGCCCGCGCCGGAGTGGCGCCCGTGAAGGCTCGGACGGAAATGTGACGAATTTTTCTTTTCTGAGCTGGACATGGGCGGTGTCATTGGGTATTTGCACGCCTCGTTCCGCTCATTCGGCGCAAGTCGAAGCAACGGACGGGCGCATAGCTCAGTTGGTAGAGCAGCTGACTCTTAATCAGCGGGTCCAAGGTTCGAGCCCTTGTGCGCCCACCATTTTTCCGAGAGGAAAATCAGGCGAGTGAAATTGCCGCCCGCATGGGCGCAGAGACGCTCGTCGCCTCGGATCGCCCAACGGGTAGATGTGCTTCGAGGGTCTCGAAGCAACAGATCGACTCCACATGGACGCCGTCTATCGCCACGACATCTGTTCCGGCGTCGACGCGCCGCTGTTTTCTCGACGACGGTCGCCAGCACGACGCGAGCGAGCGTCTCTGTCATCCGGCGGCGACTCTCTGTCATCCGACAGCGACAGGGCTGAGCGCGAATATGGGCTGAGCGCAAAGACCCGCTAAATTTGTTCCGACAGTCGACTCCCCTCCGTTTGCGCCGCGACAATGGAGGGCGTCCGCGCTATGGTGTCGGCGGGTCGGATGACGTAATGCTCATAATCGATCGCGGACTGACTTCGCTATCGGCGAACCTTTCGTCACGAGCGGCTGCGGGAAAGAGCAATCAGCACTGATGTCCTTCTTCGAAACAAGCCCAGAACTGGCCCGCGCCCTCGCCGAACGGCAGTACACCGACCCCACTCCAGTTCAGTCTGCGGTTCTGACCGGCGAAGCCACAGGGCGCGACATTCTCGTTTCCGCACAGACCGGCTCCGGCAAGACGGTCGCCTATGGATTGGCGATCGGCTCGAGCATTCTCGGCGACGTCGGGATCGGCGAGGCCGGCGTTCCACTCGCGCTGGTCATAGCGCCGACGCGTGAGCTCGCTCTGCAAGTCGCGCATGAGCTCGAATGGCTCTATCGCTACGCCGGCGCGCGGCTCGTGACTTGCGTCGGCGGCATGGATGCGCGGCTCGAGCGCCGCAAGCTCGCCGATGGCGCGCATATCGTCGTCGGCACGCCCGGGCGCCTGCGCGATCACATAGAGCGTGGCGGACTGGACACGTCCGGCTTCGCCGCAGTCGTGCTCGACGAAGCCGATGAAATGCTCGACCTCGGCTTCCGCGAGGATCTGGAGTTCATTCTCGATTCCGCGCCGGCCGGCCGCCGCACGCTGATGTTTTCGGCGACCATGCCGAAAGGCATCGCCAATCTCGCGCGTCGCTATCAGAGAAACGCGCTGCGAATCGAGGTCGCCGGCGGCGAGCGCGGCCATGCCGATATCGAATATCGCGCGATCAGCGTGGCGCCGAAGGACACGGAGCACGCCGTCGTCAATCTGCTGCGCTCCGTCGAGGCGCAGACGGCGATCGTCTTCTGCAACACGCGCGAATCTGTTCGCCATTTGCAGGCGACATTGCTCGAGCGGGGCTTCTCGGCGGTGCTGCTGTCCGGCGAGCTCAGCCAGCATGAGCGCAACCAATCGATGCAGGCGCTGCGCGACGGCCGCGCGCGCGTTTGCGTCGCGACCGACGTCGCGGCGCGCGGCATCGATCTGCCCAACCTCGGGCTCGTCGTCCACGCCGAGCTGCCGAACGACGCCGAAACTTTGCAGCATCGCAGCGGGCGAACCGGCCGCGCCGGCCGCAAGGGCGTCAGCGCGCTGCTGGTGCCGGCGTCGCGACGCAGCCGCGCCGAACGATTGCTGCGCGACGCCGGCGTGCGCGCCTGGTGGACGCGGCCGCCGACGATGGACGATATTCGCAAGCTCGATCAGGAGCGGCTGCTGAGCGATCCGCTGCTGAGCGAACCGCCCGACGAGGAAGACGTTCGGATGGCGAGGCTTCTGCTCGCCGAGCGCTCTGCGGAACAAATCGCCGCCGCTCTGGTCAAGGTGTATCGGTCTCGCCTTCCGGCGGTGGAGGATGTGATCGACCCCGGCGAGGAGCCGCGCGCGGAGACACGCGAGAAACCCGGCAAGGCGGCGCGCCGCGAGCGACCGACGCGCTCGGTTCTGGAGGGCGGAAAGGCTTGGTTCCGGCTCGATATCGGCCGCTCCAAGAACGCCGATGCGAAATGGCTGCTACCGATGCTCTGCCGAAAAGGCAACATCACGCGGCAGGATGTCGGAGCCATCCGCATCTTCGAGCATGAGACGAAAGTCGAGGTCGCGGAATCCGTGGCGACGAATTTTCTACGGGATATGCGACGCCCCGGCGGCGACAATATCCGCATCGAGCGGCTGAATGGCGATGCGGATCAGGCGAGCTTCGAACCGCCGGCGAAGAAAGCCGGAAAGCCCAAGAAGCGCCCGCCCGCCGATCGGCGTCCCCGATCGTGATCGCCACGCTTCAGTATCCGGGGGCGAACACGCTCTCGTTGAAGCTGGTCAACCTCAGAATTCGTGAGGATTTGACGACCGACGTCGTGTCGGCTCTTGCCGTCGGCTCGTTACATCGTTATCGTCGTCCATCGATTTTTCGGCCTGAACGACTTGGACCCGCCTCGGAAACGAGGCCGCTGACGAACTCTTCCAAACATCGATCGACCCGGCCCCGCGCATGCGGGCCTTCTCCTGAACTTGCTTGGAGAGAGACATGGCTAACGGCACCGTCAAATGGTTCAACTCGCAGAAGGGCTTCGGCTTCATTCAGCCGGATGATGGCGGAAGCGACGTTTTCGTTCACATCAGCGCCGTCGAGCGCGCCGGTCTGCGCGACCTGAACGAAGGACAGAAGCTGAGCTACGAAATCACGCAGGACCGCCGCTCCGGCAAGTCCTCGGCCGATCAGCTGAAGGCGCTCTGACGCCACGCAAGTGGCTGTCTGTCGCGACAGATTATGAAGAAAGGCCGCCGCTATCGGCGGCCTTTTTTGTGTCGCGTCGTTTTCGGCGCCGGATGCGCCGTGACTCCCGACAAGCGCGATCCGAGCCGCTGCGGGGCTCCCGGAAATCATCTGAACTTTCCGATCGCTTTCGCGGAGGCGATCCCCCGGAAGGTATGAAAATTCGGGCTTGCCCCTGTGTCTCGGCAATAGCGCAGGAAGTCGTCCGCGCTGACGTCGATCAAGACGACGTCCCATCCGCTCTTCCGCCAGTTCGCGATTTCCTTCGCTTGGAGCGATAGCCATTTTTCGTAGGAATCGGCCGAGTAATTGTCGACCAGACGCCGTAGCGCCTCGTGATCCACAGCAGTGACGCGCGGGAGATAGGTCGTCGGCATGTCGGTTCTCGTCCTCGGGATGCGAAAGTCCGTCTCAATTCGCCCCGCCTGCTCGGGAATGCAAACCTCTCGTCGATCCGACCGCCGCGTCGGGCCGCGTGTCATTGCGACGGTCTCGCTCCCGCGCAACGCCGGGGATGCGACTTTACGCCTCGCTCGACCAGGCGGAGCGAGCGGCGATTTGGCGCGCAATATGCGTGGCGCGGCCCAGACCCGAATTTTGGTCGGGTCTCCAACGTCGAAAACTACAAGGAGCTCATCTTGCCCGCATTGCAAGAAACCCGCGCCGTCGTGACCTTGGCGCCCGCGAAGCCGACCGGATTGGCCGATTTGGGCGCGCCATTGGGCGACGCCACAATCGTCAAGAAGGGGCGCGCGCACGAGTTTCCGCAACTTCTGACGAGCGGCGAAATCGGTCGCCGCTTCCAAGACCTTCGCGTCATCGGGATCAAAACGCTCGAGGGCGAGGTCACGACCGCCAAACTCTTCGTCCAGTTCGAGGTGTTCGGCGACAATACGGCGGGGCCGGCGAACGGAGTCGGCTTCGAAGCGCATCTCTTTGCGGACTCGCAGCAATTGGGGACATTGTCATCGAGCAGCCTGTTCCTGCCCTATGCCAATTTCTGGTATCCGAACCGCTTCGTGTTCGAGGTCCCGGCGGCGGACTTCGATCGAGTCGACCGTTTGGAGTTCGTCGCAAAGCCCGAGGAGGTTCGCACGCTCTAGCCGAGAGATCGAGCGATCCGACGACCATGGCCGAGCGCCGATGGCGTCAGTATTGCTTATTTTACGGGAGCCATCGCTTCGTTTCTCCTCGGAGCGGACGGCCGTGGCTCCTGCTTGCCGCCCGGATGGATGGACGAAAGCGGCGAAGCGCTTCCCTGTCATCGCGGCCGCCATGGTAAGAGCCGACGCCCGGAGCGAGGCCGCCGGCTTTCCCTATCCCATATCGAGCGAAGACCTATGAGCTATCCACTCGTCAAACGCGTGTCGCATCGGCTGTTCGGCGAAATGCTGCGGATGATGTTGAGCGAGCGGGTCTTTTTCGACCTGACCCTCGAGGAGGGCCGGACCTTGTCACGCAATTTCACCGCAGTGGCCCATGACTGGCGGCGCGTCGATTTCCTTTATTTGAGCCCGGTCGGAGGCGACCGCGAATTCTCGGCGGCGGTCAGGGAAAATGGCGTTCATGTGGAAACGGTCGACGGCGCCCACCATCTGAATTGGGACGATGTGACGGAGCTGGCCGAGCGTTTGGCCGTGGTGTGAGATGGCGTCCGACCTGTCTCCTGGGTGTCGAGCGCGACCGCGCGGAAGACGAAGCGGCGAGAATTCGCGCCGACGCGGCGCTCATGTCATTGTCCGGTCATGACCGAACGCTAACTCTGAGGAAGAGCAATCGACGGCCCCGCGCCGCCGAGAACTCTAACGCCGGGCCGGAGGTACGTCCGGCGTTTTTCTTTTCTGGGACCCGTTACGGCTTGACCGCGGTCAGCAGCGTGTCCACGCCTTCGCGATATTCGACGCGAATATCGGCGAAGCCTGCCGCCGCCATGCGCTCCAGCGCCGGCGCCAGATACATCACATGCTCGGGCGATTCGTCGCTGAAGAGATGCGCGACCCAATCCTCGAGCAGATCATAGCGGCCGATCGCCCCGAGCTTTTGGAACCAGCTGCGCACCTCCGCTTGCGTCGCGGCAAGATGCGCGGCGCGGTCGTCCATCGCATAGCGGTCGCCATTGACGAAGAGGCCGCCCGGCTTCAGCACGCGGAAAATCTCGGTGAGAAATTCCCGGCGATAATCGTCGAGGAAATTGTGCACGGCGTAATTAGAGGAGACGACGTCGACGCTCGCGTCGGGAAGGCCGCGAAGATAGGCGAGCGCATCGGCCTCGACGAATTGCACGCGGCCGGCCGCGACGAAATCCGCGAGGTGAGAACGCGCCTGATCCAGCATTTTGGCGGCGCTGTCGATCGCCGTGACATGGAGATCGTCGCGTCCGGCGAGCAGCGGCAGCGTGCTCACACCCGTGCCGCAGCCGATCTCCAGAACCTCTAGCGCGACGCCCTCGCGCCAATGCGCGACGCGCTCCGCCACACGGCGGGCCAGCAGCGCCGCATTGGGGCAGATCAGCTCCAGCATGCGATATTCGGCGCCGATCGGTCCGGTGAAGAGATTCTCATCGATGCGCTGTGACATGGGCGGTCACCCGAAATTCGCGAGACCCGGAAAGGTCTGCAGCAGCCAGAAGGAGAAGCTCTGCATCCCGCCGGTGAGGAAGGCGAGGCCCGTCAGCACCAGCAGCGCGCCGACGACTTTCTCCACCTTGCCGAAATGCTTCTTGAACTTCTGCATGAAGCCCATGAAGGGCCCCATCGCCGCCGCCGCGGCGAGAAAGGGAAGCCCGAGCCCGGCGGAATAGACGCCGAGCAGAACCGCACCCTTGGCCACAGTCTCCTGCGAGCCGGCGACGGCGAGAATGGCGGCGAGGATCGGCCCGATGCAGGGCGTCCAGCCGAAGGCGAAAGCGAGGCCCATCACATAGGCGCCCAGACGCCCGACCGGACGACCGACCTCGAGGCGCTTCTCGCGATAGAGCAGGCCGATCTTGAACACGCCGAGGAAGTGCAGGCCCATGAGGATGATGGCGACGCCGGCGGCGATCGACAATATTTCCAGATTGGCGCGCAGCACTTTGCCGAACACGCTCGCGGTCGCGCCGAGCGCGATGAAGACCGTCGAGAAGCCGGCGACAAAGAGCAGCGAAGCGATGAAAACGTCGCGACGCGCGCGCGATTTGCCGACGACCGTCAGCTCCTCGAGGCTCGCGCCCGCGATGAAGGTGAGATAGGGCGGCACCAGAGGCAGCACGCAAGGGCTGAGGAAAGAGAGCACGCCCGCCGCCGCAGCAGCAGGAAAAGTGACGTCGGCCGCCATGAGGTCTCCTCTTATCGCGCCGACGCTTTTGCCACAGCCGGCGACATTACGCAAAGCGACGAAGCGCGCACCCTATTTCAGCACGCCCTATTTCACACAGCGAGGAGACGTACATGCGCACCATCATCGAGCCCTTCCGTATAAAGATGACCGAAGCTCTGCCGATCACCACGCGGCAAACGCGCGAGGATCGGCTGACGGCGGCGCATTACAATGTGTTTCTGCTCGACGCCGAGGACATCACCATCGATCTTTTAACGGACAGCGGCACGGGCGCGATGTCGGACCGGCAATGGGCCGCGCTGATGATGGGAGACGAAAGCTATGCTGGAAGTAGGTCCTGGCGGCGCTTCGAGAAGACCATTCGCGACATCACCAATTTCAAGCATATTTTTCCTACGCATCAAGGCCGCGCGGCGGAGCGCATTCTCGCCGCGACGCGGCTGAAGCCCGGCGACATCGTCCCCAACAACAGCCATTTCGACACGACGCGCGCCAATGTCGAATATGTCGGCGCGACGGCGCTCGACCTGCCCAGCGCCAAGGCGGCCGACATTCATGCCGAAACGCGCTTCAAGGGCGACATCGATCTCGAGGCGCTGGAGCGTGTGCTCGAGCGCGAGGGGAAGAAAATTCCCTTCTGCATGATCACCGCGACCAACAATACCGGCGGCGGTCAGCCCGTCTCGCTGCGCAATATTCGCACGGCCAAGGCTCTGCTGGCGCGACATGGGATTCCACTCGTGCTCGACGCCTGCCGCTTCGCCGAAAACGCCTATTTCATCAAGCTGTGGGAGGAAGGCTATGGCGACCGCGCGCTGATCGACATAGCGCGGGAGATGTTCTCGCTCTGCGATGGCGCGACGATGAGCGCCAAGAAGGACGGGCTCGCCAACATTGGCGGATTCTTCGCCTGCAATGACGATCGCTGGGCGGAGGATTTTCGCAATCTGCTGATATTGACGGAAGGATTTCCCACCTATGGCGGACTCGCGGGCCGCGATCTCGAGGCGATCGCCGTCGGGCTCGAGGAGGCGCTGGAGGAGGATTACCAACGCTATCGCCATGCGACGGTCGAATATCTCGCCTCGCGTCTCGTCGCGCGCGGCGTGCCGATCGTGCGGCCGGCGGGCGGACACGCCGTCTTCATCGACGCCGCGGGCTTTTGTCCGCATCTTTCGGCGACGGATTTTCCGGGCATCGGCCTTGCCGCCGCGCTCTATCTCGAGGGCGGCGTGCGCGGCGTGGAATTGGGCAGCGTGATGTTCGGCCGCCGCGCCGCGGATGGAACGGAAACGCCGGCGCCGCGCGAGCTGCTGCGTCTCGCTTTTCCGCGCCGCGTCTACACGCAGAGTCATTTCGATTATGTGATCGAGGCGATCGAGAATGTGTTCCGCGAGCGCGCCGCCATCCCGCCGTTTCGTATCGTGAGGCAGGCGCCCTTCCTGCGCCATTTCACCGCGCATTTCGCACCGGGCTGAGCGGCTTTGCGGCGGGGCGGCGGGCGCCTATCTAGTAATTCGCGTCTTTCGTATCGAAGACCCGAGAACCCGGCTTTCGCGCAGGAGGGCCGCATGGAGACGAGCAAAAACCGCTATGCCGACGCGCGTCGCCGCGCCGATTGGACGATCGACCAGGATTGGCCGTCCTATAGCGAGGCCGAGCACGACCGCTGGCGCCGGCTCTACGCACGCCAGGCCGCGCTCCTGCCCGGCCGCGCCTGCGACGAATATCTCGCCTCGATGGACGCGCTGAAGCTATCGCCGGACGGCGTTCCCGATTTCGATGCGCTGAGCGCGCGGCTCTCGCCGCTGACGGGCTGGCGCGTCGTTCCGGTCGCCGGCCTCGTGCCGGACGACGTCTTCTTCGAGCATCTCGCCAATCGGCGTTTTCCCGCCGGCGCCTTCATCCGCCCGGAGGAGGAGCTCGATTATCTCGAGGAGCCGGACGTCTTTCACGACATCTTCGGCCATGCGCCGCTGCTCGCCAATCCGGTCTATGCGCGCTTCCTGCAGGCCTATGGCGAGGGCGGACGGCGGGCGCTGGCGCGCGGCCAGCTCGCCAATCTGGCGCGGCTCTACTGGTATACGGTCGAGTTCGGGCTCATCGCGACGCCTATGGGGCTGCGCATCTTCGGCGCGGGGATTCTCTCCTCGCCGGCGGAGACGGTCTTCTCGATCGAGGATTCCTCGCCCAATCGCATCGGCTTCGATCTCGAGCGGGTGATGCGCACCAATTACATCATCGACGATTTCCAGCAGTGCTATTTCGTCGTCGACGGATTCGAGCGCCTGCTCGAGGCCTGCTATCGCGATTTCGGCCCCATCTATGATCGGCTACGATCTGAGGCCGATCATGCGCCGCATGAGATCGCGCCGGACGATGCGCTGATCACGCGCGGCGATTTCCATTATTTCCGCGGCAAGGCGCACGCCGCCTGAAGGTCAGCCGCCGCTCGCCTCCTCCAGCGCGGCGATGCGGATCGGCGCCGGCGGATGCGAATAATAGAAGAGCGCATAGAGCCGATCCGGTGTCAGCGTCGCGAGATTGTCGCGCGAGAGCTTGGTGAGCGCGCTGACCATGGGCTCCTTGCCATAGATCGAGCGGGCGAAGCCGTCGGCCTCGAATTCGGCGCGGCGCGACAGGAAATTGGTCAGCGGCGAGAGCAGATGGAGAATGGGCGCCGCCGCCGTCAGCGCGATGACGAGAATGACGCCCGGATCATTCGACAGGCCGAAGGCGCCGCCGAGCCCCCACTCGAAGGCGAAATGCAGCGCCGCGAAGCCGATGAAGAGAATGCCCGCCGCCTGAAAGATCCGCTGCCGCACATGACCGAATTTATAATGGCCGAGCTCATGGGCGAGAATGGCGAGAATCTCGTCCGCGCTGTGCTTGCGCAGCAGAGTGTCGAAGAAGACGATGCGCTTGGCCTTGCCGAAGCCGGAGAAATAGGCGTTGCCATGGGTGGAGCGCGTCGAAGCGTCCATGACGAAGAGCCCGCCCGACTGGAAGCCGCAGCGCGCGAGCAATTCCTCCATGCGCGCCTTCAGCGCCGCATCCTCGAGCGGGGTGAAATGATTGAACATCGGCGCGATGAAGGTGGGATAGATCACCGTCATGGCGAGCAGCAGCGCCACCGCGGCGACAAAACCCGCGAGCCACCAATAGTCCGGCGAGAGGCGCGCGGCGAAGAACAGCCCATAGAGCAAGGGAATGAAGAACAGCAGCCAGAGCGCCGCGCCTTTCGCCTCGTCGAGGAGGAACATCGCCAGCGTCGAGCGATTGAAGCCGAAGCGCGCCTCGAGGCCGAAGGTCTCGACGAGCGAGAAAGGCAGGCGCAGCAAATGGTCGACGATCGCCACCGCGACGACGACGGCGACGCTGAGCGTGAGGCCGGGCGCGATGAATTGCGCCAGCAGCGCATGCAGCGGGCCGAGCAGAAGAGCGAGCCAGGCGAGGGCGAGCGCCGCGTCGAACACGGTCTCGGCGACCGAGAGCCGCATGCGCGCGACCGTGTAATCAGCGGCGCGGCGATGCTCTTCCGGAGTGACGGTCCCCACGAATTCGGGCGGCGGCGTCTCGCGGTCGGCGCGCGCGGCGCGGCTCTGGCGGGCCTTCAGATAGACGCCCAGAGCCGCGGAGACGAGAATGGCGAGATAGACCGACGTTGCTATGAGGCTCATGCGCATCTCCGAAATCGCCGGCCGCGGGGCCGGGATTCGGGATTAATATAAGCGGCCGCGCGGCGGAATGCGACGTCAGACGGAGGAGGGCTCCGCCGCGGCGGCGCTCACGGCGTTGCGGGCCACGACGAGGCTCGCCGCGAGCAGCAGCGCCGCCACGAAATAGCCCGCCCCCGGAAAGCCGCCCGCGCCGATCGAGAGGGAGAGGATCTGCGTGAAGAACAGCGGCCCGACCATGCCCGAGACGCCGCGCAGGCTCGACAGCGCGCCTTGCAGGCGCCCCTGCTCCGAGGCCGAGGCGAAACGCGTCGCGAGGCCCTGAAAGGCCGGATTGGCCATGGCCCAGAGCGCGATGAGCGGCGGCGCCGCCATGAAGATCCCGCCCGTCGGCGCGAAGGCGTAGGCGGCGAAGCCGAGCGCGCCCGCCGCCAGAGCGACGACGAGCGTCGCGCGCTCGCCGAAGCGCTTGACCGCCGGCCGCACCAGACCGCCGGAGACAACCGTCTGCGAGACGCCGACGATGGCGAGCGCCCAGCCGGTCGTCTCGGCGTCCCAATGATAGCGATATTCGGTGTAGAGCACGAAGAGGCTCGGCAGCGATTCATGCGCGAGATAAGAGAGGAAGATCGCGACCGCCAGCAGGCCGAGCGAGCGGTCGCGGCGCAGGAAATCCAGCGAGCCGAGCACATTGGCGCTGCGCCACAGGATGGAGGAGGAGCGCTTCTCCGGCGCGAGCGACTCCGGCAGGATGAAATAGCCGTAAGCCGCGTTGAGCAGGCTGAGCGCCGCCGCCGCCCAGAAGGGATAACGCAGCCCGTGATTGCCGAGCATGCCGCCGAGCGCCGGACCGAGGATGAAGCCGACGCCGAAAGCCGCGCCGATCATGCCGAAACGGCCCGCGCGCTTCTCCGGCTCGGTGATGTCGGCGATATAGGCCGTCGCCGTGGAGACGCTCGCCGCCGTCACGCCGGAAATCAGCCGGCCGATGAAGAGGAAGGACAAAGACGGCGCGAGCGCCATGAACACATAGTCGAGCCCCATGCCGAGATTGGACAGCAGCACGACGGGCCGGCGGCCGAAACGGTCCGACAGCGCCCCGAGCACCGGCTGAAACAGAAATTGCATGAAGGCCCAGGCGAAACCAAAGACGCCCGTCGCGATCGTCGCGCTTTGGAGATCGCCGCCCTCGAATTCCACGATGAGCTTGGGAAGCACCGGGATCATCACGCCGAGCGCCAGCATGTCGAGCGCGACGGTGACCAGGATGAAAGCGAAGGCCGCCTTGCCGGGACGCTGAAACATCGATTACTCTTCTGTACGGCCGCGATCCATCGCCGCCCGACCGATCGCGGGATAGCGCGAAACCGCCGTCCCACGCAAGGAGTCTGGAACGACTCCAAATTCTCCCGGCCGACGCCGGGGCGCCGCCGCACACCGCCGACGACCCGTTTGAGTTGATATAAAACAATTAGATACGGCGATCGTCGCAGTGCGGCGAAACGCGCCGGAGTTGACAGGGGGCGCGCGATCTTTCAATAGGCGCAGATTAGGATAAAAATCTTGCGGCGTCAGAGGCGGCGCAATCCGGCCTCGCGACCAGGAACAGGGTGTTTTTCGCAGATGCCACTTCCCTTTTGCTTTCTCAACGCGAGAGCGACGAGCCCCGCCGCCCCCCAATGGAAAGCGCGCTGAGATGCGCCTGCTCGTGACCGGCGGCGCCGGATTCATCGGCTCGGCCGTCGCCCGCCGCATTATCGAGACGACGCCGCATGAGCTGCTCGTCTTCGACAAGCTCACCTATGCCGGCAATCTCGATTCGCTCGCGCCCATCGCCGGCGATCCGCGCTATTCCTTCCGCCGCGCCGACATATGCGACCGCGCCGCCGTCGCCGCCGCCTTCGACGCGTTCCGACCCGATGCGGTGATGCATCTGGCCGCCGAGAGCCATGTCGATCGCTCCATCGACGGCCCCGCCGCCTTCGTCGAGACCAATGTCGTCGGCACTTTCACCCTGCTCGCCGCCGCGCTCGACTATTGGCGCCGGCTCGACGCGGAAAAGGCCGCCGCCTTTCGCTTTCTGCATGTCTCGACCGATGAGGTCTTCGGCGCGCTCGGGGCCGAGGGGCTGTTCCGCGAGGACACGCCCTATGCGCCCAACTCGCCCTATTCGGCCTCCAAGGCGGGCTCCGACCATCTCGCCCGCGCCTGGCGCGAGACCTATGGCCTGCCGACGCTCGTCACCAATTGCACCAATAATTACGGCCCCTATCATTTCCCGGAAAAGCTCATTCCGCTCACCATTCTCAATGCGCTGGAAGAAAAGCCCCTGCCCGTCTATGGGCGCGGGGAGAATGTGCGCGATTGGCTCTATGTCGAGGATCACGCCGAGGCGCTGCTCACCGTCGTGCGCGCAGGCGTCATCGGCCAGACCTATAATGTCGGCGGCCGCTCGGAGATGCGCAACATAGAGGTGGTGCAGGCGATCTGCGACAGTCTCGATGAGATCAAACCCCGCGCACGCGGCTCCTATCGCGAGCTGATCACTTTCGTTCAGGACAGGCCGGGCCATGATCTGCGCTATGCGATCGATTGCGCGAAGATCGAGCGCGAGCTCGGATGGCGCGCGAAGGAGAGCTTTGCGAGCGGGCTTCATAAAACCGTGCGCTGGTATCTCGACAATGAGGAGTGGTGGAAAGCGATCCGCTCCGGCAAATATCGCGGCGAGCGTCTCGGCTGCGTCGCCTGACGCATTCCGCCGAAGAGGGCAGCATGATCGTCGAAGACACGGCGCTCCAAGGCGTCAAGATCGTCACGCCGGATCGCTTCGGCGACGCGCGCGGCTTTTTCTCCGAGAGCTATAATCAGAGGCGCTGGGAAGAGCGCGGCCTGCCGCCTTTTCGCTTCGTGCAGGACAATCATTCGCTCTCGCGCGATATCGGCGTCATTCGCGGCCTGCACTTCCAGACCGCGCCTTTCGCGCAGGACAAGCTGGTGCGCGTCACACGCGGCCGCATTCTGGACGTCGCCGTCGATATTCGACGCGCTTCGCCGAGCTTCGGACGCCATGTCGCGGTCGAGCTCTCCGCGGAGAATTGGCGGCAATTGCTGGTTCCCATCGGCTTCGCGCATGGCTTCTGCACGCTCGAGCCGGATACGGAAGTCGTCTATAAGGTGACGAATTTCTATTCGGCGCCGAATGATCGCGGCCTCGCCTTCGACGATCCCGATCTCGGCATCGCCTGGCCGGTCACGCCCGATCGCGCCATTCTGTCGGACAAGGATCGCCGCTGGCCACGGCTGCGCGATCTCTCCGACGCATTCGAGTGAGGACGGCGATGCGCATCGCCGTCACTGGAACGCGAGGCCAGATCGTCTCTTGCCTGCGCGAGCGTGCGGCGGGCGAAGCGGAGGTCGTCGCGCTCGGCCGGCCGCTTCTCGATCTTTCGGATCGCGAGAGCGTGCGCGCGGCGCTGCGCGAGGCGCGCTGCGACGTCATCGTCAACGCCGCCGCCTACACCGCCGTCGACAAGGCCGAGCAGGAGGAAGCGCTCGCTTTGCGCGTGAATGGCGAGGGCGCCGGCCATGTCGCCGAGGCGGCCGCGGAGCTCGGCGTTCCGCTCATACATTTTTCGACCGATTATGTGTTCGACGGCTCCGCCCCGCGCCCCTATCGCGAGGACGACACAACCGCGCCGCTCGGCGCCTATGGCCGCTCCAAGCTCGAAGGCGAGAGGCGCGTCACAGCGCTCTGCCCGAATGCCGCGATCCTGCGCACGGCCTGGGTCTACAGCCCGTTCGGCGCGAATTTCGTGCGCACCATGTTGCGGCTCGGCGAGACGCGCGAGGAGGTCGGCGTCGTCGCCGATCAGCTCGGCAATCCGACCAGCGCGCTCGACATCGCCGACGCCGCGTTCATCGTCGCGGCGCGCCTCCATCGCGACGACGCGCCGGAGTTGCGCGGAGTGTTCCATATGACGGGCGCGGGCGAAGCGAGCTGGGCGGATGTCGCCGAGGCGATCTTCGCGCGCGCCACAGAGCACGGCCGCGCGCCGGTGCGCGTTCGCCGCATCACGACCGCCGATTATCCGACGCCGGCGCGACGCCCGGCCAATTCGCGCCTCGATAACGCCAAGCTTTCGCGGGTCTATGGACTCGCTCTGCCCGACTGGCGCGCCGCGCTCACCCATTGCGTCGACCGGCTGCTGGCCGGCCCCAATCATTGACGATCAGATCATGGAGGATCAGATCATGCGTGGAATTATTCTCGCCGGCGGCAGCGGCACACGCCTTCACCCCGCGACGCTCGCCGTCTCCAAGCAATTGCTGCCGGTCTATGACAAGCCAATGATCTATTATCCGCTGAGCGCGCTGATGCTCGCCGGCGTGCGCGAGATTCTCATCATCACGACGCCGGACGACGAGGCGGCCTTCAAGCGCCTGCTCGGCTCCGGCGCGCAATGGGGCGTCTCATTCACCTATGCCGTCCAGCCGCGTCCGGACGGGCTGGCGCAGGCCTATATCATCGGCGCGAGCTTCGTCGAAGGGCAGAGCTCCGTGCTGGTGCTCGGCGACAATATTTTCTACGGCCACGGCCTCACCGAATCGCTGACCAACGCCAAGGGCGGCCGCGGCGCCACCGTCTTCGCCTATCATGTCGCCGATCCCGAGCGTTACGGCGTCGTCGATTTCGACGCCGAGGGCCGCGCGCTGTCGCTCGAGGAAAAGCCGAAGGCGCCCAAATCCAATTGGGCGGTGACCGGCCTCTATTTCTATGACGAGCGCGCGCCGCAATTCGCGGCGGATCTGAAACCCTCGCCGCGCGGCGAATTGGAGATCACCGATCTCAACAACATCTATCTCCAGCGCGGCGAATTGAATGTCGAGCGATTGGGCCGCGGCTTCGCCTGGCTCGACACGGGCACGCCGGCCTCGCTGCTGGAGGCGGCCGAATATGTCCGCGCCATAGAGCTGCGTCAGGGGCAGCGCATCGCCTGCCTCGAGGAGATCGCCTTCCGCCGAGGCTGGATCGACGAGGAGGCGCTGAGCGCCGCCGCGCAGAAATTCGCCAAAAGCCAATATGGCGCCTATCTCGCGCAGGTGGCGCGCGAGCGCTGAGCGCGCGTCAGGCCATATGGTTGCGCACAAAGGCGATCAGGCCGACGACCACGCCATAAATCGCCAGCGAGGCCGCGAACAAAACGCCCACATAGAGCCAACGCCGCGGATAGCGGGCCTCCTCCGGCAGCGCCGGCGACTCGATCTGATGAAGATAGAGCAGCTTGCGCTCGCTGAGCAGACGCGCGCCGTCGAGCGAGGCCGTCGCGATCTCATAGCTCGTCTCGGCGATCTTATGCTCGAGGTCGAGATTGGCGAAGGTCGTCATCTTGCCCGAGAGGGTTTTCCGCGCGAGCGCGTCGAGCCCCTGCTCCTCGCGCGCGGTGATCTCCGCCTTGCGCTCGGCGACCTGCTTCTCGAGCGATTCGATGCGCCGCTTCAACACGCGCATTTGCGGCGCGCTCTCGTCGACATAGCGCGACTGAGTGAGATACTCCTGCTGATATTTCAGCAGATCGGATTCGATCCCGGACAGCACGTCGCTCTGCGATTTGCTCGTCTGGCGGACGTCGATCAGCCCTTCCGCATTGCGCGCGCGCTCCAAATTCACCCGCGCGACCTTGAGCCGCTCGGCGGCGCGCGTGAGATCCTGCTCGGAGGCGTGGACCGTGTCCTGCCGCATCCGCTCATTGAGCTCATTGACCAGAGTCTCGCAATCGGCGACGACCCTGTCGGCGATGGTCTTGGCGTCGGCGGGCGAGAAGGCGCGGACCGTCAGCGTGACAATCCCGGACGGAAAGGCGATCGCCGCCGAGGCCATCTTCTTCCAATAGGCGGTGAATTTCTCGATCGACTTCGATTTCTGGAAGCGCGCCCACCAGTCGATCCGATCCGAGCCGTAGAGCTCACGCAGATCGACCTGACGCTCGAGCTGCTCGACCATCGACCGGCTCTCGACATAATCGACGATGATCATCGAATCCTGAAAGATCATCATCGGCGGCAGGCCGGTCACGGAGCCCAGTCCATCGAGCTTCGGAATGGCCGCGCTGCTCACGGTGAATTTCGCCTCCGCGACATATTGATCGGAAGCGAGCAGACCGTAATAGATCACCCCCACGAAATTGGGAATCGCCACCATGACGACCAGCAGGACGAGAAAGGCGATGCGCATCGCCCTGGCGCCGCGACGCTCCGCGAAGCTGGATTTCTGATAGGCGCCGCGCGCGCGCACCGAAAATCGCGCGCGCCGCGCGGCTTCGGACAGGAAACGGGACACGGCCTCGGCGCGTTCCAGCGCATTGATCGTGCGAAGATCGGGAGATTTCGGAGGTTCGTCCATCCTCGCCCCTATCGGTTCATGCGATTGTACATTTCGATCGCCTTGGCGACCGTGTCGAACATGAAGAGACGGCCCTCGACGAGCACGCCGCCGCGATCGCAATAGTCGCTGACCGCCTGCATCGAATGCGAGACGAAGATCACGCTCGAATTCTTGCGCCGCTGGTCGAAGGCCTCTTGGCACCGCTTCTGGAATCTCATGTCGCCGACGCCTGTGATCTCGTCGATGAGATAGACGTCGAAGTCGATGGCCATCGACATGCCGAAGGCGAGACGCGCGCCCATGCCCGACGAATAGGTCTTGACCGGCGCGTCGAAATAATCGCCGAGCTCGGCGAAATCTTCGACGAACATCGCCGTCTTGCGCGGATCGGCGCCATAGACCCTCGCCACGAAATGCACATTCTCGCGGCCGGTCATCGCCGGATGGAACCCCACGCCGAAGCCGAGCGGCCAGGACACGCGCACGGTGCGGCGCACCTTGCCGGAGTTCGGCAATTCGGTGCCGGCGAGGATCTTGAGCGTCGTCGACTTTCCGGCGCCGTTGACGCCGAGCAAGCCGTACGAATAGCTCGTATCGAAGACCATCGACACATGGTCCAGGATGATCTTCGAGTGCCGCTCGGTCTTATAGAATTTGAAGACGTCTAAAAGTTGGATCATCTTCTCTTAAGTCGGTCTCGCCCGGAGCCGCCAACGACACGAACGGCGGTCCTTATAGCGCAGCGCGCCCGCCTCGTCCACGCGCACGCATCGGCCTAATTTCGCCACTTTTGCTCCTATGTGGAGTCCCGCGCGCGGCCGCGACGTCGCCCGTCATGTCGTCCGTTCGCTCTCTATGGCCAAGGCGCCGCGGCTCGACTATATCACCGGCTCGGAACCGACCTCCGCCTCTCACTTTCGGAAAGCCCGGGCCTTGTTGCTGAGAATTCCTTCTGTGCGTCGATCCGGCCTGCGCCGGCTCGGTTGGGAGAGCTGGCAGGGCGTCGATGCGGACCCGCTCTTCGTCTTCGCGCCGCGGTTGTTGCGCGCCGCCTATATCATCCTCGAGGTCGCCGACGCCGATCAGACGCTCGACCCCCGCATCTATATCGATTTCGGCAAGGGTTTCGAGCCGGACGAGGAGATCGAGCTCAAGCACACGCGCAACGGCGTCTATGTGGTGTCGCTTCAGAGCTTCGGCCGCGTCCACAAGGTCCGCTTCGATCCCTCTTCCTACCCTTCCCGGTTCAGTTTTCGCGCCTTTGTCGCCTATGACGAGAAATCCGTGCATGCTTTCGTCGGCAAAAGGCTGCGCGCGGCGGCGAGGGGCGAGCGCGCGGCGCCGCTCTGCGAGGTCATAGCGCGGCCCGGCGCGCCCGAGCTTTCCAGCGTCGGCGCGCGCGTCGCCCGAGTGCGCGGCGCGACGCCGCATTTCGAGCAGGTGATCGCCATGGCGAACGACCGATTCGCCGGCGCTCCGCCCTGGGCCGGCGACGCGCCGGCTTTTTCTTTCGTCACGCCGGTCTATGACGCGCCCGCGCTCTATCTCGATCAATTGCTCGACTCCTTTCGGATTCAGAGAGCCGGCGCCTATGAATTGATCCTCTCCGACGACGGCTCGACATCGCGCGAGACGATCGACTGGCTCGAGCGTCATCGCGGCGCGCCCAATGTGACGATTTTGCGCGCGGCGCAGAATGGCGGCATCGCCGCCGCGACCAATAGCGGGCTCGCCGCGGCGCGCGGCGAGTGGGTCGGCTTCATCGATCACGACGACGCGCTCGCGCCTTTCGCCGTGGACGCGCTGCTGGAGACGATCGAGCGGACGCCGCGCGCTCAATTCGTCTTCACCGACGAGATCGTGGCCGACGCGCGGCTTCAGCCCAAGCATTATTCACTGAAGCCCGCCTTCGACCCGGTGCTGCTCTCCGGCGTCAATTACGTCAATCATCTCTCGCTCTATCGCCGCGAGCGGCTGCAGGCGCTCGGCGGACTGCGTCAGGGCTTCGACGGCTCGCAGGACTATGATCTGCTGCTGCGTTACACGCGCGGCCTCGCGGCGGAGGAGATCGTCCATCTTCCCTATCCGGCCTATCTCTGGCGACGCGACGGCAAGAGCTATTCGGTGAGCTTTCTCGACCGCGCCACGACCAGCGCGCGCCGCTCTCTGGCGGAGAATTATTCCGTCGACGGCGCGCCGGCGGTCGTCGAGCCGGCGCTCAACGCCGATCTGCATCGCGTGCGGCTCGAGCCGAAAAGCGACGGCTGGCCGCTCGTCTCCATCGTCGCGCCGAGCCGCGATTCTTTCTCGCTCGTCACGCGCCTGTTCGACGATCTCACGCGCCGGACCGACTATCCGAATTTGGAGATCATCGTCGTCGACAATGGCACGAAAGACAGCCGCGTTCTCGAGCTCTATGAGCGGACGAAGGCCGCCTACCCTTTCTTTTCCGTGGATATCGTCGAAGAGAAGTTCAATTTCGCGCGGCAGGTCAATCGCGGCCTGCGGGCGGCGCGCGGCGACTGCATATTGCTGCTCAACAACGACATTCAAATTATCGACGCGGGCTGGCTGAAGGAGATGGTCTCCTGCCTCGCCTATCCGTCGACGGGCGTCGTCGGCGCGCGGCTGCTCTATCCCAATGGAACATTGCAGCATGCGGGCGTCATCGTCGGCCTCGGCTCGGTGGCGGGGCATTGGTTCTGCGGAATGCCCGGCGATTATCCCGGCCCCATGGGCCGGCTCGAAGTGCGCCAATCGCTGGCGGCGGTGACGGGCGCCTGCATGCTGATCACGCGCGCTTGTCTCGAAACAATCGGCGAGCTCGACGAGCAGAATTTCGCCATCGCGTATAATGACACGGACTATTGCATGCGCGCCGGCCGCGCGGGCTTTCGCGTGGTGTGGACGCCCTTCGCGACGCTCTATCATCACGAATCGGCGAGCCGTGGAAGCGACGAGACCAACGCCAATATCGCCCGCTTTCGACGCGAGCAGGACACGCTGCGCGAGAAATACCAATTGGTCGACTATGTGGACCCGGCTTTCAACCCCTGGTACAGCCGCGACAATGCCGCGCCACGCTTGCAACTGCTGAGCAGCCTTCCGCCAGGACGGCATTTCCGAGTGTGACCGACGTCGCACGATTGCCAAACGCGCCGCGACGGCGTAGTCCATCGCGCCGCGCCGCCGGAAACGCAGTTTGCTCGAATGGACGCGTTCGAGTGATCGCGTTTCGCTCCCGACGAACAATCGACGAGGAACGATCGGATCGATGCCGAAGAAGCTGCGCGACAAACCGCCGAAGCGGCGCCCAGCGGAGGTTCTCGATTCCTATGCGTCGAGCGTTCCGCGCCTGCAGACCGCCGTCGACGCCGGATCTTCAGACATTCGCGAAGCGGGGAACGGCCACTCCTCCGCGGTTTCGATTTTTGCGCGCAAGTGACGACACGCCGCGCGCGCTAATGGAGCACGGCCGATGTTCTTCACGCGCAAGTTCTTCGCGCGCAAGCGTCTAAGGGAATTCTCGGGCTATATCGACCGCGCGAGCGGCGGGCGGGTTTCCGGCTGGGTCTATGACCGCCTGCGGCCGCGCGATCGCTTCGATGTGGAGATCTGCTCCGCCGGCGCGGTCATCGGCGTCGCGCGCGCCGAGGCGCCGCGCGAGGATTTGGCGCGGGCCGGATTCGGCGATGGCCGCTATGGCTTTCATTTCGATCTGCCGGGCGGCGACTATCCGGATGAGACACTGGCCGCGCGCGTGCGCGGAGAGGAGTTCTGGCTGCTCGACAGCTCGGGACGGGGGAGCTTTTCGGACGAGCTGATCAACTCCACGCGACGCGGCCTGCCGCGGCTGGAGCCAACGCTGTCGCTTCGCGCGATCGACGCGCGCGACGTCGAGATCGCCGCCGAGCTGCAGAGCGCCTGGGCGCGCTGCGCCGGCGGGGCGAGCGGGCGGCAATTGGGCGGCGGCGGCGCCATGTGGACCGACATCGTCTCCAACCGCCATCGGCCGCTTCTCGACCTCCTCAACGGCGGCGATCCGCGCGCGCTCGCGCAATGTCTCGTCGACGTGCAGAAATCCTCGGCCGCCACCGGGCTCGAGCAGGGCGTGCGCGCCTATCAGGACTTTCTCGCCGCCTCGCCGCAGGGCCGCCGAGCCGCTGTGGCGCCATTCCACGACATGCTGGCCTCGCTCGCGCAATATATGGGCCTCGCGCGGGTCGAATGCGCCGAGCAGGATTATGTCGGCGAGACGCTCGTCGCCTCCTCGCCGCGGCTCGTCGCCGAGATCGAGGGCGCGCTCGGCTTTCCGATCACTCCGCCCGCAGTCTTCGACGGGCTCTATGGGCTCGCTATGGGCGAGAGCGTGCTGCACGGACGCGATATTCAGGCGCTCTATCTGGCCTTGCGCACGATCGAGGCGAGCGGCGTCGCACGGCCGAAGATTTGCGAGATCGGCGGCGGCTTCGGCAAAGCGGCGCGCTATGCGCTGCTCGCCGGCGCGCGCCATTACACGATCGTCGATCTGCCGACCGTCGCGGCCATGCAATTCTTTTCACTGCGCCGCGCCCTGCCGGAGGCGCCCGTGCAATTCCGCCACCCTCGCGAGCCGTCGCGCGGCGAGGGCGTCGACCTCGTCCTCGCGCCTCTGGTCGACGATTCGACCATCATCGACAGCGACATCATCGTCAATTGCGACTCCTTTCCCGAGATGGGCGACGCGGTATGCCGCGGCTATTTCGCGCGGATCGGCCGTTGGGCCCCGCTGCTGCTCAGCGTCAATCAGGAGGCCAATCGGGAGGTCGACGCGTCCGGCCGGCAGTCCGTGGTCGGCGCGCTGCTGCCGGATTACGGCTTTAGACGCCGCTACCGCTTCCGCAGCTGGATCAGGCGCGGCTACGCCGAGGAGCTGTGGAGCGCGCCGGAGCGTAGCGCGGACGCCTGACGGCGCCCGTCGGGTCCCCGCGTCCACTCGTCGCGGACGCGCCGAAAAGACGAAATTTAACCCGGTTTCTCAAAAACATAGATATTTCTGAAACTTTTTCGGGCCTAGCCTCGACTTAGGCTCCGTCGACCAAAGGCATGACGCCGCCGGAACTCTTCCGCGCGCGTCGGCGATCGCCCCCCTTTTCACCGCGGAGCGAATGCGCCTGCCGGATGGCGGCGCGCGTCCCGGCTCCGTCTCGAAGGACCCTTCCTCGATGCGCTTCGACGATCTCAAACTCACGACCAAGAGCCTCCTGCCGCTCGCCCTCACCTGTGTGCTGTTCCTCGGGGTGACCGCGCTCGGCGTCCATCGGATCGACGATCTCGGCCGCGGCTATCAATATCTGACCGAACATTCCGACGCCGCTCTGGTGAGGCTGCTGAGAATGAACCGCACCGCGGTCGAGGTGGGCTATGCGGTCCATTCGATGATCGCCTATGAATCCGACACGGAATTGTTCAAGATCGCCGAGACGAATTTCGAGAGCGCCCGCGACCGCATCGACGCGCTTCTGAACACGGCGGCGCAGCTGGATCCGCCCCGCGCTCCGGCGATCAAGGCCTTTCACGCGCGCATCGACAAGATCATCGAGGACGCCAAGCCGGCGATGCGCATCGCCAAGGACATACCCGGCGTCGAGGTCGGCTCGCGCCTGCAGCCGCACGAGCTCGACGCCCTCGCCAAATGCATGGCGATTTTGCGCGGCGTCGATATGCAGCTCGATAAGCTCACCGACGACGTGAAGAAATTCAACGAGACGGTGCTGAACGACAATCAGCATGTCGGCGACGAGCTGCGTCGGCAGACGGAACAGACGATCTGGACGATGCTCATTGTCGGCGCGCTGGCGCTGCTCGGCGGCGGCGCCTCCACGATCTTCGTGGCGAGCCGCAAGATCGGCGCGCCCATCGCGCGCCTCACAGGGCAGATGAGCGCCATCGCCGGAGGCGATCTGAGCGCGGCGGTGGATGGCGTCGGGCGCGGCGACGAGGTGGGGGCGATGGCGAAAGCCCTCGACACATTCAAGCGCAATGCGCAGGAGCTGCGGGCGGTCGAGGCCCGCGCCGTCGAGGCGAAGCGACGCGGCGACGAGGCCGAGGCGCAACGCAGAGCCGAGCAGGCGCTCGCCGAGAAAGAGCGCGAGGCGGCGCTGCGGGCGATCGGCAAGGGTCTCGAGAAGCTCGCCTCCAAAGATCTCGTCTATCGCCTCGCCGACGACATGCCCGACGCCTATCGCGGCCTGCAGAGCGATTTCAATGCGGCGATCGGCCAGCTCGAAGCGGCGCTCGCAATCGTCGCGGGCGGCGCGCACGCCATTGGCTCGGGCGTCGGCCAGATCGCCGTGGCCGCGGATGATCTCGCGCGCCGCACCGAGCAGCAGGCCGCCAGCCTCGAGGAGACCGCCGCCGCGCTCGAGGAGATCACCACCACGGTGAAGAAGAGCGCCGAGGGCGCGGTCCATGCGAGCGGCATCGTCGGCTCCACCAAGACCGAGGCCGAGAAGAGCGGCGAGATCGTCCGCCGGGCGGTGGACGCCATGGGCCGGATCGAGAAATCCTCCCAGCAAATCGGCCAGATCATCGGCGTCATCGACGAGATCGCCTTCCAGACCAATCTGCTGGCGCTCAACGCCGGCGTCGAGGCGGCGCGCGCCGGCGAGGCCGGCAAGGGCTTCGCCGTCGTCGCCTCGGAAGTGCGCGCGCTGGCGCAGCGCTCCGCCGAGGCCGCCAAGGAGATCAAGAGCCTCATCTCCACATCGACGATAGAGGTGGGACAGGGCGTCGATCTCGTCGGCGCGACCGGCAAGGCGCTGGAGACGATCGTCGCCCAGGTGGCCGAGATCGACAAGGTGGTCGCCGACATCGCCGCCGGCGCGCGCGAGCAGGCGACCGGCCTCGCCGAGATCAACACCGCCGTCAATCAGATGGATCAGAACACGCAGAAGAACGCCGCCATGGTCGAGGAGACCACCGCCGCCAGCCATGGCCTGCGCAAGGAGACAGAGGCGTTGACGCGCTCGGTGGCGAGCTTCCGCCTCGGCGACAAGCACGCCCATGCGCCGCGCGCCGCGCTGAAGACCGTGTCGGCCGGCCGCGGCGGCGCCGCGCGCAAGCCGCAGGCGGCTCAGGATGATTGGGAGGAGTTCTGATCGCCGGCCGCAAGCGGCGCGGCGTCGTCGAGACAGGCGGCGAGGAGACGCTCGATCAGCGGCCCGCTGTCCCGGTCGACGAGCAGCGGCTCGACCCGCAGCACCTCGCGCAAGATCGAGAAGCCGATGAGGCAGGAGACGAACAGCGCCGCGCGCTGCTGCGCGTCCGGCCCGTCGAGCTTGGCGGCGAGCGGCCCGATGAAATCCCGATCGCAGCAGGCGCGAATGAGATCGCGCGCCAGCGGGCTGGTCAGCGAGCGGACGAAAATATGCAGGCCGTCGTGCTGCTGCGATTCGAGCGCGAAGCTCGCGAACAAAGCGCTCAGCCGGCCGCGCTCCTGCGACAAGAGCGCCGAGGGACAGGCCTCGACGACCGCGGCGGCGAACAGCTGCTCCTTGGAGCCGAAGGATCGATGCACCAGCGCGACATCGACGCCCACATCCGCCGCAATGTCGCGCAGCTTCACCTCCTCATAGGAGGCGCGCGCAAAACGCGCGATCGCCGCGGCGAGGATGCGCCGCCGCGTCGCCTCCCCCGAGCGTTTCTCCGAATTTTCCGGCCGCATCGAGAATCCTTCTCCCGATATGTAATCACAATTGTTGGAGCGCGCGGCGCCGTCAATCGTCAATCACGCGGCCTGACGAAATAACGCCAAAATTGTGCGGGATTTTACCTATTAGGGAAATGTGAACCTTTCGCAGGCCAAGGTCACGCTCGTTATCCGCATGGTGAACCCACGCAGGGCTCGACAGGACGCCACGTCCGACGCGCTCGGGGCAGGCTCGCCGCGGATATCAACTGTGGTTGACAAATCGGGCCGATTCGATGCATTTCGGCCTCATAGCTTCGCTCAAGTCGAGGGCGGCGACTGAAGCGTTTCTTTCAACGCACCTCGGAGGTTTCATGCATATCAAGAACAGCCTTTCGGCTCTCGCGGTCGCCGCCGCGCTCTGCGCCGGCGCCGCTCACGCGGCGGATCTGCCCTATCGCAAGGACGCGCCGGCCTTCGCGCCGCCGCCGCCGGTCTTCTCCTGGACCGGAGCCTATGTCGGCCTCAATGTCGGCGGCGGCTTCAAGGCGGACAATCGCTTCGGCGGCGACGTCAGCGGCGTCGTGGGCGGCGGCCAGATCGGCTATAACTACCAGATCTCGCCGCTCTTCGTGGTCGGCATCGAGACCGACTTCCAGGGCACGAGCCTTCGCGCTGCGAATGTGAGCCTGCCCTGGTTCGGCACGGTCCGCGGCCGCGCCGGCTTCGCTCTGCTCGATTCGAAGCTCCTCGTCTATGGCACGGGCGGCTTCGCCTATGGCGAGCTGAACTCGCCCTTCGGCAGCGACGTGCACACCGGCTGGACCGCCGGCGGCGGCTTGGAATACGCCTTCCTGCCGAACTGGTCGGCCAAGGTCGAGTATCTCTACACCGACCTCGAGCGCAATGGCGGCTTCGCCATCGGCCCGCAGCGCGCCAAGTTCCACACGGTCCGCGCCGGCGTGAACTACCACTTCAACCTGTTCTAGCCTCGACGCCGCATGGCCCCTCCACGGGGCCGTGCGGACGCGGGACATCAGGCGTAAAAATCAAAAAAGGCGAAGCGACCCTCGGTCCGCTTCGCCTTTTTTGCGTGTCGATCGGCCCCCGGCCGCCGCGGCGGCCGGGGAATTCTCGAGAGCGATCAGCCCTTGGCCGCCGCCGCCACTTCCGCGGCGAAATCGCTGGTCTCTTTCTCGATCCCCTCGCCGAGCGCGTAGCGGACGAAGCCCTTGATGGCGATCGGCGCGCCGGCCTTGCCCTCGTGCTCCTTGAGCGTCTGGGTGATCGTCTTGCCGCCGTGATCGGGATGGTTGGAGATCTGATCGAGCAGCAGGACCTCTTTGTAATAGGTCTTGAGGCCCGAATCGATGATCTTCTCCAGCACATTGGCCGGCTTGCCGGCGTTCTTCTCGGCGAGCAGCGCCTTCTCGCGCTCCACCGTCGCCGGATCGAGGCCGGAGGCGTCGAGCGCCAGCGGATTGGCCGAGGCGACATGCATGGCGATCTGACGCGCGAGCGTCGACAGCATGTCCTTGTCGCCCTTCGACTCGAGCGCGACGATCACCGCGATCTTGCCGAGGCCGTCGGCGATCTGCGTGTGGACGTAGCGATTGACCGCGCCCTCGACCTTCAGCGGCGCGACGCGACGCAGCGTCAGATTCTCGCCAATGGTGGCGATGCCAGTGGTGATCGCCTCGGAAACGACGCCGCCGCCCGGATAGGCCTTGCCGGCGAGCTCCGCGGCGTCTGCGGCGCCGGTCTCCAGCGCGACTCGCGCGATATTATTGACGAGCTTCTGGAAGTCGTCGTTGCGGGCGACGAAGTCGGTCTCGGAATTCACCTCGACGACAACGCCGACGCCATCCTCGACGATCGCGGCGACGAGACCCTCGGCGGCCACGCGGCCGGACTTTTTAGCGGCCTTGGAGAGGCCCTTCTTGCGCAGCCAGTCGACGGCGGCCTCTATTTCGCCATTGGTCTCGTTGAGGGCGGCCTTGCAATCCATCATGCCGGCGCCCGTGCTCTCGCGCAGTTCCTTGACGAGAGCGGCGGTGATCTGGGCCATGGGGTTAGACACCTCTAGCTAGAGCTAACGCCGGCCCCTTGGGGAGCCGGCGCGATAATCTTTCGTGAATGTGACGCTAGAGCGTCATCCGGTCCACTCGGATCGGATGACGCCGCGATTCTCTATTTGGAAGCGAATGCTGATCGATCGAACGATTCCGTTCGATCGGAAACGCTCTGGCGCGAAATCAAGCCGAGGCCAGCGAGCGCGCCTGATCGACCCAGCCGTCGCGGGCGATGCGGCCGTTGAGCTTGAGGTCCTGATCGAGCTTCTCGACGTCGGCCGGCGCCATGGCCGCGATCTGCCAATAATGGAAGATGCCGCCGTCGTTGAGCTTCTTGACCAGCTGCGGGCCGACGCCATGCAGCTTGGCGAGGTCGTCCGGCGCGCCGCGCGGGGCGGAGAGCAGCTCGAAGGGCTCGAGCGCGACATCGACCTCGACGGCCGCCTCGGCGACGACCTCCTCGGGCGTGCGCAGATCGGCGTGGACGCGGCCGAGCGCCGGCTCCGCCGTCGGCGCCTCCATGGCGCCGATATCGACGCCGGAGAGGCCCTGGCTGCGCGAGATGCCGTCGATCGCCGCGCGGGCGATGAGATCGCAATAGAGCGCGATGGCGCGGCCGGCGTCGTCATTGCCGGGGATCGGGAAGGTGATGCCGTCCGGATCGCAATTGGTGTCGAGGATCGCCACCACCGGAATCTTCAGACGGTTCGCCTCCTTGATCGCCAACTGCTCCTTATTGGTGTCGATGACGAAGATGAGATCGGGCGTGCCGCCCATGTCCTTGATGCCGCCCAGCGCCTTCTCGAGCTTGTCGCGCTCGCGGGTGAGCAGCAGGCGCTCTTTCTTGGTGACGCCGGCGGCCCCGACGCCGAGCTGCTCGTCGAGCTTGCGCAGGCGCTGAATGGAGCCGGAGATCGTCTTCCAATTGGTGAGCGTGCCGCCCAGCCAACGGGAATTGATGAAATATTGCGCGCTGCGCCGAGCGGCGTCGGCGATCTGATCCTGCGCCTGGCGCTTGGTGCCGACGAACAGCACGCGGCCGCCGCGCGCGACAGTGTCGGAGACGACCTTCAGCGCCTGATGCAGCAGCGGCACCGTCTGGGCGAGGTCGATGATGTGGATATTGTTGCGGGCGCCGAAGATGAAGGGAGCCATTTTCGGGTTCCAGCGATGCGACTGGTGGCCGAAATGAGCGCCGGACTCAAGCAGGCCGCGCATGGTGAAATCAGGAATCGCCATTGTCTTTTCTCCGGTTCTAGCCTCGGCGAAAGCATGGAGAAGCCGGAGAACCGGCCACCGGAACGGCGCCTTGAAGCAGGAACCGTAAGACTTTCGCCTGTGGGATGGCGCGGCTTATAGGCGAGAACAGCGGTGGGGGCAAGAGTCGCCCAATTTTGTGTCGCCCAATTCTGTCGACCTCTCCAACGTGATCTGCTAATCACCGCCGCGCCGTCGCTTTCCCTTTTCACGAGGCCGCTTTGCCGCTCTTCGCCGCCATCTGCCTGGACAAGCCCAACCACGTCGAGCTCCGCCTCGCCACACGCGAGGCGCATCTTTCCTTCCTCGCGGCCCATGCCGCGCAGGTGAAGCTCGGTGGGCCCTTTCTCGACGCCGCCGAAAAGCCCGTCGGCTCGCTGCTGATCGTCGAGGCGGCGGATGAAGCGGCGGCGCAGGCGCTGCTCGCCGAGGACCCTTACGCCGAGGCCGGCCTCTTCTCGAGCGTCGAGCTCAAGCCGTGGAAACGCGTGGTGGGGGCCGAGCTCTGATGGGGCATTGGCTGTTCAAGAGCGAGCCCAAGACCTGGTCCTGGGACCAGCAGGTCGAAGCCGGCGCGAAGGGCACCTTCTGGAACGGCGTGCGCAATCACCTCGCCAAAAAACATCTGATGGCGATGCAGAAGGGCGAGCGCGGCTTCTTCTACCATTCCAACGAGGACAAGGCCGTCGTCGGAATCGTGGAAATCATCGAGACGTATTATCCCGACCATACCGACGAGAGCGGCAAATTCGGCATGGTCGACATAAAGGCGGTCGCGCCGTTCAAAAAGCCGGTGACGCTCGCGCAGATCAAAGCCGATCCGCGCCTCGCCGAAATGGTGCTCGTCAATAATTCTCGTCTCTCGGTGCAGCCGGTCGCCGAGGAGGAGTGGAAGCTCATCCTTTCGCTCGGCGGCGTGGACGCGCTCTAGGAAAGCCCAATTTCGCAGCCGAGGAACGTCCGCCCGTGTTCTTGCTCAATTTTCGTGCGAAGCTTCGTTAGAGGCGAATCGCGCCTTTTCAGACGCGGAAAAGCGCGCTAGCAGTTCATTTCCAGGCACGCCCATAGGAGAAACGATGGCGCGCAAGAAAATCGCCCTGATCGGCGCCGGCCATATCGGCGGCACGCTGGCTCATCTCATCGGCCTCAAGGAGCTCGGCGATGTCGTACTTTTCGATATCGCGAGCGGCGTCCCCGAGGGCAAGGCGCTCGACCTCTCCCAATCCTCGCCGATCGAGGGGTTCGACGCGCGCATCGCCGGCGCCACCGATTATGCGGCGATCGCCGGCGCCGACGTCGTCATCGTGACAGCCGGCGTGCCGCGCCAGCCGGGCATGAGCCGCGACGATCTGCTCACCATCAATCTCGGCGTCGTCTCCAAGGTCGGCGCCGGCATCAAGACCTATGCGCCGGACGCCTTCGTCATCTGCATCACCAATCCGCTCGACGTCATGGTCTGGGCGCTGCAGAAGGCGAGCGGGCTGCCGACGAACAAGGTCGTCGGCATGGCCGGCGTGCTCGATTCGGCCCGCTTCCGATTCTTTCTGGCGCAGGAGCTCGATGTCTCGGTCGAGGACGTCAGCGCCTTCGTGCTCGGCGGCCATGGCGACGACATGGTCCCTTCCGTGCGCTACTCGACCGTCGCCGGCGTTCCGCTGCCCGATCTCGTCGCCATGGGCTGGACGACGCAGGCCAGGATCGACGCGATCGTCGACCGTACGCGCAAAGGCGGCGGCGAGATCGTCGGCCTGCTCAAGACCGGCTCGGCCTATTACGCGCCCGCCTCCGCGGCCATCGCGATGGCGGAGAGCTATCTGAAGGACAAGCGCCGCGTGCTGCCCTGCGCCGCCTATCTCGACGGGCAATATGGCGTCAGCGGACTCTATGTCGGCGTGCCGGTGGTGATCGGCGCGAATGGCGTGGAGCGCGTCCTCGAGATTTCGCTCGATGCGGCGGAGCGGCAGATGTTCGACAAATCGGTGGCGTCGGTGCAAACGCTGATCGCCGCCAGCAAGGCGCTCGACCCGGCCTTCGCCTGACCCGGCCTTCGCGCAATCCATGCGAAGCCGCCGTTGTTCCGCCCCTTTCGGGGCGCGTTGTCGCGACGCAACTATCAGGATCGACGAAAGATGAACATCCACGAATATCAGGCCAAAGCCATCCTGCGTGAGTTCGGCGCTCCGGTCGCCGAGGGCGCCCCGGTGCTGGAGGCGGGCGCGGCGCGCCAGGCCGCGAGCGGCCTGCCCGGCCCTGTCTATGTGGTCAAGGCGCAGATCCACGCCGGCGGCCGCGGCAAGGGCAAGTTCAAGGAGGCCTCCGCCGGCGACAAGGGCGGCGTGCGCCTCGCCCGCTCGCTCGACGAGGTCGAGACCTACGCCAAGGAAATGCTGGGCGCGACTCTCGTCACCGCGCAGACGGGCGAGGCCGGCAAGCAGGTGAACCGTCTCTATATCGAGGACGGCGCCGATATCGACAAAGAATTCTATTTGTCCCTGCTCATCGACCGCGCCACCTCGCGCATCTCCTTCGTCGTCTCGACCGAAGGCGGCACGGACATCGAGGCCGTCGCCCATGCGACGCCCGAGAAGATCGTGACCTTCTCCGTCGATCCGGCGACCGGCGTTCTGCCGCATCACGGCCGCCGCGTCGCCGATGCGCTGGGCCTGTCCGGCGGCCTCGTCAAAGAGGCGGTCTCGCTCACCGAGCGGCTCTTTTCCGCCTTTGTCGCCAAGGATATGGAGCTGCTCGAGATCAATCCGCTGATCGTCACCAAGGATGGGCGCCTGCGCTGCCTCGACGCCAAGGTCTCCTTCGACGACAACGCTCTCTACCGCCACCCGGACGTCGTCGCGCTGCGCGACAAGACCGAGGAGGACGAGAAGGAGATCGAGGCGTCGAAATATGAGCTCGCCTATATCGCGCTCGACGGCACCATCGGCTGCATGGTGAACGGCGCCGGCCTCGCCATGGCGACGATGGACATCATCAAGCTCTATGGCGAGAATCCCGCCAACTTCCTCGATGTCGGCGGCGGCGCGACCAAGGAAAAGGTCACCGCGGCCTTCAAGATCATCACCGCCGACCCCAAGGTGAAGGGCATTCTCGTCAACATCTTCGGCGGCATCATGCGCTGCGATGTGATCGCCGAGGGCGTCATCGCCGCGGTCAAGGAAGTGGGGCTCGCCGTTCCTCTCGTGGTGCGGCTCGAGGGCACCAATGTCGAGCTCGGCAAGGAGATCATCACGAGCTCGGGCCTCGACGTGATTTCCGCCGACGACCTCGACGACGCCGCGCAGAAAATCGTGGCCGCGGTGCGCGGACGAAGCTGACGCGACGCTTTCGAGTGATGCGACGGGCCACCCCTGCTGGGATAATTCACACTTGCGGGGGCGGCCCAAAACAGCCATCTTCCCGCATGATGGTGGCGCTCGGCGGCTTCTTTCGAGGCGAGCCGGCGCCGCGCCGCTGCGGCCGATTGCGGGAAACAGCACGTGAACAGAATTTTCTCGTCCGATGCGCCGAAACGGCGCCGCGTTCGCTCTTTCTCGACCCGCGCGGCCTGCGTCGCCGCGGCTTTTTGCGCTTTGTCGCTCGGGGCCGATGATTTCGTCGGCCAGAGCTCGTTCCTAGGCAAGGGCTCGGCCCACGCCCGCGAGACCAGCCTCTCCATCGCCACGCCCTTCGAGGTCGGCGAGAGCGCATCCGGCAATTATCTCGCCGCCATCGTCGCCGGGGCCGAGCGCGACACGCTCGCCGCCTCCACATTTTTCCGCGAGGCGCTGCGCAACGATCCGCGCAATCGCGAGCTGACCGAGCGCGCCTTCGTCGCCGCTCTCGCCAATGGCAATATGCAGGAGGCCTTCACTCTCGCCGCCCGCGTCGCCGCCTTCGACCGCACCAACGGCCTCGCCAATCTGACGCTGGGCGTCGAGGCGATAAAGGCCAGGAAATTCGCCCGCGCCCGCACGGTTCTCGCCAAGGGCGGGCTCGACCGCAAGCACGACGTCACCTCCACGCTGCTCACCGCCTGGGCCTACGCCGGCGCCGGCGAGACCAAGCAGGCGCTGGCCACGGCGGACAAGTTGAAGGAAGACGCCTTCTCCGTCTTCCGCGACTATCATGCGGCGCTGATCGCCGACGCCGCCAAGAACGGCGACAAGGCCGAGGCGACCAAGCGCTTCAAGGCCGCCTATGGCTCCGAGCGCAACACACTGCGGCTCGTCGACGCCTATGCGCGTTTCCTCGTCGCGCACGGCAGCCGCGAGGAGGCGCGCCGCGTCTATCGCGCCTTCGACGATCTCGCTCCGCGCCATCCGATCGTCACCGCGGCGATCGCCGACATAGACACGGGCAAGCCGCTCACGCCCTTCGTTCGCGACGCCGACGCCGGCGCGGCCGAGGTGCTCTATGGTCTCGGCGCGATCGGCGGACGGCAGGGCGACGAGCTCGCCTCGCTCATCTATCTGCGTCTCTCCCTCTTCCTCGCGCCCGACAATGCGCTGGCGACGATCACCCTCGCCGACATCTATGAGCGCATGAAGCAGGAGGAGATCGCCATCGATCTCTATGACAGCGTGCCGAAGGACAATCCGCTGCGCGTCAATGCGGATGTGCAGGCGGCGCTGCTGCTGGAGACGCTCGGCAAGACCAAAGAGGCGACCGACCATCTTCAGGTGGTCATCGCCGACCATCCCAAGGATCAGGAGGCGCTGACCGCGCTGGGCAATATCCAGCGCTCGCGCAAGCTCTTCGCCGATTCGGTCACGACATACAGCAAAGTGCTCGAGCTCCAGCCGCAGGCCGACAAGAGCCAGTGGCTGCTCTATTATTACCGCGGCATCGCCAATGAGCGCCGCAAGAACTGGCCGACCGCAGAGGCCGATCTCAAAAAGGCGCTGGAGCTCTATCCGGACCAGCCGCTGGTGCTGAATTATCTCGGCTATTCCTGGGTGGATCAGGGCGTCAATCTCGACGAGGCGTTCAAAATGCTGCGCCGCGCCGTCGATCTGCGCGCCCGCGACGGCTATGTCGTCGACAGTCTCGGCTGGGCCTATTACCGCCTCGGCCGCTATGAGGAGGCGGTGCGCGAGCTCGAGAAGGCCGTCGATCTCAAGCCCTCCGACCCGGTCATCAACGACCATCTCGGCGACGCCTATTGGCGCGTCAATCGCAAGCTCGAGGCGCGCTTCCAGTGGAACCATGCGCGCGACATGAATCCCGATCCCGACGATCTGCCGAAGATTCTCGAGAAGATCGACAAAGGGCTGAACGACGCCTCGCCCATCGCCAGCGATCAGACCAAGAAGAAGAACGGCGGCTGAGCTTTTTGGCTCGGTCGGGTCTCGTGACGCGAGCCTGAAGGCTCGCGGTCCCGGGCGCGATTTGGACCGCGAGCCTTCAGGCTCGCTCTTATTTCGAGCTATGAACGAAAAGCCCCGCTTCACCGCCCGGCGCGCAGCGCTATCAGGCAGAACTCCACCATTTGCGCGGCGCTCGGCGCGCCGGGGTCGGCGCATTCCACCTGCATGCGCGGGTGGCAATAGCGGATGCAGGCCGAATGGACGAGGCGCGCTGCGAGATGCGCGTCGCCGCGACGAAATTCGCCAGTCTCCATGCCCGCGGCGATGACCCGTTCGATCGCCGCGTCGACATGGGCGATGTGCTCGCCGATGATCGGCCAATGCTCGGTCATCGCCGCCTCGACGATGTCGTGCAGCTTGCGATCGTCGACATAGCGCTCGCGATTCATCGCCTCATTGGTCTCGACCAGCCACAGCAGCCGCTCGGCGGCCGCGCCCGGCCCATCGGCGATAGCGTCGATGACCGCCTCCACCTCTCCCGTCAGCAGGCGCGCGACGGCGGCGTTGATCTCCGATTTGGCGCTGAAGAAGCGATAGACATTGGCCGGCGACATGCCGAGTTCTCGCGCTATGTCGGCGACCGTCGTCTTCTGAAAGCCCATCAGTCGGAACAGGCGTTCGGCCGTCGCGACGATGCGGGCGCGCTGCTCTGCGCTGCGCGCAGCGGCCGGCGCAGCGCTCTCGCTCATTCCGCCGCTCTCTCCGCGAGACGGCCGTAGCCGAATTCCGCGGGGGCGGGCGGCGGCGTCTCGACCAGCACATCGGCGAGCTTGCGGCGGAACCACAGCGCATAGAGCGCCGGCAGAAACAGCACGGTCAAAAAGGTCGCCACGAACAGCCCGCCCATTATGGTGAGCGCCATCGGCCCCCAGAACAGCGAATGCGTCAACGGGATCATGCCGAGAATGGCGGCGAGCGCGGTCAGCGCCACCGGCCGCGAACGGCGCACAGTGGCGCCGATGATGGCCTCGCGATAATTGGCGCCCTTGTCGAGGTCCTGGCGCACCTGATCGACCAATATGATCGAGTTGCGCATGTCCATGCCGGAGAGCGCGATGAGGCCGAGCAGAGCGACGAAGCCGAATGGCGCGCCCGCCAGATTGAGCGCGAGCGAGGCGCCGATGAGCCCGAGCGGCGCGCTCATCATCACCAGGCCGAGCCGGGTGAAGTTCTGCAGCTGGAACATGACGATGACCAGCATGACGAGAATCATCACCGGAGCCACCGCGGCGATGGAGGAATTGGCCTTGGCCGATTCCTCGATCGCGCCGCCGATCTCGATCCGATAGCCGGGCGGCAGATGCTCGCGCAGCTCGGCGAGGCGCGGCCAGATGCGATTGGTGACATCGGGCGCCTGGACGCCGTCCTTCACATCGGCGCGCACGGTGACGAGCATGTTGCGATTGCGCCGCCAGATGATCGGCTCCTCATGCTCATAGACGATCTTGGCGATCTGCGAGACCGGCACCGGCGCGCCGGCGCGCGTCAAGATCACCATATCCTCGAGCCGCCCCAAATCGCCGCGCTCGCCGGGCACGGCGCGCGCGACGACGTCGACGCGATCGATGCCGTCGCGCAGGCTGGTGATCGTCACGCCCGAGACCATCATCTGCAAGCGGCCCGCGACCTCCTGCGGCGTCAGGCCCATGGTCCGCGCGCGGTCCTGATCGATGACGAGCCGGACGGCGGGCGTCTGCTCGTTCCATTGCAGATGCGGCTCGACGACGGCCTTGTCGTCGCGCATCAGATCGCGCACGCGATAGGCGATGGCGCGCACCTCCGCCGGATCGCGGCCGATGACGCGAAACTGCACCGGAAAGCCGACCGGCGGGCCGAAGTTGAAGCGATCGACGCGGGCGCGGGCTTGCGAGACGGCGCCATCCTCCAGCGCCTTCGACAGGCGGGCCTTCAGCCGCTCGCGCGCCTCGAGATCCTTGGCGACGATGACGATCTCCGCATAGGCCTCGTTCGGCAGAGCGGGACTGAGGCCGAGCCAGAAACGCGGCGGGCCGCGGCCGATATAGCTCGTGTAATGGGCGGCGTCCTCGTCGCCCTTCAGCAGCTTCTCGGCCTCCTCCACCGCCGCGGCCGTCGCGAATATGGACGAGCCCTCCGGCATGCGCAGCTGGAAGAACAGCTCCGGCCGCTCGGAAATCGGGAAGAACTGCTTCTGCACATGGCCGAAGCCGACGATCGCCGCGACGAAAATCCCGCCTGTGGCGCCGACGACGAGCAGGCGATTGTCGACAGCCCAGGTCACGAGCCGGCGCAGGCCGCGATAGAAAGGCGTCGAATAGATCGCCTCGGGATCGTGATGCGCATGGCTCGAGAAATCCGGCAGCAGCTTCACGCCGAGATAGGGCGTGAACAGCACCGCCACGAACCAGGAGGCGATGAGCGCCACGGCCAGCACGAAGAACAGCGAGCCCGTATATTCGCCGGTCGAGGAGGCGGCGAAGCCGACCGGCATGAAGCCCGCGACCGTCACCAGAGTGCCTGTGAGCATGGGAAAGGCCGTCGAGCTCCAGGCGAAGGTCGCCGCGCTGATGCGATCGGCGCCCTGCTCCATCTTCACCGTCATCATCTCGACGGCGATGATGGCGTCGTCGACCAGCAGGCCGAGCGCGATGATCAGCGCGCCGAGTGAGATGCGCTGCAGATCGACCCCGAAGGCGTTCATGAACACGAAGACGACGGCGAGCACGAGAGGCGCCGACAGAGCGACGATGATCCCGGTGCGAAAGCCGAGCGAGACGAAGCTCACGAAAAGGACGATGACCAGCGCCTCGACGAAGGAGCGCGTGAACTCGCCGACCGCATGGGAGACGACTTTCGGCTGATCGGCGATCTGCGTGATCTCTATGCCCACCGGCGTCTCGGCGCGGACCTCGGCCATTGTGGCCTCGAGAGTCTTGCCGAGCGTGAGGACATTGCCGCCCCTCGCCATCACCGCGCCGACGACGATCGTCGGCTCGCCCTTGTAGCGGGCGAGGAAATTCGGCGGGTCCTCATAGCCGGGCGCGACATCGGCGACGTCGCCCAAGCGAAACACATGGCCATTGGCCTCGACCGGCGTCGCGGCGATGGCCTCGGCGCCCTTCAGCGCGCCGGTGACGCGCAAGGGCACGCGATTGGCTGGCGTCTCGAAGACGCCGGAGGCGTTCACCGCATTCTGCTTGGCGAGCGATTCGAACAGCGCCTGCGGCGTGACGCCGAGATTGGCGAGCTTGGCCTGGCTGAACTCGACGAAGATCTTGCGGTCTTGCACGCCATAGACATTGACCTTCACAATGTCCGGCGTCTCCAAGAGACGCTGGCGGAACATCTCCACCACGCGGTCGAGTTGGTGATAATCCGCCCCCTCGCCATGGACGGCATAGAGGACCGCGTCGACGTCGCCGAACTCGTCATTGACGTCCGGGCCGATGACTCCCTGCGGCAACTCCGGCTGAATATCATGGAGCTTCTTGCGCAATTGATAGAAGAGGCTCGGCACTTGCGCGGGCGGCGTCGTGTCCTTGAAGGTCACCTGCATGGCGAGGAAGCTGGGCTTCACATAGGTCTCGATCTTCTCGAGATAGGGAAGCTCCTGCAGCTTCTTCTCCAAGCGGTCGGCGACCTGGTCGCGCATCTCGAGCGCGGTGACGCCCGGCCAGATCGCCGTGAGATTGGCGACCTTGATGGTGAAGGACGGGTCCTCGGCGCGGCCGAGGTGGAAATAGGAATAGACCCCGGCGACAGCGATGGCCAGGATCAGCGCCAGGGTGAGAGTCTGACGTTTGACGGCCCAGAGCGAGAGGTTGAAGCTCATCTCCTCGCGCCTCACAGCGTTTCGGCGTCGACCGGACGCACGAGCTGGCCGGGGTCGAGCTTATGGGCGCCGAGCACGACCACGCGATCCCCCTCCGCGACGCCGGCGGAGATCAGCGCCGTCTTGGCCTCGTAGCGCAGCACGGAGACGGGCGCGAGCGTGAGCTTGCCGCCGTCCTCCACCTTCCAGACGCTGGGGCCGGAGCCCTGGTCGAAGAGCGCGGCCAGCGGCAGAGCGGCGGCGGCGCCCTGCTCCTTGCTCGCCAGCGTCAAGGTCGCGCTCATGCCGATCCCGACCTTCTCATCCGCTCCGACGATCGAATAGCGCGCCGAGAAGGTGCGGGTGGCGGCGTCGGCGGAGGCGCCGAGCTCGCGCAGGCTCGCCCGATAGAGCCTGGCGGGATCGGACCAGAGAAAGAGGCTCGCCTCCCCCGCCCCGGCGAGCGCGGCGAAAGCCTCGGGAAGCGAAACCACGGCCTCGAGCGCGCCGGCGCGGGCGACCCGCACAACCGCCTGCCCGGCGCCGACCACCTGCCCGGGCTCGACGAAGGTCGCGGTCACGACGCCGTCCGAATCGGCGCGCAGCGAGGCGTAGTCCAGCGCATTCTTGGCGAGCTCGACGGCCCGCAGCGCTCGCTGCTGGCGTCCGCGCGCCTCCTCGGCGGCGGCTTTCTGCCGATCGAGCGCCGCCTGCGCGGTCCAGCCGTCCTTGCGCAGCGTCTGCGCCCGGCGCTCTTCGGCGGCGGCCTGCTCCAGCCCCATTCGCGCGGCCGAGAGCTCCGCCTCGGCCTGCTCCTTCTGCAGGCGCAGATCCGCCTCGTCCAGCAGGGCGAGCAGATCGCCGGCCTTGACGGCCTGCCCATTCTCGACGAGCCGGCGCACGACCTTGCCGGCGACGCGGAAGGATTGGTCGGTCTCGACGCGCGGGCGGATGGCGGCGACGAATTGGCGCGTCGGCGCGCGCGGAGCGTAATGGACGGGCGCGACGAGCACGACGCGCGCCGGGCGCTCGTCCTTGCGCCCGCCGGAATTGTCACAGGCGGAGAGAGTGAGGAGAACGCATAAGGCCGACGCGGACCGCAACAACGATCGACTCTTCTGCATTGCGGCGATTCTCCGCCAAAGGCGCCCGTCTCTATGGCTAAGTCGAATCGCATGCTTCGTGACGAAAATCAAATATCGTCAGCCGTCATTCTCGCGCGGCGCGGCGGCTCTTTCGAAAGCCCAGGGGAAACAGACAGGAGAGATGGAGCTAGAGCGACAACATTTGCGCGAGCCGTGTCGCTATGCGCTCGAGCGGCCCCTCCACCTCGATGCTGAGGCCCGTATAGGCTTGGAGCGCGACCGCGGCCGCAAAGAGAATGACGAGGGCCGGAGCGCTGATCGAAAGCCGCGCGGGCGCGCCGCAGAGGAACACGCCGAACGCCGCCAAGCCTATGAAAAACCCAGCGAAAGCCTCCGCCTCCGTATGCGCGCCCTGCGCCACGCGGCCGATGGCGACGAGCACGGCTGCGGCCGCGCAGAGCGCCGCGGCGAGAATTCCGATCCGCTTCTCGCGAACGCGCATGAAAATTGCGGAGAGCGGCAGGAAGAAGGCCGCCGCCAGCGCGGCATGGCCGCTGGGACTGTGCAGCGGCGGAGGGCCGAAGGCCATGGAGAAAATCTTGGCGAGCGTCGCCGCCACGCCGCAGACTGCTATGCCGGCCAAAAAAGCGACCGCTGCGCGGCGGTCGCCGGCCGCCCACAGCGCCACGGCGAGCCCCCCGCTCGCGGGCAAGACGAAGCCGGCGTCGCCAAAGACGACGACCGTGCGGAAGATTGGTTCGATCGACTGCAGCAGCACGCGTCGGCCTGTTCGGGGCGAGAGTTCGCAAGGGGACCCGGGCGAGACGGCGTCGGCGGCCGCCGACCATCGCTTCGCGAATCGCTCGCGGGAGAATAAGCGAAAGCGGACCCCAAACGATAAAACTGCGGCGCGACGGCGGAAAATCCCGGCCGCGACGGAGCTTGCCGCCGCCGGAAGCTTCATTCTATATGCCCCGCGCACTCTCTGCGCCCCACGCACTTGCGCCGATGCAAGCCGATTACAATCTGAAGGGACGGTGAACAGCCGATGCGCGGCGGGCTGAAAATGCGAGCCGCCGAAGGATCGGCGACATACGGGCCGCTTCGGGACCCGGCGATTTCGAATAAACGAAAGGAACGGCGATATGGCTAAAATCATCGGCATCGACCTCGGCACGACCAATTCCTGCGTGGCCGTCATGGAAGGGTCGAGCCCCAAGGTCATCGAGAACGCGGAAGGCGCGCGCACGACGCCGTCCATCGTCGCTTTCACCGAGGACGGAGAGCGTCTCGTCGGCCAGCCCGCCAAGCGTCAGGCGGTGACCAATCCGGAGCGCACATTCTTCGCGATCAAGCGACTCATCGGCCGCTCCTTCGACGATCCGATGACCAAGAAGGACATGGGCCTCGTCCCCTATAAGATCGTCAAGGCCCCCAATGGCGACGCCTGGGTGCAGTCGGACGGCAAGCAATTTTCGCCCTCGCAGATCTCCGCCTTCATTCTGCAGAAGATGAAGGAGACGGCCGAGGCCTATCTCGGCCAGACCGTGACGCAGGCGGTCATCACCGTTCCCGCCTACTTCAACGACGCCCAGCGTCAGGCCACCAAGGACGCCGGCAAGATCGCCGGCCTCGAGGTGCTGCGCATCATCAACGAGCCGACGGCGGCCGCGCTCGCCTATGGCCTCGACAAGAAGGGCTCCGGCACGATCGCGGTCTATGACCTCGGCGGCGGCACCTTCGACGTGTCGATCCTCGAGATCGGCGACGGCGTGTTCGAGGTGAAGTCGACCAATGGCGACACATTCCTGGGCGGCGAGGATTTCGACAGCCGTCTCGTCGAATATCTCGCCGGCGAGTTCAAGAAGGAGCAGGGCATCGATCTGACGAAGGACAAGCTCGCTCTGCAGCGCCTCAAGGAAGCGTCCGAGAAGGCGAAGATCGAGCTCTCCTCCGCCACGCAGACCGAGATCAACCTGCCCTACATCACCGCCGACTCCTCGGGTCCGAAGCATCTGACCCTGAAGCTGACGCGCGCGAAATTCGAGGCGCTGGTCGACGATCTCATCCAGCGCACCATCGAGCCCTGCCGCAAGGCGCTGAAGGACGCCGGCCTCTCGGCGGCCGAGATCGGCGAAGTGGTGCTCGTCGGCGGCATGACCCGCATGCCGAAGGTGCAGGAGGTGGTGAAGCAGTTCTTCGGCAAGGAGCCGCATAAGGGCGTCAATCCGGACGAGGTCGTCGCCATTGGCGCGGCGGTGCAGGCCGGCGTTCTGCAGGGCGATGTGAAGGACGTTCTGCTGCTCGACGTGACGCCTCTGTCGCTCGGCATCGAGACGCTCGGCGGCGTGTTCACGCGCCTCATCGACCGCAACACGACCATCCCGACCAAGAAGAGCCAGGTGTTCTCCACGGCCGAGGACAATCAGACCGCCGTCACCATCCGCGTCTTCCAGGGCGAGCGCGAGATGGCGGCGGACAATAAGCTGCTCGGCCAGTTCGACCTCGTCGGCATTCCGCCGGCGCCGCGCGGCCTGCCGCAGGTCGAGGTGACCTTCGACATCGACGCCAATGGCATCGTCAATGTGACGGCGAAGGACAAGGCCACCAATAAGGAGCAGCAGATCCGCATCCAGGCCTCGGGCGGCCTGTCGGACGCCGACATCGACAAAATGGTGAAGGACGCCGAGGCCCACGCCGCCGAGGACAAGACCCGCCGCGAGCTCGTCGATGTGAAGAACCATGGCGAGGCGGCCGTGCATTCGGCCGAGAAGTCGCTCGCCGAATTCGGCGACAAGGTGTCCGCGGCCGACAAGAGCGCGATCGAGACGGCCATCGCCGCCTTGAAGACTGCTCTCGATGGCGAGGATGTGGAGACCATCAAGGCCAAGAGCAATGAGCTGATGCAGGCCTCGATGAAGCTCGGCGAGGCCATGTACAAAACTCAGCAGGCCGAAGGCGCCGCGCCCGGCGCCGGCGGCGAGACGCACGCCAAGGACGATGTCATCGATGCGGACTTCAAGGAAGTCGGCGGCGACGATAAAAAGAAGTAAGCTCGTCGGACCCTCCCTTCTCCCGCTGTGCGGGAGAAGGTGGCCCTCGCGTCAGCGAGGGACGGATGAGGGCTTTCGCGCCGGCTGTCGAGGACGCGCGCGGTAAGAGTCGGGCGATCGATTTTCCGGGTCGGCATCTCATGCTCGTCGTTTTCAGCGGCCTTCCCGGATCGGGCAAGACCACCCTTTCCCGCTTGCTCGCCCAGCGCCTCGAGGCGGTCTATCTTCGCATCGACACGATGGAGCCGCCGATCCAGGCCGCCTATGGCCACGACATCGGAGATGTGAGCTATCGCGTGGCCTATGGCGTCGCCGCCGACAATCTGGCGCTCGGACGAAAGGTCATCGCCGACTGCGTCAATGATGTGAACATCGCGCGGGACGCGTGGCGCGCGGTGGCGCTGCGGGCGAATGTCGCCGCAGCCGAAATCGAGGTCCGGTGCTCCGACGCGCAGGAGCATCGCCGGCGCGTCGAGACGCGGATCGCCGACGTCCCCGGCCTGATCCTGCCGAGCTGGGAGGAGATCGTCACGCGGCGGGTAGACCCTTGGTTGCGCAACCATTTCGTCATCGACACGGCTGGCCGCAGCCCGGAAGATTGCCTCGTGGAATTGATGCCGCATCTGTCCTGCGGTAATGGTTGAATGATGAGACCGTCCGTCGCGCTCGACACCCATCGCGAAGCGGTCCGCGCCGCGGTCCTCCGCTGCCGGGCCGCCAATCCGCGCGTGTTCGGCTCGGTTCTGCACGGCGACGACGAGGAAGGAAGCGACATCGACATTTTGGTGGACGCGCTTCCGGGAGCGACGCTTTTCGATCTCGGGCGGCTGCAAGTCGAGCTCGAAGAAATATTGGGCGTTCGCGTCGATCTGCTCACCCCGGGGGACATTTCACGTTATTTTCGGGACGGCGTCCTGGCCGAAGCGCGGCCGATATGACGCGCAAATCACCGCTCGCCCCGGTCGGCCATATGCTGGATTGCGCGAGATGGGCGACTTCCTACATCGAAGGAATGGAGAAGGGAGCCTTTCTGAGCGACCGGCGCACGCAGCAGGCCGTCATCATGAACCTGCTCATCATCGGGGAAATGGCGTCTCGGCTCGCTCGTGAGCACCCCGAATTCTGGGAAAAATATCCGCAGGCGCCCTGGCGAGACATGACGTCCATGCGCAACCGGATCGCTCACGGCTATTTCGACCTGAACTTGGACACGATCTGGGACACGGTGCTGACATCGCTTCCCGAACTGATATACAGCCTGAAGCCGATCTTCGACGAGCTCGCCCTGCGCGGCGGCGCTTCGGACGAACCAACCCAAGACTGACATGTCCAAACGCGACTTCTACGAAACTCTCGGCGTTGCCAAGACCTCGACCGACGTCGAGCTGAAGATCGCCTTTCGCAAGGCCGCGATGCAATATCATCCGGACCGCAATCCCGGCGATGCGGAGGCCGAGGCGCGCTTCAAGGAGGTCAACGAGGCCTATCAATGCCTCTCCGACACGCAGAAGCGCGCCGCCTATGACCGTTTCGGCCATGCCGCCTTCGAGCAGGGCGGCGGCGGCTTCGGCGCGGGCGACGGCTTCGCCGCCTCCATGGCCGATATTTTCGACGATCTCTTCGGCGAGGTGATGGGCCGGCGCGGCGGCGGCCGCGGCAGCGCCCGCGAGCGCGGCTCGGACCTGCGCTACAATATGGAAATCACGCTGGAGGAGGCCTTCCACGGCAAGGCGGCGACGCTGAAGCTGCCGACCACCATCTCCTGCGAGGCCTGCGGCGGCACGGGGGCCAAGAAGGGCTCCAAGCCCAAGACCTGCCCGACCTGCGCCGGCCATGGCCGCGTGCGCGCCCAGCAGGGCTTTTTCGCCATTGAGCGCACCTGCCCCACCTGCCAGGGCCGCGGCGAGGTCATCGACAATCCCTGCTCCGTCTGCGCGGGAACCGGCCGCGCGACGATCGAGCGCACGCTCTCCGTCAATGTGCCGCCCGGCGTCGAGGACGGCACGCGAATCCGTCTCTCCGGCGAGGGCGAGGCGGGGCTGCGCGGCGGACCGGCCGGCGATCTCTATATTTTCCTGTCGGTGAAGCCGCACACATTCTTCCAGCGCGACGGCGCCGATCTCTATTGCCGCGTGCCGATCTCCATGGTGCGCGCCGCGCTCGGCGGCAAGATCACCGTGCATACGATCGACGGCGGCGAGACCGAGATCAAAATTCCCGAGGGCGCGCAAACCGGCAAGCAGATCAAGGTGAAAGCCAAGGGGATGCCGTTGCTGCGCGGGCGCGAATCGGGCGATCTCTATGTGCAGATCAGCGTCGAGACGCCGCAAAGCCTCACCAAGCGCCAACGCGAGCTGCTCAATGAGTTCGAGGAGGAGTCTTCCCATCAGACTCATCCAGAAGCGACTGGCTTCTTCGCGAAGATGAAGGAGCTGTTCGGGAAATGAGCGACGCTCGCCATTGACCGATCGGCCTTGTTATACCAAGGTCGCGCCGCCGAAACGATGGAGAGGCAATCCGAGCGTGCTACAAAATCTCGAGCCCCCGAAAAACGCCTTGGCCTATAATGCGCGTTTCATCCGCTCACTGATCGAGAATCCGCGCCTCGTCGGCGCGGTCTCGCCTTCCGGCCCGGTGCTGGCCAAGACCATGGCCAGCTATGTCGACATTTCCGGCGACGCGCCCATCGTCGAGCTGGGGCCGGGCACCGGCCCGGTGACGCAGGCGCTGCTCGAGCGCGGCATTGCGCCGCAGCGCCTCACCCTCGTCGAATATGAGACGAAATTCTGCGACCTGCTGCGCGAGCGCTTTCCGGGCGTGAATGTCGTGCAGGGCGACGCCTATGGGCTGAAGAAGACGCTCGAAGGCAAGATCGACGGGCCGATCGGCTCCATCGTCTCCAGCCTGCCGCTGCTCAACCAGCCGGAGGCCGACCGTTTGCGGCTGCTCGATCAGGCCTTCGAGCTGATGGCCCCGGAGGGCGTGCTCGTCCAATTCACCTATAGCCTGTGGGTCTCGCCCATGCCGTTGAAGCGCCACGCCAATCGCGCGGCCTATACGGGCGAGGGCCTGGCCCCGATCTGGTTGAACCTGCCGCCGGCGCGCGTTTGGGTCTATAAGCGGGCCCGCTGAACAGGACTGTCGAGGCCGCGACCGCCGAGGCGCTTTTCTCGATGGACGCTTTCATGCCGCTGGCCATTCGAAGCGCCTCATCCGAAGACGAGGACGCAGTGATCGCGTTATGGCGCGCCTGCGGCCTCGTCGTCGGCTACAATGATCCGGCCGCCGATTTTCGCTTCGCCCGAGCCAAAACCTCTTCGGACGTTCTGGTCGGCGTCGATCGCTCTGGCCAGATCCGAGCCTCGGTCATGGTCGGACATGATGGTCATCGCGGTTGGCTCTATTATCTGGCCTCGCATCCCGACACGCGCGGCGTCGGCTTCGGACGGGCAATGGCGCTCGCGGCCGAGGCATGGCTCCGCGAACGCGGCGGCGTCAAAACGCAGCTGCTGGTGCGGGAGACCAATACAGGCGTCATCTCGTTCTACGAGCGCCTGGGCTATGAGGTGGCGCCTCGGGTGCTCATGAGCAAATGGCTCGCGCCGCCCGCCTGATTTGGGCCGCCGACAGGAGCGCACGCATGGGCTCAGACGCAAATACCGCGCGCGATCGGCTGATCGTCGCGCTCGACGTGGACAGCGCGGAGGCGGCGCGCGCGCTCGTCGCGCGGCTGGGCGAATCGGTCTCCTTCTACAAGATCGGCATGGAGCTGGCCTATGGCGGCGGCCTGCCGCTGGTCGAGGAGCTGAAGGCCGCCGGCCGCAAGGTCTTCATCGATCTGAAGCTCCATGACATCGGCCAGACGGTCGAGCGCGCGACGCGGCAGATCGCGCGGCTCGGCGCGGATTTCCTCACCATTCACGGTTTTCCACAGACAATGCGCGCCGCTCGCCAGGGCGCGGGCGACAGCGGCCTGCGGCTGCTCGCGGTCACGGTGATGACCTCCTATGACGACGCCGATCTCGTCGAGGCCGGCTATTCGATCGGCGTGGCCGAACTGGTCGCACGGCGCGCGCGCCAAGCGAAGGACGCCGGGATCGACGGGCTGATCCTGTCGCCGCAGGAGGTCGCGCCGATTCGCGCGCTGGTGGGCCCGCAAATGACGCTGGTGACGCCGGGTGTGCGTCCCGCCGGCGCCGCGCTCGGCGATCAAAAGCGCGTCATGACGCCGGGAGAGGCGATCATCGCCGGCGCCGATCATCTCGTCGTCGGCCGCCCGGTGACGCAGGCGCCCGACCCCCGCGCCGCGGCGGAGGGAATCGTCGCGGAAATCGCCGCCGCGCTCGGCGCGAGGCGATGCGAGCCTTAGAGGCTCGCGCTCGCCGCCCCTCACAGCAACGCCATCTCCGTGAGCGCGCGCTCGACCTGCTCCGGGCTCTCGAATCGCGTCGCATGCAGCCCGACCTTGCGGGCGCCTTCGACATTGGCCGGCGAATCGTCGATGAACAGACAGGCCGCCGGATCGAGCCCATAGCTCTCGAGCAATAGGCGATAGATCGCCGGATCGGGCTTCAGCAGCTTCACCCGGCCGGAGACGACAACGCCGGAAAAGCGCCGGAAAAAGCCGAAGCGCTCATAAGTCTCCGCATATTTCTCATCCGAGAAATTGGTGAGCGCATAGAGCGGCGTCGCGCGCTCGGCGAGCCGCTCCAGCAGAGCGACCGTGCCGGCGATGGGTCCGGCGATCATCTCGCTCCAGCGCGCGTCATAGGCGCGGATGAGATCGGCGAAATCGGGATAGAGCGCGACGCGCTCGGCGACCGCCTCGGCGAAGGGCCGACCGCGATCCAATTCGAGATTCCAGTCGAAGGTGCAGATTTCGCCGAGAAAGCGCTCCATGGCCTCGGCGTCGTCGAACAGCTTGCGATAAAGATAGCGCGGATTCCAATCGACGAGCACATTGCCGATGTCGAAGACGACGGTGGTGACGCGAGTTTTCACGAACATTCGGGGGCTCCGGGCGCGCGGGCGCGCAGGTGGGGCCTATAGTGAGGGCTTGTGTCGGCAATGCGATGACGCGCCGCGCCTTCGGCGAGGAACGTTTCATTCCGGCGGCGCCCGCGCTATGACGAGGATCGGTCCATGACCGGAGACCCTCGCCTTGCGCATCGCCACTTGGAACGTCAATTCCGTCCGCCAACGGCTGGAGCCGCTCACCGCCTATCTGCGCGAGGTCGCGCCGGACGTGCTGTGCCTGCAAGAGATCAAATGCGAGGACAAGGCCTTCCCGCGCGCCGAGATCGAGGACCTCGGCTATAATGTCGAGACGCATGGGCAGAAGACGTTCAACGGCGTCGCCATCCTGTCCAAGACGCCGATCGAGGTGGTGCGCGGCCTGCCGAAATTCGAGCATGATCCGCAGGCCCGCTACATAGAGGCCGTGGTCTCGACCGATCGCGGCGCTGTGCGCGTCGCCAGCATCTACCTGCCCAACGGCAATCCGCCGGAGACAGAGAAATACCCCTATAAGCTCGCCTTCATGGACTGCCTCATCGCCCATGCGGAGAGCCTTCTGGCGCTGGAGGAGCCCGTCGTGCTCGCCGGCGACTATAATGTCATTCCGGCGCCCGGCGACGTCTATGACCCCGTCGGCTGGGCCGGCGATGCGCTGTTCCTGCCGCAGACGCGCGCCAAATTCCAGGAGCTGCTCAATCTCGGCTATACGGAGGCGCTACGCGCTTCGACCGACGCGACCGGGCTCTACACATTCTGGGATTATCAGGCGGGCGCCTGGCAGAAGAACAATGGATTGCGCATCGATCATCTGCTGCTCTCGCCGCAGGCCGCCGACCGGCTGCGGAGCGTGACGATCGACAAGGAGCTGCGCGCCGGGGCTAAGCCCTCCGATCATGTGCCGATCAGATGCGATCTGGAATGACGGCCGCCCGAAGAAGCCGCTCCACCCTCCCCTCGAGGGCACGGCTGTCCGGGGAAAGTTTTTCGGTTGTAAGCATGGTGTTAGAGGACTCGCGCAGATTGCATATTCTGCCTTCGAAGCGCTCATCAGTCCTGTTTCGTCCGTGCTACCCGGCCACGACCGCCGACAAGCGAGGGTTGGGAGCCCATCTTTGGTTGAGAACAAGGCATCAAAGACTCGCTTGCGTTGCGCCGAAATTTTCCCCGGACAGCCGTGCCTCGAGGGGGAGGGTCGGCCGGCGCAGCCGGACGGGGTGGGGTGTCCCCGAGACTCGGGACGTCACCGCCACCCGAGCGCCTACGGCGCTCGACCTCCCCCCTCGAGGGCTATCGAATGCACACATCCTCCTCGCCCCCGCGACGTCATGGCCGGGCTTGTCCCGGCCATCCACGCCAGGACGCCGAGGCGTCTCGAAAGTTTGGCGTGACACCGAAGCTCCGGTGGGGCGCCCGCCGTGGGATGAATCCGTCGATAGCGAGCGCTTTCCTTCGGTTTCTCAGCCTCTTGGCGTGGATGGCCGGGACAAGCCCGGCCATGACGGCCGCAGCGTTTCGCGATGTGTGAATCCAATAGCCCCTCGAGTGGGAGGTGAGAGCGCGGACGATCCGATGCGCGCCGGCGTGACGCCTATCACCGCTCACGCAGCATGGAAGCTCACGCCATGACGGACGTCTGGTTCTATCACCTCCAGCGGCTTCCGCTGGAAAGCGCCCTGCCCAAGCTGCTCGAGCTCTCGCTGGCGCGCGACTGGTCCGTCGTGGTGCAGGCGACGAGCGCGCCGCGGCTCGAGGCGCTCGACGATCTGCTCTGGTCCTATTCGGGGGACAGCTTTCTGCCGCACGGCTCGATCAAGGACGACGATCCGGAGAGCCAGCCGATCTTCCTCACGCTCGGGCCCGACAATCCCAATCGCGCCGATGTGCGCTTTTTCGTGGAAAATGCGGAGCTCTCGCCCGTGCTCGCCGATGCGCGGAGCGCGCCGACGCAGCGCGCCATACTGATGTTCGACGGCAATGATGCAGCGGCGGTGGCGGCCGCGCGCGAGCAATGGCGGCGGTTGAAGACGGAGGGGCACACGCTCTCCTACTGGCGCCAGAGCGAGGACGGGAAATGGGAGAAGCAGGCGTGACCGAGGAGTTTTTCGCACGTCGCGCCGCCGCGAGAGCGCGTCTCGACGAAATCGACCCGCATAAGAGGCCGGACGGCGTCGAGGCCGATCCGCAGCGCAAGGACTGGTTCGAGGCGGTCTATCGCCTCGCCGAGGGCGACGCCGCCGGCGTGCCCTGGGCCCATCTCGCGCCGCATCCGCTGCTCGCGGAGTGGCTCGCGGGACGCTCGCTCGAAGGATTGCGCGCGCTCGATATCGGCTGCGGGCTCGGCGACAACGCCGAGGCGCTCGCCGCCGCCGGCGCCCGCGTCACCGCCTTCGATCTCATCGAGGAGGCCGTCGCCTGGGCGAAGCGCCGCTTCCCGCAGAGCGCGGTCGATTATCGCGCCGCCGATCTCTTCGCCCCGCCGCCGGAGTGGCGCGGCGGCTTCGATCTCGTGCATGAATGCTACACGCTGCAGGCGCTGCCCGATTCGCTGCTCGACGAGGCGGCGCAGGCGCTCGCCGCGCTGGTCGCGCCGGGCGGGCTGCTGCTCGTCATCGCCCGCGCCCGCGACGAGGGGCAGGAGGTCGCCGGGCCCCCTTGGCCGCTGCCGCCGAGCCGGATCGCGGCGCTCGCCGCCGGCGGCTTGCGTCCCGAGATGGTCGAGGATATTTCCGCCAGCGACGTCATGGTCCGCCATTGGCGCGCGGCCTTCCGCCGCGACAGCTGACGGGCGATGGCTCCGAGCCTCTGAGGCTCGCTCCTTCGATCGCAGAACGAGAGCGAAATGACCGACGCGCCGCTACTCTCGATCAAAGGCGCGTCCAAGCGCTTCGGCGCGGTCACGGCGCTCGAGGATGTGTCGCTCGAGGTGGGCGCCGGCGAGTTCTTCGCGCTGCTCGGCCCCTCCGGCTGCGGCAAGACCACGCTGATGCGCCTCGTCGCCGGCTTCGAGACGGCGGACGCCGGCCGCGTGGAGATCGAGGGCGCCGATATGAGCGGCGCGCCGCCGCATCGGCGTCCCGTCAATCTGATGTTTCAGTCCTACGCGCTGTTCCCGCATCTCAGCGTGTTCGAGAATATCGCCTTCGGCCTGCGCCGGCAGCGCAAGGGCAAGGCGGCGATCGCCGCGCGCGTCGCCGAGCTGTTGCAGATCGTGCGGCTCGAGGGCGTCGAGACGCGACGACCGGATCAGCTCTCCGGCGGCCAGCGCCAGCGCGTCGCGCTCGCCCGCGCGCTCGCGCCCGGCCCGCGGCTGCTGCTGCTCGACGAGCCCTTGGGCGCGCTCGACCGGCAATTGCGCGAGGAGACGCAGTTCCAGATCAAGGAAATCCAACGCCGGCTGAAGACGAGCTTCGTCGTCGTCACCCATGATCAGGACGAGGCGCTGGTGATGGCCGATCGCATCGCCGTGATGCGCGCCGGGCGCATAGAGCAGATCGGCTCGCCGACGGAGGTCTATGAGCGGCCGGCGACGCGCTTCGTCGCCTCCTTCATCGGGCAGATGAATTTCCTCGAGGGCCGCATGGAGAGCGGCGAATTCACCGGCCCCCTCGGCCGTCTGCCGGCGCGCGACAGCGGCCTCGTCGATGGCGCGAAAGCCGTGCTCGCCGTGCGTCCCGAGCGCGTCGCCATCGCGCCCGCGAGCGAGGGCGGCGCAGGAGTGGACGGCGCAGGCGTCGATGGCGTGGTGGAGGATGTCGCCTTTCGCGGCGAGACGACGCATTTTCGCCTGCGCCTACCCGGCGGCGAGACATTGCGCGTCTCGCGCGGCGCGATTGGCGGCCCGCCCTTCTCCATCGGCGACGCAGCGCGCATTTCCCTTGCGCCCTCGGCCGCGCGCTTCTTTGCGAGCGAATAATGCCGGAGAGCGACAAGAGACGCAGGCTCACGCGCGGCGAGCGGCTCGTCATCGCGGCGCCCTACGCCTGGATCGCGCTCTTCTTCCTCGCGCCTTTCGCGCTCATCGTCAAAATCTCGCTGTCTCATCCGGCGCAGACGCGCCCGCCCTATGAGCCGGTCCTCGATCTCTCGAGCGGCGTCGCGGGCCTTTTCGAAAAGCTCTCGCAGCTCGGCTTCGACGCCTATCGCGGCCTCGTCGAGGATAATCTCTATCTCGATTCCTATCTCTCCTCGCTGACCATCGCCGGCGTCGCGACGCTTCTCTGTCTTTTCGTCGCCTATCCTTTCGCGCTCGCCATCGCGCGCGCGCCGCGGCGATTGCGGCCCATTCTCATCGGCTTTGCTGTCGCGCCCTTCTGGACGAGCTTTCTCATCCGCGTCTACGCCTGGATCACGCTGCTGAAGGATGAGGGGATCATCAATCACGCGCTGATGGCGCTCGGCCTCATCGACGCGCCGCTGCCGATGTTCGCGACGAGTGGCGCGGTCGTCGTCGGCATCGTCTATTCCTATCTGCCCTTCATGCTGCTGCCGCTCTATGCGGCGATCGAGGGGCAAGACCCCGCTCTGCGCGAGGCCGCGGCCGATCTCGGCGCCTCGCCGCCGCAGGTGTTTCTGCGCGTCACCCTGCCTTTGTCGCAGCCGGGGATCATCGCCGGCGCATTGCTCGTCTTCATTCCGGCGGTCGGCGAATTCGTCATTCCCGATCTGCTCGGCGGCTCCGACACTCTGATGATCGGCCGCACTTTATGGAATGATTTCTTCGCCAATCGCGACTGGCCCGCCGCCTCGGCGGCGGCGGTGACGCTGCTCGCCCTGCTGCTCGTCCCCATTCTGCTCTATGAGCGCGCGCAATTGCGCGAGGGCCGCCGATGAGCGCCGCGCGCCTTCTCCGCCTCGCGGCGCTGACCCTCGGCTTCGGCTTTCTCTATGGGCCGATCGTCATACTGGCGACGATGAGCTTCAACGCCTCGCGTCTCGTGACAGTCTGGGGCGGTTTCTCGACCAAATGGTATGCGGCGCTGCTTCACGACGAGCAGATGCTGCGCGCGGCCGAGATCAGCCTCGCCGCGGCGTCGCTCTCCGCGCTCATCGCGACAATCAACGGATTGCTGGCGGCGCTGGCGCTGGCGCGTTTCGGCGGCTTCCGCACGCGCACCTTATTCGCGGGCTCGATCTATGCGCCGCTGGTGATGCCGGAAGTGGTGCTCGGCCTCGGGCTTCTGCTCGTCTTTGTCGCGCTCGGCGTCGAACGCGGCTTTCTCACTCTGGTGCTGGCGCATTCGGCGTTTACGATGTGCTTCGCGACGGTGATGATCCACGCCGCTCTGAAAGGCTGCGACCGCACGCTCGAGGAAGCGGCGATGGACCTAGGCGCGACGCCCTTTCGCGCTTTTGCGCTCGTCACTCTGCCGCTGATCGCGCCGAGCGTCGTCAGCGCCTATCTGCTCGCCTTCATCATTTCGCTCGACGATCTCGTCATCGCGAGCTTCACCACCGGGCCCGGCGCGACGACATTGCCGATGCGCATCTATTCGCAGGTGCGGCTCGGCGTGTCGCCGGAAGTCAACGCCATATCGACGCTGCTGCTCGGCTTCGTGGCCGCGGCGCTCGGCGCCTCGGCGCTGCTGACGCGCGGGCGCGCCAAGGGCGGCGGGGCGGGGTGAAGCGCGCGCCGATCATGCCGGCGCGTTCTTCCTCGCCTTCTCTTGAATGAGATCGAACACGCGCCGCGCGTCGTCGATCAACAGAAATTGCGGCGTCGGATCGAGCGCGGGCGTCATATCCGGCCAGCCTCGATTTCCCCACAAAGGAGCCGGCGCTCCGAAGCGGATCGAGCCGCTCCCATCGACGCGCTCGCTCAAATCGACCTCTGGAAGCCGATCGAGCGAAAGCGCCGTGAATCGGCCGAAAGGCTCCGGTCGCGCGATCAATATGCGCAGATTTGTGATCGCATAGCGCAGATCGCTCCGCAGCCAAGCGTCGAATAGGAAGCGCCCCACGACGAAATAGAGGCCAAAGCAAACGAATAGACCGCCAATCGCCTGGAAGAACCAAGGCGCATTGGCTTGACCAACGGAAATCGTCCAGAACACCGCGAAGCCGCACCAGAACAGGCTGAACGGGATGAGAAAAACGTCGCGGCCGCGCAGCGAGAGGCCATGAGCCGGCCGCCCCGACCAGAGAATGCGCTCGCCGTCGAGCAGACGACCCGAAAAAATTCATCACTCACGCGCTTCCCCCCGAAAATGGACGAAGGATGTCGCGCTTATAGCAGAAATGCGCGGGCGGCGCGCCCGCAGCGCGCTTCACTTCTCCTTCGCCGCGCCGCCTTCCGGCTCGACGCGCGGCAGCAGCGGCGCCGCGGCCCCGCTGCGCTTGATCAGCGCGGCGGCGTCCGGCGCGAAAACAGGATCGTCCCAGGCGCCGGAGAGATCGAAGCCGATCTGCACGCCCTTCTCGCGCGGCTTGCCGGCGGCGTCCGCCTCATTGGCCTGCGCCTTCATCGCGAGGCTGCGCTCGGGAATGCGCGTCTGGCCGGCGAAGGCCAGCGAGAAGCCCGGCCCATGCGCCTGGCCATCCTCTATGTTCGCCGTTCCCTTCACGATCTTGATGGTCGCGCTGGCGCGGTCCACCAATGAATGGCCGGAGCGAATGTCCATCGCGCTCGACAATGGCCGCTTGTCGATGCGGCGCAGCGCGCGCTCGAGATCTATGCCGCCGACCTCGCCCTCCGACAGGGAGAGGCTGGCGCGGCCGTCGAGATCGCGCATGATCTGCGCGACATTGTCGCCTGTCGCGTCGAGCGTGAAGGTCGCGTCCAGCGCGCCGCCGAGATCGGGCCGCGCCGCGAGGTCCCAGGCCAGCGCGCCGGCGTCGACGCCGGTCAATTGCCCATTGCCGTGGAATTCGAGGGCGCCCGCCGCATTGGCGGCGAAAGTGGCGCGGCCTTTCACCGTGCCCTTATAGGCCTGCGCTTCGGCGAGCGCGAGCTCGAGGCGGCCGCCGCGCAGCAGCAGCGACAGCGCGGCGTCTTCCAGGTTCAGCCGCAATATGCGGGCGCGCGTCGCCGAGAGGCGCAGATCGACGTCAGCCTCCTGAATGTCCGGCAGTAGGAAAGCGTCGCGGCTCCATTGGCCGTCCGCGCCGGAGAGCGCCGGCAGATCGGCGATCATCGGCTTCAGCGACACGAAATTGCTGGCGAGAGTCGCATGGACGATCGGCTTGTCGCCCTCGTGGCGCAGCGCGAAGGAGCCCTCGAACTCATTGTCGTCGGCCGAGAGCTTCAGATCGGTGAGCTGGAAATCGCGCAGCCCGACGCTGGCCTTGGCGGAGAGCTGCACATTCTCGAAAGGACCCGGCAGCGGCGCGCTCACCTTGGCGAGGCCGAGCGCATGGCGCAGCGACGGCGAGGAGCCGCTCAGACGCCCCATGTAGCGCGGCTTGGCCCCGAGCTGGCCGAAACCCTCCGCCTCCAGCCGCAAGCTGTCGGAATCGAGCCTCACAGTGACCGGCGTCTGCTCGCCGCGCAACAGCGCGCCGGGCTTGAGCACCCACAGCATGGCGCGCGGACGCTCGCCGCCCCAGGAGAAGGCCGCGTCGAGCGTCGCCGGCGAGCCGACGGTGCGCCAGTCGAGCGTCGCGTCTATGTCCTGGAGCGTCTCCTCGCCGCCGGCATATTTGAGCCGCGCGACGCCGGAGACGATGGAGACGCCGCCGAGCCGCGCGCGGTCCGCTTTTTCGGCCGCGGGCGTCGAAGGCCGCGCCGCCGCAGCGCGCACCGCGGCGCCGGCGGTGGTCATCGGCTTGCGGTCGAGATCGACCTCGATCGAGGGGCGAATCAGCTCGACGTCGGCGATCTCGAGCCGGCCGGCGAGCAATGGCAGGAGCAGCACATTGCCGTGCAGCCGCTCGGCCTCGATGGTGAGCGCGGCGGTCGGATCGGCGAAGGCGATGCTGTCGATGGTGATGTGCGGGCGCGGCAGCAGCGAGAAGGTCGAGCGCCCCTTGGCGGCGATATAGAGCCCGGAAGAGGCGTTGAGCTGGCCGGAAATCTCCTCGAGCAGCGCGCTGGTGGAGAAGGTCCAGGGCGCGAGCGCGGCTCCGAGCGCCACCGCCGCGACGGCGCCGAGCGCCAGCAGCCAGCGGCGCGAGGGGCGCGCGAAATGCAGACGGCGGCCGACGGCCATGGGCTTCGATCCTTCGAGTTCGCGCATTGGGCCGGTCGAGTGCGACATTCCATCGTCCATGCAGAAAGAGGCGGGCGTCCATGCAGAAAGAGGCGGGGCGGCCGCAAGAGCCGCGGGCGACGCAGCGCGCGCCCCTACGCGAGGCGCGATACGCTCGAGACACGCCTTATTCGCTTGTCCGCCGCGCGAAAAGGCCCGCGCGCGAGAAGCGCGCGAGGCCGGGAACATGGCCGCAAAGGGCGGCGAGATCGTGGCGGCGAGCCCGACCTCAGTATTTGCGCAGAAGGCTGACCAGCCGGCCCTGGATGCGTACGCGATCCGGCCCGAAAATGCGCGTCTCATAGGCCGGATTGGCGGCCTCGAGCGCTATTGAAGCGCCGCGCTTGCGCAGGCGCTTCAGCGTCGCCTCCTCCTCGTCGATGAGGGCGACGACGATATCGCCCGTGTCGGCGGTGTCCTGCTTCTTCACCACGACGACGTCGCCGTCGAGAATGCCGGCCTCGATCATCGAATCGCCGCGCACCTCGAGCGCGAAATGCTCGCCGCCGCCGAGCATGTCCGGCGGCAGATTGATGGTGTGGCTGCGGCTCTGCAGCGCGGAGATGGGCGTGCCGGCGGCGATGCGGCCCATGACCGGGATCGCCACCTGCTGATCGGACTCCGGCTCCCCGGCCGGGACCGACCGCATGCGGCCGAGCGCGCCCTCTATGACGGAGGGCGAGAATTTGCCGCCGCGCGCGGCGACGCGGGGGGTCGCCGATTCGGGCAGGCGCAGCACCTCGAGCGCGCGGGCGCGATTGGGCAGACGACGAATGAAGCCGCGCTCCTCGAGCGCGAGAATGAGCCTGTGAATGCCGGATTTGGACCGCAGATCGAGCGCGTCCTTCATCTCGTCGAAGGAGGGCGGCACGCCGGTCTCCTTCAGGCGCTCATGGATGAAGCGCAGCAAATCGCTCTGTTTCTTGGTCAGCATAGGAGAACCCCCGGCGCCGCCCGGCCTGCGGCGCGCTTCCATCTGGCGCGCGCATGATGGCGCGCCTTCATAAACAAATCATGAACAGGAGGATAGGCGTTCTCGGTGCGTTCCGCAAGGGTGGTGTCGCGAGTCCCCGTATCGGCCAAGCGCCAAGGCAAATTCACCGCTTGATCGAGATCGTTCCCGGATAAATCTCGATGAAAACGCGCCTTCCTTCGTGGCCTCGGCTTCGTTGCCATTCGTGCTCGATCACCGACATCGCGTCAACGGCGCGCTGCGCAGCCTTCACGGTTTCACAGGAAAATTTGATAAGGCTCAGATTTATAAATCGCTTTTTGCTGATCCCGTTTTCTTTCGCGAGTTGCTTCATATCGCCGTCGAGGCTCACGAGGATGGCGGCGTTTGCCTCCGCTAATGTGCAAACAAGTGGGTCTGGCGAGCCTCGCGCGCCCGCTTCTCGAAGAAAGATCACATGGTGCCCCGCATCAGAAAAGACGCGCCCGACGCCGTCCGGCACGCATTCGTCGAGGAACAAACGTAGGCAATTCTTCTCTATCACGCGGCCTTGATTTTCGACTTGTAGGAAATTGCAGCTTCTATGTCTTCTCTCATAAGCGTCGGATATTCAGATCGGATCTGCTCGACGGTGTATCCAGCGTCGGCAAAGCTCTTGATCGCTTTCACAGGGACTCGTGTTCCAGCGATTACCGGAGAATTACTAACGACGTGGCGATGCGTCTCCACCATCCCGATCATCGAAGAAGAGCGCTCCGACATTTGCTGCACGTCGCGCTTGGTGTCAGAAACGACTTTTTCGAGCGGTATTCCAATCGCATATTGCCCGCTCACGATCTCTTTTTGCTTCCCGTCGGCAGGGTCCACAAAATTCACTTTCCGCTTGAGAACATACAGAGTTGTTCGAGCCCAAGCGCCATTGTCCATCGCGCACAGCTTTTTTGCCACTTCGCGAAGATGCTGCACAGACACGGAATACTGCTTTGTGAGCACATTCAGCACTCGTAAGGCAGCGATATCCTGAAACGAATAGACGCGACTAAATGGCGCACGCCGATCGGCGGCCGCAAACTGCGGGGAAAACAGTCGCGTCTTATCCCAATAACGGAGTTGGTTCACGGTGATCCCGGTAAGACGGGACGCCTGCTCCTCCGTAAAGGCCGAAACGATCTCATCGTGCGGTTTTTGAGCCATAAAGCACCCTACCGCGTTTAAATAGATCACAAAAGATAGAAATACGACAGCCGAACCATGATCGGGCGCCAGCTAAAGCGCGACATTCACGAGATGTCCAGCGTCCCCTATCATACGTCTCGGAGAACGCGAGTTCGCGCGACGCCTCTCGAAATAGGGTCAAGTCCACACCAAACTCAAATCCCCCTCACTGCGCCGCCGCCGCCTCCACCCCCAGCATCGGCCGCACATGCCGCGCGAAATCCTCGAGCGAGCGCAAATTCTTCTCCGCATCCCGCGAGATCGGCTTCAGCAAGATCGACCGCGCGCCCGTCTCCTCGCGATAGGCGGCGATCTTCTCGGCCACCTCGTCGAAATCGCCGATCAGCGAGCGCTGCAGCAGCCCCTCCTCGGTCAGCGAAGGCGGCGCCGCCCCGTCCTGGCGGGCGAAATTGCCGCGCATGCGCTCGGCGAAGCGGGCGAAGAAGGGAACCGCCTCGGCCAGCGCCTGCTCGCGTCGCGGCGCCGCGAAATAAAAGCGCGCCAGTGTGAAGCGCGGATCGCCCTCCGGCCCGGCCGCCTCGCGATAGATGCGCAGCGTCTCTGTAATCTGCTCGATCGGGAAAGGCGGGCCCGCCATCACGCCGAAGCCATTGCGCGCGGCATAGCGAATCGCCCCCGGAGTCGTCGTGGCGAGATAGGTCGGGATCGGCTTTTGCAACGGGCGCGGCGTGATGCTCAGGCCATTGGCCTCGTAATGCGCGCCGGTGAACGTCACCTTGTCTTCATAGAGCAGGCGGTTGACGAGGCCGAGCGCCTCCAGGGTCATCTCCCGCGCCTGATCTTTGCCGGCGCCGAAATGCCGGTTCTGCAATTCGAATGGGCCGCCGCGCGCCACGCCGAACTCGAACCGCCCCTTGGACAGAAGATCGATCGTCGCGACATCCTCCGCCACCTGGATCGGATTGCGAAAGGCGAGCAGAACCGCGGCCGAGCCGAGCCTTATCGTCGTCGTCACGCCGGCGAGATAGGACAGCAGCGCGAGAATGGAGGGGCAGACGGCGTCCGGCTCGAAATGATGCTCGGCGATCCAGGCCTCCTCGAAGCCGAGCGCCTCCGCATGACGCACGAGGCGCGTCTGCGTCTCGAAGCAGAGCGCGTAATCCTGCTGTGGATTTTCGTAAGTGCAGAAGACGCCGAACCGCATGGCGATGCTCTCGAGATGCGCGCCGCCGCTCGGAGCGCGCGCCGCGCGTGGCTATATACGGCAGTTATATATCGTCATACAGGATATGGACGGCGACGCCCACCCGCAAGCGCAAAATCATTGGCGTTTCGTGCGAATTTTGGTCAGATTGGAGAAGCCTTTGTCCATTCCGTCGGATAGGCGCTAATAGAAGAATCGAATAAAGCGACGGGAAATAGATATTGATCGATGGTCGTCGCTGTGGCGATTTTCCGATAGAGAGAGTTGAAAAAGTCGTCGCCGTCGGCATTGTCGAGGAATGGCGAGCGCCGCTCGGGGGCGGCGCTTCGGTTCGCTCACGACGCCGCCCGCAGGGCGCGCTGGATTTCGGAGGATTTCATGTCGGTAGCCGCCTTGCCATCCCGGCATTTTCTGAGCCGGGAGCGCTCCATCGCAGCGCATGGCTTCAATCGCTGGCTGGTGCCGCCGGCTGCTCTCGCCGTGCATTTGTGCATCGGCATGGCTTACGGCTTCAGCGTGTTCTGGCTGCCGCTGTCGCGCGCCGTCGGCGGCGCCGAGCCCAAGGCCTGCCCGGCGGATATGAGCTTTTTCGCCAGCATCGTCGCGACGAGCTGCGATTGGAAGATCAGCATGCTCGGCTGGACGTTCACGCTGTTCTTCGTCTTTCTCGGCTCCTCGGCCGCCATATTCGGCCATTGGCTGGAGACCGCGGGACCGCGCAAGGCCGGCCTCGCGGCGGCGGTGTGCTGGTGCGGCGGCCTGCTGATCTCGGCGGCCGGCGTCTATCTGCATCAGATCTGGATGCTGTGGCTCGGCTCCGGCGTCATCGGCGGCATAGGGCTCGGCCTCGGCTATATCTCGCCGGTCTCGACGCTCATCAAATGGTTTCCGGACCGGCGCGGCATGGCGACGGGCATGGCGATCATGGGCTTCGGCGGCGGGGCGATGATCGGCGCGCCGCTCGCCGACAAGCTGATGGCCTATTATGCGACGCCCGGCTCCGTCGGCGTGTGGCAGACCTTCGTCACCATGGCGGCGATCTATTTCGTCTTCATGGTGGGCGGCTCGCTCGGCTATCGCGTGCCGCACGACGGCTGGAAGCCGGAGGGCTGGGCGCCCTCGGCGACGGCCGCCAATAAAATGGTGACCAATCGCCATGTCCATTTGAACGTCGCCTGGAAGACTCCGCAATTCTGGCTGCTGTGGGCGGTGTTGACGCTCAATGTCAGCGCCGGCATCGGCGTGCTCGGCATGGCTTCTCCCATGCTGCAGGAAGTGTTCGGCGGCAAGCTCATCGGCCTCGACACCGGCTTTTCCAGCCTCGACGCCGTGCAAAAGGCGAAGATCGCCGCCATCGCCGCCGGCTTCACCGGCCTGCTCAGCCTCTGCAACATCGGCGGGCGTCTGTTCTGGGCCACCTGGTCCGACGTGCTCGGCCGCAAGACGACCTACGCCATCTTCTTCATCCTCGGCTTCTTCCTCTATTCCGCCGCGCCCTGGGCCGCGCATGATGGCAATATCGTGCTCTTCGTGCTGTTCTTCTGCGTGATCCTGTCCATGTATGGCGGCGGCTTCGCGACCATTCCGGCCTATCTCGCGGATATTTTCGGCACGCATTATGTGGGCGCGATTCACGGCCGTCTGCTCACCGCCTGGTCGACGGCGGGCGTGCTCGGTCCGGTGCTGGTCAATTACATTCGCGACTATCAGATCGACCACGGCGTGGCGCGCGACGCGGTCTATAATCAGACCATGTATATTCTCGCCGGCCTGCTCGTGGTCGGGCTCATTTGCGATCTCGCCGTGCGGCCGGTCGCCGAGAAGCTGTTCATGACCGACGAAGACGTCGCCGCCGAGAAAAAGACCACCGTCGCGGCCATCGTGCAGGAGGAAAAAGAGCCGCACGCCGATTTCGAGGATTATGTCGAGGACGGGCAGGCCGCGGAAGCCGCGGCGGCCGAGGCGCGCCGCGCCGCCGCCTTGCAGAATGGCGACTCGCGCATCGTGCTCCTCGCCGCCTGGGCCGCCGTCGGCATACCGCTCGCCTGGGGCGTGTCGATCACGCTGCAGAAGACTTTCGTGCTGTTCCACTGAGCGGGGGACGCATGTTGGCGCGATCTCTCCTCTTCGCGCCGCTGGCCCTGTGGGCCGGCGCGGCGCTGGCCGACGGTCCGCCGCCGGCCGTGCTGCAGAGCGAGTTGAAATATGCGCCCGTGCCGCTGTTTTCGGGCGTCTTCGCCGCGCCGGTGAGCGGCACGGCGACGCAGCCCGGCGCGCTCTATGCGCTGTCGGTGAAATATGCGGCCGGCGCGAGATCGCTGCCGCACACCCATCCCGACGCGCGCGTCGTCACGGTGATCTCCGGCCGCTTCTACGCCGGCGTCGGCGGCGAGCTCGACGAGAAATCGTTGCGCGCGCTCGGGCCCGGCGATTCGATCGTCGTGCCGGCGGAAACCGTCCATTTCGGCTGGGCGAAGGACGGCGAGGTCCTGCTGCTCGAGACCGGCGTCGGCCCTTCCGGCGCCAGCCTGTGGCCAAAGCCGCCGCAGCGCTGACTTGCTTCGTGTCCCTCCGGTCTTCGTGGTAGAGCAAACCACCGAGACTCGAAGGATAGGCAGCTGCTCACCCTCCTCCATACGGCCGATTGGCATCTCGGCGCGCAGCTCCAGGGTTGGCCGCGCGAGGCGGAGCATCGCAAGGTTCTGCGCGCGCTGGTCGCCATCGCCGCCGAGCGCCGCGTCGACGCGGTGATCGTCGCCGGCGACATATTCGACAGCCTCAACCCGTCCGCCGAGGCGCAGAAGCTCCTCTATGACACGCTCAAGGAGCTGCGCGCCGCCCTGCCCGCGGCGACGATCGTCCTCCTCGCCGGCAATCACGATCCCGCCGGCCGCATAGAAGCGCCGCGCGCTCTGTTCGATCTCGTCAATGTCGCCGGCGTCGGCACGATCGCGCGCAAGAATGGCGAGATCGACGCCGACGTCCATCTCGTGCCGCTGCGCGGGCCCGCCGGCGCGATCGAGGCGTATCTCCTCGCAGTGCCCTATCCGCGCGCCGCCGATCTGCCGGTTCTCGAAGGCGAGAGCGCGGGCTCGCCGGTCGTGCGCTCCGTGCGTGCGCTCTATGGCGAGCTCATCGGCGCGGCGCGGGCGCGCATCGGCGCGGCTCCGCTCATCGTCACCGGCCATTTGCATGTCGCCGGCGGCCTCGAATCGGAAGGCGCCGAGCGCCGCATTCTCGTCGGCGGCGAGCATGCGGTTCCGCCGGACGTGTTTCCGCCGGATGTCGCCTATGTCGCGCTCGGCCATTTGCATCGGCCGCAAGCGATCGGCCGTGAGAGCATCCGCTATTCCGGCTCGCTGTTTCCGCTCTCCAAGACGGAGATCGACTATCGTCACGGCGTGACCATCGTCGCCATCGACGGCGCGCAGACGACGATCGAGCACGTTCCCCTCCCCCGGCCGACTCCCTGCCTGCGCATTCCGTCGCGCGGCGGACTCGCGCGGGAGAGCGTCGAGGCCGCTTTCGCAGCGCTCGCCCTCGATCCCGCGACGCCGCCGGATGAAAAACCTTTCGTTCATCTCACCATCGCCGCCGATGGGCCGATCGTCGGACTCGACGCCGAGATCGACGCGATCGCGGAGAAATTTCCGATCCGTCTCGCCTCGCTCACCGTGGAGCGCCCGCAGCGCGCCGAGACGGAGGCGCCGGCGCCCGCCGCGCTGCGCCTCTCCGAGCGGCAGCCGGTGGAATTGTTTCGCGAGGCCTTCGCGCTCACCCATAAAGCCGAGCCGACGGCGGAGCATCTGACGCTGTTCCACTCCGCCGCGACGGAGGAATAGTGCGCATTCTCGCGATCCGCGGCGAAAATCTCGCGAGCCTCGCCGAGCGCTTCGAGATCGATTTCGAGAAGGAGCCGCTGCGCGGCGCCGGCCTCTTCGCCATCACGGGCGAGACGGGCGCCGGCAAATCCACCATTCTCGACGCGCTCTGCCTCGCGCTCTACGACGCTTTTCCGCGCGTCGCCGCGCAGGGCGTCAATGAGAGCGTCCCGGACCCGAGCGGCCAGACGGTGAGCGCCGCCGATCCGCGCTCCATTCTGCGCCGCGGCGCGGGGCGCGGCTTCGCCGAGGTGGACTTCCTCGGCCGCGACGGCGAGCGCTATCGCGCCCGCTGCGACATCGCGCGCGCTCGCGGGCGAGCGACCGGCAATCTGCAGCAGCGCAACCGCGCGCTGCATCGCCTCGACGCGGAAGGCGCCGTCGTTGCGGCGGTCGCCTCGGGCGTCGAGCCGGTGCGCGCCAAAGTCGTCGAGCTCACCGATCTCACCTTCGAGCAGTTCCGCCGCACCGTGCTGCTGGCGCAAGGCGATTTCGACGCTTTTCTGCGCGCGGATTCGAAAGAGCGCGCCGATCTGCTCGAGAAGATCACCGGCGCCTCCGTCTATGCGGAGATTTCCAAGCGCGTCTATCTGCGCACCAAGGCCGCGCTGGAGGCGCTGGATCGTCTACGCCGCCGCCGCGAGGAGATTGGCCTGCTGCCGGCCGAGACGCGCACGGCGCTGGAGAGCGAACGCGAAGCTTCCGCGACCGGCCGCGCCGAGGCCGCGCGCGAGCGCGACGAAGCCGCCGCGCTGCTGCAGCGCCATGCGGCCATTGCGCAAATGGAGACGCGTCTCGCCGAGGCCGCGACGCGTCACGACACGGCTCTGGCGGCGCAAGAGACGCTCGCCGAGACGCGCGAACGATCGAGAACGCTCGACCTCGCCGAGCCGCTGCGCGCGCCCCTCGCCGCGCGCGAAGCGGCGACGCAAAATCTCGTCCGCGCGACGGCGAATGAAAACGCCGCGCGCGAGACGATAGCGAAAGCGCGCGCCGCGCTCGAGGAAGCGCGTGCGCAAGAGGCGCAAAAGCGCGCGCGTCTGGATGCGGCGGAGGCCGAATTCAAAATATTCGGACCCTTGTGGTCGCAGGCCGAGCGGCTCGACGCCGAAGTCCTCGCGGCCGAGCAGGAGGCGACGAAAGCCGAGAAAATCGCATGCGACGCCGCGCAGATCGCGCAGCAAAAGGCGGCGGAAGAAGCCTCTTCGATCGAGCGTGTCGGCGCCGCCGCGATGCAGGCCGAGACCGCGCGCGCCGCGCTGGAGCGTGTCGCCGCCGCAGAGCCTCTGTCGACGCGCTGGAGCGAGATCGCCGAATGGCTCGAGCGCCGCAGCGGATCGACGAAGTCGCTCGCCCGCGACGCCTCGCGCATGAACGAGCTCGGCGCCGAAATCGACGCCGCGACGCGCGAGCTCGCGACGCTCGACGCCGATGACGGCGAGGCGAAATCCCGACGCGCCAAGCTCGCGGAGCAGATCGAAGCGCGCGGCGATGCGCTCGCGCAGCTGAAGGAAGAGGAAGCGAGCAGCCGCCGCCGCGCGCTCGACGCGCTGTCGCGCCTCGCCACGCAGATCGAGACGCAGATGCGGCGCCATGCGAAGGCGCGAGACATGTCGCGCCGCGCGGCGCTCGATCTCGAGACGGCGAGCGCCACTCGAGAAAACGAAGCGCGGGCGCTCGGCGAAGCCAGCGCCGCGCGCGAGATTTGCGAGGCGAAACGCGGCGAGGCGGAACGGCTCGGCGAGATCGCCGACGCCGCCGTCTCCAAGCAGGCGCTGGCGCTGCGCGCGAGCCTCGTCGAAGGCGCGCCCTGCCCCGTCTGCGGCGCCAGCGAGCATCCGCATGCGCATTCGAGCGCGGCGGCGAATGCGCTGATCGCCGAGCTACGCGCGCGGCGCGACGCTCTGCGCCATGAGATGGCGGAAGCCGAGCGCGCGATCGCCGCCGCCGACGGACGCCTCGCCGCAGCGCAGGACCGCGCCGCCGACGCCACGCGTCGACTCGATGAAGCGCTCGCCGAAGGCGACGAGGCCGCGCGCGCTTATGATGAAGCGCGCGGACTTTGGCCCGATGAAGCGCCGGCCGCGCCCGCCGCGATCGACGATATGGCCACTCTCGCCTCGGTCGCCGAAGCGATCGAGCGCGAGAGCCACGCGCTCGACGATCGGCTCGCGCGCGCGCGGGCGTTGCGCGCCGATCGCGACGCGCTGCGCCAGAAATTCGACCGGCTCGCAGCCGCGATAGAGGAGCGCCGGCAAAGGCGCGACGATCGGACCGCGCGCATCGCCGCGGCGCGCGAAGAGGCTGCGCGCCTCGGCGAGGCCCGCGCCGCCGCGACAGAGAGCCTGAACGCCGCAGATCGCGCGCTCGCGCTTTTTCTGCCGCTCTGCGATCTCTCCGGCGCCGATCTCGATCGAGACTCCGCGAGCGCGACGCTCCGGCTGAAAAAGCGCGGAGAGGAGTTTCTCGATGCGCGCGAGAACGCCGCGCGCATGACGCGCGATCTCGAGGAGATGACGCAAACGCTCATCGCGCTGCGCGTCGAAGCCCGCGCTCGCGCCGAGGCGGCGACGATAGCGAAGGGACAGACGGAGGATCGCGCCGGCGCTCTCGTGGCGCTGCGCGCGCGGCGCGCCGAATTATTGGGCGGCGAGCCGACGGCGATCCATCGCACGCGCTGCAACGAGGCGCGTCTCCTCGCACAGCAGGAGCTCGACTCCGCGGCGCGGAGCGGCGCCGAAACCGAGGCGCGCCGCGCCGGAGCCGAACGCGATTTCGCCCATGCCGGCGAAGCGCTCGTAGAAGCCCGCGTGCGAAACGACGCGGCGACGCAGGAATTTTCCGCGGCGCTCGTCACCGCGCAGATCGACGAAGCCGCGGCGCTCGCTCTGCTCGCCGTCTCGCCGCGCGAGCGCGCCGAATTGCGCGCACGGCTGGAGGCGGCCGACGCCGCGCTCGCCGCCGCACGCGCCGAAACGGAAGCGCGCGCGCGCGATCTCGCCGATGCGCTCGCAGTGGGGCGGCCGGAGGAGGACGTCGCTCTATTGGACGCGCGCCGCGCGGACGCCGAGACGCGATTGGAAACGCTGGCGCGACGGCTCGGCGAAATCGACGAAAAGCTCGCCGCCGATGATCTCGCGCATGGGCGGGCCGCGACGCTCGCCGGCGAGATCGCCGCCGCCGAGGCGACGCATAAGAGCTGGGCGGAAGTCGACGCCGCCATCGGCTCGGCGAGCGGCGACAAATTCCGCCGCTTCGCGCAGAGCGTGACGCTGGAGCATCTCGTCGCTCTCGCCAATCGCAATCTGTCGACGCTGACGACGCGCTATCGGCTGGAGCGCTCGGCCAGCGACACGGCCGATCTCGGTCTGCAGATCGTCGATCGCGATCTTTGCGACGAGCGCCGCTCGACGCGCTCGCTCTCCGGCGGCGAGCGCTTTTTGGCGTCGCTCGCGCTGGCGCTCGGCCTCTGCAGCCTCGAGGGGCGCGGCTCCTTCGTCGACACTCTGTTCATCGACGAGGGCTTCGGCACGCTGGATCAAGGAACGCTCGACGTCGCCATGGATGCGCTGGAGCGGCTGCATGGCCAGGGCCGCAAGGTCGGCGTCATCAGCCATGTCGAGTCGCTGCGCCAGCGTATCCCTGTGCAGATAAGGGTCGAGAAGCGCGGCGGCGGCCGCAGCGCGGTGAGAATAGAGGCGCAAGGAGGATGGATCGCGGCGACGTCGCCGCGATGATGACGCGGCGCCTCCGAAGCTCGTTCAAAAAAGGGAATATTAGATGCGGTTCTTCATCGGACTCTTGCTTGGGTTCTCTGTCGGAACGGTGTTTTCCTTCCCGATCCTGGCCTTAATGAGCGTGTCGGTCGCGAGGCTTTTTCGCATCATCGGACTGCCGCACATATCGGACTATCTACAATCCCTAATTCTTTTTGTAATCGTCTACTCGGTGTTCGCGGCTTGCGCGATTCGCGTCGTCAAAGTCACGAACGCCGAGGCGTTTCTTCTCGGCTTTCTATTGGTGTTTCCTGTCGTCTCTCTCGCCATTCTCGTAGGCGCCGCCATCGGAGACCCTGCCATCGATTGAAGCGATGCGCCCCGAGACGGCCGCGTCACAGCGCGTTGCGATAGGCCTTGCGCGAGAAGATCGTCATGAAGATGATCCACACGTCGAGCGGCAGCGACCAATGGTCGATGTAATAGAGATCATGCTCGACGCGCAGGCGGATCTTCTCCGGCGAGTCGATCTCGCCGCGCAGACCGTTCACCTGCGCCCAGCCGGTGATGCCGGGCTTCACATTATGGCGGCGCGCATAAAGGGCGATCTTGCGCTCGAACAGCTGGTCATGCGCCAGCGCATGCGGGCGCGGGCCGACCAGCGACATCTCGCCGCGCAGCACATTGATGAGCTGCGGCAGCTCGTCGATATTGTAGCGGCGGATGAAGCGGCCGACGCGCGTCACGCGCTTGTCGCCAGCCGTCGCCTGGGTGATGTCGCGGCCGTCCTCCATCGTCGTCATGGAGCGGAATTTGGCGATGCGGAAAGGCTCGCGATTGAAGCCGTGGCGACGCTGGAAGAACAGCGCCGGGCCTTTGCTGTCGAGCTTGATCGCCGCCGCGACGACGAGCAGCAGCGGCGACAGCAGGGCGAGGCCCGCCGCCGAGCAGACGATGTCGAACAGGCGCTTGGCGATGATCTCGAGCGAGTCGTGCCGGCGGCCGCTCAGATTGAGGCTGGCGATCGAGCCGATCTTGTTGATATGCGCGTCGGCGAAACGGTCGAGCACGCGCTCCGGCCCGAGATGGAGAGAAGCGGGGACGCGCAGGAAAGCGGTCACGCAATCGTCGATGACGTCGGTGCGGCTCCAGGGCGCGAGGATGAACACATCGTCCGGCAGCAGCATGCGGGCGGAGGCCTGCGCCAGAGCGAGATCGTCCTGCATGGCGTCGGCGCGGTCGCGCAGGGCCACGGCGGCGACGATATTCATGCCGCTCTCCCAGGGCTGATAGCGGCGCATGAACTCGTCTATGTCGCTCTCGAAGCCGACGAGAAACACGCGGCGCGCCGAGGCGCCGCCGCGCTCGGCGCTGCGCCGAACCAAGCCGACGAGGACCGCGCGCGCCGCATAGACGGAGAGAAATCCAGTCGCATAGAAGAGAACGAAGGCGCCGCGCGAGGTTTCATCCGTCGCCTTGGCGAGAAAGCCGAAGGTCAAGGCGCAGACGAAGGCGACGCTCCACAGCACCGCGCCGCGCCAGCCATGGCCTTCCAGCGTCAGATAATTCTTGATCGCATATTCGTGCCGCATGACATTGGAGACGACGAACAGGATCGCCACGAACATGCACAGCCGCAGATTGGGCAGCGTCGAGCCGTCATAGCCGTAAGCGAAGAGATGATACAAAGTCTCGCAGGCGACCGCCGTGCAGAGAATGACGATGACGTCGAGCAGCGCCGCGATCACCGAGAAGGAGGCGCGCATCAGCGCCGCATTCGGGCTCGGCATCGCATGGGACCAGCCGCCACGAAGCGCGGCCGCGCTCTCGGCTCCGACTTTGGCGCGGGCGTCGCCTTTGCGAAGCGACGGAATGGGAAGATCGGCGATACTCGACACGGCCTCGTCTCCAACCCGATACTGTCGCCGTGCCGTAATGGAACAAATCGCCCGTTTCGGCCGGCCTTCACAGCTTTGGCTGCAAACGGCCTGCCCGCAGAGCGGCGAAATCGCGGCAAGAGGCGGAGCGAGACGCGGGCCGGATCCGAGGCGCCCAGACAATCCATTGATTTAAAAAGAATTTACCATGGCGACGGCCGCGTGGCGGGCGCTGCGGCGCCGCAAGGCGGAGAGAAGCCTTCACAATGGCGTCATCCTGCCTATAGACTATGCCCGTGGCTCGGGGGGCTGGAGGGCGTCCGACCGATTCGCGGAAAGAGGGCCGAGGTGACCGTTCACTTTCGCCAGTCCAATGTTTCGCCGCAGGCGTGTCCTGCGCTGGTTCTCAACGCCGACTATCGGCCGCTGAGCTACTATCCGCTGTCTCTATGGGGCTGGCAGGACGCTATCAAGGCGGTGTTCCTCGACCGGGTCAACATCGTCTCGGAATATGACAAGACGGTCAAAAGTCCGAGTTTCGAAATAAGGCTTCCTTCCGTCGTTTCCCTCAAAGCCTATGTCAAACCCGCCCGCCATCCCGCCTTCACCCGCTTCAATGTTTTTCTCCGCGACCGCTTCACCTGCCAATATTGCGGCCAGCGGGAGGATCTCACCTTCGACCATGTGATCCCGCGCTCCAAGGGCGGCGCCACCACTTGGGAGAATGTCGTGGCCGCCTGTTCCGCCTGCAATCTGCGCAAGGCCGACCGGCTGCCGCATGAGGCGCATATGGTTCCGGCGCAGCCGCCGTTTCAGCCGAGCGTCTCCGATCTGCATCGCAACGGGCGGCTGTTCCCGCCCAATTATCTCCATGAGAGCTGGCTCGATTATCTCTATTGGGATTCGGTGCTGGAACCCTAGAGTCGCCCATTTCAGAATGTTTCGCCGCCTTCTCGTCATATCCTTCGGCTTCGCGCTCGCAGCCGGCGCCGGCATGATCTTCTTGCCGATCGCCGCTTTGACCGATGCGACGACGCGCGAGGCCGGCTCGTCGCTGGCCATGGCGGCGCTGTTCTGGGCGGAGCCGGACGATGTCGCTGCGGCCTTCGGTTACGTGCTGTGGGCGATGGGGATCGCCGGCTGCGCGGCGCCTCTGGCGCTCGTGGCGCTGATCGGCGAGGTCGCGGGCGTTCGCGCCTATACATGGTATGCGGGCGCGACGGCGCTCATCGCCGCCGCCGCGCCGACGATTTTACGCGCCGCGCGCGGGACCGGACGCCTCGCCGAGGCGAGCCCGGCCGAGGGGCGCTTCGCGCTGCTGTTCTTCCTCGCGGGCGCTCTGACGGGCACGGTCTATTGGCTGATCGCCGTGCGCGGCCGCCAGCCGCGCGGCTGAGAGTCGTCATAAGCTCCGTCTGCGGCGTCTTGAAACCCCGCCTCCGGACGCTTATTGTAGTCACATATGACTACTCGATGAGCCATCCCATGCCGACCATCAATCTGAAAGACGCAAAAGCGGGATTCTCCGGTCTCGTCGATCGCGCCATTGACGGGGAGTTCGTGACGATCACGCGTCACGGAAAGCCCGTGGCTGCGCTCGTCTCGATCGAGGCGGCCGAGATCGCCCGCAAGGCGATGGAGCGCAAGCGCCCTGGCCTCGTCGACTATCTGCGGACTTTTCCCGGCGGCGATTTCGAGCGCAACGGCGCGCCGTCGCGGGATGTCGAGCTTTGAACGGATTTCTGCTCGACACCAATGTCGTATCGATGCTCGCGCCGTCGCGCGCCGAAGCCTCCTCTCGCTTTCTCGCTTGGCTGGAGCGGATGGACCAAGACGGAAGGCTGTATCTGTCTGTCGTCACCATTCACGAGATCGAGAAGGGGATCGTGCTGCTCGAGCGCAAGGGCGCGACGGCCAAGGCGACAGGGCTGAAACTCTGGCTCGCGGGTCTCGTCGCGACCTATGACGACAAAATCATCGGCGTGGACGCCCGCTCGGCAGCGATCGCGGGACGGTTGGAGGCGGCTGCGATCTCCTCTCGGCATCATCCCGGAATGGCGGATGCGATCATCGCGGGCGTCGCGACGGCGAATGATCTTCACATCGTCACCCGCAACGCCAAGCATTTCCTGCCGTTCGGCGTCCCCGCCTCGTCGCCGGACGATGCAGCGGGAACATAGTTCGGTGAGCGGCCGCTCGCGCCGTCAGCGCGATATTCCGCCGAGCACGCCGCGCAGCACTTCCTTCGCGATCTGCGTGCCGATGGAGCGCGCCGCCGATTGCACCGCCGAACGCATGGCGAGTTCGCCCGTCGACATGCGCTTCGGATTCTCCCGCTTGAACAGGCCGCCGACGACGCCGCCGATCTTGCCGAGAATGCCGCCGCCGGCGCTCGCCTGCGTCGGCTCGTCGGCGCGCGCGGGGCCGGCGCCCGCCGCGCTCAAATGGCCTTCGGCGCGCTTCTGCAACACTTCGAACGCCGATTCGCGATCGATGGGCGTGTCATATTTGCCGCGCAACGGACTCTCGGCGAGCACGGCGGCGCGCTCCTCGGGGGTGATCGGCCCGACGCGCGCGGAGGGCGGCGCGATCAGCACGCGATCGACGATTTGCGGCGCGCCCTTGGCGTCGAGCATCGACACGAGCGCCTCGCCGACGGAGAGCTGCGTGATCGCCTCCGCCGTGTCGAAAGCAGGATTTTGCCGGAATGTTTCGGCCGCCGCGCGCACGGCTTTCTGATCGCGCGGAGTGAAGGCGCGCAGCGCGTGCTGGACGCGATTGCCGAGCTGGCCGAGCACGCTGTCCGGCACGTCCAGCGGATTTTGCGTGACGAAATAGACGCCGACGCCCTTGGAGCGGATGAGCCGCACCACTTGCTCGATCGCCGTCAGCAACGCCTTGGGCGCGTCGTCGAACAGCAGATGCGCCTCGTCGAAGAAGAAGACCAGCTTGGGCTTGTCGAGATCGCCGACCTCCGGCAGCTGCTCGAACAGTTCCGACAGCAGCCAGAGCAGGAAAGTGGCGTAGAGGCGCGGCGAGCGCATCAGCCGATCGGCGGCGAGAATATTGATGACGCCGCGTCCGTCGCGATCGACGCGCAGAAAATCGGCGATGTCGAGCGCCGGCTCGCCGAAGAATGTCTCCGCCCCCTGGGTTTCCAGCACCAGGAGCTGACGCTGGATGGCGCCGATGGTCGCGGGCGCGACATTGCCGTATTTCGTCTTCAATCGGCCGGCATTATCCGCGACATAGGTCAGCGCGGCGCGCAGGTCCTTGAGGTCCAGCAGCAACAGGCCCTGCTCGTCGGCGACGCGGAAGGCCACATTGAGAACGCCCTCTTGAACATCGTTGAGCTCGAGCAGGCGCGCCAGCAGCAGCGGCCCCATTTCGGAAATGGTGGCGCGCACCGGATGTCCCTGCTCGCCGAACAGGTCCCAGAAGACGGTCGGAAAGCGATCCGGCGCATAGGCGAGCCCGATCTCGAGCGCGCGATCGACGAAAGCCTGGCGCGGCTCGCCCGGCTGCGACAATCCGGCGAGGTCTCCCTTCACATCGGCGAGGAACACGGAGGTACCCGCATTGGAGAAGCCTTCGGCCAATTTCTGCAGCGTCACCGTCTTGCCGCCGCCGGTCGCGCCGGCGATGAGGCCGTGGCGATTGCCCACGGAAAGAGTGAGGTAGCTATAGACCCCGTCAGTGTTCGCGCCGACGAGGATTTTTCCGGGGCTGGCGTTCGGATCGTCAGTCATGTTCTCGTGCCTGCGCTCATTGGGAGAATCGACGAGCCGGCATTATATAGCCGTCTGTCGTCGACGCAGGCGTTTTCGCGCGGCGTGCTGCGCCGCGGCGCCCAGGCGCCCCACTCCCTTCCACGGCGACGCTTTTGCAGCGACGCTTGGCGAACGCCGTTCCGCAGGCTAAGTTCCGAAGACTAGAGAGGAGCGTCGAACGCAATCGCACGCCCGGTCGCCGCCACACAGAAGGGCAGGCTTCCGCTCCGAGGCCGCCGATGATCGCGACGCCGTCGCGACCTGCTCGGCCGCGGCGATGATCGAGAAACGACGCCACATCTTCGGGAAGAAAACGCATGTCCAAGAGTTACGCCAAGAGTTCGCCAAAGGGTCGCGCCAAGGGCGGCAATGTTCCCAAGCTGCCTCTCTTCGCGATCGGCGGGGTCTTCCTCGCGGCCTTCGCCGCATTGGTGGTCTTCACCAGCCTGAAGCCGCCGCCGCCGCCCGCCTCCGCCATCGGCGGTCCGTTCCAGCTCGTCGCGCATAACGGCCAGACAGTCACCGAAAAGGATTTTCTCGGCCGGCCTTTCCTGGTCTTCTTCGGCTACACGCATTGCCCGGACATTTGCCACACGACGCTGTTCGAGATTTCCGAGATCTTGCGCTCGCTCGGGCCGAAGGCCAACGCCGGCGCCATGTTCGTGACCGTCGATCCCGAGCGCGACACGCCCGCCGTGCTCAAGGACTATCTCTCCAATTTCGATCCGCGCATCATCGGCGTCTCCGGCGAGCGGGCCGCGCTCGATCCTATGCTGAAGGAATATCGCATCTACGCCAAAAAGGCGGCGGACAGCGGCGAAGACTATGCGGTCGACCATACGACCGTCGTCTATCTCATGGACAAGAACGGCCGCTTCGTCAGCTCCTTCAATGTCGGACGCAAGCCCGCCGAGGCGGCGCGCGAGCTCGAACGCTATTTGTGATCCGCGACGCCGAGACGCGAAGACACAGAAACGCAGAGACACAGCGACGCACAGACGACACAGTCGACATTTTTTTGCGTAAGTCGCGCACTTCCCTGTCGCGACTCGGCATGGCTTTGCGTTAGCATCGCGCCATGCTTCGTCTCCGACGCGACGGACTCGCAAAGACCGCGGGCTCCACAGCCATAACAGTCACGCACGCCGGCGAGACGCTCGTCGTCTCGCTGCGGCGTCTCGGCAGCGCTCGCCGCTTCACGCTGCGCGTTCGCTTCGCGGCGCGCGACGCCGTGCTCACAATGCCGGCGCGCGCCTCTTTGCGCGAGGCGCGTGAATTCACCGAACGTCACGCCGCCTGGATCGCCGCGCGTCTCGGCCGGCTGCCGGAGACGATTCCCTTCCGCGACCGCGCAATCGTGCCGCTGCGCGGCGTCGACCATTCGATCACGCATCGCCCCGGCGCCCGCGGAACCGTTTGGACGGAGTCGCGTTCTGCTCTGGACCCGTCGCAATGCGCCGGATTCGATCTCTGCGTCGCCGGCGCGCCGGAACATATTCATCGCCGCGTCGTCGACTTTCTGAAACGCGAGGCGCGCCGCGATCTGGAAGAGGCGGTGGAGCGCCATACGCGCGCGCTCGGCCTTCCCGCGCGCAGCGTCGGTCTGCGCGACACGGTGAGCCGCTGGGGCTCCTGCTCGGCGACGGGCTCGCTGAATTTCTCCTGGCGGCTGGTGATGGCGCCGCCTTTCGTGCTCGACTATCTCGCCGCGCATGAGGTCGCCCATCTCGAATATCTCGATCACTCCGACCGCTTCTGGGCGCTGGCGCGACGGCTCTGCGCCGAAACGGACCGCGCCGAAGGCTGGCTCTCCACGCAGGGCGCGCATTTGCATAAATTCGGCGCGACCGAATAGCGCCGCCGCGAGACTCTCCCCCTCCTCGCTCCCCTTCCGCGATTCGCGCATCGTCATCGGCGCGTCGCGGCCGTCTGCTTTCTGAATGGTTAAATATTTCTCCCCTACCGAATCGCGCCGTTCCGCAACGCACAAAAATGCGCTATGAAAGAGACTAAGCTTCCTTCTTCGGTAGTCGCTCATCGAGGTGGCGTGCATGGCCGACGTGATCTTCTACGAAAAACCCGGCTGCTCTGGAAATGCGCGCCAGAAGGCGCTGCTGCTCGCCTCCGGCCATGCGCTCCAGGTGCGGAACCTTCTCTCCGAGCCCTGGAGCGTCTCCAGCCTGCGCCCCTATTTCGGCGAGACGCCGGTGCGCGAATGGTTCAATCTCGCGGCGCCCAAGATCAAATCCGGCGAGATCGATATAGACAAGATCACGCCGCAGGCGGCGCTGGTCATGATGATCATCGACCCGATATTGATCCGCAGGCCGCTCATGAAGGTCGGCGGCCGCTGCGAGGCGGGCTTCGATCCGGAGCGGATCGGCGCATGGATCGGCCTGCAGCCGACCGAAAAGCGGGTGACCGACACCTGCGTGCGGACGGAAGCCGCGGCGCTGCGCGCCGAGAGCGAGACTGGAGCCGCGCCCGCGGCCGACTGAAGTCGCGGCGCGAAGCGAGTGAATATCCCTAGGAGGTCGTGATGCTGTTCCGGCGCGATGGCGCGGCCTCCGACGCCCCTTGCGGCATGTATTTCGAGTCTCTGCTCGAGCGCTGCCGCGCGATGCGGCCCATTCGCATCGGCGTGGTCCATCCTTGCGACGCCGTCTCCATCCAAGGCGCGCTGGCGGCGCGCGACCAGGGGCTCATCACGCCGGTTCTGGTCGGGCCCCGCGCCAAGATCATGGCCGCCGCCGCCGCGGCGGGGCTGTCGCTCGATGGCGTCGAGATCGTCGACGCGCCGCACAGCCACGCCGCCGCCGACGAGGCCGTCGCGCTCGTGCGTCGCGGCGAGCTCCAGGCGCTGATGAAAGGCTCCCTCCACACCGACGAGCTGATGGGCGCCGTCGTGCGCGAGGGAACGGGCCTGCGCACGGAGCGGCGCCTCAGCCATGTCTTCGTTCTCGACGTGCCCAATTACTGCAAGCCCCTGCTCGTCACCGACGCCGCGATCAATATTGCGCCGACCCTCTCCGAGAAGCGCGACATCGCCCAGAACGCCATAGACCTCGCGCATGCGCTCGGCATAGAGCGGCCCAAGCTCGCGGTGCTGTCGGCGGTCGAGACCGTCGACGCCAAGATCCCCTCGACGATCGAGGCCGCGGCGCTGTGCAAAATGGCCGATCGCGGCCAGATCACCGGCGCCGATGTGGATGGGCCGCTCGCCTTCGACAACGCCATCTCGCCGGAGGCGGCCAAGGCGAAGGGCATCGTCTCGAGCGTCGCCGGCGACGCCGACATTCTCCTCGTCCCCGATCTCGAGGCCGGAAATATTCTCGCCAAGCAGCTTGTCTATCTCGCCGACGCCGAGGATGCGGGGATCGTGCTCGGCGCGCGCGCGCCGATCGTGCTGACGAGCCGCGCCGATGGCGTGCGCGCCCGCGTCGTCTCCTGCGCTCTGGCGCAGATCTTCGCGCATCGCGTCGTGGAGGCGGTGTGAGCGGCCTTTCTGCGACCAAAGTCGTATTGGCGCTCAACGCCGGCTCCTCGAGCCTCAAATTCGCGCTCTATGAGGCGGCGACTCTGGCGCCGCTCTGCCGCGGCGGCGTCACCGCGATAAAAGAGAAAGACCAGCCGGCGCGATTTTCCGCGAAGGGCGAGGCGGCGGAAGCGCTCTGCGCAGGCGCCGGCCCCGCGCCGGACATCGACCATGAAGGCGCAGCGCGCTGGCTGATCGAGGCGATCGGCGCAAGGCTGGCGGCGCTTCCCATCGCGGCCGTCGGGCACCGCGTCGTTCACGGCGGCGCGGAGTTCGACCGGCCGGTGCTGGTGACGCCCGATATATTGAAGCGCCTGGAGGCGCTCTCGCCACTGGCGCCGAGCCATCAGCCGCATAATCTCGCGCCGATCCGCAGCCTGCTCGAGAGCGCCCCGAAGCTGCCGCAGATCGCTTGTTTCGACACGGCCTTCCACCGCACGCAGCCGCGTCTCGCGCAGCTGTTTCCTTTGCCGCGCGAATTCGCCGAGCGCGGCGTGCTGCGCTATGGCTTCCACGGCCTCTCCTATCAATTCATCGCCGAGGAGTTGCGCCGTCTCGGCGTCGCACGGGCGCAGGGGCGGACCATTGTCGCCCATCTCGGCCATGGCGCGAGCCTGTGCGCCATGCGCTCGCTCGAGAGCGTCGCCACGACAATGGGCTTCACCGCGCTCGACGGGCTGATGATGGGCACGCGCAGCGGCGCCATCGATCCGGGCCTGCTGCTGCATCTCGTCATGCAGGAGGGCTATTCGCCCAAAGACGTCCACACTCTGCTCTATGAACGGTCTGGCCTTCTCGGCGTCTCCGGGATCAGCGACGATCTGCGCGCGCTCGAGGAGAGCGCCTCGCCAGCGGCGGAGGAGGCGATGGCGCTCTTCGCCTATCGCGCCGCGCGCGAGATCGGCTCGCTCGCGAGCGCGCTGAACGGGCTCGATCTTCTGGTCTTCACGGCCGGCGTCGGCGAGAATTCGCCCGCCATGCGCGCGCGCATCTGCGCCTATCTCGGCTATCTCGGCCTCGCGCTCGACGAGGAAGCGAACGCCCGCAGCGCGCTCACCATCGGCGCGCCCTCGAGCGGCGCCGAGGCGATGGTCGTCCCGACCAATGAGGAAGCGGTGATCGCGCAGGCCGCTCGAGCGCTGCTTCGCACCGGCTGAGGCCGCCGAAATGTCGAAGACCGCACAGCTATTCGGCGCCCGTCGCTCATTTTGCGGGCGCACGCTCCCGCCATGCGGGATCGGCCTTTTTCACAAACTGCTGAATTGTCGAGGCAAGGCTCGCCGCGCCACGCTGGCGCCCGTATTGCGTCTGATATTCCGCCGAGACGCGAGCTCTCGGCGCGGCCCAAAGAGGGGCCAAAATCAGCAACGCCGCTGTTCCGATCGAGTCGCGCATGAAAGCGCGGCCTCTCGGACGGCGGCTTTTTTTGTCCGTCGCGCCCCCTCGACGGAGCGCGGCGCCGACGAGGGGCAGACACGCAAATGAGAAGATCGAAACGAAGCGCTCCGCCGCGCGCATTCGCCAGCGCGAAGACATTGGCTCTGGCCGCGGCGCTGTTCGGCGTCTGCGTCGGAGCCGCCGCGGCCGCCGATGCGCCCGGCAAGCTCGTCGCCGCGCCTGCGCCCGATGTGGCCGCCACCGCCCCGCCTCCGCCCGCGCCGCTCGGCGTCTTCGGCGCCGATATGCCGGCGGCCGGCAAGCTCGTCGTCTCCATCATTCCGCAATTCGCCAATCTCTCGCATACGCTGAAAGGAACGCGGCAAGTCTCGTCGGAAGAAGTGGTGGCGACGACGCCCTGGTTCGGGCATCCGACGCTGAAGCTCCGGCTCGTGCCGCAGAATGTCTCGGTCGCCTCGCAGACGCTGGCGCTGGCCTATGGAATAACGAATTACTGGTCCATCGTCGTCACCGGCGGCATGATCGAGCGCAATCTCGACATGCTCGCCTTTCAAGGAGCGACGAGCCTGAACCGGCTCGGGATCAGCCATACGGGAACCGACGGCCTCACCGATTTCACCGCCTCGACGATCTATCGCGTCTATGAAGACCCGATTCATCGCATTCAGCTCAATCTGGGCATGAGCTTCCCGACAGGGAGCGATCACAACACATTCCGCCTGCTGCTGCCGGACGGCAGCTACGCCACCAGCCGCGCCTTCTATGCGCTGCAGCCGGGGACCGGCACTTTCGACGTGCTGCCCGGAATCGTCTACGCCGGCCGTATCGACAAATGGTCCTGGGGCCTCTCCTATCGCGGCCGCTTTCCGCTCGCCGCCAATCCGGAGGGCTATCTCTGTGGCGACCTGCATGAATTCAATGGTTGGGCCGGCTATAGCTGGATCAAGGGGCTGACCACGACCTTCCGCGTAAACGCCACGACGCAGGGCGAGATTCGCGGCCTCGATCCGATGATCCGCGGCAAGGCGCAGGCCGCCAATCCCAATTTCTACGGCGGCCAGCGCGTGGAGCTATGGGGCGGCGCGACCATCGGCGGCGCGCTCATCGGCGTGGAGGCGCTCACCATCGCGCTGGAAGCGGGCATTCCCGTGTATCAGAGCCTCAACGGGCCGCAGCTCTCCAAAAATTGGCAGGCCGGCATGGCGCTGCGCTGGAAAATCTGAAAGAGCGCGGCGGGGCGCGGCGGCCCCGCCGACGCGGCTGTCCACCGCCCGCGTTCTCGACATCGCCTGCCGAGCGTGGCACAACCCGCCCCAGAAAATCAAAAGCCGTGGCGGGACGATGACGGATCTGACGGAACTGGAGACCGAGACTCTGGCGGCGATCGCGGCGGCGGCCGACGAGGCCGCGCTCGAGGCCGTGCGCGTCGGCGCGCTAGGCAAGAAGGGAAGCATTTCGGCGCTGCTGGCGACGCTCGGCAAAATGTCGCCGGAGGACCGCAAGACCGAAGGCGCCAAGATCAATGCACTGAAGGACAAGGCGCAAGAGGCCATCGCCGCGCGTCGCGAGGTGCTGCAAGCGGAAGCGCTGGAGACGCGCCTTTCCGCCGAGACTGTGGATGTGACGCTGCCGGTGCAGGAGAGCGGCCAGGAGCTCGGGCGCATTCATCCGATCTCGCAAGTGATGGACGAATTAACCGCCATCTTCGCCGATATGGGCTTTTCCGTCGCCGAAGGGCCGGACATCGAAAGCGACGATTACAATTTCACCAAGCTGAACTTCCCCGAGGGGCATCCGGCGCGGGAGATGCACGACACTTTCTTCTTTCCGCCGGGCGCCGACGGCAAGCGCAAGCTGCTGCGCACGCATACGAGCCCGGTGCAGGTGCGCACCATGCTGAGCAAGGCGCCGCCGATCCGCGTGATCTGCCCCGGCCGCACCTATCGCTGCGACAGCGATCAGACGCATACGCCCATGTTTCATCAGGTCGAGGGGCTCGTCATCGACGAGACGACCCATATGGGCCATTTGAAATGGGTGCTCGAGGAGTTTCTGAAGGCCTTCTTCGAGGTGAAATCGGTGAAGATGCGCTTTCGCCCGTCCTTCTTCCCCTTCACCGAGCCGTCGGCGGAAGTGGATGTGCAATGCCGCCGCAAGGATGGCGACATTCGCTTCGGCGAGGGCGACGATTGGATGGAGATTTTGGGCTGCGGCATGGTGCATCCCAATGTGCTGCGCAATTGCGGGCTCGATCCGGACAAATATCAGGGCTTCGCCTTCGGCGTCGGCATAGACCGTCTCGCCATGCTGAAATACGGCATGTCGGACCTGCGCGCCTTCTTCGAGGCCGATGCGCGCTGGCTGACGCATTATGGATTCAGGCCGCTGGATTTCCCGACGCTGGCGGGTGGGCTCAGCGGGTGAGGCCTCTAGGGAAAGCCGGGGGAGAGACGACGATGATGACCGACGCCATGCGACACGCGATCGACGATGCGCTGCGCCGCGCCCTTGGTCCATCACGGTTCGACCATGTGGACGTCCGCGAAGATTACGACCATGCCGACGAGCCGGCTCTGTTTCTCGACATAGTGACGAAGACAGGGGCCGACGATTTGAGCGCCCGGGAGTCGATCGCGACACAAATGGCGGTCAGCGACGCCTTGTTGGCGCTGGGAGACACGCGTTTCCCATATTTGAGCTTCAAATTCCCAGGCGACGAATATGCGGTCGACGATATTCGCGCCCCTGATGCGAATCCTTCGGCGCGGCATTGATGATCGATGATCTGCTCGACATCGCGCATGATCTCGCCTTGCGCGAGAAAGGCAAGCCGAGGCAGGCGTCATTGCGGCGCGCCGCTTCGAGCGCTTATTACGCCGTCTTTCACGCGCTCGCAGACCTGTGCGCCGACGAGCTCGTAGGATGGAAAAAGCCGTGGAAAATTTTCAGTCCGGTCTATCGGTCACTGGATCACAACGAAGCCCGCCGCCTGTTCGAACGAGCCCGGACCACGAAATCCTATGGCCCGGAGGTCGAAAAAATCGGCTCGTCGTTTTTGCGACTCCAGCAGGCGAGAGAAGAGGCGGATTATGATCCAGAGCCGTTCCGTTACGGACGCGACGACACGCGCAAACTGGTCGAGGAGGCGCGCGAGACGGTCGCAGCCATACGAACTCTCGAGGCGGAAACGAGATTATTGCTCGCCGCCCATCTCGTGACAAAGCGGCGTCGCAACGCCATCGCCGACGCCGGCAGGAACTGACCCCGCATGAAACTCACACTCTCCTGGCTGAAAGACCATCTCGAGACGAGCGCCTCGCTCGAGCAGGTCGTCGAAACTCTGACGCGCATCGGCCTCGAGGTCGAGCATCTGCACGACCCCGCCGCGCAGCTGAAGGATTTCATCATCGCGCATGTGATCGAGGCCAAGCCCCATCCCAACGCCGATCGCCTGCGCGTCTGCTCGGTCGATACGGGCGCCGGCGCGCCTGTGCAGGTCGTCTGCGGGGCGCCCAACGCCCGCACCGGGTTGAGAAGCGTCTTCTCGGCCCCCGGAACCTATATTCCGGCCAAGAAGATCACGCTCGGCAAGGGCGTCATTCGCGGCGTCGAATCGCTCGGCATGCTGTGCTCGGCTGCCGAGCTCGAGCTCTCCAACGATCACGACGGCATCATCGAATTGCCCCAGGATGCGCCCATCGGCGCGCCTTACGCCAAATGGGCGGGGCTCGACGATCCGGTCATAGAGATCAATCTGACGCCGAACCGCCCCGACGCCGCCGGCATTTACGGCATTGCGCGCGATCTCGCCGCGGCAGGCCTCGGGACGCTGAAGACGCCGGCGATCGAGACGATCGAAGGCGGCTTCCCCAATCCGCAGCGCGTCACGCTCGATTTCGCGGAGGACGACAAGCATCTCGCGCCGCTCTTCGCGCTGCGTCTGGTGCGCGGCGTGAAGAATGGGCCGAGCCCCGCCTGGCTGCAGGATCGCCTGCGCGCCATCGGCCTGCGCCCGATCAATGCGCTCGTCGACGTCACCAATTATCTGACCTTCGACCGCGCGCGTCCGCTGCATGTGTTCGACGCGAAGAAGGTCGCCGGCGATCTCGTGGTGCGCCGCGCGCGCGAGGGCGAAGAGCTGCTCGCGCTCGACGGCAAGACCTACAAGCTCGATTCCGACATGGTCGTCATCGCCGATGACAAAGGCCCCGAGTCTCTTGCCGGCGTCATGGGCGGCGAGCATTCCGGCTGCTCCGACGAGACGACCGACGTGCTGATCGAAACGGCGCTCTGGGACGCCGCGAACATCGCTCACACCGGCCGCAAGCTCGGCATCTCCACCGATGCCCGCTATCGTTTCGAGCGCGGCGTCGATCCCGCTTTCGCTCTGCCCGGCCTCGAGCTGGCGACGAGGCTGGTGCTGGAATTCTGCGGCGGCGAAGCGTCGGACGTCGCCATCTGCGGATCGGCGGAAACGCCGGCGCGCGTGCTGCGCTTCCCCTGGAGCGAGACAAAGCGGCTCACCGGGCTCGATGTCGCGAAGGACGAATCGACGGCTATCCTCACCCGTCTCGGCTTCGCCGTCGAAGCGAAGGCGGACGAAGCGCTCGTCACCGTCCCCACATGGCGCCCGGACATAGAGGGCAAGGCCGATCTCGTCGAGGAGATCGCCCGCATCATCGGCTTCGACAATATCGCCGCCGCGCCCCTGCCGCGCGACGCGGGCGTCACCGAGCCGGTTCTCACCCTTCTGCAAAAGCGCACGCGCGCCGCGCGCCGCGCGCTCGCGACGCGCGGTCTGGTGGAGGCCGTCACCTGGTCCTTCGTCTCGAAAGAGCAGGCGCAGGCTTTCGGCGCCGGCGACGACAATCGCCTCGCGCTCGCCAATCCGATCGCCGCCGAGCTCTCCGACATGCGGCCGAGCCTGCTGCCCGGCCTCGCGACCGCCGCCGGCCGCAACGCCGCGCGCGGCTTTCCCGATGTCGCTCTGTTCGAGGTCGGTCAGATCTTCCAGAGCGAGGACGAGAAGGGCCAGAAGATCGCCGCCACGGGACTGCGCCGCGGCCTCGCTCTGCCCACCGGCGCCGGCCGTCACTGGTCGGCGAAGGAGCGCGCCGTGAGCGTCTTCGACGTGAAAGCCGACGCGCTCGCGCTGCTGCAGACGCTCGGCGTCGCCACCGGCGGCTTGCAGATCGTCGCCGGCGCGCCCTCCTGGTATCATCCGGGCCGCTCGGGCGCGCTGCAATTCGGCCCCAAGGCGATCATCGGCCATTTCGGCGAGCTGCATCCGCGCGTGCTGCAGGCGCTCGACGTCGACGGGCCGATCGCGGCTTTCGAGATCATCCTCGACGCGCTGCCCGCGCCCAAGGCGAAGCCCACCAGAGCCAAGCCGAAACTGGAGCTCTCCGATCTCCAGCCGGTCTCGCGCGACTTCGCCTTTCTGCTCGACCGCGCCGCGCCGGCGGGCGATCTCGTCCGCGCCGTGCAGGGGGCCGATCGCGCGCTCATCGCCGATGTCGCCGTCTTCGACATTTATGAGGGGCCGGGCGTGCCGGAGGGCAAGAAGTCGGTCGGCGTCGCCGTGCTGCTGCAACCTCGCGACAAAACGCTCACCGATGTGGAGATCGAGGCGCTCGCCCACAAAATTGTCACAGAAGCGGGTAAGAAGACAGGCGCTCAACTGAGAGGGTGACGATGCTTCGCAGGATTTCGCTCGTCTTCGTCGCTTGCCTCGTCCCTTGTTTCGTCGCTTGCCTCGCCACAGGCTCCGCGACGGCCGAGCCGCGCAACATCGGCGATTGCGAGCAGATCCAGGCGGCGGACGCCTATAATCGCTGCCTCGCCTCCTTCGGCCCGGCGGCCCGCGCGCATAACACGCGCTCCATGCTCTCCTTCGCTCCCGAGGAGCAGGCGGTCTCGCATAGCGGCAAGCGCTCCGGCGCCTTCGCCGAGCGAGGCCGGCGCGGACGCTTGCGCATGATTTTCTCGCCCGGGGGCCGCTGACGCCGACGCGCCGCGGCCGAGGGAGAAGCGACCAATGGCTCGAACGCCCTCCAACGGCATCGCGCGGCGCGATTTTCTCAACGGACTGCTCATCGCCGCCGGCGGCTCCGCTGTCGCGGGCAGCGTTCCAACGCGGGCGCTCGCGGCGCTGGCGGCCGGGTCCTGCGACGGCGCGATCGGCCTCGATCCGCGCGCGCTGCGCGGCGGCAATCTTCCCACGACTTTCGCGGTCTCGCATTGGCTGCGCGACGGGCGCCTCGGCTTCGAGAAAGGCGCCGTCGCGCTCGCGCCGGGCTGCGACGAGAACACCGGGACTTTCTCCATCATCGACGAGAGCGCCGGCTTCGACGCCATCGTCATCGGCGGCGGCCTCTCGGGCCTCTCCGCGGCGCATCATCTGCTGCGCGAACGTCCGCGCGCGCGCCTTCTGATTCTCGAGGCGGCCCCCGTTCTCGGCGGCAACGCCGGCCGCGACGAGGCCGCGCCGCTTCCCGGCCCCGCCTCCACCGCCGGCGCCTATGGAACCGCGCCCGCGGCTGATTGGCTCGCGCAATTTTATCGCGCGCTTCGAGTCGATTGGCTGGCGCAGAGCGTCCCCGGCCCGGAGAGCAGCTTTTACTTCGACGAATTCGCGCCCGGCGCCATCGCTGGCCGTCGCTGGAATATAGACACGTTCGAAGAGGGCCTCGCCCGCCTCCCCTATGACGCGCGCATCGTCGCCGATTTCGTCCGCGCGCGCGAAGCCATCCGCAGTCTGGGCGAGAAAGGCCTCGCCGATCCCGCCGATGAGAGCGACGCCGCGCTCGACGATCTCTCGACCGTCGGCCTCGCGCATTATCTCGAGGAGGAGCTGCGCTGCGATCCGATCGTCTCGCAATTCTTCACGGCCTATACGCTCACCGCCTTCGGCGGAACCGCCGCTCAGGTGAATGCGCATAGCGCGCTCGCCTTTCTGTCGGGCGAATTCACGCGCGGCTCGGTCTTCACTTTCGCAGGCGGCGCGTCGGAGATCGCGCGCCGCGCGCTGCGGCTTCTGACGCAGAGCGAAACGCCGCCGCGCATAGAGACGAATGCGACGGCGCTGCGGATCGATCCATTCTCTTCCGACCCGCGCGCGGGCGCGCGCGTCGTCTATTTTCAGAATGGCGGTTTTCGCCGCGTCTCTGCGCGACAGATCATCCTCGCCGCGCCGGCGCAGAGCGTGCGCCATCTCATCGCGCATTTCTCCGACGCAAAACGCAAGGAGGCCTGGTTGCAATTCCATGCGGCGCCCATCGTCACCGCCAATGTGACGCTGCGCCGCGCCGCGCCTCTATTGGAGCTCGGCCTCGGCTATAGCCAGAGCTGGTGGGGCGGACGGCATTTCGTCAATTACATCGTCGCCGATTGGATCGGCGAGACGCGCGCCGATCCGCAGCGGCCGACGACGCTCACCTTCTATGGCGGCTGCGACGCGCCGCTCGATGCGCTCGGCGAGGCGCGCATGGCGCTGCTGCACACGCCCTTCTCCGATTACGAAGATTCGATCCGTAGCGATCTTTCGCGGCTGATGCGCGGCGCGGATTTCGACTTCGATCGCGATGTCGGCGCGCTATTCCTCTATCGGTGGGGCCATAGCATGCTGCGTCCGCCGCCGAATTTCCTGTTCGGCTCCGCGCGCAACGCGAGCGGAAGGCTCGATCGCGCGCAGGGGCCGCGGCGCATCGCCTGCGCGCCGCTGGGCCCGGTGGTTTTCGCGGGCCAGCATGTCGAAGGCGCCCCATCGATAGAGAGCGCGATCGGCTCCGGCCGCCGCGCCGCGCTGCAAGCGCTGGAGAATGACCGATGAACAGGCTCGCGATCGGCGTCTTCGCACTTCTTTCGACGCTCGCCTATCTCGGCCTCGCGGCGCTGGGCACGGGCGGCGTCGCGGCTTTTCTCGCGCGGCCGCCTCTCGCTACGCTCGCGCTCATCACTATGGCGCTCGCCGTCGCGGCCGCTCTCTCGCAAGTCCACCTCGGCGCCGGCGTGCGCGAGGATCGCGGCAATCGCTGGGTCATCGCCGCCTTGGTCGTCATCGGCCTGCTCGACGCCTTTCTGCCCGCCTATGCGGATCGCCTCGATATTCTGACGATGGACGGCGAGGCGCTGCGCTGGATCGGCGTCGTTATCTACGCCATAGGCGGCGTGTTACGATTGTGGCCGGTCTTCGTGCTCGGGCGGCGCTTCAGCGGCCTCGTCGCCATTCAGCCCGGCCATGAGCTCGTCACCACGGGGCTTTACGCGCACATCCGAAATCCGAGCTATCTCGGCCTTCTCATCGGCCTCGTCGGCTGGGCGCTGGCGTTTCGCTCTTTCATCGGCCTCGCGCTGGCGGCGGCGACGATTCCGCCGCTCGTCGCCCGCATGAAATCCGAGGAAGCGCTGCTCGCCTCGCATTTCGGCGCGGCCTATGAGGCCTATCGCGCGCGCACGGCCCGGCTCATCCCCAGCCTCTACTGATCGGCTTCCCGTGATCGCGTCGCGCGGCCTTCGCCGCCTCCTTCTCCCCGCAAGCGCGGAGAGGGGGAAAACCATGGAAGCGCCTCACCAGCGCATCACCGCGCCGCCCCATGTCATTCCGGCGCCGATCGCCATCATGGCGATCACATCGCCCTTCTTCAGCCGTCCGGCGCGATTGGCCTCGTCCAGAGTGATCGGCATGGAGGCGCTCGACGTGTTGCCGAAACGGGCGATATTCATCCAGCATTTCTCGAGCGGCACGCCGAGCTGCGCCAGCGACGCCTCTATGATGCGGGCGTTGGCCTGATGCGCGATGACGTGATCGATATCCTTCGCCTCGAGGCCGGCGATCGCGAGCGCCTCGGATACGATCTCCGGCAGCAGGCGCAGCGCGACCTTATAGACCTCGCGCCCGCGCATTTTGATCTTATGCGCCTCGCCGGGAGTCGGCCCGTCCTGGCGCGGATCATAGGGGCGCGGAATGCCGAGAATGCTGGTCATGGTCCCATCGGTGCGCAGGCTGGTCGAGAGCAGGCCGCGGCCCTCCTCCTCGCCCGGGCCCAGCACCATGGCGCCGGCGGCGTCGCCGAACAGCACGCAGGTCTCGCGATTGGTCCAGTCGACGACGCGGCTCAGCGTCTCCGCCCCGACGACGAGCGCGCGGCGGACCTTGCCGGTCTTGATGAACTGATCGGCGATCGTCAGCGCATAGAGCGAGCCGGCGCAGGCGGCCGAGACATCGAAGGCGAAAGCATTCTCGGCCCCGATCTTGGCCTGCAGAAACGCCGCGCAGGCGGGCGTCTGGGCGTCGCCGGTGACGGTGGCGACAATGATGAGATCGAGCTCGCGCGGGTCGACGCCGGCCAGCTCCAGCGCGTTTTTCGCCGCGGCGGCGGCCATATCGGAGGTGGATTCGCCCGGAGCGGCGATGCGCCGTTCCTCGATCCCGGTGCGGCTGACGATCCAGGCGCCATTGGTCGCGACCATTTTCTCGAGGTCGGCGTTGGTCAGAACCTTCGCGGGGGCGTAGGATCCGGTTCCGAGTATGACGGTTCTGAGCAACGGCGTGCAGCCTCTTCCTTCTGACCCGGTGGGCATGCGCCGCCGGGGAAACCTCATGCCTAGCAGGGATCGGCGAGGCGCGAACCTTAAAATTCGTTAATCCCCAAGCCTGGCTCGAGTTTGGCCTACCTCGAGATTGGCCTGGCTTGAGTTTGGCCCAGCTCGAGTTTGGCCGAGTTCACGTTTCGATCCGCGCCGCGGGCGATTGCCACGGCGCGCGCGCCATGGCAAGCCTTCGCCCATGCAGAACGTCCCCGCCGACCCGCCCGCGCCCGCCAAAGAGGCGCCGCGCGTCTCCTTCGTCTCGCTCGGCTGCCCCAAGGCGCTCGTCGACAGCGAGCGCATCCTCACCCGCCTGCGCGCCGAAGGCTATGAGCTTTCGCGCACCCATGCGGGGGCCGATGTCGTGGTGGTGAACACCTGCGGCTTTCTGGACAGCGCCAAAGCCGAGTCGCTGGAGGCGATCGGCGCGGCGCTGAAGGAGAATGGCAAGGTCGTCGTCACCGGCTGCATGGGCGCCGAGCCGCAGGCGATCGCCGAGCGCTTCCCCGATGTTCTGGCGATCACCGGCCCGCAGGCCTATGAGAGCGTGGTCGAGGCCGTCCATGCCGCCGCCGCGCCGAGCCATGATCCTTTCCTCGATCTCGTGCCCGAGCAGGGCGTCAAGCTCACGCCGCGCCATTACGCCTATCTGAAGATTTCAGAGGGCTGCGACAATAGCTGCTCCTTCTGCATCATCCCGCATTTGCGCGGCTCGCTGGCCTCGCGACCGGCGGCGGACGTGCTGCGCGAGGCCGAGCGGCTGGTGAAGGCCGGCGTCAAGGAGCTGCTGGTCATCTCGCAGGACACCAGCGCCTATGGCCGCGATCTGCGCTATTCCGAGAGCCAATGGGGCGACCGCGCCGTGCGCGCGCGTTTCCTCGATCTCACGCGCGAGCTGGGCTCGCTCGGGGCCTGGGTGCGGCTGCATTATGTCTATCCCTATCCGCATGTGGACGAGGTCGTCGAGCTGATGGCGCAGGGCAATATCCTGCCCTATCTCGACATTCCCTTTCAGCACGCCGCCCCTTCCGTGCTGAAGGCGATGAAGCGTCCCGCCAATGAGGAAAAGACGCTGGAGCGCATAAAGGCATGGCGGCGAATCTGCCCCGATCTCGCTCTGCGCTCCACTTTCATCGTCGGCTTTCCCGGCGAGACGGAGGAGGATTTCGCCTATCTGCTCGATTGGCTGGAGGAGGCGGAGATCGACCGCGCCGGCGCCTTCCGCTACGAGCCCGTGGCCGGCGCGCCGGCCAATGATCTGCCGCTCGACGCCATCGCGCCCGAGGTGAAGGACAGCCGCTGGAAGCGCTTCATGGAGCGCCAGCAGAAGGTGAGCGCCCGCCTGCTGAAGCGCAAGATCGGCAAAAGGCTGCAGGTTCTGGTGGACGAGCCGGGCGGCGGCCCGACCAGCCTCGCGCGCGGCCGCAGCAAAGCGGACGCGCCGCAGATCGACGGAACCGTGCACATCTCCTCGCGCCGCCCGCTGCGCGCCGGCGACATTGTGACGGTGAAGATCGACCGCGCCGACGCCTATGATCTCTACGGCGCGGCGGTGTGATATAAGAGGGCGAAGCCTCGCCGCTGCGCTCCCTTCTCCCGTTCCGGGAGAAGGTGGCCCGGCGAAGCCGGGTCGGATGAGGGCTCTGGCCGTGACCGCGAATGATATCGTTCGCACGAAACGGATAACAGGCCGCGAGCCGCAACAGCCCTCATCCGACCTCGCTTCGCGAGGCCACCTTCTCCCACAAAGTGGGAGAAGGAGCGCGCACGATGAAGGTGGAAAATAATAACCGAGGAGCGCCGCCTATGACCGAAGAGCCCCCGAAAGACCGCATTCCGCGTCTGCTGGCCAGCCGTCAGCTGATGTTCTTCACGGCCGTCATCCTCGCTTTGTGGGTGTTCGTCACCTTCTTCTTCCGCAACCCGTATCAGCAGGCGGTCGAGTTCGGCTATTACGACAGCCACCCTTATGACGAAGGCACGGTCTGGACCTATGTGCTGGTCGTGGTGCCGATGATCGGCCTAGGGGCGGCCCTGCTCTGGTGGCAGCGCCGCAGCGCCGGCAAATAATCTCGCGCTGCGCAGCGCGGTGGAAGACTGCGCCACGCGCGGCGCGTGCAGATAGACGAAAGCCGGCGGCGGCATGTCGGCGAGCAGCGCCGCGGCGCTCTCCGGCAGGCGCGCGCGCGCGAAGCGTTGCGCCGCTTTGGCCGCGGCGGCGCGAAAGGTCGCGCCTGGCCGATCGACGATGGCGATCGGCGTCGTGCGCGCGATCTCCTCCCAATCGCGCCAGCGGTGGAATTGCAGCAGATTATCGGCGCCCATGATCCAGACGAAGCGCACGCGGGGGCAGCGCCGATGCAGAAAGCGCAGCGTGTCCGCCGTATAGCGCGCGCCGATCTCCGCCTCGAGCCCAGTGACCACTATGCGCGGATCGCGAGCGATTTTCTGCGCCGCGGCGATGCGCTGCGCGAGCGAGGGAAGGCCGGCGGTCTCCTTCAGCGGATTGCCGGGCGTCACCAGCCACCAGAGGCGATCGAGCGCCAGCCTCTGCAGAGCGACCTGCGAGACATGGGCGTGGCCTTCATGCGGCGGATCGAAAGAGCCGCCGAACAGGCCGATGCGCATCCCCGGCGCATGAGGCGGCAAACGGATCATCGCGAAATCTTCGAAAGTTCGCGCATCCTTCTCCCGTTTACGGGAGAAGGTGGCCCGACGTAGTCGGGTCGGATGAGGGCCGCCGCGGCTTTCGGAATGCGAGTCGAATTGGTCCCGTCAATCGCTGTCGTCGCAAGGGCCCTCATCCGACCTCGCTGCGCGAGGCCACCTTCTCCCGCAGGCGGGAGAAGGGAGCGCGCACGAAGATTCCGCGCGCTCATCCCCTCACCTGACCGGCGCCGTGGACGCGATATTTGAACGAGGTGAGCTGCTCCACCCCCACCGGCCCGCGCGCGTGCATCCTTCCGGTCGCTATGCCGATCTCGGCGCCGAAGCCGAACTCGCCGCCATCGGCGAATTGCGTCGAGGCGTTGTGCAGCACGATCGCCGAATCCACCTCCGCCATGAAGCGCCGCGCCACATCCTCATTCTGCGTGATGATGCAGTCGGTATGATGCGAGCCGTAAGTCTCTATATGCGCGATCGCCGCCTCCAGCCCATCGACGACGCGGACGGCGATGATGGCGTCGAGATATTCGGCGCGCCAATCCTCCTCGCTCGCCGGCAGAACGCGCGCGTCGACATCCTGCGTCGCGGCGTCTCCGCGCACCTCGCAGCCGGCGTCGAGCAGCATCTTCACCAGCGGCGAAAGATGCGTGGCCGCGCAGGCGCGATCGACCAGCAGCGTCTCGGCTGCGCCGCAAATTCCGGTGCGACGGAGCTTGGCGTTCAGCAATATGCGTTTCGCCATGTCGAGATCGGCTTCGCGATGGACGAAGACATGAACAATGCCCTCGAGATGGGCGAAGACCGGCACGCGCGCCTCATGCTGCACGCGCGCGACAAGGCTCTTGCCGCCGCGCGGCACGATGACGTCGAGATTACCGTCCAGCCCCGCCAGCATGGCGCCGACGGCGGCGCGATCGGCGACGGGGACCAGCGAGATCGCCGCCTCCGGCAGCCCCGCCGCGACGAGGCCGGCGACGAGACATTCATGGATCGCGCGCGAGGAGCGCAGGCTCTCCGAGCCGCCGCGCAAAATCGCGGCGTTGCCCGCCTTGAGGCAGAGGCCGCCGGCGTCGGCGGTGACATTGGGCCGGCTCTCGTAAATCACGCCGATGACGCCGAGCGGCGTCGCGACACGCTCGATGAGGAGACCATTGGGCCGCTCGAAAGACGCCAGCAGACGGCCGACGGGGTCGGGCAGCTCGGCGATCTCCTCGAGGCCGCGGGCGATCGCCTCGATGCGCGACGCATCGAGCGTCAGCCGATCGAGAAAAGCGGCGGCGGTTCCGCGGCCCTTCGCCTCCGCCACATCCAGCGCATTGGCGGCGAGCACGGCCGGCGCGCGCCGGCGCAACTCGTCCGCCGCGGCGCGCAGAGCCGCATTTTTGGTCTCGGCCGGAGCCAGAGCGACCGCCCGCGCCGCCCGCCGGGCGCCGGCGCCGAGATCGGCCATCAGCACGCCCACCGTCCGCTCGTCCGTCGCCACCGCTTCCGCTCGCGCCATTTTCGTCGCCTTTGTCTGCTGCTCGCGATCCGCTACCATGAAACGGCCCGATCATGAACCGCCCCGCCCTCGAAAGCAGGCAGCTCCGAGCGGGCGCTTCGAGCCGGCGGTCTTCGACTCGGCTTGCCTTCGGCCGAGGCGTTTTGTAATACGCTTGCGCTCGTAGCCACGGCTCGCGGGACCTCGGCCTCGAGATTTCGCCCGCGCGATGCGCGTGGCTCGTTCTCGTCTCCCGAGCCGATCCATTGCAGGCGAACGCCTGACGCGCGTGTGGACGCAGGCGATACGACGTCCGGACGGGCGTCGGAGCGCTCCGCCGAAATGAGGATCTTCGATGACGAAACGCGCGCTGTTGACGGGCATTACCGGCCAGGACGGGGCCTATCTCGCACAGCTTCTGCTCGGCAAGGGTTATGAGGTCTCTGGCGTGATCCGCCGCTCCTCGCATCGGGGCGTCGAGGACCACAGGCTCCGCTGGCTCGGCGTCGCGCAGGACGTGCGCCTGCTCGACGGCGATCTCGGCGATCTCTCCAGCCTCTTGCGCATCGTGCAGGAGGTGAAGCCGGACGAGATCTACAATCTCGCCGCTCAATCCTTCGTCGCCTCCTCCTGGCGCCAGCCGATCCTCACCGCCAATATCACCGGCGTCGCCGTCGCCAATGTGCTCGAGGCGATGCGGCTCGGCGCGCCCGGCGCGCGCTTCTACCAGGCCTCCTCCTCGGAAATGTACGGCCTCATCCAGGAGCCGATGCAGAGCGAGACGACGCCCTTCTATCCGCGCTCGCCTTACGCCGTCGCCAAGCTCTATGGCCATTGGATCACCGTCAATTATCGCGAGAGCTTCGGCCTGCACGCCTCCTCGGGCATTCTCTTCAATCACGAGAGCCCGCTGCGCGGCATAGAATTCGTCACCCGCAAGGTGACGGACGGCGTCGCGCGCATAAAGCTCGGCCTCGCCAAGGAGCTGCGCCTCGGCAATATCGACGCCAAGCGCGACTGGGGTCATGCGCGCGATTATGTGCGCGCCATGTGGCTGATGCTACAGCAGGAGACGCCGGACGATTATGTGGTGGCGACCGGCGTCACCACCACTGTGCGCGACATGTGCCGCATCGCCTTCGCGCATGCGGACCTCGACATGGAGGCGCATGTGGTGATCGATCCGAATTTCTACCGCCCGGCCGAGGTGGATATTCTGCTCGGCGATTCGTCCAAGGCGCGCAAGGCGCTGGGCTGGGCTCCCGAGACCTCGCTCGAGCAGCTCATCCACGAAATGCTCGACGCCGATCTCGAGCGGCTGAAACAGGATCCGGGAACGCGATGACCGAGGAAGCGGCGTCCATCTCCGCGGCCCGTTTCGAACGCATATTGGTGACCGGCGGCTCCGGCTTCGTCGGGCGCCATATGCTCGAGGGACTGGCGCGCGCCTATCCCGACGCGCGACGCATGTCGCTCGCGCGGGCGGGCGAGGCCCCCGCGCCGGGCTGGATTCCGAAAGCCTTCGATCTCCTCGATCCCGCGACTGTCGAGGCGACGATCGGCGAAGCGCGGCCGGATCTCGTCGTCCATCTCGCCGCCCAATCCTCGGCGGCGAAATCCTTCGTCGCCGCCGAGGAGACCTGGCGCGTCAATTTCATCGGCTCCTTCAATCTGGCCGCTGCGCTCGCGCGTCACGCGGCCGACGCCGTCGTGATCTTCGCCTCGACGGCCGACGTCTATGGGTCGAGCCTGCGCGAAGGCCCGGCGCAGGAAAATATGATCCCGCGACCGCTCAACGCCTACGCCCGCTCCAAGCTCGCGGCGGAGTTCATGCTCGCCGACGTGCTGCCGCAAACGGCGCGGCTCGTCGTGGCGCGGCCCTTCAGCCATATCGGCCCGGGGCAGGACAAACGCTTCGCCGTCGCCTCCTTCGCCGCGCAGATCGTCGAGATCGAGAATGGCCGCGCCGAACCGCGCCTTGCGGTGGGCGATCTGTCGGTGCAGCGCGATTTTTCGGACGTGCGCGACGTCATCGACGCCTATCTGCGGCTCATCGCGATCGCCCCCGACCTCCCCGCGCGCAATGTGTTCGACATAGCGTCGGGGGAAACGCGCTCGCTCGCTTCCGTGGTCGAGAGAATGCGCGCGCTCGCGCGCCGCGATTTCGAGATCGTCGTCGATCCGGAGCGGCTGCGGCCGGCGGACATCCCATTCGCCCGCTGCGCCGCCGCCGAGCTGCGCGCGGCGACCGGCTGGCGCCCGCAGCGGACGATCGACGAGACGCTCGTCGCTCTGCTCGACTATTGGCGCGCAGAAGCGGCGAAATGACCGAGAGCGACCGCGAGATGCGTCTCGAGGAGCGCGTCCGCCTCCTCGAGCATCAGCTCGACTATCTCAGGGCCGAGCTTCTGCATCTCGTCCATGAGCGCGAAAAAAACGTCTATTCCGCCGCTTGGCTGATCTTCCGCCCGCTGCGCCGGCTGGAGGCGGCCCTCGTCGACGCCGTCACGCCGCTGTTGCGACGCGTCTCCGGCCGCGCCGCCGCTCCGGCGGTCGAGACGCAGCTCACCGAGCCGCCCCCGACCCGAGACGCGACGACGCGAGACACGACAAAGCCGAGACGCCTGCTCGTCGATGTGACGGCCACGGCGCGACACGACGCCGGGACCGGCATACAGCGCGTCGTCAAGAAGATCACGCAGGCGCTCTATCGCGATGACGCGCTTCCCATTCCAGCCGTCGCCGTGCGGTGCGAGGGCGGCCGGCTGCTCGGCTGCGACGCCTTCGTGGCCGCGCTCGCCGGCGGGCCCCTCGGCCCCGATCGGGAGATCGAGATCGAGCCCGGCGATCGCTTCTTCATGCTCTCCGACAGCTGGAATGCTTTCGAGGAGTTTCAGCCGGTCTTCGCCCGCATTCGCGCCGGCGGCGGCGAGATCGTCACCTGCATTTTCGATCTCATCCCGGTCCTCTACCCGCACGCCTGCCATGAGGTGACGCCGCCGCGCTACGCCGCATGGCTGCGACGGGCGCTCGTCGAAAGCGACGCCTTTCTCGCCATCTCGCGCACGGTCGCCGAGGAGCTCGCCGATTTCGTCGAGCGGACGCGCCTGCCGCATCGGCCCGGGCTTTCGATCGGCTGGTTCCATTGCGGCTCGGACATTGCGGAAGGCGCGACCGCCCCGCCCCGCCCGGAGGTCGCCGCGGCGGCCGCGGGCGCCATGTTTCTGAGCGTCGGAACATTGGAGCCGCGCAAGGGCCACCGCGTCGCGCTCCGGGCTTTCGAGGCGCTCTGGCGCGCCGGCCGCGACGCGCGGCTCGTCTTCGTCGGCCGGCGCGGCTGGTTCGAGGAGGCGATCGCCGCCGAAATCCACGCCCATGCCGAATTCGGGCGGCGCCTCTTCTGGTTCGACGACGTCGGCGACGCCGAGCTCGCCTTTCTCTACGACAGGAGCGCGGCGGCGCTGGTTCCCTCCTATGCGGAGGGTTTCGGCCTGCCCATCGCCGAGGCCGCGCGCCGCGGCCGCCCGGTGATCTGCAGCGACATTCCCGTTTTCCGCGAGGTCGGCGGCGCCGGGGCTCTCTATTTCCGCGTCAATGATCCGCAGGCCCTGGCGGAGCGGATCGCGGAGCTTCTCGACGGCCGCGTCACGGCCGATCCTTCCGCCGTCAGCCGCTCCTCCTGGGCGGAGGCGGCGCATCGCGTCGCGCAGGTGATCGCGACGGAGGATTGGAGCCGCAGGCTGCCGTGACCCGTTCCCCGCGGCGCGGCGTCGGTCATTGTTCCGCCGCGCCCGAAAGCATGATAGAGACGCGGTTGCGGCGGCGGCGCCTGCGGCTCTCTCTCGAACCGCAGGCTTCGCCGCTTTTGTGCCAGCGGGGGCGCCTGTCGCGACCTTCCGCCGACGAGGCTCCAACCCGATAGGCCGTCATATGTCGATCTCGCCGTCCATAAGCCTGCCGCCGACGCCCAAGGCGCTCCTCGACCTCATCAAGCTCGAGGCCGGGCCGGCGCCTCTGCCGGCTTCCCGACCGGCGTTGTGGATCAGCCTCGGCGCCTATGTCGCCACGGAAGCCGGCGGACAATTGGTCTCCGGCGACATTCTCCCCTCGGTCGCCTATGGCCTGGTGAGCGCCGTTCTGCTGGCCGCCCTGACCTTCGGCGCTCTGACCCTCGCCGGAACGCGCGACCGTTTCCAGCAGACGCTCGTCGCCCTCGCCGCCACGGGCGCGATCATCGGCCTCGTCTCCATGGTGCTGTCGCTCGCCGTCGCGCAGATATTTCCGCCGCCGATGCCGGCCATGAAGCTCGTCGGCTTCGTGCTGTTTCCGTTGGTATTGTGGAAGTTCACCGTCTTCCTGTGGATCTTCCGCCACGCCTCGCTTCGCTTCATTCCGGCCTTCGCGCTCTCGGCGATCTATATCGGCTTCATGCTGCTGATCCTGTCGCCGCTGCTGGTCCGCCTGTTCGGCTTCCTCTGACGGACGCGGCGGCCCCGCCGCGCACGGCCGCGGCGGGGCCCATTAAGTATGCATTAAGTATAATCGCTTACTCATTGTTCATCACCCGCGTCGCGGCCCGTTCGAGGCCGCCCGGCGCGAAGCGAGGATGAACCAATGAGATTTTCCGGTTCCTGCGCCGGGGCGGGGCTTTTTTGCGCGGCCCTGGGCCTTTTGACTGCCGGCCCGGCCGTCGCGGCGGACATGCCCTTCTTGTCGCAGCCCGAGCAGAATTACGAGCCCGTCGAGCTCGGAACCGGCTGGTATCTGCGCGGCGACATCGCCGCAGTGCGCTCGCCCGTGCTGAACATAGACGGCTCCGCCACCTCGAATAGCTTCGTCAATAATTGGTCGGCGGGCATCGGCTTCGGCTATCGCTACAATAGCTGGCTGCGCACCGATCTCACGGCGGATTATCAGCCGCTCTACAGCAAGTCAGGCGCCCCCTATGTCAAGGCGACGCCCTGCCAGATCGGCGCGGTGGGATCGCCCGCGGGCGGCCCCTTCACTGGTTCTGACCCGGTCTACGCCGACTGCTCGCCCTATTCGCAGAGCCGCGCGACCACCTCGGTCTTCCTCGGGAATGTCTATGTCGATCTCGGCACCTGGGGCGGGATCACGCCCTATATCGGCGCCGGCGCCGGCGTCGACGTGATGTTCCAAAAGGCCCAGGTGCAATGGTTCCAAGGCAATCTCGTTCCCTATGCGGGCGTGACCTGGACCGACCCCTACACGCTCGGCACCTATATGGCCAATTGGGACCGCAGCTATAGCAACACCTATTTGAAATTCGCCTATGCCTTCATGGGCGGCTTCGCCTATGACATCACCGACCATTGGTCGGTCGACATCGGCTATCGCTATCTCAATCTGGGCACGATCTCCGGCAAGGACGCGCTGGGCGTCACCCATTCGCGCAAGCTCGACATTCAGCAGGTCCGGCTCGGCTTCCGCTATCTGATCGACTGAGGCGAGCCCGACTCTTCGGGCCCCCGCGGCGGGACGCCGCAAAGCGTCGGCTCCTTCGTCCCATCCCTGCGCGCGCCGCAAGACCCGGCCGCGACCGCCCCGCCCCAGCCTGCAGGGCTACGAATCCAGGTTAACAAACCCTACACAGCCACGTCATGGCCGCGCTTGTCGTCGACGAGCGCGGCCATGACGCTGGAACAGGTCTGCTCGTTAACCCGAAGCCCCGCCCCAGCTCGCGCCCGACTTGACGCGAAGACGTGTTGCGCGTAGCGCAGCATCCGAAAATCCATGCCCCGGGGAGGCAGCACAAAAATGCCCATCCAAAAGCCCGGCGTGAAGCCGGCCGATCCACGTTTTTCCTCCGGCCCCTGCTCCAAGCGTCCCGGCTGGACGCTGGACGCGCTCGCTGGCGCGGCGCTCGGCCGCTCGCACCGCTCCCCTGCCGGAAAAGCGAAGCTGAAAGAAGCCATCGACCTGACGCGCGAAGTTCTGCGCGTGCCGGCGAGCCATCGCATCGCCATTGTCCCCGCCTCCGACACGGGCGCCGTCGAAATGGCGCTATGGTCGCTGATCGGCGCGCGCGGCGTCGATGTCGCCGCCTGGGAGAGCTTCAGCTCGGATTGGGTCACCGACATTATCGAGCAGCTGAAGCCGGGCGCCGCCCGCAGCTTCGTCGCCCCCTTCGGCGAACTGCCCGACCTCTCGAAGATAAACTTCGACAATGATTTCGTCTTCGCCTGGAACGGCACCACCGCCGGCGTGCGCGTGCAGAACGCGGACTTCATCCCCGCCGACCGCAAGGGGCTGACCATCTGCGACGCGACCTCGGCCGCCTTCGCGCAGCCGCTCGAATTCGACAAGCTCGACGTCGTCACCTACTCCTGGCAGAAGGTGATGGGCGGCGAGGCGGCGCATGGCATGCTCATCCTTTCGCCGCGCGCCGTGGAGCGCCTGGAGAGCTACACGCCCGCTTGGCCGCTGCCGAAGATTTTCCGCCTCACCAAGAACGGCAAGCTCGTGGAGAGCATTTTCGAGGGCGACACGATCAACACGCCCTCCATGCTCTGCGTCGAGGATTATCTCGACACGCTGAAATGGGCGAAGTCGATCGGCGGCCTCGACGCGCTCTTCGCGCGGGCCAACGCCAACGCCAAAGTCGTCGCCGATTGGGTCGAGAAGACATCCTGGTTCACGCATCTCGCGCAGGATCCGGCGACGCGCTCCAACACCGGCGTCTGCCTCGTTTTCGCCGATCCCGCCATCGCCGCCAAGCCGCGGGCGGAGCAATCGGCGCTCGCCGCGCGCATCGTCGGCCTCGTCGAGAAGGAAGGCGCGGGCTTCGACTTCGGCGCCTATCGCGACGCCCCGCCCGGCCTGCGCATCTGGTGCGGCGCCACGGTGGAGGCGAGCGACGTCGCGGCGCTGACCCGATGGATCGACTGGGCCTATGCCGAGGCGGTCGCGCAATTGGCCAAAGCGGCTTGAGACAAGCGGCTTGAGATACGGGCCGCGCGTCACGATCTAGGGACCGGGACGGACGCCGCAGGAGCGCGGCGTCGAAGGGGGCGAGTTCGCTCGGCGCAGCCGAGGGAGGCCCCATGCCCAAACGCGTGCTCGTATCCGACGCGCTCTCGCCCGCTGCCCTCGAGCTCTTTCGCTCGCGCGGAGTCGACGCCGATTACCGGCCGGAGCTGGGCAAGGACGCCCTCGCGCTCGCCGCCGCCATCGGCGCCTATGACGGCCTCGCCCTTCGCTCGACGACGCAAGTCGACAAAGCGCTCCTCGCGCAGGCCGAGCGGCTGAAGGTCGTCGGCCGCGCGGGCGTCGGCGTCGATAATGTCGATGTCGCCGCGGCGACGGCGCGCGGCGTGATCGTGATGAACACGCCCTTCGGCAATTCCATCACCACCGCCGAGCATACGATGGCGCTAATGCTGGCGCTCGCCCGCCAGATTCCCGCCGCCGACGCCTCCACCCGCGCCGGCAAATGGGAGAAGAACCGATTCATGGGCGTCGAGCTCGCCGGCAAGACGCTGGGAGTCATCGGCTGCGGCAATGTCGGCGCGAATGTCGCGACGCGCGCGCTCGGTTTCGCCATGCGCGTCATCGCCTATGACCCTTTTCTCACCGAGGAGCACGCACGGCGGCTCGGCGTCGAGCCGGTCGATCTCGATTCGCTGCTCCAGCGCGCCGATTTCATCACGCTGCACACGCCGCTCACCGCCAAGACCAGGGGCTTGCTGAACGCGCGATCGCTGCAAAAGACCAAGCGCGGCGTGCGCATCGTCAATTGCGCGCGCGGCGGGCTCCTCGACGAAGCCGCGCTCGTCGCGGCGCTGGACGAGGGCCATGTCGCAGGCGCGGCGCTCGATGTGTTCGAGACCGAGCCCGCGCGCGAGAATCCGCTCTTTTCTCGGCAGAATGTCGTCTGCACGCCGCATCTGGGCGCCTCCACCGTCGAGGCGCAGGAGAAGGTCGCTGTGCAGATCGCCGAGCAAATGTCGGATTTTTTGATGCGCGGCGCGATCGTGAATGCGGTGAATTTCCCGTCGATCGGCGCCGAGGAGGCGCCGCGGCTCGCGCCCTTCATCGATCTTTCCGAGAAGCTCGGCTCCTTCCTCGGCCAATCGACCGAATCGCCGATCGAGCGCATCACGGTCGCCTATGAAGGCGCGGCGGCGCAGCGCAATGCGCCGGCGATGACGGCGGCGGCCGTCGCGGGCGTGCTGCGGCCGGCGCTCGCCGAGGTCAATCTCGTTTCGGCGCTGGCGATCGCCAAAGAGCGCGGCATAACGATCGACGAAGCCACCCGCTCTGGCGAGAGCGATTATGATTCGCTCATCGCCGTTTCGGTGACGACGCGCGACGGGGAGAGAACGCTCGCCGGCTCGCTGTTTCACGACGAAAGGCCGCGCATCGTCGCCGTGGAGGGCGTCCGCGTCGAGACGGAATTCTCCGAGCGGATGATCTTCGTGTCCAACGCCGACCGACCCGGCTTCATCGGACGTTTCGCGGGGCTGCTGGGCGCGGCGGGCGTGAACATCGCCACTTGCGCGCTGGGGCGCGACCGGCTGGGCGGCTCCGCCGTGGCCCTGGTCGCGATCGACGAGCCGGCGCCGCGCGAGACGATGCGAGAGATCGCCGCGCTGGCGGGAGTGCGCTTCGCGACGACGCTGCAATTTTGAGGACGATGGAGAGGGGTGCGCTGCTTTTTCGAGGCGGCGCTCTCGAACACGCGAGGAAGTCGGCGTCCTCGCGCCTACTCGTCCTCCTCACTCCGCCTCATTGTCGCGACAACGAGGCGGAGGAGGCGGATCGAGTGTGACTTTTTTTAGAAGTCGGCGATCAACGCCAAGCCGCGAACTCCACGAGAAGGGTGGGCGAAGCCGCAGACGAAAGGCGAGAGATCGTCGATCTTACTGAATCATCTTGACGGTGCGGCCGACGCCGGGGTCGCTGCCGTTGCCCGTGCCGTTGGTGCCGGCGGGGGAAATCCAGTCCGGAACCTTCGTCAGCGCGATGATGACGAAAGCGACGATAGCGACCATCCACAGAACAGTCTTGCCGATCTCAGCGCTGCTGTGTCCGATTGTTGACATGTGACGATCCTCCGAATGTTGGTGCTTTATTTTGCTTTTTTTGCACTAGATGCGCGACAAAGCGTCGCATCGGCGTCAGCCTACACCAACTCTTTTCGGGACACAATGCGGCATGTGCACGCGCGACAAAATTAGTCAGATGGCCAGGAATGGCAGGAAGAAAAGAAGCGAGAGCGCGACGCGAAAAGGCGCTCCCGGGCCCGACGGCTCCAGGATCGCCTCGCATTCCCCTGCGATGAGAAGAAGGATCAGTCCCGGCGCGTCAGATAATATTCGAGCATCGCCACGGCCGCTCTGCGGTCCGCCTCGCTCGCCCGCGCCAGCGCGCGGGAATGCAGCTCGACGATCCATTGATCGGTCGGCCGATCGCCAGCGGCTTCGCGCGCCAGCGTGAGATACATGAGGCCGCGCGCGCGCTGCGGCGGACCGCCGGCTTCGCCGTTGAACATCAGATGGCCGAGCAGCGCCTGCGACGGCGCATGGCCCTTGCGCGCGGCGAGATCGAGCCAATTGGCGGCCTGGCGCGCGTCCTTGGAGACGCTATTGCCGTCGAGATACATGCGCGCGAGATTATATTGAGCGTCGGCGTTGCCGAAATAGGTCGCGGCGTAGCGGAAGAGATCGAAGGCGCGTCCGGCGTCCGGCATGATCTTCGCGGCGGCGATCCCCTCGAGATAATAGACGCCGACGGCCACGAAGGCGCCGGCCGCCATCAGCCGCTCGCGCGGGCTCGGCTCGTCCTCGCCGAAATGATCGACGAGCTTGGAGAAATAGGAATAGGCCTTGGCGTCGTCGCGGGCGACGCCGTCGCCATCCGCATACATGCGGCCGAGCTTCCATTGGGCGAGCGATTCGCCGCCGTCGGCGGCGTAGCGCAGCGCCTCCACCGACTTCTTGGCGTTGCCGGCGTGATAGCTCTCGAGCCCGGCGCGCAGAGCGGCCTGCGGATCCTTGAAGATGGTCAACGGCTGAGTGGCGGCGGCGAGGGAGCGCGGCTCCGACGCGTCGAAGGCGGCGGCGGCGCCCGCCTCAAGAGATCCGACTGTCGCACAGCCGAGCGCGAGAAGCAGCGTCGAACGACGCCCGCGCGGCCCTACCGTCGACGCAATCGCCTGGAGAAACACGATCATCGAGGATCTGACTTTCTCAACGCCGCCGGCGTTTTTAAAAAACGCCGCGCACCAACACCGCTATGCGTCACTGCCGAAAATCGACGATAGGCGTTCGGAAACGAGAAGAGCGTTCTCCCGCGACGAGCCGGCGCGGGAGGTGTCTCCATGTCTTCGATGACCTTGTGACGAGGCGAGATTAGCGCAGCGTTTATGGCTGAAAAGGGGCATCTGGCCCTTTGCCCGGCTCGCGGAAAACTATCTCGACGACTGTTGCAACAAGGTCACAAATTTTAGCGTTTCGCCGCATGCTCGGCGCCTCTGCGTCGCATCCGGCTACGCATTGCGACATAGAAACGACCCAGTCCATCGCATCGCCGAACGGACGCCGCGCGCGTGCGGCCGAGAAGGCGCTCCTCGGCCTGCTGGCGCTCGCGGCGCGAGGGGCCTATATCGTTTCGGACGGTCCGCCTCGGACGGAGGCGGGCGGAGCAGAAAGTCTTTAAGAATGCACGCCGCCTCGCCCGAGATTTCCGCCACGCTGGTTTCGGCGCGCGGCGACATGCGCGGCTCGGTGCGCGTCCCGCGCGAGACCGTCGGCTTTCGCCGCCTGTTCATCTTCCTCGGCCCCGGCTATCTCGTCGCCACCGGCTATATGGATCCCGGCAATTGGGCGACGGCGCTCGCCGGCGGCTCCAAATTCGGCACGGCGCTGCTCTTCGTCGCCGTGCTGTCCAGCCTCATGGCGATCGTGCTGCAATCGCTGACGGCGCGGCTCGGCCTCGCCACCGGCCTCGATCTCGCCAGCGCCTGCCGCCGCCGCTTTCCGCGCACAGCCTCCGTGGCGCTCTGGCTGCTGGCCGAGGCGGGCATATTGGCGACCGATCTCGCCGAGGTCATCGGCACGGCGATCGGCCTGCAATTGCTGTTCGGCCTGCCGCTCGCCCTCGGCGTCATCGTCACTCTGCTCGACACTTTCCTCGTGCTCGCCTTCGAGCGCCTCGGTTTCCGCAAGATCGAGCTCTTCGTCGTCGCCATGCTCGGGATCATCGCGCTGGCCTTCGGCGGCCAGCTGCTGCTGGCGCGGCCCGATCTCCACGAGGTCGCCGCCGGCCTCGTCCCCAGCCGCGCGCTGATCGAGAATCCCGAGATGCTCTATATCGGCCTCGGCATTCTCGGCGCGACGGTGATGCCGCACAATCTCTTCCTGCACTCTTATATCGTGCAGACGCGCGACGTCGGCGCCTCCTCGGCGGAGCGCCGCGAGGCGATCGACTTCGCCATATTGGACAGCACTCTGGCGTTGCTCTTCGCGCTCGTCATCAATGGCTCGATCCTGGTGCTGGCGGCCGCCGCCTTCCATGCGACCGGCCATACCGACGTCGCCGAGCTCGGCCAGGCCTACACGCTGATCGCGCCGCTGCTCGGCGCGCCGATCGCCGCCAAGCTCTTCGCCATCGCGCTCATCGCCTGCGGCCTCAACTCCACCGTGACGGCGACCCTCGCCGGGCAGATCGTGATGGAGGGCTTCCTCGAGCTGCGCATGAAGCCGACGCTGCGGCGCCTCGTCACGCGGCTCATCGCCATCGTCCCCGCCGTCGCCGTCACGCTCCTCTCCGGAGAGGAGGCGACCGGCCGGCTGCTGGTGCTGAGCCAGGTGGTGCTGAGCTTCACTCTGCCCTTCGCCGTCGTGCCGCTGGTCTGGTTCACCGCTTCGCGCAGGCTGATGGGCGAGCTCGCGGCGCCGCGCGTCACCACGGCCGTCGCCGCCGTCATCGCCGCAGCCATTATCGCGCTGAACGGCAAGCTGATTTTCGATGCGCTCGCCGGCTGATCTTTACCTTCCCTTGACCATGCGGCTCCGCAAGCGTGCGTTAACCATGCGCGAGCCGGAACGATCTTCTTGCACGCGACGTTCTTCCCCGGCCGAGACGGCGCTGGGGGCCCTCCTCGAACGAAGGGAAGAGAACGGCATGTTTCGACAAATGGTTTATGCGGCGGCCCTGGTCGGCGCTCTGATGCTGCCCGGCGCGGCCTCCGCCCGCGGCCACCATCGTCACCACCATCATCACCACCACCATCACCACCATCATCACCATCACGGCCGCCACGCCGGGGTTCATCACGGCTGGGGCCATCACGGCTGGGGCCACGCCGGATGGGGTGGCGGTCACTATGGCCGGTCCTATTACGCGGGATCGCGCTAAGCGCCAGCGTCCAACGCCTGCTGGCGCTTGTGGAACGGCCGCAGCCACTTCGTCTGCTGAGATCCGGCTCGGCGCCGGGGGGCCGAGCCAGCCGGCCACCCCCGCGCCTTTAGAATTCGACGCCGATCTGCGCCTTCACGCCGGCCTGAAAGTGATGCTTGATCAGCGTCATCTCGGTGACGAGATCGGCGATGGCGATCAGTTCCGGCTTGGCGTTGCGGCCGGTGACGACGACATGGAGATCGCCTCGGCGCGCCGTCAGAGTCTCGATCACCTCGTCCAGCGGCAAATGCTCATAGCGCAGCGCGATCGACAATTCGTCGAGAACGACTAGCCGAATCGATTCCTCCGCCATCAGCTCCTTGGCCTTGTCCCAGGCGCGGCGGGCCGCCGCCTCGTCGCGGGCGCGATCCTGCGTCTCCCAGGTGAAGCCCTCGCCGAGCGTATGCCAGGAGAGCAGCCCCTCCTCCCCGCCGAGCTTCTCGAGGATGCGGCGCTCGCCGCTCTCCCAGGCGCCCTTGCCGAATTGCACGACGCCGACCCGGAAACCATGGCCCATCGCCCGTAGCGCGAGGCCGAAAGCCGCCGTCGACTTGCCTTTGCCGGCGCCCGTATGAACCATCAAGAGGCCCTTTTCGGCGATGGTCTTGCCCGCGACCTCGGCGTCCTGGACAGCCTTGCGCTTCTCCATCTTCTCGCGATGGCGGCGGGCGGCGTCCTCTTCCGCGAATTCCGACACGATTTGCGCCTCCTCACCGTTTGACGGCTCATCCTCTCCGTCATATGACTGTCGACGACGGTCCTCCGCAAGGAGGCGAACAGGGAATGCGGTAAGGGGCTCGTCCCCGATTCCGCGGCTGCCCCCGCAACTGTGAGCGGCGAGCGCGCGCCCGTAGAGCCACTGGGCGAAAGCCCGGGAAGGCGGCGCGTGCGGCGACCCGCGAGCCAGGAGACCTGCCGTCATGTGACCTGCGCGTCACGCGAAACCACGAATGCCGCCGGTGGGGCGGCGAGGAGCTGACAATGACCGCCAAGACCTTCTCCGTGAAGACCCTTTCCGCCGACGCCGTCCTCGTCTCGAGCCGTCTCGAGGTCCTGCGCGCCGCGCTCGTCGTTTTCACGCTCGGCGCCGGCCTCCTCTATCTCGCCGGCTTCTCCTATGCGAGCGTCGCCCACAACGCCGCTCACGACACGCGCCATTCGCTCGGCTTCCCCTGTCATTGACGCAGCGGTGATCCAGCGACTCCTCGCGGTCGGTCTTCTGGCCGGCCTGCTCGCGGGGCTCGCCGTCGCGGCCCTGCAGCATGTCACCACGACTCCGCTGATCCTCTCCGCCGAGGTCTATGAGACCGCGGCCGAGCAGGCGCATGCCGGAGCCGCGGCGCAAGAGCATGAACATGCCCACGCCCACGCCTGGGAGCCCGCGCCCGGCCTCGAGCGCACGGCCGCGACCAGCGTCGCCACCGGCGTCACGTCCGTCGGCTACGCCTTCGTGCTGCTGGCGCTGATGCTCCTTTCCGGCGAGAAGATCGAGCCCAGGCGCGCCGCGCTCTGGGGCGCCTGCGCCTTCGCGTCCACAGGCCTCGCCACCAGCCTCGGCCTCGCGCCCGAGCTGCCGGGCAGCGCCGCCGGCGATCTCGTCGGGCGGCAGATCTGGTGGATCGCCACGGCCGCCTCCACCGGCGCCGGCCTGTTCGCGCTGCTGCGCATCGACGCGCCGCTCGCCAAGGCGCTGGGCGTCGCGCTGCTCGTCGCGCCGCACATTATCGGCGCGCCGCAGCCGCCCGCGCCCGAAAGCACGGCTCCCGCCGAGCTGGCGGCGCGCTTCACCGCGGCGTCGCTCGCCATCCACGCGCTGACCTGGATTCTCGTCGGCGCGGCGGTCGGCTTCGTCTGGCGCCTTCTTCCCGAAAAGAGCCATGCGGAGGCCGCGACGTGAGCGCGCTCGCCAAAGTCCCGGCGACGATCGTCACCGGCTTTCTCGGAGCCGGCAAGACGACGCTGATCCGCCACATCCTCGAGACGGCGCGCGGCCGCCGCCTCGCGCTCATCATCAATGAATTCGGCGATGTCGGCGTCGACGGCGACATTTTACGCGCCTGCGGCGTGGAAAATTGCCCGGAGGAGAATATCGTCGAGCTCGCCAATGGGTGCCTGTGCTGCACTGTGGCCGATGATTTCGCGCCGGCGATCGAGGCGCTGCTCGCGCTTGCGAACCGCCCCGAGCACATCATCATCGAAACGAGCGGCCTCGCTCTGCCCAAGCCTCTGGTCAAGGCCTTCGAATGGCCGACCATCCGCCCGCATCTGACCGTCGACGGCGTCATCGCCGTGGTCGACGGGCCGGCGGTGGCGGCGGGGCGCTTCGCCGACGATCTCGACGCCATCGCCAAGGAGCGCGCCGAGATCGAGACGATCGACCACGACAATCCGCTCGAGGAAGTGTTCGAGGATCAGCTCCTCTGCGCCGATCTCATCGTGCTCAACAAGATCGACCTCTTGAGCGAGGAAGAAGCCGCGCAAGTCGCCGCGCAGATCCGCGCCACGGCGCCGCGCGCCGTGAAGCTGCTGCGCGCGAGCGAGGGACGGCTCGATCCCGCGATTCTGCTCGGCCTCGGCGCGGCGGCGGAAGACGATCTCGCCAACCGCCACTCGCATCACGATACGGAAGAGGGCCACGATCACGATGATTTCGAGAGCTTCGTCGTCGAGATCGCCGCCGCGCGCGATCCGGCCGAGCTCGTCGAGCGTCTCGCCCGCGTCGCGCAAGCCCATGACGTGTTGCGCATGAAGGGCTTCGTCGAGATCGCCGGCAAGCCGATGCGATTGCTGGTGCAGGGCGTCGGCGCGCGCTTCCGCCATCAGTTCGACCGCCCCTGGCGCGCCGACGAAAATCGCGCCAGCCGTCTCGTCGTCATCGGCGAAAAGGGTCTCGACCGCGCGGGCGTGACGGCCATGCTGACGAGCTGAGGGCGCCATGCATCTGCTCGCGCGCGATCTCCATGGCCTCGACGATAATGAGGCGGCGGTCGACCTCGGGCAGACTCCGGCTCAAATCGTCTTTCTCTCCTTTTCCGACGCCGAGCTCGGCCTCGTCGCCGAGCTGCATGAGCAGAACGCCGCGCTTCCGTCGCTGCGCTGCGCCTCGCTCGCCAGATTGAAGCACCCCTATTCCGTCGATCTCTATATCGACAAGGTCGCGCGCCATGCGCGGCTCGTCATCGTGCGCCTGCTCGGCGGCAAGGATTATTGGTCCTATGGCGTCGACGAGCTCGCGGCCGCCGCCCGCGCGCGCGGCTTCGCTCTGGCGATCGTCCCCGGCGACACGCATAGCGACGAGAGGCTGGCGCGCGCCTCCACGCTCACGCCCGACGATCTTGCGCGCATCTGGTCCTTCTTCCGCGACGGCGGCCCAAACAATCTGCGCTCCTTCCTCGGTTTCGCGGCGACGCTCGCCGGAACGCCCGCGCCCTGGCGCGAGAGCGCGCTTGTTCCGCTCGCCGGCCGCTGCGAAGAAGCCTGCCGCACCGCCCTTGGCGCCAACCCTCCCCCTCATGCCGAGGAGGTCGCGAAGCGACCGTCTCGAAGCACGAGCGGGAGTTCCAGAAGGCGCCGCGTGACGGCTCCCTCGTCCTTCGAGACGCGGCCTTCGGCCGCTCCTCAGGATGAGGGAGCCTCCGGCCGATCGAGTTGCGCCGACCCGGCGCCTACGCCGCGCGCGCTCGTCACCTTCTATCGCTCGGCATGGCTCGCGGGCGATTTCGCGCCGATCGTCGTGCTCGCCGAATCTCTGCATGCGCGCGGCTTCGCGGTCGAGGCCTGGTTCGTCGCGAGCCTCAAGGACCCCGCCTGCGAAGAGCGTCTCGCGCAGAGGCTCGCGGAGTTTCGCCCCGATGTGATCCTCAACGCCACCGCCTTTTCCGCGCGCACGGACGCCGGCTCCGTTTTCGACCACGCCGACGCGCCGGTTCTGCAGATCGCGCTGGCAACCTCGACGCGCGAGGCCTGGGAGACGTCCAAGCGCGGCGCCAATGGCGCCGATCTGGCGATGAATGTCGTGCTGCCGGAGGTCGACGGCCGCATCTTCACCCGCGCCATTTCTTTCAAGGCGCAGACCCGGATGCGCGCCGCGAGCGAGTTCGACGAAATCCGCCATGCGCCGGAGGTTTCGCGCATCGATCATGTCGCGGCGCTCGCGCAGAGTTGGGCGCGCCTGCGCCGACTCGGCAATCGCGAGAAGAGCCTCGCGCTCGTGCTCTCCGACTATCCGGCGCGCCGCGGACGCGGCGGCTACGCCATAGGACTCGATACGCCGGCGAGCGTGCTCGCGATATGCGATTTGCTGCGTGGAGCAGACTATGACATCGACGATCGTTCTCCCCTCACCCCGAGGAGCCAGCAAAGCTCGCGTCTCGTAGGGCAAGAGCAGGAGGAGAAGCGCCCCACGGCCGCGTCCTTCGAGACGCCCGCTGCGCGGGCTCCTCAGGACGAGGGGATTGGTTTGATTCGCGCGCTCGAAGAATGCGCGCATTTCGTCGAGCTGCCGCTCGATGATTACCAGCGCCTCTTCGCCGCGCTTCCACCAGATTTCACACGCCAGGTCCTCGCCGCCTGGGGCGCGCCCGAAGATGACCCCGCGCTTCAGGACGGCGCCTTTCGCTTCTCCTGCATAGAGAATGGCAAGCTCGTCATCGCGCTGCAGCCGGATCGCGGACGCCGCAAAGAGCGACGCGAGACCTATCACGACGCCGAGCTCGCCCCACGCCACGCTTACATCGCCTTCTATCTCTATCTGCGTCACATCCGAAACATCGACGCGCTGATTCATCTCGGCACGCATGGCACGCTGGAATGGCTGCCCGGCAAATCCGCGATGCTCGGCCCCTCTTGCGCGCCGGAGGTGCTGCTGGGGCCGACGCCGCTCGTCTATCCTTTCATCGTCAATGATCCCGGCGAAGCGGCGCAGGCCAAGCGCCGCACCAGCGCGGTGACGATCGGCCATATGACGCCGCCGCTCGTCGAAGCGGGACTCGCCGCAGAGGCGCAAGAAATCGAGAGCCTGCTCGACGAATATGCGACCGCCGCGACGCTCGACCCGCGCCGCGCCAGGCTCGTCGCCGAGGCGATTCTCGACGTCGCGGAACGCGGCGGCCTCATGCAGGAATGCGGCGTCACGCGCGAGACGGATCGCGGCGAGGCGCTGGCGCGGCTCGACGCCTGGCTCTGCGATGTGAAGGAAATGCGCGTCGGCGATGGGCTGCATGTGTTCGGCGCCGGCCCTTGCGGCGCGGCCGAAACGAGCGGATTGCTGCGCGCACTCGCAGGCCGTTTCGTCGAGCCCGGCCCGGCGGGCGCGCCCTCGCGCGGACGCGTCGATGTGCTGCCGACGGGCCGCAATCTCTTCTGCATCGATCCGCGCCATGTTCCGACGCGCACCGCGCATGACATCGGCGCCCGCGCCGCGCGCGAGGTGATGACGCGTCATGCGCAGGAGCATGGCGAATGGCCGCGCAATATCGTGCTCGATCTGTGGGGCAGCGCGACGATCCGCACCGGCGGCGAGGATTTCGCGCAGGCGTTGGCGCTGATGGGCGTCGCGCCGCTCTGGGATCACGCCAGCGCACGCGTGTCTGGCTTCGAGATTCTGCCCCTCGCAAAGCGCGATTTTCCGCGCGTGGACGTCACGCTGCATATATCGGGGCTGTTTCGCGACATGTTCCCCGGCCTCATCGCGCTGTTTCACGACGCGGTCGCGGCGGTGGCGGCGCTGGACGAGGACGACGAGTCCAATCCTCTCGCGGCGGCGCGGCGCGAAGGCCGCTCGCTCCTGCGCGTCTTCGGCGCGGCGCAGGGAACCTACGGCCTCGGCCTCTCGGAGGCCATCGCGCGCGGAGAAGCGCGCGATGAGATCGGCCGCGCCTTTCTCGAGGCCGGCGGCCACGCCTTTTCGCGCAATGGCGAGAGCGCGCCGGCGCGTGACGCTTTCGGCGAGCGCATCGGCGTGGCGGATGCGCTAGTGCATGTGCAGGACATGGCGGAGACGGATGTGCTCACCGGCGCCGCTTTCGCGGAGTTCGAGGGCGGTTTCGTCGCCGCCAACGCGTCGATGGGCGGAGCCGCGGAGGTCACGCATCTCGATTCGACGCGCCCCGCTTCGCTGAAATTGCGCTCGCTCGGCCGAGAGATCGCGCGCGTCATTCGCGGCCGCGCCGCCAATCCGCGCTGGCTCGAGGGGCAGATGCGCCATGGCCACCGCGGCGCCGCCGAGATCGCCGAGACGATCGACAATCTCTTCGCCTTCGCCGCAACCACCGATTTCGTGCGCGACGCGCAATGGGATTTGGTTTTCGACGCGACGCTCGGCGCGCCGCGCGTGCGCGATTTTCTGCTGCGCGACAATCCACGCGCGGCGGAAGCGATTCGCGATGTGTTCCAGCGCGCAATCGCGCGCGGCTTCTGGCGCACGCGGCGCAACAGCGTCGCGGCCGCGCTCGGCGAAGGCGCCATCTCCGACGCTTCCCCATTCGCTTCGCTCGCCGGGGAGAAGCCATGACCGCCGCGCCGAAAATCCAAGGCTGGTGCCCCGGCGCGCTACGGCCGATGCAGAGCGGCGACGGCCTGCTGCTGCGCGCGAAGACCATTCATCCGCATCTATCGGCGCAGCAGACGCGGGATATCGCATCGATCGCGCGCGATTGCGGCAATGGCCTCGTCGATCTCTCGCAGCGCGCGCAATTGCAATTGCGCGGCGTGAGCGAGGCGCGGCTCGAAGACGCCCAGCAACGCCTCGCCGCGCTCGGCCTGCTCGCCGAAGACGCGGCGACCGAGAGCGTGCTCAACTTCCTCCTCGCGCCTTTCGCCGGCGAGCAGGCGAACGCCCTCGCCGCGCATCTCGCGCGCGAGCTGTCGAAAGATGCGGCTTTGCAAGCGTTGCCGGGAAAATTCGGTTTTCTCGTCGACGACGGCGGCGCGCTCGGCCTCGCCGATTCCGCGATGGACATTCGCCTCGAGGAACATGGCGACAAGATCGCGGTCATCGCCGATGGCGCCCGCGAGCAGGCCTTTCTCGCGGAGCTCGAAGCAGCGACGGATACGGCGCTCGCGCTGGCGCGCGCCTTTCTCGCATTGCGCAAGGGGCGCGAATTCGAGCTGCGCCGCATGCGCAATGTCGTCGCAACATTGGGCCTCGAAGCGCTGGCGAAACAGGCGCGCCTCGCGCCGACACCCTATCGCTCGCACTGCCACGCCGCCTCGGCGGCCGAGATTTTCGGGGTCCACCCCCTCCTCGGCCGTCATTCGCCGCAGGCGGGAGAGGGAAGCGCCCCCTCGATGAAGCGCGCAGCCTTCCCCCTCTCCCATGAGCGAAGCGTTGCGGAAAGGGCCTTCGCCGGAATCGGCGCGCCCTCCGGACGCCTGCGCGCGGACGATCTCGCCGCGCTCGCCGAGCTCGCGGAAATCCACGGCCTCGGCGAATTGCGCCTCACGCCCTGGCGCGCCGTTCTCCTGCCCTGCCCCACGGAAAAAGCGGCGCAGACGATCGCCGATGTCGCGGCGCGCCGCGGCCTGATCGTCGCGGCCGATGATCCGCGCCTCGCGGTGATCGCCTGCCCTGGCGCGCCCGAATGCCCGCAGGCGCTGGCGCCGACGCGCGATCTCGCGGCTCGGCTCGCGCCTCTCGCGGCGCGGCTTGCGCCCGAGGGCGCGAGGCTGCACATATCGGGCTGCGCCAAGGGCTGCGCCTGTCCGGCTGCGGTGAAGGTCGCGCTGGTGGCGACGGCGCGGGGCTTCGATCTCGTCGACGACGGACGCGCGAGCGACGCGCCGGCGTTGCGAGGCCTCGGCGCGAATGAAATAGAAGACGCAATGAGAGCGCGCATCGCGCGCGCCACGAAGCAGGAGCCGCCATGTCCGGCGAATTGACGTCCGCCGCAATCATGTCCGGCGCATCGACCTACATACGCGACGGCGCGGCGATCTACGATCGCTCCTTCGCCATCATCCGCTCGGAGGCGCGGCTCGAGCGCTTCTCGCGCGAGGAGGAGCGTGTCGCAGTGCGCATCATCCACGCTTGCGGAATGGTGGAGATCGCCGACGACATCGTGTTTTCGCCCGGCATGGCGGAGGCGGCGAGCGCCGCTCTGCGCAAAGGCGCGCCCATTCTCTGCGACGCCAATATGGTCGCCCATGGCGTCACGCGCGCGCGCCTGCCGGCGAAAAATGAAGTGATCTGCACGCTCGCCGATCCGCGCACGCTGACGCTCGCCGAGGAAATGGGAACGACTCGCAGCGCCGCGGCCATGGAGTTGTGGCGAGAAAAGCTCGCCGGCGCCGTCGTCGCCATCGGCAATGCGCCGACGGCTTTGTTCCATCTGCTCGAAATGTTCGACGCGGGCGCGCCTTTGCCTGCGGCGGTCATCGCCATGCCGGTCGGCTTCGTCGGCGCGGCGGAATCGAAAGAGGCGGCGCTCGCCGACGGGCGCGTTCCGACCGCGATCGTGCGCGGCCGCAAGGGCGGCAGCGCCATGGCGGCTGCCGCGATCAATGCGCTGGCGAGCGAAAAAGAATGAATATCATCGATCCGAATCTGCGCGCCGACCGAGACGCGCCCGTCACGCTCGGCGCGCTCCTCGGCGTCGGCCTCGGCCCCGGCGATCCGGAGCTGATGACGCTGAAAGCCGCGCGGCTGGTGAGCGAGGCCAAGGTCATCGCCTATTTCTCCAAGCGCGGAAAGCCGAGCCATGCGCGCGCCATCGCCGCGCGCTTTATCGCGAAGGATTGCGCGGAAATTCCGCTCGCCTATCCGCTGACGACGGAAATCCCCTTCGACCATCCCGACTATGTCGCCGCGCTCGCCGCTTTCTACGAAGAGAGCGCGGACCGCCTCGCGCTGCATCTGTCGCTCGGCCGCGACGTCGCTCTGCTCTGCGAAGGCGATCCGATGCTCTACGGCTCCTTCATGCATCTGCAGACGCGGCTTTCGTCGCGCTTTCGCGTGGAGGTTTGCGCCGGCGTATCGGGAATGTCCGGCTGTTTCGCGGCGGCGCGCCAGCCGATGACTTGGGGCGACGATGTGCTCACCGTCATTCCCGCCACACTGCCGCGCGAGACTCTGGCGGAACGGCTCGCTTCGACGGACGCCGCAGTGGTGATGAAGCTCGGCGGCAATCTGCCCAAGCTCCGCCTCGCGCTCGCGGATGCGAAGCTCATCGAGCGCGCCATCTATGTCGAACGCGGCACGATGGCGGATGAGAAGATCATGCGCTTGACGGAAAAGCGCGACGATGACGCGCCCTATTTCGCGCTCGTCCTCGTGCCCGGCAATGGACGTCGGCCGTGACGGAGGCGAATCGGAGCGGCAAACTCTCCGTCATTGGCCTTGGACCGGGCGACGCGCGCTTTCTCACATTGGAAGCGCAAGAGGCTTTGCGCGCCGCGCAAGATATCATCGGCTATGCGCCCTATGTGGCGCGCGTTCCCGTCACGCCCGGCCAGACGCGCATCGCCAGCGACAATCGCGTCGAGATCGCCCGCGCCGAAGACGCGCTGCGCCTCGCCGCCAGCGGACGCAAGGTCGCGGTGGTGTCGGGCGGCGACCCCGGCATTTTCGCCATGGCGGCGGCCGTGCTCGAGGCGATCGACAATGGCGATCCCGCTTGGCGCGATCTCGACATAGACATTCTGCCGGGAATCTCCGCCATGCAGGCGGCCGCGGCGCGGCTCGGCGCCCCGCTCGGCCATGACTTCTGCGTGATCTCGCTGTCAGACAATCTCAAGCCCTGGTCGGTGATCGAGACGCGTCTCGAGCTGGCGGCGCGCGCCGATTTCGTGATGGCGTTCTACAATCCCGCCTCGCGCGCGCGGCCGCAGCGCATTCACGACGCTTTCGCGCTGCTGCGCCGCGCGCTGCCGGACGATCGCCTCGTCGTCTTCGCGAAATCCGTCGGACGCGCGGAGGAGGACATCACCATCACCACGCTCGGCCGAGCCGACGCGAGCGTCGTCGACATGTCGACTCTCGTGCTCATCGGCGCCAGCGGCACCAAGCTCGTCGCGCGCGGCGATGCGCCGCCTTTCGTCTACACCTCGCGGAAGGCGACATGAGCGTAGCGCGCTGGCTTTCGCTGATCGGACTGGGCGAGGACGGACTCGCGGCGCTGACGCCGGCCGCGCGCACGCTCGTCTCCGGCGCTTCGCTGATCGTCGGCGGCGCGCGTCATCTCGAATTGATCGGCCCGCAGAAGGGCGAGACGCTGCGCTGGCCCTCGCCGCTCGCCGCCGCCATGGAGACGATTCTTTCGCATCGCGGCGCGCCCACTGTGGTTCTCGCGAGCGGCGATCCTTTTTTCTTCGGCGTCGGCGATATGATCGCGCGCAATGTGTCGGCGGATGAAATCCTCTGCCTTCCGGCGCCCTCCGCCTTCGCGCTCGCCGCCGCGCGTCTTTGCTGGAGTCAGCAGGATTGCGCGCTGCTGTCGCTGCATGGCCGCGCCTTCGAGCGCGTGACGCCGCATCTTCAGCCGTCGCGCCGATTGCTCATTCTTTCGTGGGACGAGACGACGCCGTCTCGCCTCGCCGCGCATCTCGCCGCTCTCGGCATGGGAGAGTCGCAGATCCATGTGCTCGAGCATATGGGCGGGCCGAGGGAGCGTATCCGCAGCGCGCGCGCGCAGGGGTTCGCGCTCGAGGATATTGCGCCGCTCAACACCATCGCAGTCGAGATCGTCGCGGGGCCTGACGCGCGCGTTCAGCCGCTGACGCCGGGCCTGCCGGACGATTGGTTCGAGCATGACGGGCAGATCACCAAGCGCGACATTCGCGCAGTGACACTCGCCACGCTCGCGCCACGCCGCGGCGAATGTCTGTGGGACATAGGCGCGGGCTCGGGCTCCATCGCGATCGAATGGATGCTCGCCGATTCGGCCAATCGCGCCACGGCGATCGAGCAGAATGCAACGCGCATCGCGCGGATCGCGCGCAACGCCGCTTCGCTCGGCGTTCCCGATCTCGCCATCGTCGAAGGCGCGGCGCCGCAGGCGCTCGCCGGACTGCCGACGCCAGATGTGATTTTCATCGGCGGCGGCGGCGATGCGGAGGTCATCGAGGCCGCTTGGCGCGCCTTGCCCGCTCGCGGTCGCATCGTCGCCAATGCGGTGACGATCGAGACCCAGGCGCTGCTGATCGACGCTTTTCAGCGCAAAGGCGGCGAGCTCGTGAATATAGCGATCTCGAAAGCGCGTCCGATCGGCGGCTTTCATGCGCTGGAGCCGGCGTTGCCGGTGTTGCAATGGCGCACGGTGAAGAATTGAGCGCGCGCTGCGCCATCGGCATAGGCGCGCGCAGTGGTGTCGACGCGCAGGAAGCCGTCGCGCTCATCCGGGAAGCTTACGAAACCTATGTGCGCGCCCCTTCTCCCGCCTGCGGGAGAACGCAGCCCGGCGAAGCCGGGTCGGATGAGGGCTCTTCGTCGCTCCAACGGCTCGAGGGGATGAGCGGCGCGGGCCCTCATCCGACCTCGCTTCGCGAGGCCACCTTCTCCCACGCGTGGGAGAAGGAGTCGCGCACGATGATTGCGCTCTTCACCATCGATGCGAAGCGCGACGAAGCCGGCCTCCACGAAGCCGCGCGGCTGTTGGATTTGCCGCTCGTCTTTCTGCCGTTGGACGCGCTGCTCGCACGAAAGCGAGAAACCCTCACCCACTCGCCCCGCGTGGAAGCCCTCACCGGCGTCGGCAGCGTCGCCGAAGCCGCGGCATTGGTCGGCGCAGGGCCGGGAAGCGTGCTCCTCGGCCCCCGGCTCGCCAGCGCGCGGGCGACCTGCGCAATCGCGCGAAATGCGCTAGAGGTGGCCGCATGACCATCCATTTCATCGGCGCCGGCCCGGGCGCCGCCGATCTGCTGACGCTGCGCGGCCGCGATATTCTCGCGCGCTGCCCCGTTTGCCTCTACGCGGGCTCGCTGGTCGCGCCGGAAATTCTCGCCCATTGCCCGGAGGACGCGCGCATCATCGACACGGCGCCGCTCTCGCTCGACGCCATCATCGCGGAAATGCAGACGGCCCATATGGCCGGGCAGGATGTCGCGCGGCTCCATTCGGGCGATCTCTCCATCTGGAGCGCCGTCGGCGAGCAGACGCGGCGGCTCGAGGCGCTCGGCGTTCCTTTCACCATCACGCCCGGCGTTCCCGCCTTCGCCGCCGCTAGCGCCGCGCTGCAGCGCGAGCTGACGCTGCCGGAAGTGGCGCAATCGGTGGTGCTCACCCGCACCTCGGGCCGCGCCTCGGCCATGCCGCCGACGGAGACGCTCGCCGCCTTCGCCGCCGCGCACGCGACCATGGCGATCCATCTCTCCATCCATGCGCTCGCGCGCGTCGTGGCGGAGCTTGCGCCCTTCTATGGGGCGGACTGCCCCATAGCGCTCGTCTATCGCGCCTCCTGGCCCGACGAGCGCATCATCCGTGGAACGCTCTCCACCATAGAGGCGCTCGCCGGCGCCGCGCCCATGGAGCGCACCGCGCTCATTCTCGTCGGTGAGGCGCTGGCGGCCGAGGATTTCCGCGAGAGCGCGCTCTATGACGCGGGCTATGACCGCCGCTTCCGCCCCACCGGAGCCGGACGCTGACCGCGCCCGGGCTTCTCGTCGCCGCGGTCCGCTCCAGCGCGGGCAAGACGACTGTGACGCTCGGGCTGTTGCGCGCGCTGGCGCGGCGGGGGCTGCGCGTATCCGGCGTCAAATGCGGGCCGGATTACATCGACCCCGCCTTTCACGCGGCCGCGACCGGGCGCGAGAGCTTCAATCTCGATTCCTGGACGATGGAGGCCGAGCTTCTGGGCCAGCTCGCGCTGCGCGCCGGCGAGGGAACCGATATCATTGTCGCGGAAGGGGCGATGGGGCTTTTCGACGGAGCTCCCGGCGCGCCGGCGCAGACGGGCGCCTCGGCCGACATCGCCGCCCATCTCGGCTGGCCCGTGCTGCTGGTGATGGACGTCTCGGGACAGGCGCAGAGCGCCGCCGCCATAGCGCGCGGCGTCGCGGCCCATGACGCGCGGGTGAAGCTCGCCGGCGTGCTGCTCAACCGCGTCGCTTCGGAGCGCCATCGCAAGCTCGCGCAGGAGGCGATCGAAGCGATCGGCATAAAGGTCTTCGGCGCGCTGCCGCGCGACAGCGGGATCGCTCTGCCCGAGCGTCATTTGGGGCTGGTGCAGGCAGGCGAGACGCAGGGTCTCGAAACGCTGCTCGACAGACTCGCGGAGCGCATCGAGACGCATGTCGATGTCGAGGCCCTGCTGGCCGCCGCCGAGACCGGCCCTGCCGGCGTCGCGCGCGGTCCGCTCGCGGCTCCGCGGCCGCCCGGCCAGCGCATCGCCGTGGCGCGGGACGCGGCCTTCTCCTTCTTCTATCCGCATCTCGCCCGCTGCTGGCGCGAGTCGGGCGCCGAGATCGCATTCTTTTCACCGCTCGCCGACGAGGCCCCTCTGGAGGAGAGCGACGCCTGTTGGCTTCCCGGCGGCTATCCGGAGTTGCACGCGGGCCGGCTCGCGGCGGCGACGAATTTTCTCGAAGGGCTTCGTCGCTTCGCCGCGACGCGCGCGGTCCATGGCGAGTGCGGCGGCTATATGACGCTCGGCCGCACGCTGACCGACGCCGGCGGCGCGGTTCATCCGATGGCCGGCCTGCTCGATCTGGCGACGAGTTTTGCGCAGCGCAAACTTCATTTGGGCTATCGGCGCGCGCGGCTCTCCGCCGATTGCGCGCTCGGCGCGGCCGGCGACGAGCTGGCCGGGCACGAATTCCACTACGCCACCATAGCGAGCGAGAAGGGCCTGCCCTTTGCGATGGTTACAGACGCCTATTCGCAGGAGGAGCGGGCTGCGGGCCTGCGGGCGGGGCTGGTGACGGGAAGCTTCTTCCACGCAATGACGAAAAAAAAGGGCCGCCGGTAACGCCAGCGGCCCAAGTCAAGGGAGGAAACGCCCAAGGAGGGCTACGGAGCGAGAGAAGTTCTCGCTGCGTCGCACTGTTGTATTGCTGCGGCGCACAAGTGTCAAGCGCGAATTTGGAAGACCGCTTCTCTGTCGCGTCCTGGACGAATTTTCGGCGGCATTTTCAAGGGGCCCGCCCGGCGAACAGCAGCGCTCACGGCGCGCCTTTTTCAGATGAATATAGGCAAAATTGAGACGATCCGCGCCGGGCGGATCGTCTCATCGCAAAATATAGGGCTGTGGCCGCTCAGGGGCGAGCGGAGACCGGCGGCAGAGCTTCGCGTAGCGCCACCCCGCTCGTCGCGGCCTGGGCGATTTTGGCGCGATGCTCGCCGCCGAGCGAGGCCTGCGGCTTTTTCGCCGGATCGACGCGATGCGGAGGCAAGGACCCCGGCGCCTGAGACGACGCCGATTGACGCGCGGCCGCGGTCTTTGCCGGGACGGCCTTCGTGGACCCTGCCTTCACGGTTCTGGCGATCTCCGTCTTGGCTGGCTCGGTCTTGGCTGACTCTGTCTTGGCTGACGCCGTCTTGACTGGCTCGACTTTGGCGGCGGCGGCAGGCGCCTCGCTCAGGGCCGAGGGCGCCGCCGGCGGCGGCTCCTTGCGGAAGCCGAGCAAACCGCCGATCGAATCCGTCGCGCCGGCGAAGGCGCTGAGCTTGATCGGCTCGGCCGGCGCAGATGCGGCAGGCGGCGCTGTCGTCGCCTGCTGAACCGCGACCTTTGTCTCGGCCTCTTTCTTCATTTTGGCGGCGAGGCGGGTCGCGGTCATGGCGATGACCGGCGAACGCGACTTCGAGCCGCCGATCTTCTCGTCGAGCGCGATCTCGATCGGCGCGACCAGCGTCTCGGGCCGGCTCACCTCGGCGACGCGGGCATAGAAATCCGGATGCTGGCCGCCGTCCTGATAGACGACGCGCACCGGCCGCACGCCGGCCGCCGCCAGCTCCGCCACTTTGGCGTCGTCCATGGCGGCCTTTTGCGCGACCTGCGCCTCGATCTCCGCATTGCGCTTGAGCGGCGGGCAGGCCGAGCCGGCGTCGAGCGGCTGGCCGTTGGCGGAAGCGGCGTCGAAGACATAACGCCGATTGCAGACTCCGACCGTCGGCTCCTTGCCGGCGACCTCGAAATGGTCGGAGCCTTCCTTCAGCTGCTTCCAGAAGCCGATATTGGGGTCGAGCCGATGCTTGGCCAGATTTTCCGCCGTCATCTTGAACGGGAAGGACTGCATCTGGATCGAGCGCTGGCCATTGTTGAAGGAGCTGCGCAAAATGGCGTAGATCTCGCCGATCTGCCGATCCGTCATCGAGAAGCAGCCCGCCGAAGAGCAGGCGCCATGAACCATTATGGAGCCGCCGCTATGGCCATAGACGCGGTCATAGGCGTTGGGATAGCCGACGTTGAACGAGAGATAATAGGCGGAGTTCGGATTCATCTGGCCGGGGGTGATGGAATAGAACCCCTCCGGCACTTGGCGGTCGCCCTCGCGAACCTTGGGGCCGAGCTGGCCGGACCAGCGGCACATGGGGAAGCTCTTGAGATAGGCGTAGCGGCCGTCGGGCCGCTGCTTCCAGACTTCGAATTCGGCTTCTTTCTTATAGGAGCGGATGAGGGTCGGCGAGTCCTTGGTGACGCCGGCCTGCTCCATCAGCGCCAGCGTCTCCGGCGGAATGGGGGCCAGCGAGCGCTGGGAGCCGGAGCCGAGATCATTGCAGGCGGAGAGCGCGAGCGCCGCGCCGACGAGGCTCCAGGGGCCGAGACGCCCGACGTTTCGGATGAGACTCATTCTCGCCCCTCGATGTCCGCGCCCGCAAGCGCGAATCACGCCTCGGGAAGCTAGCACGACAATAGACGTCGATTTACCAACGTCCTTCTAACGCAAGAGGAAGAATAAGGCCAGAGCGTGGCTGTCGCCGCCTCGCAGAGGGCGCCGATCGTTTCCAAGGTTAACGGATGGTTCACGCCGAGAGACCGGAGCCGATCGAAGATTTCAGCCTCGCCAATGCTGAACGGCCCGACTCTCGTCTGCTCAGACCTTGCGCCCGACCGAGAGAAAGCGCTCGGCCCGCGCATCGACGATCTGCGCGCGGGAAAGATTGGCGAGGCTCGCCAGCGCGTCGTCTATCCCCTCGCCGACGGCGGCGACCGCCGTCTCCGGGTCGCGATGGGCGCCGCCCGCCGGCTCGGCGACAATGACGTCGATGATGCCGAATTTCAGCAGGTCCTGGGCGGTGATCTTCATGCTGGTGGCGGCGTCCTGCGCCTTGGAGGCGTCGCGCCACAGAATGGAGGCGGAAGCCTCGGGCGAAGCAACCGTATAGACCGAATGCTCCAGCATCAGCACCTTGTTGCAGCTGGCGATGGCTATAGCGCCGCCGGAGCCGCCCTCGCCCACCACCACGGCGACATTGGGCACGCCGAGCGACAGCGACACGTCGATCGAGCGGGCGATCGCCTCGGCCTGGCCGCGCTCCTCGGCGTCTATGCCCGGAAAAGCGCCGAAAGTATCGACGAGCGAGATGACCGGCAGGCCGAATCGGTCGGCGAGCTCCATCAGCCGGGCGGCCTTGCGATAGCCCTCCGGCCGCGCCATGCCGAAATTATGCTTCAGCCGGCTCTCCGTGTCGGAGCCCTTCTCCTGGCCGATGAGGCAGACCGGCTCGCCGCGAAACCGCGCGAAACCACCGACGATCGCGGCATCCTCGCCGAAGGCGCGGTCGCCGGCGAGCGGCGTGAACTCGCTGAACAAGAGCCGCACATAATCGGAGAAATGCGGCCGCTGCGCATGGCGCGCGACCTGGATTTTCTGCGTCGGCGTGAGGCTGGCGTAGAGATCGGCGAGCGCCTTGTGCGCCTTGGCCTCGAGCTTGGCAAGCTCGTCGGAGATCGACACGCCGTCGCCCTTGGACGCCAGCGCGCGGAGCTCCTCCACTTTGGTCTCCAATTCGGCGACGGGCTTTTCGAAGTCGAGATAGGAGCGCATGAGGCGAACGACACGGGATTGCGGCTGGAAAGCCTAGCGAAGCGGCGCGGAAACTGGCCGTAACGGCGCGGGAAGTCAAGAACGCGCGCCTTTTCCTTCCTCGCCGGACGCGAAAACGCCGAATTTTTTCCTCGCCGCCCGAAAGCCGGCAATATCTTCTCCACCAAGGAGGCAGGAGCGGCGGCCGTCTCCTCGCGTCGGCGCAGCTCGAGCAAAATTCTTTCGCGGCGAAGGGCCACGGCGCGGCGCGACGATTTGCCCTTTCGCCTGAAAGCGCGCTATCGCAGGGAGAAAGCGGCGCGCCGAGCCCAGCGCCACGCCAGTGGCGCAATCTTGAGATTACTGCGCCCAATGCGACGCCCTGCGCGAATTCGGCGCGACCAATGAGAGGACAGGACATGCAGAGACTCGGAGCGGCCGTCGCCGTCTTCGCGGCGCTAACGCTCGCAGCGGGCGCTCACCTCGGCGACGCCAATCTCTTCCTCCTCGCCGCCGCCGCCGGGCTCTGCGCCTTCATCACCTGGCGCAGCGCCGCCATCTCGAGCTTTCTGAAGATATTCGTTTCCATCTTCTCGGTGGAGACCATCGTCTTCGGCGTCGCGCGCCTGCTCGCGGAGGAGGGCCTGTGGCCCGCCGCGCTCGCCGATTATGCGCTGCCCGAGAGCCTGCCGCTCACTGTCGCCGTCTTCTCGATCGCCGTCTTCGCCGTCTCTCATATTCCCGTCGTGCGCGAGATGACGCGCATCGCCGATCTCTATTTCGACAGCAGCGACCGTGGCGAAGGGAACGTCCTCGGGCTCTTTCGATTCGGCGCGCGGGAGCGCAGCATCGCCGTCGCGATGATCGTGCTGCTGGTGCTCATCAATCAGGCGCAGGTCGGCGTCAATGTGCGCCTGTCCTTTTTCAATCGCGATTTCTTCAACGCGATCCAGGAGAAGAACGCCGACGCGTTCTGGAGCCTGCTGCTCTATGTCTTCACGCCCTGGGCCTTCACCTACATCATCAGCGCCGTGATCGAATATGTCGTGCAATCGCTGATGATCATTCGCTGGCGGCGCTGGCTCACCGAGCATTACGTGTCCCGCTGGCTCGGCGATCACACGCATTATCGGATGGCGCTCGCCGGCAGTCAGACCGACAATCCGGACCAGCGCATCGCCGAGGACGTGAACCGCTTCATCGACGGCGGCACCGACGGCTATGGCATCTACTCCTATACGATCCTGCTGATCCAGACGCTGAGCTCGCTCGTCTCCTTCTCTATCGTCCTTTGGGGACTCTCCGGCAATTACGCCTTCCCGGGCACCGATATTTTCATTCCCGGCTTCCTGTTCTGGGTGGCGCTGCTCTATGCGGCGGTCGGCACGGTGGTGACGCATCTTCTCGGCCGCACGCTGTCGGGCCTGTTCTTCGAGCGCCAGCATCGCGAGGCGGACTTCCGCTTCTCGCTGGCGCGCTTGCGCGAATATAGCGAGCAGGTCGCGCTGCTCGCCGGCGAAAAGGCCGAGCGATCCTCGCTGGTGAGCCGTTTCACGGCGATCATCGTCAACTATCTGCGCATCGTCACGACGCGCAAGAAGATGATCAGCTTCACGGCGACCTACGGGCAATTGTCGCCGATCATTCCCTATCTGCTCACCGCGCCCTTCTATTTCGCCGGCAAGATCAATCTCGGCGTGATGACGCAGACCTCCGGCGCCTTCGACAAGGTGCAGGATGCGCTGACCTTCTTCGTCACCTACTACACCTCGCTCGCCAATTTCAAAGCGGTGCTGGACCGCCTCGCCTCCTTCGACGAGGCGATCGAGCGCGCGGCGACGATGGGCGCCGCGGCGCCGAAGATCGAGCGCGGCGCTTCGCCCGAGATCGCCGTCCATGATCTCGCTTTGTCGCTCCCCGACGGGCGGCGCATCGTCGAGGCGCGCGATCTCGTGTTCCGACCGGCCGAATCGACGCTGCTGACCGGGCCCTCGGGATCGGGAAAATCGACTCTGTTTCGCGCCATCGCCGGCATCTGGCCCTATGGCGAGGGCCGCGTGCGCACGCCGAACGACGCCAAGCTGCTGCTGTTGCCGCAAAAGCCCTATATCCCGATCGGCACGCTGGCCGAGGCCATCGCCTATCCGAGCGCGCCCGACGCCTTCTCCCGCCGCGCGATCGAGGAGGCGCTCGACGCCGCGCGGCTCGGACCGTTCAAATATCGCCTGGACGAAGAGGATTCCTGGTCGCAGCGCCTCTCCGGCGGCGAGCAGCAGCGCGTCGCCGTCGCGCGCGCCTTGCTCGCCGAGCCCGATTGGCTGTTCCTCGACGAGGCGACCTCCGCGCTCGACGAGAAGCTCGAAAGCGACATCTACCGCATGCTGCGCGAGCGCCTGCCGAATACGACGATCGTTTCCATCGGCCATCGCTCGAGCCTGCTCGCCTTCCACCAGCGCCATATCGCGATGGAGCAGGAAGCCGACGGAACCTTCGCGCCGCGCGAAGCGGTGCTCGCATGACGAAATCGGGCGCAGGAGGACGCGAAGGCGGCCGCTCGCTGAAGGAACGCGTGAAGACGGCGAGGAAGCGCTCGCTGTCCTCGACGCTCTGGCTCGAGCGTCAGCTCAATGATCCCTTTGTCGCGCAGGCCAAGCGCGACGGCTATCGCTCGCGCGCCGCTTATAAGCTGCTCGAGATGGACGACCGCCACAAGCTTCTCACGCCGGGAAAGCGCATCGTCGATCTCGGCGCGGCGCCCGGCGGCTGGTCGCAGATCGCCGCCGCGCGCGTGAAATCCGCCGATGGCAAGAGCAAGGGCAAGGTCGTCGCCATCGACCTGCTCGAGATCGAGCCCATCGCGGGCGTCGAATTCACTGTGATGGATTTCAACGACGAGACCGCGCCGGAGCAGATAAAGGCCATGCTCGGCGGCGGCGCCGATGGCGTCATGTCCGATATGGCGGCCAACGCCACCGGCCATAAGCAGACCGATCATCTGAAGATCGTGGCGCTCGCCGAGCTCGCCGCGGATTTCGCCAAGGATGTGCTGGCGCCGGGCGGCTTTTTCATCGCCAAAGTGCTGCAGGGCGGCACGGAGCATCAATTGCTCGCGGCGCTGAAGCGCGACTTCGCGCAAGTGCGCCATCTGAAGCCGGCCGCGAGCCGCCCCGATTCGGCCGAGCTCTATGTGCTCGCCACCGGATTTCGCGGCTGAGCGGAATTCCTACCCGATAGATGATCAGGCCGAACCGTCGGCCTCGATCGCCTCTTTCCCCGTGAGCCCCGCGCCCGCCGTCGGCGCGAGCCTGCGGAAGATCAGGATGGACGAGGCCGACACCGCCGCCACGACGAGAAAGGCGGCGTCGAAATCCGCGAGCCGCAGCGCGCCGCCGCCATGCAGCGCACGCGCGCTCTCCAGCGCCCCGGCGCCCAGCGAGACGCCCGCCGACAGCGACAATTGCTGGCCCGCCGAAGCGAAGCTCGTCGCCCGGCTCATCGCCGCATCGTCGACATCGGCATAGCCGATCGCATTCAGCGCCGTGAATTGCAGCGATCGGAAAAAGCCGCCGACGAGCAGCACGCTCATGATGAGCCAATGCGGCGTCGCCGGCGTGTACAGCGCATTGAAGCAGAAGAAGCAGGCCGAGATGATCGCATTGACGATCAGCACGCGCCGGAAGCCGAAGCGGTTCAGAATGGGCTGCGCGGTGGTCTTCATCGCAATGGCGCCGATGGCGGCGATGAAGGTCAGCGATCCCGATTGAAAGGCTGTGAGGCCAAAGCCGGTCTGCAGCATCAAGGGCAGCAGAAACGGAATCGCCCCGAGCCCCATGCGGAACATGAAGCCGCCGACAACGGCGGCGTAGAAGGTCGGCACGCGCAGGAGATCGAGATCGATGATCGGATGCGGCGTCCGCCGCGCATGGCGCAGATAGAGGAGAAGCGAAGCCGCGCCCGCCGTGACCAGCCCGGCCGCGGCCGGCGCCGGGACGATGCCCTGGCCGAGCGCGCCGAGCCCGAAGACGAGGCTCGACAGCCCGAGGCCAGAGAGCAGAAAGCCCGTCACATCGAGCGGCGGAACGCTCTCCTCGCGCAGATCGGGAATATAGCGGGTGACGAGCGCGACGCCGAGAAAGCCGATCGGCACATTGATCCAGAAAATATAGCGCCAATGGAAATAAGTGGCGATGAAGCCGCCGAGCGGCGGTCCCACCACCGGGCCGATCAGCGCCGGAATGGTGAGATAGGCGAGCGCGCGCACGAGATCGTGTCGCGGCGCGACGCGCAGCAGCACGAGCCGCCCGACCGGCACCATCATCGCCCCGCCGAGCCCCTGCACGATTCGCGCCCCGACGACGCCGGCGAGCGAGGTGGAGAAGCCGCAGAGAATGGAGCCAAAGGTGAAGACGACGATCGCCGCGCGAAACACCCGCCGCGCGCCATAGCGATCGGCGACCCAGCCGGAGAGCGGGATGAAAACCGCGAGCGATAGCAGATAGGAGGTGAGCGCGAGCTTCAGCGATACGGGGTCCTCGTGCAGATCGGCGGCCATGGCCGGCAGCGCCGTCGCCAGTACGGTGCCGTCGAGGTTCTCCATGAACAGAGCCGTGGCGATGATGAGCGGCGTGACGGCGAAGGAAGGCAACGGACCTCGGGGAAGCGGTGGCGGGAGCGATTCGCGAAAGCGATGGGAGACAGTTTGTTTATGGTGATTTTGGCCCGAAATGTCGAAGCCGCCGCCTCAAATGAACTTCAGCCCCTTCAGGCTCGAATGCCCGTTCCGCCCCACGATCAGATGATCATGCACCGCAATGCCGAAAGGCTGGGCGATGGCGATGATGTCCAGCGTCATGCGAATATCGGCGGTCGAGGGCGTCGGATCGCCCGAAGGGTGATTGTGGGCGAGAATCAGCGCGGAGCAGCCCAATTCCAGCGCCCGCCGCACCACCTCGCGCGGATAGACGGGCGTATGGTCTACCGTGCCGACGCCCTGAACCTCGTCCGCGATCAAAGCGTTGCGCTTGTCGAGGAAGAGAATGCGAAACTCCTCGCGCTCGGCATAGGCCATCGCCGTGCGGCAATAATCGATCACATCCGCGAAAGAGGAGAGCACGGTGCGCTTCTGCAGATTGCTGCGCGCCAGGCGCCGCGCCGACGCCTCCATCAGCTTGAGCTCGCAGATCGCCGCCTCGCCGAGCCCGTCGATCTCGCGCAGCCGCTCGGGCCGCGCCGCCGCCACCTCGGAGAAAGAGCCGAATCGCGCGATCAGCGATTTGGCCAGCGGCTTGACGTCGCGCCGCGGAATGGCGCGGTAGAGCACCAGCTCGAGCAGCTCGTAATCGGCGAGCGCGGCCTCGCCCGCCTCGAGGAAACGGTCGCGCAACCGTTGGCGGTGTCCGTGAAAATGCGGCGCCTCCTCGCGCAGACCGTCGGCGGCTTTCTCGCCGGCCGGTCGCCGCCGAGGCGCGCGCGGCTCGCTCATTCGGCGCTCGAGGCGCCGTTCGGATTGTCGAGCCCTGCGGGCGAGGCGGTGAAGATTTCGACGCCGGTCTCGGTCACGCCGAGCGAATGCTCGAACTGCGCCGACAGCGAGCGGTCGCGGGTGACGGCAGTCCAACCGTCGGAGAGGACCTTCACCTGCGGCCGGCCAAGATTGATCATCGGCTCTATGGTGAAGAACATGCCGGGCCGCAGCTCGACCCCCTGCCCCGGCACGCCATAATGCAGAATATTGGGCTCGTCGTGGAACAGCCGCCCGAGCCCATGGCCGCAGAAATCGCGCACCACGGAGCAGCGCTCGGCCTCGGCGAAGCGCTGGATCGCCGCGCCTATATCGCCCGTCGTCGCCCCGGGCTTCACCACGGCGATGCCGCGCATGAGGCTCTCATAGGTCACGTCGATGAGGCGCTGAGCGCGGCGCGGAACCTCGCCCACGGCGAACATTCGGCTCGAATCGCCATGCCAGCCGTCGATGATGAAAGTCACGTCGACATTGACGATGTCGCCCTCGCGCAAGGGCTTGTCGTCCGGAATGCCGTGGCAGACCACATGATTGATCGAGGTGCAGATGGATTTGCGATAGCCGCGATAATCGAGCGGGGCCGGATAGGCGCCGTTGGCTATGGCGAAGTCGAAGACGAGATCGTCCAGCGCCTTTGTGGTGACGCCGGGCTTCACATGAGGGACGAGCATGTCCAGCGCCTCGGCCGTGAGCCGGCCGGCGAGTCGCATGCCCTCGAAATCCTCGGGTCCGTGGAGCTTGATCTGGCCGCTCTTGCGCCCGGAGCCCGCGAGGTGGGACTCGACGAATGTCATGCTGTGCTCTCTGTTGGTCGTCGCCTGCTTTAGCTTATAAATTAAGAAATTGGCGCCGCAAAGCAAGATGCGTGCGCCACGAACGGCGGAAGCCGGGGCCGAACCCGAACGCCCGGCTGGCCTGAGCGGCGGCCCTGTCATAGAGTTTCGGCCAGACTGACCCGAAGGAGCGGCCCGATGGAGCGCGAAGACATAGTCACGGCCGCCGTGCTCGTGATCGGCGACGAGATTCTCTCCGGCCGCACGCAGGACCTCAACACCAATTATATCGCCAAATATCTGGGCGAATTGGGGATCGACCTGCGCGAGGTGCGCGTCGTGCCGGATGTGGAGGAGGAGATCGTCGCCGCGCTGAACGCGCTGCGGGGACGCTACAGCTATGTCTTCACCACGGGCGGCATCGGCCCCACCCATGACGACATCACCGCCGACGCCGTGGCCAAGGCCTTCGGCGTTCCGATCGGCGAGGACGAGCGCGCCATCGCCATGCTGCTGGAGCGCATCGCCGCGCAGGATCTCAATCCCGCCCGCCGGCGCATGGCCCGCATTCCGCAGGGCGCGGAGCTGATCGAGAACGCCATTTCCAAGGCGCCGGGCTTCATGATCGGCAATGTGATCGTCATGGCCGGCGTGCCGATCATCATGCAGGCCATGCTGGACGCCGCCGCCGGCCGCATCGTCAAGGGCGTGCGCGTGCAGGTGGCCACGGTCGACGCGCATGGCATTCCGGAGGGCCGCTACGCCGCCGATCTGGAGCGCATCGCCAAGGAGCATGAGCGCGTGACGGTCGGCTCCTATCCGTCCTTCTCCAGCGCCGGCGTGCGCAATCAGATCGTGCTGCGCAGCCGCGACGGCGCCGAGCTCGAGGCCGCGGCGCAGAAGGTGCGGGCGCTGATCGTGCGGCTCACCGCCAATGGAACGCCGCTCTGACGGCCGAGAAGACCGCTCTCGAGGAGACCCCGCTCTATGGAAGACAAAGCCTTTCCGGTGTCCTGGGACGCCTTCCACCGCGATGCGCGCGCGCTCGCCTGGCGGCTCTCGGGGGTCGGCCGCTTCTCGGCCATCGTCGCAGTGACGCGCGGCGGGCTGGTGCCGGCCGGCATCGTCGCACGCGAGCTCGGCATTCGCGTCATCGACACGATCGGGGTCGCCAGCTACCACGAGGAGACGCAGCGCGGCGAGGTCCATGTGCTGAAGCCGCTCTCCGAGACGATTCTCGCGCGCCCGAGCGAGGATGTGCTGATCGTCGACGATCTCGTCGACACGGGCGCGACGGCCAAGGTGGTGCGCGCCCTGCTGCCGAAGGCGCATTTCGCGACGGTCTACGCCAAGCCGCAGGGCCGGCCGCTGGTCGACACTTTCGTCACCGAGGTCTCGCAGGACACCTGGATTTATTTCCCCTGGGACACGGGCCTCACCTTCCAGGCGCCGATCGCCAAAGGATCGTCCTGACCTCGCCTAGAATCTTTCCGTGTTTCATTGAAACACGGAAAGATTCTAGGCCCCTGTTTTGACGCGTTTCCAACGCCGAACCGGCGTCCACTTCGGCTGGAAACGCTCTATCCCGCGGGCCGATAGGCCGCGCAATCGAAGATCGCGTAATGCTCGATCGGCGTCCACTGCGGCGCGGCGCCGGAAAGATGCAGCGAAAAGCGCGTCGGGCCGCGCCAGAAGCGCGCCTCGAGCCCCGGCGCGAGCGCATCCGGCGATTCGATCGCCCCTACCACATAGGCCGGCGCGTCGGCGCGCGCGCAGAGGCTTTCCAGCCCGCCGCGCGTAAAGGGCGGAAAATCGATCACATCGTCGGTGCGCGGCTTCAGCGCGCTGTCGGCGACCCAGCCGAGATCGCGCAGAAATCCCATCCGCTCGCGCCAGACGAGCGCCAGCGGGCGCGAGAAGACGACGCCCGCCCCCTGCACGCGCGACGCCCAATTGGCGCGGCCGAGCCACACCCAGGGCGCGAGCTTGTCGTTCACCCAGAGAACCTCGCCCGCTCGTCCCGCCACGATCGCCTCGAGCTCGGGCGGATGGACCTCGGCCGAGCGGAGCGGGAAAGGCTCATAGATCCAGCAAAACGCCGCCAGCGGCGCGACGAGCCCCGCTGCGGCCGCGGCCAGGAGCGGGCGGGGCCGCGGCGCCGCGACCAGCATGGCGAGCGCGATGAGCAGAAGCGGAACGAAGGCCGGCTCGCCGGCGCGCAACACGGAGGAGAGGACCGTATCCTCGCTCGGCGCCGTGCGGGCGTATTCGCGCGCGAACCACAAAGCCGCGCCGAGCACGCAGAGCGCGCAAAGGCCGCAGAGCGCGAAAAGCGCGCGCTCCAGCAGCGCGAGCGAGATGTGGCTCCAGCGCTCCCGGCCCCACCAGGCGAGGACGGCGACGAGAGCGAGAAAGGCGCTCTCGGGCGCCGCGCGCAAAATCCAGCTCGTCACGAGCAGCGTGAGCACGATGCGGCCCCGCGACCCCTCGCGCCACAAGGCCGGCGCGGCGAGGCCCAGCGCCAGAGGCGCGAAGGCGGCGGCGAGCCACAGCCCGCGCCAGCTCTGCGCCTGCGCCGCGAGCTCTCGCATGGCGAGATCGCCGAGCGCGAAGCTCACCGCGAGGCCGAGGCCCACCGCCGCGACCACGCAAAAGAGCAGACGCCGCACGCGAGGCGGCGCGAGGCTCGCCGCCAGCAGCAGCGTGCTCGCCTGCCGCAGGATCGCGATCCATGTGCTGGGCGGCCAATCGGCGAGGAAAATATAGTCGCTTCTCACCGAGATGATCGCCGCCCATTGCGGATCGATGGGCGCGGTCAGCCTCTCGAGCAGCGGCGCCCCGGCCAGCGCCGCTGCGAGCAGCCCCGCCCCGACGAGCAGAGCGGCGATGAAAATGCGCCGGTCTTTCCGCCCTTCATACAATAGCGCGACGAGACAGCCCGGCGCGGCGATGATCGGGTGAAACCCCACGGCGGCCACGAGGCAGAGACCGGCTGTCCAGCGCCGATCGGACAGCAGCGCCGCGAAAGCGGCCAAGACGAAAGCCTCGGCGAAAGGCCGCGGCGTCGCGAAGGGCTCGGCGAAATGGAAGACGCCGAATCCCCCATAGGAGCTGTCGAAACAGGCGGCGAGCAGCAGCAGCGCCCAGAGGGCGCTGTTTTGCGCGAGGCGCGAGGCCAGCGCCGCCAGCGCCGCGAACCAGAGGGCGCAGCCGGCGAAAGCGAGAGATTTCGCCGCCCCGGCGAGGCCGAGAGCCGGGATGAGACCATCGACGAGCCGCGAGAAGACGCTGAATTTCGATTGGCCGTCGAAGCGGAACATGATGTCGAGGCCGACGCCTCGCGGATCGAGATCGGCGAGGCCGCGGCCCATATAGATCACGGCGTCATGCTCGAGGCCGTAATAGGGCCGCAGCAGCAGGAAGATCGCCGCGCAGGCCGCGAGCGGCGCGAGGGAGCCGAGGGCGATTCGAGACGGCTGCGCAGCGTCGATGTCGCGGCGGACGGCTTGATCGGTCGAGGTGAGCAATCGACGCTCCGGCGCTTCTGGCCCGAGGAGCGCGCGGCTGCTCGGAGGCGAACCGCCGAGACATATCTCCCTCATGGTTAACCCGAGGTTGAGGTCTCGGTTTGCCGAGGCCTGCGCGCTGCGCTATCACTTCGACGAATCGCGGACGTGGCGGAACCGGTAGACGCAAGGGACTTAAAATCCCTCGGGCTATGCCCATGCGGGTTCGATCCCCGCCGTCCGCACCAAAAGCCGCGTCACGTCGCCGGCCCGGCAGCCGTCGCCCTGTCCGCCCGAGGAGCTTTTTCCTCATGTCCCACCTCGAGACCGAAACGGCCTTTCCAAGCGATCCGGCGCTCGAGCCGCTGCTCGCCGATCTCGCATCCACGGCCGCAAAACGGGATGCGGAAGGCGGCACGGCCAAGCGCGAGCGCGATCTCATTCGCGCGAGCGGATTGCTGAGCCTCGCCATTCCCCGCGCGCTCGGCGGCGCCGGCGCCGATTGGGTCGAGATCACGCAGGCCGTCCGACGCATGGCGGCGGTCGACAGCGCGCTCGCCCATCTCTTCGCCTTTCATCATCTGATGGTGGTCACGCCGCAAATCTTCGGAACAGCCGCGCAGGCGCAGGCGCTGATGGAGAAGACCGCGCGCGAGCGCTGCTTCTGGGGCAATGCGGTCAATCCCAAGGACCCGCGCCTGCGGCTCTCCCGCGACGGCGGGATTTTGCGACTCGACGGCGCCAAGACCTTCTGCTCGGGCGCGAGCGATTCCGACATGCTCATCGTCTCCGCCCTCGACGAGGACGACAGGCTGAAGATCGCGGCGATTCCGACGCAGCGCGCGGGCCTGCGCATTCACGATGATTGGGACAATATGGGCCAGCGCCAGACCGACAGCGGCGCGGTCTCTTTCGAGCGCGTGGAGATTTCGGAGGACGAACTGCTCGTCTCACCGGGCCCGATGGGCTCGCCCTTTGCAGCGCTGCGGCCTTGCCTCGTGCAGCTGCTGCTGGTCGCGATTTTCGCCGGCCTCGCGCGCGGCGCGCTGGAGGAGGCCAAAGCCTATGTGCGCGGCCTGCCGAGCGAGGGCGCCGCGCGCATCGGCGCCGATCCGTTCATTCTCCACACGACCGGCGAGCTATGGACGCAGGCCGCCGCCGCCGAGGCCCTGCTCGATCGCGCCGCACGCGCCTTTCAGAGCGGCTGGGAGCGCGGCGACGCCATCACGCCGCAGCAGCGCGGCGCCATTGCGATAGAGATCGCGACAGCCAAAACCGTGAGCGCGCGCGCCGCGCTCGACATAAGCTCCCGCATCTTCGAGATCATGGGCGCGCGCGCAACCCATGCGCGCTTGCGGCTCGATCGCTTCTGGCGCAACGCCCGCACGCATACTCTGCACGATCCCATCGATCACAAGCTGAAGGAGATCGGCGATTTCGTGCTGAACGACGCCTATCCGACGCCGTCCTTCTATTCTTGAGAGAGGCGGCTCAGCTCGTCACGCGCCAGCCGCCGTCCGGCCTCTTGCAGGCCTGGCCCTTGGCCTGCTGCGGACGGCCGTCGATGAAAATCTTATGCGTATAATCGCGGCAGCCGCCCAATGCGGCCTCCGGCCCCGGCTCGACGAAACCATAGGCGCCATGGGCTCCACGCCAGCTCTTGCGCTGACCGGAGGCGACCGCCTCCTGCTGCGCGGCGACGGCCGTGACCCGGTCCGCCGCATCGAGCTCGCGGCCGATCGCAGCGCCGATGACGCCCGGCGCGGGAGGCTCGGGCGCGGCGACGACGGCGGCGGCGGGAGCGGAAGGCGCGGTCGAATTGCAGCCAGAGACGGCCAGCGCCGCGCAATAAATGCCTGCGGCCATCGCAATTCTGACGATCGCCGAATTCGCCTGCGCCGACATGAACTTTCTCCGCTCTCGCAATCGCCTCTCCTCTTGCCGGAAGGCATTCGCGCTGTCAAAGGCCCGGCAGGCGCGCCTGCGCCCGAAGGCCGCCGAGCGGACTATCGTCGAGCGCGAGCGAGCCTCCGTAATCGGCGGCGAGATGCGCGACGATCGAGAGACCGAGCCCGGTCCCCGGCTTGGTCTCGTCGAGCCGCTGGCCGCGCCGCGTCGCCCGAGCGCGAAACTCCTGCGCGAGGCCCGGACCGTCGTCGTCTATGGTGAAGACGAGCCGGCTGCGTCCGGCCTCGGCATTCTCCAACGTCACGGAAAGGCGCACCTCGCTCGCCGCCCATTTGCCGGCATTGTCGAGCAGATTGCCGACGATCTCCTCGAGGTCCTGCCGCTCGCCGAGAAAGCGCAGCTCCGCCGCCGCCTCGCCCGAAAACACCACGCCGCGCTCGCCGTAGATCTTGCCGAAAGTACGCAAGAGCGCGGCCACCACGGGCGCGACCTCCGTCGTCGCGCCGATCGCGCCGGCGCGCGCCGCCGCCCGCGCGCGCTCGAGATAGAAGGAGATCTGATCGCGCATCAGCGTCGCCTGCTCGCTCACCTTGGCGGCCAGCAGCGAGGGCGCGGCGTCCGCCTCATTGACGATGACGCTGAGCGGCGTCTTCAAAGCATGGGCGAGATTGCCGACCTGCGTGCGCGAGCGCTCGACGATATCGCGATTGGCGGAGATCATCAGATTGAGCTCCTCGGCGAGCGGCGCCACCTCGGTCGGATAGGCGCTCTCTATGCGCCCGCGCTCGCCGCGGCGAATAAGCGACAATTCCCGCTGCAATAATTTCAGCGGCCGCAGGCCGACGCTCACCTGCACGGCCGTGGCGAGCGCCAGCGCTATGGCGAGCAGCGAGAAGGCGACCATCAGCGACCAGCGAAAGCGCGCGATCTGATGCTCCGTCTCCTCCGTCGTCGCCGCGACCTGCACGAGATAGACGCCAATGTCGCCGACATCGATGACGCGCTCGACGATGCGCAGCCAGCGCCCGTCCGGCCCGAGGGCGACGCCGCGCCGCACGCCGCCTGTCTCCGCCGGCACATGCAGGTCCGAGAGCTTGGGCAATTTCGCGGCGAAGAGCGAGCGCGAGGCCTTTATCTCATGCGCCTCGTCGTCGAGACGGGTGATCTGCCAATACCAGCCGGAGCGCGCGAGCTCGAATTGCGGATCGCCGAGCTGCCCCGGCCCGCTGCGCCCATCCTCGCCCGATTCCGAAACATCGGCGACGATGGCGCGCAGATAAACGCCGAGCCGCTGCTCGAACACTTCCTCCGCAGTGCGGCGATAATATTCGGTGAGGGCGAGACCGGCGATCAGCAACACGACGGAGCTCAGCGCCGCTGCTGCGAAGAACAGCCGCGCCGCGATCGATCGCCCCGGAAAGCCCAATCGCCGCATCGCGCCCCGTCAGCGCTTGGTCGGCTCGGGCGGCGCCGCCATATAGCCGAGCCCGCGCACTGTCTGGATGAGATCGACGCCGAGCTTCTTGCGCAGCCGACCGACGAAGACCTCGATCGTGTTGGAGTCACGGTCGAAGTCCTGATCGTAGAGATGCTCGACGATCTCGCTGCGCGACACCACGCGTCCCGAATGATGCATCAGATAGGCGAGCAGCCGATATTCATGCGAGGTGAGCTTCACCGCCGCGCCATCGACGACGACGCGCCCGGCCTTGGTGTCGAGCCGCACCGGGCCGCAGACGATCTCGCTGGTCGCATGGCCGGCCGCGCGGCGCAGCAGAGCGCGCAGGCGCGCGAGCAGCTCCTCCATATGAAAGGGCTTGGCCACATAATCATCGGCGCCGGCGTCGAAGCCCTGCACCTTGTCGCTCCAGCGGTCGCGCGCGGTGAGGATCAGCACGGGCATGATCCGCCCCCCCGCGCGCCACTCCTCGAGCACGGTGACTCCGTCCTTCTTCGGCAGACCGATGTCGAGCACCACGGCGTCATAGGGCTCGGTGTCGCCGAGGAAATGCCCCTCCTCGCCATCGAATGCGCGATCGACCGCATAGCCCGCCTGCTCCAGCGCAGAGACGAGCTGCCGGTTCAAATCCTTGTCATCCTCCACGACCAGAAGCCGCACGCCCCGCCTCCGTCACCCCGAACGAATCGTCTTTTCAATGTTCTTTATGGCCAGCATGGGGCTGGCCCGTCGCTGCGTCGAGATAAATCCGCACCACACGCCCGTCGCGACGCAGCAGGCTGATCTCATAGACTAGCTCGTCATGGTCGCGGCAGAGCCTGGCGTTGATGGGCTCGGCATGGGCGGCGAGGCTCGCCGCCTGCATGAGCGCGAAAGGATCGCCGAGCCGCCGATCCGCTATGAGCTGGCGGGTCTCGGCGACCGGCAGGCACTGGAAAGCCGGCCGATCCGCGCCCCAGGCGAGCGCAGATGACGGAACGGCGACCACGAGCGCCAATATTTTCGACAAGGTCGGACGCATTCTCGCTTTTCCCCGCGAATTCTATGCGATGGCCCTGCTGAACGCCGAGTGAACGCCACAAGTGAACGCCGCCTCTAGAGCGTCTCCAGCCGAAGTGGACGCCGGTTCGGCGTTGGAAGCGCGTCAAAACAAAAGCATAGAGTCTTTCCCTGAAACAGGGAAAGACTCTAGCAGGGCGGGCGGCGTCGGACGCCTCTCCGACGCCGCCAGAAACGCATCAGTCCGCCTTTTTCTCGGGGACCACGACCGCGACCAAACCGGCGGCGGCGGCTCCCACGGCCAGCAGGCTATCGCCGAGCGCTCCCGGCGCGACCGAATGCACCACCGCGGCCAGGACGCCGGTCCCGGCCCAGGTGCTCGGCTCCTCGGCCCGCGCCAGAAGCCAGCCGTAAGCCGAAGGAAGAGAAACACCCATATGCGTCATCCTTTCGTTTGGCCGGGAAGCCGCCCGGCGCGGTTCGTGACGCGCGACGAGGCGCCGCGCGGCGATCACGGATAAAGCGCGAAGGGCAACTGATAGTGCGGGCCGTCCCTCAGCGTGCGCCAATCGCCGCCCCATTCGATCGTCACATGCTCGGCCTGCGCGGCCGCCTTCATCGCGCGCGCGATCGGATAGATTTGCGGCCATGACCATTGCGGCCGGCCTTCGATCAGCGGAACGAGATCGACCGCATGTCCGACGAGACCGAATTTCGGGTCCTGCGTCGGCACATGCCGACAACGGAAGGGATTCTTCAAAGCCGAAGCCCCGCGCGCGATCAGCGTGCGCTCGCGCGAGATCGTGCGCACGCCTTCGAAGACGACGAATGTCTGCTCGCAACGCGCCGCGGCGGCCCGCACCACGCGCGCGAGATCGGGATGAACGCCCGAGAGCTTCGCCTCCGAGCTTTCGTCCAAAGCAAAGCCCGCGCGCGGCGCGCGACGCGCCGCGACCTTGGTGTCGATCATCACAATGTCCTTTCATCGGAGAAAAGCCGCGAGACAATGCGGCGTCAGACGGGCCATCCCGTCTCAATGTCGACCGCCGCGAGCGCGGCGTTGTCCGGCGCCGCATCGATCGCCGAGACGAGCTGCGCCTCGCGATCGAAACAGCTCTGCACATGGGCGCGCACGCCCTGCGCGACGGCGATCAGAGTCGCATGGTCGAACTGTCGAAACGAACCATCCGCGAGCTTCCAATTCACCGCATAATCATTGTCGAGCACGCAAGCGACGACAGCGGCTGTCAGCTTCGCCTGCGCCTTCTCGTCGGTCGGCAGCCTCATGCCGCTCACCGACGTCCCCGCCGTCTCGGCGCGCCAGCGGCGTTCGCCGAGCGCGACGCGCCTCTCGCTCTTCGCCTCGGCGACCGTCGGCGCCGGGAGCGGCGTCGGCGCATTGCCCATCGAGAGCCATTCCCGATAGACACGGCTGTCGGCGGTATCTGCATCGGTCGGAACGAGCGCGCCGTCCGCGTCTCGGCGCACAAAGACTCGCTGCACGGCTCCGGCGATGTCGGTCGCAATCGAGTAGCCCATCGCGCTCATATCTCCGCGCTGAAGGTGATGGTGGAATTGGCGCTCGTGAACGGACCACCGCCCGCCGAGCGGATCAGATATCGGAACCCCGTCGCCGACATGATGTCGACATACTCGGAATCGACGTTGTACAGGCTGGCGCCAGTCGGCGAGCTCGCGGTGGGCGTCGCGCGCATGTGCGCGGGAAACGAAATATATCCCCCCGAGAACTGATAGATCGCCGTCGCAATCCCAGCCCATCCGACCGACAATATCGTGAAATATCGCTGGCACAGCTCGAACTCGACACTGGGAGGCCGCCGCTCGAAATCGGTCGCATGAGCGCCGGGCTCCAATTGCGGCCGCAATATCGTCCCGCTCGAAAACTCCAAATTGGTTTGCGCATTCGCCGTCAGACCCGTCGCGAGAAGCGGCGCGCCTCGCGACGCCGCCGCATAGGCGCCCGAACCCGCATAGCCGGTTCCCCGCCACACGCGCGCTTGCGCGGTTCCGTCATGCGCGAGAGCATAGGTCCCGCCTTCGATCAGCGAGGCTTCGATCGGCAGGATCACCGAGCCCGCCGAGACAGAAAGCGTCGTGTCGATCCCGCTCGACGAAAATGTATAGATCGCCCCCGAGGCGCCGGCCTTCACGCCATCATGGCCATATTGTCCCGCCGCGAGCGTCACCGTTCCCGAGACAGCGCGCTGATTGATCGCGAATGCGGCGTTGCGCAGCCGATTGCGAAAGCCCGTCGGCGCGCCGTCTCCCGTCCCGCTCGGAAAGGCGACCCTGCCGCTCGCTCGATCGACGACGAGCGCCTCTCGCCAAATGGTTCCGTCGGCAGACACTTTCAGATGAAAATCATCGTCGCCGATGAGGCCCGTCTCGGCGCGTCCCGACCAGTTGGACTGATAGAGCTGCGAGACCGTATTGCCGACGGCCTCCTTCTCGAGCGTGACACGCAGATCGCCGGCGCCGCCATCGGCGAGCGTCCGCGCCGCGAACAGAGCCGCATTGGCTTTGACCGAGAGCGGATTGGTCGAATCCGCGGTCGTTCCGAGCCCGAGCAGCGACAGATTCTGCAGCGCGCGCAATGCGAGGCCTGCGTCGACCCAGGCCGAACCGTCGTAGAGCAGCGTCGCCTGCTCCGCCGCCACATAGGCGAGCCATCCCGCATTCGGCGCGAGAAAGAGCCAGGCGCCGGCGAGGCGCAGCGCGATATTCTGCTCCTTGCCCGCAAAGGCGCCCGTCGCCGTCGCGACGACGAGATAGCGATCGCCTTCGACAGGCGAGGCCGGAGGCGAAGCGCGACGATCGATGACCGCGAGCTGCGTCATCGCGTCGAGCAGCTGCAGCGCCTCATTATGCGTCACATGCTTCTGCGCCTGCGCCGCATCGATGCAGGGCAGAGCGAGATGAATCGTATCGGTCATGGAGGCTCACTCGATGGGAAGCGTCGCGGCGAGCGGAAAGCCCCGCCCGACGCGCGCGCCGATTTGAAATATCTGCAATGCGAGGCTCGTCTGCGGCGCGCCGAAATCGGCCAGCTCGTCGCTCGCCGCATAGAGCGCGCTATTGGTCGCCGCGCTCAGCACGCGCGCGCCGCCGCCCGGAAGCGCGACGACGATCTCATAGGCTTCGCTCGCCTCGCCGAGCGGAATGTCGAAGGGCTCCCATGCGTCGGCGTCGATGCGCCCCCGCCGCGTGAACGAGATCACGACCCCCTCCGCCGTCCGCCGCGCATGGGCATGAGTCGGCGAATAGGGCAGCAATGACTTGCGCGTCGCCGCGACCTCGAGCTCGACATAGGTCGGATCGTCATGACCGCGATCGGCCGGCCCGATCCGATAGATTCGCGCCGACTCGATCTCCGCGACATCGACGGCGAGCGGGACGATCGCATCGTCGAGCAGCACGACGATCGCTCCCGCCGCCACGCTGCGCGAAGCGAGCGCGTCCTCGCCGCCGATTCCACGCAGCAAGCGCGACAAGCGATAGGTGTTTGTCGCGACGAGCTCCGCGCGTGTGAAAGCGAAAATCTCCCAGGCGCCGTCCTCGCTGCGGATCGCCATCGCCGAGCGCAGCGCGAAAGCGATGGAGTCGTCCACCGAGGCGAGCGCGCCAGAGGAAAGCTTCACCGTGACGCTCGCTCCGCGATCGAAGCGCCCGAGCGGCCCGGGCGCCAGCGCGTCCAACGTCTCGCCGATCGTCGCGCGCTTCTCGATCAGCCCGACCGACTCGAAAGACGAGCCGATCTTGCGCCAGATCGCGAGCGCGCCCGGCCAAGGATCGGCGAAGCCTGCGACACGCGACAGCGCCGTCTCGCCGTCCTTCGCGATCGCGAGATCGAGCACGACGACACGCGGCGGCCCGATCACGCCGGGCGAAGCGAGCGGCCGCCGCGCGACCGCGCGCGCCCCGAGGTCATAGACGCTCGGATCGACCGCGCGCGCCTCGATCTCGCGCGCGGCGCCATCGGTGATCTGCGTGATCTGCAACAGACGCCCCGGAGCATTCGCCAGCAAGACCACATCGCCCGCCTCCAGCGTGACAAGGCCAGGCCGAACCGAAAATCGCGCCGTCTCGCGTCCCGCCCAAATGTCCTGCAGCCAGACGTCGGCCAAACGCTGCGCATTGGCGCGCCCCGTCATCACCGCCGTCTGCGCCTCGCTGCGTCGTGACGAATAGCCCTCGAGCCGCCGCGACAGCACGCGGCCTGTGCGATAGTCGAACTCCGAATCGCAAAACGACAATGCGATCTCATGCGGCAGCTCGCTCTCCTGGGCGCGCCGCAGCTCGACGAGCGTCCCGTCCTTGTTCGGAACGAGATCGTCCTCGCCGATCTCCTGCACGCTCGTCGTTGTACGCGAGACGAAGCGCAGCGCGCCGCCGGAGACGACCGCATCGAAGCCGAACAGCGAAGCGAGCGGATCGATCGCCTCACGTGGCGACATGGCGCTGTCGAGAACATAGCCGTCGACGAAGCCGATGATCGCCGGCCGCTCGACGACGAGCTCGTTCGTCGCGAGCGTCGACGCCAGCGTCGTGACGAGACGATCGAGCGGCGCGCCCTCGAGCCGTCCGTTCAGCCAATGCCCCGTCTCCCAATTCGGCGCGTCGGCCCAGACGTCCGAACAGCCCGGAAAAGCGGGAAACGGCCGCGCGTCCCAGCACCAGACATGGATGCGCGCCGGATCGACCATGCGCCCGCCATAGACAGTCGAGAGCGGATTGCGCGCGTCGCCGCCAGATGCGGTCGAATCGAAATGCGCGATCATCGCTTCCAGGAAGCGCGCCTGCATCAGATCGTCGCGTCCGCCACGCGAGAAATAGGGCAGACCGCCCTCCGCCGAATGCGCATCGGGGAACACATTGGGCGCATTGGCGCCGCGATCGACGGCCGGACATCCCGTCTCGATGATCCAGATCGGCTTGCCCTGCGGCGTCCAACCCGTCGCCGCGCCGAGCTCCGCGCCGCCGACACGCTCGTAATGCGCATTGGACCACCAGGCGACGAGATCCTTGACGCGGAACACCCACGGCTTGCCGAGCGCATCGGTGATCGGCGCGCGCGTCTGCGATCGGCGATCCTCCTCGCTCGCATAGAACCAATCGAAGCCCTCGCCCGCGGCCACCTGCGCCGTGAGATAATCGACGTCATAGACATTCGACGCGATCTGCGCATCGAGATGATCGGCGCCGTCCCGCCAATCCGACAGCGGCCAATAGACGTCGATCCCGACGAAATCGATCGCCGAGGACGCCCACAGCGGATCGAGCGGAAAACGAAGCTCGCCGTCCGGCAGAACATGCGCGCCATATTCCGTCCAGTCAGCGGCGTAGCCGATCTTCGTTCCGCTACGAAGAACGAGCCGCACATCCGCGGCGAGCGACTCCAATGCGGCGACCGCCGGATAGACGCCCGCAGCCGAGCGAACCCGCGTCAGGCCCACGAGCTCCGAGCCGATGAGAAAAGCGTCGACTCCGCCCGCCTCCTCGCAGAGATCCGCATAATGCAGAACGAACCCGCGATATTGCGTGAAGAAGGCCGCCACCTGAGCGGCGGCTACACTCGTTCCATCGACCGTGCCGACGCGTCCGGGCGCAGGATCGCAAGTCATGCGTCCCCGCCAAGGAAACGGCGGCTGCCCGATCATCCCCGTATGAGGATCGGGCAAAGAATTGTCCGGCGGCACATCCATCATCACGAAAGGATAAAAGACGACCGACAGACCGCGCGCTCGCAAATCGGCGATCGCCGCGCGCACGGAAGCGTCGCTGGGCGTGCCGCCGAAAGCCGCGCGCCCGTCGATCTGCGACACCAGCCGCGCCGACGCGCGGATCAGTCCCGCGACCGACCAATCCGTCGGCCAATAGGGACCAAAGACATAGTCGAATTCGCCGATCGTCTTGAAGGTCGCGTCGACGCGCGGCTCTATGGCGCAATGGCCCGCGCGCAGATCGTCGCCGAACCAGGCGACAACCAGCGCGACGCTCTCCAGATTCGGACACAGCGCCTGCAGCGCATCGATCGAAGCGGTCCAGTCGCTCGCCGCGGTCAGCTGATGCCGGTTCTCCGCGCCGGTCACGCCGGGCGAGTAGAAGTTCAATTGCAGCGAAGGCTGATAGCCGGCCTCCGTCGCGCCGGGAATGACGTCGATCGCGCGGATCGACTGGCCCAGTCCCGCGATCGGCCGCGTCACCTCGAATGTGAATTGCGGAATGCGATTGCCGAAAGACGCGAGCGCCAATTGCTCGAAGACGATATAGGCGAGCCCACGATAGGCCAGCGCATTCTCGGCGCCCTCCTTGGCGACGATCAACGGATCGGGAAGCTGCTCCTCGTCGCCTTTGTAGATGCGAATCGGCAGGCTCGTCATGTCGAGCTCATTGCCATCGGCGAAAATGCGCCGCACGAAAGCGATCGGCCCCTCGCAGAGGCCGATCGCGAAATTGGCGTAATAGGAGTAAGAAACGTTGACGGTCTGCGCCGAACCACCGCCGCCCTTGCCGCGACTGCTCGAGCCACCGTCGAGGGAGACATTCGTCTGCTCGAGGAAGCGCGTCGCCCAGATCATCTGCCCGCCGATGCGCGCGCGACCATAGACGCGCGGAATCGCCGCGCCCTCGGTGGAGGCGACGCCGTCCATCGCTTTCAAGCGCGGTCCGATCTCGTAACGCGTCGAAGCGCGCGGCTGCAGCGCGGCGTCGACGAGCGCCCCTCCCACGCCCGCGACGACATTGCCGAGAATCGAGCCGACCGGCGCGATCGCAGCGCCGGCGGTCTGCAACAAGAGAGTGGCCATCTCATCCTCGAAACGTCAGTCCATCACGCCGGGAAAGGCGAAAGCGCAGACCAATTTTCTGCGCCACGATCCGATCGACGCCTCGGCGACACAGGCGCCGCCATGCGCATGGACCATATGCGTCGCGCCGGTCGCTATGCCGAGATGCTTGGCCGGCGCATGGTCGTGGAAGCGAAGCAGCAGCACGTCGCCAGCACGAAACGCATCCGGCTCGACGCGCGCGAAATGCCGATGCGCCGCGAGAGCCAGCGTCTCCACGCCCTGCGCCTCCGCCCAATCCGGCGAATAGGGCGGCGCCTCCTCGGGCTCCGGCCCGACGAGCGCGCGCCATACGCCGCGCACCAGGCCGAGGCAATCGCAGCCGACATGGATGAGCGACGCCTGATGCCGATAGGGCGTGCCGATCCAGCGCCGCGCCTCGGCGACGATCGCCGCGCGCGCGAGCCCGCTCATCGAAAGAAGCTCCCACCGTCCATCGTCGGCGCGAGCGCGCTCGGATAGGAAATGACGACGTCATTGCCGGGCATATGCGGGAACCCACGAAAATTGACGATATTCGAAAATTTGCTCTCACAACTCGCCGCGCTCTTGTCGCATCCGGCGACCAGCGCGACGCAATCTCCGACCGCGACCGCGCCCGCCGGCTGCGACCACAGAGCGAGACGCGCATTTTCATCGGCGCGCCGATGCGATTTGATCGTCAGGCGCGCGCCCGCATTGGCGCCGCTCATGAATGTCAGCGATCCGCCGGTGAAGAAGTCGTCCTCGAAATCGCCTGCCAGAGCCGCGACGATCGCGCCCTGCGCGAGCCCGAGCGCCACGCCGGTCGTGTGAAATGCCGCAGCGTCGAGATCGACCTTGCAACGCGCATCGCCGAGATCCGCCGAACAGCCGCGCTGAAAGCTGTCGCCGCGCGTCTCGTCGAAGAGATGCGCGAGCGAACGCAGCTCGGCGCGGAAGGCGAACTCACTATGCGTCACTTCGCCGATCGTCGTCGCGTCGACGAGCAGCCGATTGTCGACATCGGACCAATCGACGAGCCATATCTCGACCCCGGCGCCGTCATAGAGCCCATCGGCGAGATCAGTTTCCGCGAGTCCGTCCGCTTGCAGCGCGCCAACCACCTCGCCGCTTCCGACCGCGAGGCCGACGCTCGCCTCGATCTGCGTGGCGGTGAGCCCCGAGGCCGCGCGATAGGTCACGCCGCCGAAGACGAGATTGCGATCATGGTCGGTAAATCCCATGATCGTCCCATCCTTGCGCGCGAGGCGCCAGCAATTGCACAAGGTCGACGCGCGAGCATCGAGACGCTCCCGCATGGACGTTGAAACAGAACGCATCGGCCTTCTCCTTCACGGAATGATTTCGATGATCGGGATTTTCGGGATCGCTCCGGCGGCGAAGGACGACACATCGATTTCGAGATAATCCGTGTCGAAACGCGCCGGCACATCGAAGAAAAATCCGGCGGTCACTGCAGCGGCGCTCGCTGGAACGGATGACGGCGCGAAGCTGACGACGCCAGTCGTCGCATCGACGTCGAAATCTGCGCCTCTCGTCTTCTCTATTCCGTCGACCGCCACGCGCACGCTCTCTGCGACCGGCTTGACGATGACGCGCGAATAGGGCGCAAAGCTCCCGCCATAGGTCTTGAGCAGCTGAAACTGCGCGCGCGCGCCATCGCCGTCACCGAGCGCTTGATCGAGCGGCGACGGAACGCCGCCGAGCCGCGCGGAGGAGCAATCGGCGCGATCACGCCAGCGAAAGCCGAACAGCCGCCCGCGCCGCTCTTCGAAAAATTCGATGACCGCAGCGAGCTGCGTGAGCGATTTGACGCCATAGCCGGCTTCATAGCGCCGCCGCGAATGCGCCCATCGGGCATTACGCGCCTCCCGATTGGAGCCGAGCGCGACGACATCCGTGCGCCGCTCCGGCCCGCCGCGGCCATTCAGCGACACATCGAGCGGAAAGCGCGTCTCGTGAAAATCGGTCATGGCGCCGTCCCCTCACAAATTGCGTCGGCCGCGCGCGACGGCCCGCGCCAAAGCCGCGGAGATCTGCCCTTCCGAGCGACGGAAGCTTTCGACATCCTGCGCGGCGATATTGACTGTGACCGCCACCGGATCGCTCGCGCCCTGCATCGCGACGCCGAGACGTCCATCCGGCCCGCGCGCGAGCGGCATGATCGCCTCCGCGCCGCGCTCGCCCATCAGGCCGACAGCGCCATTCGCGCCGAAGAAGGTCGGGCTCGCGACGACGCCGCCATCGGCGAAAGGCGCCACCGACACGCCCCCTCCACCGCCGAGCGCGCTGGAGATGAGCGCGCTCAATCCACTCGTGACGCCTTGCGTCAGCGCCTGCGCGCCCGCGCTGACGCCGAGCTTGGCGATCGAGCGCGCGATCGAGGCGAGCGTCGAGTCGAAGCTCTTCCCGCTCACAGCCGCGCTGGCGAGTCCGCTGGACAAAGTCTTCGTCGCCGAGGCGGCGACGACATTGATGTCCTGGAGCAGCGATTTCGTCGTCTTCAAATCGAGCGCCTGAAACGGAAGATCGAGCGATGATTGGGAAGCGCTGTCGCTGTTTGTCGAGTCGGTCAATTTTCGTCTCCATCTGGAAACGCCCGCATCAAGGCTGTGAGCACGTCTCGAGAGGGCGCGCCCGCCGCGCGGCCGTAGACGCCCTCCGCCGCGCTCGCCAATTCACGTGGCGTCATCGACCAGAAATCGCACGGCGAAAGACGCAGAACCCCGAGGCCGAAAGCCATGGCGCGCGCCCAGGGGAAGGGCGCCGGCCTCATCCGCTCGCATCCCGCGGCGACGGAGGGTTTGCGCTTTCGCCGTCGCCGAAGGTCGCCGCCAGCAGCTCCGCGGCGATTTTCACATAATCGCCGAGTCCGCCGGCGACTGTCATGCGCGCGACCTCGTCGTCGCTCACCTCATGTCCGCCGCCGCGCAATCCGCATCCGATGATGCGAATGAGATCGCGCGCGCAGAGCCGCCGCTTTTCGAATCGTTCGGCGAGCGCCACGAGATCGCTCGCGCCGAGCCCGCTCTCGAGCTCCGCGAGCGCGCCGAGCGTGAGGCAGAGTCGGTAGCTCTCGCCATCGAGGCGCGCCTCCACCTCTCCACGTTTCCGATTGGCCATGACGAAAACCTCACGCCGGCGTGAAGGAGATCGCGCTGGCCGATTCCAGCGCAATGTCGAAAGTCATCTCGGCGTTGTGCTCGCCGCGATAATCGAGGCTCGTGATCTGGAACGATCCCGCGACGACGCCGAAATCCGGGACGACGATCCGCCAGTCGCGCAGCGAGCTGTCGAAGAACAGCTGGCGAATGAGCGCGTCCGACGCCTGATCCTTGAAGATGCCGGTTCCGGAGAGGCTCGCGCGCTTCACGCCGGCGCCGTCCAGCAATTCGCGCCACCGCCCGGCCGATTCCGCGTCGGTCACATCCACGGTTTCGGCGTTGAACGAGAGGCGCCGCGTGCGCAGGCCCGCGACCGAGATGAAAGTTCCGCTTCCGTCGTCGAGCTTCAATAATAGATCTTTTCCCTTTTGTGCGGACATGCGAAGGCTCCCGAATGCGAATTGAAAGCGTCAGAGGGCTTCGGTGGTGGCGCGAAAGCGCAGATCGACGCGCGCGAAGCGGCCATTCTGCTCGCGGCGCGCCTCACTTCCCTGATGACGCAGGTCGACGAGATGATGTCCGTCGAGAGTGAGAGGCGCTTCGTCGAGCAGAGCGACAATCCTCTCGCCGATGGCGAGCGCCTCTGCCACACCACGCTCGACCGAGACGACCGAGAGCGCGATGAGCTGCTCCGCGCCATGGCCTTCCGCGGTCGACCAGTCGCGCAATCTCGTTTCCGAGAACAGCACATAGGGAGCTTCTGCTCCTCGCGGCGCCTCGTCATAGATTTTCGCTCCGCCGAGCGCCGAGGCGAGATTCGCATCCGCCACGAGACGCGCGCGCATCGCTTTGCGCAGAGCGATGATCGGCGACAGGCTCATTTGCGCCTCCTCATGCGATCTCCTCGCAACGACACGACAGGAAGCGGCGCCGTCCGTCCGGATCAAACGCCGTTTCGATGCGCAGTGTCCGCGCGCCGAGCACGAGCCGCATTTGGCTCGTCACATCCGCACGCCAGCGGATTTGCGCGATCCATTCGAGCGCCTGCTCCTGCCTGTCTTCGACGAAGCGCGCTTCGCCGGAGACAGGCGTGAGCTTCGCCCAGAGATCGCAAACGGTCACATAGCTGCGCGTCATCGCGCCGCTGTCGTCCGGCGTATCCACCGGCGCCTGCAGGCTCATGCGCAAGCGCATCTCGCCGAGTCTCGGCGCGCTCATGTCAGGCGCTCGCGCCGAAAGGGCTTCGCCAGCGCGAGAATGAGCGTGGGCAGAGGCGCGCCGACATCGCCAGCATCGCCGCGATTCTCGTGCCAATGCGCGACGAGCGCGAGAATGGCGCGCCGCAGCGGCTCCGGCGTATCGGCGGCGGCGGCGCCATAGCCCGCGACAATGTCGATCTCGATCGCGTCATAAGCGCGACCCGGCTCGGCCGGAGACGCGAGAAAAACGATGCGTCCCGCATCGCGCGCCGACGCCGCTCGATAAGACGTGTTCGAGAGCGTTTGGGCGACATCGGCGGAATCGTAGACGCGGACCGCCGACACATTGCGAAGCGGCGCGAACGGAATGGCGAGCGTTTTTCGCCGCAGCGTCTGCGTGGGCCAGGCGTCGAGCCGCATCCGCCAGCTCTGCGTCACGAAAAACCGCCGCGTATAGGCTTCGAGCGTGAGCCGCGCGGACACGATCAGCGCGGACAGAAGCTGATCCTCTTCGTTCGAATCGAGCCGCAGCCAGGCCTTGACGTCATCGAGCGACACAGGCTCCAGCGCCGGCCCTGAGAGAAGATCCGGAACCATTGGTTCGTCCATTGCAGGAGGGGGGAGTGAGAGCGACGAGCGCTTCGCTTCGTCGCTCGTCGCATGGCGCTTTAGCGGCTCACATTCACGCAGCGCCGAATTTCAAGAGCTTGATCGCCTCGAAATCCTGCACGCCGCCGCCGACACGCTTCGTCGTGTAGAAAAGCACATAGGGCTTGGCCGAATAGGGGTCGCGCAGCACGCGCACGCCGAGCCGGTCGACGACGAGATAGCCGCGTGCGAAATCGCCGAAAGCGACGGAGAAGCTGTCGGCGCCGACATTCGGCATATCCTCCGCCTCGACGACGGGGAAATTGAGCAGAGAAGCCGATTGGTCGAGGCTGGCGGGCGGCGCCCAGAGATATTCGCCCGTCGTCGTCTTGAATTTGCGGATCGTCGATTGCGTCTGCCGATTGAGCACGAATTTGCCATTCTGCCGATAGCCGGCGCGCAGCGCATAGACGAGATTGAACAGAGCGTCCGACGGATTGCTGGCGGCGAATCCGCCGGAAACGCCGGTTGCGATATAGCCGATGTTGCCCCAACTCCAGCTCGCGTCGGCGACGGTCGTATAGGCGAGAAAGCCCTTGGGCTTGTCGGTTCCGTTGCCATTCACGAAGGCGGCGCCTTCCTGCTCGGCGAAGACGGTCTGCACTTCTTCGGCGATCCATTGCTCCACATCGATCGCGGAATCGTCGAGCAGCGTCTGCGTCGCCGCCGGCATGGCGTAGAGCTCCATCGCCGGAAAGGTCAGATCGACGATCTGCTGGCCGCTCGTCTGCGGACGCGGATCGGCCTCGGCCACCCAGCCGGCCGCCGGGCCTTGCGTCGAATAGGCCTTGCGCAGCGAATGTGTGGAAATCTCGCGCACGCTGGCGATGGCGCGAATGGGCGAGAGACGCGCGAGACGCCGCAAAATCTCCTGCTCCGCCGGCGTCGGCACCAGATAGCCGCCGTCGGGACCCGAACCCGCCGAAAGCGCCTTCGATTCGAGCGCCTTCAGTCCGACCGCTTCGCCGCTGCGCATATAGAGCGCAAAGGCGGATTTGTGCTCGCGCGCCGGCGCGTCCTCGCTCTGCGCCGAAGAGAGGCGCGGGCGCGAAAGATCGAGCGCGACGCGATCGAGGCGACGCTTGGTCTCGTCGACGGCGCGATCGATGCGCTGCAGCTTCTCCTCGGTGAGCGCGTCGACGCCCATTCGCGTCTCGATCTGCGCGAGGCGCTCCTCATTGGTGTCCTTGAACGCCGTGAAAGCGCGATGGAGATCGGCGAGCGCCTCCTCGCCGGAGAGCGTCTTGGTTTCGAGAGACGACATTGGCGAAAACCTCTTTCTTTCTGACAGGAGGGCGCGCAAAGGCGCCGCGCGGAATGCGCGGGCGGTCGCAGAGCCTCGGGGGGAAAGGGACGTCATCGGCCCGCCGGCAAAGGGGCGCGCCGGTCATGCGGCGAAGCAATTGTCGCTCGGATCGTTCTATCGACGGCTCATCGGCTGCGTCAGCCGAAAGGATAAGGCGTCGTCAGTCCCGGCAGGCCTACGAGCCGACTAGGACTCCGGCGGCGGCATGAGCTTGCCGGCTGTCACATTCGATTCAAGATCGTTCGCTTCGCGAGCTCGACGAATGAAACGTCAAATCCGCCGACGCCGCTCATCCGTCGAGCCCGCGAGGCTTCAAGTCGGGGCTAGGCTTCGAAGATCGGATAGAGACCCTCGACATAGATTTCTCCCATGACGCGCCCCACGAGCCCACTGAGCGCGTCGAACTCCTCTTTCGGCAGCGACACTCGGCGCGCGATGAGAAATTCATTGCTTTCGGCGCCATGCCGCAACAGCAGCTCGGATAGCTTTTTCGCCGCCTGCTTTCCGACCTCTAGATCTTTTCGAGACATCCAACTCTCCGAAAACGGGCAGTCATGAAATCGACGAGCAGCTCGACGCTTCGGGATCGCTCGCGCGCGCGTCGCCGAGCCCGAGCCTCTCGATATTCTCCTCCACCCATCGCGCGAGCAGACGATGCGCGCTTTCCGGGCCCTGCTGGGCCGCTTCGAGGAATTGCTTCAGATATGGGCGGAAGAACCAACGATCCTTCCCGCTGCGGTCGATCTCTCGATCCATGACGCGCAACTGTTCCAGCGCATATTCCTCCTCGCCGACGAGATAGCGCGTGAGGCCTCGCATGAAATGCGGCCAAGCCAGCCAGGTCGTATCCGAAAAGATCGGAAGATCGCCCCTCAACGGAACATGACACCGGAGGAAGTCTTCCGGCGTTGCAATCGCTCGAAGGTAGTCCAAATGTTTCCCGTCGGAGATGATCCGGGCGATATTTTTCGCGGCGTCGCCGTAAGCATGAGGATCGATGAAGACCTTGTCGCCGCCTATTCGCTCGCTGTAGGTCAAATCGAGGTTATTCATCGGTTTGTAAAGCGGCGTGACGACGCGCCAGAGGAACACGAGATTGCGCTCGATCGTCGTCTCCAAAATAAAGCCTTTCACCAGATAATCGACCGGCGGCGCGACGAGAACTGCTTTGCACACCAATGTGCCGTGCATCTCCTTCTGCAGCAGCTTGAGCATTCTGGCGCTTCGGCTCATCGCGGAATGACCTCTCGCTTCTTGAGTTGAATCTCCATGACCGGAACGCTGTCGTCTATCCCGAGCCTCAGTCTGATCTGCAGCACTCTCGCCATGTCGAGGCGAGCGCCGCCAGTCTTCACGTCCCACACTGCGATGATCTTACCAGAGCCGTCTCGCATGACAACGTCCGTTCTGAGGCTATACGGCGCGCCATATTTGTCGATATCACCGTTAGTGTCGAAGCTCTGCTCGACGCCAGTGAATCCTATGCCGGGAAAATCGAGAACTCTGACCGCGGAGGCGAATCCCGAGTGGACCGCTACGCCATAAAGCGGTCCAGCGCCTTCTGGCAAGCCTTCCGCCACCAAAACCAATGTTTCCGCGAGCCGCTCTGTCGCCCTGTCGATTTCCGGCCCTTTGCCGGCGGCACGGTTGACGATCGCTTGAGCATATTCCGCGCCCGCCTGCAAATCGTCAGGCTCGGCGTCGCTGAGGACGTCGCCAAACAATGATGTTGTAACATAATAGCTGCTCGTGGCGAGAACATCGGTGAGAATGCCGCCAAGTCCGCTAGTTCCGTTCTCACTCGTCCACCGCCCTCCCTCCGACGAACCCGCGGGGACGCGCGGCTGGTCCGGTGAATAACGCCGATCGAGCGCGAGCGACGCCCCGCGCAGCTTCGTCTCGAAGCTCTGCGCGGCGCTCTGCATGCGCAGCCGCGCGAGCTTCTGGCCGAACTGCGCCGCGGCGAGTCGCGGCGCCGCGGTCGAAATGGGCCCGGCGCCGATGCGCGCTTGCGCCAGCGCAGGAAAAGTGACGATCGAGATCTCGATGAGATCGAGCTCGAGCAATCGCCGCGCGCCACTCCTGGGATCGCCCGCCGCGCGTAGCGTGCGATAGCCAATCGACAGACCGTCGAGCGCGCCGGCGTGGATCAACGACAACGCCTCTCGCGCCCGCGCGACGGAAAGATCGAGCCGCCCGCGCACGCGAAGGCCACGCGCATCTTCGACGATCTGCGTCCATACGCCGATCGGCTCCTCCGCGCGATGCTGCCACAACATTTTGACATTCGCCGCGCCACGCTCGCGCAGGCTCGCGGCGAAGGCTCCCGGCGCGACGATATCGCCGCAAGTGTCGCGAACGCCGAACAGGCTGGCATAGCCGTCGAATGCGCCATCGGCGCCGATCGCCGCTGGCGCCGGCGCGCGCTTCGTCTCGAACGGCGGCAGCGCGAATGCAGCGCGGGCGTGCTTCGTCGCATGGTCCATCAGGCTTTCTCCCTTGTCGCGCCGATCGCCGTGGGCCCGCCGCCGCGTGGCGTCTCACGCAGGCGCTCCAGCGCGCGCACGAATGTCTTGAACACGATCTCGGCCTCGAGGCGCGGCGGCTTGCGCACAGCGCGTCGCTTCGCAAATCGCGGAGTGAAAACCAAAAAATTCATTCAGTCGCTCCCATAGCGGCGGTTGAAGCGCGCGAGCTCGCGCACGAAAGCGTCGAGACGGCGCGTCGAGCAGCCGAGCTCGCGCAATGCGCGCAAGGCAAAGAGCGTCGCGGCGCTCGCCCAGAGAAAAAGCGCGAGATGGGCGAGATCGCCGCGCTCGATGATGGAGGTGACGATCTCGGACATTGGGAACCTGCAAAGCGCACAGCGCCCCGGCCGCTCTCTCGGAGCGGTCGTTGCGAGGACTGTCGTTCGAGTGAGATTGCGCCTTTCGGCGCTAGATTTGTGTGATCGCGTTCAGAACGATGCGGACCACCCATCCGCCATCTTCCGCCTGCAAGTCGACCGAATATCGACGGAATCATTTTCGCCGATGAGAATTGCGCCCGCGTCGCCGACAACATTGGCGATCGTGTTCAACGCGATCTGGACGAGATCGCCGCCGCCGCTCGCATCGCCGCTCGTCCATTAGCCGCCCTCTGGCGAGCCGGCGGCGACGCGCGGCTGATCCGGCGCGTGTTTCGCGCGCTTGCCTATCGGGCCATAGCCCGCCGCCTCGCGCTGCTCGTCAACCGTGAGGAAAGCGGCGCTTCCGATACGGCCCCATTCGAGCGCACGCTCTTTTGCCTCAATGCGGTCGGCGTTGACGTCGACGGGCCCGACACGCTCGGCCGCGCGCCGCCGAGGATTCACGACCGCGCACTGCCTCGTCTCAATCGAGGCAGGAACGCATCATCTTGAAAAACCCGGCGAGATCTCCGCCCTCGACATAAAAATCCGATTCCGAGCTGATCCATAATTCCTGCAGCTGGTCATTGTTGTATTGGCCGCTCGCGAGCAGGTCCAGAAAAGCGCGCACCGAATCCAATTGCTCCCTCGTCAGAAAGTCCCGTGTTCGGCGCACTGCTTCCATCCAAGAAGGACAAAGGACAAGAATATCCTGATGGAGAAGTCGGGTGAACACGGTGAATGCTTCGGGAACGATCATCGTCTTTCTCGCCTGTTCGTGGGAAACGCGGTAAACACCGTGAAGCCGTTCGGTGAGGATTTGTCATGCTGAAGCAGCACTCGTACGCCGAATGTGTCTCGCATGTATGGAGTGGAACGGCCGCTGTTTGCAAATGCTTCTTTTCCAGTGGGCGAATCGAAAAATGCTTCTACTCGATCGCCGCCTATCGATCCATTGGCCACGGCCTCGACGATGGCGCTATTTCGCGACAAAGTCGCGTTGACGAGCTTATTGGCCGCCTCGAGAGAGGGAAACGAGCCGGCCGCCTGCAAGCCGACTTCCACCAGCAGCATGGGGAAGCGTTCCGTGCGTACACGGTTCAGCAAAAACTCGTCCGATTTTCCGACATGTTGTTCGACGGCATGTCCTCCGCGTTCCATCTCGGCCAGCAGATCGACGAAATAGCCTTCGCCCTCGCCGACCAGTGTAGCGCCCACATCGCTCACGACACCGGCGATCGTGCTCGGCGCGACCTGGACGAGATCGCCGCCGCCGTTCCCGTCGCCGCTCGTCCACTGCCCGCCCTCGGGCGATCCGGCGGCGACGCGCGGCTGATCCGCCGAATATTTCGCGCGCTTGCCCATCGGGCCGTAGCCCGCCACCTGGCGTTGCTCATCCACTGTGAGGAAAGCGGCGCTGCCGATGCGGCTCCATTCCAGCGTGCGCTCTTTGGCCAAAGCATCGATGCGATTGGCGTCGTAATCGAGGCGGAAGGGCGAAAAGCTCGGCTGCGCCCAGGCGTGAAACGCTTTCCGCAAGCGTGGCGCCAATGGGATGATCGTCTGGCGCCAGAAGGCGCGATTGGCTTCCTCGTAATTGCGAAATGTGTTGTCGCCCGGCAGGCCGATCAGCAGCGGCGGCACGCCGAAGGCGAGCGCGATCCGCGCGGGAGCCCATACGCGCCTGCGCGAAAATTGTCGAGCAGCGCCTTATTCTTGAAGCCCAGACGCCCCTCCGAGAGCCTCTTGGATAGCTACTCTGTTTCGCGCGACGCGAGCGAAGTTTCGAGCGCGGCGCGTATCAGGCCGAGAAATTTCTCGGCAGGGCCCGGCATGCCGAAGCCGCCGGATCCGGCGGGGCTCTTCGACCAAATGTCGATGAGCTGCTCGCGGCTATATTTTCCGCTCAACAATTCGTCGAGATAATCCTTCGCGATCCGCGTCTGCTCGGGCGTCAACTCGGAGATGCTCCCACGTATCGCGCTGTCCAACGAATTATGAAACAGAAATGTGTCTTGGTGAAAGGAGTTGGCGATAGCGTTGAAGGCGTCGGGGACCGTCATGTGCGCGCTCTATCGGTTGGCAGGGAAAGCGGATTGCGCTCTATATCCGCGCGGCGATGCTACATCGTGCCTCAAGGCCACGGCAACGCCCCATGTGTCGCGAATTTCTGGCCGCCCCCGAACGCTAGGGACATAGGCTTCCTTGCCTGTGGGCGAATTGAACCAGCCATTGATCCGTTTGGCTTCGGTCACGCCGAGTTCGCCGCACGCGACGAGATCGACAATTTCCTGATTTTGCGCGATCGTCGAATTGACGAGTTTTTGCGCGGCGTCGAGCGAAGGGAACGAACCGACACGCGGCGCGAGGTCGATCAAACCCAATTGAAAGCGCATGCTTTGGAGACGCCGTATCAAATACTCATCGCTCTTGCCGACATGTTCGCTGATGACGCGTCCGCCATTCGCCTCCTCGTCCCGCAGATCGATGGAATCGGCGATCTGCGTAACGAGACCACCCGCATCGCTCACGACACCGGCGATCGTGTTCAGCGCGACCTGCACGAGATCGCCGCCGCCACTCCCGTCGCCGCTCGTCCACTGCCCGCCTTCCGGCGATCCGGCGGCGACGCGCGGCTGATCCGCCGAATATTTCGCGCGCTTTCCCATCGGGCCGTAGCCCGCCGCCTCGCGCTGCTCATCCACCGTGAGGAAGGCGGCGCTACCGATGCGGCTCCATTCGAGCGCGCGCTCTTTGGCCAAAGCATCGATGTGGTCGGCGTCGTAATCGAGGCGGAAGGGCGCAAAGCCCGGCTGCGCCCCGGCGTGAAACGCCTTCGGCAAGCGTGGCGCCAGCGGAATGATCGTCTGGCGCCAGAAGGCGCGGTTCGCCCAATCACAGAGGTCGCCAACCGCGCCTTCGATCACTTCGACGAATCGATCTCCGCTTTTATCATTTCGAGAAACCGCGCCGACTCGCCTGGAACGCCAGTGGTGATGCGAATGCGCGCTCCGGCATCTTCCCAAATGTACCACAATTGCTCTTCGGTGTATTTTTCGCTCGTCAATTCGTCGAGATAGGCGCGGACGACTTGTCGTTGCGACTCGTTCAAAGTCGCAACGGCGTCTCTGACCAATTCATCCGTCGACGAATAGACCTCGCTGACGCCCTGATAGAACGAGCGGCACAGGTATTTGAAATCGTCAGGAATTGTCGTCATCTCGCACGACCTATTTCGGATTGATTGGGAAGGCGGTGACTATGGAGTAGCCTTTCGGCGAAAGAGGATTATACCTGATAATGACCTGGACGCCTCGCGTCTCGCGTATCTCCGGGCGTCCTGAGAAATTCGGCATATATGATTCGTAGCCTGTCGGCGCTCCGAACCAAGCTTCGATCGGCACTCTTCCTCCGATCTCGCCTCGCGCCACTTGCTCGACAAGTGTCGCTTTTTGGGCGATCGTTGAGTTCACTAGCTTGTTCGCCGCCTCCAAAGAGGGGAAGGAACCGATCAAGTCCTCCCAGAACGCTATCCCGCCGATACGAACGCGGCTGTCGAGAGCACGGCGTATCAGATAATCTTCGCTCTTCCCGACATGCTCTGCAATCGCATGTCCCCCTCCTTCCTCATCCCGCAGATCGATAAAATCGCCGATCTGCGTGACGAGCCCGCCCACATCGCTCACCACGCCGGCGATCGTGTTCAGCGCCACCTGCGCGAGATCGCCGCCGCCGCTCCCGTCGCCGCTCGTCCACTGCCCGCCTTCCAGCGAGCCGGCGGCGACACGCGGCTGATCCGCCGAATATTTCGCGCGCTTTCCCATCGGGCCGTAGCCAGCCGCCTCGCGCTGCTCGTCCACTGTGAGGGCGCCGCGCGGCGCGCCGTCCGAGCGCTCCACGCGGGGCCGTTCAATCGCGCCGCAGTCGGCGCAGGACTTCTATCAACACAACGCGGTAATCGGCGTCTTTGGCGAAACCCATTCTGGCGCCCGCACGAAACCAAATGTCGATCAACTCTCGATCGGAAAGCTCCTGACATAGCAGCCCGTCGATAAATCGCTCGGCGTCCTTCTTCTGGCGATCGTCGAGATGACCGATGGCATAGGCCACATAGTCCTGTCCTTCCGGGATATCTTCTTCGACTTCGAACATGAACCACTCAGCCAGGTCCGAGAATGCTTCAGGAATGTTCATCAATGTTCCCCTTTCGCGCTCATCGGCCTGATCTGCTGTTGACAGGAAAGGCGGTCCGCACCCGATAACCTCGATCACTGGTCGGATCGGCATGAAGAACGACTCTGACACCAAACGTCCATCGAACGACCGGCTTCGACGTTCCGCTCTCCAAGAATGCCTCTTTTCCGGTTCGAAATCCGAATATTCTCTGGAGCGTGACCTCATCGCGTCGTCCTTCGGCGACAGAATCGACGCGATCCTTGTTCGTCTCTATCACTCGGTTCACGAGGTCATTTGCGGATTCCCGAGAGTCGAACGAGCCCACCGCCGGCTCATAGGCGATCACGCCTATGAATGGTAGACCAATTCTGATTCGCTTGCTCTCCAAAGCAGCGATAAGGTCTACATCTTCTTTTTCGACATGGTCGCGTATAGCGTGACCATAGCCTTCTTCCGCCAGCAGGTCGACGGAGTATCGAGCGTCATTGCTATCCCCAACCAAGAGGACGCCCACATCGCTCACCACGCCGGCGATCGTGTTCAGCGCCACCTGCGCGAGATCGCCGCCGCCGCTCCCGTCGCCGCTCGTCCACTGCCCGCCTTCCGGCGATCCGGCGGCGACGCGCGGCTGATCCGCCGAATATTTCGCCCGCTTGCCCATCGGGCCGTAGCCCGCCGCCTCGCGCTGCTCATCCACCGTGAGGAAGGCGGCGCTGCCGATGCGGCTCCATTCGAGCGCGCGCTCTTTGGCCAAAGCATCGATGCGGTCGGCGTCGTAATCGAGGCGGAAGGGGGAGAAGCCCGGCTGCGCCCAGGCGTGAAACGCTTTCTGCAAACGTTGCACCAATGGGATGATCGTCTGGCGCCAGAAGGCGCGATTGGCTTCCTCGTAATTGCGAAAAGTGTTGTCGCCCGGCAGGCCGATCAGCAGCGGCGGCACGCCGAAGGCGAGCGCGATCTCCCGCGCGGCGGAGGCTTTCGTCTCGGAAAAATCCATGTCCTTGGGCGAGAGCGACAGCGCCTTCCAATCGAGCCCGCCTTCCAGCAGCAGCGGACGGCCGGCGTTGAAGGCGCCAGAGAAATTCTCCTCCAATTCCTGCTTCAGACGCTCGAATTGCGCATCGGTGAGATGACCGCCTTCCGGCCCTGCATAGACGAGCGCGCCGGAGGGCCGCGCGCTATTGTCGAGCAGCGCCTTGTTCCAGAAGCTCGCGGCATTGTGCGTGTCGAGCGCCGTCTGCGCGGCGGCGAGCGGCGCGAAGCCGTAAATATCGTCGAGTGGATTGAACAGGCGAATGTGCAGGATCGGCTCTATGCCGCGCCCCTGTATCTCATAGCGCACGCTGTCGCCGGCGGCCGAATAGACATAGGCAGCGGGCCAGCCATTGCGTCCCGCGACGACGCTCATGCGATCGGGCCGCAGGCAATAGGCCTCGCGCAACAGACCGTCGACGAAGGCGCCTTCGACATAGGCGTTGCCATAGAGCAGAAGATTGGAGACGAGCGCCTCGATGAAGGAGACGCTCGTGTCGGAAGGGTTCGGCCGTTCGATCAGCCGCAGCAGCGGATGCTCTGGATTTTCCACGCGCGCCTCATAGGCGAGCCAGGGCACGGAGGCGCAGCCTTCCGCCACCATGCGCACGGCGCGATAGCAGACAGCGTTGCGCTCATATCCGGCGCGCGTCAGCGCGACATTGTTGCGCGCAGTCCATTGCGGCGTGGCCATCGAATGCAATGAGAGCATGGCGCGCGAGGCTTTTTGCTCCGGCGCGCGCGCGCCGAAGAGGCGGGAGAGGAAAGATGGCATGTGAATTCCGTTGTGAAATCGCGTGAGCAGTGAGTAGGGCGTAGCGAGTAGCGGACGGGTCGACGTCGCCCCTCAGAGCCGCCGCATGCGCGGCTCGCTCGCGCGCGGCGCCAGCGCCAGCGTGTGAACCGCCCACACCAGCGCGTCGAGACGATCGGGGCTTCTACCCGACGACAATCCGTCGAGCGCGAAATCGCACAATTCGTCTTCCAGCGCCGGAAAGGCGCCGACATGGCGCACGCGGCCCTGCTCATAGAGCTGCGCGACCGGCGCCGCGCGCAAATATTTGCCGCGCGTCGCCCGCGCCTCCTTCACCGGCACGCTGGGATCGGCCTCGTGAATGACGGCGCGCACCATCTCGCCGCCCTGGTTCACTTCGGCGATCAGCGCATCGGCCTCGAGCCTGTGATAGAGCGCGACAGCGGCGCGCGCCCATTGCGCCGGCCGCGCCGCGGCGAGCGTCGCGTCCTCGAGCACATGGACGACGCCTCGAGCGATCCCGGCCGCGACGATGCCGCAACGATCGGCGCGCTTGCCGGATGACGCCGGCGGATCGATGGCGACGACGATGCGCTCCATCGGCGGCGCCTCGGCGATGCGCGCCGCCTCCAGCATGTCGCGCGACCACAGCGCATCGGCGCGTTCTTCGACGATCTCGCCATCGAGCTCCTGACGACCCAATCGCGTGCCTGCATATTGCGCGAAAACGCTTTCGAGAAAGGAGGGCGCGAGATTGGCGGCGTTCTGCCGCGTCGTCGCGCGCGTCGTCACGACGCCTTTCTCGCTCATCAAACGCTTCAGCAAGGGAATGGGCCGCGGCGTGGTGGTGACGATCTGGCGCGGCCAGTCACCCAATCGCAGCCCGAATTGCAGCATGTCCCAGCTCTCCTCGGCATAGCGCCATTTCGCGAGCTCGTCGCACCAGGCGGCGGAAAATTGCGGGCCGCGCAGGCTCTCGGGATCTTCCGCCGAGAACGCCTGCGCGACGACGCCATTGTCGAAGGTCAGCCGCTTGCGCGAGGGCTCCCACAAGGGCCGCTCGCTTCGCCTATGCGCGGCGAGAATTCCGGAGACGCCTTCGATCATCACATCGCGCACATGGGCCGCGCTCTCGCCGACGAGCGCGATCGGCGACAAGGGACGCGACGCGAATTGCGGCCTGCCGCGCGCGATGGCGCGCACCCATTCGGCGCCGGCGCGCGTCTTGCCGGCGCCGCGCCCGCCGAGGATCAGCCACACGCGCCAGGGTGCGCCGTCCGGCGCGAGCAATGGCGGCCATTGATCCTCGCGCGCGCAAAACTCCCAATCGGCGAGCAGCGTCGCGAGCTCGCGTGCGGAAAATCCTTCGATCAGCTCGCCGAGCCTACCCTTCGCCGCACATGCGCTCGAGGCGGCGAGCAAGCTCCTCGCGGAGCTCGGCCAATTCACGGGGAGGCTCGTCTTCGGAAGCGTCTCTGCCACGCCCGTCCTCCTCTCGCGCCGCGCCCGCGTCGCGATTCATGCGCTTCAATTCCGCCAGGCTGCGCACCAGGCTCGCGAGCACGCGCGCGCTCGTCTCCATCGTCTTGGGCGCCGCCTTGGCGCCGCAGGTCACGAGCGCTGTTTCGGCGCGGACGAATTCGCGCTCCACCGCCTCTTCGAGCCGCGCGATGAGGCTGCGCGACTCCATCTTGGGCGGCGCGTCCGGCGCGCTCTCGCGCGCCATTGCTTGCGTCTCTGCGGCGCTCTTGCGCTTGATCGGCGAAGCGCGCATCGGCCATCCCTCGCGCTCGCGATAGCGTCGAAACGCCCGTTCGCTCATGCCGAGCATCGCGCTCAGCTCGGCGAGCGGCGTGACGCCGGCGTCATAGAGAAGCTTCGCCTGCGTGACAGTGTCGCGCGGGAGCGCGTCATGCTTGCGCGCCATGCCTTGGCCTCCGTGAGATGCGCTGCCCCGGACCGCGAGCCTTCAGGCTCGCTTTCGACAATCTGCGAAATGATCGGACAGACGCTCGCCGAGCCGGCGCGCGCCGTGTGACTGGAAAGGACGAGCCTGAAGGCTCGCGGTCCGGGGGGCGCTCAGAAAAACCCGTCGAGAAACGCCGCCGTTTCATCCGAGACGCCGACGATCTTATTTGTCGCCTGACGATAGAATTTGAAATTGAGCTCGGTCTCCGGCTTTCCGTCCTTCCAGTCTTTGAAAGACTTCAGCTCATTGCGCCCGAGCGGCCGTGCGGCGAGCGCATCGCGCCGGATCGTGACGCTCACCCGCGGCGTCTGGCGTTCGACTCCGGCTTTCCGGGCGACCGCCGCCGCAAAGACGACGACGCCGCGCGCGACCAGCCCGCATCCACCTTCATTCTCGCTGGCGAAGAGAAACACTCGGTCGCCGGCGGCGATCGTCTTGCCGCCATACATCGTCTTCTGCGCAGAGAAGACGAAGGTCTCGGCGCGCGGATCGGCGATCTCGGCTTTGATCGCGAATTCCATGTCGAAACTCTCGGCGTGTCGAAATTCTCCGCGAGAGGCAGGACCGCCGCCCCTCGCCCCAAGCGCAATTCTGGAGCATGGGACTTGTCTATAGGACTATCGTCACGGTGTCAAGGAATAAATTCACAACACCATCTCAGGCGCCGAAGTCGTCGCGAAAGCGGTCGATCTGGTGCATGCGTTCGTGCAGGATCGTCACAATGCCGATGTCGCCGTTCGACAGCCTTCGCCAATAGACGACATGGCGCTCGTATCGAAAGAAAAACCCGTCGACGCCGAGTTCCGCCGGAATTGGCCGCGACATCTCCCGATGCGTCTCGATCCGGTCGAAGGCCTCGAACAGCCCACGAATATAGCGATCGGCCTGCTCGCTTCCCCAGCGGTCTCGAGTGAAGCGATAAATCTCGTCGAGACGGAAAGAGGCGGCTTCCTGAACACAGACGACGACCAAACGGTCAGCTCCGGTTTCGTGCGATCACATCGGCCGCGGTCAGCGGCGCGTACGTAGCCTCCGGCGCGGCGAAGGCATGAGCGAGCTCGGCTTTCAATCGCTCGAAGGCCGCTGTCTCCGCACGCTCCTTGTCGCGGCGGATCAGATCGCGAATATATTCGCTGACATTCTCATAGGCGCCATTCTCGCCCACATTCGCAGCGACGAATTCGCTCAATGCGCCGCTCACGCGAACGGTCATCGTCGTGGTTTTGGACATGCGGACGCCCTCTCGAATGTCTGCAATATAACCAATATCGAATACGTCGCAAGCGCGCCTCACGCCGCCCGCCCCTTCTTGCGCCGCGGCCAACGCTTGGGCCACAGCACGATGAAATTGGGCAGATCGTCGGTGTCCACCTCCCGCTCCCGCGCCGCCACACGGCCGCGCACGGAAACGCCGGCGTCGTGCACGCTGGCGGGATCGCCGGTCAAGAGCGGGTGCCATTCGGGCAGCGGCTTGCCTTCGGCGCGCAGCCGATAGGCGCAAGTGGGCGGCAGCCAGGAGATGCCGGCGAGCGCCTTCATGGTGAGGCGCACACAGTCCGGCACTTTGGTCTGGCGGCCCGCATAGTCGCGGCAACGCCCGGTGTCGCCGTCCAAAAGGTCGCAACCGACGCTGGTGTGATAGATTTCCCCACTATCTTCGTCCTCGAGCTTGACCAGGCAGCAGCGCCCGCAACCGTCGCAGAGCTTCTCCCACTGCGCCCGCGTCAATTCGCCCAAGGGCCTCATCCAGAACGGTTCGCCCGTCTCTTTTTCGTCCTTCGTCGCCATACTCTGTCTTCGGCCCTCGTCTGCGGCGCAGCGCGCGCTTTATTCATCCTGCCGGCGATCCTGCGGGCCGGCCATCGTCAAGGCGGCTCGAGGAGTGCTATCATCCGCCTCCCGGTTCGCATGATGCCCAGACGGGCCCAAGGGAGCGGCGCAATTGCTCGAACCTATTCGATCCTCGCGCTTATACAAGCGGGCCGCAAGGCTTCTGCTGGCGCTCGACGCCTATATCGACTCGAGCCTCTTCGACTCGAGCCGCGGCGCGCGCGAGGCCTATGAGAATTTCGCGGCCTTCATGAACCGCTTCCAAGTGCGCGGCCTGCGCCGGGTGGTGGTCGAGTTCGGCTGCGAGTCGCTGACGCTCGCGCTCGGCGGCGGCATTGTCGCGCTCGCGCTGTCGGTCTCCGCCATGCGCATGACCAGCGACGATTGGCTGAAGAAGCAGGATCTCTCGATCACTTTCCTCGATCGCTATGGCGCCGTCGCCGGACAGCGCGGCATCAAGCATGACGACGCCGTGCCGCTCGATCAATATCCCGATTATGTCGTCAAGTCGGTGCTGGCGACCGAGGATCGACGCTTCTACGAGCATTTCGGCATCGACATCGTCGGCACGGGACGCGCGCTCACGGTGAACGCGCGTTCGGCGGGCGTCGTGCAAGGCGGCTCCTCCATCACGCAGCAGCTCGCCAAAAACGTCTTCCTTTCCAATGAGCGCACCATCACGCGCAAGATCAACGAGGCGTTTCTCGCGCTCTGGCTCGAGCAACGCCTCACCAAGCAGGAGATTTTGAAGCTCTATCTCGACCGCGTCTATATGGGCGGCGGCGCCTTCGGCATTCAGGCGGCGGCCGAATTCTATTTCGGCAAATCCGTGCGCGACGTCTCGCTGTCGGAAGCCGCCATGCTCGCCGGCCTGTTCAAGGCGCCGACGAAATACGCGCCGCACGTAAATCTTCCCGCAGCGCGCGCGCGCGCCAATGACGTGCTCGACAATCTCGTCGATGCCGGCTTCATGACGCAGAGCCAGATCGTCGCCGCGCAGCGCAATCCGGCGACGCCGGTCGAGCGCAAGCGCGACCAGAGTCCGGATTGGTATCTCGACTTCGCCTTCAAGGAGGCGCAACGCCTCGCCGAGGCCGGCAGATTCGGCGATGATCGCGTGCTGGTGATCCGCACCGCGCTCGATCCCAATGTGCAGAAGCGCGCCGACGAAGTGGTGGAAGAGAATTTGCGCGAGAGCGGACGCGCCTATCACGCCAAGCAGAGCGCCTCGGCCTTCATGGATCTCGACGGCGCCGTGCGCGCGCTGGTCGGCGGACGCGATTATGGCGCGAGCCAGTTCAATCGCGCGACGGAGGCGGCGCGCCAGCCCGGCTCCTCCTTCAAGCCCTATGTCTATCTCACCGCGCTGATGAGCAATAAATTCAAGCCGACGACAGTGGTCACCGACCGCCCGACCTGCATCGGCAATTATTGCGTGCACAATTACAGCGGCGGCTACGCCGGCTCGCTGCCGCTCTCATTGGCGCTCGCCAAATCGCTCAACACCATCGCCATTCAATTGTCGATCGCCATCGGCAATGGCGATTCCCATGCGGGCCGCGCGAAAATCATCGACACCTGCCGGCGTCTCGGCATCACCACGCCGCTCGAGGACACGCCCTCGCTTCCCGTCGGCCAGAGCGATGTGATCCTTCTCGAACATGCGGCCGGCTACGCCGCTTTCGCCAATGGCGGCAAGAAGACGACGCCTTATGCCGCCGTGGAGGCGCGCAACAGCCGCGGCGATATTCTCTATCAGCATGATCGCGACGCGCCGCCGCAGGAGCAGGTCGTGCCCTTCGAGAAAGTGGCCGAGCTCGACACGATGATGAAACGCGTCATCGACGAAGGCACGGGCGGCAGAGCGCAGCTCGGCCCGGGTGTCGACGTCATCGGCAAGACCGGCACCACCAATGGCTATAAGGACGCGTGGTTCTGCGGCTATACCGGCAATATGGGCGGTTGCGTCTGGTATGGAAACGACGACAATGAGGGAATGGCCAATATGACCGGCGGCACCTTGCCGGCGAAGACATGGCACGACATCATGGCCTATGCGCATCAAGGAATCGCCATCAAGCCGATCCGCGGCCTCGCTTCGCCCGCCACGCTCGCGGCGGCGGCCGCCGCTCAGCCCAAGACTTTGGAGCTCGGCGCTCCGGCGCGTCCCGCGGCGCTCTCGCGCGGCGCGCTGGATGCGCTCGGACAGATCGAATCGAAGATGAAGCTCGACGATCCCAAACGTCCCGCCCCCGGATCGTCGGAGGCGCGCCCCACCGACAAGCGCGCCGATCGGCGCTGACGGATTTCGCATGACCAATTATGTGAGGGCTTTCGCCGTGATGATCGCGGGCCTCTTGCTCGGCTTCGCGATGACCGCCGTCTCGCTGGGGCTCGGCCGCGGCTTCGGCGCGCTGCACGCGGGCCCGTGGACCGCCTGGCCGCGTCATGGCGCCGATATCGATCCCTATGCGCGCGCTGTGCTGGCGCGCTCGGGCGAGGCGCCGCTCGGGCGCGATCAGGGCCTCGCCTTCTTCGCCCGCACGGATTCGAGCGGCGCGCCACTCGACGGACGCTGCGATTATCGCATCCTCGATTCGACTCCCGCGGCGCGCTTCTGGACGCTCGGCGCGGCGAGCGCCGCGGGCCGGCTCATCGACAATCCCGCCGATCGCTACGCCTTCACCTCGAGCGAGATCACGCGGCGCGAGGGCGGCTCCTTCGAGATCGAGATCAGCGCGCAGGCGCGTCCCGGCAATTGGCTGCCGGTCGCCAAAGACCCCTTCGTGCTGGTGCTGCGTCTCTACGACACGCCGCTCGATGTCGAGTCGGCGCCCGACCCCGCGACATTTCCGAAGATCGTGAAGCTCCATTGCGCATGAAAATGTCTCGCGACTATCTCGATTGGCTGCCCTGGGCGCTCGCGACCATCTGCGTCGCGGGCTCCGTTCACATCGTCTCCGTGCTGCTGATGCCGGAGGTCGCGCCGCGCAACGCTTTCGCGCGTCTCGCCGCCGCGGCGCAGAGCGCCGAGACGACGCCGAGCGGCGTCGCGCTGCTGCCGCGCGCCAAGCCCGGCGCGGAGATCACGCCCTTCGAGGATTCGGCCTTTGTCGAGGGCGTCTGCCTCTTCGATCTCTCCAAGGGTCTGATGCGCGTGCGCGCGGACGCCGATCCGGAGGATCTTCTCGCGCTCTCCTTCCATGCGCGCACGGGCCGAATCTTCCATTCCGTGACCGATCGCTCAGCGATCAAGGGCAAGATCGACGTGCTGATCGGCGACGCCCGCCAGATCGAAGCGGTCGAGGGCGAGGACGAGGAGGCCCCGCCGCAGCAGGTGCGCGTGACGGCGCCCTCGCCGCGCGGCTTCGTGCTGCTGCGCTCTCTGGCCAGACGCGCCAGCGACCGCGACCGCGCCGAGCAGCGCCTGCGCGCGGTCTCCTGCGAGACAGTCGCCGAGCCGGAGAGCTGAAGGCGCGACGACCAGCCCAAAGGACATGACGACACGCCCAGGACATGGCGCCGCATTGCGATTCTCCCTCCCCGCGCCCACTTCCAGAGAGGAGGCCGCAGCAATAGCGAGGGCAAGCGATGAAAAAAATCATTCCCGCATTAGCGGCGTCTCTTCTGGCGGTGGCGATCGCGCCAGCGCTCGCCGAGACCACCGTCGAGACCAAGCCGCTCGCTCCGCAAGAGGAACATGGCGGCGCCGGCCATGAGGGCTGCTGCAAGATGATGCATGAGATGCGTCAGATGCACGAGCAGATGATGATGGATCACATGAAATCCATGCATCAGGGCCATGGCGAGCGAGGAGCCGGCGAGCACGGCAGTGGCGATCATAGTGGCGGCGGCCACGAGCACGAAGGCGCGCCCAAGGCCGAATAGGCGCGCGCAAGGCTCGTTTCCCCACGCCGGGAGAAACGAGCCGCGCCGAGTTACGCCGTCAGCGTCGGATAATCCGTATATCCTTTGGCGCCTTGGGCGTAGACCGTCTGATAGTCGACCTCGGCGAGCGGAGCGCGACGGCGCAGACGCTCGACGAGATCGGGATTGGCGATGAACGGCCGCCCGAAGGCGATGAGATCGGCGCGCCCGGTCGCCAGCGTCTCCTCCGCGAGCTCCAGCGTATAGGCGTTATTGGCGATATAGGCGCCGGGAAAGCTTTTCCGCAGAGCGAGATAATCGAAAGGCGCAACGTCGCGCGGCCCTTGCGTCGCGCCTTCGATCACATGGATGAAGCCGAGCTTCTTTGCCGCCAGACGCCCCACGAAATAGAAGAACACCGCCTGCGGATCGCTGTCCGACATGTCATGAACGGGACTGACGGGCGAGATGCGCACGCCGACGCGCGCGGCCTCCCATTCCTCGAGCACGGCGTCCACGACCTCGAGGCCGAAACGCGCGCGATTTTGCGGCGAGCCGCCATAGGCGTCGGCGCGCTTATTGGAGCCGTCGCGCAAAAATTCGTCGATCAGATAGCCATTGGCGCAATGAATCTCGACGCCGTCGAAGCCGGCCTCCTTGGCGTTGCGGGCGGCCTTGCGATAATCGGCGACGATTCCGGGGATTTCGTCGAGCGCGAGCGCGCGCGGGGTCGAGCAGTCGACGAAGCCCGTCTCGATCGCCACCTGCTTCGTCGTGGCGATGGCCGAGGGCGCGACCGGCGCGCCGCCGCCCGGCTGCAGCGAGACATGCGACACGCGCCCGACATGCCAGAGCTGCAGGATGATGTGCCCGCCGGCCGAATGCACGGCGTCGGTCACCTCGCGCCAGCCGGCGACCTGCTCCGGCGAATAAATTCCCGGCGTGAAGGCGTAGCCCTGCCCCTGCTGCGAAATCTGCGACGCCTCGGCGATGATGAGCCCGGCCGCGGCGCGCTGGCGGTAGTGCTCGGCCATCAGCGCATTGGCGGCGTTGGTTCCATGGGTGGCGCGCCGGCGCGTCAGCGGCGCCATGACGATGCGATTGGGCAGCGGCAGATCGCCGAGCCGAATGGGTTCGAATAAAAGATCGGTCATGTCTGTGAATTTCCTCGTGGTCCCGCGCTTCGCGCGCAACAAGTCCTTCGCCCCGCTTTCCCTCGCCCACTTGGGGATTGATCGCAAATTTGTTAGGTCCAGACCAGATGGAATGATTTTCTCGGGAAAGGGTCAGATGACCGACGACGCAGACTTCCGCCGCCGCCTGGACGAGGCCGCCAGCACGACCGAGGCCACGCTCGAGGCCCTGCTCGGGGCGCAGCCGCTCCCCGGCGAGATCGCCCGGCCGGCGCGGCTCATGGAGGCGATGCGCTATGTGGCGCTCGGCGGCGGCAAGCGGCTACGGCCGTTTCTGGCGCTCGAATCCGCCCGACTCTTCGGCGTCGAAGGCGAGGGCGCGCGGCGCGCGGCGGCGGCGATCGAGATGATCCATTGCTATTCGCTCGCCCATGACGATCTCCCGGCCATGGACGACGATGATCTGCGCCGCGGCCGGCCGACCGCCCATAAGGCCTTCGACGAAGCGACCGCCATTCTCGCCGGCGACGGCCTGCTGACCTACGCCTTCGATGTTCTGGCCGATCCGGCGACCCATTCCGACCCGCAGATCCGCGCCCGCCTCGTTCTGGCGCTGGCCCGCGCGGCCGGGCATGGCGGCATGGTCGGCGGCCAGGCGCTCGATCTCGAGGCCGAGAAGGCGACGAGCCCGCTCTCCCAGGAGGAGACGCTCCGCCTCCAGGCGATGAAGACCGGCGCGCTCTTGCGCATCTCGGTCGATTTCGGCGCCATTCTCGGCGGCGCCTCGGCTCCGGTGGCGGCCGCGCTCGGCCGCTATGGCGACGCGCTCGGCGCCGCCTTTCAGATCGCCGACGATATTCTCGACGCCGAGGGCGACGAGGCGGCCCTCGGCAAGCGCGCCGGCAAGGACGCCGAGCGCAACAAGGCGACGCTGATCGGCCTGCTCGGCCTCGACAAGGCGCGCGAGCGGCGCGATGCGCTCGTCGAGGCGGCCATCGCCGCGCTCGGCGAGACCGGGCTCGGCGCGGCGACGGGCGTGCTCGCCGAGGCCGCGCGCTTCGTCGCGCTGCGCAGCAATTGAGCGGCGCGATGAGCCGCGACGCAAACGGCCACCCGCGCTCGCGGCGCCCGCTGCTCTGGCGCGTCGTTAAGGCGCGTTCGCGGCTCTTCCTCAGCCTTTTGGCGGGCGCGGTCGTCGGCCTCCTGCTGCCCGAGAGCTGGCGGGACGTCACCCGCGCGCTCATCGGCTGGGACGTCTTCGCCACGCTCTATCTGCTGCTCTCGGCGGAGCTGATGGCGCGCTCGACGCCGCACACCATGCGCCGCCGCGCGCAATTGCAGGACGAAGGCCGGCTCGCCATTCTGGTGATGACCATCGCCACCGCCTGCGCCTCCATAGGCGCGATCGTCGCCGAGCTCGGCCCGGTCAAAAATCTCGAGGGCTTTTCCAAGCACGCGCATATTTCCCTCGCCGTGCTGACCGTCGTGCTCTCCTGGCTCTTCGTCCATCTGACTTTCGCGCTGCATTATGCGCATGAATATTATTTCGAGCGCGCCAGCGCGCCGGACCGCGCGCCCGAGCTGCGCGGCGGGCTGATCTTTCCGGGAACCGAGCAGCCCGGCTATATCGATTTCCTCTATTTCGCCTATGTGATCGGCGTCGCCTCGCAGACGGCCGACGTCTCCACCTCTTCCGCCACCATGCGCGCGGTGGCGCTGGTCCAGGGCGTGCTGGCCTTTTTCTTCAACACCGCCATTCTGGCGCTCACCGTCAATATCGCCGCGGGCTTCGTCTGAGCGCGACGGAGCGCGCCTTGCCCGTCGCGCGGAAAAAGGGCATGAGCCCGGCCACGAGCTGTAACGAGGAGCGGCGGATGAGGAGTGGAAAGGATGTGCTCGGCAAAGCGTTCGCGGCGACGCGCTTGGCCGTTCTGATCGCCGCCTCGGTGAGCCTTTGCGGCGCGGTCCCCGCGCCGACGGTCAATGTCGAAATCGAGCGTTTCGCTTTCTCGCCGGCGCGTCTCACCATAAAGGCGGGCGCGGCGATCGTTTTCGTCAATCGCGATCAGGTTCCCCATTCCCTGATCGGCGTGATGAGCGGCGAAGAAATCTTCCACTCGCCCGAGCAGGTGGACGAGGACGAGAGCTTCCGCGTGGTTCTCACGCGCCCCGGCGAAGTGAGTTATCGCTGCGGGCTGCACTCCCATATGACCGGGGTGATCTCCGTCGTCCCGTGACGGTGTCTCGCGCCTCGCAATGACGGTTTCGCCGCCTGCGAGCGACGGCCCCGCGTCGCATCGAAAAGCGTCGCATCGAAAAGCGTCGCATGGGGACCGGCCCCATGCGACGCCCCAGCTCATTTCTTCGCGGCCTGCGCCGTCCACGGATCGGAGAAGCGCGGCGAGGTCAGCAGCGTCTCATCGGTCAGCGCCTTCAGAAAGGCGAGCAGATCGGCCTTTTCCTGCGGCGTCAGTTCGACCTTGACGATCAACGGGCTCTTCAACGGATTCAACGCGCCGTCGCCGGCGTTCGGCCCCGTCTCGATCTTGCGCCCGCTGCGCGCATAAATGTCGATGACCTCTTCGAGCGTCGCCACCGACCCGTCATGCATATAGGGGCCGGTCACCGCTATGTTGCGCAGGCTCGGCGCGCGGAACTTGCCCATGTCGTCCGGGTCCTGGGTGATGTCGTAGAGGCCGTGATTGGGCTCCGGATAGGCGCCTTTTCCGTCTATGTCGTAGAGACCCGTATTGTGGAAGGGCGTCTCCGCCTCGCGCGTCTTGGCGTGCACGAATTGATCGTCGAGATTGACGCTGCCATGGCAGTGATGGCACTCCGCCTTCTCGCCGAAATAGAGATCATGTCCACGCTGCTCCGCCTCGCCGAGCTTGATCTTGCCTTGCAGATATTGATCGTATCGGCTGTCGAAGGAGATGACGCCGCGCTGGAAGGCCGAGATCGCCTTGATGATCGTGTCGAAGGAGATCTGGTCGGCCGGCTTTTTTTCCGGAAAGGACGCCGTGAACCACTTTTTGTAATCCGCATCGGCGCGGAAACGCCCGACGATCTCGGCCTTATTGGCGTCATTGACGCCCATCTCGATCGGCCGCTCGCCATAGAGCGGATTTTCCATCTGGCGCTCGAGCGTCACCAGCGCCGGATTGGCCCAGGTGAATGTCGCATGCCAGCCGGAATTGACGATGGACGGCGCATTGCGCGGCGTCTTCTCGCCGGTCGAGCCGACGCTGACGACGCGCCCATCGGTGAAGGCGCGCTCCTGCAAATGGCAGGAGGAGCAAGCGATCGTCCCATTGCCGGAGAGGCGCTTGTCGAAGAACAAACGCCGACCGAGCTGGAACTTTTCCTCCGACATAGGATTGTCGGCGGGCGCGCGCGGCGGCGGAACATATTTGGGCAGGCCCCAATTCCATTCCGCCTGCTTGTCCGCCTGCTTATCCGGCTGCTTGGCCGTCTCGGCCGAGGCGGCGAAAGCCGCCGCGACGCCGAGCGATGCGAGACCGATGAGCCAGCCGCGCCTCATTGCTTGGAGCCCACGACTTTCGCCGGCGTCCCGCCGCCGACCTTGAATGCCGGCGAGACGCCAGCCTTGGTCTGCTTGCCGGCGTCGCCCGCCCCTGCCGCGCTGTCGCCGAGATTGAGCCCGAGCGCCGCGAACACCGCCGAACATTCCGGATCGTCGAGCGCGCTCATGCAGCCGATGGCGCCGCCCTTGTCGGCGACGATGTCGGAATTCTCGAAGAGCCGCGTCAGATCGAATTCGACGCGCTGCGTCTTGGGATCGAAACGATCGAAGGCGACGGTGAAACGATTCTCATGCGCGCAGGAGACGATCTCGCCGGTCGCCGGATTGCCCTTGCAGCCGGTGGAGCCGATATGCACCATCCATGTCCGCGCCTTGGAGCCGTCGGTCTTCACCACAGGGGTCGGCGGATCGATTTCGAGAGCGATGAATCGGCGGCCCGCCTGCCAGTTCCAGGCCATGCCGACCACATCGAGAGGCGGCGGCGCGGTCTCGACATTGGAATGGTTGATGGAGACGGGCTTGCCGTCGATTATGGTCTCCACCGGCGCGCCGACCGCGAATTCGAGGCCGACATAGGAGCCCGCCGGCGCGACGCCGACGAGCTTGGTGTTCTTGGCCGGATTGCCCGCGGCGCAGGGCGCATTGCCGCCACGCGCATCCTTGAAGTCGAGCAGGGCGACGTCGCCATATTGCCACTCGTTCTGCTCCAGGGCCACGGGCGTGCGCGCGCCTTTGGCGTCGATGAGCTTCACGCCGTAAACGTAGAAGCGCGCCTCACGGAGCTTCGTCTCCAGATGACCGCTGCCGAGATTGCGCAGGAGCGCGCCGCAGCCGACCTCCTTGCCATCCGCCGTCAGCGCAAAAGAGACGGCGACGGGCTGCGTCTCGCCGCCCGCGGCGAGAGCCGCCCCCGAAGCGAGGAAAAGACATTCCGAGGCCGCCACGGCCGCAAATCCGACATTTCGCAATTTCCGCATCTCGACTTCCTCCGCCTTTTCGGCCGGGCGTTTCGCCGTCCGCAACATGCCTCGGGGGCGCCGCCTGCCTTATGAGACGAGCGAATACGCCAAAACGGAACCTCGGAACGAAAGATTTTTTGCCGCAGCGCGCAAATCCCGGTCGCGCGGCCTCACGGGATCAGAACTCCACGCGCAATGATCCGAGGAAGGTCCAGGGGCGATCGATCGCTCTGCGAGAAGCCGAGGCGCATGCTACGCGGAAAGGCGGCAGACGCCGAAATTGGTCGGCCCGTCGAGGGAAGGCCTGCATGCGAATCCGCCAAACGAACGCGGGCGCCATATAAAAACTTTAGCGACGAGCGCCAACCTCGGCGATCGCGACTTCGTCGCGCAGCAACTCGCCTCTGGGAGCGACCAAGCGCGGCGGCTCTCTGAAATCGACCGGCATTTCACGGATAGACGTTATCGGCCAAATTCGGTGTGCTCCTTGTAGAATAGCGCCGAGAGCCGGCTCCGCTCAGTTCTGATTTCTGCGACCAAGGTCTTCAGGATCGGCCCGCGTCGGACGGCCGCTTCTGGCGCCCTGCGGAAATTCGAACCGACTCCTACCCACGGCCTCGCAATTCTCCGCCTCTTCTCGCCCAGGCCGAGGCGATCGCGCGCCCGAGCTGCGCGAGCGTCGGGGGCCTCGCGGCCGAGTCCCGCCCATAGAGAAAAGCGTCGAGCGCGGCGAGCTGCGCTCCAATGTCCTCGTGCGTGGCGACCGCCCGCCAGCCCTCGCGATCTGCCTGCGCCAATTCACTCGCCGCGCGACGAAAAGCGGCGGCGTCGCCGGCGCGGGCCGCGCGGCGCAACGCCGCGAGCGCCGCCGGGCGGCGCGCGAGAGGTCGCGCGGAGTAAGCGGCGACGAGAAGAAAGACGAGAGCCGCCGTCGCGACGAAGCTCGCCAGAGCGGCGATCAGCGGTTGCGGCGCCAGCAGGCCGGGGCTCTCGCGCAGCCTCGCGGCGGCCCGCTCGTGCGCCGCCTCGAGGAAGGCGACGCGGCGCTCGGGCGCGGCCGCCTCGCGCATCCGCCGCGCCACGACGTCGAACCAGGCGATGCGGATCGGCGGCGCGGTGGCCGCGATCGACGACACGGGCCGCACGCTCCAGCGATAGACGGCGCGCGCGATCGGCCCCTGGTCGGTGACGATCGTCCGCCGCTCGACCGGCGCGGCGAAAGTGATGACGCCGGGCGCGCGGAAATTGGGCAGCGGCGGCAGGCGGTCGGCGGTAACGCCCTCGGCCTCCACAGTGACCGTGCGCCGCGCCGTCTCGCCGAAAGGGATTTTATCCGGCTCCGGGTCCCAGGAGTCCGAGATGCGCAGACTCTTGGCCGGCAAAAAACTCTCTCCCGGCGGGACGAGGCCGTCCCGCGCGCGCACCTCGATCTCGAAAGGCGCGGAGGAATATTCCGCCTCGACCTTGCCGCTCTCTTCGATGCGATAGGCGATGCGCCGCGTGAAGGGCGGGATCGTCAGCCGCCCGGCGCGCAGCGGATAGATCATCAGCACGCGCTCGACGACCGGCGTCCAGAATCCGTCGATCATCTCCTCGCTCGAGGAATCGACGCCGAATTGCTGCCAGTCGAAATCGACGAGCGAGGGCTGGATGATATGGTCGAGCAGAATGCGGCCGCGTATGGCGGAGCGCAGCACGAGCCGCAAAGGCTCGCCGACAAAGGGCGTCTCGGCGGGCTGCTCGACGCGCACCTCGACGCGTCCGACCGGCGCATCCCCCTGCTGCGCCGCGGCGCGCGCGAAGGGCAGCACCAGAAGACAGAGAAACAGCGCGAGCCGCAGCATCAATCGTCCTCCTCCAGCGGGCCGCCGCCGGCGCGCAGCCGCCGCGCCTTTTCGGCGGTGATGCGCAGCTTCAGAAAACGGCCGGGATCATCGGCGAGGCTCTGCAGCCATTCCGGGCTCGGCCGCACGGAGCGCGCCTCGAGGCGCCGGCGCACGCGGCGGTCGCGCTCATGCAGCAAAGCGGCGACGTCGATCTTCTGGCCGCCGGTGCGGCCGGCGCCCTCCGAGGCGCCGACGGCGCCCGTCGCGCCGCTGCCGCTCTCCGTCGCCTCGCCCTGGCCCTTGCCGACCTTGGACGCCTTGGCGCCGCCCCGCTCGCCCGGGCGCGAGCGCGTCTCGCGATCGCCGGCGGCGCCCTCGCCCGAGCCGCTGGCGTCATCGTCGGAATTGGCGCGCGCCCGCTGCTGGGCGGTGGCCGGCGAATTGGCCGTGGCGGCGCCATCGGCGCTCTCGCGCTCGATCAAGGCGAGGAGCAGAGCCTTATTGTAGGCGGCGTCCTCATCGTCCGGATCGGAGCGCAAGGCGCGATCATAGGCGGCGATCGCCTCCGGGTAATGCCCGGCGAGCGCCAGGGCATTACCGAGATCATAGGCGCTCTCAAAATCGTGCGCAAAGGCCGCGGCCGCCTCCTCCCACCGCCCCGCCGCATAGAAGGCGACGCCCTTCCAGGCCGGATCGGCGAAGACATGGGCCGCGGCGGACGAAAGCCCCGCCGCCAGCAGCGCGCGGCCGGCGAGCTGCTGGCCGAAAGTCCAGCCGGCGACGAGCAGCGACAGGATCAGCAAAAAGAGGGCGAGCCTGAAGGCTCGCGGTCCAGGGCGCGCATCGGACCGCGGGCCTTCAGCCTCGCTTCGCAAAGGATCGCGCGAGATCACTCGCCCCTCCCGCGCAGCGCGAGCAGCAGAGGCGCCGCCGCCAGCAGGAGAACGAAGCGCCCATAGTCCCGCCATTGCAGCGCGCGCAGCTCGCCTCGTCCGACATGGGCGACGCCTTGCGCGGCGATGTCTTCGGCGATCTCCTGCGGATGGGCGGCGTCGCCGGCGCGGCCGCGGCCGGCGGCGGCGAGCGCCGACATGGCGGCCCGGCGAGCCGGATCGCGCGCATCCGCCCCGCCGCGCGCGGAGACGAACAAAGTGTGGAGCCTGCGCCCCTCCCGCGCCAGCGCGGCGGCGAGACGCTTGGCGCGCGGATCGAGACCCTCGCCATCGGAAATCAAGGCGACATCCGCCGACACGATCTGCGCTTCGCGCAGCAGGCGCCGGGCGAAGGCGAGCGCGCGATCGGGCTTGGTCCCGCCGTCGGGAATTGTCGTGTCGTCTATGGCGAACAGCAGGGATTCGAGCGCTTTCGCATCATCGGTCAGCGGGCTCGCGAGATAGGCGTCGCCGGCGTAGAGCGCGAGGCCGAGTTGCCGCGCGCCCGAGCGCTCGAGCAGCAATTGCGCCGCCGCCACCGCCTGCGGCAATCGCTCGGCGCGGGAGACGTCGAGCAGGATCAAAGTGGCGTCGAGATTGCGGAACTGCTCCGCGCCGGGCGTTTTCACCGCCGGGCCGCAAAGCGCCACAGCGATGAGCGCGACGCTCCAGAACAGCGGGCGCTCGCGCCGCGACGCGCCGCCGATCGCGTGACGACGCGACATGGCGGCGAGCAGCGCCGGATCGACGACGCGCCGCCAATCGCCCAGCGCATCGCGTCGCCGCGTCGCGGCGATGACGAGAGCGAACGCCGGCAGAACGAGCAGCCAGAGCGGACGCAGCAGAGCGAAATCGCCGAAGTCGATCATCGCCGCTCCCGGGTCGAGAGCGCGAGCGCCATTGCGGCGCAGAATGCGAGAACGCCCGGATAGATCCAGAGCTCGCGGAAGACGATCGTCGGCGGCGCGGGAGCGGGACCTGCGACGAGCGACTCGATCGCGCGCGTCGCGGCGTCGAGCTCGGCGCTGCTGCGGGCGCGAAAGGCGGCGCCGCCGCCGATCTCGGCGATATGCTGCAAGGCGATGAAATCGACGGCGTCGGGATCGTCGGGATTGCTCGACGTGTCGTCCACGCCGAGGCCGATGGTGAAGATTTTCACCCCCATGCCGCGCGCCAGCTCGGCGACGGCCGCGGGCTCGCTGGAGCCTGTGTTATTGGCGCCGTCGGAGAGAAGAATCACCAGGCGCGAGGGCGCGCTCGAATCGGCGAGCCGCTTCAGCGCGAGGCCGAGCCCTTCGCCGATCGCGGTGGAGCGGCCGACGAGGCCGATCTCCATTTCCGCGAGCGTCGCGCTCACCGCGCGAAGATCGAAGCTCATCGGCGCGGCGGCGAAGGCCGTCTCGGCGAAGACGACGAGGCCGACGCGATCGCCGGCGCGGCGGCGGATCAACTCCGAGCCGACATGTTTCAATACGGCGAGGCGGCTCGCGGCGGCGCCGTCGAGCTGAAAATCGGTCTTCGTCATGCTGCCGGAGAGATCGAGCGCGAGCATGATGTCGCGTCCTGCGGCCGGCAGAGCGGCGACGGCGCCCGCGACGCGCGGCCCGGCGAGCGCGAGCACGAGGCCGATCCAGGCGAGCGCGCCCGCGATCTCGCGCCAGGAGAGTCGCAATCTATTCGCAGAAACGCCGGCGCCGAGCCGCTCGCGAATGGTCGCCGGAAGCGGCAGCCCGCCGCCCGGCGCCGCGCGGGAGCCGAAGAGAGCGCGCAGCAGCAGCGGCGCGGGCAATAGCGCCAGAGCGAGAGGCGTCGCCAGCTCGAGCCCGTTCATCGGTCGAGCCTCGTCAACAATTTGTGCAAGGCGCGATCGAGCGCCTCGCTCGGATCATCCGTGCGCGGACGATAGAGCGCGTCGCCATAGGCGCGGCCCTCCCCTTCGCTGAACAGAGTCGTCGTAAAAGTCGCGTCGAGCCGCGCGAGCCATGCTTCCCCATGGAGGCGCGCGACGCCGCCATCGAGCGCGCCGACGACATCGCGCAACATTTGCGCCTGCGCCGCGAGCCGCTCGGCCGCCGGCAGAGCGCGCGCGGCCGTGAGCGCCGAGAGCGCAGCGCGGCGCAGCGGCCGGCGACGCGCGCGCCAGAACAGAAAGGCGAGAGTGAGCGCCGCGGCGGCGATGCAGCCGATGAGCGCCATGACGAAAATCTCGGCGGCTCCATCCGGCGGCGGCGCGCGCAGCGGCCGCAATTGCGTGATGAGCTCAGACGGATCGGCCATCGAACCGCTCCCCGTCGAAATGCGCGAGAACGTGCGCGATCGTCTCGGCGTCGAGGGCGGCGTCGATCTCGAGCGCGCGCGCGCCGAGCCGGCGCAGACGCGCCTGACGCGCGTCCAGCGCCGGCGCCGCGCCGCGCGGGATGCGCAGCAGACCGGCCTCCGCGCCCGTGCGAAACGGATAGAGGCCCGGCGGCGGCGCCAGCTCGAAACGATCGGCGATCAGTAGAACATCGAGATCGCGTCGCCGCGCGATGCGCCCGGCGATCGCGTCGAAAGCTTCGCCCGGCGCATCGAGCGCGGTGGCGAGCGTCAGCGAGGACGATCCGCCGACGCTCTCCATTTCCTCGAACGCCGCGGCGAGCGGCGGCGCCGCGGCGAGCGGCGGCTCCGCGGTCCCGGCGCTCTCGTCGAGAGCGGCGCGATGCGCTTCGGCGAGCGCGACCAGCAGCGGCGGAAGGTTTCGCGCGCCCGCCGCCCAGCCGAAGCAGCGCGCGCCCGCAGAGCCGATCGCGCCGAGGCCGACGCGGCCTTGTCCATCGATCACGCGCCAGGCGGAGGCGACGGCGGCCTCGGCCGCCGCGACCGAGCGAAAGGCGCGGCGCGTGCCGAACAACATGGATGCGCGAAAATCGACGAGATAGAGCACGCAGCGCTCGCGCTCGTCGTGAAAGGTGCGGACATGCGGCGCGCCTGTGCGGGCGGTGACATTGCGGTCGAGGCTGCGCATATCGTCGCCGTCCGACCAGGGCCGCACGTCATAGGTCTCGGCGCCGCGCCCGCGCCGACGCCGCGCCACGCCGCCGAGCGGCGCCGCGGCCGCGGCTCTACGCGCATCGCTGCGCGCGGAGAGCAGCCGCAGGCGCATCAGCGCCTCGACATCGAGATCGACTCCGATGGCGCGCTCCTCCGCCGCGCTCATGCAGGCGGAACCACATCGAGATAGGCGCGGATGATCGCGCGCGGCGTCTCGCCCTCGGCGAGCGCGCGCCAGCCGAGAATGGTGCGATGCGAGAGAACATCGACGGCGAGCGCGCTCACATCCTGCGGCGCGACATAATCGCGCCCGTCGAGAAAGGCGCGCGCCTTGGCGGCGGCGGCGAGCGCCAGCGTGCCGCGCGGCGAGGAGGGATGTGCGATCTTCGCCGCCAGCTCCGGCGCGATCTTCGCGTCGCGCGGCGCGGTGACGAGGCGCACGATATAATCCTTGATCGCTGCGGAGAGATAAACCGATTTCGCCGCATGGCGCGCCGCGGCGATCTCCTCCGCCTCCAGCGCAGGTGGCGCGATGAACTCGCCTTGATCCTCACGCTCGACGAGATCGAGAATGAGGCGCTCGGTCGCGGCGTCCGGAAGAGCGAGCTCGACATGAAGCATGAAACGGTCGAGCTGCGCCTCGGGCAGCGGAAACGTGCCTTCATGCTCGATGGGGTTTTGCGTCGCCACCGTCATGAAGGGATCGGGCAGCGCATGGGTCGCGCCGGCGATGGTCGCCTGACGTTCGGCCATGGCCTCGAGCAGCGCCGATTGCACCTTGGGCGGCGCGCGATTGATCTCGTCGACGAGCAGCAGCGAATGAAAGATCGGCCCAGCGGCGAATTCGAAGACGCTTTTGTCCTGCCGCCAGATCGACGTGCCGGTGATGTCGGCCGGCATCAGGTCCGGCGTGCATTGAATGCGCGCGAATGAGAGATCGCACGCACGGGCGAGCAGCTTGACCGCGCGCGTCTTGGCGAGGCCCGGCGCGCCCTCGAGCAGCACATGGCCGTCGGCGACGAGGCCGATGAGCAGCCGCTCGACCAGCGCATCCGCGCCGATGAGACGCTCTTGCAAAAATGTCCTGATCTCCGCGAGCCGGGCGCCGGGATCGCCGGCGCGGCCTTGGGCGAGAATGCGAAGCGGTTCCGTCAGATTCATGCGATGGGTCCATCGGCGGCTGTTGCGCGGCGCCGACGGACTTTCGCCTCTGAGGCGCGCGCTGTCGAGGGAAAACTGGCGCGAGGAAACGGGCATTTTTCCCGATTAATCAGGGCATTCGACCCATGACGCGGTGGTCGCCGCATCCGCCGCCCACTCGTCCGCCGCCCGACCGGCCTATTGACGGCTCGATCCCACCATCTATACCGATGATACGAATGGTCGTTTCGACGTCCGTTCGGGCCATTTCGCAACCGTAAGCCTTTTCACCGTGCGGGCCCCAATGATGCGGCGCTATCTCGCGAGACTCCGGCCCGTCCGAGGCGGCGCATTTGCCCGAGCCGGGGCATCCGCGCGCAGGGGCCGATAATGTCCCCCGGCGAGACAGACGCCATTTTCCTCGTGGACCAGACCTCGCTGCGCGCGACGCATGGGCTCGACGAGACGACCTTCGAGGATGTGCGCTTCGTCGGCGCGTCGCTCTCGGTCCGCGTGCCGGAGCTGATCGAGGATTTCTACGCCTGGCTGCGCGGCTTCAGCGATTTCGCCCATTTCTTCGCAGATCCGCGCATGCTCATGCGCGTGAAGGCGCAGCAGAGGGATTATTGGACCGATTTCCTCGCCGCGGAGGTCGATGACGCCTATGTGGAGCGTCGCCGCGTCATCGGGCGGACGCACGCCCGCATCGAGCTCGGCCTGCTCATCTATCTGCTCGCCATGGAATTCGTCTCGGCCTGGCTGCGCCGCGAGATCGAGGCGGATGCGCGGCTGCGCGAGAACGCCACCGCCGCTCTTTCCGTCCGCAAGCTGATCGCCTTCGACTCGGCCATCGTCGTCGACACCTATGGCGCGCTCACGGCGCAAAATCTCGAGGACCATCGCGAGCGCCTGCATCATGTCGCCAGCGTGATGCGCGCGGTGACGGAGGGCGATCTCGACCGCCGCATCGATCTCGCCGGCCCCGGCGACATTCTGGGGCTTTCGCTCAATGATCTCGTCGACAGCCTGCGCGGCGTCGCCGGAGAGATGGAGACGATCGCCGGCGGCGATTATTCCGCGCAGCCGGCGCCGCGAAGCGAGAAGGATCAGCTCGGCAAATCGCTGCAGACGATGACCCGCGCGCTGCGCGAGGCCTCCGAGCGCAACGAGCGCCAGATGTGGCTCGCCGAGAACGAGACCGCGCTCGGCCAGGCGATGAGCGGCAATCCGACGATGCGCGAGCTGGCGCAGCGTGTGCTGTCGCTGCTCTGCCGCGCGCTGAACGCGCAGGTCGGCGCGCAATATGTCGCCGAGGACGGCGGCGCGACGCTGCGGCTCGCCGGAGCCTATGCCGCCGTCTCCGGCATGCGCGAGCGATGGCGACTCGGCGAGGGGCTGGTGGGCCAGGTCGCGCTGGAGAAGCGGCGCATCATCGTGAGCGACATTCCCGAAGACGGGTTCAGCATTCATTGGGGCCTCGGCGAGACCCCGCCCCGCCATCTCATGATCTTTCCGCTGCTGCACGAGGGCGAGGCGCGCGGCGTCATCGAGCTCGGCGCGCTGACGCCCTTCTGCGAAAGGCGTCTCGAATTTCTCGACATCGTCTCGGCGAGCGTCGGGCAGGCGATCGGCTCCGCCGAGGCGCGGGCGCGCATCGAGCAATTGCTGGAAGAATCGCGCGCCCAGGGAGAAGAGCTCACCGCGCAGCAGGAGGAGCTGCGCCAGGTCAATGATACGCTGGAGGAGCACACGCGGGCGCTCGAGCTGCAGAAGGAGAATCTGCTCGCGACCGAATCCGCGCTGCGGCAAAAGGCCGACGAGCTCGAGCGGACGAGCCGCTACAAATCGGAATTCCTCGCCAATATGTCGCATGAGCTGCGCACGCCGCTCAACAGCTCGCTCATTCTGGCGAAGCTGCTCGTCGACAACAAGGGGGGAAATCTCGCGCCGGAGCAGATCAAATATGCGCAGAGCATCTATTCGGCCGGCAATGATCTCCTCGTGCTCATCAATGATATTCTCGATCTCTCCAAGATCGAGGCCGGCAAGATCGATCTCGATATGGAGCCGATGGCGATCGCCACGCTTCTCGCCGATCTCGAGCGCCGCTTCGAGCCGCTCGCGGCGGAGCGGCGGCTGCAATTCTCCGTCGGCGTCGAGCCCGGCGCGCCCGAGACGATCGAGACCGATCGCCAGCGCCTGCAGCAGATCCTCTCCAATCTGCTCGCCAATGCGGTGAAGTTCACCGAGCGCGGCGGCGTTCGCCTCCTCGTGCGGCGCGAGGATTCGCAGCGCCTCGCCTTCATCGTAGAAGACACCGGGATCGGCATTGCCGACGATCAGCAGGAGACGATCTTTCAGGTCTTTCGCCAAGCCAATGGCGCGATCAACCGCAAATTCGGCGGCGCCGGCCTCGGACTCTCCATCTCGCGCGAATTCGCCGAGCTGTTGGGCGGCGTGCTCACCGTGCGCAGCGAGCCGGGACACGGCAGCGCCTTCACTCTGCTGCTGCCGCTGCGCGCCGATGGCGCGCCGGCGCCGCCGACGCCCGTCGCAAAGCGCGAGGAGGCGCCGCCGCCAGCCGCGGAACGCGCGCCGACGCCGATCGCCGACGACCGCGACGCGGGCGCCGATTCGCGCCGCATCGCGCTGATCGTCGAGGACGATCCCGCCTTTGCGGAAATCCTCCGCGATCTCGCGCGCGAGCTCGGCTTCAAATGCATCGTCGCGGGCGCGGCCGGCGACGCGCTGCTGCTCGCGCGGCGGTTCCGGCCGGAGGCGGTCGTGCTCGACATCGGGCTTCCGGACCAGTCGGGCCTCACCGTGCTCGAGATGTTGAAGCGCGACCCCTCGATCCGCCATGCGCCGATTCATGTGGTCTCGGTGCACGACTATCAGAAAGTCGCGCTGGAGATGGGCGCCGTCGGCTATATATTGAAGCCCGCCAAGCGCGAGCAGCTCGTCTTGGCCTTCCGCCTGCTCGAGGAGCGGCTGCAACGCGACAAGAAGGCGATCCTGATCGTCGAGGACGAGGGCGTGCAGCGCGCCGCGCTGATCGACCTCTTGTCGTCCGCCGGCGTCGAGATCGTCGCCGTCGCGACCGCCGAGGAGGCCTTGCGCGAGATCGACAGCCGGCCCTTCGACTGCGTCGTTCTGGACCTCATGCTGCCGGGCGTCAGCGGCTTCGAATTCCTGGAGCGCGTGAGCCGCGACGCGGCGCGCTCGGCGCCGCCGGTGATCGTCTATACGGCGCGCTCGCTCAGCATGGACGAGGAGCAGAAGCTGCGGCGTCTGTCGAAATCCATCATCGTCAAAGGCGCGCGCTCGCCGGAACGGCTCATCGAGGAGACGACGTTGTTCCTGCATCAGGCGGAATCGCAACTGTCGCCCGAGCAGCAGCATATGCTCGAGATCGCGCGCAGCCGCGACAGCGTTCTCGACGGCCGCCGCCTGCTGCTGGTCGAGGACGACGTCCGCAATATATTCTCGCTGACCGCCGTGCTCGAGCGCGAGGGCGTCGCGGTGCAGATCGCCCGCAATGGCAGGGAGGCGCTGGAGCGCATCGATCGCGATCCGGCGATCGACCTGGTGCTGATGGATCTGATGATGCCGGAGATGGACGGGCTGACGGCGATGCGCGCGATCCGCGAGCACGAGGACAAAGCCGCGCTGCCGATCATCGCGCTGACCGCCAAGGCCATGCCCGACGACAGGGAGCAATGCCTCGCCGCCGGGGCCAATGATTATATCTCCAAACCGATCGACATAGAGAAGCTCTTGTCGCTGATCCGTGTATGGATGCCGAAATGATCGCTCTCGACTCCGACGAGAAGGCCGAGATCGAGCTGGACCTGCTGCTCGAGGCCATCTACCGGCTCTACCAGCACGATTTCCGCGGCTATGCGCGCTCCTCGCTGCGCCGCAGCGTCGCGCGGGCGCAGGTCGCGCTGCGATGCGCGACGATCACCGATCTGCTCGACCGCATCGTCCATGACGGGAGCGCATTCGCGGAAACGCTTTGTCATCTGACGATACAAGTGAGCGATCTGTTCCGCGATCCTGGCTATTTCCGCCGGCTGCGCGAGACGATCGCGCCGCATCTCGCCACCTATCCGTCGCTGCGCGTCTGGGTCGCCGGCTGCGGAACCGGCGAGGAGGCCTATTCGATCGCCATTCTCCTGCATGAGGAGGGGTTGCTCGAGCGCTCGCTCATCTATGCGACCGACATCGACAGGACGAGCATGGCGATCGCGCAGGCCGGCGCCTATGAGCTCTTCCGCATGGGTGGTTTTGCCGAGAATTATCACGGCTCCGGCGGGCGCGCGGCGCTCTCCGATTATTTCGTCGCCCGCGGCGCCTGCGCGAGTGTCGTCCCCTTTTTGAAGCAGCGCATCTTGTTCTGCGACCATAGTCTCGCGACCGACGCCGCCTTCGCGGAAATGCATCTCATCTCGTGCAGGAATGTGCTCATCTATTTCGACAAAGCGCTGCAGGATCGCGCGATCGGCCTGTTTCGCGAATCGCTCTGCCCGCGCGGATTCATCGGCCTCGGGCCGAATGAATCGCTCGCCTTCTCGCGTCATGCGTCTTCTCTCGAGATTCTTTCGACTGACGAGCAGATCTATCGGGTGAAATGATGAGAGCGATTGAAAACTCTTCGAACCCGTCCGGCCGTCGGCGATCGTCGACCGCCAATTTCGACGCCGGCCGCACGTCCAAGCTTCCAGTCGTGCTCATCGTCGACGATTTCGCGGAGAATCTGCTCGCGATGGAGGCCATGCTCCGCTGCGACGAATTCGAGATCATCACGGCGCGATCGGGCCGCGCCGCGCTCGACATTCTCCTCGACAGGAGCGTCGCTCTCGCCATCATCGACGTGCATATGCCGGAAATGGACGGATTCGAACTGGCGACGCTGATGCGCGGCGTCGAGAAGACGCGCTATGTGCCGATCGTCTTCGTGACCGCGCATTCGCCGGACGTCACACGCATGTTCAAAGGCTATCAGGTCGGCGCCGTCGACTATCTGTTCAAGCCGATCGACGAGCAGGTGCTGCGCGGCAAGGTCGACGTCTTCGTCACGCTCGATCGGCAGCGGCAGCAGCTCCTGCAGGTCGAGCGCATGCGCGAGATGTTCGTCGGCATTCTCGGGCACGATCTCCGCAATCCGCTGCAGAGCATTCTGACCTCGGCCGAGCGCTCGCTGACGCATGCGCAGGACGACGATCTGCGCAAGGCGCTGCAGGTCATTCGCCAGAGCGGCGGCCGCATGTCGCGAATGATCGACCAGATCCTCGATCTGACGCGCATCCGATTGGGAAGCGGCCTCGCCATACGGCCCGCCGTGGCGGATTTTCGGCGGATCGTCGAGCAGATCGCCGACGAGTTCGCCGGGCGCGACGGCGCCCTCGAGCTCGACTTCGACGGCGACATGCAGGGCTCCTGGGACGTCGACCGCATTCTTCAGCTTCTGTCCAATCTCCTGGGCAACGCCGTCGAGCACAGTCCGCCGGGCGCAAAGATCGCGCTGCACATCGACGGCGCCTCGGCCGATTGGCTGGCGATCGGCGTCTCCAACGAAGGACGGGGCGTGCCGAGCGGGCTGCGCGACGCGCTGTTCGAGCCCTTCACCAGCGGCGACCGCACGCGCGGGCTCGGGCTCGGCCTGTTCATCTGCCGGCAGATCGTGCTCGCGCATGGCGGAACGATCGAATTCGACTCGGACGACGATCGGGGCACGCGGTTTCGTATTCGGCTGCCGCGCCGCTGCGTCGCGGAAACGCGCGCCTCCTTCGATTTACGCGACTCTTTCGGAGCCGACGGACGCCGGCCGGAGGCGGAGGAGTTGCGCGGCGCTCTCGCCGGATTCGGTCCGCGCCCCTCTCGCAAGGGCGTGATCCTCGTCGTCGACGACGACCCGGATGTGCGCGACTCGCTCGAGCTGCTGCTGACGACCGAGGGCCATGAGGTGTTCTCGGCGGCCGACGGCGACGCGGCGACAAAGGTCGTGGTCGGCGACCGCGCCCGGCCGGATATGGTGATCATCGACTATCATCTGCCGAATGGCGTTCAGGGGCCCCTCGTCGTGCGGCGGCTGCGCGAATTGCTCAACCGCGACCTGCCCGCGCTGGTGCTGAGCGGCGGTCCCTCGGCGTCGGAAGCGGGCCGCATCCCGCTCCAGAATAGCACGCAGCTCGGCAAGCCCGCCGATGTCGAGCGGCTGCTCGAGACGATCCAGCGGCTTCTCGCGGACGGCGCGGGGCGCGACTGATCCGACCACGGCGGAACGATAGCCGGCGCGCGTCATCACGAGCGAAGCGAAGCGAAGCAATCGCTCCGCCATGGAGCGGATCGCTTCGTCGTTTCGCTCCTCGCAATGACGGCCCGCGGCATGCGCTCTCAAACGCCCGCGGCGTCGAGCCGCGGGCGAATCTTCGCGGCGAAATCATCGAGGCTCGCCAGCGCGCGCGCCTCATTCGCCGTCGCCGGCTTCAGCAGCAGCGAGCGCACGCCGAGGCGGCGATGAATGTCGACGATCGTCTCGGCGATCTCGTCATAGCCGCCGATCAGCGAGCGCTCGACGATCTCGACGGGATCGAAGGAGGCCGGCGCATTCTGCGCGAGAAAAATCCCGCGCATGCGATCGGCGAAACGCGCGATGAAGGGCAGCGCCTCGTCGAGCGCGCGCTCGCGCGTCTCGGCGGCGTAATAGAAGCGCGCCAGAGCGAGACGCAGATCGGCGCGCGGCAAGGTCGCGCGATAGGCGGCGACCGCCTGCTCGATCTTCGCGATCGGCACGGGCGAGGCCGCCATCATGCCGAAGCCCTTGCGCGCCGCATGCGCGATCGCGGCCGGCGTCGATGTGGCGATCCAGGTCGGAATCGGCTTTTGCAGCGGCTTGGGGCAGAGCGCGAGATCATCCACCTGAAAATGTGCGCCGGAGAAGGTGACGCGATCCTCATAGAGCAGACGCTCGATCAGCTCGAGCGCTTCCAGCGTGATATCGCGCGTCTCGTCCTTGGCGGCGTGAAAATGCTTGTTCTGCGCCGGAAACGGCCCGCCCTTGGCGACGCCGAAATCGAAGCGGCCATTGGAGAGAACGTCGATCGTCGCGACATCCTCCGCCACCTGAATCGGATTGCGGAAAGCGAGCAGCACCGCCGCCGAGCCGAGCCGCACGCGCGAGGTGACGCCGGCGAGATAGGCGAGCAGCGTCAATATCGACGGGCTGACGGCGTCATCGTCGAAATGATGCTCGGCGACCCAGGCCTCCTCGAAGCCCACCTCCTCCGCGCGAAGCACGAGGCGCGTCTGCGCATCGAAGCAGCTCTTGTAATCGCGGATGGGATTTTCATAGGTGCAGAACACGCCGATGCGCATGGCCGGCCCGCCTCCTCGATGGTCCGCTATATAGGACGGATACACAGCTATAGCTATAGGCGGCGGTCCGGCCGGCGGCAAGCGGCGGATCGCGCAAATCTCGAGCGGCAGGATGCGACGCTCCGGCGCGCCGAGCGAAGGCCCCTGGCGCGGCGGAAAGCGCCGTCACGATTATGTCATCAAACAAGGCTGTGTGTGCGCGAGCTCCTCCTCTTCAGCGCCAGCGCCACAGGCCGATTCCCATGGACTTCTCCCGTCGCTTCACTTTTCTCTTCTCCGCGCCCAATTTCGAGGCCGACGAGCTCGAGGGGCTGCGCGTCAATCAGATCATCGCGGCGATCGAGAGCATGGGCTTCCAGGTCGTGCGCGCGCGGCGCGTGGAAGACGCCGAGCTCGTCGTGCAGACCGACGCCGCCATCGGCTGCCTCGTCGTCGATTGGGGCAAGAAAGGGCTCGAGGGCAAGACCGCCTCGCTCATCGATCTCATGCGCAGGCGCGGCCTCGAAATGCCGATCGTGCTGCTCATTCGCCGCAAGCGCTTCGAGGATATTCCGGTCGAGGTGCTGGATTTCATCGACGGCTATATCTTCCTCGCCGAGGAGACGCCGGAATTCATCGCCAAAAATCTCGTCTCGCGCTTGAAGCAATATGCGGAGACGCTGAAGACGCCCTTCTTCGGCGCGCTGGTCGATTACGCCGAAGAGGGCAATCAACTGTGGACCTGCCCGGGTCACAATGGCGGCATTTTCTACAGCCGCAGCCCGATCGGCCGCATCTTCATGGAGCATTTGGGCGAAGCGGTGTTCCGCGACGATCTCGACAATTCCGTCATCGAGCTCGGAGATCTCTTGACGCATGAAGGCCCGGCGCTCGCCGCGCAAAAGGCGGCGGCGGAAATCTTCGGCGCCGAGAAAACCTATTTCGTGCTCAACGGCACATCGACTTCCAACAAGGTCGTGCTCACCAATCTGATCGCCGAGGGCGATCTCGTCTTGTTCGACCGCAACAACCATAAGGCCGCGCATCATGGCGCGCTGCTGCTCGGCGGCGGCGTGCCGATCTATCTGCCGACGACGCGCAATGCGCATGGCCTGATCGGGCCGATCGATCACGAGGCCTTCGATGAGGAGAGATTGCGCGAGCGCATTCGCGCCAATCCGCTGGTGAAGGACAAGGACGCCTGGCGCAAGGAGCGCCCCTTCCGCGCCGCCGTCGTCGAGCAATGCACCTATGACGGCACGATCCATAACGCCGAATGGATCGTCGGCAAGATCGGCCATTTGTGCGACTACATTCTCTTCGACGAGGCCTGGGCCGGCTTCATGAAATTCCATCCGCTCTATGAGCGGCGCTATGCGATGGGGCTCAAGAATCTCACCGAGGCGTCGCCCGGCATCGTCGCGACGCAATCGACGCATAAGCAGCTCGCCAGCTTCTCGCAGGCCTCGCAAATCCATGTGCGCGACCGCCACATAAAGGGCCAGCGACGGCGCGTCGAGCATCGCCGCTTCAATGAAGGCTTCATGCAGCACGCCTCCACCTCGCCCTTCTATCCGCTGTTCGCTTCGCTCGATGTCGGCGCGCAGATGATGAAGGGCCGCTCCGGCGAGCTGTTGTGGGACGACACCATCCGGCTCGGCATAGAGCTGCGCAAGAAGCTGCGCGCGGTGCGGCGCGAGTTCGAGGCCAAGGAGCAGGACCCGGCGCGGCGCTGGTTCTTCGATCCTTTCGCGCCCGATCGCGTCTCCATTCCCGACGCCGCGCGCGAGACGGGCGCGCATCGCGTTCCCTGGGAGAGCGTGTCGACCGATCAGCTCGCGCGCAATCCCGAATTCTGGGCGCTGGCGCCGGATGCGCGCTGGCACGGGTTTTCAAACATGGCGCCGGGCTTCGCGATCACCGATCCGGCCAAGCTCACTCTGCTGACGCCGGGCTTCGACCGCGAGAGCGGCGCCTATGCCGATCATGGAATCCCGGCGCCGATCGTCGCGCAATATTTGCGCGAGAACCGCATCGTGCCGGAGAAAAACGATCTCAACTCGCTGCTGTTTCTGCTGACGCCGGGCGTCGAATCGAGCAAGGCGGGAACGCTCGTCTCGTCGCTCGTCGCCTTCAAGCGCCTGCATGACGACAATGCGCTGCTGCAGGATGTGATCCCCGAATTCGTCGCGCGCCGCGCCGCGCGCTACAAGGGCGTGCGGCTGCGCGATCTTTGCGGCGACATGCATCGCTTCTTCAAGGAGGCGAACGCCAGCGCCTTGCAGCAGGCGCAATTCCGGCAGGAGCATCTCCCCGAGATGGTGATGACGCCGCGCGAGGCCTATCTGCGCCTCGTGCGCAATGAGGTGGATTTCCTGCCGATCGACGAGATCGACGGCCGCATAGCGACGACGCTCTTCGTCATCTATCCGCCGGGCATTGCGACGATCGTTCCGGGCGAGCGGCTCGACGAGGCGGCGCGGCCCATGCTCGAATATTTGCGCATGTTCGAGCGCAGCGCCAATCTCTTCCCCGGCTTCGATTATGAGATCCAGGGACTCTACAAGCAGTGGAACGGCGAGGCGAAGATGCGGCTCTACACCTATGTGGTGCAGGAATGAGCACGATCGAAGCGAGCGCCGAGCGCGCGACGATCCTCGTCCGCCCCTCGCGCGACGAGGATGTCGACGCCATGCTGGCGATCTATCTGCAGCATGTGCGCAAAGGGCTCGATCCGTCCGAGGCGCCGCTCTACGAGCCGCCACAGAAGGAGGATTTGAAGCGGCGACGCAAGAATATGGGCAATCATCGCCTGCCGCATCTCGTCGCCGAGCATGAGCGCGCCGTCGTCGGCTACGCCTATGTCGTGCCGTTTCGCAAGCGGCCGGCCTATCGCTATGTCGTCAAGCATTCGATCTATGTCGATCCGCGCCATCTCCATCGCGGCGTCGGCCGGCTGCTGCTGCAAGCCCTCATCGACGCCTGCGCGGCGGCAGGCTTTCGGCAGATGATCGGCTATGTCGACGCCTCCAACGCGGCGTCGCTGAAACTGCATGAGGCGATCGGATTTCGGCAGGCCGGCACTCTCTCCGGCGTCGGATTCAAATTCGGCAGCTGGACCGATTCGGTAATTTTGCAGCGCTCGCTCGGCCCCGGCGCGGCGACGCCTCCCGATGCGCGAAGCTGACGGCGCCCATGCGAGCGAATCGGCGCGTCGTGCTTTATGATCGGCGCATGATTCCGCTTCGCCGCCTCCTGCCCTTCGCCCTCTTGCTCATCTTCGCCTCGCCCGCGGCCGCGGCGTCGCGCAATCCTTGTCAGGATGTCGAGGATGGAGGCGCGAGCTACACCATCTGCGTCTTCGACACGCGCAGCGATTCCATTCGCCTCTTCCTCGCCGATGCGAAAGGCGAGGTCTATGGCTCCTTCTCGGCGCTCGACGCCGCGCTCGCGCAAAGAAACGAGAAGCTCCTCTTCGCGATGAACGCCGGAATGTATGACGAGCGGCGCCTGCCGATCGGGCTCTATGTCGAAGGCGGCCATTTGGAGAAGAGCGCCAACACGCATTCGGGCGCCGGCAATTTCCATATGAAGCCCAATGGAATTTTCTGGGTTGAGGGCTCGCGCGCCGGCGTCACCGAGACGCAGCGCTTTCTCAAAGAGCGGCTGCATCCCGCCTATGCGACGCAATCGGGACCGATGCTCGTCCTCGGCGGACGCATCAATCCGCGCATCCACGACACCGGCACGTCGATGAAGATCCGCAATGGAGTCGGCGTGCGCGACGGTCATATCATCGCATTCGCCATCTCCAACCAGCCGGTGACCTTCCACGCCTTCGCTCAACTTTTTCGCGAGCGTTTGAAATGTCCGGACGCGCTCTTTCTCGACGGCTCGATCTCGGCGCTCTATGCGCCTTCGCTGTCGCGACACGATCGCTTCCGCCCGATGGGGCCGATCGTCGGCGTCGTCGAGCGGGCGCGGTGACTTTACGCCGCTTCGTTGACGGTGAAGGCGCCGACGAAATCCGGATCGGCGAGAATCTCGCCCGTCTCCCACAGCAGATAATCGCCGGGGCCGGCGATGCGGAAGCGGCCGAGGTCCGGCGGTAGCCGAACTGTGCGGCCCGCGTCCTTGCCTTCGAGCTCTATGTCGACGCCGGTTCCGTCGATGGCGGCGATCGTGCCGAACATCTGGCGTAGCACCTTGCCATGCGGCGTCACGCGGGTGAGACCGATGAGCGCGCGCTTGCCGATCATATGCGCGCGAGCCTCGCTCCATTCACTCCTGCCGAACTCCATTGTCCTCTCCCATCACGAATTGTTGCACGACGTCTCTGATGCAGAGATGCCATGATCGAGGTCGTCCTTGATGTGCGCCCGCGCACGCGCCGGGCGGGGACGAGGCCTACGCCCCCATCAGCGCGCCGACATGAGCGGCGATGCAGGCGGCGAGATCGTCCGGCCGATAGCCGCCCTCGAGCATTGAGACGACGCGCCCGTCACAGCGGCGCGCGGCGATCTCTGCGAGGCGCAGCGTAAGCTCGGCGAAGTCCTGACGTTGCAGGCGCAAACCGCCGAGAGGATCGTGCAAATGCCCGTCGAAACCGGCGCAAATGAGGAGGATGTCCGGCGCAAAATCGTCGAGGCGCGGGAGAATCGCCTGCGTCCAAGCCTGCGCAAACTCCACGCCGCCGGAGCCTTTGGCGAGCGGGGCGTTGACGATGTTGTCATGCGCGCCGCGCTCGCTCACGGCGCCGGTGAAGGGATAGTGCGGCGATTGATGCGAGGAGCAATAGAGGATGTTTTTCTGCGACCAGAAGATCTCCTGCAATCCATTGCCGTGATGCACGTCGAAATCGACGATGGCGACGCGCTCGGCGCCATGGGCGGCGATGGCGTGGCGCGCGGCGATGGCGGCGTTATTGAAGAAGCAGAAGCCCATTGCGGTCTCGCGCGTGGCATGATGGCCGGGCGGGCGCGTGGCGACGAAAGCGTTGCGGGCTGCACCGCGCATCACCGCGTCGACGGCGAAGCTCGCGGCGCCGGCGGCGTGAAGCGCGGCCTCGAGCGAGCCGGGGCTCATGACGATATCGGGGCCGAGCGTCGCGAGCCCGCTTTGCGGCGCGGCTTTCTCGAGACGCTCGAGCAGAGACGGCGCGTGAACGGCGAGGATCGCCTCGCGCAAAGCCGCCGGGGCTTCCGCGCGGCGCAGCGTGGGAAAGTGATCCGCATCCAAGGCGGCGGCTATGGCGCGCAGCCGCTCGGGCTGGTCGGGACGGCCTGCGCCGACCTCATGCGCGAGGCCGGATGCGTGGGTGACGAGGAGGGTCGTCGGCTCGGCGCCGCCCGCCGCGACGACATCTGGCGAAAGCGCCAGCCCCGCCGTTAGCGCAAGCGCCCGCCTGCGGGTGAAAGAGGATGACGCCGCCGCTCGTCCGACCATCGGCTAGCCGCCCACCTGCCCCCTGTGCCGCAAGAAATGGTCGGCCAGCACAATGGCCATCATCGCCTCGCCCACCGGCACAGCGCGTATGCCGACACAGGGGTCGTGGCGGCCCTTGGTGACGATCTCCGTCTCCTGGCCGTTGCGGTCGATCGTGCGGCGCGGCGTCAGAATGGATGAGGTCGGCTTGACGGCGAAACGGGCGACGATCGGCTGGCCGGTCGATATGCCGCCGAGCACGCCGCCGGCCTGATTGGACAGAAACACAGGCTTGCCGTCCGGCCCGGCGCGCATCTCATCGGCGTTGGCTTCACCGGAGAGCTCGGCCGCGGCGAAGCCGGCGCCGATCTCCACCCCCTTCACGGCGTTGATCGACATGAAGGCGCTGGCGAGATCGGAGTCGAGCTTGCCATAGATGGGCGCGCCCCAGCCGACGGGGACGCCTTCGGCCACGACCTCTATGATCGCGCCGATGGATGAGCCCGATTTGCGCACGCCGTCGAGATAATCGGCCCAGAGCGTCGCCGTCTCCGCATCGGGGCAGAACAGCTGGTTGTTCTCCACCTCCGCCCAGTCGAAGCGGGCGCGGTCGATTTTATGCGGGCCGATCTGCACCAGAGCGCCGCGTATGGTGACGCCGGCGAGCACTTTGCGCGCCACAGCGCCGGCGGCGACGCGCGCCGCGGTCTCGCGCGCCGACGAGCGCCCGCCGCCGCGATAGTCGCGAACGCCATATTTCGCGTCATAGGCGTAATCGGCGTGGCCGGGCCGGTATTTCTCGGCGATATCGCCATAATCCTTGGAGCGCTGGTCGGTGTTCTCGATCAGCAGCGCGATCGGCGTTCCGGTCGTCACCTGCCGGCCGGCGGAATCGGCAAAGACGCCGGACAGGATTTTCACCGCATCGGCCTCCTGCCGCTGCGTGGTGAAACGCGACTGGCCGGGCTTGCGCTTGTCGAGAAAGAGCTGAATCTCGGCCTCGGTCAGCTCCAGCCCCGGCGGGCAGCCGTCGACGACGACGCCGAGCGCCGGCCCATGGCTCTCGCCGAAAGTGGTGATGCGGAAGAGATGGCCGAAGCTGTTGTGGGACATGGAGCGCCGATCACAAATTTGCCGAGGGCCGGTTGTAGGCGCCGGCCGCCGCGGGGTCAAACGCGAATGGCGGGCCGTCTCCTCATGTCCTACACTGCAGCCGAAGTCAGCGCCGAATAGGGCCCGCCCGAAACATGATCACCCCCGCCTTCGCGCAGAAAATGGCGCGCTACAACGCCTGGCAGAACGAGAACCTCTACGCCGCGGCCGATACGCTCACGGATGAGGCGCGGCGCGCCGATCGCGGAGCCTTCTTCAAATCGATCCACGCCACGCTCAATCATCTGCTCTGGGCCGATACGATGTGGATGTGCCGCGTCGCCGGCGGGCCGAACCCCGATGTTCCTTTGGGAGAATCGGCGTCTTTCCGCGCCCATTGGGCGGCGTTGAAGCAGGAGCGCGCGGCGATGGACACGCGGCTGATCGCCTGGGCCGACGCGCTCGACGAGGCGGCGCTCGAGGGCGATTTTTCCTGGTATTCTGGCGCGTCGCAGGCGCAGATCGCCAAGCCGCGCAAGCTCATCGTCGTCCATATTTTCAACCATCAGACCCATCATCGCGGACAGGTCCATGCGATGCTGACCGCGGCCGGCGCGCGGCCGCAGGACACGGATTTGATCTTCATGTGAGACGGTTTCCGGCTGATCGGCTCGCGCGGCCTTCGCCGCCTTCCTTCTCCCCGCTCGCGGGGAGAGGGGGAACGCGAGCCGGAGCATTCAGCCCGAAACCGTATAAGACGGAATCCACGAGCCTTTTCAGGCGCCCAAACGCGGCCGCATCCTCACGCCGCTTTGCTGGCCGCGCGCTCCGGCGCGGCAACGACTTGCGCCGTCTCTGCCGGCTCGGCCGGCGCGCCGATCCATTCGGAATGCGCCGGAATCTTCTCGCCCTTCATCACCACGGTGAGCGGGCCGAGCCGCGCGAAATCGCCGACATGGGTGTCATAGAGCACGGTGGAGCCGGCGCCGACGGTCACGCCGCGGCCGATCTCGACGCGGCCGACCTTCATCACCCGGTCCTCGTAGAGATGCGTCTGCAGCGCGGCGACCTGATTGAGAGCGGCATAGTCGCCGACCTTCACACAGTCGAATTCGGTGATGTCGGTCATGTCCATGAACACGCCCTTGCCGAATTTCGAGCCGAACAGGCGCAGCATCCAGGGCAGGAAGGGCGTGCCGCGCAAATGCTCGAGCAATATTTTGCCGGCGAGGCCCCAGTAGAGCACGGCGCAGGCCTCGGTGCGCATGGCCCAGAAGGACCACATGGGCTTCACCTGCGGCTCGTAGCGGCCCATGGTAATCCACTTCACCGCCACCACGACGAGCGTCATGCCGAGCGAGATCAGCGTCGAAGAGAGCACGAACAGCCAGAACACCGACCAATAATCGCCGTCGATGAGCTTCTGGCCGAAGCTCTCCACCGCCCATGTGCCGAAAGTGATGAACAGCATGGTCGGCAGCGAGACATTGACCGCCTCATAGCCGGCGCGCGCGGCTTTTTTCCAGAAGGGCGGCTGATAGGTCCAGGCGGCGCCGCCGCCGTCGAACGTCTGGCGCACCGGCAGCTTCATCGGCGGCGAGCCGAACCAGGTGTCGCCCTCGGAGAGCTCGCTATTGGCCGGCGGCTTGGATTTGATGCCGATCAGCGCGCCATTGGGGATTTCGGAGCCCGGCGGCACCACGGCGTCATTGCCGACGAAGACGCGCGCGCCGGTCTTCACTTTCTTCAGATACATCCAGCCGCGGCGCATATCCTCGTCGCCGAGCACGACCTCATCGGCGATGAAGCATTTCTCGCCGATCTCGACGAGATCATAGCGGCCGGAGAGATTGGTCGAAATCTCCGAATCCTTGCCGATCTTCGCGCCCATCAGCCGGTACCATGTGCGCATGTAGAGCGTGGCGAACAGCGAGGAAAGCGTCTCCAGCGTCACCTCGGTGGCGAGCGCCACCGCCCATTTGCGCAGATAGAAGCCGGACCACACCGAATAGGTGCCCTCCGAGACGCGCGGCAGCACGGTCCAGCGGAAGACCACGATGAAGGCCACGGTGACGAGCACCAGCACAAAGGCCGTCGGCCAAGCGAATACGGGGATGGCGGCGAGGTAATAGGCGTGATCGACATCCGTTATGCCGAGCCAATTGTCGAAGCGGTCGAACACCCAGAAGGCCGGGAAGATCGGCAGCAGGCCGAGCGGCGGCAGAGCCAGCACCAGCACGGTGAACATAAAGCCCATGGCGAGCCGTTGCGGCGTCGAGGCCGTCGATTGCGGATCGAGCGTGCGGGCGTCGACATCGCCCTTATAGCGCGCCGGCGACCCGTCCCAAATCTCATAGGCGCCGATATGCGAGCCGGCGGGAACAGAGGTCAGATCCTCGAGCGCGCCGCCCTCGCCGATGACGACATTCTCCTCGATGACGCAGGAGGTGCCGACATAGGCGTCGGCGCCGATGTCGATCGTCCCGATAATCAGCTCATTGCCGACGACGCGGGCGTTGGCGAGCTTCAGCTTGGAGCCGAGGCTCGCGCCATCGCCAATGCTGACGAGGTCGATCGCGCCGACGTCCAACTCGCCGATGATGGCGTCCTCGCCGATCTTCGCGCCGAGCGCGGAAAGATAGAGGCGCATCAAGGGCGAGCATTGGAACCATTTGGCGTGGGTGAGGCCCATGAGCCGCTGCGCCAGCCACCAGCGGTAGTAATAGACGCCCCATAGCGGGTAGCGCCCCGGCTTGGTGCGGCCGATGACCAGCCATTTGCCGAGGATCGACACCGCCACAGTGGCGATGTTGACGCACATATAGACGCCGAGCAGCGCCGCCACTTCCTCGAGGATATTCGCGTCCGGGGAGGTGAGCAGCTGATAGGAGACGAAGACGCCGAGCCATTGCGAGGTGACAAAGGCGAGGATGAAAGGCAGCGCCGCGGCCTGGGCGAGGCCGCAGAGAAAGCGCCGCAGTAGCGGCGGCGGCGTGAAGGACAGGTCGCGCTGCGGCCCGACAGTCGAGGCCTTGCCGTCGAGATGCGCGGCGAGGGCGCGCAGATTGCGCTGGGCGTAGAGGTCCTGCAGCGTGATCGAGGAAAGATGCGCGGTCTCGCGCACCACCGAGACGAAACGCGCGGCGAGCAGCGAATGGCCGCCGAGATCGGTGAAGAAATCGGCGTCGAAGGGGATCGCGCCGGGCGGCAGCACGCGCTTGGCGGCGTCGAGCAGCACCGCCTCGGTGGCGCTGCGCGGCTCCTCCTGCGCCTCCGTGTCGATGAGCGGGGCGGTCAGCGCCACGCTCTTCAGCGCTTTGCGGTCCACCTTGCCGGAAGAGAGGCGCGGCAGGGCGGCGACCACCTCGAAACGCGCCGGAACCATGTAGGAGGGCAGGAACTCGCGCAATTTCGCCCGCAATTCGCGCGGGTCGGGCACGACCGCCGTCGCGCCGACGAGAAAGGCGACGAGCTCGTCCAGCCCATTCTCATTGCGCAGAACCACGGCCGCCTGGCGGATATGATCGAGGCGCGAGAGCGCCGATTCGATCTCGCCGAGCTCGACGCGAAAGCCCCTGATCTTCACCTGATCGTCGATGCGCCCGCGGAAATGGAGGTCGCCGTGCTCGTCCAGCGCCACGGCGTCGCCGGAGCGATAGAGGATCGGATCGGAGCCGTCCGACGGATAAGGATTGGCGATGAATTTCTCGGCCGTCAGCTCGTCGCGGCGCAGATATCCTTTCGCCACGCCCGGCCCGCCGATGAGCAGCTCGCCCTCGACGCCCGGCGGCAGCAACGCCAGATTTTCGTCGACGACATAGCAGCTGTAATTGGGGATCGGCTTGCCGATCGTCACTTTCTCATTCGGCCAGACCTCCGAGACGGTGGCGACGACGGTCGCCTCGGTGGGGCCGTAGCTGTTGAAAATGGTGCGGCCGATGCGCGTCCAGCGCTCCGCCACCGAGGGCGGGCAGGCCTCGCCGCCGAGCACGATGGTCTTCAGCGTCACGACGTCGCGCGGCATGGCGGAGAGCAGCGTCGGCACAGTGTCGAGCACGGTGACGCCGGCCTCCTCCAGAATATCGGGAAGCGCCTCGGTCTCGCCGATGATCTGCGGCGTGGCGACAAAGAGCGACGCGCCAGCGAGATAGGGAATCCAGATCTCCTCCATGGAGAGGTCGAAGGCGACGGACGCGCCCTGGAACACCACATCGGAGGCGGAAATCCGGTAGATCTCATTGGCCGAGCGCAGATAATGACAGATGTTGCGCGCCGTGACGACAATGCCCTTGGGCGTCCCCGTCGAACCGGAGGTATAGATCAGATAGGCCGCATGATCGCCCGTCGCGCCGAGCCCGCGCGGATCGGGGCAGACGCCTCCGACTATGGCGATCTCCTCGTCGACCAGCGTCTCGACCGAGACCGAGGAGGCGGCCTTGCCGGCGAAAGCGGCGGAGGTCAGCAGCGCCTTGGCGCCCGCGTCGGCGAGGCAGACGGCGATGCGGTCGACCGGCGCGTCGGCGTCGAAGGGCAGCCAGGCGGCGCCCGTCTTGGCGATGGCGATCTGGGCGATCAGCAGCTCCGGGCCGCGCGCGCCCCACAGGCCGACCACGTCGCCCGGACCGATCTCCCGCGCCGAAAGGCCGCAGGCGATGGCCGAGGCCTGCGCATCGACCTCGCGATAGGTGAAACGCCGCTCCAAAGTCGCCATTGCGAGCCCATTGGGCGTCGCCGCGACGCGGGCGGCAAAAATCTCGCAGAGCAATTCGTCGCGCAGCAGATGCGGCATGGCGGCGCCGCGCAGCGCCGCGCCCACAGCCTCGGTCCGTGCTTCATCCTCGGCGACAGGCGAGCTCTGGTCGATCGGCGAGCTCTGCGCGAAATTGGGGTTCAACTCGTTCATCGCGTGACATATCCGCGGGAAAATCCGCGCTCATCTAGCATGAGAGCGAAGGCCGATCCTATCCCGCATTCAGGCTGAATGCGGGATGAACCCCACTATGGGAGGGAATTTGTCGCCGAAAAGACCAGCGCAAATGACGCCGTCCCTTTTTGCGTCATATTCGTGACGAACTGGTTACAAACGAAGATCGCCTCCATGGTCGGCCGTTTACGATGGCGCGCCGGGAAAAGGGCTCGGAGCCGCCTCGTCGCGGCGCGGCGGCCGGCCCCGCCAGCGAAGGCTCCAATTTTCGTAAATTTCGCAATTTCCGTAAATTTCGCATGCAGACCGCTCTCGAACAACCCGGCGGCGGCCTTGTCTCAGGCGGTGCGGCGAAAGCGGCCGGGCGCCGAGCCGCCTAGCCCCTTCCGCCTCTGGCCGTTCCGCCTGGACCGCGGCCCGTCCCGCGATCTTCATCCGAAAGATCGAAATAGGGGCGCCCGGCGATTCGGCCATCCGGGCGCGATCCATTCGGGCGATCTGTGCGGGCGGAGCGCTGGACGCGCCGATCAGGGCGTATGCAACCGCTCGACGTGGAACAGCACCGGCTGCGGCCCCGCGCGCTCGAACCGCAGCGTCCCGCGCACGGTCGCGCCCTCGGCGAGCGGGCCCCTCAGATCGACCAGCATGAGATGATAGCCCTTCTCCCTGAAGTCGACGACCGACTCGGCCGGGAGCGCGACGCCCTCGGCGAGCGGCCGCATCCGTCCGACGCCATCGGCCACTTTCGTTACATGCATCTCGACGCGATCGGCCGCCTCCGCCTCCACGCCGAGCAGCCGGTCCTCCGTCTTGCCGTCATTGCGCAGCGCGAGATAGCAGGCGCCGGTCGTCACGCCCTTGGGCGGCGTCGCGCACCAGGCGCGCTCCACCTCGATCACGGCCGGCGCCGCGAGCGTTGCCGTCGCGAAAAGAAGCAATAGGACGCAGAGCGCTGGCCGCATGCAAAAGGTCCCGATTCCTATAGAGCACGAAAGGTCGCGCCGCCGCGGCGAGCCTGTGATCATGTCTCGAGCCGATCGTCGAACATGCCCCTCGCCGCCCGGTCCGCAACTTCGGCGCCAGCGCGCAGAGACACATACATAGCGCGAAACGTCGCGCCCACCGCATTTCGGGGCGAATTTCGCAATGGCGTCTAAACCGACGCATCGATATCGCGCGAGGCGCGACGATCACGATCGAACGCATGGTCGTCGAGCGCAATCGCGCGCGCCGCGTGGCGGCGGGCCGCAGCGCCATGACGCTCAACGCCGGACGCGAGGACATCGACATAAGCGCATTCGACAAACCAAAGAAAAAATAAAAGGAAACGCGCGACGGGCCGCGGCGGCTCGTCGCAAGAGTGGAGGATCACAGTCGCGGCCAGGAATATTCGCGTCACCTATTCCTCGCCGTTCCGCAAGAGCTACGATCTCGACGTCGATTATCAATATATCGAACGCAAGATCGAGGAGAGGCTTTCGGTCCTCGAGACCGAGAAGCTCTCCGTCGCGGACGTCATCACCAAGGCGACGACCGGAGAGGACGCCTAGCGATCTGCACATTGTCGCGCCCTACACCTATGATCACATCTCCTTCGAGGCGATCCAGACCAACTGGCTCGCCGAGATCGTCGAATGCGATCGCGTGTCGTCGAATGTCGTGCGGCTCGTTCTGCAGCCTCTGACCGCCGATGGCGCGGCGCCGATCGCGCCGAACTTCGCCCCCGGGCAATTCGTCGACATAGAGATTCCCGGCACGCATACGCGCCGCTCCTATTCCATGGCCTCGGTCGCAGAGGATGGTCGGCTCGAATTCTTCATTCGCCGGCTGCCGGACGGCGGCTTCTCGAAATTCCTGCAGACGCAGGCGAAGGTCGGCCTGCGCGTCGCGCTGCGCGGACCGGCGGCTTTTTTGCTTCGCCAGGGGAGGCCGGCGCGCCGCCGGCCAAATCCATCGCAAAAGTCGTCGATCGCAAAAGTTTGAATCCCCCGAGGCGGGGGAGTAGAACAGCCGCGCCGGCCGATGCGCCGGGAACAGCGGAGCCCGTCTTGTCCCATTCCGTCACCGAGGCCATAGAGGCGATCGGACGCGGCGAAATCATCGTCGTCACCGATGACGACGACCGCGAGAACGAGGGCGACCTCATTGTCGCCGCCTCGCTCTGTAGCCCCGAGAAAATGGCCTTCATCATCCGCCATTGCTGCGGCATCGTCTGCGCGCCGCTGACGCTGGAAGAAGCGCGCCGCCTGCATCTCGCGCCCATGGTCGCCGCCAATGACGCGCCGCTCGGCACCGCCTTCACCGTCAGCGTGGACGCGCGCGAAGGGCTCACCACCGGCATTTCCGCCGAGCAGCGCTGCAACACGGTGCGCGCGCTCGCCAATGGCAATCGCGGCCCGCATGATTTCGTGCGGCCCGGCCATGTCTTCCCGCTCATCGCCAAGGATGGCGGCGTGCTGATGCGCTCCGGCCATACGGAGGCCGCCGTCGATCTCTGCCGCCTCGCCGGCCTGCCGCCGGTCGGCGTCATTTGCGAGCTCGCCAATGACGACGGCACGGTGATGGCCGGCAAGCAGATCGTCGATTTCGCCGCCACGCATGGGCTGAAGCTCGTCTCCACCGCCGATCTCATCGCCTATCGGCAAGCGCGCGAGAAGCTGGTGGAGCGCGTCGCCTGCTTTCCGGTGAAGACCTTCGCCGGCGAGGCGACCTGCTACGCCTATGTCAGCGCCTTCGATCCGGTGCAGCATTTCGCCTTTGTCGTCGGCCAGATCGGCGACGGCAAGGGCGTGCCGGCACGGCTGCATCGCGCCGACATCATCGCCGACGTCTTCGGCGGCGCGGACGCCATCCGGCGCACGATGGAGCGTTTCGCAGCGGAGGGACGCGGGGTGCTGGTCTATCTGCGCGACGGCGCGGCGGGCGTTCCGGTCAATCCGATCGTCTCGGACAACCGCAATTCGGAGGAAGCGCGCACGGCGCAATGGCTGGACGTCGGCCTCGGCGCGCAGATTTTGAAGGATCTGGGCGTGAGCTCGATCCGCCTGCGCACCTCCAAGCCCAAGCCCCGCACCTATGTGGGCCTCTCGGGCTTCGGGATCGAGATTGTGGCGGTGGAACCGCTGGAGTGAGGGAAAACTCCCTCTCCCCGCTCGCGGGGAGAGGGAGAAGACGCCCCCTCAGATCACCACGACATTCGCGCCGACCTTGACGCGGGTATAGAGGTCGATCGCGTCAATGTCGCGCATTCGGATGCAGCCGGAGGAGACGCTCTGGCCGATCTTCTCCGGCTCATTGGTGCCGTGGATGCGGTACAGCGTGTCCTTGCCGTTCTCGAACAAATAGAGCGCGCGGGCGCCGAGCGGATTGTCCGGGCCGCCGGGCAGGCCGCCGGCGTCGGCCGTCGGCTGCAGATGCGGCCAGCGCTCCAGCATGTCCTTGGGCGGAATCCAGCGCGGCCATTCCTGCATGCCGCCGATGACGGCGCGTCCGGCCCAGCCATAGGCCTCCTGGCCGGTGGCGACGCCATAGCGGATCGCCTTGCCGCCCGGCTCCACGAAATAGAGGAATTTATTCTTCGTGTCGACAATGATGGAGCCCGGCGGCTCGCTCGTCTTGAAGTCGACGAGATAGCGCTCATAGGCCGCCCCGACGTCCGCCGTCGGCACCAAAGCCATGAATTGCGCGTCGCGCCCGCTGAGCTGCGGATCGGCCAGGCGCGGCCCCCCGGCGGCGTTGCAGCCGGCGAGCGACAAAGCGAGAACCGCCGCGACGAAACCATGCCTCGAATCCATGAACTCGCCCTTTCTCGACACGCGAAACAGCTATTTAGGAATTTGCTTACCATAATCTTACTGAACGCAAACATCGGTTCCAGAATAATTCCCGACCTGTGGCCGCGAGGCAACGGCGGCGGATGACGTAAGACCGCTTTTTGAGAATTTTTCCGGCGCCCTCGCGGCGCGGCGGCGTGCTACAAGGGCCCCGACTTCTTTAGAGCGCTTTCCGATCGAACGGAATCGTTCGATCGATCAGAATTCGCTCCCATGAAAGAAAGCGAGAGCGCCATCCGATCCGACTGGATCGGATGGCGCTCTCGCAGGCGAGTTCTTCAGCGAGGGTCGTGAGCGGCTGGCCATGACGAGGACCCTGTTCATCACACATGAGAGCGGCCTCGCGCATAATATGGGCGCAGGCCATCCCGAGCAGCCCGACCGGCTGCGCGCGATCGAACGCGAGCTCGAGGCCGAGCATTTCCGGCATCTCATTCGCGTCACGGCCCCTTCGGTCTCCCGCGAGGCGCTGTTGCGGGTGCATCCCGAGAGCCATTTGCGCGCGATCGAGAAGGCCGCGCCGCGCGAAGGCCTGGTCGCGCTCGACCCCGACACGCTGATGTGTCCCGAATCGCTCGAAGCGGCGCTGCATGCGGCCGGCGGCGGCGTCGCCGCCGTGGACGAGGTGATGACTGGGGCGGCCGACACGGCCTTCGTCTGCGTGCGCCCGCCCGGCCATCACGCCGGGCCGACGACGCCCATGGGCTTCTGCATCTTCAACAATGTCGCCATCGCCGCGCGCCATGCGATCGCCGCCCATGCGGCTGAGCGCGTCGCCATCGTCGATTTCGACGTCCATCACGGCAATGGGACGCAGGAGGTGTTCTGGGCGGATCGGCGGGTGATGTTCTGCTCCACCCATCAGGCGCCCTATTATCCGGGCACGGGGGCGAGCGGGGAGACCGGCGAATTCGACCAGATCGTCAACGCCCCGCTCTTTGCGGGCGCGACGGGCGACGATTTCCTCGAGGCGCTGACGAGCCGCATCCTGCCGCGGCTCAAAGATTTCGCCCCGGATCTCGTGCTGATCTCGGCCGGTTTCGACGGCCATCGCGACGATCCGCTGGGCGGGCTGCGTTTCCTCGAGCGCGACTATAGCGAGGCGACCAAGCGCATCATCGACGCCTCGATGCGCAGCGCCGACGGGCGCGTCGTCTCTCTGCTCGAGGGCGGCTATGATCTCACCGCGCTCGGCCGCTCGGCGGCGGCGCATGTGCGGGCGCTGATGGGCGCCTGACGGACAGACGCCTTATCGCCAAGCGGGCCTCCAAGCGGACCTCACGGACGAAAAACGCGCCGCTGCGAGGCGGCGCGCCATCATGACAGGAGGCGAAGGCTCAGCCCTGGCGGGCTTTGAAGCGCTTCTGCACCTTATTGATGACGTAGACGCGGCCCTTGCGGCGCACGATCTGGTTGGCGCGATGGCGCGAACGCAGAGACTTCAGCGAATTGCGGACTTTCATCGGTCGATCCCCGGGCAAAAGGTCTAATGGCCGGGGTGAACGCCCAGCGCCTCGTGGCCGCAGCCTATGCCCGATTTCGCGTCTGCGATCAAGCCCTCGGCCTCTAATCGTCCCTCGTGGCGCCGCAGCAGATTGACAGCGGCCGAGGCTCAGGCGCATTATCGATGTTATGTTATAACATATGCTCTCGGGGGCGAGTTTCATGGAAAAACCTTCTGTGCGCAACGCGCTTTCGGGCGGAATGCTCCTGGCCGCGCTCGGCCCCGGCTCGGCGCTGGCGCAGGAGGCGCTGCCCGACATCGAAATCGCGGCGCCGAGCCCGATCCAGCGGCGCGCGCCCGCGACGGCGCAATCGCCCACCGCGCCCGAGACGCGCGGCGCTCTCCCGATAGTCGCGGATCAATTCGCCACTGTGACGGTCGTGGATTCCGACGAGATTCGCCGCTCCGGCGGCGCGACGCTCGGCGATCTCCTATTCTCCAAGCCGGGCATCACCGGCTCGAGCTTCGCGCCGGGCGCCGCCAGCCGGCCGATCGTGCGGGGCCTCGACGCCCATCGCGTGCGCATACAGGAGAATGGCGTCGGCTCGAGCGGCGTCTCCGAGCTCGGCGAGGATCACGGAGTCCCGCTCGATCCGCTCGGCGTCGGCCGCGTCGAGGTGGTGCGCGGCCCGGCCACGCTGCGCTGGGGCTCGCAGGCGATCGGCGGCGTCGTCAACGCCACCAATAATCGCATCCCCGAGGCCCTGCCCTGCCGCGGCGACGAGCAGCTTCCCGGCCCCTGCACGCGACTGGAGACGCGCAGCGCCGTCTCCACCGTCGACGCCGGGCTCGAGCAGGCGGCGCTCGTCGATGTCGGCCAGGGCAATTTCGCGCTGCACGCCGACACGCATGGCCGCCGCACGAGCAATTACGCCATCCCCTCCTACCCCTATCTCGCGCCGACCGATCCCGCCCCGCTGGTCTTCGGGCGGCAGCCCAATTCCTATATGCGCTCGGGCGGCTGGTCGGCCGGCGGCTCCTACATCTTCGATCGCGGTTTCTTCGGCGCCTCGGCGACGCAATTCGAGAGCACTTATCGCATCCCCGGCATGGATTCGACGGAGAGCCGCACGCGCATCGAATTGCGCCAGACGAAAGTGACCGCCAAGGGCGAATATCGGCCGCCCGCCTCCTTCGTCGACGCGATTCGCCTCTGGGCTGGCGCAACGGATTACAAGCATCACGAGGTCGGCATCGGAGGCGGCTTCGACGGCATACAACAGACCTTCACCAATCAGGAGCAGGAGGGCCGCCTCGAGGTGCAGCTCGCGCCCTTCGATCTGCGCTTCGCCAAGCTCACCACGGCGCTCGGCGTGCAGGGATCGCATCAGCGCCTCTCGGCGCCCGGCGTCGGCGGCAATCTGTTCGACCCCAATGAGTCACGCGCAATCGCCTTCTATCTGTTCAATGAATTCAAGCTCACCGACTCGCTGCGCCTGCAGCTCGCCGGCCGCATCGAGAACGTGGAAGTTACGGGGCAGACGCCCGATCTCTTCCTCGATCCGACGATCTCCTTCAAATACGACCGCAATTTCACGCCGAAGAGCATCGCCGTCGGCCTGCTGCAGGACGCGCCCTTCGACACGATCGCGAGCCTGACGGCGCAGCATGTCGAGCGCGCGCCGCGTGGCCCCGAGCTGTTCTCGCACGGCGTCCATGACGCGACGGGAACTTTCGACATCGGCAATCCGCTGCTCGGAATCGAGGCGGCGAATACGGTCGAGGTCGGTCTGCGCCGCGCCAAAGGGCCATTCCGTTTCGAGGCGACGTTTTTCTACACGCATTTCGACGGCTTCATCTATCGCCGCCTCTCCGGCGAGAGCTGCGACGACGCTTTCGACAGCTGCTCGCCGGCCGGCGCCGGCGGAGCGCTCAATCAGGCGCTCTATTCGCAGCGCGACGCCACCTTCCGCGGCGGCGAGTTCCAGAGCCAATGGGATGTCGTCCCGCTGGCGGGCGGCCTGCTCGGAATCGAAAATCAGATCGATGTCGTGCGCGCGACTTTCGCGGATGGAACCAACGTGCCGCGCATTCCGCCGGTGCGCCTCGGCGGCGGCCTCGTCTGGCGCGACGCCAATTGGCTGGCGCGCGTCAATCTGCTGCACGCCTTCGCGCAGAACAATATCGCGCAAATCGGCGAGACGCGAACCAAGGGCTATAATCTGCTGAAGGCCGAAATCAGCTATAAAATCGCGCTGCCCAAGGGCGAATTCCCCGCGCGCGAGGTGAGCGTTGGAATCGTCGGCGACAATCTGCTGAACGCCGACATACGCAACAGCGTTTCTTACAAGAAGGACGAGGTTCCGATGCCGGGCGCCAATGTGCGGCTGTTCGCCAATTTCGTGTTCTGATCGGTCTCCCGTCGATCGCTTCGCTCGCCGAACCGATCGGCCCGAAAACGTAGGAGCCGGAATCGTCAGGCGACGGGGCTCTGACAAGCGCGCGCGCCGAGGCGCCGCGCCACGCCGCCGATGAGCGCGCGCGTTTCGGCGAGATCGAAAACCAGAGCGATGGGCGCATAGGCGGCGACGCCGGCGCCGACCAATAGGATGAGCGCGAGCGCCGGCGGCAGCGCCGCCACCTTCGCCGAAAGAGCGTAGACGGCGGCCGCCATCGCCGCCGTCGCCGCGCCGACGAGCGCGAGCCGGCCGAGCGGCAGCGGCATGGCGAAAGCCACGCGGCTCAGCGCATAGGCCTGGGCGCAGCCGAACATCTCCGCCGCCAGCCTCCCCCACACCGCGCCGGCGAGGCCGAAACGGTAGATCAGCAGCGCCGAGACGATGAGGTTGAAGACGAGGATCGAGCCCGTGTTCACCAGATAGAAACTATTGCGGTTGGACAGCAGAAAGCTCGTGTGCAGATATTGCTGCGTCAGAATCTGGAACACCACCGCCATCGCCAGGACAGGCATGGCCCAGCGCCCGGTCTCGCGGAATTCCGGGCCGAGCACGAGATCGGCGATCTGCGGCGCGACCAGCGCGAAGCCGACGCAGGCCGGCAGCACGACGGCGAGCAGCAGCTCCATCGACTTCTCGAGATGGCGGCGCGCCTCCGCCTCGCCGCGCTCGGCGAAGAGCCGCACGGCCATGGGCACGAAGGCGGTGGAGACGCTGATCGCCGGAATGATCAGCGCCTGCCGCACGAGATCGAGGCTCGCGCCATAGCGCCCGGCGTCGGCGACGCCCGCGAGCTCGGCGAGCAGGAAGCGATCGGCGACCGTCGCCAGCGCCATCAGCGACATTGAGAAGGTGAAGGGCAGCCCGGCCTTGGCTATGTCGAGGAGTCGCGCGCGGTCGAGCCGCGGCCGCGCATCGCCCCAGGCGGCGCGCCAGAACAGCGCCGTCGCCACGACCAGCGCCGCCGCGGAGGAGGCGAGCAGCGCCGCGCCGCTCGCCGAGGCGAGAGCCACGGCGACGCCGAGCGCGGAAACGAAAAGCGCGCGATAGACAGTGCCGCGCAGATAAGCGAGCGCCTTCTGCGCCGCGCGCAGCGATTCCTGGCTCGTCTCATAGAGCGTGACGGCGAAGGCCAGCAGCACCGCGGCCGCCGAAACCGGCGCGGACAGGCCGGTGAGCCGCGCGACGACGAAGAACAAAGGCGCAGCCGGCGCGAGCAGCGCCATTGCGGCGAGGATCGCGCCGCGAATATCGGCGCCGTCGCCCTTCGCCTGCTCGCGCAATATCGCGAGCTTCAGCGCGCTGGCGAGGAATGTGGCGAGCAGAGTGGCGAAAGCGAAGCCGAGCAGATAATCGCCATAGGCCGCGACGGCGAAGACGCGCGTGAACACAATGGTGTTGAGCAGGCCGAAGATTGCGGAGAACACATTGGCCGCGAAATAGACGACGGTCTGCCTGGCGAGCATGGGCGCTGCTGTCCTTGTCGAAAAGCCGAAGCGCCGCTGTGCCATTCGGGGACGAAGGAGCGGCCGGCGCCGAAAAATCTCGAAGAATCATGCCAGCCGTCCGAAGGCGCCCGCTGGCATGGTTTCTTCTTCATTCGGACAGACGGTGGCTTTTTGCGCCGATTTGAACCGAATAGAAAGCCTGAGCCGAGGAATGGCTCGCAGCTCCCGGAAGAAAGCCTTAAACCGAGCGTGGTGTGATTATGCGTGAGCGTGAGCGAGTTGAAGATATGAATTCCACCCCGGTCGCGATCGGCGAGAGCTTCGGCTGGTTTCATCACGCCGACGGGGACCGCGGCGTCGTGATGTGCGCCTCCATCGGCTATGAAGGGCTTTGCGCGCATCAATCCTGGCGCGTCCTCGCCGATCGTCTGGCCGGCGCCGGCCTGCCGACGCTGCGCTTCGACTATCCAGGCGAGGGCGATTCGCTCGGCGATCCCGCCGATCCGGCGCTCGTCGATTCCTGGCGCGAGCAGATCCGCGTCGCCGTGCGCTGGATGCGCGAGGCGATCGGCGTGCGCGAGGTGACGCTCGTCGGCCTGCGTCTCGGCGCGGCGCTGGCGGCCGAGGTCGGCGGCGTCGAGCGCCTCGTCCAGATCGCGCCCGTGGTGAAGGGCTCGAGCTATTTGCGCGAGCTCAAGATGATGGCGCGCGTGCTCGCGGCGAGTGGAGCGACGCCCGAGGCGAGCGTCGCCGCAGCGACCGCCAGCGACGACATCCATCTCGAAGGATTTACGATCACGCAATCCATGGCCGCCGCGATCAAGCGCATCGATCTGACGCGCCTCGAGGCCGCGCCCGCCGAGCGCGTGCTGTTGCTGCACGATCCCGCGGCGAAGCCTGCGCCGGAATTCGTCCAGCGGCTCGAATCGCTCGGCGCGCGCGTCACGACGCGGGAGCTGCTCGACTATCGCGCGCTGACGCCGGCGCCCATGCCGCCGCCGCCGCCGCTCGCCGATCTCGACGCCGTCGTCGCCTTCGCCAGCGAAGGCGCGGGGCGCGCGCTGACGTCGCGTCCGCCGCAGGGCGCGCTCGCCACCGAGCATTTCATCGAGCGCGCGGCTCTGTTCGGCGAGCACAGAAATCTCGCCGGCGTGCTGTGCCTGCCGCGCGGCAAGCCGAAGATGACGGTGCTGATGCTCGACACCGGCGCCAATCATCACATCGGCTGCGGCCGCTCCACTGTCGATTTCGCCCGCTCGCTGGCGCGTCAGGGGTTCGCCTCGCTGCGCATGGACACGCTCGGCATCGGCGATTCCGCGGTTCTCGAGGATGGGCCGCGCGCCGCTCTCTATGAGATGCAGCGCGCCGCGGACGTCTCGGCGGCGCTGGATTTCCTCGAGATGCGCGGCCTCGAGGAGGTCACGATCTATGGCGTATGCAGCGGCGCGGCGCTCGCGCTCTACGCCGCCCTCGCCGACGAGCGCGTGAAGGCTCTGGCGCTCGCCAATCTCCAGGTCTTCGGCCGCATCGACGGCGAGGATCGCGAGAAGCTGCTGGAGATGGGCTTTGCGGCGACACACACTTATGTCGCCAAAGCGATGAGCGCCCGCGCCTGGGCGCGCGTCGCCACTGGCGAAGTGTCGGTCGGCAAGCTCGTCGACATCGCTTCGGCGCTGCTTCGCCGCAAGGCTTCGGCCTTCGCCGGCGCGCTCGCTCAGCGCCTCGGCCTCGCGCATGGCAAGGCGCGCGAGGCGCGGGCCAATTTCTCCAAGCTCGCGGCGCGCGGCGTCCGCATCCTGCTGCTGCATGGCGATCATGACGTCGGCAGAGAGGCGATGGACGTCTGCTTCGGGCCCGACGCCCACTATTTGAGGAACCTGCCCAATGTCGCGATCGACGTCATCGACGGCGCCGATCACGCGCTCTCCTCGGCGCTCTCACGGGAGGCGTTGCTGGAGAAAATGACTTTTTTTCTCCTGGCGGCTGACCGCGACGCGGACCCCGGCCGCGACAATCGCAGAGCGATGGCGGGCGCTCTGACCCTGGCGGCGCTCGGCGCCCTCACTCTGACGACGAATCTGGAATGACACAAGCTTCACGACGTCTCCCCGAACCCGCCGCAGCGCCCATCGCCAACGCCTCTCGCGTCGAAGCGGTCGTCTGCATTCCGACCTTCCGTCGTCCCGACATGCTCGCGACGACGCTGGCCTCGATCGAGGCGCAGGCGACGCAAGTCGCCTTCGCCGTCGTCGTTGTCGACAATGACGCCGCCGCGCCGGTCGGCCTCGACGTGGCGCAGTCCTTCTTTCGCGACGGCCGTCTCTCCGGCATGGCGACAGTGGAGCCGCGTCAGGGCAATGTCCATGCGATCAATGCGGCCTTTCGTCTGGCGCGCGAGCGCTATCCTTCGGCCGAATATTTCCTGATGATCGATGACGACGAGCGCGCCGAGCCGCAATGGCTCGACGAGATGGTCGCCTGCGCGCGCCAGGGCGCGGATATCGTCGGCGGCCCGGTGACGCCCATCTTCCCCGACGAGGCGCGCCGCGCGTTTCGCGATCATCCGGTGTTCTGGCCCGCCTTCGGCGAGACCGGCCCGGTGCCGATGATCTACGGCACCGGCAATTGCCTGCTGTCGCGCCATGTGTTCGACGGGCTCGCCGTTCCCTCGCTCGATCCGAGCTTCAATTTTCTCGGCGGCGGCGACACGGAATTCTTCACGCGCTGCCGTCGCGCCGGCTTCACCTTCTTCTGGCGTCAGGAGGCGCAGATCTATGAGCAGGTGACGCCGGGCAGGCTCGAGCTCGGCTGGGTGCTGCGCCGCAGCCTCGCCACCGGCGCGATCAATTACAGTATCGATCGCCTCGCCGCGCACAGCCTGCGCGAGCGCCTGCTGCTCGTCGCCAAGAACATCGCGCTGGGGCCGATCTCGCTGCAGCGCGCGCTGCTCATGCTGCGGGACTCCAAACATCCGCTCGCCGCCGCTCATCCGATCGGCATAGCCATCGGTCGGCTGCTCGCCTCGGTCGGACTGATGCCGCAGCCCTATCGCTATTCGTCATGACGGATGCGGGGATGTCGTCCGCCGGCGGGCTGGACGAGCTCGACGCGCGCGGCCTCGTCTTCTGCGCCATACTGCTCGTCGGCTGGATCACCTTCTCGCCCTTCGCCGATCTCGCCTCGCCGGAGACGCTGGAGCTCGCGGAGGGCCGCGACTTTCAGGTCTACGCCGCCTTCGGACTAATGGCGGCGGCGTCCTTCTTCTATGTCTGGCGCACCGACCGGCAGGCGCTCGCCGCGCTCGCCACGCCCACCAACATCGCGCTCGCCGCCTGGATCGGCGTGACGCTCGTCACCTCGCAGGAAATCTCCAACTCGCTGAAGCGCGTGGCGATGTTCGGCTGCGTCGGGACATGCTGCCTCTCGCTGTTCCTGCTGCCGCGCGGCCGCGACGATCTCGCCAAGCTATTGAGCATCGTCGCGCTCATCATCGTCGGCCTCTCCTATTTCGGCCTCGTCTTCCTGCCGCATTACACGATCCATCAGGCGACCGACATTGGCGAGCCGCAGCTCGCCGGCGATTGGCGCGGCGTTTTCGGCCATAAGAATGTCGCCAGCGCCGTCTTCTCCATGCTGACCTTCATCGGCATTTTCGTGCTGCGCGCGGGCCGGACCGTCGAGGGATGGGCGATTTTCGTCCTCTCTCTCCTCTTCGTGCTCTGCTCGGGCGGCAAGAGCTCGACCGCCATTTGTCTGACGACGATCACTCTCTCCTTCCTCGCCGAGCGCACGCGCAATGTCGTCTTGTGGTCGATCATCGTCTTCTCGCCGCTGGCGCTGCTGAATTTCTTCGGCATAGGCTCGATCCTGTTTCCGCAGCTCGGCGCCATCGCCTCGGCTCTGCCGCTCGACGCCTCCTTCACCGGCCGCACCGACATTTGGACTTTCGCTATTCCGAAAGCCGGCGAGACGCCGATCTTCGGCCATGGCCTCGGCGCATTCTGGAACACGGCGGCGTTGCGCTTCGGCGGCGAGGACACGACGATCTGGGCCGGCAACGCCGCCCATGCGCACAACGGCTATCTCGACACTGTGCTGGCCATGGGCCTGCCGGGCCTGGCTTTCACCTTCGCGGCGCTGATCGTGCAGCCGGCGCGCGATGTTCGGCGCGTCTGCGCGCGCGGCGATGAGCCGGCGGTCTCATTGCTTTTCCTGCAGATTTGGATGTTCAGCCTCTATCTCAACTCGCTCGAGAGCTTTTTGTTCGATCGCGCCAATCCCGGCTGGATCGGAATGCTCTTCGCCCTTTTCGGCATACGCTTTCTCGCAGAGTTCAAGATTCGCGGCTGAACGGCCCCGGCTTTGCGACTTGGAAAGAGAAACCGGGAAACTGTCCCATTCTGGCACGGCGGCGGCCTGCTCCAACGTCATCGGGGAACGCCTATGGAACGACCGATCGCGCTCATCACGCCCACCCATCGCGCCGACCGCGAGCGCTTCGCGCTGCTCTGCGAGAGCATCGACCGGCGCCTCACCGGCTATGAGCGTCACTATGTCATCGTCAATGACGACGATATGGAGCTGTTCGCCGAATTTTCCGGCCCGCGCCGCATGATCCTGCCCTGCTCGCGTTTCCTGCCGCGCTGGCTGCGGCTGGTTCCACCCTTTCTGCTGCGCAATGGACGCCGCGTGTGGTGGTCCTTTCGCTCGCGGCCGGTGCATGGCTGGCACATTCAGCAGATGCTGAAGATCGCCGCCGTTCTGCAATTGCCGGAGCAGCGCTTCTGTATCGTCGATTCCGACAATGTGATCATCCGCCGCTTCGACATCGGCGCCTATGCCGGCGGCGCCCGCTCGCCGCTCTATGTCGCGCGCGGGGCGATCGCCGCCGACGCGCCACTGCACGCCAAATGGATCGCCAATGGCGACAGCCTGCTCGGCCTGCCGCCCAGCACTTTCCCGGCCGACGATTACATCGGCAATCTCATCGTCTGGGACAAGGATGCGGTGCGCGCCATGACGCGCGCGATCGAGGACGCCACCGGAATCGACTGGTTCCTGGCGCTATGCCGCACGCGCGCTTTCTCCGAATATCTGCTCTACGGACAATTCGTGCGCCATTCGCCGCGGTTGATGGCGGCGCATGAGATCGTTCCGCAGAGCCTCGCCGTCGCCTATTGGGACGAGGAGCCGCTCGACCGCGCAGGCCTTGCCACTCTGCTCGACGGCGCCTCGACCTCCAAGATCGCCCTCTGCGTCGAATCCTTCTCGCGCACGCCGGTGCAGGCCATTCGCGAGGCGGCCGGCCTCGCCGTTCCCGCGGCCACATCGCCCTTCGCGCCCCACCTCGCCGGCGGCGCCGCCGCCTGATCGGCGATGCGAGCCTCTAAGGCTCGCATCGCATCCGTGCGCTAGCCCCGATCGGGTCGGATGATCGCTTCGCGCAGCCTTCGCCGCCTTCCTTCTCCCCGCTCGCGGGGAGAAGGAGAACGTCAGCGGGCGCGCTCCATATCGATGCGCGAGGCGGAGCGCGTCTCCGGCATCAGCGCATAGACGATCAGCGAGCAGAAGATCGCCGCGCTGACATAATAATAGAACCAGCTCTCATGCCCCTCGCGCTTGAACCAGAGCGCGACATATTCCGCGGTGCCGCCGAACAGCGAGACCGCGATCGCATAAGGCACGGCGACTCCCGTCACCCGCACAGAGGCGGGAAACAGCTCCGCCTTCACCAGCGCATTGATCGACGTATAGGCGCCGACGATGAGCCAGCCCGCCAGCACCAGAACGAAGGCGGTCCAGGGGTCGCGCGCGGTCTGGATCGCCGTCATCAGCGGGACGGTGAACAGGCTTCCGAGCACGCCGAAGGCGATGAGCAGCGGACGCCGGCCGATGCGATCCGACAGCGCGCCATAGACGGGCTGCAGCGCCATTGCGAAGGTGAGCGAGCCGGCGCTGATCCATGTCGTTTGCGCGTCGCTCAGCCCCGCGGAGAGCTTCAGGAATTTCTGAATATAGGTGGTGTAGACATAGAAGGCGAGCGTGCCGCCCATCGTCAGCCCGACGACCGTCGCCGCCTCGCGCGGATAGGATAAAAGCGCGCGCAAGGAGCTGCGCCGCCGCCGCGAAGCTTCCGCGGTAAAAGCCTGCGTCTCCTCGAGATCGCGCCGCATGATCAGCGCGAACAGCGCCAGCCCCGCGCCGATCGCGAAAGGAATGCGCCAGCCATAGGCGCGCAATTCCTCCGGCGTGAAGACGAGATTTTGCAGGACGAGCAGCACCAGCAGCGCCGTCAGCTGGCCGCCGATGAGCGTGACATATTGAAAGCTGGAATAGAATCCGCGCCGCCGCGAGGCGGCCATCTCGCAGAGATAAGTGGCGGAGGATCCATATTCGCCGCCGAGGCTGAGGCCCTGCAACAGCCGCGCGAACAAGAGCAGCGCCGGCGCCGCCTCGCCGATCGTCGCATAACCCGGCGTGGCGGCGACGATGAGCGAGCCGAGACACATCAGCAGCACGGACAGCGTCAGCGCGCGCCGGCGCCCGAAACGGTCGCCGATCTCCCCGAACAATGCGCCGCCGATCGGCCGCATGAAGAAGCCGAGCGCGAACACGCCGGCGCTCGACAGCATTTGCGCGACGGGATCGTCGCCGGGGAAGAAGGAATTGGCGAAATAGAGCGAGAAGGCCGAATAGACGTAGAAATCGTACCATTCGACCAGATTGCCGAGCGAGCCGACGACGATCGCCTTCAACCGGCGCGCGGCGTCGGCGAGGCTCTCGTCTTGGTCTTGCGTCAGCCCCTCGCTCGCCTCCGGCAAACCCGCCCTCGCCTCTCGCTCGTCTCGCGACGACTATGGGCCGGCGCCGGCTCCGAGGCAAATCGGCGCGTCGCCGCGCGGTTCCGCGTTTCCGCCGCTTTTCCGCACCGTCGCGCAAATTTGCGAAGGGAGGGGCCTCGTCCTGAAAATGACGGAAAAACGCCCTGCTTACGTCCGCCCATCATCGACTTGGAAACGATCGGGACATATTCTCGGGATAGGTCTTGCTGGACGCGGCGGAACGCCGCCGCGCGAAGCCCCGCGGGTGCGCTCGACGTGACGAAGACAGATGCGGTCCTCCTGGTCGAGGACGACGCCGAAATCGGCGAATTGATCTCTCGCTATTTGCAGACTCATCAGATCGACGTCGCCGTCGTCGCCGATGGCGGCGCGATGGACACGGCGCTCGCGCGGCGCGAGTTCGATCTCGTGATCCTCGATCTCAATCTGCCGGGCGAGAACGGGCTCTCCATCTGCCGCAGGCTGCGCGCCGACCGCAATCTGCCGATCGTCATCGTCACCGCTCAGGGCGAGGACGTCGACCGCATTCTCGGGCTCGAGATGGGCGCCGACGATTATCTGGTGAAGCCCTTCAATCCGCGCGAATTGCTGGCCCGCATCCGCTCGGTGCTGCGCCGCGCGCGCGCCGCCTTCACCAGCAAGGACGAAGCAGCCGCGCGCTATTATCTCTTCGAAGGATGGCGCGTCGACATAATGGCGCATCAGGTGACGACGCCGGCGGGCACCAAAGTGGCGCTGACCAGCGCCGAATTCGATCTGCTCTATGCGCTGTGCGAGCGGCCCAATCGCGTGCTCACGCGCGACCAGCTCATCGATCTGACGCATGGCCCGACCGCCGGCCCCTTCCAGCGCAGCATAGACGTGCTCATCAGCCGGCTGCGCCAGAAGATGGAGAGCGACCCGAAGAACCCGCGCTACATCCAGACGATCCGCTCGGAGGGCTATTTGTTCACGCCGCAGGTGGTGCGCGCGTGAAACGATTTTGGCGCGGGCTGCGGCCCGATCATCTGGCGGGGCAGATCGCCATTCTGGTGCTCGCCTCCATCGTGCTGTTCCACGCCTGCGTGACCATAGCGGTGCATTTTTTCCACTATGAGCGCGCATTCCGCGAAGACCGCGTGTTTCGCGAGGAGCGCGCGCCGCACGCTCATAGCGCGTCGATCGAGACGGCGGCCGCCCTCGCCTGGGCCTTCGATCTCGCGGCTGTGGACGAGCGCGAGCAGCTTCTCGCCACGCTCGGCGATCTATCGCGCGGAACGCGGCCCGAGCTCGCCGCGGAGCGTCCGCTCGCGGCGCAGACAGCCCGCGCCGAGCCCGCGCCCGGCGCGCTACGCGCGCGTTTGTGGCCGGGCGCCGAAATCTTCGCATCCGCGCCCGACGGCCATTCCGTCACCATCGCGCTGCGCAAGGGCGGCTATCTGACGCTCACCCCGCCGCCGCGCGACGCGCGACGCGAGGGCTTCGGCGATGGCCGCCCGCGCGGACCGCCGCCGGGCGGCGATTTCCCCGGCGCGCAGCCGCCTCCGCCGCAGAGCAGCCTGGCGCCGCCCCCCGACCTGCCGCCCGTGACGGGCATCTGGCTCGCCTCGGCGCTGTTCTTCCTGATCTGCGCCGCAATACTGACCTTCTGGACCTCGAGCGCCGTCGTCGCGCCGCTCGTCGGGCTCGCGCGCCAGGCCGAGAAATTCCCGAGCGATTCGGGCGAGCGCGAGCTCTTGGTCGAGAAAGGGCCGCAGGAGGTCCGCGATCTGACGCGCTCGCTCAACCGGATGCAGGCGCGCATCTATTCGATGATCGCGGCGCGCTCGCGCGTGCTGGCGGCGATCAGCCATGATCTGCGCACCATCATCACGCGCATGCGGCTGCGCGCCGAATTCATCGACGACGAGCCCTTGCGCGCCAAAATGCTGCATGACGTCGATCTCATGGATTCGATGCTCTACAAGAATCTGCTCTTCCTGCGCGAGGAGCGCTACCGCCACACGCAGGAGATCGTCGATCTCGACAGCGTGCTGCAGACGGTGGCCGATCAATTCGCCGATCTCGGCCATGACGTCGCCTATGAGGGCGACGGGCGGCGGATGGTGATCGGCTCGCTCACCGATCTGCAGCGCGTCTTCGCCAATCTCGTCGAGAACGCTGTCGCCCATGGGAGCCGCGTCGTCATCTCGGTGGCGCGAAGCATCGACGACGGCGTCCAGATCGACGTCGCCGACGACGGTCCTGGCATTCCCGATGCGGAGAAGGCGCAGGTCGTCGAGCCTTTCGTGCGTGGCCAGCCGGGGCGCAACCTCAACGAGCATGGCGGCTTCGGCCTCGGCCTCTCCATCGTGCGCGCCCTCGTCGAGGAGGCGGGCGGCACGCTGCGGCTGCTCGACCGCCAGCCGCATGGGCTCGTCGCCCGGGTGACGCTGCGCCCGGCCGAAAAGGCGACCGCCGAGACTGTGGCGGCCTGAGCGCAGCTCGCGCCTGCGCTGTCTGGTCGCGGCCCCTCGGCGCGACCCGCGTTTCTCGGCGGCGCGGATTCATGGTCTCATGTCTCATCTGCGAGTCGGGCGGCGCGTTCCGCGGCCGCGCTCGCGAAAGCCGACGAGGAGCCTCGCATGAAAATTCCGCGCCGCCTTTTTCAGTCGCTCGCCCTTCTCGCGGGTTTTTGCGCGCCGGCCGTCGCCGCCGACGCCGCCCATGGCAAGCGCGTCGCCGAGCGCTGGTGCGCGTCCTGCCATGTGGTGACGAGCGCTCAGAAGACCGCCAACGCCGACGCGCCCTCCTTCGCCGACGTCGCCCAGCGCCGCGCCGACGCCAAGGCGCTGGCCAATTTCCTCGTCGATCCGCATCCGAAAATGCCGGATATGCATCTGTCGCGGCGTGAGATCGAGGATATCGTCGCCTATATCCGCAGCCTCGACCCGCGCCCGCGCCCGCCCGAGCAGCAGCTCGACCGCTATGAGCGGCCGAAGAACGGGTGAGCGCCGCCCCGCTGGACCCCCGCCGCGCGAGGCCGTAATCAATCCCGATCGCTCCACGGGACCAAAAACCATGGCCTATGCGGTCAAGGAAGCCTTCAAGACGCTGCAGGGGGAGGGCCGCCATGCCGGGCGGGCCGCCGTCTTCTGCCGTTTTGCCGGCTGCAATCTGTGGAGTGGCCGCGAGGCCGACCGCGCCGCGGCGACCTGCCGCTTCTGCGACACGGATTTCATCGGCGTCGACGGCGAGAATGGCGGCAAATTCTCGGGCGCCCAGGCTCTCGCCGCGCATCTGGCGCTTCTGTGGGGTGAGGGGCGAGAGCGGCGTTTCGCCGTCTTGACCGGCGGCGAGCCCATGCTGCAAATCGACGCCGCGCTGCTCGACGCGCTCCACGCCGAAGGCTTCGAGATCGCCGTCGAGACCAATGGGACGCTCGCCGTCCCGCCTGCGGTCGATTGGATCTGCGTCAGCCCCAAGGCGGGCGCGCCGCTGGTCCAGACGACGGGGGACGAGCTCAAGCTCGTCTATCCGCAGAAAGGCGCCGAGCCGGAGCTGTTCGAAGGGCTCTCCTTCGACCATTTCCTGCTGCAGCCCATGGACGGGCCGGACGTATTGCGCAATACGAGGGCGGCGATCGACTATTGCCTGGCGCATCCGCTGTGGCGGTTCTCGCAACAGACGCACAAGGCTATCGGAGTGAAATGACCATCCAGTTCGAAGTCTATCGGGAGTTCTGCTTCGAGGCGGCGCACGCCCTCTATGATCCGGAGCACCCGACCGGCGGCAAATACCGCAATCTGCACGGGCATTCCTTCCGCGTGCGGGTGACGCTGCGCGGGCCGCGTCAGGACGGCGAGGAATGGGTCATGGACCTCGGCAAGCTCGGCGCGCGGCTGCAGGAGCTGCGCGAGCGGCTGGACCATTCCTTCCTCAACGAGCTGGAAGGCCTCGGCAAGCCGACGCTCGAGAATTTGTGCGTCTATATATGGAAGGACCTCGAGCTTTCCCTTCCGGCGATCCACGAGGTCGGCGTTTTCCGCGACACCTGCAATGAAGGCTGCGTGCTGAAGAAGCAGTGAGGGCGAGGGCTGAGACCGACCGCGCCCCCTCCCCTCGCATTTGCAAAATCGCGCGAAAAATTGCAGTTTCGCGCGAGATTCGGACGGCGGCTGTCCGTCCTCCCCGGCTGCTTCGCAAAGCCCAGAACCCCATCCGTTCCGTCATCCGGCCGACGCTCGCGCGTGCGCGCGTTCGTCGGGGCGGCGGCGCGCTTTTCGCTCTGCGATCGCGCGCAATGGACAAGAAGGAGACAAGCTCGTGAGCCTCGCTTGCGGGATCGATTTCGGAACCTCGAACTCCTCCGTCGGCTTCATGGCCGGCGGCGAGCCGACGCTCGTCCCGCTCGAGGGCGAGAGCGTCACCATTCCGAGCGCGATCTTCTACCCGGCCTATGGCGGCTCGCTCAGCTTCGGCCGCGCCGCGATCGGACTCTATATCGACCGCGAGAACGGCCGGCTGTTTCGCGCGATCAAGAGCATTCTGGGCGGCTCGCTGATCCATGAGACGACCGCCGCCGGCGGCAGGCGCGTCGCCTTCACCGCAATATTGGGACGCTTTCTGCATCATCTGAAGGAGAAGACCGAGCTTCGCGCCGGCCGCTCCGTCGAGAGCGCCGTGCTCGGCCGCCCGGTGTTCTTCGTCGACGACAATGAGGCGGCCGATCGCGTCGCGCAGGATCAGCTCGCCGCGGCCGCCCATGCGCAGGGCTTCAAAAATGTCCTTTTCCAATATGAGCCGATCGCCGCTGCGCTGGACTATGAGCGGCGCATCGAGCGGGAGGAGATCGCGCTGATCGCCGACATAGGCGGCGGCACCTCGGATTTCTCCATTGTGAAGGTCTCGCCGAAGAATCGGCGCAAGATCGAGCGCAAGGACGATATTCTCGCCAACGCCGGCGTCCATGTCGGCGGAACCGATCTCGACTATCGGCTGAGCCTCAAGCAGGTGATGCCCTTGTTCGGCTATCAGACGCGGCAGAGGAAGCGCCCGGAGCTCGATCTGCCCAATGGCTATTTCCACGATCTCGCGCAATGGCATCGCATCGCCTTCCTCTACAATAATAAGAGCCTCGAGGAATTGAAGCAGCTGCGCGCCATCGCCGACGAGCCGGAGAAGGTCGATCGCTTCGTGCGAGCGATCGACGATCGCGCCGGCCATCGCGTGGCGGGCGATGTGGAGGCGGCGAAGATCGTCATCTCCGACGCCGCGACCGCGATGATCGACCTCGCTTATATCGACGAGGCGCTGCAAATCGAGACATCCCGCAGGCTGTTCGAGGAGACGATCGCCAATGAATGCCGCAAGCTCTCCAATTGCGTCGCCCATTGCCTGAAAATGGCCGGAGTGACGGCGGAGGAGATCGGCACGGTGTTCTTCACCGGCGGCAGCACCTCCATTCCGGCGATCGAGCGCGCCTGCCTCGTCCATACGCCGCGGGCGAAGATCGTGCGCGGCGATAAATTCGCCAGCGTCGGCGTCGGGCTGACGATCGATTCGGGGCTGAAATTCGGGCCCGGCGCCTGAGCGGCGCTCAACCCGTCGCCTGCCGCCCGGCGGCGGCCGAGAGATCGACCTCCACGCGCAGCCCGCCGAGCTCGGAGCGGGAAAAGCGCATGTCGGCGCCATAGGCGTCGAGCACATCCTGCACGATGGCGAGGCCGAGGCCGGCGCCGCCGGTCTCGTCCAGCCGGCCGCCGCGGCGGCGGATGAGCGATTCGCTCCCCTCCGGCAGGCCGGGCCCGTCATCCTCGACGACGAAGCGCCCCGCCACGGCGGAGACGCGAATGCGCGCGCTCGCATGGCGCGACGCATTCTCCATGAGATTGCCGAGAATCTCCATCAGATCGACGCGGTCGACGGCGACGCTTGCGTCGGGCGCGATGCGCATGTCGAAGGCGGCCGTCGTCCCCGCCGAGGCGAGCGTGCGCGCCAGCGCATCCACCACCTCGGCCACCGGCGTCTGCTCGCCGCCGCGCGCGAGGCCGCGGCTGCGCACCCGCGCCAGCTCCCGCGCCACATGACGATGCATGGCGTCGCCGATGCGGTCGAGCGAGCGCGCGATCTCCGTCTCGCCCTTCTCGCGCAAGAGGCGGGCGTCGGCGGCGAGCGCGGTGAGCGGCGTCTTCAACCCATGGGCGAGATCGGCGGCGCGATTGCGCGCGCGCGCGATTTCCTTGTCGCGCTCGTCGAGCAGGCCGTTGACCTCGTCGATGAGCGGCAGCACCTCCGGCGGCGCCGGCGAATCGAGCCGACGGCGGCGGCCCTTGGCGATCTCGCCCACCGCCACGCCGAGGCCGGCGAGCGGCGCGAGGCCGAGCCCGACCTGAATCCAAGTGGCGAAGGTCAGCCCGACCGCGATGAGAAACAGCGCCGCGACCAGCTCCGCGGCGAAAGCGTCGCGCGCGCGGGCGACGCCAGAAAGATCGAGCGCCGCCAGCACACGGACCCGCAGAGGCGCGGCGCCGCCGAGCGCGACGCAGCGCTGCCCGCCGAGCAGCGCATTGCCCCAGGGCCCCTGCAGGCGATGATAGAAAATCCGGTCGCCGCTCTCGCAGCCGGCGGGAAACGCCAGCGCCTCCTCGCCGAGCGAGGCGGAGCGCTCGACGTCGCGGCCGTCTTCGCTCGCAACCTGCCAATAGAAGCCCGAGCGAAAGCGCGCGAAACGCGGGTCCGGCGTCGCGGTGATGATGCGCAGACGTCCGTCGGCGTCGACGGCGAGATCGGAGACGAGCTGGCGGACATAAGTCTCAATGTCGTCGTCCATCGTGCGTTCGACATGATGCTCGAACAACAGCACCAGCACGAAGCCGGCGAGCGCGAGCGCGGCGGCGATGGCGGCGGCTCCGGCGAGGAACAGTCGCAGACGCAGCGAGCGCGTCCTCATGCGTCGAGATCGGGCATCAGATAGCCGAAGCCGCGCCGCGTCTCGATGATCTCGGCGCCGAGCTTCTTGCGCACGCGGCCGATCAGCACTTCGAGCGCGTTGGAGCTCTGCTGGTCATGGCCATAGACATGCTCGACGAGCTCGGATTGCGGCGCCACCTGCCCGCGGCGGTGCAGAAGATAGGCGACCAGCCGATATTCGATCGCCGTCAGCTCGACCGGCGCATCGTCGATCTTGATCGTCATACTGCGCTCGTCGAGCGAGAGCGCGCCATTGCGCGTCACGGAGGAGGCGTGTCCGGCCGAGCGGCGGATGATGGAGCGCAGCCGCGCCAAAAGCTCCTCGGGCTGAAAGGGCTTGGGCAGATAATCATCGGCGCCCGCGTCTATGCCGGCGACGCGCTCGCTCCAGGAGCCGCGCGCGCTGAGCGCCAGCACGGGCGTGCGCCGGCCCTGCTCGCGCCAGCGCTCGAGCACGGCGAGCCCATCGAGGCCGGGCAGGCCGAGATCGAGAATGACGGCGGCGAAATTCTCGGTGTCGCCGAGAAACCAGGCGTCCTCGCCATTGGCGACGGTGTCGACGACATAGCCCGCCGCTTGCAGCGCCTTCGCCACATCGCGGGAAATGCGCTCGTCGTCTTCCACCAGCAAAATTCGCATGACGCAGGGCTGCGGTGCTATGATTCGCTCGGATTTGGTCGCCGCGTCAGCGTCGAGTTCGAGCTCGTCAGCTTTTCGTCAGCTTCGATAAGCGAAATTGCGCCCCGACGCAAAGACCGGTCCCAGGCGGAATGAAAAGAAAAAGGTTTCAATATCTTGTCCTCGCCCTCGGGCTCGCCGGCGCGCTTTGCGCGAGCGTGGCCCTCGCCGCGGAGGACGTCGCCATTCCGCTGCGCGAGCAGGATATTCAGGCGGCGGGCATAGAGACGAAGCCTGTGGAAAAAGGCTCCGGCTCGGACGAGCTCGTCGTTCCGGGAACGGTGACGGTTCCGCCGCAGCAATTGCGCATGGTCGCCGCCCCCGCCGCCGGCCTCGTCGAGACGCTGCTCGTCTCGCCGGACGAGGAGGTGAAGGCGGGCGACGCGATCGCCACTTTGAAATCCTCCGAGCTGATCGAGGCGCAGCGCGCCTTCCTCCAGGCCGCCGCCGACGCCGCGCTGGCGAATGAAAAGCTTCGCCGCGACGAGCAGCTCTATAAGGAGCGCATCATTGCCGAGCGCCGCCTGCTGGTGACGCGCGCCGAGGCCGCGCAGGCGCGCTCGCTGCTCGACGAGCGCGGCCAGTTGCTGGCCCTCCACGGCATGACCGAGCCGGCGATCGAGGGCTTGCGCAAGGAGCGCCAGCTCGCCGCCGCGCTCACCGTGCGCGCGCCTATGTCCGGCGTCATTCTCGCGCGCCATGCGACGGTCGGCGACCGCGTGATGGCCGCGGCCCCGCTCGTCACCATCGCGCGGCTCAACCCGATCTGGGTCAATCTGCAAATCCCCATCGGCCGCGCCGCCGGGCTCGACCGCACGGATAAGGTCGTGCTGCCGAGTCTCGGCGTCGAGGGAAAGCTCATCCGCATCGGCCGCACCGCCGATCCGGCGACGCAATCGGTCACCGCGGTCGCGGAATTCTCGCCCGGCAAAACCCCGATTCGACCGGGACAGGCGGTGCAGGCCATTCTGCGCCTCAAGGGAACGGGAGGAACGCTGTGGCGCGTGCCGGCCGACGCCGTCGTCCATTATCGCGACAAGGACTGGGTGTTTCTGCGCTCTGCGGATGGTTTCCGCGCCGTGCCGATCGCCCTCGTCTCGGAGACGCCGCAATATGCGTCGATTCAAGGACCGCTCTCCGCCGCCGATCACGTGGCGACGCGCGGAATGCTGACGCTGCTCGCCGAGCTGGCGGCCAAGGAACCGAGCGCTAAGTGAGCGAAACGCGACATGCTCGATAAACTCATCCAAGCGGCGCTCGGCCAGAGGCTCCTCGTCTTTCTCGCGGCGATCGCTCTCGCCGTCTGGGGCGCGCACGCCTATTCCAAGCTGCCGATCGACGCTTTTCCGGATGTCGCCCCGGTGCAGGTGCTCGTGTCCATGCGCGCGCCCGGCCTCACGCCCGAGGAGCTCGAGAACAGAGTCACCGCGCCGATCGAGATCGCCGCGCGCGGCATTCCCAATCTCGTGCGCATGCGCTCGACGACGCGCTATTCGGTGGCGCTGCTCACTTTCGAATTCGCCGAAGGCACCGACATTTTCTGGGCGCGCACGCAGGTGAACGAGCGCCTCGCCTCGGTCGCCGACCAATTGCCGGCGGGCGCCTCGGGCGGCCTCGCGCCCATCGTCACGCCGCTCGCCGAAATGCTGATGTTCACCCTCGTCGGCGGCGGCCTCACGCCCGCCGAGCAGCGCAGCCTCGTCGATTGGACGATCCGCCCCGCCCTGCGCGGCCTGCCCGGCGTCGCCGACGTCAATGTGCTCGGCGGCTTCGTGCGCACATTCGAGGTCGCGCCCTCGCCGCCGGCCATGGCGGCGCGCGGCATCACGGTGAAGATGCTGAAGGACGCGCTCGAGGAGAACAATCGCAACGACGGCGCCGGCCGCGTGCGCGACGGCGAGGAGGCGCTGCTGGTGCGCGCCGAGGGACGGCTGCGCACGCTGGAGGACATACGCTCCGTCGTCGTCGCGGCGCGGCCGGCCGGCGTGGTGCGCGTCGCCGATGTGGCCGAGGTGCGCAATGGCGCGCTGTCCCGCAACGGCGTCACCACGCGCAATGGCGAGGACGAGGCGGTCTGGGCGCTGGTGCTGGGCCTGCGCGGCGCCGACGCCAGCACGGTTGTCTCCGGCGTCAAGGCCAAGCTCGCGGAGCTGAAGCCGCGCCTGCCGGAAGGCGTGAAGGTCGACATCTTCTACGATCGCAGCGAGCTCATCTCCAAAGCCGTGTGGACGGTGCAGAAAGTGCTGATCGAGGCCATCGTCCTCGTCGTCATTCTGCTCTTCCTCTTCCTCGGCAATCTGCGCGCGGCGCTCGTCGTCTCGCTGATCCTGCCGCTCGCCGCGCTCTCCACATTCGCCATCATGCGGCTCTATGGGCTGTCGGCCAATATCATGTCGCTCGGCGGTCTCGCCATCGCCATCGGCATATTGGTCGATTGCGCCGTCGTCGTCGTCGAGAATGTCGAGCATCGCCTCGCCGGAATGGCGAAGGCCGACCTTCAGGACCGCATCCGCATCACTTACGAATCGACGCGCGAGGTCGCGGGGCCCCTCGTCTCCGGCGCGGTCATCATCATCACCGTCTTTCTGCCGCTGCTCTCGCTGGAAGGGCTCGAGGGGCGGCTGTTCGCGCCGGTCGCGCTCACCATCGCCTTCGCCATGGGCTCGGCGCTCATTCTCTCGCTCACCGTGGTGCCGGCGCTGGCCGCCACTCTGCTGCGGGCCGGCGGCAGCGACGAGCCCTGGCTCGTGCGCAAAATCTCCGCCTTCTATGATCCGCTGCTCGAGCGCGCGCTGCGCCGGCCGCTCGTCGTCGGCGCCGCCGTGACCGTCGGCCTCGCTCTGGCGCTGCTCGCCTCCAATCACATCGGCCAGACCTTCATGCCGGTGATGGACGAAGGCACGCCGGTCATCACCGTGCGCAAGCATCCGACCATCAGCGTCGACATGACCGCCGAGACCGATATGCGCATAGAGCGCGCGCTCATGGCGCGCGTGCCGGAGATCAAGGGCGTGATGGCGCGCGCCGGCGCCGACGAGCTCGGCATCGACCCCGTCGGCCTCAATGAGACCGACATGTTCCTGACGCTGGCACCGATGGACAAATGGCGCGAGCCCAATATGGCCTGGCTGCTCGGCGAGATGCGCCAGGTGCTCGACAGCTTCCCCGGCATTTCCTACGCCTTCTCGCAGCCGATCGACATGCGCGTGCAGGAGATGATCATCGGCGCGCGCGGCGATGTGGTGGTGAAAGTGTTCGGCGACGATATCGACGAATTGAACCGTCTCGCGCGCGAGATCGCCGGGACATTGCGCAAGATCGAGGGCTCGCGCGACGTCTTCGCGCTGCAGAATGACGGCATGCGCTATCTGACCGCGCGCATCGACCGCCTCGCCGCCGGCCGCTTCGGCCTCAACGCCAGCGAGATTCAGGACGGCCTGCGCATTTGGGTGGACGGAACGCAGGTCGGCCTCGTGCTCGAAGGGCCGGTGCGCACGCCGCTGGTCATCCGCGGCGATCCCGTCTCGCGGCGCTCGCCAGTGGATTTCGCGCGCGTGCCGGTCGTCTCCGCCGACGGCAAAGTGGTGGAACTGTCGCAGCTCGCCGACATACGCGCCGAGAACGGCCCGATTCAGGTGATCCGCGAGGAGGCGCGGCGCTACGCCACCGTGCTCTCCAATGTCACCGGCCGCGATCTCGTCGGCTTCGTGGCCGACGCCAAGGCCGCCGTCGCCAAGGAAGTGCATGCGCCGCCGGGCTATGAGCTCGTCTGGGGCGGGCAGTTCGAGAATCAGCAGCGCGCCTCGGCGCGGCTCGCCATCGTCGTGCCGCTGGCGCTGGGGCTCATCTTCCTTCTGCTCTATCTCACCTTCGGCTCGGCGTCGCAGGCCCTGCTCGTCTTCTGCAACGTGCCTTTCGCGGCGATCGGCGGCGTCATCGGCCTGTGGCTCTCCGGCGAATTCCTCTCCGTGCCGGCCTCGGTCGGCTTCATCGCGCTGATCGGCATCGCCGTGCTCAATGGCGTCGTGCTCATCTCTTACATCAACAAGCTCGTCGCCGACGGCCGCAGCGTGCACGACGCGGTGCGCGAAGGCGCGCGCCGCCGCATGCGGCCGGTGCTGCTCACCGCGACAATCGCCGCGCTCGGCCTCGCGCCCTTCCTCTTCGCGACCGGCCCCGGCGCGGAAATCCAACGGCCGCTCGCCATTGTCGTCATCGGCGGCCTCGTCACCGCGACGGCGCTCACATTGCTGCTCTTGCCAATTCTCTACGATCGCTTCGACTTCAAGCGCCTGCTGCGCGTGCGCGCCGCGACGCAAGCGCCCTCCGCGACGCCGGACTCGCGTTGGCGGATCCAGCGCCGATGACACGCTCGCACGGCGGCGCTCGTCCGCTCCTCTCGCTTCTGCTCGTCCTTCTCCTCGCCTCGAGCGCGGCCGGCGAGACGAAGCCGAAGCTCTCGGTCTCGCCTCTTCCCCCGGAGACGAAAGCAAAGCCCAGAGGCAAGCCGCCGGGAAAACCCTTCGGCCTCGTGCTGGCGCGCCATCTCGATCAGGCGATCGGCATAGACGCGCAGAGCGCCGCGCTCGACGCGCAGCGCCGCGCGGTGGCGGCGCGCTATGCGCAGGCCAATTCCTTCACCCCCGGCTCGCCCTATTTCGGCGGCTCGCGGCAGGAGCGCGTCAAAGGCAATGTGCAGGGCTATCGCGAATCGGAGCTCGAGATCGGCATGCCGATCTGGCTGCCCGGCGAGCGCGAGGCCTATGAGCTGAACGTCAACGCCGGCGTCATCGAGCTCGACGAGCGCCTGGCGCTGCGACGGCTCGACGTGGCGGCGCTGGTGCGCGACGCCTGGTGGACGGCGCAGCGCGCGGCCAAGGACGCATCGATCGCGCGCGATCGGCTGGCGACGGCGCGCGATATCGGCCACGACATGAAACGGCGCGTCGAGCTCGGCGAGAACGCCGCGCAGGACGAATTGCTCGCCCGCAACGAGACGCTCGCCGCCGAGACGGAAGTCGCGCAGACCGACGCCGCCGCCAAGGCCGCGCGCGTCGCCTATGAGGTGCTGACCGGCGGCGCGACGCCGGACGGAACGCTGGAGGCGCCGCTGCCGGCGCGCCCGCCCGAGGATCATCCGGCGCTGCGCACGCCGGTCGCCGCTCTCGGCAAGGCGCAGACGCAGATGCGGCTCATCGAGACCGGCTTCATCGACAATCCGGAGATCGCCGTCTTCGGCCGCAATGAGCAGGGCACAGAGCCCGCCACGGAAAACCCGCTCCGCTCCAACAATAATACGGTGGGCGTGCGCTTTCGCATTCCGCTGCCGACGCCGGGCCGCAATATTCCGCGCGTCGCCGAGGCGCAGGCGGAGGTCGATCGCGCCGCCGCCGAATTCGCCCGCGCGCAGCGGCTCGTCGCCGCCGAGATCAACGCCGCCCGCGCCGCCGTCGCCGCGACGCGCCGCGCCGACGGCCTCTCGGCCAAGCGCCTCTCGGTCGCGAGCGAGCAATTCGATCTGGCGCGGCGCTCCTTCCGGCTCGGCGAGATCAACGCTTTCGATCTCTATCGCGTGCGCCAATTGCAGCTCGACGCGCAGCGCGCGCGGGCGAGCGCGGCGATCGATCTCGGCGTCGCGCTGTCGCGGCTCAATCAGGCCTTCGGCTACGCGCCGACTTTATGAAGGCGAGGAATGCGAGCCAAGGCTCGCAATCCATAGAACGACTACCCCTCGAGCCCCAGCGCCTGACGCACTTTGGCGGAATAGCCATAGAGATCGCCGCGCAATTGCAGCCGACCGTTCTCATCCACGAAAACCGTGAAATATTCGATGTGGATCGGCAGCGGACGCGCGAGATTGATGTAGCGCTCACTGCCGCCGATGAGCTTGCGCACACGCTCCTCCGGCCAGCCGCTGCCCGGCCCGAGCACCGCCTCCGCGAGACGGAAGGGCTGGTCCACGCGCACGCAGCCATGGCTCAAGGCGCGATGCGCGGAAGAGAACAGCCCATGATTGGGCGTGTCGTGCAGATAGACGGAGAAGTCGTTCGGGAACATGAATTTGATGCGCCCGAGCGCATTGGATTCGCCCGGCTTCTGCCGCACGAAGGTCTGCCCCTTGCGGGTGATCACCTCATAGCCGCTCGCGGCGATCGCGCCGAGGTCGCCGCCATATTTGGGCAGCATCTCCTTCGTCAGGATCGAGGGCGGCACATTCCAATAGGGATTGACGATGATGAATTGCATCTTGTCGGAGAACACCGGCGTCGGCGTGCCTTCCTTGCCCACGATGACGCGGGCGCGATGCGCGACCCTGCCCTCGCGCACCAGCGCAAGCTCGAAATCCGGAATGTTCACCTCTATGCGGCTCTCACCGAGATCGCGCGGCAGCCAGCGCCAGCGCTCCATATTGGCGATGATCTCGGCCTCCACCTGCGCATTGGAACGCCGCGCCGGCGCGCTCGGCGTCTGCGCGCCCGGCGCGGCGTCATGCGCGACCGAATGCGCGGCCTCGGCGAAACGCCTGTCGAGCTCCGGCAAGCCGGCGCTGCGCAGCTCCACCAGCTTGCCGCGCAAGGCGCGATAGCCTTCATGCGGCGGATTATAGTCCTGCAGCGCGTCGCCAGCGCGCGCGCCCGCGGCGGCGATCGTCGCCAGCACGGCGCCCGGCTCCGGCAGCGCGGGATGCGCGCCGATGAGACGCGACAGACGCCGCGGATCGATGCGCCCGCCGGCCGCCTGAGTCGCATAGGCGACGACGGCCTCCGAGAGCGCGAATTCATCCGTGTCGCCCGAAGGCTTCGCCTCGGACGGATAGGCGAGGCCGCGCAGATCGAGGCCATCGTCGCGCGCGCGGCTCAGCCGCTCTATGGCGACGGACGCCGAGGCGCGCCAATCGGCGCCCTCGCGCCACAGCGGCGCATAGGCGCGCTGCGCATAAAAACCGGCGACCGCTCTGCGCCGCGCGCGCTGCTCCACCCCGCGCGCCGCGCCGCTCCAGGCGTCGAGCGCCGCCGCGAAAGCGCGCTGCTGCTCGCCGATCAGCGCCTCGGCGACATCGAAGCCGCCAGACGCGGGCAAAACAGCGATCGAGACGGAATTGACGACGGGAAGCAGAGCGGATATCTCCGGCGGCGCAAAGCGCTCCGCCGGCGGCTCGCCCACATGCAGCCAAGAGACCTCGAGCTGCTGGACGAGCGGCGGCGGCGCGACGGCCAAAGGCGCGCGGAACGGCGCATGCGGCGCCGGCGCCGCGCTCGATGCGGCGACGAAGGACGAACCGAGCCCGACTGCGAACGCCAAGCCCGACGCGCGCGCGAAACGTCCGGACGCATGCCCAAAACTGCCGCGGAACACCATGCTCTCCTGCCTCACGCCACTTCGGCGGCGTCGCCCTCTGGGCGCGCCCGCGTCTCGAAACATGCTCGCGCGAAACCTCGCCGCCCGACTCGCGCCCTACGGATATTAACGTAAACGGGTTAATGCTTGGAATAAGCTTCCTTGGCTTCGATCGTCCGAAAGATTGCTTTTTCATTAACGACGGGCCGGCCGCGGAGTCGAGTTGCGGCTATCGCGCGCCCGTCTCGCAATTAGCTGGGCGCGACCTTTTGTAGCGAAGCCGCATCGCCGAGCTTTCCGCTGCAAATTCAATGTGCTCACGAATTTCCGCGCCATTCTGCCGCAGATGCGCGCGATTGTCGGCGGCGCCGCAGCGGCGCAGTTTTCTCGTCGACGACGCGAGAGACGTCGTCACAAAAAAATTTACTGAGGGAGAATCGTCATGCACAGCAATGCGGAGCTCGTCAAAGCGGTCGCCGGCATCATCGGCGCGCTCGCCTTCTTCATCATCGTCCTTCACCAGCTCACCCGGCTGATCGGCTGAGAGCCTTCTCCTCGCGCGACTTCCCGGGGCGCCCCCGCGGCGTCTCCGGGATTTTTCTCGAGCGACGCGGCTTTTTTCAGATCACATAGATTCTGTCCGGCAGCTCCTCCTGGCCGCCGGGCGGCACATGTTTCGACAGCAGCCGCGCGCATTCGTCGATCGAATCGACGAAACCATCGGCGATGCGGCCCTCCCGCACACGCGCGAGCAGCAGATCGAGCGCCGCGCGCCAATCCTCTTCGGGAATCTTGCGCGCTATCCCCTCGTCCGCGACGATGCGCGCATAGCGCTCGCCGAGCGAGACGAAGATCAGCACGCCGGTGCGGTCCTTGGTCGCCGAGACGCCGCGCGTGAAAAATTGCTCGATCGCGGCGCGATGGGCGCGCTCGCGCTTGACGAAACGGGGCGTCAGCGCGAGCCGCAGCGGAGGCAGCGAGAACAGCAGCGCCGCGCCGATGAAGACGAGAATTTGAATGGCCAGAATGAGCCGCACGCCGAGCTCGGTGAAGATCACCAGCGGCCAGGGCGCGACGAGCGCGACGAGAGCGGCGAGCAGCGGCGGCACATAGGCGTAGTCGGAGGAACGGCGCGCCAGCACGCAGACGATCTCGCCCGCGGTGCGCCGCTCGGCCGCCGCTATCGCCGCCGCTATGCGCGCCTGATCCGCGTCTGAAATGGGCATCACCAATCCCCCGAGGCTCCGCCACCGCCCGACGAGCCGCCGCCGCCTGAAAATCCGCCGCCGCCATCGCCGCCCCAGGAAGAACCGTTGGAGCCGCCGCCGCCCCAGGAGGAGCCGCCGGACCAGCTGTCGTTGGAGGGCGGGAAATAGATGATCGGCCCGCGCCCGCCCCGATAGATGCGCCGCCCGCCGCCGCGGGCGTTGGCGAGCATGGAGAAGAAGACGAACAGAAACAGCCCGAAGACGATGAAGGGCACGATCTGGTCGAAGCCCGGCTCCTGATGCTCGGCGCGCACTTTGATGCGCTTCTCCCATTCGGCCGAATCGCCGCTCAGCACTTCTATGATTCCATCGACGCCACGCTCGACGCCGGCGCCGAAATCGCCGGTCTTGAACTTCGGCGTCACCGCGGTGGCGATGATGATCTTCGAGAGCGCGTCGGTGAGCGTGCCCTCGAGCCCATAGCCGACCTCTATGCGCATCTTGCGCTCATTGGGCGCGATGAGGAACAAGACGCCATTGTTCGCCTTGGCCTCGCCGAGCTTCCAGAAGCGGAACAGGCCATTGGCGAAAGTTTCTATATCCGTGTCCTGCAGCGACGGCACTGTGGCGACGACGAGCTGAATGCCCGACTTCTCCTCCAGCTCTTTCGATTTGGTCTCGACGTCGAGCCGCGCCGCCGGCGGAAGAATATGGGCGTCGTCGACGACGCGGCCGATGAGCGCGGGAAAATCGAGCGCCGCGAAAGCGAGCGCCGGCAGCAGGACGAAGACCAGCAGAGCGAGACCTCGTGTCCCTCGCATCGTGGCGAAAAAGCCGCGGCGACGCGAAGGCCACGAAGGAAGCGACGGCATGAGCGGCGATCTCCCGTGAAAAAAGAGTCTAGAACTTCACCGTGGGCGCCTGCTCCGCGCCGGCGCTGGCGGTGAATTCGGCGAGCGGCTTGGTTCCGGCGAAGACGGTCTTGGCCCAGAGAATTGTCGGGAAGGTGCGCAGCGAGGTGTTGAACTCCCGCGCCGCCTGAATGTAGTCGCGCCGCGCCACGGTGATGCGGTTTTCCGTGCCTTCGAGCTGCGACTGCAAGGCCAGGAAGTTGGTGTTGGCTTTCAGATCCGGATAGGCCTCGCTCACGGCGAGCAGCCGCCCCAGCGCGCCGGAGAGCTGCGCCTGCGCCTCCTGGAACTGTTTCAATTTTTCCGGATCGGTCAGCTGCGAGACATCGACCTTGGCCTGCGAGGCATGAGCGCGCGCCTCGGTCACGGCCGTGAGCACGTCCTTCTCATGCTTGGCGTAGCCCTGAACCGTGGCGACGAGATTGGGGATGAGATCGGCGCGGCGCTGATATTGCGCCTCCACCTCGGCCCATTTGGCCTTGGCCTCCTCCTCCTGCGTCGGAATGGTGTTGTAGCCGCAGCCCGAGAGCGAGAGAGCGAGAAAGAGCGCGGCGAAGAGAGACGGCCAGCGGAAGGAAAAGCGCATCCGAAAGTCTCCTCATGACGTCATCCGCCCCGCCGAACGGAGCGCGCCTGATACTTAGGCTCCACATATGACGTTGGGAAGAGCGGATGCAGCCGGAAGAGGCGGTCTGACCCGACATCTCGCCCGACGGCGAAAGCGTCGCAGCCGGAGCGTCGGCCTCGCGAGCGAGCCGCTCGACGTATCGGGACCGGCGGTTTCCCGATACGGCGCTTCTCTCGACGAATTTCACAATTTTGGGCTTCTCTGATACGCCTCACCGGTGGAATCGCTCGAGGCGCTCGAGCAGGATGCGGGCGACGGGAAGGACGATGCGCGGAACGATTGTGCCGATTTCCGACGAATCATCCGCGCAACTCGCAGAGATCAGTCTATTATTCGCGGGAAATCGCATCGAGGAGGCGGAGCTCGTTCTGGCCGGCCACTCGCATCTCGAAGCCATCGCCGGAAGTCTGTCGTCTCGAGAGCCCGCGTCCGCGAAGTTCCTGGCCGACCACAGAACGGCCATTTTGCACGGTGTTCCCGACAGTGACTATTGGCGCGCATTGACTGTCGTCGCGCCGGGGAAAACCATTGTTCTGTCGTGGATGGGCAATCAGCATATGTCTTTTCTGTTTGCGCCCTTCGGCTACTTCGATTTCATCTACAGCAAAAAGCCGGATCTTCCTTTGCTGGCGCCGTGGGACATGCGCGCCTTGCCTATGGCCGCGGCCGCGCGATGGCTACGGAGGCTTTTCGAGCGCGGGCGAAAGCCGGCCCTGCGCGCCAAGCTGGCGCCCGAGCAGCTCGTCAGGGACCATTTCGCGGCGAGTCTGGCCGAACTATCGGCGCTATTGTCCAGTCTCATGGCGGCTGGCGCGCGGAAAGTCATCGTCCTCGGCACGCCGGCCTCGCGCGGCGAAGAAGTGGATGTGTTGGCGCGCGTGGGAGGCGACGCCTTTTTTCAAAACATGCTCGATATCTTCCTCGATCATGTCGGCTCGGCGCCGGTCATGCCGCTTTCGGTTCGCGTGAAGATCTGGGGCGCCTTGCAAGATGGTCTCGAGGAAACAGCATTGGCCGCGGGGGCCTGTTTCCTGAAGTCTCCCGATGAGAGCTTCGATTGGAAAAACGGGCTGAAGCCCGACTATTGGGCGGCGGATATTTCGCACGCCAACGAAAGCTATGGCGCATTGGTCGTGCGGCAACTGGGTCTCTTGCCGTGACGAAGACGCCCTACCAAGCGGCCGCGCGCACATCCTTCTGGTCCAAATCCGTCTCACGCGACTTCGATCCGCGCGATGTGGCCAAGGTCCGCGCCCCCCTGCTGCGCCAGGGCGACAGAATCACGAGCGCCGGAAGCTGCTTCGCCGCCAACATCATTCCCTATCTGGAAAAGGCCAATTACGAATATTTGCGCACGGAATGGCGGCCGCTCGCCTTCGGGCCTTGCTCGGAGAATTTCGGATACGACACCTTCACGGCTGCTTACGGCAATATTTACACAGCGCGGCAATTGTTGCAGCTCTTGCGCCGCGCGCGCGGGTCCTTCAAACCGAAGGAAAGATTTTGGGCGGAGGACGCGACATTCGTCGATCCGTTCCGACCGGGGCTGAAATATTTCAGCAGAACGGCCTTGGAATTCGACATGCTCACGAAACAGCATTTGAGCTGCGTGCTGGACGGAATCGAGAAGGCGACCGTCTTTATCTTCACGCCGGGTCTGACGGAGGCGTGGGCGTCACGCAGCGACGGCGCCGTCTATCCGGCCTGTCCCGGAACGATCGCGGGGCGATACGAGCCGACGAAGCACGTTTTTCACAATATGACCGCCGAGGAGACTGCGCGCGACACCAGCGCATTCATTCGAGAGGCGAGAGCGATCAACAAGAAGCTGCGTTTCATCCTCACCGTATCTCCCGTGCCGCTCGTCGCGACCGCCACGGACCGGCATGTCTTGGAGGCGACGATCTACAGCAAGTCGGCGCTCAGAGTCGCCATGTCGCAAGTCGCGGCGGCGCATGAGGACGTCGACTATTTCCCGGCCTATGAGATCATCGCCGGCCCCCAGGCGCCGCATGAATTTTTCGAGGCCGACCGCCGCGAGGTCAGCGCCATCGGCGTCGAGGCGGTGATGTCCGCCTTTCTCGGCGCTTCGGAAATAAATCCGGCCGTGGATCAGTTGAGCGAGGCTCGGAGAACCGCCTTAGAGACGAGCCAGAAGGTCAGACAGCTCTCGGAAGCTCTGATCGCCGCCGAATGCGAGGAAGCGATGGCCGATCGCCAATGGCGGCGATAGCCGCACGGAAGGCGGGAGAGGGAAGGCGGGAGAGCCCCGGCGGCGCGATCGGAGCCGCATCGCTCTTTTCATGACGCTCACTCCGCACTAGCTTCGACGATCGAGCACATCGTTTTCATCGAGCGGCGGCAGCCCCTCTCGGGCGCGCGGCGCCGCTCGCAGCGGAGCGCCTTTCATGTCGACCGAAACCGTTCTCGACTCCTTGGACGCCGATCTGCCCGCCGCCACGAATCGCCTTTTCGACTTTCTGCGCATCAAATCGGTCTCCACCGATCCGGCCTTCGCCGGCGAATGCCGCCACGCCGCCGACTGGCTCGCCGGCCAGCTGCGCGAGCTGGGCTTCGAGGCGAGCGTGCGCGACACGCCCGGGCATCCGATCGTCGTCGGCCACGCCAAGGCCAAGCGGCCGGACGCCCCCCATGTGCTGTTCTACGGCCATTACGACGTGCAGCCGCCGGACCCGCTCGACCTCTGGGTCAGCGATCCTTTCGATCCGCGCCTCGTCCAAGGCGAGAAGGGCGAGGAGATCGTCGCCCGCGGCGCCTCGGACGACAAGGGCCAGCTGATGACCTTCCTCGAGGCCTGCCGCGCCTTTCAGCGCAATGGCGGCCTGCCCTGCCATATTACTTTCCTCTTCGAGGGCGAGGAGGAGACCGGCTCCCCCTCCCTGCCGGATTTCTTCGCCGCCAATCACGAGGAGCTGTCCGAGCCGGCGCTGGCGCTCGTCTGCGACACCGGCATGTGGAACGCCAAGACGCCCGCCATCACCACAATGCTGCGCGGCCTCGCGCAGGAGGAGGTGATCCTCACCGCCTCCGATCGCGATCTGCATTCGGGCATATTCGGCGGCCCGGTCGTCAATCCGATCCATGTGCTCGCCAAGATCATCGGCGATCTCCACGACGCCGAGGGCCGCGTGACGCTGCCCGGTTTCTATGACGGCGTCGCCGAGCTGCCCGAGGAGATCGCCGCGCAATGGCGCGGGCTCGAATTCGACGAGACGGCGTTTCTGAAGAGCGTCGGCGTCGCGCGCCCGGCGGGCGAGCGCGGCCGCAGCGTCATCGAGCAAGTGTGGTCGCGCCCCACCTGCGACGTGAATGGAATCATCGGCGGCTACACCGGCCCCGGCGCCAAGACCGTGCTGCCGGCGCAGGCGAGCGCCAAAATCTCCTTCCGCCTCGTCGGCGCGCAGGACCCGGAGAAGGTGCTCGACTCTTTCCGCGCTTTCGTGCGCGAGCGCCTGCCGGTCGATGTGCGCGCCGAATTCGTTCCCCATGGCGCCTCGCGCGCCTTGCAATTGCCCTTCGGCTCCGAGGCGCTCACGCGCGCGCGGCGGGCCTTGCAGGAGGAATGGGACAAGGAGGCGGCGCTGGTCGGCTGCGGCGGCTCCATCCCGATCGTCGGCGCCTTCAAGCGCGATCTCGGCATGGACACGCTGATGATCGGCTTTGCGCTCGAGGACGACCGCATTCATTCTCCCAACGAAAAATACGCCTATAGCTCGTTCAAGAAGGGCTCCCGCTCCTGGGTCCGCGTCCTCGCCGCTCTGGCGGCGTGAGGCGTCTCCGCCCTGCTCCTCGAGGGGCAGGGCGGACCGTGAAACGGTCCGGTGTGGGGCAGCCGGACGCCGAGGGAATCGAATGGGGCTCCGCGCATCACGACCAGAGCCCCGGCCGGCGAATGATTTCGCGCCGCTCTCCGATCGCGAGGCGGCGGCGCGCCTCGCGCATTTCGGCGCCAATGAGCTGGAGCAGCCCGCGCGCCGCTCCTGGCTGCTGATCGCTTTCGCCGCATTGCGCGAGCCCATGTTCGCGCTGCTGATCGTCGCGGCGCTGCTCTATCTCGCGCTCGGCGACATTCACGAGGGCCTGCTGCTCACCGCGGGCGCCTTTCTCTCCATCGGCCTCGTGGTGGCGCAGGAGACGCGCAACGAGAATGCGCTCGCGGCTCTGCGCAGCCTCGCGGCGCCCAACGCCCGCGTGCTGCGCGCCGAAGGCGAGCGGCGCATTCCGGCGCGCGAGATCGTCCCCGGCGACATTGTGCTCGTCGGCGAGGGCGAGCGCGCGCCGGCCGATGGCGCGCTGCTGCGCGGCGACGTTCTCTCCGTCGACGAATCGGCGCTCACCGGCGAATCGGCGCCGGTCTGGAAAGCCCCGGCGACGCTGGTGGACCCGCTGCTCGATCCCGAGCCCGGCGAGGAGGCGCCTTTTCTCTTCGCCGGCACGCTGGTGACGCTCGGCCAGGGCGCGATGCTGGCGACGCGCACCGGACGCGCGACGCGGCTCGGCCGCATCGGCCGCTCGCTCGAATCGATCGAGCCGGAGGAGACGCCGCTGCAAAAGAGCACCGGCCGCGTCGTCGCGATCTTCGGCGCGCTGGGCATAGGCTTCTGCCTTCTCGTGGCGCTCGCCTATGGGCTCGCCTTCGGCAATTGGATCGCGGCGGGGCTGACGGGAATAACCCTCGCCATATCGCTGACGCCGGAAGAATTCCCCATGGTGCTGGCGGTGTTTCTGGCGCTCGGCTCCTATCGCCTCGCGCGGCGCAATGTGCTGGCGCGCCGCTCCGCCGTCATAGAGACGCTGGGCGCGACCGACGTGCTCTGCGTCGACAAGACCGGCACGCTGACGCAAAACCGCATGGAGGCGGCGTTTTTCCTGCGCGGCGCGGACATGTGGCGTCCGGGCGAGGGCGCAACGCCCGACGAGATCGCGCCATTGCTGGACGCGGCTTTGCGCGCCAGCGCCGCCGATCCCTCCGATCCGATGGATCGCGCGCTGCATCGCCTCGCCAGCGATCTGCCCGCGAGCGCGGCGATCACGCGCAGCTTTCCGCTGCGGCCGGAGACGCTCGCCTTCGTGCAGACATGGCGCGCGGCCGACGAAGGCGTCGCCTCCTTCGCCAAAGGCGCGCCGGAGGCGATCGCCGGCCTCTGCCGCCTGGACCCGGATGCGCTGCGCCTTCTGACCGCCGAGGTCGCGACCATGGCGGCGCATGGGCTGCGCGTTCTCGCCGTCGCCACGCATTGCGGGCCATTGCCGCGCGAGGACGATCCCGGCTCCGGCATTTTTGCGCTCGACGGGCTCGTCGGCTTTCTCGATCCGCTGCGCGAGGATGTCCCCGAGGCCGTGGCGCTGGCGGCGCGCGCCGGCATTCATGTGGTGATGATCACCGGCGATTATCCGGCGACGGCGATCGCGATCGCGCGCCAGGCCGGCATAGAGACGCGAGACGGCGCGCTGAGCGGCGCCGAGATCGCCGCTTTGAACGACGCCGCCCTCGACGAGGCGGTCGAGACCACGCGCGTCTTCGCGCGCATCCGCCCGGAGCAGAAGCTCGCTCTGGTGGAGGCTTTCAAACGCAATGGCCATATCGTCGCCATGACCGGCGACGGGGTGAACGATGGCCCGGCTTTGCGCGCCGCCCATGTCGGCGTCGCCATGGGCCAGCGCGGAACCGACGTCGCGCGCGAGGCGGCTTCGATCGTGCTGCTCGACGATCGCTTCGCCTCCATCGTCGCGGGCGTGCGCAGCGGGCGGCGCATCTTCGCCAATCTGCGCAAGGCGCTGATCTTCGTGACCGCCATCCATGTGCCCATCGCCGGCCTCGCGCTCACGCCCATACTCTTCCTGCTGCCGCCTGTGTTCTATCCCGTGCATGTGGTGGCGCTGGAGCTCGTCATCGATCCCATTTGCGCGCTCGTCTTCGAGGGCGAGCCGGCCGAGCGCCATATGATGGAGGAGCCGCCCCGCTCGCCCGCCGAGCCCTTGTTCGGCCTGCGCCAGATCGGCGCCGGCTTTCTCGACGGCGCCGTTCTGCTCGCGGCGCTGCTCGGCGTCTATTTCGTCTCGATGCGGGCCAACGAGGGTGAAGGGGAGACGCGCGCGCTGGTCTTCGTCGGCCTCGTCATCGGCAATCTGGCCATGGCCTTCGCCTCCGCCGCCGGACCCGGAACCGCCTTTTTCGACAAGCGGCGCGTCGCCTTCTGGATCATAGCGACGATCACGACGCTCGCGCTCGCGCTGATCGTCTATCTTCCCGCGGCGGCGGAGCTGTTCCGCTTCGCTTCGCCGGAACCGAAGGCGCTCGCCTATGTCGTCGCGACGGCGCTGGTCGCCGGCGGCTGGTCGGGAGTATACAAGGCCTTCCGCAGACGCCGAGGATGACATCACCGGAATCGCAATGCCCTCACCCGACACGCCGCACGCCGCCGATTTCCGCACCTCGCCCAATCACGGCGAGCGGCTGACGCCCATCTCCGCGCTGATCCTGCATTACACCGGCATGCCGACGGCGGCCTCGGCGCTGGCGCTGCTCACCAGCGCCGAATCGCAGGTCTCCTCGCATTATTTCGTCGATGAGGATGGGACCATTCTGCAGCTCGTGCCGGAGGCGCGCCGCGCCTGGCACGCCGGCCGCAGCTTCTGGGCCGGCGAGACCGATCTGAACTCCGCCTCCATCGGCATAGAGATCGTCCATCCCGGCCATGACGATCCGCGCCCCTTTCCGGATCTGCAGATCGAGGCGGTGGCGGCGCTGTGCCGCGATATTTGCGGGCGCTACGGCATAGCGCCGCGACGCGTGCTCGGCCATTCGGACATCGCCATCGGCCGCAAGATCGACCCCGGCGAATTCTTCCCCTGGAGGGCTTTGGCCGAGCAAGGCGTCGGCCATTTCGTGGAGCCGGCCGCCATCGTCGGCGGCGCGATTCTGGAGACGGGCGCGCGCGGAGCGCAGGTGACGCGATTGCAGCAGGCGCTCGCCGATTACGGCTATAAGATCGACGTCACTGGCGATTATAACGCCGCCGCCGCCGGCGCCGTCGCCGCCTTTCAGCGGCACTTCCGCCCCGCTCTCGTCGACGGCCGCGCCGATTCCTCCACCATCGCGACCCTTCGCGCGCTGACCGAGACCGGCGCATGAGCGAGACGAAATTCGTCGTCGTCACAGGCGTCTCCACCGGCATAGGCTATGCGCTGGCGGAGACGCTGACGGCGCAGGGCTTCCACGTCTTCGGCAGCGTGCGCACGGAGGCCGACAGCGAGCGATTGCAGGCGCGCTTCGGCGCGGCCGGCTTCACCCCGCTCGTCTTCGATGTCACCGACGCCGCCGCCGTGGCGGAGGCGGCGCGGGAGACCGAGCGGCGGCTCGAAGGCCGCGCTCTCGCCGGGCTCGTCAACAATGCCGGCGCGGCTTTTCCGGCGCCGCTGCTCTATCAGCCGATCGAGGAGGTCCGCCTCCAGCTCGAGGTCAATGTCATCGGCCAGATCGCCGTGACCCAGGCTTTCGCGCCATTGCTCGGCGCGAGCCCCGAAAAGCGCCGCGGCCCGCCCGGCCGCATCGTCAATATGAGCTCGGTGGCCGGCAGTCTCGCCTCGCCCTTTCTCGGCGCCTACGCCGCCTCCAAACATGCGCTCGAAGGCGCCTCCGACGCGCTGCGGCGCGAGCTGATGATTTTCGGCGTCGATGTGGTGGTGATAGAGCCGGGCGTCATCGCCACGCCTATTTGGGACAAGGCCGAGAGCGCCGATTTCGGCCGCTATGATTCGACGATCTACGGCCCTTCGGCCCGCAGGCTCCAAAAATGGGCGGTGGAGAAAGGCCGGCTCGGGCCGCCGCCGGAGCGCGTCGCCGCCGCCGTGCTGCGCGCGCTGACCGAGCCGCGGCCCCCGGCGCGCATTCGCGTCGTGCCGAACTATCTATTGGATTGGCTGCTGCCGCGCCTGCTGCCGGCGCGGCTGGTGGACCGCATCCTCGCCAAGCGAATGGGGCTGCTGCCGCCGGCTTGACGCGGGGCGCGTTCCGGCCCACCAAGAGCCGATCCGATTTCCGGTGACGGGTCCGCCGTATTTCCCCTTCTCCCCGCGAGCGGGGAGAGGGTCGGGGTGAGGGGCTGGGGCGCGAGCCCCGGTGGAAAACGCCCCGAGCCCCTCATCCTCACCTTCTCCCCGCGCGTGGGGAGAAGGAAGGCGGCAAACGTCGCGCGAAACGATCGCCTGGAAGATCGAGGGGACAAGACCGACGATGACCGACGAAATCGAGACCCGCCTGCCCGACCCCATCATCGCCGAGCCCGCGCCGCGCCATAAAACATGCGCGGTCAGGATCGGCAGCGGGCCGCGCGCGGTGACGCTCGGCGGCGGCGCGCCCATCGTCGTGCAGTCCATGACCAACACCGACACAGCCGATGTCGACTCCACGGTCGCGCAGATCGAAGCGCTGGTCCGCGCCGGCTCGGAGCTGGTGCGCATCACCGTCGATCGCGACGAGGCGGCCGCCGCCGTGCCGCATATTCGCGACCGGCTGGCGCAAAAGGGCGTCGACGTCCCGCTGATCGGCGATTTCCATTACATCGGCCACAAGCTGCTCGCCGATCATCCGGCCTGCGGCGAGGCGCTCGACAAATATCGCATCAATCCGGGCAATGTCGGCTTCAAGGAGAAGAAGGACCGGCAATTCGGCGCCATCGTCGAGCTCGCCATCAAGCATGGCAAGGCCGTGCGCATCGGCGCCAATTGGGGCTCGCTCGACCAGGAGCTGCTGACCCATCTGATGGACATCAACGCCAATGCCGCCGCGCCGCTCGACATGCGCGCGGTGACGCGCGAGGCGCTGGCCCGCTCGGCGCTGATCTCCGCCGAGCGCGCCGAGGAGATCGGCCTGTCGCGCGACAAGATCGTCATCTCGGCCAAGGTCTCCGCCGTGCAGGACCTCATCGCCGTCTATCGCATGCTGGCGCTGCGCAGCGACTATGCGCTGCATCTCGGCCTCACCGAGGCGGGCATGGGCTCCAAGGGCGTGGTCGCCTCGGCGGCGGCGCTCGGCGTGCTGCTGCAGGACGGCATAGGCGACACCATCCGCGTGTCGCTGACGCCGGAGCCCGGCGGCGACCGCGCCAATGAGGTGCGCGTCGCGCAAGAGATTTTGCAGACGATGGGCTTTCGCACCTTCGTGCCGCTGGTCGCCGCCTGCCCCGGCTGCGGCCGCACCACCTCCACCGTGTTTCAGGAGCTGGCGCGCGATATTCAGTCGCATATTCGCGACCGCATGGCCGTCTGGCGGCAGGATTATCCGGGCGTCGAGACGCTGAATGTCGCGGTGATGGGCTGCATCGTCAACGGACCGGGCGAGTCCAAGCACGCCGATATCGGCATATCGCTGCCGGGCACGGGCGAGGCGCCGACGGCGCCGGTCTTCATCGACGGCAAAAAGGCGATGACGCTGCGCGGCGAGGGCATAGCCGAGGAATTCACCCGCATCGTCGAGGATTATGTCGCCCGCCGTTTCAGCGGCGGCGCAAAGGGTGAAGCGGCGGAGTGAGCGGACGTGATGCGCGCCTGAAGGCTCGCGGTCCAGGGCGCGCTCGCTCGGACCGCGAGCCTTCGGGCTCGCATTCATCCGCTGCGGAAAAGCGCGCTGGATGAACTGTTTTCACCCCTGCCCCGCCACGGTGCGCAGATCGCGCCAGGCGCGGCGCTTCATCGCCGGCGTCCTGAGCAGGCTGGCGAGCGAGGGCGCGAGCAGCGCGCGCACGGTCCCGCCGCCGCAATCATAATCGAACCAGGCGCCGCGATAGCGCGCGACATCCGGCGCGCCGAGCGCCGCGCGAGCGGCGAAATCGCCGAGGATCAGCAGCGCGCGCGGCGCGGCGAGCGCCACATGGCGACGCAGAAAAGGCGACAGCGCCGCGATCTCGGCGGCGTTCAGCTCGCGCGCGCCGGGCGGACGCCAGGGCGTCGCATAGGCGAGATAGGCGCTGGAGCGATCGCGCCCGATCGCGCGCAGCATATTGTCGAGCAGGCGCGCCTCCGGCCCGACGAAAGCCGCGCCGCCGCGCTCCTCCTCCTCGCCGGGCGCGAAATCCAGCGCCATCAGAGCCGCGTCTTGCGTCCCGGCCGAAAAGAGAAAATGGCCGGCGGTCGCCTTCAACGCGCAGCCGTCGAAGGCCTCGAGCCTCTCGCGCAGCTCGTCGATCGTCGTCGCCGCGGCCGCGGCCTCGCGCGCGGCGCGGGAGGCCTCCTCCGGAAAGACGGGCGCGCTGCGGACAGGACGCGTCTCCCGAGCGGGCGCAGCGGCGCGCGGAGAGGGCGCAGCCGCAGGAGCCGGCGCAGCGGCGCGTGCCAGCGGCGCAGCGCTCTCGGCAAAGCGATCATGCGGCGTCTCGTCGACGGCTATGTCGACGCCGACCGACAGATACCAGTCGACGAGCGCGGCGAGGCCCGGCTCCGGAGCGAGATCGGCGTCAGCGGACATGCGGAGAGATTAGAGCAGGCTTCGACAAAGGTGAAGGCTTCCGATGGGGCGAAGGCTGCCTCCGGCGAGGGCGATCGCCATTCCTCCGATTGCCCCGATGGGGAGCATGGCCGTCCTTCACCCATCGGCGCGACTGCGTAGATTATCGATCTACGCCGCGCCCTGTGTCGGACATAGGCTGGCCACAATCAAGAATGTGCCGAGGGTGGAAACAAGCGTTCTCCAAATCATCACTTACATCAGAGAACTTCACATGATCGACCTGATCGAAAACGTCGCTAGAGCGTTGTTCGGGAGATTCGGTTCCAAGCGGGAACATTGGGACGAGGCGTCGCTCGCCGAGCGCGAGGCGTTTCGTCACGCCGCGGAAGACGTGTTGCACGAATTCGCCTCCCTCGCCCCCGTCGAGACCGCGGAGCTCGTCGAGAAAATTCGTGAAACGCGGCAAACGCGTCTCGGATTTCTCTATATGGCCTATGCGCTCAACACTTCGGAAGCCGCTGCGCTACTCGCCTATCGGGCGCTCGGACGGGCCGAGTGCTGAAGGGGCGCCGCTCAACAGCAGCGCATCGCGCGCCGGCCGCCCTCGCCGAAACGGCTCGCCTGACGCTCGAGGAAGAACTCCTCGCGCGTCATCAGCGGCTCGTCGGCATGAGTGGCGCGCCGATGCGCGACATAGGCGTCGTAATCGCCCTGCCCGATCATCAGCCGCGCGCCCTCGCGCAGCTTCCGGCCGAGCTTGGCGAGATCAAGCGCGGGCAATCCGCAGATCGTGCAGCTCATCGCTCGTCTCTCTGGTGGTGACGCTCGTCGCGCGCCGCGCCTCGCCGATCGCCCGGATGCCGAAGAACAGCATCGACAGCACGAGGGCGATGAAGACGGCGCAGAGCGTCGTGTTCACATAATCGTTGAAGACGATGCGGCTCATCTCGGCGGCGGTCTTGGCCGGGGCCAGCAGTCTGCCCTCCGCCGCGGCGGCGGAAAAGCGCGACGCATGGGCGAGGAAGCCGATCTTGGCGTCGGGATGGAAGATTTTCTCGAGGCCCGCGGTCAGCGTGCAAATGTAGAGCCAGGCCGCCGGCGCCGCGACGACGAAGGCGTAGCGCTCCCGCTTCATGCGGAACAGCACCACGGTGCAGAGCGTGAGCGCTATGGCCGCCAGCATTTGATTGGCGATGCCGAACATGGGCCAGAGCGTGTTGATGCCGCCCAGAGGATCGACGACGCCCTGATAGAGGAACCAGCCCCAGCCGGAGACGGCGAGCGCGGTGGCGGCGAGATTCGGCGCCCAGGCGCGCGTATGCTTGAAGCGCGGCCAGAAGGTTCCGACGAGATCCTGAATCATGAAGCGCGCGACGCGCGTGCCGGCGTCCACAGTGGTGAGGATGAACAGCGCCTCGAACAGAATGGCGAAATGATACCAGAAGGCGGTCATCGAGGCGCCGCCGATCGCCCCCGACAGGATTTTCGCCATGCCGACGGCCAGCGTCGGCGCGCCGCCCGCGCGCGAGAGCACCGTTTTCTCGCCGACCTCGGCGGCGGCCTGCGTCAGCGCCTCCGGCGTGATGGCGAAGCCCCAGGACGAGATGGTCTGCGCCGCCGTGTCGACCGTGGAGCCGATGACGGCGGGCGCGCTGTTCATCGCGAAATAGACGCCGGGATCGAGCACGCTGGCGGCGACCAGCGCCATTATGGCCACAAAAGACTCCATCAGCATGGCGCCATAGCCGATGAAGCGGATCTGCGCCTCGTCGCCGATCATCTTCGGCGTCGTGCCGGAGGAGACGAGGGCGTGAAAGCCGGAGATGGCGCCGCAGGCCAGAGTGATGAACAGGAAGGGGAAGACCGAGCCCGCGAAGACCGGCCCGGTTCCGTCGATGAAGCGGCTGACCGCCGGCATTTTCAGCTCCGGCATGACGACGAAAATGCCGAGCGCCAGCGAGGCGATGGTGCCGATCTTCAGAAAGGTGGAGAGATAGTCGCGCGGCGCGAGCAGGAACCACACCGGCAGCACAGAGGCGACGAAGCCATAGCCGATCAGCATGAAGGCGAGCGCCTCGCCCTTGAAGGAAAACAACGCCGCGAGCGCCGGCGTCTCGGCGACAGTGCGGCCGAGCGCTATGGAGGCGATGAGCAGGACAAAGCCGATCGCCGACATTTCAAAAATGCGGCCGGGACGCAGATAGCGGCCATAGACGCCCATCAGCACGGCGATGGGCAGGGTGGCGAAGACGGTGAAGAAGCCCCAGGGGCTGTCGGCCAGCGCCTTGACGACGATGAGCGCCAGCACGGCGAGCAATATGACCATGATGGTGAGAATGCCGATCATCGCCACGAGGCCGGCCGTCTGGCCGAGCTCGGTCTTGATGAGATCGCCGAGCGACCGCCCGTCGCGCCGCGTCGAGATGAAGAGCACGACGAAATCCTGCACCGCGCCGGCGAAGACGACGCCGGTGAGCAGCCAGAGCGTGCCCGGCAGATAGCCCATTTGCGCCGCGAGCACGGGGCCGATCAGCGGCCCGGCCCCGGCTATGGCCGCGAAATGATGGCCGAACAGCACATATTTGTCGGTCGGCACATAATCGAGACCGTCATTGCGGCGATGGGCGGGCGTCTTGCGGCCGGGGTCGAGGCCGAGCGCGCGTTCGGCGATGAACAGCGAATAGAAGCGATAGGCGAGGAGATAGACGCAGATCGCGGCAGTCACCAGCCACATGGCGTTGACGCTCTCGCCGCGCGCCGTCGCCAGAGTGAAGAGCGCGAAGACGCCGATGACGGTGACGGCGGTCCAGAGGGCGACCGAGCCGAGCTTGCGGCCGGGCGTGGCGAGTGAGAGGGACATTGCGCGAGCCTCGGCGTTTCCGGGATGGGCCGGGGGGACGTCATTCGTCTCCCGGCATTTTCCCGAGAAATAGGCCAAAGGCGCCCGCCGCGTCCAGCCGCGAGGGTCACACATTGCTCCTGCCGACGCTCGGCGTCCTCGGACTGGCGCGCCGCGCCGTCAGGAACAAGAGCGGCTAGTTTGGAACCTTTTGAAGGGCCGCAGATTGAACAGCGCGGGCGACGAATTCTGACAGGAGACGCTCATGCACTGCGGAGATTGTCGTTTTTGGCGCCAGCCGGACAACCAATGCCGCCGAAACGCCCCCCTGCCCATGCGCGGCCAGCAAGGAACCATGGATACGGCCTGGCCCCTCGTGGCCTCCGAAGATTGGTGCGGCGAATACCAGCCCGGTTACATCGACAGGACCAGCCTGCCCGTGGAAGCCCAGGCTCGCGCCCGGACCGGACACAAGGAACGCGCCCAGCACTGACGGCGAGCCGGACAGCGCGACGCCGAGCTGCGAGAGGAGGCTTCGCCAGCCTCCTCGGATCGCGGGCCCGGTCTTATCGGCTCACTTCACCGAGGTCTGCACCGGCTTGGTCGCGCCGCTATAGGACACGCGCCAGATCGTCCCATTGCCGTCCTCGCTCACCAGCAGAGAGCCGTCGCGCGCCACCGCGACATCGACCGGACGCCCCCAGACGCGCGTGTCGTCGACGACGAAGCCGGTCAGAAAATCCTGATACTCCCCGGTCGGGACGCCATCCTTGAAGGAGAGGCGCACGACCTTGTAGCCGGTGCGCTTGGCGCGGTTCCAGGAGCCGTGCAGCGCGACGAAGGCGTCGCCCTGATAGTCCGCCGGAAACTGGCCGCCCTCGTAGAAGGCGATGCCGAGCGGCGCCGAATGCGGCTGAAACAGCACATCCGGCGTGGTGATCTTATCGGAAAGATCGGGCCGCTCGCCGGCGTGGCGCGGCTCCTCATGCGCGCCGATGTAATGCCAGGGCCAGCCGTAGAAGCCGCCCTCCTTCACATGCGTCGCATAGTCCGGCGGCAGATCGTCGCCGAGCATGTCGCGCTCATTGACGACGCACCAGAGCGCGTCGGTCTTCGGCTGCAATTGCAGGCCGGAGCAATTGCGCAGCCCATTGGCGACATTGCGCCGGCTCCCGCCCTCCGGATCGATGGCCAGCACTGTGGCGCGCTCGAATTCGGCGCCCGCGCTCGCGCCGAGTCCATGCGCCGCCTCGAGCTGCGCGACCTCCTGCGCCGTGGGACGCGGATGGCCTTCGGCGACATTGGTCTTGGAGCCGACGGAGACATAGAGCGTCTTGCCGTCGCGCGAGAAGACGAGATCGCGCGTCCAATGGCCGCCATCGGCGCCGGGCAGCGCGGCGATGGTCTCGGCGGGGCCGGAGGCCTTCAGATCGCCGTTCCGATAGGGAAAGCGCAGCACTTTCGTCGGCGTGCCGATATAGACGAAGCGCGGCTCCGGCCCCAGCGGATAAAAAGCTATCCCATAGGGGCGCTCGAGTTCTGTGGCGAAGACATGCGAGGCGGCGGGCGTGATCTTCCCATCCTCGAGGCGGAAAATGCGCACGCGCCCGCCGACGCTCTCCGTGACGAAAATATCGCCGTTCGGGGCGAAACGGATGACGCGCGGACCCTCGAGCCCGGAGGCGAAGACTTCCGCTGAAAAACCTTCCGGCGTCTTCGGCGCGGCGCCGTCCGGACGCGGGACCACCTGCGAACGCGAGGCGGTGGGCTCGCTGGCGAGCGGCGCGGGCAGATCCGGCGGCGCGATCTTGCGCCAGGTGCCGGGCGCGTCCTGACGCCAATCGCTGAAGGCGGCGGCGCCGACGAGGCGACGCGCCGGCTCCGATTGCGCAAGGGCGTGACCGGCAAAGGCGGCGGCCAGGAGAAGTGTCGGGACGATGGTCTTCATTGCGGCCTCTCTCGAAACATGACCCCACTCTAGCTCGCCTAAATCACATTTAGAAGATAGAATTAAACACTGTCGCGCAACGCCGTTTTTCTCCCTTGCGGCCCGCCCCTTCCTGCGGCCTTCGGCCGGTGCTATTCGACCGCCTCCGACGAATGGAAGGGAAAAACGATATGAGCGAGATCTGGCTGGCGACGGGCGAAGCGACGGTTCTGGCGGCGGATGGGCAATATACCGACGCCATGCCGGAAGTGCTGATCGGCAATGTGAAAGGCCCGGTGGGGACGGCTTTCGCGTCGATGACGGGCCAGGTCGCGGGTCATCCGCGCATGTTCGTCATTCGCGATCTCAATCAGCAGGTGCGCCCCGCCACCATGATGACGACCAAGATGACGGTGCGCTCCAACGATTATGTGGAGCTGCTCGGCGGCGTCGTGCAGGCGGCCACGGGCGACGCCATCGTCGATGCGGTTTCGGAAGGACTCATTCCGAGAGATCAGGTGAATGATTTGGTGATGATCATCATGATCTGGCTCGATCCGCGTTGCGCGACCGATCCGAACCTCGACCGGCGCGATCTCTATCGCACCAATTACGAGGCGACGAAACTCGCGATTTCCCGGGCGATCAAGGGCGAGCCGACGATCGACGAGCTCATCGCCAACCGCAAAACGGTGACGCATTATGCGCTGGAAGGCGTGTTCGACGAGTGATTTTGCGCAGCCGGCATTGCAAAAATCACGCGCCGCGCCGATTGCGAATCACTTCTCGAAGCGTTAGCAAACGAATCCTCACGTGGCGCGTCTGATGTGATGCGTCTCTTTTCGGATTCGAGGGAGATTTGCGATGGCCAAGGCGAAGAGCGACAAGCCTGTGGCGGTGGCCAAGAAGGCCAAAAAGCCCGAAGCCGCTGCGGTTCGTCCGGTGAAGGAGAGCTTGACCAAAGCCGCCCTCATCAATCTTCTCGCCGAGCAGAACGAGCTGCCGCGCAAGACCGCCGCGGCGGTCTACGCCACGCTCGAGGAAGTGTTCCTCGGCTCCGTGCATCCGCGCGGCGTCGGCGAGTTCACCCTTCCCGGCCTGCTGAAAGTGTCGCTGCGCAAGGTTCCGGCGCGCAAGGCCGGCACTCTGGTGCGCAATCCCGCCACCGGCGAGATGGTCAAGGCCGCCGCCAAGCCGGCGAGCGTGCGCGTCAAGATCCGCGCGCTCTCCAAGCTGAAGACGGCCGCCACGCCTTGATCGCGCGGCCGCGCGGCGCCTTCTGGCTCTCGCGTCACGATGAAGGTCGCCTCTATTTTCGCGCCGAGAGCGCGGGGGCCTGTCATTGGCCCTCGCTCTCGGCGTCGTCATGACCGCGGCGCCATGCGCAGCGGCGAGCGAACGGCTCGAAAACGACGCGCATAACTCTGTCGCAAAGCCGTCGAGACGCGCCGAACCGCGGCGTTCCCCCCGCGCCCCCGCGGGGAGACCGGGGCGGTCCGCCGGGAGGCCAGCGCCGATGATCGGTGATTTTCCTCCATTGCCGATACGCCCGCGCGGTTTCTGAACCACTCGGTTCGTCACGCGGCTTTCGCCTTTCCGGCCCGGTTCTTGGTGAGCCAGGGGCTCCAGGGCTGTGGCGCGATCAATCCCTCCCCGACGAAGACCGGCGCTATGCGCCCGCGCGCGACGCGGCCGACGAAGGCCGGCTTGTGCAAATGCTGCGTCTCCGCATCCAGCCGCAGGGCGAAGCCGCTCGGCCCGCGAATCATATGCAGGGCGAGCGCGCGGCGCACGGCGGCGACATCGACGACGCCAGCCGCGGCGACGGCGGCGCGCCACAGCTCGAAGCCGATATAGGTCGCCTCCATCGCGTCATTGGTCGTGGCGTCGGGGGCGTTCTTGTAGCGGCGCCATTGCTCCACGAAGCTGCGGTTCTCCGCGCAATCGATCGCGTGAAGATAGTTCCAGGCGACATAGAGGCCGTCGATCTCGCAATCGGCGAGAGCCGGCAGCTCGGCCTCTCCGATCGACAGCGACATGATCGGCGCAAAGGCGAGAGCGCCGAGAGCGCCGAAGAAGCGCAGATTGGCGTCGCCGCTGACCGTCGAGACGATCGCCGCGCCGGGACGCGCGGTGAAGCGGCGGATGTCCCTGGCGATCGCGCTCCAGTCTTCGAGGCCGGACGGCGCGTATATTTCGACGATATCCTCCCCGCCGACGCCCTTTGCGGCGAGATAGGCGCGCAAAATGGCGTTGGTGACGCGCGGATAGACGTCGTCATTGCCGATGAGCAGAAAGCGGCGCGCGCCGAGGCCGCGCAGAAAATCGACGGCCGGAATCGCCGTCTGGCTCGGCGTGCCGCCGGCGTAGACGATATTGGGCGAGCGCTCCTCGCCCTCATATTGGCTCGGATAGAAAAGCAGGCCCTTCGCGCCTTCGATCACCGGAAGCGCGGCCTTGCGCGAGGCGGATGTCCAGCAGCCGAAGATCGCCGCGACGCCGCGCTCCTCCAGAAGAATGCGCGCCTGCTCGGCGTAGAGCTCGGGATCGGAGCGCGGGTCCATGATCGCCGCCTCGAGCGGGCGTCCGAGCAGGCCGCCCTGCGCATTGCACCGCTCGACGAGCATCACCAGCAGCTCCTGCAGCGGGCGTTCGCTGCTGGTCATCGTGCCGGAGAGGGAATGCAATATGCCGATGCGGATCGCGCCATTGTCGAGATCGGCGAAATAGCGATCGACGGCGCCGACGAGGCTTCTCGAGCGGCCGAGCAGCGATTCGGCGGTCGCGAGCGCCGAGCGGCCGGCCGTCTCCGCCTGCGCCGCCACGCCGCCGACATCCGGCAGAGCCTCGCCGACGTCGCGGGCGACGATCGCCGCGCGTGCGCCTATGCGATCGAGCTCGGCCGCCTCCCGGCCCAGAGTGTCGGCGAGATCGCGGTTGACGCCCGCGACCGCCTCGACGCTCGACGACACTTCGGCGATCGCGCCCACCGTCTCCTCCACTGCGAAGCGGATGGAGTCGATCTGCGCCTCTATGTCGGCGGCCGCGCGCGACGTCTGATTGGCGAGCGTCTTCACCTCGCTCGCCACCACGGCGAAGCCGCGTCCGCTCTCGCCGGCGCGCGCCGCCTCTATAGCGGCGTTGAGGGCGAGCAACGAGGTCTGGCCCGCGATCGACTGGATCAGCTTGCTCACCGCATCGATGCGGGCCGCCGCGGCGGCGAGGCCGCGCACGATCTCCTCCGTGCGCGCGAGATCGGCGACGGTGCGGCCGCCCGCCTCGCGCGCCGCCGCGACCTGATGCGAGGAGCGCGCGACGAGATCGCCGATGGCGTTGCGCGCCGCCAGAGCGAGGCCGTCGACGTCCTGCGCGGCCGTCGTCGCAGCCGAGGTCGCCTCGGACAGGCGGCGCATCATATCGCCGTTGCAGGCCGAAAGATCGCCGGCCGCGGCCCGCGTCGTCGCGCTCGCGGCGACCAGCGCGCCATCGGTCTCGGCGGCGCGGTCGCGCAGCCGCCGCGCGAAGAAGCCGCGCCCGGCCTCGCGTATCGACAGCTCCGCCTCGCGGCTGCGCTCGGCGACGGCGAAGGCCTCGGCGGCGATCGATGCGCGGCGCATCTCTTCGGCGATGCGCCGGAGCCGCGCAGACAAATGATCGCCCGCGCGCGGAAAAGCGGCGTAGCGGTCGCCCGCGGCGATTCTCTCCAGCGCCGCGATCTGCGACGAGAGACGGCGCTCGATCGCGAGGGCCGCCGCGAGCGCGGCGAGCGCCGCGGCCACACAAGCGGCGCGCGGATCGCCGCTCGACCAGCCGACGACGAGCGGCGCGACGGCCGCCGCGACGATCGTCGCGAGGAGAAAATGGCAAGGAAGTTTCACGGCCGCTTTGTTCGCCATAGGTCGCACGCCCTGCTATCGGTCTGAAATTTTGTGTATAATTTCGCTATATACCGGTTACCGCCACCTTTCGACGGCGCGCTTTTTGCGCCTCGATTGTCGGCAATCGGCGCCGAGATTTTCAGCGCGCGAGCCCGCGGAGGCTTCGGAAGCGCGTGACTCGCCTCGGCCGGCGGTTTATTCCCGAGATCGGGAGCTTTGCCGAATGAACCGATTGCCGAGACGATTTTGTGTTCCGTCTTTCGCCTTGTGCCTCGCCCTCGCGGCGAGCGGCTGCGGCGGGCGTCCACATGGGGTGCTGACCCCGCAGCCGCAGACGGCGGGGACGAGCCGCGTCGAATTGCTCGTCGCCACGACGCGCAGCGCGCAGGGCGCCGCGCCCGGCGATCTCTTCACCGGCGAGCGCGGCAAAGGCCTCGCCTTCGCCGATATCGCCATCTCCATACCTCCGGACGGCGCGCGCCAGATCGGCGAGGTGCAATGGCCGGCCGCCCTGCCCGGCGATCCCGCCCGCGAATTCGTCACGCTGCGCGCCGATCCGCTCGACCAGCAGGAGGCGGTGCGCCGCTTCGACGCGCGCATCGCCAAGACGCCGAAGCGTCAGGCGCTGGTCTTCGTCCACGGCTTCAACACACTCTTCGCCGAGGCGGCCTATCGGCTCGCACAGATCGTCCATGATTCGGGCACGAATGCGCTGCCGGTGCTGTTCACCTGGCCCTCGCGCGGCAAGCTGCTCGACTATGGCTATGACCATGAGAGCGCGAGCTATTCACGCGACGCGCTGGAGCATGTGCTGCGCACGCTGGCCAAGGACCCTTCGGTCGGCGAGATCTCGATCCTGGCGCATTCCATGGGCAATTGGGTGACGCTGGAGGCGCTGCGCCAGATGGCGATCCGCGACCATGGCCTCGCGCCCAAGATCAGGAATGTGATGCTCGCCGCCCCCGACGTCGATTACGACGTCTTCTCGCGGCAGATCGCGCAGATCGACGAGCATCGCGCCATTTTCACCCTCTTCGTCTCCCGCGAGGACGAGGCGCTGGCCGCCTCCCGCCGTGTGTGGGGCGACAAGGTGCGGCTCGGCGCGATCGATCCGCAGCGCGAGCCCTTCAAGGACACGCTGGCGGAACGCCGCTTCCAGGTCGTCGATCTGACCACTGTGAAATCATCCGATCCGCTCGGCCACGGCACTTTCGCGCAATCGCCCGAGGTGGTGCGCTCGATCGGCGCGCGCCTCGCGGAGGGCCAGACGCTCGCCGACAATCAGAGCGGAGTGGGCGAGCGGCTCGGCCAGGTGGCGACGGGCGCGGCCTCGGCGGTGGGCACGGCGGCGAGCGTCGCCGTCTCGACGCCTTTCGCCGTGGTCGATCCGCGCACGCGCGAAAACCTCGGCGATCAGCTACAGCGGCTCGGAGAGCAGATGGGCGATACGGCGACGGCCGGCGCCGATGTCGTCGCGCGGCCGCTGCGGTGAGGCTCACCCGGGCGGAAATTCACCAAGGCACATCGCGGCCGCGATAGTCGATGAAGCGGCCGGTGTCGGCGATGGTCAGCGCATCGATCGCCTCTATGAGGCCGACCGCGCTCTCCTCGACCGAGAGATCGGCGTTCTTGCCGCCCATATCGGTGCGCACCCAGCCGGGACTGAGCGCGACGACAGTGACCTTCTCGCGCTTCAGATCATGGGCGAGGCCCTGCGCGATCTTGTTCAGCGCCGCCTTGGCGGCGCGATAGGCGATATTGGTCGAGCCCTCCGTCGCCATGGAGCCGAGCCCGCTCGACATCAGCGCGATGCGCGGATTGTCGGCGCGCAGCATGGCCGGCAGAAAGGCCTGCACGAGACGCAAAGGCCCCAGCGTGTTGACGTCGAAGAGATCGAGCGCGCCCGCAAAGTCCATGTCCAGAGTGGATTGGGTCTGCGGCCCATAGGCGCCGGCGTTGCAGACGAGCACGTCGAGCGGCTCCGCGAGATCGCGCGCCGCGGCGCGGATTCCCGCCTCGTCGCGCTGGTCGAAGACTTGGATGGAAAAGCGCGCGCGATGGCGCGCGACATCTTCTTGCAGACGCGCGCGCGCCTCCTCGCTGCGCACAGAGGCGGTGACATCGTCGCCACGGGCGGCGAGCAGGCTGGCGAGCCCGTGGCCTATGCCCTTATTGGCGCCGGAAATGAACCAGTGCTCCGCCATTGGCTGCTCCCGAATTCGATGGGAGAAAATATAGCGCGTCTTTCCCCGCCGTCAGGGGCCCCCGCCGCGGAGGGGACGCGGCTCGGCCGAATTGGCGCGATTCGAATTGCGATTCGAATCGGCTTGCCGCCGCCGGCGCCGTTGCTTACTGTGCGAACCGGTTACATTACCAATCCGGTTACATTACGAGTCATTGCGAAAGGCGGTTCGCATGAGTGACGTTTCCCTCGCGGACGACAGCGTCGTCACGCAGCCTTCCCGCGTCTGCGCCTGCGCCTGCGCCGGTCGTCTTCACTGGCGACAATGGCGAGTTCCGCCGCCTCGTGACGCGCGGCGCGCTGCTCGAGCTGGCGACAGCGGGCTTCTATCGTTTCTGGCTGGCGACCAATATGCGCCGCTATCTGTGGTCGAACACGGTCATCGGCGGCGACGCGCTCGAATATATCGGCACGGCGCGCGAGCTTTTGTTCGGCTTCTTCTTCGCGCTCGCCATTCTCGCGCCCATCTATCTCGCCTATCTGCTCGTCGGCCTCGAGGCGGAGCGGACCCGAGCCTTCGCCTCGCTGCCGCTCGGCCTGTTCTTCGTCGCCTTCGGCCAATTCGCCATTTATCGCGCGCGGCGCTATCGGCTGCATCGGACCTCCTGGCGCGGCCTGCGTTTCGGCATGGGCGGCTCCGGCCTCGCCTATATGGTTCGGGCGATCGGCTGGGGCGCCCTGATCGCGCTCACGCTCGGCCTCGCCCTACCCTGGGCCGAGGCGGCGCTCGAGCGCTATAAGATGCGCCATACTTTCTATGGCGCGCTGGAGGGCGACTTCGTCGGCCGCGGCGGCGATTTCTTCAAGCGCGCCGGCTGGATTTGGTTCACGGCGCTCATTCTCCTGCTCTCGCCCTATGTCATCGGCGCAGTTTTCCGTGGGCCGGTATGGATATTGGCCGGCGTCATCTATGTTTTCGGCGCTCCGGCGCTGTTTGCCGCCTTCAAGACCGAGCAATGGCGCTGGTGGCTCCAGGGGCTGCGCCTCGGCGGCCTTCGCCTCGAGACAAATCTGACGACGAACGCGCTGCTCGGCAATTATTTCGTTTTCTTCGGCATTTTCATCGGCGTGATGCTGCTCTTCGGCGTGTTCGCCGGAGTCGTGGCGACGATCGCCGGCGCCGGCCGCGGGATATCTCCCGTGGGGACGCCGCAGCTGCCGACCACGACGCTGGTCGCGGTGATCGCGGGCTATGTCGTAACCTTCCTCACCATCGGCGTCGCCGCCCGCATCTATCTCACGCAGCGCATCTGGAAGATCGTCGCGAGCTCGCTCGCCGTCCATGATTTGGCGCTGGCGGAGGATGTCGCGGCGCGGGCGGGGCCGGCCGCGAATGCGATCGGCGAAGGCTTCGCCGATAATCTCGACGTCGTCGGCTTCTGAGGGACCGGATCGATGAGCGAGCGAGACGCGGCCGTCGTCTATTTCGACGGTCTCACCAGCCGCAAGCGCTGCGTCGAGCTGCGTTTCGGCGCAGCTCTGGAAATCGTCGAAGACGGCGCGACGCTCGCCTCCTGGCCCTATGACCAAATCCGCCGCATCGAGGCGCCGGGCCTCGCGCTGCGGCGGGAGGCGGCGGGAGCGGGCGAGCTGGCGCGGCTCGAATTGCGCGATGCGCGCCTGCATAATGAAATTCTCGCGCGCTGCGCGCGTCTCGAGGGCGTCGCCCCGCCCGGCTCGACGCGCGCGATCGTCTATTGGTCGCTGGCGGCGACGGCGAGCGTCGTCGCTCTGATCTGGTTCGGCATTCCCTTCGCCGCCGATCGCATCGCGCCGCTCGTGCCGGCCTCCTTCGAGCGACGGCTCGGCGAGGCGGCGGAAGCGCAATTGCGCTCGATCTTCTCCGCCAAAACCTGCAGCAGCGAAAAAGGCGAGGCGGCGCTCGCGGAATTGTCGGAGCGGCTCCAATCACGCGCGGCGCTCGAGGAGCCGGCCCGGATCGAGGCGCTCGATTCGGCCGTTCCCAATGCGCTCGCTCTGCCGGGCGGCAAAATCTATGTGTTCTCGGCGCTGCTGACGCGCGCGCAGACGCCGGATGAAGTCGCCGGCGTCATCGCCCATGAGCTCGGCCATCTCAGACATCGCGACGCCATGCGCAAGCTCATCGCCACGGGCGGAACCTCTTATCTCATCGGCCTGTTGTTCGGCGACGTCACGGGGGCCGGCGCGCTGGTCTTCGCCAGCAAGGCGCTCATCGGCGCCGCCCATTCGCGCGAGGCGGAGACGCAGGCCGATGAATTCGCCGCCGATCTGATGGCGCGGCTCGGCCGGCCGGCCAAGCCGCTCGGCGATTTGCTGACGCGCATCTCCGGATCGGAGAACGGCGCCTTCGGCCTGCTGCACGACCATCCGCTGACGGCCGCTCGCCTCGCCGCTTTCGCCGCCGCGGACAAGGGCGAGCGCGGGCCGCCGCTGCTCGACGCCGAGCATTGGGCGGCGCTGAAGGCGATCTGCCAGTGACGCCGCTCACCGCGCCTTGCGGTTCACCAGGCGGTGATAGAGGGTCTTCGCCGCTTCGCGCAGGCGACGGCGCCAGACTTCCTTGGCGTGCGCCTCGGCGAATTGGGTGACGCCGTCGGTCTTCGCCTGCACCATCAGATCGCAGACGACGAGGCGATCCGGCCAGCAGCGCTCGATCATGTAATGGCCGGGGATGGCGCAGGAATCGGTCAGCGCGATATCGTCGCGCTCCGACTGCGTCTCGGTGATGGCGTAGACGAGCTGCACGCCGGGCGCCTGGGCGCGCAGGCTCTCGTCATAGGCGATCTTCCAGAAATAGGAGCGGCCATAGCTCTCGATGACGACGCCCATGGCGATCGGCTTGCCGGCGAGCTCGAGGCTGTGAATGCGGATCTTGCCCTCGCGCGCCAGGAGGCGCGTCGCGCTGCGCACGAAAGTGGCGAGCGAAGGATGGCCGAGCAGCGCGCCGCGCTCGGCCTTCCAGCCGCTCGCCTCCAGCGCCAGAAAATCCTCGGTGGCGCGGGGAATCTCGGCGGGCGTCGAATAGATGACGCGCTTCAATTCGCCGGCCTCCTCCAGGCGGCGGCGGCGGCGGCGCATCTCGCTCAGCGCCTTGCGCGAGGATGTGCGGGTCCAGACCTCCTCCGGATCGCCGCCCGCGAGCAGCGCCGCGCGCTCATGGCGGTCGAGCACGCGCCAGTCGCGCCCCGTGGCCCGCGCGGCGCGGGTGAAGGCGGCGAAGACCGGCCCGCTCATCGGCGTCTTGGGAATGAGCACGGCGCCCGCGCGGCGATTGCCGGCAAACCAGTCGAGCAGCGCGGCGGCGGCCTCCTCGGCGCAGTCGCGGTCGAGCAGCGGCGTCGCCGACGCGGCCTGCTTGTGCAGCCAGCCCCGCGCCGTCGCCGCGCCGAGCGAGAAGCCGGGCGCGACGATCGGAAACAGCGCCACGAGCCGGCGCGCGCCCTGCGGCGCGATCCGCTTCCAGACGGTGACGAAGACCGGGCGCGACTTCGCCGGAAAATGCCGCGCCGCCGGAAGCGCGAAACCCGGCTCCAGAAAGCCATTGGGCTCGACGGAGCGCGACACGAGATCGGCCCAGTCGCGGACATGCTCGCTCATCCGCTCGACGCCGAGCGCCTCCGTTTCCAGCACTCCATTCGTCATGACGCCTACGCGGCCGGCCGCGCTCTGTTCGGAGGCTCTCGCAGGGCCGGGAAGACTTCCCAGGAACGCCGTCCTATTGATCCAAAATGGCGCGGTGGCCATGATTCGCCCCTCGTCGCTTGTCAGTTTCGCGCAGGTCCCACGCCATTGCGAGACGAATCGCGCCGACCTGCGGAGAGCGTTTCAAGAGCGAGGCCAAGGCGGGCGCCCTTTCACGCCGAATTCGGCTGTGGGAAATTTGTCACAGAGTAGATAAATATTTGGGGATCAAGGGGATCGGGAGAGAGCCCGTGCTCGTCCGCGGTTGCGCGCGCGCTTCCTCCCGTGCCAGAGTGACACTGCCGAGGTCCGGCATTTGCCGGATGTGGCGGACCCGCTATATGAGTTCACCTGCGGTCGAGTCCTTTTCGGCCCGTCCAGACCAGAGTAGGCGCTTTGACGACTTCGAAGACCCCCCTTCTCGACCGGATCGAAACGCCGCAGGAACTGCGCAAGCTGCAGCCGGGCCAGCTCCGCCAGCTCGCCGACGAATTGCGCCGCGAGACCATTGACGCCGTCTCCGTCACCGGCGGGCATTTGGGCGCCGGGCTCGGCGTCGTCGAGCTGACGGTCGCGCTGCATTATGTGTTCGACACGCCGAATGACAAAATCGTCTGGGACGTCGGCCATCAGACCTATCCGCACAAGATTCTGACCGGCCGCCGCGACCGCATTCGCACGCTGCGTCAGGGCAAGGGGCTCTCCGGCTTCACCAAGCGCGCCGAGAGCGAATATGACGCCTTCGGCGCCGGCCATTCCTCGACCTCGATCTCGGCCGGCCTCGGCATGGCGGTCGCCCGCGACCTCGCCGGCGGCTCCAATCATGTCGTCGCCGTCATCGGCGACAGCGCCATTTCGGCCGGCATGGCCTATGAGGCGATGAACAACGCCGGCGTGCTCGATTCGCGGCTCATCGTCATTCTCAACGACAATGACATGTCGATCGCGCCGCCGACCGGCGCCATGTCGGCCTATCTCGCCCGCCTCGTCTCCGGCGGCGCCTTCCGCACCCTGCGCGAGACGGCCAAGCAGCTCGCCCGCCATCTGCCGCATTTCCTCTACGACAAAGCGCGCAAGGCGGAGGAGTTCTCCCGCAGCTTCATCACCGGCGGCACTTTGTTCGAGGAGCTCGGCTTCTATTATGTCGGGCCGATCGACGGGCATAATCTCGAGCATCTGCTGCCCGTGCTGACCAATGTGCGCGACAAGGACGACGGCCCGGTGCTGGTCCATGTGGTGACGCAAAAGGGCAAGGGCTATGGCCCCGCCGAGGCCGCGGCCGACCGCTATCACGGCGTCAACCGTTTCGACGTGCTGACCGGCGCGCAGGACAAGCCCAAGGCCAACGCGCCCTCCTACACCAGCGTCTTCGCCAAGAGCCTGGTGGCGGAGGCCGAGCGCGACGACAAGATCGTCGCCATCACCGCGGCCATGCCGGCCGGCACCGGCCTCGATCTGTTCGAGAAGACCTTCCCGGAGCGCATGTTCGACGTCGCCATCGCCGAGCAGCATGCCGTGACCTTCGCCGCCGGCCTCGCCTGCGAGGGCTACAAGCCTTTCTGCGCGCTCTATTCCACCTTCCTGCAGCGCGGCTATGACCAGCTCGTGCATGACGTCGCGATCCAGCATCTGCCGGTGCGCTTCGCCATCGACCGCGCCGGCCTCGTCGGCGCCGACGGCGCGACCCATGCGGGCGCTTTCGACCTCGCCTATCTCGGCTGCCTGCCCGGCATGGTGATGATGGCGCCGGCGGACGAGGCCGAGCTCGTCCATATGGTCGCGACCTCGGTCGCCTTCGACGAAGGGCCGATCGCTTTCCGCTTTCCGCGCGGCGAGGGCGTCGGCGTCGAGCTGCCGGAGCGCGGCGAGATTCTGGAGATCGGCCGCGGCCGAATCATTCGCGAGGGCTCGAAAGTCGCCATCCTCTCGCTGGGCACACGGCTCGCCGATGCGCTCACCGCGGCCAAGGAGCTTTCCGGCCGCGGCATTTCGACGACGGTGGCCGACGCCCGTTTCGCCAAGCCGATCGACCGCGATCTGCTGCTGCGGCTCGCCGCCAATCACGAGGTGCTCATCACGATCGAAGAGGGCTCGATCGGCGGCTTCGGCTCGCAGGCGTTCCAGATCCTGTCGGAGCATGGCGCGCTCGACGGCGCGCGCGGGGCGTTCAAATTCCGCGCGATGATGCTGCCGGACGTCTATCTCGACCATGACAAGCCGGACATCATGCTGGCCCGCGCCGGCCTCGACGCTCGCGCGATCGTGGCCAAGGCGCTGGAGGCGCTCGGCGACGAGCGCGGCGCCGCGCGGGCGAGGATCGCCTGATTCCGAATCTGACGGCGCGACTCCTTCTCCCGTTCCGGGAGAAGGTGGCCCTCGCGCCAGCGAGGGTCGGATGAGGGCGGCTGCGGTTTTCGAGTTGAAGGTTCGAAGTCCGCTGTGACGGAAAGAGCCCTCATCCGACCCCGCCATTAGCCCGGCGCTTGCGACGGGCGTCCTTTCGGACGCCCTTTTGCGGGGCCACCTTCTCCCACAAGTGGGAGAAGGGGATTCCCGCCCTTCTTCTACTGCTTGTAGACGTTGCCGTCGGGGCCTTTCCAGCCGTCGCCGTCGGCGTAGAAGCGATATTCCTCGTCGAAGGCGACCGTCTCGCCCGGCGCCACATATTGCTTGCCCTTGGGATCGCTGTTGCGCGGCGCGGTCACATAATGCTTGCTCGCCGAGCAGCCCTCGGGAAACTTGCCGTCGTCCGGCTTGCATTCGAGATTGGCGCCCTCCGGAAAGGCGACGGAGGCGTTGAAGAAGAGCTCGAAGCCCTTCTCGCCGGTCGCATGCATCTCCAGCCGCTCGGTCATCGTCTGCTTGAAGGACAGAATCTTGCCGGGCTTATCGAAGCGCTGCTTCAGCAGATTATCGAAAATCTGGCGCGCATGGGCCTCGGTCGGATCGGGGCAGCCGAACCAGCAGATGGCGGCGGCGCGGTCGATGGTCAGTGGCGCGACGGCGAGCGTCAGCGCGAGAAGTCTCGAGAGCATGGGGTTCCTCTTTTTTCGTTTGGTGTCGCGCCGTTTTCGGATCGGGCGCCGTCGCGGTCCGTCTTGGGGCGGGCTCTGGTCATAAATTAGCCGATCTCGGCGCCGAAATGAACCGAAACGGACGATCGCGGCAACCAAGCGCTAACCATCCGTTCCTAGCATCGGACCATGAAGATCATACATAAGCTCCCGGCGATCCTCGCCCTCATGCTCTGCGCCGCGCCGGCGCGAGCCGATTTTGCCTCCTGCCTCGCCGGCCTGCGACATGCGGCCGCAGGCGCGGGGGTCTCGCAGCGCGTCATCGAAAGCGCGACGGGCGGGCTCGAGCCCAATGACGCCGTGAGCTTCATGGACAAGCAGCCCGAGTTCAAGACGCCGATCTGGGATTATCTCGCCGGCCTCGTCGACGAGGAGCGCGTCGACGAAGGCCGCGCCATGATGCGGCAGCACGCCTCCGCCCTGCATGCGGCGGAGCAGCGTTACGGCGTCGATCCGGCGACTGTGGTCGCCGTATGGGGCGTCGAATCGGATTTCGGCAAGAATTTCGGCAAGCGCAGCGTGGTGCAATCGCTGGCGACGCTCGCCTGCGAGGCCCCGCGCCGCAATGATTACTTCAAAGGCGAGTTCATCGCCGCGCTGAAGATTTTGCAGAGCGGCGACATAGCGCCCGAGGAGTTCAACGGCTCCTGGGCCGGCGCCTTCGGCCATACGCAATTCATGCCCTCGACCTTCCTCGGCACGGCTGTCGATCTCGACGGCGACGGCCGGCGCAACATCGCCAGCTCGGCGGCCGATTCGCTCGGCAGCACCGCGAATTTCCTGCGCAAGGCCGGCTGGCGGCCGGGACTGCGCTGGGGCTTCGAGGTGAGCGTCCCCTCGGGCTATAGCGGGCCCTCCGGCCGCACCAGCCGCCAGCCCATGTCCGCTTGGGCCGCGCGCGGGATCACGCGGCTCGACGGCGGCGCGCTCGGCGACGGAGCGGCGGCGCTGCTGCTGCCGGCCGGCCGCAATGGCCCGGCTTTTCTGGTGACGCATAACTTCGACGCCATTTACTCCTACAACGCCGCCGAATCTTATGCGCTGGCGATCGCCGTGCTGTCGGATCGGCTGCGCGGGCGCCCCGGGATACAGACCGCTTGGCCGACCGACGATCCCGGCATCTCGCGCGCCGAGCGGCGCGAGATGCAGGCGCTGCTGGCCCGCCATGGCTATTCGGTCGGCGAGCCGGACGGCGTGATCGGGACCAAGACGAAGGAAGCCATCGCCGACTTCCAGGGTCGCGCCGGGCTGAAGGCGGACGGACGGGCCGGGAAGAAGACGCTGGAGGCCCTGCGCAGCCGCTGAAACGCGCTCACTCCTTGGTCGCGAGCGCCGCCATCGCCTTCGCCATTCGCTCGGCGACCTCGCCGCCTTCCGCCTCGAGCCCCGCGATCACGCCGGCGCGATCGGCGGCGTTGCGGTTCTGACTGAGCTTGCGCTTTGCCTCGATGCGCGTGATCGACAGCTCTTTGCCAACGATCGCTTTCAAAATGGCGTCGATAAAATCATCCGGCGCATCCTCGATCGCCCAGGGCATGGGCCGCGCGGATTCGTGACGCGCCGTCAGATCGCGCAGCAATGCACGAATCCAATTCGCATCCTCGATCGCGCGCAGGCGGCCATAGACATGGACCGCCTCGTAATTCCAGGTCGGGACGACCTTTCCGGTCTCGCGCTTCGTCGCATACCAGGACGGTGTCACATAATGATCGAGGCCGGTGAAGATCGCGAGCGCCTCGCTGGCGGAATCGAAATCTCGCCACAGCGGATTGGCGCGCGCGACATGGGCGCGCAGCACATTGGCCTTCGAGTCGAAGAGAAAGGGAATGTGATCGGCGACGATCGCGCCCTTCACGATCCGCGTGAGCGCCGCGTGCGGATGCGCGTCGATCAGCGCGGCGACCGTCTCGAAATCCTGCTCGTGAAATATGTCCGGCAGATACATTTCGCGTTCTCGACAAGAAAGGCCGACACTCACAACGCCTGCTGAAACCGTATCGGCGCGCCGCGCGAGGGCGCCAGCAGTTCGCCTTCCCACATCACCCGGGCGCCGCGAATGATCGCGCCGACGGGCCAGCCGGTCACCTCGACGCCATCATAGGGCGTCCAGCCGCAGCGCGAGGCGATCCAGCCGTTGCGGATGGTCTCGCGGCGCTTCAGATCGACCACGGTGAGATCGGCGTCATAGCCCACGGCGACGCGTCCCTTGCCGGCGAGGCCGAACAGCCGCGCCGGGCCGGCGCTTGTGAGGTCCACGAAACGCTGCAACGTCAGCCGGCCGGCGTTCACATGGTCCAGCATCAACGGAACCAGTGTCTGCACGCCGGTCATGCCGGAAGGGCTCTCCGGATAGGGCTTGGCCTTTTCCTCGAGCGTATGCGGCGCGTGGTCGGAGCCGAGAACGTCGACGATTCCTTGCGTGACGCCGCGCCATATCCCCTCGCGATGGCGGGCGTCGCGCACCGGCGGATTCATCTGCACGAGCGTGCCGAGCCGCAAATAATCGTCGGACGTCAGGGTGAGATGATGCGGCGTCGCCTCGACGCTGGCTATATCCTTGTGGCGGGCGAGAAACTCGATCTCCTCCGCCGTCGATATATGCAGCACATGGACGAGCGCGCCCTTCTCGCGCGCGATGCGCAGCAGTCGCTCGGTGGAGCGCAGAGCGGCGATCTCGTCGCGCCACACCGGATGCGAGGTCGGATCGCCCGGAACGCGCAAGGATTTGCGCTCCTCGAGCCGATATTCGTCCTCGCTGTGGAAGGCGGCGCGCCGCCGCGTCTTGGCGAGGATCTCGCCGACGCCGGCGTCGTCGGCGACGAGCAGCGAGCCGGTGGACGACCCCATGAACACTTTTATCCCCGCCGCGCCGGGCAGGCGCTCGAGCTCGGGAATGTCCTTCGCGTTCTCATGCGTGCCGCCGACCCAGAAGGCGAAGTCGCAATGCGCCCGGCCCGAGGCGCGCGCCATTTTGTCGGCGAGCTCGGCGGGGCCGGTGGTCAGCGGCTTGGTGTTGGGCATCTCGAACACCGCCACGACGCCGCCGAGAACGGCGGCGCGGGTTCCGGTCTCCAAATCTTCCTTATGCGTCGGGCCGGGCTCACGAAAATGCACCTGCGTGTCGATGACGCCGGGCAGGATATGAAGGCCCGAGCAGTCGATGCGCTCGCCGGCCGCGGCCAGCGAGAGATCGCCGATCTCGGCGATCTTGCCGTCGCGGAGCCCGATGTCGCGCGGAGCCACGCCGTCCTGATTGACGAGCGTCCCGCCGGCGAGAATGATGTCATAGGTCTTGGGCATGGCTGGCGCCTCGCTTGCAGGTGTCGGCGGGACTGTGGAAATTTCGACGCGAACGGGGCGTCGCCCTCGCTAGACGATCTAGCGCACATTGGAGCAGGCCGGAACCCGGGAGCGGGCCGGAACCCGCTCGCGCGACGGCGAGAGGAGCCTGTCGGTTCGCCGACCTCATTGGAGCACATCGGACAATGACCAGCGCCACACTTCTCTCGGACCGGGGCGTCGTCGAGGTCGCCGGCGCCGACGCCGCCAAATATCTGCACGGCATTCTCACCCAGGATGTGAAGTCGATCGCCGCCGGCGATCTGCGCTTTGCGGCGCTGCTCACGCCGCAGGGCAAGATCATCGTCGATTTCTTCATCTTCGCCAAAGCGGGCGAGGAGGGGCTGGTCCTGCTGCTGGATTGCGCCTCCGATATGATCGAGACGCTGCTCGACCGGCTGAAATTCTACAAGCTGCGCGCCGCGGTGACGCTGACCGACCGCAGCGCCGATTATGCGAGCGTCGCCTTCCCGGAGGCCACCGCCAAGCCGCAGATCGACGCCATAGCGCTCAGCCCCGATCCCCGCGCGGAGAGCCTCGGCTGGCGCGGCCTGGTCACGCGGGAGATCGCGGCGACCATCGCCACGGCGCCGCGCGACGCCTATGACGCCAAGCGCATCGCCGCCGCCGCGCCCGAGGGCGGCGTCGACTTCATCTATGGCGACGCCTTCCCGCATGAGGCCAATATGGACCGCCTCGCCGGCGTCGATTTCAAGAAGGGCTGCTTCCTCGGCCAGGAGGTGGTCTCGCGCATGAAGCATCGCGGCCCGGTGAGGAAACGCGTCGCCACCTTCCATGCCGAAGGCGCGGCCCCGGCGCCGGGCACGACGATCAAGGCCGGCGAGGTGGAGATCGGCGTCACCGGCTCGGCCGTGGGCGGCGAGGGGCTGGCGCTGATCCGTCTCGACCGGCTGGCCGACGCCAAGGCCGGCGGCGCGACACCGCTCGCCGGCGGCGTGCCATTGGAATTCACGGTCGCGGAAGGGTGACGCCGCGAGACCGATTGCGGCGACGATGTGGCTTCCGGGCGGCAGCTTCGCCGCAATCTGTGACATAAATATCGCCTCGAGGGACAAAGTCGAGCTCGAGCGACTGGAACGGCCGAGATCATGTTGAACCCTGCCGCCGACGAGCCCAAGTTGGCTGCAGGGGGCCATGGCCCAGTCAGTCGAGACTTTACACATGAAAAAGCTGTTTCTCGCTTCGATCTTCGCTTTGGCCGCGCAAGCGTCGTTCGCGGCCGATCTCCCCAGCCGGAAGGAGGCGCCGGCCTTCGCGCCGCCGCCGCCGCCTCCTCTGATCTGGACCGGCCTCTATGTCGGCGGCAACGTCGGCGCCGGATGGCTCGATCGTTACAATCGCGACGGCGTGGTCTCGAGCTGGAATGGCGCCGGATGGGCCCAGGGACTGTCCTGGGGAGACAACGGAAACACGAATGTCGGCGTCGTCGGCGGCGGCCAGATCGGCTATAATTACCAGTTGTCGCCCTTGTTCGTCGTCGGCCTCGAGACGGATTTTCAGGGTTCGAGCATCGGCAACGAGTCGCCGAGCGGCTTCGGGGTTACGCGAGCCGTGGACTGGTTCGGCACGGTCCGAGCCCGTGTCGGCGTCTCCTTGTTCAGCCCGCAGCTCCTGTTCTACGGCACGGGCGGTTTCGCTTACGGCGACATCGGCCTCAAGCACGGCGCATGGGCCAGAAATCTGAAGCAGACGGGCACGGGCTGGACCGCGGGCGCCGGCGTCGAATGGGCGTTCCTTCCCAACTGGTCGGCCAAGGTGGAATATCTCTACCTCGACATCGGCGCGAGCGACTGGGGCGGATACAATCAGGTGGAGCAGCGCATCCATCAGCACACAGTCCGCGCGGGCGTGAACTATCACTTCAATCTGTTCACGCCGCCGGCCCTGCCGGTCGTCGCGAAATACTGATCGCCGGAAAGCGGCGAAGGCCGGGGTCTTGCGCCCCGGCTTTTCCGCTCGGTAGAGACGCTTCCGCGGTTCCGCTTCCACGCTCCCGCCGCTTCGCTCATCGCGACGGCGCCGTCGTTCCTCGCCGACGCAGCGCGACATAGCCGAAGCGCCCGCCGACCCCGGCGACCAGCAGGCCGAAAAAGAGGTAGGCGTAGAATTCGGTGTTGTCGATCAGCCCCACGGTGAAATGGTGGCGGCCGACGAATTCCTTCGCGCCATCGTCGCTCGCAAGCCTGGCGTAGAGCGCATATTTGCCTGCCGTCTGAATATTGACGTCGAAGTTCACCATGCCGTTGCGGAACTTCTGCAAGGGCAGACGCATGACCGTGTCCGCCTCCGCAGGCTCGCCGGCGCCTTCGACGTCGCGGATGACGCGAATGTCCCAATTCATCTCGCGCAGCTCCGCGTCCGGCGCGTCGAGCGCGATCACCGTCGCGCCCGTATCGGGGAGCACGTCGCAGACGCGATCGATGTTCTTCTTGGGCTGCATGGCGACGAATTTCATCGCCTTGTCGGCGCCGAGCGCCACGGGGCACTCCGGATCATAATAATGCCAGCCGGCCGCCATGGCCGCAGGGGCGGCGAGAGTGGCGCCGGCGAGGGCGAGCGCGGCGGCAAGGCGCAAACGAAGGCGAGGCGAGACCAATTCCCCTATACTCCCCGAGGCTTCCGATCTGCGGCGAAACTGCAATTTTTTTTGCGATTTTGCAATTCGATCCTGAGGCGCGCCGAGGCTCGAAAACAAACTCGCGCGGAAGCGTCTCGCGGGCCGATTCCCTCCGGGCCCGAAACAGGCTAGTGTCGCGCGTCGCGCCCTTCCCTGTCGAGCTACGAGTCCCGGCATGTCGCTTCCCAATGAATATTTGATCGATCGTCGCCGTCTTCGCCGCAAGCTCGGCTATTGGCGCATTCTGGCCGTCGTCGCCGTCGGCCTCGCCGGACTGGCCGCCTTTGCGCGATTCGGCGAGGGCGGGCCCGGCCCCGCCGCCAAGCTCTCCCCCCATATCGCCCGCCTCGCGATCAGCGGCATCATCACCGGGGACAAGGCGACGCTCGACCTCATCAAATCGATCGGCGAATCACATGCGAGCGCCGTGCTGGTGAATATCGACAGCCCCGGCGGCACGACGACCGGCTCCGAGAAGCTGCACGACGAGCTGCGCCGCCTCGCCGAGAAAAAACCCATGGTCGCCGTCGTCGGCACGATCGCGGCTTCCGGCGCCTATATCGCCGCCATCGCCTCCGATGAGATCTTCGCCCAGGGCAATTCGCTCGTCGGCTCGATCGGCGTGCTGTTTCAGTTCCCTAATGTCTCCCGGCTGCTCGACACTGTGGGCGTGAAGGTGGAGGAGGTGAAATCCTCGCCCTTGAAGGCCGCGCCCAATGGCCTCGAGCCGACGAGCGACGCGGCGCGCGAGGCGATCGCCGCGCTGGTCGCCGATTCCTACGACTGGTTCAAAAAGCTGGTGAAGGATCGCCGCAAGCTGGACGATGCGGAGCTCGCCAAAGTCGTCGACGGCCGCGTCTTCACCGGACGCCAGGGCGTGCCGCTGAAGCTCGTCGACCAGCTCGGCGGCGAGCGCGAGGCGATCGAATGGCTGGAGACCAATAAGGGCGTCGCCAAAAAGCTGCCTGTGCGCGACTGGAAAGACAAGAGCACGCTGGAGAAATTCGGCCTCGTCGATTCGATGGCTTCGGCGGCGCGGGCGCTGGGGCTTTCGGCGCTCGCCGCCGCGCTGGAGCGGGCGGGCGTCGTCGCTCAGCAGGGGCTGCTTGACGGTATGGTCGCGATTTGGCACGCTCCTACGCCCGATTGAGGCTCCCGATCGATGCGGTCACGTCGGTAGAACTGGAACGTCGCATGATCAAATCCGAACTCATCCAAAGAATCGCCGCCCGCAACGGGCATCTCTATCAACGCGACGTCGAGACGATCGTCAGCACGATCCTCGACGAGATCACGCTGGCGCTCGCGCGCGGCGACCGGGTCGAGCTGCGCGGCTTCGGCGCCTTCTCGGTGAAACGGCGCGAGGCGCGCACCGGCCGCAATCCGCGCACCGGCGAGCAAGTGTCGGTCGACGAGAAATCCGTGCCCTTCTTCAAGACCGGCAAGGAGATGCGCGAGCGGCTGAACGAGGCCGCCCGCGGCTGACCCGAAGAAGGGGCGGACATGAGCGGACGAAGTAGGAAGGTGACATGAGATCGGTTCTGCGCATCCTCGTCTTTGTTCCGCTGGGGCTCCTATTCTTATATTTCGCCGTGGCCAACCGGGCTCCGGTGAAAATTTTCCTCGACCCGTTTCCGGGCGCCGGCGAGAGCGGTCCGTCCTTCGAGACGCCGCTCTATCTGGTGGTTCTGGCGGCGATCGCTTTGGGCGTCGTCGCCGGCGGCCTGTCGTCTTGGGTGGCGCATGGCCGCTATCGCCGCGCCGCCAAGGCCGCGCGCGCCGACGCCAAAAAGGCGCGCTCCGAGGCCGACCAGCTGCGCGGCCAGGCGCTGGCGAGCCTTTCGCCGGCTCCGGGGACCTCGAACCGCTCTTTGCGCAACGACCTGGGATGAACAGGGCCATCGCGCTTGAAAAACCCTTTCGGCGCCGCTAAGAGGAACGCCTCGACGCAAAGGCCCTCGAGCCCGCGTCCTGGCCGCGATAGCTCGGCTGGTGGAGCGTATCTTCGCGATTGGCGGTTCGGCCGCTGAGCGCGACGCTGCATCAAAGAGCTGGCGCGGGCGGACGCGAGCGAATGAGGGATTGTCGGGCGTGAGCCCGAAAGAGAATGCCGCTTTAGCTCAGCTGGTAGAGCACATCATTCGTAATGATGGGGTCGGGGGTTCGAATCCCTCAAGCGGCACCACTTCACCTCCCCGAAGACGAGATCACGCGCGGCCATCGCGGGGGGAAGGTGCCGGCACGCAGCGCGATCAACAGAACAGCAATATCGCGAATTGCAGAGCCAAATGCTCCGAGCCGCGCACGCTCGCTTGGCCGCGCTCATATATTCGCCGATCGAAACGCGCTTTTCGACCAATTCGCAAAACGCCGCATGAGCGATGGCGATCGTGCAATCGGCGGCAAGGCCCCGTTGCTCTTGGTCGTGCCGCTGCCTGTGGTGTAGCAGTTCGGGAGCAAGCCGCTCGCGCAGCGCGCTTTTCATAGCGCCGTAGCGAGCGAGCGGCTTGCGGCGGCCACCGGCGATTCTCCGGTTAGGGTCGGTTTGCGAATCTCAACGCAACCGAGGAACCCACCGATGACCGACGAGATGATGAGCCTGCGGGCGCTTCTGGAAAAGTCCCCCGACGCCGATTTCCTTCGCGAGATGATCGGTTTCGCGGCCGAGCGGCTGATGGAGCTCGAGGTCGGCGCGAAGACCGGCGCCGCGCTCGGCGAGCGCTCGCCCGATCGACTGGCCCAGCGCAACGGCTATCGCGATCGCGACTGGGAGACCCGAGCTGGAACGGTGGAGCTGCGCATCCCCAAGTTCCGCAAGGGAACCTATGTTCCATGCTTCCTCGAACCTCGCCGCATGGCCGAGAAGGCGCTGACGGCGGTCATCCAGGAGGCCTATGTGCAAGGCGTCTCGACGCGCTCCGTCGACGACCTCGTGAAAGCCATGGGCGGCTCTGGGGTCTCCAAGAGCCAAGTCAGCCGACTATGCGAGGAGATCGACGGACGAGTCAAAGTCCGCCAGAACAGCCGCATCGTCTCGGTCGCCGTGATCGTGACCATCGGCGTCAACAACGACGGAAGACGCGAAGTGCTCGGCATGGACATCGGCCCTTCGGAAGCCGAAACCTTCTGGATCGACTTTCTGCGCAAGCTCCGGCGGCGCGGTCTGCGCGGCGTCAAGCTCGTCGTCTCCGACGCCCACGAGGGAATAAAAGCCGCTGTCGCCAAGGTGATGCACGCCGGCTGGCAGCGTTGCCGCGTGCACTTCATGCGCAACGCGCTCGCCCATGTCGGCAAGAGCGCCCGCCGGGTCGCTTCCGCCTTCATCGCCACGGCTTTCGCGCAGGACGACGCCGACGCCGCCAAAGCGCAGTGGCGCAAGGTCGCCGATCAGTTCCGGCCCACCTTGCCAAAGCTCGCCGTTCTCATGGACGAGGCGGAACAGGACGTGCTCGCCTACATGACCTTTCCCACGGACCATTGGCAGAAGATCTATTCGACGAATGGTCTCGAGCGGGTGAACGGCGAGATCAAACGCCGCACCGAGGTCGTCGGCATCTCTCCCAATGAGGACGCCATCACCCGGCTCGTCGGCGCTATCCTTCTCGAGACGAACGACGAATGGGCCGTGCAGCGCGGTCGCTACATGACGCTGGAAACCATCGCGCCTTTGAGCGATGATCCGACCGTCAGGCTGTCCGCCGTGACCGCCTGACCCTTCCGGCCATAGCCGGAAATCCCGGTGTCCGCCTCGATCCAGCTACACCACGCCTCCGGACACGATCCGGCCCACGGCGAATGCTTACCGAGAACCCTAAATCCCCGGTAGCGCAATGCGACTCGAATCAAAAGCCCGACGTCCTTTCGGAAGTCGGACTGATTTGCTATTCGCCGGATGTTTGGTTGCGGGGACCCGCAACACCCGATTCTTGCGGTTGGTCGAACGGGCGATCCCCAAACTCGCCGCATAAAAAATCACCGCGGTTGAATACGACGTTTGGCTGTCCTAGCCCCACGCCGAAAGCTGGAACCCGAGGCCCCTACCCTCAACTGCGCGCTTCGACCAAGGAAGCTTCTATATTCGCAATCGAACGGAACTCCGCTAGCGCGTTAGCTCTCGATGGAATAAAGCCGGGTCGTCGCCAAAATGCACGCGGCTTCATCATCAATGACATTGACCATGAGTGCTCGGTCTATGACGAGCGGGCCGCCGTTGTTATACGAAATCCGGCTGATTGGCTCGGCGATGGGGATTCCCGCGGCGAATCGAAGCAGTTAATCTTTGTCGTCATTGACGTGCCCCTGAAAAATCCCACCAGCATCGATTAGAGTCCGACCGATTGCAGGACGGACACGATGAAGAAGAAACGGTTCACGGAAGAGCAGATCATCGGGATTTTGCGGGAGCAGGAAGCCGGCGCGAAGGCGGCGGACCTCGCTCGCAAATACGCGGTTTCGGAGACGACGCTCTACAATTGGAAGGCCAAATTCGGCAGGATGGACGTTTCCGAGGCCAAGCGGCTGAAGGCGCTGGAGGAGGAAAATGCCCGTCCGCCGGCCTTCTACCGGCTGAACCGTCCGTTGTGCGCAGACCGTAGCACTCGGGCATTTCCGCCACGGCGCGCCCGAGCGCAGAAGCCAGAAAATGCCATTCAGCAACCGTCGATCGTCTATGCGCGGAACGCCCTGCGGCTTGTTCGCAAGATGCGGCTCGATCGCCGCCTTCCATTCGAGATACGTCACCTCGTAGGGTCACACCATCATTGCCTCGATCAGGAACTGACGCAGAATATCCTTCGTCCGCGCCCCCGCCGCCATGCAGATGCCGATCTCGCGCGTGCGCCGAATCGAGGGCGCTGGTCGGCTCGTCGGCGAGAACGACCTGCCCACACCATCAATCAGCGCGCGGGCGATCGAAACCCTCTGCTTGCTAACCTCCTGACAATTCGCTCGGGCGATGGTCGAGGCGATCGGACAGGTCGAGACGATCGAGCAGCTCCTTCGCGCGTCGACGACGCTCTTGCGGAGCATATCCGGCATAGGCGGCGGGGACCTCGACATTGTCGATCGCGCCGAGGGTAGGAATGAGATCATAGTGCTCGTCGCGGGCGTTCGTAGTGGCGCCTCGTGGGCTCGGCAAGCGTATTGGGACTCCGCGTCACCGGCGCGCGCCGCGAGCCCCTCACCTCAGATTGTAGTTCACGCCAGCCGAAATACTCATCGTCGAGGAACCGTTCGGCATGGCTGGGAATGGCGAGGCGCGCCGCACCATGGCGAGCGTCGCGTCGTCCAGCATGGCGGCGCCCGAAGATCGCACGAGAGCGACGGATAGGACTTCTCCATGCGGCGATAGGGTGAAACGAACGACGGTCGAGCCGATCACATTGCGGTCACGCGCAGAATTCGGATATTGCTTGAACCGCGCGAGATGCGCGAGCGCCAGCGCGCGATAATTCACGCTCTCCGCCGTCCCCGCCGCCGTCGAACCGAGCTGGCCGCCTCGCGCCGAAGCATTGCTGTGACGCTCGCCCTTACCCTCCCCGCCGACTCCCGACCGGGGCGTCTCCTCGCGCACGCGCGGAGCCTCACTGTGAGATGCGCGCTCATGTCGGATTTTCTTCGGCGGAACGACCTGCCGCAATGGATCGCGCGGCTCCACAGGCGCCGAGATCATCACGGGCGCGGCCTCTGCGAGAGGCGTCTCGTCCGGCGCGACGATGACGCTCTGCATCTCCTGCGCCTCCGTGTCTGCGATATCGCCGGGAGCCGCTTGCTCGGAAGCGCTTTCTCGCGCCCCGAGCAGGAGTTGCACGTCGATCGGCGTCTCGCCTCCCCTCGGGGGCTCTGTGCGCTCACTCGCAGTCGACGAGAATATCGCGACGACAATGGCGTGGCCGATGAGCGACAAAGTCAATGATCGGCCGAGGCGTCGATCATGGAGGCGCATCGGACTAAGGCCGTCAGCCATCGCGTCGACGCGAGCCGCCGGCGTCGTCACCCTGCTCGCTTCGCCCTGCGCAACAACCATCGTCATCGCGGCGATCCCCGACCTCTGTCAATTCGATGCGAATTTCACCGCGACGGCGAATTTCACGGACAAGCCGGCGCTGGGCAGAGTGTTGAGATATTGCGTGAATTTCCGGTTCGTCACATTGGACAGCAGCAGATTGGCCGAGACCGTGTCACTATAGGCGTAATTCGCGAAAAGATCGACATAGTCATAGGACTTCGCAGGCGTCGTCACCGTGGTCGGGCTGCGGTCGACCGCCGTGTAGCGCCCGCCGACCGTCAGCGCCGACTCGAGAAGACGCAGCGCCAATGTCGTCGTGATGCGGCCGGGCGCGACGCTCTCGAGCGGAGCGTTGGTCGCGACATCCTTGCCGTTATTGATGAAGCCGGCCACCGAAAGGAATCCTCCGCCCCAATCATAGGCGCCTTCGCCCTCGAAGCCGCGTATCTCCGCCTTCGCCACATTGAGATATTGATATGATGTGATTGAGAAACAGAGGTAAGGAGTGCGGGCGCAGGTCGAGGTCGGCATGCCGGGGATGAAGGGCACGAGATAAGGCGCCCCCACCGTCTCGAAGTCGATGAAATTGTCGATCCGGTTCTGGAAGGCGTTCAGCTTGCCGCGAATTTTGTCGCCGGCGATGAGCACGTCGTCATATTTGACGTTGACGCCCGCCTCCACATTATGCGCGACCTCCGGCTTCAACGAGGGATTGGGAAGAATATTGAAGGCCGGGAATGGATGCGTGCCCGAGATCAGCGTCTCTGTTATCGATGGCGCGCGATAGCCTTCCGCATATGTGCCGTAGACCTCGACCCCCGGAAAGGGCGTTACGCCGACAGTGATCTTCGGCGATAGGCGACTGCCGCCGGAAGAATAGGCGCCGCCGGACAAAGCGTAATCGTCGAAGCGTAGCCCGCCGAGCACGCGCAACCAAGTTCCGTAGCGCGCTTCGTCCTGCACGAAAGCGCCCGAGAGACGCCGGTTTCCAGAGGGCGTGAGCGCGGAGACGAATTGTCCGGCGTTGTCGACCGTCGTCACATGGTCTTGGGCGTTGTCGCCGCCGAAGGTCAATGCATGATCGACGCTCCAAGTGACGAAACGCGCCGTGTTGTGAACGTCGACGCCCCATGTGCCGATGTGATCTTCGAGCCCCGTGCCCGGAAGAACGCCTAGCGCCCGATAGGTGGAGGTCGGCGTCAAAACGATCTGTCGATTTCGCGTCTCCGTATAGTAGGTCTTCATGCTGAGGTCGACGAACGGGACATCCGGCCGCGAGAAGCGATAGCCGAGCGTGAAAGTGTTCGCGTCGACATCGTCCTTGAAGCGCGTGCCGGAGCCGCTCGTTCCATTGTTGACGAAGCGATAGTTCTGCATGAGCGCCGTTGCGGCGACCTCGTGACCTTCGTCGGGACGCATGGTGAGTTTCATCAACCCGCCCGCCAATTCGCTGCCGGTGTCCTCGACTTTCTGTCCTTCGCCGTCCTTGTATGGCGTGCGCTTGCGATAGACGAACTGGCCGAAGGCGTCGGCCCATTCCGTCGGGCGAGCGGCGAGCGACGTGCTCTCGAGCAGGCTCTGGCCATTCGTTCCAGAGCCGAGCTTCTGGACGGCGCCATACTTCTCTCCCGGCGCGAGAATGTCGTCGACGCCGCGCGTGCGAAAGGACACGACGCCGCCGATCGCGCCCGAGCCATAGATGTTGGACACGGGCCCGCGCACGACATCCGCTTGCGAGAGAAACTCCGGCTCAAGATAGAAGGTGCCATTCGCATTATGGCCGGAAATCTGAAAATTCTGCCTTGCGCCGTCAATGAGAACATTCACGCGGCCGAAGTCCTGGAGGCCGCGGATATTGATCGACTGACCCGGATCGTTCTGGCTCTCCTGCGTCGCGACGCCGGGAACATTGCGCATCATGTCCGCGATGGTCGAAGGCTGAAAGCGCTCGATCTCCTTGCGGGTGACGACGCTAGAGCCGGTCATCGAATCGACGGGCGCTTCCTCGGTCTTGGTCGCGGTGACATTGATCGTGTCCAGCCCATCGACATCTTCTTTCACGCCGCGAGACTGCGCATGCGCAGAGGCCGTCATAGCGATTGTCCACGAGAGCAAAACAGGCAATCCGTATGGACGTCGTCGAATCGAACAAGACATGCAACCTCCAGACAACACATTGTTCGTCTGGCTGGCGGGCTCGGCTCGATGGCCTAGCTGGCGGGCTGGTCGACCCCCGAGCTTGCGGGGTGATACGTAACGTCACCCGCAAGTCGCTTCCGATCAAGGTCGAAATCGATCGCGCTCGTTACAAGATTTCCAACAGCGAAAAGCGGCGCTGCCGCTCTCTGCAAGCCTTCCAATGAAGTCGCATCAATATTGACGACAGCGCTCGCGTTGCCGATGCTTTCTGTCGAGAGGTCGAAATGGACAAGACCGACAGCGATCGCGCGCCAGATCCTTCGTTCGGCGCGGAAAAAAGAACGCGCGAGATTCAAATCCGTGAGCTCTTGGGCGACGCCAAAGAGGCGACGCTGATCCACGCCGGCGAACGCTATCGCCTGCGCATCACCTCGAACAACAAGCTCATCCTGACGAAGTGAGGGAATTCGTGATCGTCCATCGCCGCGTCGAGTATAAGTTTCATCGCTTGCGGGCGGCAGCCGCACTCGCCGTCGCGCTGCTCGTCGTGTCGCAAGCCGCCGCCGGCGACGCTGATCGCATCGTCGCCGTCGGAGGCTCGCTCACTGAGATTCTCTATGCGCTCGACCGGCAAGACCGTATCGTCGCCGTCGACACGACGAGTCTCCATCCGTCTCGCGCGCTCGCCGAAAAAACGAATGTCGGCTATTTCCGCGCTCTGTCGGCGGAGGGTGTTCTCTCCGTCCGCCCGTCGCTCATCTTGGCCCTGCAGGGTTCCGGCCCGCCAGCGGCGGTTCAGTCGCTCACCGAGGCAGGCGTGCGCGTCGTGACGATCCCCGACGCCCCATCGGCGGAGGGCGTTGTCGCCAAGATCGAAGCGCTCGGCCGTCTGGCGGAAGCGCGCGCGAGCGCCGAAAGGCTCGCGGCCGATGTGCGCGCGCGCTTTGCCGCCCTCGCGGCGCTGCGCGCAACGATCACGAAAAAGCGACGCGCGCTGTTCGTGCTCGCTCTGCAGAACGGACGCGCGCTCGTGGGCGGACGCGGGACGGCGGCCGACGCCATCATCGCCCTGGCGGGCGGCGATAATGTCGCCGCCGCGATCGAAGGCTACAAGCCGATGGCCGACGAGGCGATCGTTGCCGCGGCGCCAGAAACGATCATCATGATGAGCTCCGGCGCCGAGGGCGCGCCGGACGTTTTCTCGCTGCCCTCTTTCGCGCAGACTCCCGCAGCGAAGACACGCTCCCTGTTCATGCGCGATGGGCTCTATCTCATCGGCTTCGGCCCGCGCGCGCCCGAGGCGGCGCGTGAGCTGATGGCGGCGTTCTATCCCGATGCGCAGATTCCGGGTGTTCACGCCGCAGCGAAGGACGCACGCGAATGACGGCCTCGGCCGAGGCGGCTACGATTTCGCTCGCGCGTTTCGCGGACCGCAGGCGACGGCGCACACTGCTCATCGGCGCCGTCATGGCCTTATTCTGCGCGATCTCCGTCGTTCTGGCGCTCGGAAGCGGCGCCGTCCCGATCGCGCCGGCGAAAACGCTCGACATTCTTTTCGCCGCCATATTCGAGAGAGGCGCTCTTACGCAGGATCGCGACGCGATGATTCTTCTCGATCTTCGCTTGCCACGCGTCCTTCTCGGCCTCGAAGTCGGCGCCGCGCTCGCCGTGTCTGGTGCATCGATGCAGGGGCTGTTCCGCAATCCGCTCGCCGACCCCGGCCTCATCGGCGTGTCGAGCGGCGCGGCGCTGGCGGCGGCGGCGACGATCGTTCTCGGCGACAGGCTGTTCGCCGGCGCCGGAGGGGTCGCGCCCTTCTTCATGCTGCCGCTCGGGGCGTTCTGCGGCGGACTTGTCACGACCCTCCTCATCTACGCTATCGCGACGCGCGCCGGCCGCACATCGATGGCGACGATGCTGCTCGCCGGCGTCGCGCTCGGCGCTTTGGCGAGCGCGCTGACCAGTCTTCTGGCCTACATGTCGGATGATCGGCAGCTGCGCGATCTCACCTTCTGGTCGCTCGGCAGCCTCAATGGCGCGAGCTGGAGCAAGGCGACGGTCGTCGGCGCCGTCATCGCGCCCCTGCTGCTCGCATTGCCCTTGCTCGGCCGCGGTCTCAATGCATTGGCGCTCGGCGAGGCAGAGGCATTTCATCTCGGCGTTCGCGTTCAGCTCGTGAAGACCGTGACGATCGGGCTCGTGGCGCTCGCTGTCGGCGCGGGCGTCGCTGCGGCCGGCGTCATCGGTTTCGTCGGCATCGTCGCGCCCCATGTCGTGAGGTTGGCGACGGGGCCGGACCATCGCAGCCTGTTGCCGCTCGCCATACTGCTCGGCGGCGCATTGCTCGTTTCGGCCGATACGCTGGCGCGCGTCGTCGCTGCACCTGCCGAACTTCCGCTCGGTGTGCTCACCGCGGCGATCGGCGCGCCCTTATTCCTATGGCTTCTGCTGGGTCGGAACAGGGATCTCTGGTCATGAGCCCGATTGTCGAAGCGCGGCGGCTCTCCTATCGCATCGGCGGCAAGCTGCTCGTGGAGGGCGTAGATCTTTGCCTCGAGGCCGACCGCCTCGCGATCGTGATCGGCCCGAACGGCGCCGGCAAGTCGACCTTGCTGTCGCTTCTGGCCGGCGCCTCGAAGCCGCAGACTGGCGAAATATTCTATAGCGGCGAACAACTCGACCGATTGCCGGCGTGGCGCATCGCCGCCCTGCGCGCCGTGATGACGCAGAATGCGCATCTCGCCTTTCCTTTCACCGTTTTCGAGGTGGTGAGCCTCGGGCTCGACGTCGTCGGCCGCGCGCTGCCTGAGGGGCAGAGGCATTCGATCGTCGCGCGTAGCCTCGATGCGGCCGATGCGATGCAACTTTGCGAGCGCGATTACGGAAGCCTCTCCGGCGGCGAGCAGCAACGCGTCCAATTCGCTCGCGCTCTGTGCCAGCTCTTCGCCGGCCGCAGCATCGGTGAAGGTCGAATGCTGCTTCTCGACGAGCCGATCGCAAATCTCGACCTGCGGCACCAGCTCGCGCTCATGGACGCCGCGCGTGACATCGCCGATCAAGGCTCGGCAGTGCTCGCGGTCTTGCATGATCTCAACATCGCAGCCGCCTATGCGGACGAGCTCGTCGTCATGTCGCAAGGGCGTATCGTCGCGAGCGGCCCGCCCGCCGAGGCGCTGACCGATAGCCTCGTCTCATCCGTCTTCGAGACCGATCTGCAGCTCGGCGTGGTCCCGCCGAGCAGTCTGCCTTTCCTCTTGCCGCATGGCTATGCACGCCGGCGGCATTGGTCGAAAAGCAGGTTGCGACGGTCGGCCGCGATTTGAATAAATTTGCGCCGCAATGCAGCACTTTGCACGTCGGTGCGATCTGCCTTATTCGGCCGCGGAGATGAATTTCGCGCGTTGGGCAAGTTTATCGCCGCATCTCGGAAAGCTTCTCTCACATCGGCAAATTCTTCAGAAACGCAGCGTGGCAAACGTCATCTGGGATCGTTGCAGAATCTTCCCCAAATTGTACGCTAGAGGTTCGTCATTTTCCGATTCAAGACAGGATTCCCCGAATCGGCGAGAGCCTGATTCCTTTACGTCATTCGCATGGCGGAGGAGAAAGATGGCTCATGCCTACAGCCAGGATTTGCGTGATCGATGATCGACGCCGCGTTGAAGGGCCTTTCGGCGCGTCAGGCGGCGGCGCGTTTCGGGGTCGACGATGCGACCGCGATCGTCTGGGTTCGCCGCGCGCATCAGACCGGCGAACGCGGCGCGCGCAAACAGGGACAGCCGAAACGCTGCAAGCTCGACCCGCATTGTGCAGCAGCCTGTTGCACAATTGGATGGACTTTGCGAGATCAACGCCCGGCCGTACCGGCTGCCGCACGAACTGCGGGCTGGACAGCTGCGCGCACCTCTTCATAGACGGCGATGCCGGAACCGCCCGCACAACAGCCTGTATGTGATCTCGGACGAAGGCCTGCCGGTCGTTCGATATGACAAGAGGCTCTGCTCGCATACCGAGCTGACGGATTGGTATGTGCCTGGCAGAGAAGCCATGACGTTCGAGATAGACGGATTCAAGTTTGGGGTCGCCCTATGCATCGAGTTGCATTTCCCTGAGCTGTTCGCCGAGTATGAAAGGCTCGGCGTCGATGCTATGCTGTTCTCGGCCTATGCGGATGATCCGATATTCGCGGTCATGGCGCGGGGCCCATGCCGCGACCACTGTTTCTGGCTGAGCCTTTCGACGCCTGCGCAATGCGGGGAGCGGTTGCCTTCGCCCTCGACAAGGCCCGCCCTT